>JAXMEQ010000004.1:0-319025 GCA_046348225.1 Ramlibacter sp.
CTTGATGTCCTTGATCGGCACCACCCGGCCAATGAGGCACATGATGGGCGGCACCGTCGCGGGCCGCAGCGCACGCAGGGCGCCAAAGCGCACCACGTCAATGCCGTTGGGAATGTTGCTGGTGCGCCGCGGATCGGCACCATCCTGCACCTGACGCAGGCGGTTGGCCTCGTACAGCGCAATGATCTGGTCGCTGGCGTCGTAGCACATGCGGCCCAGCGCCTCGAAGAAGCGGATCCACATGGTGCGGAAGTAGCCCGCCTGCGTGGCATCGCGCTGCAGAAGGCTGCGGTTGTCGGCAATCCAGCGCGCGGCATACAGGTCGATGCGGCGCTCCTTGGTGTAGATGCCGTGCTCGCTGAGGATCAGGTGCCGGCCCCAGCGCCGCTTCAACAGCGCCCCCAGAAAGCCCGCATAGCCGGTGGACACCGAGTGGTAGCAACGCACCGGCGGGAACTGCTCGACAATGGCCGCCAGCACCCAGATCGGCGTGTGCATGGTGCGCACGGTCCAGAAATAGTCCACAAAGCTCGGGTCGGTGCAGCGCTCGCGGTATTGCTCGGTCACGTAGTTCCAGCTGGCTTCCGAGTACAGGAACTCGGACCGGCTCATGCGGCCCTGCAGCTCGCCGGTGATGCGGCCCAGCACCTCGCCGCCGCGCTCGGCCAGCGCCTGCGGCGCGCGGAAGTATTCGTGCAGCTCGCGGTTGAGTGCGTCCATCTCGCGGTCGCCGCGCTGCGGTGTCACCGGCGGCGTGCCGGTGCTCTCATACAGGTAGTGCTCTTCGATGTGCACCACATTGGCGGGCAGCTGGAACTTCTTCTCGCCATAGTCCTGCTTGCGTGAGCCCAGAAAGCAGATGGCAAAGGTGAGGTCCGGGAAGCCATTGATGATCTGGTGGACCCAGCTCGACACGCCACCCGACACGTAGGGGTAGGTGCCCTCCAGCAGCAGGCCGACATCGGCCACCGGAGGACGGCCGGCGCCAGACACGGGCTCAGACATGCAGGTCCACCGCAGCCACCTGCCGTTGCCGCCAGAATGAAGCCACACCGCGCATGCCGTGCGGCAGGGCGGCGTTGTCGGGCAGGCGGCTCATGTACTTGCGCACGCCATCCAGGTCGCGCCGCAGCCAGGCGATCTGCGCCATCAGCGGCCAGATCTCCTGCAGCGGCATGCGCACCTTGCGTGCCAGCTCCAGCGCGCGCGAGGCGGCAGCCAGCTGGTCCAGCTCGATCAGCACCTTGGCATAGAGCTGCCAGACGCTGGGCACGTAGGCGTCGAGCACCAGCACGTCCTCGCACAGCTTTTGCGCCTGCTCCAGCGCAAAACGTCGCAGGTCGCCACGCGCCAGCCCGGTGTCGGCCTGCAGCCAGTGCAGCTCGGCAAGGCGCTGCAGTGAATTGACCAGCGGCGCACGTTCGTCGCCCTCGCGCGCCTCGGCCAGCCGTGCGCGTGCATTCTGGATCTGCAGCGTCAGGTCCTTCTCCCAGGCGTCCACCATGCTGTAGGCCAGCAGGCGGATGTCTTCCGACGGGTCGGACAGCAGGCTTTGCAGCAGGGGCACCGCCGCCTTGGGCCGCATCGACTGCAGTGCCACCAGCACGCGCAGCCGCGTGTCCAGCGGCAGCGACCAGTCTTTCAGGATGCGGCGTGCGTCGCCAGCGCGCAGGTCGCTGCGCTCGGTCGATTCGCGCTGCACGGCCGAAAACTCGGGCATGTGGACCGCCACATAACGCTCGGTGCGCAGTGCCTTCGGGAAGCGCAGCGCGATTTGCACCGCCAGCACGGTGGCCAGCACGCCCAGCACCGGAATGAAGAACGCAAAGCAGTACAGCAGCATGTAGCCAGGCCGCGCCGGCGTGCGGTACTGTGCGGGCAGCAGCGAGAACGCCAGCCAGGCCGACACCGCCGCGGCCAGCGCGTGCAGTGCGAAGTAAGCCGCCAGGCTGTCAAAGTCCAGCGCCTGGTCCAGCAGCAGCAGGGAGCAGAGCTCGGCCACCAGCGCCAGCAGTATCTTGAGCCAGGCCCTCATTCGCCGCTCTCCACCAGCCAGCGCAGCCGGGCAAAGCCCTGGTCGCGGCCCAGGGCAAAGTCAAACGCACTGAGCTGCTGCGGCCCGATCTCGCCAAACTGCTGGGCCACGCCGTCCAGGATGCGCTGCTTGTACACCCGCACGCCGGACGCATCGGTGAACGGTGTGAGCGCGATCACGCAGGGTGCGCCGCGGTTGCGCGTGGCGTCCACCGGCCAGCGCCAGGCGGTTTCGCCGCGCGAGTGCAGCGCGAGGATTTCCGCCAGCACTTCCGCGGCGCGGGGGTGTTCGGCCCGCCAGACCACGCAGCGGCTTTCCAAACCATATTCAGTTCGCAACCGGGTGAGCCAGCCAAACTCCCCGGCCAGTCCGCGCGGCGCGTCAGGCCACAGGCCGAGCAGTTCGCCCGCGCTGACCGACAGGCGCAGGTAGTCGGCATAGCTTTCCAGCAGCACGGCCACGGTCTGAAGGTTGTCGGTGGTCAGCGCGGTGAAGGGCATGTTGCCAATGGCCAGCAGGCCGAAGGCCTGGCGCTCGGTGCTCAACAGTGGCGTGGCGGCCACCAGGGAAGAGCGGCGGGCTTTTTCGAGCAGCGCGTCCTGCAGGTGCACCTGGTGGCCGGTTTCCACCGCACGCAGGATCATCGGGTCGTCAGCGGGCGGGTCGATCATGCGGCCGACGGCGGCCACACGGATGAGCTGCAACGCGGGCTCCAGCCGCACCTCGTACAGCGCCGCAGTTTCGATGCGGCAGTGGTTGACCACAAAGTCCAGCATCAGCTGCGCGCCGGGCAGGCCGCTCAGGTCGCCGGGGTTGTTGCGGGTGTACTGGTCCATCATCACGCGCAGGTCGATCAACGACTCGCGCAGCGTGGCCGGGCGGTCCACCATCTCGTACTCCAGCTCGTCGTGCGACAGCTTGATGAGGTACAGCCGACGCGTCAGGCGCTCGGCCTTGTCGTTGAGAAACCGCAGGCTCTCCTGCAGGCGCAGCACCCGCAGGCGCCAGTAGCTGCCGAATTCGCCGGCGATCAGCATCGCAATGGCCCCGCCCAGGAAGTACAGCCGCGGGAACTGCGGCGTGAACGAGAGCCAGTACCACGCGCCCAGCAGGCCGGCCGAGGCCGCTGCGCCATAGCCCACGCCATAGCGCAATGCGATCAGCCAGGGACCGAGCCAGGGCCAGGGGAAGCCCTCGTCGATGTAGAACGGGTTGCCCGGATTGCTGATGAACGCCAGATACACAAACAGCGCTGGCCATAGCAGGGTCTCCAGCACGCGGCCCAGCAGGCCGGGGTGGTGGCGGATCCAGCGGCGCAGGTAAAGGCGCAGCAGCCCGGCGCTGCGGTCAGCCACCACCCAGGCCACCAGCAGCGGGCGCAGCCAGCGCTGCAGCGGCGTGCGCGGCGCCTGAACACCCGGGTCGCGCAGGGCATCCAGCATGTCCTGCACCGACGCGGTGAAGTCGGAGTAGATGGAGTCGCGCGCCGGGTCAAAGCGTTGGGCACGGCGCTGCACGCGCAGCGCGTCCAGCGCGGCGGGGGTGCTGTCGGCGGGCCCGGGGCCCGCAGCCGGCTCAGCGGCTGGTGGCCGGTCGGGCGGTGGACTCAATGCGGATTCCCGAGACAAGTTCGGCCGCCAGGCGCTGGCCCACGGCGGCCAGGGCTTCGCGGCTGCCACCGGTGCGCCCGCCAGCAGCGGAATAGACCACCTGGTCGTCGCTCAGGTCCTTGACCTGCAGCATCAGGCCCACGGCGGGCTCGCCGTCCACGCCCACCTTGTAGCGCCATTCATTGACGGCGCCGGTCACCACATAACGCATGCCCTGGCTGCGGGCCCATTTCTCGGCCTCGGCCTGGGCCTTGCGCTCGCCGGGCTCGAACAGGGTTTCCGGGTTCAGGGCACTGGGGTACATCGCGAGCTGGCGCAGGCCGGCCTGGCGCAGCGCCGGCTCGAGCAAGGCCTCCACCCGCAGGCCGGCCTGCGGCACGTCGGTGAAGTTGGCCACCGGCAGCATGGCCACCTTGTCGCTGGCGCCAATGGCCTGCTCCATCACGGAGCGCCCGGTGCTGGCACCGGGGCTGAGCGAACTGCAACCGGCCAGGAGCGCGGCCGACACAACAAACGGAACAAGCAGGCTGGTTTTCATGATGGGTCACCGGTCAAAAAAGGTTTCGTACTGGACACGCAGCTCCCGCACGCCGTCGCCGGCGGTGCCGGGACGCAGGTCGAAGTGGATGCTCAGCTGGTCGCGCCCGGCCACCGAGCCCTTGGCGCCCAATCGTAGCAACCCCTGCGTCTGCTGCCCAGTTGGGCTGTGCCGGGCTTCCAGGCCAATCTCGGCCCAGGGGCGCCAGGCCCGGCTGTACAGCAGCGGGTCGGTTCGTGCGAGGCCGTAGCCCAGGCTCGCCGACAGCGCCGTGGACGAGTCGCCCAGAAACAGGCCCACGCCCGGTACGGCGCCGCCGGGCACCAGCAGCGCGGTGGGCGCGTCGGGCTGGCCATCGGCGCGCACCAGGCTGCGGCGCAGCTGCACCTGCAGCCGCACATCCGGGTCGTCACGGCGCCAGTACCAGTTGCCGGTGAGCGCCACATCGGTTGAGCGGCCCAGCGCCGCGCCGGTCTGGGTGCGAAAGCGGTTGCTGGCCAGGCTGGCCTGGCCTTCAAGCCGGTCGCCCGCGCGCAGGTTCAGGCTGGCCGCGAGCCGGTCGCGTACACCGGCCACCGCCAGGGCACTGCTGTCGTCCGAGCGCTCGCCGCGCGCGGCGTCGAGCTGCAGCACGGCCTGGCTCGACAGCCTGCGCGTGAACTGCAGCGCCAGGCCCTGCACCGTGGCCAGCGCGTCGCGCACCAGCCACTGGGCCTTGAGGTCACCCCAGTCGGTGCGGGCCTCCAGCCCGGCGCGCAGTTCGCGGTCATGCGCGGGGGTGCCGGCAATCTGCGTGCTGTCGCGGCTGCGGTCGCGCGCGGTGGAAAGCGCCACCGTGAGGCGCAGGCGCGGCGCCAGCACCACCGACGCGTCCACCGTGACTTCCTGCCGGCTGATCAGGCCCACACGGCGCGTGCGGCCCTGCACGCTGGCGCGACTGGCATTGGCCAGCAAGTCCTGCTGCAGCAGCTGCTGCTGTTCATCGCCCAGGCCTTCGGGGCGGCGCTGGGCCTGGGCAAAGCCCTCGCTGGCGGCCTCGTCGCGGCGCTGCAGCAGGCGCAGCGCGGTCAGCCGGTCCTGCGGGTCCACCGCGTCGGCGCGCGGCTGGCGCACGGCCGGGTCGACGCGGTCGAGCATCTGCGCCAGCTGCTGCGGGTCTTCCTGACCAATGGCCACGGCCATCTGCTGGTACGCCGGTGCCGCCATGCGCTGCGCCTGCTGTTGCCAGAGCCAGCGCTGTGCCGTGTCAAAGCGGCCTTCCGACAGCAGCCAGGCGCCCACCAGTTCCTGCACCTGGCGCTGCTGCGCGGCGTCGCCCTGCCGGGCGGCCAGCAGCTGGCCCAGCGCACGCCAGAGCCGGGCCTTCTGTTCGCCACCGGCCAGGTTGCCGGCCAGCCGCAGTCGGGCGATCAGGGCCTGGCGACCCTGCTCGGCATCCTTCGGACTGGCGGCGGCGCGCTGGGCCAGCAGCCAGGCGTGGCGCCGCACGCGCAGGGCGGGTGCCTCGCGGCCGGCGCGCTCGAGCACATCGGCGTAATTCATGAGCCACAGAAAGTCGTTGCTGCGCTCACGGGCCTGGGGCTGCAGCAGCGCCAGCGCCTGGCGCGGCTCGTCCAGCAGCTGCCAGCTGGCGGCCAGCACCTCGGCAAAGGCCGGATCGCGCCGCACAGCGCTGCCGGCGCGGGCCAGCTCGCGGCGCAGCGTGGCGCTGTCCTGCTGGTCGACCAGAAGCCACCAGTAGGCCACGCGGGTGGGCGCATGGTCGGGCCGCAGGCCCAGTGCGGCCAGATAGTCCTGCCGCGCCAGCGCCGGCTCGCCGTACCGGGCCCACAGCCCGGCGCGGCGTTCCAGGAACGGGGCGGTGCGCTCCAGCCGCTGGCGGTGCGCAGGCTCCAGCGTGGCCAGCAGACCACGCAGGCCGGCCGGTGTCTTCTGTTCTGCTATGCCGTCCAGCCAGGCGAACACGATCGCGTCCGTGGGGAAGCGCCGGTACAGCCGCGCGGCCAGGGCCAGCGCTTCGTCGTCGCGGTCGGCGTCCAGCCGCAGGCGGATCGCGCGCTCAGCCTGGTAGGGCCGGGGCTCGCCCTCGGCCAGCAGGCGGTCCAGCGCGTCTTCGGCCAGCGCATGTTCGCCGGTCTCCCAGGCCAGGTCGGCCCGCAGGTCCCAGTAGGCATTGTCAAACGGGCGCGCCGCCACCTGGGTGGCCTGCAGCGCGCGCAGCGCCAGCGGCATGTTGCCCTGGCGCAGGTAGAGCTGGGCCAGTCGCATGGCGTCGTTGCGTGTGAGGCCGTCCGGGCGCAGGCGCTCGAGCACCGCGATGGCCTCGGCCGGACGGCCGGCGCGCTCCAGCAGGCCGGCCTCCAGGCTTTGCCACTGGGCCCGGCGGCTGCCGTCGGCGTCGGGCTGCGCGGCGGGCAACTGGCGCACAAAGGCGAGCGCGCCGTCCACCGCGCCCAGGCGTTCGTACACCTCCACCACCCGGGTGGTTTCTTCCACCGTCAGGCGGCGCTGTCTGGCCAGCGCCATCCAGGCCAGCAGCAGCGCGTCGTCGTCATACAGCATGGGACTCAGGCGGAACACGTTGGCCAGCGCACGTTCGCTGGCGTTGCGCTTGAGCAGCTCCAGCCAGGCCGCCAGCGCCTGCGGCGCCAGGCCCGACCATTCCGACGCCTGCGCGCGGCGCTCCAGCCACTGCGCATCACCGGGCGTGGCGATCAGCGCCGCCTGGGTGACGGCCAGCGCGGCCGGCAGGTCGGCCGCCGCGGCAAAGGTATCCCAGGCCGTTTGCAGCTGCTGCGCGGTGAGCGTGCGGGCCAACTCTGCCGGGGCGGCCGTGGGCGGCACCACCTGCCGCAGCAGGGTAGCAGCCTCGCGCGGCTGCGCTGCCGCCAGCGCCAGCTCGGCCAGCCACCAGTGCAGCGGGTCACCGGCGGGCAGGGGCAACGCCTCGCGCCGGGCCGCCTGGAATGCCAGCAGCGGCTGGCCGCTGGCCAGCAAGGCCTGCACGCCGGCACGCAGCAGGCGGTCGCGGGCGTCGCGCTGGGTGGTCTTGCGGCGGGCCGCGAAATACAGATCAGCCGAGTTCTGGAACAGGCCGTCGGCCAGCGCCATGCTCGCGCCACGCGACAGGTCGGTCATGTCGGCACCGGGCAGCGCCAGCAGGCGCTGCAGCAACGCGGGGGGAATGGCCTTCGCTGCGGCCAGCGCCGGCCCGCCGCCCGACGCCAGCGCACCTTGCAGCTCGCGCGCGGTCTGGATCGCGGCGAACAACTGGGCCGGCGTGGTGGCGGACGCCACACGCCGCTGAAGCCGCACCACCAGCTCGGCAGCGGCGGCCTCGGTGTCGGCCGCGATCTCCCGGCTCTGGGCCTGCCGCAGGCGCGCCTGCCACCAGGCGAGGTCCCAGCCGTCCCAGCCGGCCTGTGCTTCGGGGCTGCTGCGGGCCAGCGTCCGGGCGTCGTCCAGCACCTGGCGGGCGCCGGCCAGGTCTCCACCGGCGAGCAGCTTTTCGGCCAGCAGCAGGCGCAGCGCCATGTCCTTTGGCTCGGTACGGATGATGTTGCGCAGGTAGGCCAGCGTGAGGTCGCGGTTGCCCTTGTCGGTCTCACCGCGCAGCAGCGTCAGCAGGTCGCTGCGGGGAAATACCAGCACCAGCGCGCCAACGGCCAGCACCACCACCCCGGCCAGCGCACCCCACGACAGGATGCGGCTGCGGCTGGCGTCACCCGGCGCAACGGAGTACGACGAGGGTCGGTCCAAGGCTGCTCGCCTCCACATCAAGCCGGTCGCCGCGCCGGGTGGCCTTCTGGCCAGGCGCGGGCTGCAGTTCGCAGCGCGGCGCCACAAAGCTCGCGTGCAGCGGCAGGTGCCCGTCAAAGCGCAGCTGCTGGGTGCCACCCGCGGTGTCCCACGACACCAGCTTTGCGTTCGCGGACTCCAGATAAAAACCGGCTTCAGCCCGCACCAACACTGCGTGAAGCGCTATTGATTTTGTAGCATGCAGGTAATCGCCCGACGCATGCCGGTGGTGCCCGGCGATGCCGTTGGCGGCGCTGAACACCGGCAGTGCACTGCCGGCATCAACCCGCCACTGCCGCAGCTGGCGGCCACCGCGCAGCTCCAGCCCTGCGTCGGTGCGGGCCACAGTGGCGCGCCGCCAGTCGAGCGTGCGTTCGATGTACTCGCTGGCATGCACCGGATGCAGCTGCTGCTGGCGCAGCTGCGCCTCGGCCCAGCCATAGACCTTGTGCAGCGACGCGATGCTGGCGCGCTTGCTGGCGATATAGGTGTGGTAATAGATGTTGACGGGCTTCAGGCGTCGCGGCGTGTCGGTCATCTCGAAGGTTTCGATCACGCGCTCGAAGCCGTAGAACGGGCCGGTCCAGTTGTTGGTGTAGACGTTCTCGTTCTGCATCGGCGCATAGACCTGGAACCAGTCGCCCTTCATCATGCCCAGCGGCCCCACCAGCGTGAGCGAGGGCTCGGCCTTGCTGATCCAGGTGTTGCCGCTGTTCATGTTCAGCAGCCCGGCCTGGTAGGCCAGGCGCACTGGCGTTTCCAGTGGCTGGGTGTCACCACTCCACAGCACCACGCGCGTCTGCTTGCCCGGCGGCGCCAGGGTGTTGATGTAGTCGCGCGCGCCGGTGATCTCGCGCGCAGCGTTGTACTGGTAGCCCGGAATGCGCAGCCCCATGGCGCGGCCCTCGCGCGCGCGGCCCAGCTCGGCGTCGGCCCAGAAGAAGGGGTGGCTGTAGGTGTGACTGGCCATCTCCACATGCGGCAGTGCAAAGATCTGCCGCGCGGTCTTCTCCATCAGCGGCGTCAGCGCGGCGTACAGGCCGCGCGCGCCGACTTCGCCTTCGATGATGGACACCGTGCTGGGCCAGCGGTAACGCTCGAGGAACTCCTTGAGCATGACCTCGGAAGCGAGCGGTGTGCCCGGCAGCTCGGCCCGGCTGGGAAAGCCGTCCCCGTCCACATGCACCAGCAGCAGCCGGCGGCCGGTTTCGGTGGTGACATCCGGCACGGGGATGTCGCCGCGGCGCTTGAGCGCGGCGCGGAAGAACTCGATCGGGTTCACCGCCCAGCGCTCGCCGTTGTCCTGCGGCAGGTCCATCTTCCAGTAGCGGTCGGCCGCGAAACCGCCCCATGGCGTGATGGCGATCACGTCGGCGTCGCCGTTGGCCTGGCTGTGCACGCGCAGCCAGACCTCGCCCATGCCGGGGCGCAGGGTCGACGGGGTGAAGCTGGTGACGTTGGGCTTGGGCTCGATCTCGAACCCCACATGGGGCGAGCGCTTGTCCAGCGTCAGGGGCGTGGTGATGCGCACCGTGGCGCCGATGTCCTTGCCAAACGCGTCCATCGCGGCGTCGCCGGGCAGCTCGCCCACAAACACCACCGGCACACCCTGGGTGCGCGCGTTGTCCAGCAGCTTCATGAGTGGCGCGGTTTCCTGGAACGCGCCGCGGTTGAACCAGGTCACCACCCCTGCGTAGCGCCCGGCCAGCACCTGCTGCGACAGTTGGGCCATCTCGGCGGCGTTCACGTACACATAGCGTGCGTCCAGGCCGAGGTAGTTCAGCGGCATGGTGCCCACGCGGTGGATTTCATGGCTGGCCAGGTTGGCGTCATGGCCCGACTCGTCGTGGATGGCCAGCACCTGGCGTGGCAGCAGCTCGACCTGGCCCACGCCCAGCATGTCCAGCGCCGGGTTGGCCACCCACGGGATGAAGCCCAGCGCCTTGATCTGCCGCGCAGTGTCGCGGGCCAGATCGCGCTGCGTGGGGGGCACGTAGTCGATGGCGATCACCGGCAGCTTGTACTCGTCGCGGCACCTGCGCAGCTGGGCCAGCAGCCAGTCGCGGTCAGCCGGTGGCACCTCGCGGTACTCCTGGCGGCCCGCGTCCCAGCCGCGGTACAGCGACTCGGCCGCGACCGCCCAGGCCAGCGGGTGTACCTGCGGCAGCACCTCGAAACCGCGGTTGAAGATGAGTTTGGCGTCCGGGTAGGCGCGCTTGATCTCGCGGATCAGCGATGCCAGCCCCGCCGCCTGGCGCTGCTGCGCCTCGGGTGTTTTGGCGACCAGGTTGAACGAGTCCAGCGTGTCGAGGAAGAACGCGCGAAAGCCCCGGTCCCACAGCGGCTTGATCACCTGCGCCAGGTAAAACGCGTTCCAGCCGGGCGCGGCCTGGTCCACCACCACCGAGCCCCAGGCGGTGTTCTCGCCCAGCCGCCACTCGGGCCGCAGCTGCGCGAAGTACGGCCGCGTGGGGTGAACCTCGCCGACTGAAATGTAGGCCGCCACCAGCGTGTCGGGGTTGAGCCGGTGCGCCCAGCCGTTCGCGCCCACATGGCCGGGCTCCACCACGGCCACATCGAACGCGCCCAGCGCCTCCCACGGGATGTCAGGGCCGTAGTAGAAGGAAAAACTGGTCGCAGCCCTCACTGGTACTGCGTGAGCCGCTATGAAAAACATAGCAACTGCCGCCACGAGCTGGCGCCACAGGCGGGGCAGGCTCATTGCACCGCCTTCAGCAGCAGCGACTTCTGCACCTTGCCCAGCGCCGTCTTGGGCAGCGCGTCCAGCGTGACGTAGCGGCGCGGCAGCTTGTAGCGGGCCACGCGCTGCTGCAGATGGCCCTGCAGCGCTTCGGTGTCGAGCCGGCAGCCGGGCCGCGGCACCACGGCCGCCACCACCGCCTCGCCCCAGCGCGCGTCGGCCACGCCCAGCACAGCGCATTCCGCCACGTCCGGGTGGGCGGCGAGCGCGTTCTCGATTTCTGCCGGGTAGATGTTTTCACCACCCGAGATGATCATGTCCTTGGCGCGGCCGACCACGCTGTAGCTGCCATCGGCGGCCTGGCGTGCCAGGTCACCGCTGTGGAACCAGCCTTCCGCGTCCACCGCCGGTCGCTGCGGCCAGTAGTGCTGCACCACGTTGGGCCCGCGCACCAGCAGCTCGCCCACACCATCAACCGGGTTGCCCAGCCGCACCTGCACGCCGGGCGCAGGCCAGCCGCACGAACCCGGGTGGGTGAGCGCATGCCGCTCGTCCAGCGCGATGGAAAAAGGCCCGGTTTCGGTGGCGCCATACACATTGCACACCGGCAGGCCGCGCGCGTGGAAGGCATCCACCAGCGCCTGCGGCAGTGTGCTGGAGCCGGCCCACACCGCCCGCAGCGACGACAGGTCGGCGCTGGCCCAGCCCGGGTGGTCCAGCAGCGCCTTCATGACGGCCGGCACCAGCAACGTCAGCGTGGGCCGGTCTTGCATGAAGCTGGCCAGCGTGGCGGCGGCGTCGAACCGCGCGTGCAGCACCACCTGCGCCCCGGCGGACAGCGCAGGCAGCGTCTGGATGCACAGGCCGCCCACATGGAACAGCGGCAGCACCGTGACCACCGTGTCGGCCGGCGTGAGGCGCTGCACGGCCGCCGCAATCGCCATGTTGGCCCGCAGGCTGAGCTGGGTGTGCACGGCGCCTTTGGGCGCGCCGGTGGTGCCCGAGGTGTAGACCAGCAGCACCGGGCGCGTTTCGTCGTCGCCCGCAGCGGGTGCGTCGGCCGCGTTGCCGTCCAGGGCCTGCACCGCATGGGCCGCGAGGCCGTGGCGCTGCGCCAGCGCCTGTGCCGCGTCCTGCCAGTGTGCGTCGTGCAGCACCCAGCGCGGCGTGCAGTCGGCCAGCACCGCGTCCCACTCGGGTGGCGCGAGCCGGAAGTTCAGCGGCACCAGGACCGCGCCCACCTGCGCCAGCGCCAGCAGCAGCGCAACCTGATCGGCATGGTTCAGGCCCAGCCAGGCCACCCGGTCACCCGCCACCACACCCTGCTGGTGCAGCCAGGCGGCCAGCGCCAGTTGCCGCTGATGCAGGCTGGCATAGCGAATCGAGCGGCCTTCAAAGCGCAGTGCAATGGCACCGGGGTGCCGGGCCGCGTGGTACGCGGCCAGGTCCGTCAGGCGCGCGGGCACCGGCACAGGAAGAGCTTGCAGGACAGCCATTTACCTAACTTTACCGTTGCTTCAACCGTGTTTGGGGGCAATCGCCGAGTATCGGCTGTCCGGCGCCCCACGGGGCGGATGCCAGTCATTAACATCGCGCCATGCAACACATTCTGATGATCGAAGACGACACGCGGCTCGCGCAGATGGTCGGCGAGTACCTGGGGCAGTCGGGCTTCGGGTTCAGCCATGCCGGCGATGCGCGCAGCGGCCTGGCGCGGCTGCAGGAGCCGGGCACCGGCCCGGCGCCGGACCTGGTGATCCTCGACCTGATGCTGCCAGACATGGATGGCCTGGAGGTGTGCCGCCGGGTGCGCGCCCTGGCGTCGGAGGTGGCCAAGGTGCCGGTGCTGATGCTCACCGCCAAGGGCGACCCGATGGACCGCATCGTGGGCCTGGAGCTCGGCGCCGACGATTACCTGCCCAAGCCGTTCGAACCGCGCGAGTTGCTGGCGCGCATCCGCGCCGTGCTGCGCCGCCGTGGCGAAGGCGCGGCACCGGCCGCCAAGGTGCTGCGCTTTGGCACGCTGGAGATCGATCGCGACGCCCGTTCCGTGACGGTGGCGGGCCAGCCCTGCGAGCTCACGTCCTACCAGTTTGACCTGCTGATTGCGCTGGCCGAACGCGCCGGCCGCGTGCTCACGCGCGACCAGATCATGGAGGCCGTGCGCGGCCGCGAGCTGGAAGCGTTCGACCGCTCGATCGACGTGCACATGGGCCGTATCCGTGCGGCCATCGAGGCCGACCCGAAGAACCCCAAGCGCATCGTCACGGTGCGTGGCGTGGGCTACGTCTTCGCCAAGCAGCAGGACTAGAAATGACACCGCCCCGAAGCGCCTTCGGCGCCTCCCCCTCAAGGGGGCGCCACCAGCAGCCCGGCAAAGCCGGCTCTGCGGTGGCACCCGCAAAGGCCCGCTGATGCCCGCTTTCCGTTTTCGGCCTTTTGCGCTTCCGCTGTACCTGCGCATCTGGCTGGCCGTGGTCGCGGCCGTGGCGGTGCTGACACTGGTGCTGGGCTGGCTGTGGAGCATCAACGCCGACCCGCCCACGGCGCGCGAGATCTTCCTGCGCGACGAGGCCGGCCAGGTGCTGGGCCACGCCAATGCGCCACCCGTTCGCATTCCGGGGCGCGGCGTCGAATTCCAGGTGCCCATGGCCGATGGCCGGCAGGTGTACGTGCACATCCCGCCGCGGCCGCGCCGGCCGGGCGAAGCACCGCCACCCCGGCCCTGGTTCGGCGGGCCGCAGGGGCTGCTGTGGATCATGGGCATTGCAGCGCTGGCTGTGGCCATTGGCACCTGGCCCATCGTGCGGCGCCTGACACAGCGGCTGGAGAACCTGCGCCAGGGCGTGGAGCGCTGGGGCGATGGTGACCTGTCCACCCGCGTCAATGCCACCGGCAACGACGAGGTGGCGTTCCTCGCCAGACGCTTCAACGGTGCCGCCGAGCGCGTGCAGACCCTGGTGCAGACGCACAAGTCGCTGCTGGCCAATGCTTCGCACGAGCTGCGCTCGCCGCTCACCCGCATCCGCATGGGGCTGGAGCTGATGGGCTCGCAGCCCACGCCGGCGTTCCGCGACGAGATCTCGCGCAACATCGCCGAGCTTGACCAGCTGATTGATGAAATCCTGCTGGCCAGCCGGCTGGACGCCAAAGAAACGGACATGGGCACGGTGGAGTCGGTGGACCTGACCGGCCTGGTGGCCGAGGAATGCGCACGCACCGACGCCGAGCTGGACGTGGACGCCGCCGGCGCGGGTGTGGTGATCCAGGGCGTGCCCAAACTGCTGCGCCGCCTCGTGCGCAACCTGCTGGAGAATGCGCGCCGCTATGGCGACGGCGCGGTGCGCGTGACGGTGCGCCGCAACGCGGGCCGCGCCGTGCTGCGCGTGAGCGACCACGGGCCGGGCGTACCCGAAGCCGAGCGCGAGCGCATCTTCGAGCCCTTTTACCGGCTGCACGGTGCCAGCGAACGCGAAGGCGGCGTGGGCCTGGGGCTGGCGCTGGTGCGCTCGATCACGCAACGGCATGGCGGCACAGTGCATTGCGAAGACGCACCGGGCGGCGGCGCCTGCTTTGTCGTCACGCTGCCGTGCAACCAGTTGTAAACGGGGGTAATAAAGTTATTGGCGGCTGCGCAACGTGGCAAAAGTCACGCATATTTGGCGCAGGAAACGGGTTGCAGGCGGCTTTCTCCCACAAATGGGGGATGCGCGAAATCGCCACAGCCCCTAAAGTTCATCCATCTGCTGTCACAGACATTCAAGGCGAGAACAAAGCAACAGCCTTCCGGGATCTCACGGTCTCCCAACGACGTCCTTCCAAGGACTTTACACAGCCACCGCGAGGTGGCTGTTTTTTTGGCTGTCGCACAATCGGACGCATGGACGCGACTGCCCCCAACCCCTTTTGCGCCCGCTTCGGGCTGACCACCCCCATCGCGCTGGCCCCCATGGCACTGGCGACCGGCGGCGCCCTGGCCGCGGCCTGCGCCCGCGCCGGCGCACTGGGCCTGCTGGGCGGTGGCTATGGCGACCTGGCCTGGACCCAGCGCGAGTACACGCTGGCGCTGCCGTCGGCCGACACCGGCCGGCTGGGCGTGGGGTTCATCACCTGGAAGCTGGACGAAGACGCCTCGGCGCTGGACTGGGTGCTGCAGCACCGGCCGCGTGCGGTGATGCTGAGCTTTGGCGACCCGCGGCCCTATGCCGCCCGCATTGCCGCCGCCGGCGCGGCGCTCATTTGCCAGGTGCAGCAGCTGGCACAAGTGCCCCAGGCCATCGAAGCCGGTGCGCAGGTGGTGGTGGCGCAGGGCGGCGAGGCCGGCGGCCATGGTGCCGACGCGCTGAACGGTCGCGCCACCTTCACACTGGTGCCCGAGCTGGCCGACTGGCTGGCCGCCCATGCGCCCGGCACACTGTTGCTGGCCGCCGGGGGTGTGGCCGATGGGCGCACCCTGGCCGCTGCGCGGCTGCTGGGTGCCGACGGCGCGCTGGTGGGCTCGCGCCTGTGGGCCACGCAAGAGAGCCTGGCCGCCGCCGGTGCCAAGGCCCAGGCGCTGCAGACATCGGGCGACGGCACAGCGCGCAGCGCGGTGTTTGACATCCTGCGGCGCAAGAACTGGCCCGCGCCGTATGACTTCCGCGCCATCCGCAACGACCTGCACCGGCAGTGGGAAAGCCGCCTCGATGCGCTGCGGGCCAGCCCCGAGGCGGCGCGGGCCGACTACGACGCGGGGGTGAAGGCCGGCGATTTCCGCCGCGCGCACGCCACCGTGGGCGAGGCCGTGGGCCTGATCCATGACCTGCCGCCGGCCGCCGACGTGATTGCGCGCATGACCGCTGACGCCACCCGGTTTCTGGGAAAAACCAGCCTCTAGCCCGCACGGATACTGCGTGAGGCGCTACAAACTTTGTAGCACTTTCGCGGCAGTGATGTCGTTCAGGCAGCGCGTGTGGCCGAGCGGACAGTCGCGCTGGAAGCACGGTGCACAGTCCAGCGGCGGCTGGTAGCTGGCGTCATCCTTGAGCCAGAGCACGGTCGCGCGGTCATTCAGCGGCGGCGTGTGCCGCGGGCTCGACGAGCCGAACACCGCCACCTGCCGCACACCCAGCGCGGCGGCAACGTGCATCAGGCCGGAGTCGTTGCTGAGCACATGCTTCGCCGCACTGATGGCGGCCAGCGCCTGCAGCAGTGTTGTCTTGCCGGCCAGGTTCATGCAGCGCCCGGGTGCGGCGGCGCTGATCTCCTCGCACAGCGCGGCCTCCTTGGCCGAGCCGAGCAGTAGCACCGGCACATCCAGCCCGCGCGCCACTTCCGCAAAGTGCGCCGCCGGCCAGCGCTTGGCCGGGCCGAACTCGGCGCCCGGCGCGAACACGCTGTAGCCGCCGCGCTGCAGGCCCAGCGCGTCCAGCGCGGCAGCCACCTCGGCGGGCGGCAACTGCAGCGCCGGGCGGTCGGCTTCAAGGCCGGGCTCGCCGCTCAGCGCCGAATAGAACGCCACCATTGGCGGCTTGTTCTTCGGATTTTTCAGCCGGTGGGTCAGCAAACCGACGCGTGCCTCGCCCAGGTAGCCCACCCGCTTGGGGATGCCGGCCAGCAGTGGCAGCAACGCACTCTTGAGCGAGTTGGGCAGCACGTAGGCGGTGTCAAACCGGCCCTCGATCTGCCGCGCAATGCTGCGCCGCGCCTTGAGCTGCAGGCCGCCATGCTGGAACGGGAATTCAATGACGTCGCTCACCTGCGGCATGGCGCGGTACACCGGCGCCACCCAGGGCAGCGCGCCGACGGTGAGCCGCTCGCCACGCGCCTGCAGGCGGCGCAGCAGCGGCTCGGTCATCACCGCGTCCCCGATCCACTGGGGCGCGATGACGAGAGACTCAGTGCCCGGCGCCGAAATGCTCGCCCTCTTTGAGCTTGTACACCGTGCCGCAGTACGGGCACTTGGCCTCGCCGGTGCGCGCCACGTCCAGGTACACCTTGGGGTGGCTGTTCCACAGCTTCATGTCGGCCTTGGGGCTCGGGCAGAACACGCCGCCCTGGGGGTTCAGGTCGCTGGCCAGCAGCTCAACGGTGGACTTGCTCATGCTCAGACCTTCGTGAGCCAGTGGGCGTACTTGGGGTTGCGGCCGTTCACGATGTCGAAGAACGCGCTCTGGATCTTCTCGGTGATGGGGCCGCGCGAGCCGGCGCCGATCTCGATGCGGTCCAGCTCGCGGATGGGCGTGACTTCTGCGGCCGTGCCAGTGAAGAAGGCTTCGTCGCAGATGTACACCTCGTCGCGCGTGATGCGTTTTTGCACGATCTCCAGGCCCAGATCCCTGGCGATGTGGAACACGGTGTTTCGGGTGATGCCGTTGAGCGCGCCGGCCGACAGGTCGGGCGTGTAGATCACGCCGCCCTTGATGACGAAAATGTTCTCGCCCGCGCCTTCACTCACAAAGCCGCTGCTGTCCAGCAGCAGGGCTTCGTCGTAGCCTTCGTCGGTGGCTTCCATGTTGGCGAGGATGGAGTTGGTGTAGTTGCTCACCGCCTTGGCCTGCGTCATGGTGATGTTGACGTGGTGGCGCGTGTAGCTGGAGGTCTTGACGCGGATGCCGCGCTTCAGGCCCTCTTCGCCCAGGTAGGCACCCCAGGCCCAGGCCGCCACCATCAGGTGGATGGTGTTGCCCTTGGGCGAAACACCCAGCTTCTGCGAGCCGATCCAGGTCAGCGGGCGCAGGTAGCAGCTCTCGAGCTTGTTCTCGCGCACCACCGTCTTCTGCGCCTCGTTCACCTCTTCCTTGGTGAACGGGATCTTCATGCGCAGGATCTTGGCGCTGTTGAACAGCCGCTCGGTGTGCTCTTCCAGGCGGAAGATGGCCGTGCCGTTGACGGTGTTGTAGGCGCGCACGCCCTCGAAGGCGCCGCAGCCGTAGTGCAGCGTGTGGGTCAGCACGTGGATCTTGGCGTCACGCCAGTCCACCAGCTGGCCGTCCATCCAGATCTTGCCGTCGCGGTCGGCCATCGAGGGGAGTGCGCTCATGAAATGTCCTTTGGGGGTGTGGTTCGCATAACCTGCGATTTTACGGCGCGGGGGGGTCGGCCGGCGGCGCGGCGGTCGCGCTGGCGGGCAGCTCATCCGTCACGGACGGGCGGTGCAGCGCCCACTGGGTGAGGCGGCCGTTGGTGAATGTGCAGGTCACATGCGATTCGCCCGCGTCCGTCCAGCGGAAGACTTCAGGCTGCTCGTCCTTGGGCGACTGCAGGGCGCCCAGCGCCTTGGTCATGGCAATCACGTGCAGCAGCGTCATGCCCGGCTTGAGTTTGGCGTTCAGCATCACCGCACTGCCCACAAAGCCGATCGGCCGGTCCGCCGCGCGCCGCAGCACGTTCACCAGCCGCGTGTAGTGCAGCAGCACCCACATGACAATGCCGCCCGTCACCACCGCCACGCCGGCCCAGCCATAGGCGCGGAACGCCGCCGCCACCAGCACCACGCCGCCAACGGGAACAAGGATCTTCTGGAAGTTCATGCGAGGATTATGTCGCTCGCAGCAAATTGGTCTCATCAGAACAGAAGCGAGATGGAGCCGTCCCAGGCGCCTGCAATCACGTTGCCCAGATTGGTCTGGTAAGCGCCGACCAGATTTACCTGCCCCAGTGGCGGAACAGCGTAGCTGGCCATTGCCTGCACCAGAACTTCTACCTGGGTACTCGGCAATTGCTGACCATTGGCCAGTTCAATGACTTCGACCTGGCGATCGCGGCCCAGATACCAGCCAGACAACGTCACCTTGTCGGTGCCACCGATGATTGACACTTCGAGGTTATTGCCAACCTTGCGGAACCAGAGCTGCTGCATGTCAATATCTGGACCAAACTTCAACACATCCTGCACTCTTGAGGCGTCGTTCTCCACCAGCGTGTCAGCACCATCGCCACGACCAAACAGGTAAGTGTCTGCGCCCTTGCCGCCTTCCAGGCGGTCATTGCCGGTGCCACCTTCCAGCAGGTCGGCTGAGTCGCCACCGCGCAGCGTGTCGTTCCCGGCCAGACCACGCAGCGTATTGCCCGCGTCGTTGGCGTTGAGCACGTTGGCCAGCGCGTTGCCCGTGCCGGTGATGGCACTCGTGCCGGTGAGGGTGAGGTTCTCCAGCTCATTGCCGAGTACGTAGGCCAGACCAGTTTGTACGGTGTCAATGCCTTCACCGGCCAGCTCCAGTACCGAGTCGCCCAGGTCATCCACGGTGTAGGTATCGTTACCGGCACCGCCGACCAGTTGGTCAGCACCCAAGCCACCGTCCAGCCGGTCATTGCCTTCGCCCCCGTAGAGTGCGTCATTGCCAGCACCACCGCGCAGAATGTCGTTGCCCGCCAGGCCCCACAGGCTGTTGGCAGCGGCGTTGCCCGCCAGTGTGTTGTTCAGTTCGTTGCCCGTGCCGTCCAGCGCGAACGTGCCCGTGAGAGTGAGGTTTTCGACATTGACCACCAGCGTCAGCGTGGTGCTGGACTGAACGGTATCGGTGCCTTCGCCTGCCAGTTCCGTGACGGTGTCGGCGCTGCTGTTGACCACATAGGTGTCGTTGCCTTCACCACCGATCAATGTGTCTGTGCCGGTGTTGCCCCGCAGGGTATCGTTTCCGGCCAGGCCCATCAGCGTGCTGCCCGCAGCATTGGCAATCAGAAGGTTGTTGAGCTCATTGCCGGTCGCCGTCAAGCTGGCAACGGTGCCAGTGAGCGTCAGGCGTTCCACATGAGCGGGCAAGACGTAACTGATGCTAGCTTGAACAGTGTCCGTGCCTTCGTTGGCGAATTCCACCACCGCATCACCGGCTGAGTCCACGACGTAAGTGTCATTGCCTGCGCCGCCATGCATGTCATCTGTGCCAACTTGCCCGTCCATCACATCATTGCCGTCTCCACCGAGCAACGTATCGTTGCCTTCGGCACCGCGCAACGTATCGTTTCCCGCCAGTCCCATGAGCGTACTGCCCGCGGCATTGGCTACAAGCAGGTTGCTTAGTTCATTGCCGGTAGCGGTCAAGTTGGCACCGGTACCGCTAAGTGTGAGGCGCTCCACATCGGCAGGCAAGGTGTAGCTGATTCCGGCGAGAACGGTGTCTACTCCTTCTCCGGACTGCTCCACCACCTGGTCACCGTTATCGTCAACCACATACACGTCGTTGCCGGCACCTCCACTCATTCGGTCTGCACCAGAACCCCCGTCCAGTCGATTTGCGCCGGCATTGCCGACCAGCGCATTCGGCAAGCCATTGCCCGTTGCGGCGAGGTTGCGCGTTCCGAGCAAAGTGATGGCTTCCACATTGGCGGGCAAGGTGTAGCTGACGCTCGTCTGCACGCGGTCGTAACCTTGGCCCGGGAGCTCGACTACCACGTCCCGGGTGTTGTCCACCGTATAGAAGTCCTCACCATCTCCACCGGTCATGACATCGGCGCGGCCCAATCCATCTATGGTGTCGTCGCCGGCCGTACCGGCCAGGTTGTCTTGAGCTGCAGTACCAACGATGTTGTCTCCTGCAACCTCGACAACTGTCAACCCAAAGGTCTGGCTAGCTGAAAGCCCTGCTTGATCTGTCGCTGTGACTTTGATGGTCTGTGTGCCAGCGGCGCTATTTGGAGGCGTGCCTGAAAAAAGACGTTGAGTCGAATCAAACACAAGCCAGTCAGGCAACGGTGTCCCGTCGGCTTGTGTAGCCGTCCAGGCGAGTACATCTTGCGCGTCAGGATCAGAAATCGCGCTGGAGACAGACAATGTCCATTGCGTCCCTTGTTGAAGTTCTTGATCAGTTAATGGCTGCTGAACCATGGGCGCCCGGTTCTGCATCGGTACACCACCGCTTGCCAGGATGGTGGCGATGTCCGCTGATGACCACGTAACCCACGATGCATCTACAAAGCGAACTTCCTCCACGGCCCAACTACCCAAGGTGTCACTTAAGTCAAAGTGTCTGTAGACGGTGATCCGGTCTGTGGTGCCAGCCACCTTGAGGACCAGATCGCTACCTTCACGGCTGATGCGAAGGTCTTGCGGCAATACACCTGCCTTGAAAACTATGCTGTCCCGGCTGCCAAGCGCGTTGTCGCGGTCAAAGATTGTGTCCTGCCCGTCACCTCGCCCGAACAAGTACACATCGCTGCCATCCCCACGGGTTCTGCCGCCGGCAAGATCGATGGTTCCGCCGCCCAGCACGTCACTGCCTAACCCACCATCAAGCACGTCGTCGCCTGCTCCGCCCTGCAGGTTGTCGTTTCCGTCGCCCCCATACAGGCTGTCGTTACCTTCATATCCCAGCAATGTGTCATTCCCGCTATTCCCGGCAATCACATCGTCGGTTTCATACCCATTGACAGTGTCATTCCCAGCGCCGCCATTGAGCACGGCCCGCTTAAGGAACACGGAATCCCACACTGTGCCGGGCGCATCAGTGAAGCGAATCTCCTCGACCGACCAGCGGCCCTGCGAGTCACCCAGGTCAAAGTGCCGGTGCACCGTGATGCGGTCTGTGGTACCCGCGATCTTGAACACCAGGTCGTTGCCCTCGCGGCTGACCTGCACATCCTGCGGCGCCACACCCGCCTTGAACAGCACGGTGTCCAGGTTGCTGACAGTGTTGTCTCGGTCAAAGACCGTGTCCTGGCCGTCGCCCCGGCCAAACAGGTAGGTGTCGTTGCCGTCACCGCGGGTGGTGTTGTTGCGAAAGTCCAGGCTGCCTCCGCCCAGCGTGTCGTTGCCCGCACCACCGTCCAGCGTGTCGTTGCCCAGCCCACCTTGCAGTGTGTCGGTGCCCGCGTCTCCGTTGAGTGCGTCGTTGCCCGTTCCTCCGCTCAGGTCGTCGTCACCGTCGCCCCCGTTCAAGGTGTCGGCCCCTCCGTTGCCTTGCAGGATGTCGTTGCCGCCGTTGCCTATCAGCGTGTCATTGCTCTCATAGCCAATGACCGTGTCGTTGCCAGCGCCCCCTACCAGCAAGACCGCCTTGATGTAGGCCAAGTCCCATACGGTTCCAGGTGCATCAGTGAAGCGCACTTCTTCAACTTCCCAGCTGCCTTGTGCGTCGTTGATGTTGAACTGCTGGCTGACAGTGATGCGGTCGGTCGTACCAGCAATTTTGAGCACCAGGTCGTTGCCCTCGCGGCTGACCAGCACATCCTGCGGCGCCACACCCGCCTTGAACAGCACGGTGTCCAGGTTGCTGACAGTGTTGTCCCGGTCAAAGACCGTGTCCTGGCCGTCGCCCCGGCCAAACAGGTAGGTGTCGTTGCCGTACCCTTTTGTGCCGTTGTTGCGCAAGTCCAGCACGCCGCCTGCGAGCGTATCGTTGCCCGTACCACCGTCCAGCGTGTCGTTGCCCAGCCCACCTTGCAGTGTGTCGGTGCCCGCGTCTCCGTTGAGTGCGTCGTTGCCCGTTCCTCCGCTCAGGTCGTCGTCACCGTCGCCCCCGTTCAAGGTGTCGGCCCCTCCGTTGCCTTGCAGGATGTCGTTGCCGCCGTTGCCTATCAGCGTGTCATTGCTCTCATAGCCAATGACCGTGTCGTTGCCAGCGCCCCCTACCAGCAAGACCGCCTTGATGTAGGCCAAGTCCCATACGGTTCCAGGTGCATCAGTGAAGCGCACTTCTTCAACTTCCCAGCTGCCTTGTGCGTCGTTGATGTTGAACTGCTGGCTGACAGTGATGCGGTCGGTCGTACCAGCAATTTTGAGCACCAGGTCGTTGCCCTCGCGGCTGACCAGCACATCCTGCGGCGCCACACCCGCCTTGAACAGCACGGTGTCCAGGTTGCTGACAGTGTTGTCCCGGTCAAAGACCGTGTCCTGGCCGTCGCCCCGGCCAAACAGGTAGGTGTCGTTGCCGTACCCTTTTGTGCCGTTGTTGCGCAAGTCCAGCACGCCGCCTGCGAGCGTATCGTTGCCCGTACCACCGTCAAGAACGTCGTCCCCAAGGCCGCCTTGCAGCAGGTCGTTTCCGGCACTGCCAGAAAGCATGTCATTGGCGTGCCCGGCATTGAACTCGTTGTTGCCAGCGTCGCCAAGGTAGATGTCCGACTTGTTGGTGCCATTCGCAGCAGGACTGAGCACCAAGCCCAAGGCAGCGAGTTCGGCCCGTAACGGCGAATCCGCAACCAGCGTTGCCATCCAGCTGCGCAGTGTGCCCATGCCATCAAAGCCTGTGGCCAGCAGCGCAGGCTGCGCAAACAGATTCAGTTCCATCAGGTCAAGGTAGGCCTCACGCTCGCTCACCGCTTTGCGCGCACTGAGCGCGGCCAGTACGCCGCTGGCGTCAAAGTGGAGCCCCGCCTGGTCGATCACGAGCTCAATGCCATCCAAGTATGGCTTCAGCCTGGTTTGCAGGGCCAGCGCCGGGTAAACGCTCTCTTCCAGGGCCGTCCAGGCAGACTGCAGCAGTGACTGCCTGGCGCCATTCAGGCTGACCTGATTCACCCCGTATGAAACCCACCGATTCAGTGCCACACTGAAATAGCTTCCAGACTGCACCGTCACCAACTGTTCAAAAATCGTGTCTCCATTGAACTGCTCCAGTGCGGTTATTTGCCGGTACAGCTCGGGATAGCTGGCGGCAAAGGCGTGGATGGCGTCTGCGGGGGTGTTGCCGGGCGGTGCAGCCAGCCCTGTCGGGCCGAAGCGCGCCGTGGCACCCTGGAGGGTGCTGGTGTTGCCCCATGCCACGATCAGGTCTTGCAGCAGGGCTTTTTGTGCGTCACGTGTGGTGGCGGCAGCAAATGCAGCCACCTTGTCTTGCAACGCCTGCGCCTGCATGGAGCCCAGGCTCATGGCTTCACGCAAATCACGCACAACGCCGCTGCCCCCCATTTGTGGCAAGGCCTGCGCGGCGCTGGTCAACGCCGGATCGTCCGCAAAGGTACGAAAAAAGTTATTCGAGGCTAACAACAAACTGCCCGACAGCTCTGGCGTGCCGCTATCGCCCGTGGTGCCGTTGGTGCGCGTGAAGCTGCCGCTCCAGGGCTGGGTGTTGCCGTTGCCAAGGTTGATGCTGGTTTGCTGGCCCACCACGTTGATGCTGGCAATGCCGGCTTCGCCCAGGGTCTTGAGTTCATGGGCCTGGCTCACGCCGTCCTGGTTGGCGTCTTGCCAGATGCGTAGCTGGGTGTAGACGGCGTCCAGTGCATTGATCTTGCCGTCACCATTGCTGTCGTGCTGGGCGATGGCCTCAAAACCGTTGGCGGCTGTCTGGCCGCTGGGCAGAAGGGTGTTGTCTCCAAAGAGTTCGCGGCCGTTGTCGATGGTGCCGTTGCCATTGAGGTCCAGCACCACGATGCCGTCATCGGCCTTGATCCAGCCGGTGGCAGTCAGCACGCCGTCGGCGTCGTGGTCAAACAGGGTGGGGGCCGTGCGGTCAATGGCGGTGGCCTCGATGCCGTCGCCATCGAGGTCGAGGATCAGCGGGTCTCGGGGTTGGGTCCAGGTGCGGGCGTCGCTGAACCATTTGTTCAGTTCTTCCGGCATGGGCCAGCCTTCGGTACCCCAGCTTGAAAGAAGGTCAGACGTAACGTTACCGTCGCGGGGCCAGGGTATGTCTTTCTGTACTGGATACGGCGCAATAGGCCAAACTGGAGGTTTTCCAGGTTCAATAGGCCAATTCCACTGAGAACGCGGCAAAGGCAGCCCACTCTTGCTGTCCCGGGGCGCAGGATCCGGATCCAGATCGGAATGGCGCCAATTGTCTATAGGAAGCCATTGCAAAGGTAGATCAGGAGCTGGATTAGTTGATCCCGACTCTGCGCTTCGGCTTATTTCAGCTCTAGCTCGCTCCACAGTTTCTCGCCACGATGTCGAGGTTCGCCCGATTTCAAACCCAACTTCGTTGTTTCTGCGATCCATTGCCTCATTCTGCGGCGATTGCCCATTTATCACTCTTCCCTCGATCTCATGCGTCTCAGCTAGCGTACGCGCAACAAGTTCGCCATAGAGCCGAGTCATCTCGGCCGTCCATAGGACATGTCGATACGCGTCGTAAGGCCCACCATCTTTACCTGGCAAATTTGCAGAACCCGCTTCGTGAATTGCCAGTCTTGCAATGTTTCCCGAGGGCCGCAGGTCTTGCCAAATCTGCAGTCCTCTACCAATAACATTTGTCATTTAAGTGATCCCGAATACTCAAAAATCCATATCGCACGAACTACAAACCAAATCTCCCTTGCCTGAGATCGTGATATTCACTGTGCAGTGCAAGAGATTTGTGCGTTGATAAGTACATCTTCTGATTTCGAATTTGCCATTCATTTCAGCTTGCAATTCAAGCTCAAGCTTTACCTTATTCTCTAGAGTTTTATAGGAAAGCCAAGCCGCATGCTCGTAGGCAGACTGGCTACTGGAAGGTAGTAGTAGCTGCTCTGTACTTCTGTCTGTAAACTTCACAGTAGCACCGTTGACACTAACTTTTTTGAGAACTATGGGTCTGTCAGTCCCATTGCCAACAATCAATAAGTCGCCCCAAAAGAAGAGAAAACCTGCCGCCATAAACGCTGCTAAGCTGCCGAGCAGTATGGACATCCAGTGTCTAAGCCTCATTAGTGTCACCTTTGCTCTACGGAAGACGGTCTGCATCTCGTCGTACGTTTATTCATTCAAGAAGAATCATCAAGAGTTACGACTATGCCCACAAAAACCTCCTGAAAAATAGAAAAAGCAAAAATGAGTATGCAAGGCCTGCAACAATTGCAGAAAAAAGAAGAACTGCTGATATGACTGCAAATATCAACTGAGTGACCGCCGATAACTCCGTCCAACTTTCTTCGAATTGAATTGCTCTTGTTCGATGATCAAAAGAAAAATAAACGAGATAAATCCAAGTGCAAGCGCGGCAGTCAGCAAAAACTGAAATGCAGGAATGAATTCCTCACGAAACCGCCTCGATGTGAGCTGAAGGGCAGAGACAACAGCAAAGCTAGCCCAAGTAGCAGCTGCACTGGTCGTTTCCAAAAAACGGACTAGTGCTATAGAAGCGACTATTCATTGCTGACGACCGCAATAGGCGCCTTAGTGTTCAAGATGCACTGGCGCAGGTTAACTCCGCCGCTCCAGGGCTGGGTGTTGCCGTTGCCCAGGTTTATGCTGGTTTGCTGGCCCACCACGTTGATGCTGGCGATGCCCAGCTCACCCAAAGTCCTGAGTTCATGGGCCTGGCTCACGCCATCCTGGTTGGCGTCTTGCCAGATGCGCATCCGCTGGTGCGGGGCTTTCTGGCCCCGCTGGATCCAGGCTGCGCTAGTGGTCGCTCCCTCGATGGGCATGGCTTTACGTCTCACTCCGGTTTTTGCAAAACCGCGACTATAAAGCATTAAGTTGTACTTTTCCTCGTCCAATTAGAGGAGGCCGCGCACCACGTCCAGCGCCTCCTCGATGCGCTCCACCGCGTGAATGGTCAGGCCCTCGATGTCCTTGCTGCCTTTTTTGGGCGCATTGGCCTTGGGCACCACGGCCACGCTGAAGCCGAGCTTGGCGGCTTCCTTCAGGCGCTCCTGCCCGCGCGGTGCGGGGCGCACCTCGCCGGCCAGGCCCACCTCGCCGAAGGCAATGAAGCCCTTGGGCAGGGCCTTGCCACGCAGGCTGGATGTGATGGCCAGCATCACCGCGAGGTCGGCCGCAGGCTCGCTGATGCGCACGCCGCCCACGGCGTTCACAAACACGTCCTGGTCCATGCAGGCCACGCCGGCGTGGCGGTGCAGCACGGCCAGCAGCATGGCCAGGCGGTCGCGGTCCAGGCCCACGCTCAGCCGCCGCGGGCTGGGGCCGCCGCTGTCCACCAGCGCCTGGATCTCCACCAGCATCGGCCGCGTGCCTTCCAGCGTGACCAGCACGCAGCTGCCGGGCACCGGCTCGCTGTGCTGGCTCAGGAAGATCGCGCTGGGGTTGGTCACGCCCTTCAGGCCGCGCTCGGTCATGGCAAACACGCCAATCTCGTTGACCGCGCCGAAGCGGTTCTTGATGGCGCGCACCAGCCGGAAGCTGCTGTGCGTATCGCCCTCGAAGTACAGCACCGTGTCCACCATGTGCTCCAGCACGCGCGGGCCGGCCAGCGCGCCCTCTTTGGTCACATGGCCGACCAGCACGATGGCGGTGCCGCTGGCCTTGGCCGCGCGCGTGAGGTGGGCCGCGCATTCGCGCACCTGCGCCACCGAGCCTGGCGCACTGGTGAGCTGCTCGGAATACACCGTCTGGATCGAGTCGATCACCGCCACGTCGGGCTGAGCAGCCGTGAGTGTGGCCAGGATTTTTTCAAGCTGGATTTCGGCCAGCACCTTGACCTGGGAGCCATGCAACCCGAGCCGGCGTGAGCGCAAGGCGACCTGCGCGCCGCTTTCTTCACCGGTCACATACAGGGTGGACTGGCCGGCCCGCTGCAGCGAATCCAGCGCCTGCAGCAGCAGGGTGGACTTGCCGATGCCAGGGTCGCCGCCGATCAGCACCACGCCGCCGGCCACCATGCCGCCGCCCAGCACGCGGTCCAGCTCCTCATGCCCGGTGGGCGTGCGGTCCACCTCGCTGGCCTCGATGTCGGCCAGCGCCGCCACGGCTGACGCGGGCGCCAGCGAGGCGAAGCGGTTTTTAGCGGGTGCTGCGCTTTCGGCCACGGTTTCCACCAGCGTGTTCCAGGCCTGGCAGTGCGGGCACTGGCCCATCCAGCGCGGGCTGGTGCCGCCGCATTCGGTGCAGGTGAAGCTGGTTTTTTCCTTGGCCATGAGGTTGCCGACTATAGCGGGCCAAGGGTTTTCACTGGGTCAGCAACTTGGCGAAGCTTTCCGAATCATTTAATATATTAACTAATTCAGAAACATGAGCACGCCCTTCGTCCACCGCAACCTTCCGCGCCTGCTGCTGCAGGCGCGCGAGTCCGTCATGGCGCACACGCGGCCCAGCCTGCGCGACCATGGCCTGAGCGACCAGCAGTGGCGGGTGCTGCGGGTGCTGGGCGAGCATGGCACGGTGGAAACCGGCCGCGTGGCGCGCGAGGCCTACATCCTCGGCCCCAGCCTGACGGGCGTGCTCACACGCATGGAGCGCGACGGCCTGATTCGCCGCGAGCGGGACCCGGCCGACCAGCGCCGCACGGTGGTGGAGGCCACGGCCAAGGGCCTGAAGCTGGTGGAAAAACTCTCCCGCACCATCGAGGCGCACTACGCCTGGATGGAAAAGTCCATGGGCAAGCAGAAGCTGGCGGCGCTGTACGCGCTGCTGGACGAGCTGATCGAACTGGAGAACCCGAAGTGAGCTACCTGCCCCGCGGCACGGTCTATGGCACCTTGCTGAACTTCCGCGCCGAATGGGACGCCCTGCGCACCCAGATGGACGCGCCGCCCTACAAGGCGCCGCCGCGCGCGCCGGTCCTCTATGTCAAGCCCGCCAACACCTGGAGCGTGCATGGCGCCAGCATTGCGGTGCCGGCCCATGTGCCGCAGGTGGAGGTGGGCGCCACCATCGCCGTGGTGATGGGTGCTGCCGGCCAGGTGGCGGGCCATGTGCTGATGAACGACCTGAGCCTGCCGCACGCGAGCTTTTTCCGCCCGCCGGTCAAGTTCAAATGCCTGGACGGCTTTCTGGGCATTGGCGCGCAGGTCATCCCGGGCGGCGACGCGACCGGCTTCACGCTGGAGGTGCGCATCAACGGCGAACTGAAGCAGACCGTCAACTTCGCGCAGCTCGTGCGGCCGGCACCGCAGCTGCTGGCCGATGTGAATGAGTTCATGACGCTGCACGAAGGCGACGTGCTGATGCTCGGCTGCGATCACGGCCGGCTGCTCGCGAGGGCGGGCGACCGCATCGACATCAGCGCGCCCGGATTGGGCACGCTGACCCACACGCTGGTGGAGGAGGCCACATGAAGCACGCACGCGTCATGCACCAGGGCCGCACCCACAACGCCACCGAGCGCGATGGCCAGCTGCTGCTGGACAACGGCGCACTGGTGCCGCAGGACAGCGTCACCTGGCTGCCACCGCTGCCACCGACAGCGCGCCCGCGCACCATCCTCGCGCTGGGCCTGAACTATGCCGACCACGCCAAAGAACTCGAGTTCAAGGCGCCCGAGGAGCCCCTGGTCTTCATCAAGGGCGAAGGCACGCTCACCGGCCACCGCCAGAAGACGCGCCGGCCGCCAGGCGTAACGTTCATGCATTACGAGTGCGAACTGACAGCGGTGATCGGCAAGACCGCGCGGCGCGTGAAGCGCGACGACGCGCACGACTTCATTGCCGGCTACACCGTGGCCAACGACTACGCCATCCGCGACTACCTGGAAAACTGGTACCGCCCCAACCTGCGTGTGAAGAACCGCGACACCTGCACGCCGCTGGGCCCCTGGCTGGTGGACGCGCAGGACATTGCCAACCCGCAGGCGCTGGCGCTGCAGACCACGGTGAACGGCAAGGTCACACAAAGCGGCAACACCCGGGACATGATTTTTGACGTGCCCTTTCTCGTCGAGTACTTCAGCAGCTTCATGACGCTGCAGCCCGGCGACCTGATCCTCACCGGCACGCCCGACGGGGTGGTGGATTGCCAGCCGGGCGACGTCGTCGTCACGTCCATCGAGGGCGTGGGCGAACTCATCAACACGATTGAATGACCATGCAACAAGTCCAGCACCTCATCAACGGCCAGGCTGTGCCCAGCGCCCGCTACTTCGAAACCATCAACCCGGCCACGCAGGACGTGCTGGCCGAGGTGGCCGCGGGCGGCGAAGCGGAAGTGAATGCCGCCGTAGCCGCTGCCAAGGCCGCATTCCCGAAATGGGCCGGCCTGCCGGCGCCGCAGCGCGCCAGACTCATCCGCAAGCTGGGCGACCTGATTGCCGCCCATGTGCCCGAGATCGCACAGACCGAGACCAACGACAGCGGCCAGGTGATTGCGCAGACGAGCAAGCAGCTCATCCCGCGAGCCGCCGACAACTTTTATTACTTTGCCGAGATGTGCACCCGGGTCGATGGCCACACCTACCCGACCGAGACGCACCTGAACTACACGCTGTTCCACCCGGTGGGCGTGTGCGCGCTGATCAGCCCGTGGAACGTGCCCTTCATGACGGCCACCTGGAAGGTTGCGCCCTGCCTGGCCTTTGGCAACACCGCCGTGCTGAAGATGAGCGAGCTGAGCCCGCTGACTGCTGCGCGCCTGGGCGAGCTGGCGCTGGAGGCCGGCATTCCGCCGGGCGTGCTGAACATCGTGCACGGCTACGGCAAGGACGCGGGTGAGCCGCTGGTGGCGCACCCGGACGTGCGGGCCATCTCGTTCACCGGCTCCACCGCCACCGGCAACCGCATCGTAAAGACGGCTGGCCTGAAGAAGTTCAGCATGGAGCTGGGCGGCAAGAGCCCATTCGTGATTTTTGAAGACGCCGACCTGCCGCGCGCGCTGGACGCGGCCGTGTTCATGATCTTCAGCAACAACGGCGAGCGCTGCACCGCGGGCAGCCGCATCCTCGTGCAGCAAAGCATCTATGCCGACTTCGCGCAGAAGTTTGCCGAGCGCGCGCGGCGCATCACCGTCGGGGACCCGCTGGACGACAAGACCATCGTCGGCCCCATGATCAGCCAGGGCCACCTGGCCAAGGTGCGCAGCTACATCGAGCTCGGCCCCAAAGAGGGCGCCACACTGCTGTGCGGCGGGCTGGGCCAGCCGGACCTGCCCGACCGCGTAAAGAAAGGCAACTACGTGTTGCCCACGGTGTTCGCCGATGTGGACAACCGCATGCGCATCGCGCAAGAAGAAATTTTTGGCCCCGTTGCCTGCCTGATCCCGTTCAAGGACGAGGCGGACGCCATTGCCAAGGCCAACGACATCCAGTACGGCCTGAGCAGCTATGTCTGGACCGAGAACATTGGCCGCGCCCACCGCGTGGCGGCGGCCGTGGAAGCGGGCATGTGCTTCGTGAACAGCCAAAACGTGCGCGACCTGCGCCAGCCGTTTGGCGGCACCAAGGCCTCGGGCACGGGGCGCGAGGGCGGCACCTGGAGCTACGAGGTGTTCTGCGAGCCCAAGAACGTGGCGGTGTCGCTGGGGTCGCACCATATTCCGCACTGGGGGGTATAGCTTGCTCGCTCCGGTTTCGTTCATGGATGGTCTCGGGAACAGACGGGCGGGGTACTCTGCTCCGCTCATGTCCCCCGGATGGGGCTGCGCCCCATCCTCCTCCTTTACTTCGCTGCGCAGAGCACCCCACCCATCTGTTCCGAAACCGGGCTGGCTCGCCCACAGCCGCTCGCAAGTCAACCGCAGCGGGTTGGCGGTGATGGGCGCCCGCCTCAGCGAGGTAAAGGAGGAGGTCCGGGCGCAGCCCGGGCCGGGGGACACGAGCGGAGGCGGGCGCCCGTCGCCGACAACTCGCGAAGCGCAAGACACGAGGAGTCAAAGATGGGCCAACTAGCTCTCGCAGCCAAAATCACCCATGTCCCGTCGATGTACCTGAGCGAGCTGGACGGCCCGCGCAAGGGCACCCGGCAGGACGCGATTGAAGGCCACCTGGAGATTGACCGGCGCTGCCGCGCTGCCGGGGTGGACACGATTGTGGTGTTCGACACGCACTGGCTCGTCAACGCCAATTACCACATCAACTGCGCGCCGCACTTCAAGGGCCTGTACACCAGCAACGAGCTGCCGCACTTCATCAGCAACATGGGGTTCGAGTTCCCGGGCAACCCGGCGCTGGGCCAACTGCTGGCAAAAGTCTGCAACGCCCACGGCGTGGAAACGCTGGCGCACGACGCGACCACGCTCAACCCCGAGTACGGCACGCTGGTGCCCATGCGCTACATGAACACCGACCAGCACTACAAGGTCGTGTCGGTCTCGGCGCTGTGCCAGGCGCATTACCTGAACGACAGCGCGCGCCTGGGCTGGGCCATCCGCCGCGCGATCGAGGACGAGTACGACGGCACCGTCGCCATCTTTGCCAGCGGCTCCCTGAGCCACCGCTTCGCGCAGAACGGGCTGGCGCCGGAATACGCATTCAAGATCTGGAGCCCTTTCCTGGAGCAGCTCGACCGGCACGTGGTGCACATGTGGGAGCAGGCCGAGTGGAAGGACTTTTGCACCATGCTGCCGGAATACGCGGCCAAGGGCCATGGCGAAGGCTTCATGCACGACACCGCCATGCTGCTGGGCGCCCTCGGCTGGACGGACTACGACGGTAAAGCCGAGGTGGTCACGCCGTACTTCGGCGCGTCGGGCACGGGGCAGATCAACGCGATCTTTCCCGTGACGCCGCAGACCGGGGCGGCCATTCCGGCGGCGCAGGCATCGTCGGCGCAGGGCTACACCAACATCAACCAGCGGCTCTAGGGCCTGTTAACACTGCGTTTACCAGATGCGTTGCGAGTCAAAAAGGTCATGCGCAAGGCGCGAAACGCAGCCGGACTGGATGTCCGGCAAGGCTTCGCAACGCGGCGCATGGCCTTTTTGGCCGCAACCCGAAGGGAACGTGGCGGGAAAAGCGCCACTCGTCGTTGCACTCCTAGCCCAGCCGCCCAGGCTGGGCGTCGTCGCGCGCCTAGATTGGCGCTTTTCCCGCTACGTTCGCACTGGCAAACGCAGCGTTAACAGGCCCTAGCGCCATGCCCCACCTCGTCATTCTTTACACCCCCAACCTGGACGCGGCCACCGACATGACGGCGCTGTGCCGGGCGCTGGCCGACACCATGCTCGCGGTACAGGACGAAAGCGGCCAGCAGGTCTTCCCGACCGGCGGCACGCGGGTGCTGGCCTACCCGGCCGCGCACTACGCGGTGGCCGACGGCCAGCGCGACTACGCCTTTGTGTACCTGAACCTGCGGATGGGCACCGGCCGCACGGACGCTACCAAAAAGAGAGCGGGTGACGCAATCCTGGCGCGGGCTACAGCCCATTTTGACTCGATCATGAAGGAGCGACTGGTCGGCATCACGGTGCAGGTCGACGAAAGCCCGGGCCAGGTGTACGACGGCAAGCACAGCAATCTGCATCCACTGTTCCAGAAGACTTGACCATGCTTGATTCATCCACCATCCAGCAGCTCGCCGCCGAGCTGGACCAGAGCGAACGCAGCCGCGTCCAGGTCGAGCACTTCTCCAAACGCCACCCCGGCATGACGATTGAGGACGGCTACGCCATCTCGCGCGCCTGGGTGGCCATGAAGATCGCCGCTGGCAGGACCGTGCGCGGCCACAAGATCGGCCTGACCTCGCGCGCCATGCAGCTCAGCAGCCAGATTGACGAGCCCGACTACGGCACGCTGCTGGACGACATGTTCTTTTCGCCGGGCGACATCCCCACCACGCGTTTCATCGCGCCGCGGGTGGAGGTGGAGCTGGCCTTTGTGCTGAAGAAGAAGCTGGAAGGCACCAGGATCAGCATCGACGATGTGTTGGACGCCACGGACCATGTGACGCCTGCGATCGAGATCATCGACGCACGCATTGAGCAGTTCGACCGCCACACCAAGGTCATGCGCAAGGTGTTCGACACCATTTCCGACAACGCGGCCAATGCCGGCATCGTGCTGGGCGGGCACAAGGTGTTGCCCCGCGCGGTGGACCTGCCCTGGTGCGGCGCCATCCTGCGGCAAAACGGCGCGGTGGAAGAGACCGGCCTCGCCGCTGGTGTGCAGGGCCACCCCGCTGTGGGCGTGGCCTGGCTCACGCAGAAGCTCGCGCCCTGGGGCGAATGCCTGGAGGCCGGCGAGGTGGTGCTGGCCGGCTCGTTCACCCGGCCCGTGGCCGCGCGCGCCGGCGACGTGTTCGACGCCGACTACGGCGCGCTGGGCCGCTTTGAGTTCAAATTTGTCTGAGGCACTGTCATGCAAACCCCCATCAACCCGTTCAAGCAGGCCCTGGCCGACAAGCGCGCGCAGATCGGCCTGTGGCTCGGCCTGGCCAGCCCCTACAGCACCGAGATCTGCGCCGGAGCCGGCTTCGACTGGCTGCTGATCGACGGCGAGCACGCGCCCAACGACATCCCGACCATCCTGGCGCAGCTGCAGGTGATTGCGGGCTACCCGGCGTCGCACGCCATCGCGCGCGTGCCCATGGGCCACGGCCATGTGGGCGAGGCGCTGATCAAGCAGTACCTGGACATTGGCGTGCAGACCCTGCTGGTGCCCATGGTGGACACGCCCGAGCAGGCGGCGGCCGTGGTGCGCGCGGCGCGCTACCCGCAGGCCGATGGCCAGGGCGGTATCCGCGGCATGGCGGGCGCCCGGGCGTCGCGCTGGGGCCGTTACCCCAACTATGCGAAGGAAGCCAACGCGCAGGTCTGCCTGCTGGTGCAGGCCGAGACACAAACCGCGCTGGACAACTTGGACGCAATTGCCGCCACCGAAGGCGTGGACGGCGTGTTCATCGGCCCGGCGGACCTGTCGGCCTCCATGGGCCATGTGGGCAACGCCGCCCACCCTGACGTGCAGGCCGCCATTGCCGACGGCATCGCCCGCATCACCCGCGCCGGCAAGGCCGCCGGCATCCTCTCGCCCGACGAGGCCACAGCCCGCAAGTACCTGGCGCTGGGCGCGACCTTCGTGGCCGTGGGGCTGGACACCAACCTCCTGGTCAAGGCCACCAGCGCACTGGCGGCAGCCTTCAAGGGCCCTGCCGCACCGGCGCCTGCACCGGCCAAGACGGGCAACCCTTACTGACTGGAGACTGCGATGAACGCCATCCTGAAACCTGCGTCCAGCATGCACCCCGACGAATGGGCGGCGCGCGTCGAGCTGGCCGCCTGCTACCGCGTGTTTGCCATGCTCGGCTGGACCGAGATGATCTACAACCACATCACGGTGCGGCTACCGGCCAGCGTGGCGGGCAGCGAAAAGCAGTTCCTGATCAACCCGTTCGGCCTGCACTACAGCGAGGTGACCGCCAGCAACCTGCTGAAGATCGATGTGCAGGGCAAGAAGCTCGACGACAACCCCTGGCCCGTCAACCCCGCTGGCTTCACCATCCACGCCGCGGTGCATGAGCATGTGGACGGCGCGCACTGCGTCATGCACACGCACACCACGGCCGGAATTGCGGTGGCCTGCACCCAGGGCGGACTGGCGCAGAACAACTTCTACTCGGCCCAGCTGCACGACATGGTGGCCTACCACGACTTTGAAGGCATCACGGTGCATGCCGACGAGGCGCCGCGCCTGTTGGCCAGCATGGGCCACAAGCCGCTGCTGATCCTGCGCAACCACGGCCTGCTGGCCTGCGGCGAGACCCTGCCACTGGCCTTTGTGCGGCTGTGGACGCTGCAACGCGCCTGCGAGATCCAGCTGGCCCAGGCCGCGCTGGGCCCGGCCATTCCCGTGCCAGAAGCCGTCGCGAAAAAGACCACGCACGACTCGTTCCAGTTCGACGCGAAGTTCGGCGCCGGCCAGGACGTGTTCGGCGCGCTGGTGCGGCAGGTTGAACGGCTCGATCCCAGCTATAAAAATTAGAGCGCGCTACGCAGTATTGATGCGGGTTACAGCCCGATTTGACCATGAACAACGTGACAATTTACGGGGCCGGCGCGATTGGCGGCTGGATCGGCGCGAAGCTCGCGCTGGCCGGCTGCGCGGTGAGCGTGGTGGCCCGCGGCGAGACGCTGGCGGCTGTGCAGGCCCAGGGCCTGCGGCTGCAAACGGGTGACCACACCGTCGCCGTACCCGTGCGCGCCAGCGCCGACCCGGCCACGCTGGGCATCCAGGACCTGGTGGTGGTCGCGGTCAAGGCCCCCGCGATGGCCAGCGTGGCGCAGGCCATTGGCCCGTTGCTGGGGCCAGACACCGTTGTGCTGACCGCCATGAACGGCGTGCCCTGGTGGTTTTTTGAAGGCTTTGGCGGCGCGTTGGCTGGCACCCGGCTGCGCGCGGTGGACCCGGACGGCGCGATTGCACGCGCCATCCCCGGGCGGCAGATCGTGGGCTGCGTGGTGCATGCGAGCTGTTCACTCAATGGGCCCGGCTTCGTGCGGCACCACTTTGGCAACAAGCTCATCATCGGCGAGCCTTCGGGCCAGAAGACCGCACGGGTGCAGCAGCTTGCCACGCTGCTGGACAGGGCCGGCCACGAGGCCGTGGTGTCCAACCAGATCCAGAAAGACGCCTGGTACAAGCTCTGGGGCAACATGACGGTCAACCCCGTCAGCGCCATGACCGGCGCCACCACCGACCTGATCCTCAACGACGACCTGGTGCGCGGCTTCATCTCCAGCGTGATGCTGGAAGCCAAAGAGATTGGTGCGCGCATCGGCATCCCGATCGACCAGCAACCCGAAGACCGGCACCAGGTCACGCGCAAGCTCGGCGCGTTCAAGACGTCGATGCTGCAGGACGTGGAGGCCGGCCGCCCGGTAGAACTGGATGCGCTGGTGACAGTGGTGAAGGAGCTGGGCGCGTTGACGCAGGTGCCCACGCCCTTCACCGACGCGCTGCTGGGCCTGAGCCGGCTGCATGCACGCATGCGCGGGCTGTATTGACGGCGATGGCCCATCCATGAGCACGGCCCGCGCACTCAGCGCCACCGCCTTTGCCACCCTGCTGCTGATCGCCCTGATGATGGGTGCCAACCATGTGGCAGCGCGCATCGCCTTCAACAACGGCGTGGACGTGGCCACCGCCGTGGTTTTTCGCAGTACCGTGACGGCGCTGGTCATTGTGGCGCTGCTGGCCGCACAGAAGGTGCGCGTGAGCTTCAACGCGCGGCACAAGCGCATGCTGCCCGCCATCGGCCTGCTGATCGGCGTGCAAAGCCTGTGCCTGTACTCGGCCGTGGCGCGGCTGCCGGTGGCGCTTGCCCTGCTGGCCTTCAACACCTACCCGCTGTGGACGGCGCTGTGGGCCTGGGTGGTGTACCGCCAGCGGCCCGAGCGTGCGATGGTGATCGCCATGCCGGTCATCCTGGCCGGGCTGGCGCTGGCGCTGGATGTGCTGGGCGCCGCTTCGGGCCTGGGCGCGGCGGGGCAGTGGGGCCGCATTGGCGCCGGCGTGGCCTTTGCGCTGGCAGCGGCTGGCACCTTCGGCCTGGCGCTGGTGCTCACGCAGCACGAGGCAGGCGACCTGGACGGCCGCGTGCGCACCGCCACCACCATGGCCATGGCGGGCCTGGTGGCACTGGCCACCGTGGGGCTGCAGGGCGGCTTCCACCTGCCCACCGCGCCTGCCGGCTGGGGCGGGCTGGCGGCGCTGACCTTCCTGTACGGCACTGCGTTCACCATCATGTTCACCGTGCTGCCCAAGCTCGGCGTGGTCGGCAACTCGGCCATCATGAATGTGGAGCCGGTGTTCGCGCTGGTGCTGGCCTGGCTGATCCTGGGGCAGGCGATTGCACCGGTGCAGGTGCTGGGCGCCCTGATCGTGGTCGGCGCGGTGATGGCGCTGGGGCTGCGCAAGCGCTAGCGAGGCTCAGTCGGCCACTACCACCGGCACGCGCGGCGCCAGCGCGCACATCAGCTCGTAGCCCACGGTGCCAGCGGCCTGGGCGACTTCGTCAATGGACAGCACGGCACCACTGGACGCGTTGCCCCAGAGCGTGACTTCGCTGCCAAAGCCCGCCTCGGGCAGGCCCGTCAGGTCCACGGTGAGCATGTCCATGCTCACACGCCCCACCAGGCGGGTGCGCACACCGTTGACCAGCACGGGCGTGCCCGTGGTGCAGTGGCGCGGGTAACCGTCGGCATATCCGCAGGCCACGATGCCGATGCGCATGGGCGCGTCGGCCGTGAAGCTGGAGCCGTAGCCCACGGTATCGCCCGGCTGCAGCGCCTGCGTACCGATCAGCCTGCTGGACAGCGTCATGGCGCCGCGCAATTCCCATTGCGCGGCACTGCGCTCGGGAAAGTCGGGCGCGCTGCCGTAGATGGCAATGCCCGGGCGCACCCAGTCCGCCCGCACCTGGGCGGCCTGGGCGTGGCGCAGGGTTGCCGCGCTGTTGCCCAGCGACCGCTCGCCCGGCAGATCGCGCGTGGCTTCGGCAAACGCCGCCACCTGGTGCGCGATGCCGCGCGGGCCATCGGCGTCGCTGAAATGCGTCATGAGCGATATTTCGTCCACCTGCGGCAGCGCGTTGAGGCGCGTCCACGCAGTGCGAAAGCGCTGGGGCGCAAAGCCGAGCCGGTTCATGCCCGAGTTCATTTTCAGGAACACGCGGTGCGGCTGGTGCGTCTTGTGGGTCGCCAGCATGTCGATCTGCTCGTCGCAGTGCACCACATGCCACAGGTTCAGGCGGGAACACAGCTCGAGGTCGCGCGGCTCGAAGGCGCCTTCGAGCAGCAGGATGGGCCCGCGCCAGCCCAGCGCACGCACCCGCTCGGCCTCGGCCAGGTCCAGCAGCGCAAAGCCGTCCACACCCCGCAGGCCTTCGAACACCCGCTCGATGCCGTGCCCGTAGGCGTTGGCCTTGACCACGCCCCAGACGCGGGCATCGGGCACGGCGGCCCGCACGCGGGCCAGGTTGTGACGCAGGGCGTCGGTGTGGATGGTGGCAAGGATGGGGCGCGGCATGGGTGAAATTGTGTCACTGGCGCCGTGATATAACGCCCTGTCGTACGGAGACAGCCACAAATCAACCGGCATTAGCCGAAAGAATTCGAAGAACAGCCACTCGATGAAGCGCGGTTTTTACACCATCATGTCGGCCCAGTTCTTTTCGTCGCTGGCCGACAACGCGCTTTTTGTGGGTGCCGTGCAGCTGCTTCGCTCCAGTGGTGCACCCGAGTGGCAACAGGCTGCGCTGGTCCCAATGTTCGCGCTGTTCTACGTGGTGCTCGCCCCGTTCGTCGGCGCCTTCGCCGATGCCCTGCCCAAGGGCAAGGTCATGTTCATCAGCAACGCGATCAAGGTGGTGGGCTGCGTACTGATGCTGTTCGGCGGCCATCCCCTGATGGCCTACGCCATCGTGGGCCTCGGCGCGGCGGCGTATTCGCCGGCCAAGTACGGCATCCTCACCGAGCTGCTGCCGTCGTCACAGCTCGTCAAGGCCAATGGCTGGATCGAAGGCCTCACCATCGCCTCCATCATCCTGGGCGTGCTGCTGGGCGGCCAGCTGGTCGGGCACGCGGTGGCATCGCGCCTGCTGACGTTTGATTTGCCGCTCATTGAAACCGGCATTGACACGGCGCCCGAGGCGGCGATTTCGGTGCTGATCTTTGTGTACATGCTGGCGGCCTGGTTCAACACCCGCATTCCTTCCACTGGCGTCGAGATGCGGCCGATTCCGCGCAATCCGCTGGAGTTGCTGCCCGACTTCTGGACCTGCAACGCCCGGCTCTGGCGTGACAAGCTGGGGCAGATTTCGCTGGCCACCACCACGCTGTTCTGGGGCGTGAGCGGCAACCTGCGCTACATCGTGCTGGCCTGGGCCGCCGCCGCACTGGGCTACAGCGTGACGCAGGCCTCCACCCTGGTGGGCGTGGTGGCCATTGGCACCGCCGTGGGCGCGGTGGTGGCGTCGCTGCGCATGCGGCTGGACATGGCCACCAGCGTGATCCCGATGGGCATCGGCATGGGGCTGCTGGTGATCCTGCTGAACTTCATTGACAACGTGTGGGTGGCCGCGCCCTTCCTGATCCTGCTGGGCGGGCTGGGCGGCTTCCTGGTGGTGCCGATGAACGCGCTGCTGCAGCACCGGGGCCACAACCTGATGGGCGCCGGCCGCTCCATCGCCGTGCAGAACTTCAACGAGCAGGCCTGCATCCTGAGCCTGGGCGCCGGCTACAGCCTGTCCACCGGGCTGGGCCTGTCGGCCTTTGGTGCCATCACCATCTTCGGGGTGGTGGTGGCCGGCGTGATGTGGCTGATCAAGCGCTGGCACGCGAGCAACTGTGTGAAGCACCGTGCCGAGGTCGAGCACCTGCTGGAAATTGCACGGCACGACAACATGCATGGTTGAGACGCCCTGCCCGGCTGCCTGATGCCGGCCCTGCTCCACGCAGCGCCGAACCTGCTTTCCCGATGAGTCCACTTCTCCCTGTTGCCGCGTTGATGTTCAACGCATTTGTCTGGGGCGTCTCATGGTGGCCCTTTCGGGCCCTGGAGACACAAGGCCTGCATCCGCTGTGGTCCACCGCGCTGGTCTACGCGTTCGCGCTCCTGGCCCTGCTGCTGGTGCGCCGTGGGGCCTGGCGCGGCTTTGCCCAGTACCCGCTGCTGTGGCTGCTGGTGGCGGCGTCGGGGCTGACCAATGTGGGGTTCAACTGGGCCGTGACCGTTGGCGATGTGGTGCGTGTGGTGCTGCTGTTCTACCTGATGCCGGCCTGGTCGGTGCTGTTGGCCTGGCCGCTGCTCGGCGAGAAGCCGGCGCCTGCGTCGCTGCTGCGGCTGGTGCTGGCGCTGGCGGGTGTGGTGGTGGTGCTCAAGCCCGCAGGCGCAGGCTGGCCTGTGCCCGAGGGCCTGCCGGACTGGCTCGCGCTGATGGGCGGCTTCTGCTTTGCGCTCACCAACATCCTGCTGCTCAAGCTCAACCGTGTGCCGTCCGAAGCGCGCGTGCTGGCCATGTTCAGCGGCGGCGCCGTCATGGCCGCAAGCGCCGCCACCTTGGGCTTGGCGCAGGGTTTTGTGCCGCCGATGCCGCCCCCCAATGCCGTGCTGCTGGGTCTGGGCCTGGCGCTGAGCCTGAGTTTTCTGGTGGGCAACCTGGCGCTGCAATACGGGGCCGCGCGGCTGGCGGCCCACACCACGGCGCTGGTCATGCTGTCCGAGGTGATTTTTGCAAGCGTTTCATCCGTGGTGCTGGGCGCAGCCACGCTGGAGACGCGCACGCTGGCGGGTGGCGCGCTGATCCTGCTGGCGGCGGCCTGGTCGGCCTGGCCCACACGCGCCCGGGCTCAGGCCTCGCCATCCACGGCGCCGGAAACCACGCGGTGAATCACCTCGGCGCCAAAACCCCGCGCAGCAAGAAAACGCATCTGCTTGCCACGCATCGCCGCGTCGGCAGGCAACTCGCCAAACTTCTTGCGCCAGACTTCGTGCGCACGGTCCAGCTCGGTTGATCGAAGCCGGTCCACGGTGTCGGCCACCATCTCGTCCGGCAGGCCCTTGCCCTGCAGTTCGTGGCGGATTCGCGCCAGCCCCAGCTTGGCGGCACGCCGGTGCACCACCGATTCAGCCACGCGCTGTTCGTTGATGAACCCGCGCGCCTGCAGTTCGTCCAGTGCCCGGCGCAGCTGGCCGGGCTCTTCCTCGAACGGGGCAAGCTTGCGCTCCAGCTCGGCACGCGAATGCTCGCGCGCGCCGAGCAGCCGCAGGGCCCGGCCCTTGAGTGAGAGTTGCGGCAGGCCAGCGGCTGGCAAGGGGGGAGCTCCGCCTTACTCTGCGGCGTCGGCCGCGGCGTTGAGCAGCGGGATGCCCAGGGACTCGCGCACCTTGTTTTCGATTTCGATGGCGAGTTCGGGGTTCTCGCGCAGGAATTCGCGCGCGTTGTCGCGGCCCTGGCCGATCTTCTCGCCGTTGTAGGCATACCAGGCGCCCGACTTTTCAATGATGCGGGCGTTCACGCCCATGTCGATGATCTCGCCATGGCGGCTGATGCCCTCGCCGAACAGGATGTCGAACTCCGCCGTCTTGAACGGGGGCGAGACCTTGTTCTTGACCACCTTGACCTTGGTTTCGTTGCCGATGGCTTCCTCGCCTTTCTTGATGGTGCCGGTGCGGCGGATGTCCAGCCGGACCGAGGCGTAGAACTTCAGCGCGTTGCCGCCGGTGGTGGTCTCGGGGCTGCCGAACATCACGCCGATCTTCATGCGGATCTGGTTGATGAAGATCACCATGCAATTGGTCTTCTTGATCGTGGCGGTCAGCTTGCGCAGGGCCTGGCTCATCAGCCGGGCCTGCAGGCCGGGCAACGAGTCACCCATTTCGCCCTCGATTTCGGCCTTGGGCGTGAGCGCGGCCACCGAGTCCACCACGATCAGGTCCACCGCGCCGGAGCGCACCAGGCTGTCCACGATTTCCAGCGCCTGCTCACCGGTGTCGGGCTGGCTGATCAGCAGGTCCGACAGGTTCACGCCCAGCTTCTGGGCGTACTGCACATCCAGCGCGTGCTCGGCGTCGACAAACGCACACTGGCCGCCTTCCTTCTGCATTTCGGCGATGACCTGCAGCGTCAGCGTGGTCTTGCCCGACGATTCCGGGCCGTAGATCTCGATCACCCGGCCACGCGGCAGGCCGCCGACGCCCAGCGCAATGTCCAGCCCCAGTGAGCCAGTGGACACGACCTGGATGTCTTCCAGCACCTCGCCTTCGCCCAGGCGCATGATGGTGCCCTTGCCAAACTGCTTTTCGATCTGGGCCAGCGCGGCCTGCAGGGCCTTGGCCTTTTCACTGTTGGCCACCGAAATGCTCGTTCCCTTGACTTGGGCATCCATAAAAATCTCCTTGAAAATCAACAGGTTGGGTTGGCGCAACCAGTTGTCTTTAATCACAGGCTGGATGCTTGACCAGTACTTTATCGATTCGATCAAATGAAGTAAATGACTTTTTTGGTCAGTTTGCTTTACTATTTGCCGATGGACGATCACTGGCGGCAAACCCACCTCGGCCGGCTGCTGGGCCATGCCATGCGGCGCTTTGATGCCCGCGTGCTGGCCCTCATGGCGCACAACATCGAAGTCCCGCTGGCGCTGTCCAACCTGGCAGCACGCGAGCAGGTCAGCGCGGCCCATGTGCACATCACCCGGCACCTCGCGCCGGCGGGGTCACGCCTGACCGATCTGGCCGGGCGCGCCGGCATGACCAAGCAGGCCATGGGCGCGCTGGTGGACCAGTGCGAGGCCTGGGGGCTGGTGCGGCGCGAGCCAGACCCGCTGGACGCACGGGCGCGCAAGGTGGTGTTCACGCCCGCAGGGCTGGCCTGGCGCCAGGCCTTCAAGGACGCGGTGGCCCAGGCCGAGGCCGAGTTCCGGGCCGAGGTCGGCAACGAGGTCGCGACGGTGGTGATGATCGGCCTGGAGGCCTATGCGGGCGGCGCTGGCCTGGAGGCCTAGAATTTGGTCAACGACAGCTACAACACCGGAGACAGCCATGCGGATTCTGATTGCCGAGGACGACCAGGTTCTGGCCGACGGCCTGCTTCGCACCCTGCGCGCCTCGGGCGCGGCCGTGGACCATGTGGCCAGCGGAACGGAAGCCGACGCCGCGCTGATGACCAACAACGAATTTGACCTGCTGATCCTGGACCTCGGCTTGCCGAAAATGCACGGCCTGGAAGTGCTGCGCAAACTGCGCGGCCGCGGCTCGGCGCTGCCGGTGCTGATCCTCACCGCGGCCGACAGCGTGGAAGAGCGCGTCAAGGGGCTGGACTATGGTGCAGACGACTACATGGCCAAGCCGTTCAGCCTGCAGGAGCTGGAGGCACGGGTACGTGCCCTGATCCGCCGCGGCATGGGCGGCACCAGCAGCACCATCAAGCATGGCCCGCTGGTGTACGACCAGGCCGGGCGCGTCGCCACGATCGACGGCAAGATGGTCGAGCTGTCGGCGCGCGAACTGGGCCTGCTCGAAGTGCTGCTGCAGCGCGCCGGACGGCTGGTCAGCAAGGACCAGCTGGTGGAGCGGCTGTGCGAATGGGGCGAGGAAGTCAGCAACAACGCGATCGAGGTCTATATCCACCGGCTGCGCAAGAAGATTGAGAAAGGGCCCATCCGCATTGCCACCGTGCGCGGGCTGGGCTACTGCCTCGAAAAAATCAACCCGTGAAAATTTTCCAGCGCGAGCAGCGTTCCCTGTTCGGGGAAATCCTGGACTGGATGCTCACGCCGCTCATGCTGCTGCTGCCTGTGGCGCTGGCGCTAACCTGGCTGGTGGCGCAAAGCATTGCCGGCAAGCCGTTTGACCGCGCCCTCGAATACAACGTGCGGGTGCTGGCCCAGCTGGTCAACGTGCAGAACCAGCGCGTGCAGTTCAACCTGCCGCAGCCCGCGCGCGAAATCCTGCGCGCCGACGACTCCGACCTGATCTACTACCAGGTGCTGGGGCCACGCGGCGAGCTGCTCAGCGGCGAGCGCGACCTGCCCCTCCCTTCCGAGGAAGACAAGCCGCTGCCCGGCGACGCGCCGCTGCGCGACGTGTACCTGCGCGACGCCGAGATGCGCGGGCTTGACGTGCGCGTGGCCTACACCTGGGTGCGGCTGGACCTACCCGGCGACCCGCTGGCCCTGGTGCAGGTGGCCGAGACGCGCGAGAAGCGCTCGGTGCTGGCCACCGAAATCATCAAGGGCGTGCTGCTGCCCCAGCTGGTCCTGCTGCCGCTGGCCGTGCTGCTGGTGTGGCTGGCGCTGGTGCGCGGCATCAAGCCCCTGTCGCAGCTGGAGGAGCGCATCCGCGCGCGCAAGCCCGATGACCTGAGCCCGCTGGACGACCATGCCGTGCCCATGGAAGTGGCGCCGCTGGTGTCATCGGTCAACGACCTGCTGACGCGCCTGAAGGACTCCATCGCCACGCAAAAGCGGTTTCTGGCCGACGCCGCCCACCAGCTCAAGACCCCGCTGGCCGGCCTGCGCATGCAGGCCGACCTGGCCCAGCGCGAGGGTGGCAGCGCGGACGAGCTCAAGCAGTCGCTTCAGCAGATCGGCCGCTCCAGCATCCGCGCCACCCACACGGTGAACCAGCTGCTGGCGCTGGCCCGCGCGGAAAGCAGCAGCGCCGCCATCGCGCGCCTGCCGTGCGACCTGGCTGAACTCACCACCCAGGTGGTGCGCGACCTGGTGCCGCGCGCGCTGGACCGCCACATCGACCTGGGCTACGACGGCGCACAGCCCGGCGCCCGCGGCGTGCAGCTGGCCGGCAATCCGACCCTGCTGACCGAGATGATCCGCAACCTGCTGGACAACGCCATCCTGTACACCCCGTCCAGCCCCGAAAAGCCGGGGGTGATCACGGCGCGCGTGCTGGCCGACCCGTTTGGCCATGTGCTGATCCTGCAGGTCGAAGACTCGGGCCCGGGCATTCCCGAGGCCGAGCGCGACCTGGTGTTCCAGCCGTTCTACCGGGCCCTGGGCACCAACGTCGACGGCTCCGGCCTGGGCTTGCCGATCGTGCTGGAAATCGCCAACCAGCACGGCGCGTCGATCACGCTCGAAGACGCCCACCCGGGCCAGGCCTTCCCGGGGCTGCTGGTCACGCTGCGGTTTTCCACCGCCGATCAGGCGGCCGGCGAATAGAGGTTGAGCTGCAGGCGCTCGCGCGCGATGGCACGGGCCACCGCTGGCAGAGCCGCCACCCGCTGCACGTGCGCCCACAGCTGCGGGTAGCCCGTGGGGTCAATGCCGGCAATGCCGCCCCAGCGCAGCAGGGTGAGGGCGTACGCATCGAGCGGGCCGAACCTTTCACCGCCCAGCCAGGCCTGGCCTTGCGCCAGCGCACGGCCCACCAAGGTTTCCAGCTCGTCCAGCATGCCGGCGTACAGCGTGGTGTTGTAGGCCTTCAGGTCGGCATGCAGTTCAGGCTTGTCGGTGAACTTGTGCGGCATGAAGATGTGGGTGAACGTGGGGTGCACCGTGTTGTTCATCCAAGCCAGGGTTTCGATCACGCGGGCCCGCGCCAGCGGCGCATGCGGCAGGAATCCGGCCTGCGGAAAGCGCGCGTCGAGGTAGTTCACGATGGCCAGGATCTGCGTAATGGTTTCGCCGCCATCCACCAGCACGGGCACCTGGCTGCGCGGGTTGATGGCCTTGTACTCGGGGCTGTAGTTTTCCCGCTTGTGCAGCTTCACCAGGACCGGCTCGAACGGCTCCCCGGCCACCTCCAGCAGGGTGTGCGGCACAAACGAGCAGGCGCCGGGCGCGAAATAGAGTTTGAGCGTCATGCGAAGTCTCCCGTTTCAGCGACAGCTGCGCAACGGCTTGCCATTGAGCAGCGGCTTGAGCTCTTCCAGCCGCGGGCGCAGCGCCTCGTCCACGAGGGGCAGCTTGAGGGACTGGCCACGCACTTCAGGCCGCTCCTGGGCCACCCGGGCGGTGCGCACGCCGCGCTGGGCCAGCCGGTCCAGTTGCTGCTGGGCCGCCGCCTGGCTGGTGAAGCCGCCGAGCGACAGTCCGGGCTCCATGGCGGCATTGGACAGGCCTTCGAAGGACACGCCGATCTGGCGCAGCTCTGCCTTCTTCTTGTTCACGGCCTCGGCGTTCGGGTACTTGCCCATGTAGATGATCCAGCGCGCGGGCTCCACCACCTCCTCCAGCTGCCAGCTGCCGGGGGGCAGCAGGGGTTCCAGCGACGGACGCAGGGCCGCGACCTGCTTCTCGTCAAACAGTCCCGCCTGCAGGCACTCGGCCGCCCGCACCGCCGGTGGCGCACTCGTTTCGATGCGCCGCGCCTCGTCCGCCGACAGCAGGCGCAGGGCTTCGGGGCGGATCTGCTGCTGCAGGCGCTGCGGCTCGGCCTGCTGCACGGGTGCCAGACCCCAGCTGCGCAGCAGCCCTTGCGACCACGCGAAGTACCCGCCATTGGCCAGCAACAGGAGCAGCACCACGAGCCGCAGCATGGGGTCAGGCCCCGGCCGCGCCGATCGGGCGCACACTGACTTCAGAACTCGTGACGTGCTTCATTCCGCCGGGAGTATGCACCAGCAAGGCGCCGTCCTCGCCGACACCGCAAGCCGTCCCGGCCGTGCCGTCGCTGAGCTGCACGGCCTTGTTTTGCAGCGCGTCACGCGCCGCAAAACGCCCACGGAAGGCGGCGAAGCCCTGCGCTTCAAAGGTCTGCAGCGCCTGCACCAGTGGCAGCGCCACGGCGCCCAGGGCCTGCGGCCCGTCCATGCCCGGATGCAGTTCCTGCAGCCAGGCCGGCGCCGTGACCAGGCCTTCGGCCGGCCGGGGCCCGATGTTGAGGCCCACGCCCACCACCGCAAAGCGTTCCACCGACGCGCCGGCACTGGCAGTTTCAATCAGGATGCCCGCGAGCTTGCGGCCGTGCAGCCACAGGTCATTCGGCCACTTGAGCTGGATGGCCGGGTGCAGGCTTTCGGCCAGGCTCACGCCCACGGCCAGCGACAGGCCTGACCAGTCGCGCGGCGCCAGCGGCAGCCCGAGCGAAAAGGTGAGGGAACCCCCCGCGTCGCTGACCCAGCCCCGCCCCAGGCGGCCCCGGCCTGCGGTTTGCTGCTCGGCCACCAGCAGCACCGGCGCCATGTCGCCGGCGCGGGCCCGGCGCATCAGCTCGCTGTTGGTCGAATCAACCTGCGGCAGCACCTCGACCGTGAAGCCGGGCAGCTGGGGCACCACCTGCTCCCAGACCGCTTCGGCGGGCCAGCGCAGCATGCGTCAGCGCCCGCGCTTGGGCGCCAGCAGGGTGCCGCGGCACTTTGTCGCGCCGCACCAGCAGGGGTATTCGGCCTTGAGCTTCGGCGTGTAGCGCTCGTCGATGATCAGGCCGTAGTCGTAGTTCAGTTCCTCACCGGCGCGGATGTTGCGCAGTGCCTTGATGAACACGCGGCCACCTTCCTCGTCGGCCTCGCAGTTCGGGTCGCAGCTGTGGTTGATCCAGCGCGACGAGTTGCCGCCATGCTTGGCGTCGATCACGCGCGATTCGTCGATGTGGAAATAGAAGGTATGGTTCGGGTCCTTCGGATCGTGCGGATGGCGGCGCTGGGCCTCCTTCCAGCTGATCACCTCGCCCACATATTCGATGATGGTTTCGCCCTCGGCGATGTCCTGCACGGCAAACACCCCCTTGCCATGCACGCCGGAGCGGCGGGTCTGGATGCGGCGGGAGGCGCTGGACGGAACTTTTGCGGGCATGGCCGAAACTCTGTTAAGTTGAATGTGCACACGTGCGCGCGTACGCGTACGCGCGAGGAAACCCGAGATTCTAAGGAACACCCATGAACGCCACGACCCTGACACGCCGTGACCTGCTGGCCAGCCTGGCCCTGGCCGGCCCCGGCTGGGTGGCGGCACAGGGCAACAGCAGCAGCGCCCCCGGCGACGCCCGCGCCCCCGCGCTGCCCCGTCCCGGTGCGGCCCTGGCGCTGGCCGACCTGCCCCTGCTGGACGGGAGCATGTTCCGCGCCAGCGCGGCCGACGGCCAGGTGCTCGTGGTCTACTGGTGGGCCAGCTGGTGCCCGTTTTGTGCGGTGCAGAGCCCGCACATTGAAAAGCTCTGGCGCAAGGAGCGAACGCGCGGCCTGCAGGTGCTGGCACTGTCGATTGACCGGACCCGCGAGGCCGCGGCAGCTTACCTGCAGCAAAAGGGCTACACCTTCCCGGCGGCCATGCTCACGCCGGAAGTGGCTAAAGTGCTGCCCAAGCCCAAGGGCCTGCCCGTGGTGGTGGTGCGGGGCCGCGGCGGCAAGGTGGCATTTGCGGAGGCCGGGGAAATGTTCCCCGAAGACATCGAAGGATTGGCGAAGTTCCTATGACAAAGACGTTGGTGATTGCAGAAAAGCCGTCGGTGGCGCAGGACATCGTGCGTGCGCTCACGCCCGAAGCCGGCAAGTTCGAGAAGCACGACGAGTATTTCGAGAATGACCAGTACGTGGTGACCAGTGCGGTCGGCCACCTGGTGGAAATCCAGGCCCCCGAGGAGTTTGACGTCAAGCGCGGAAAGTGGAGCTTTGCCCACCTGCCGGTGATTCCGCCCTACTTTGACCTCAAGCCCGTGGACAAGACCAAGACCCGCCTGAATGCGGTGGTCAAGCAGGCCAAACGCAAGGACGTGACGGCCATCGTCAACGCCTGCGACGCGGGCCGCGAGGGCGAGCTGATCTTCCGTCTGATCGAGCAGTACGCGGGCGGCGCCAAGCCGCTGGGCAAGCCGGTCAAGCGCCTCTGGCTGCAGAGCATGACGCCGCAGGCCATCCGCGACGGCTTTGCCAGCCTGCGCACCGAAAAGCAGATGCAGGGCCTGGCCGACGCGGCGCGCAGCCGCTCAGAAGCCGACTGGCTGGTGGGCATCAACGGCACCCGCGCCATGACGGCCTTCAACAGCCGCGACGGCGGCTTCTTCCTCACGACCGTGGGCCGCGTGCAGACGCCCACGCTGGCGGTGGTGGTGGAGCGGGAAGAACAGATCCGCAAGTTCGTCAGCCGCGACTACTGGGAAATCCACGCCAGCTTCCTGGCCGAGGCCGGCGAATACCCGGCCAAGTGGATTAACCCGGACTGGAAGAAAGACCCCGACGACGCCGAAAAGAAGGCTGACCGCGTCTGGAGCCAGAAGGAAGCCCAGGCGATTGCCGACGCCGTGCGCGGCAAGGCGGCCACCGTCACCGAGGAGAGCAAGCCCACGACCCAGGCGGCGCCCGGCCTGTTTGACCTGACCAGCCTGCAGCGCGAGGCCAACGGCCGCTTCGGCTTTTCGGCCAAGACCACTCTGGCACTGGCCCAGAGCCTGTACGAGCGGCACAAGGCCCTGACCTACCCGCGAACCGACTCGCGCCACCTGCCCGAGGACTACCTGCCGGTGGTGAAAAGCACCTTCGAGATGCTGGCCGACAGCGGCATGAAGCACCTCGCGCCGCACGCCCTGACGGCGCTGAACAACAGCTACATCAAGCCCAGCAAGCGCGTGTTTGACAACGCCAAGGTGAGCGACCACTTCGCCATCATCCCCACCACGCAGGCGCCCAGCGGCCTGAGTGATGCCGAGCAGAAGCTCTATGACCTGGTGGTGCGCCGCTTCATGGCGGTGTTCTTCCCGAGCGCCGAATACCTGGTGACCACGCGCATCAGCCAGGCCGTGGGCCACAGCTTCAAGACCGAGGGCAAGGTGCTGGTCAAGCCCGGCTGGCTGGCCATCTACGGCAAGGAAGTGCTGGAAGAAGGCGACGAAAACAACAAGACCCTGGTGGCGGTGAAGCCCGGCGAAATGGTGCGCGCCGAGGTGGTGGAGCCCAAGGGCCTGAAAACCCGGCCGCCTGCACGCTACTCGGAAGCCACGCTGCTGGGCGCAATGGAAGGCGCCGGCAAGCTGGTGGAAGACGACGAGCTGCGCGAAGCCATGCAGGAAAAGGGCCTGGGCACGCCCGCCACGCGCGCCGCCACGATTGAAGGCCTGATCAACGAGAAATACATGATCCGCGACGGCCGCGAGCTGATCCCCACGGCCAAGGCCTTCCAGCTCATGACGCTGCTGCGCGGCCTGGGCGTGGAAGAACTGTCCAAACCGGAACTGACCGGCGAGTGGGAATACAAGCTCGCGCAGATGGAGCACGGCAAGCTCAGCCGCGATGCCTTCATGCGCGAGATCGCCGAGATGACGAAGCACATCGTCAAGAAGGCCAAGGAATACGACCGCGACACCGTGCCGGGCGACTACGCCACCCTCAACACACCCTGCCCCAACTGCGGCGGTGTGGTGAAGGAAAACTACCGCCGCTATGCCTGCACCGGCAAGAGCGGTGAAGGCAGCGACGCCTGCGGCTTCTCGTTCGGCAAGACGCCGGCAGGGCGCACCTTCGAACTGGCCGAGGTGGAGGAATTCCTCGCCAACAAGAAGATCGGGCCGCTGGAGGGTTTCCGCTCCAAGGCGGGCTGGCCGTTCACCGCGGAAATCGTGCTCAAGTTCAGCGAGGAAGACAGGAACTGGAAGCTGGAATTCGATTTTGGCGACGACCGCGACGCCGCCGAAACCGGCGAGATCGTGGACTTCAGCGCCCAGCAGCCCCTGGGCAAATGCCCCAAGTGCGGCGGCATGGTGTTCGAGCACGGCAAGAACTATGTGTGCAACAAGTCGGTGCCCACGGCCGCCCAGCCCACGCCCAGCTGCGACTTCAAGACCGGGCAGATCATCCTGCAGCAGCCGGTGATGCGCGAGCAGATGACCAAGCTGCTGGAAACCGGCAAGACCGACCTGCTCGACAAGTTTGTGAGCATGCGCACCCGCCGCGCGTTCAAGGCGCACCTGGTCTGGGACGCCGAGGCCGGCAAGGTGAACTTCGAGTTCGCGCCGTCCAAGTTCCCGCCGCGCAAGCCGCCGGCCGGCAAGACGGCAACCGCCAAAGAGCCGGCGGCCAAGTACGCGCCCGCGGCCAAAAAGGCCGCGACGAAGAAGGCCCCGGCCAAAAAAGCGCCCGCGGCCAAGAAAGCGGCAGCCCCCAAAAAGCCCCGCGCCACGGGCGCAGGCCTGAAGCCCAGCGAGGCGCTGGCGGCCGTGATCGGCGGCGAGAACGTGGCCCGCACCGAAGTCATCAAGAAGCTGTGGGACTACATCAAGGCCAACGGCCTGCAGGACGCCACCAACAAGCGCGCCATCAATGCCGATGCCAGGCTCAAGCCGGTGTTCGGCAAGGACCAGGTGACGATGTTCGAGCTGGCGGGCATTGTGGGCAAGCACCTGAGCTGACCGCCGTCGCGGGGTTGCTATGATTTTCATAGCGCCTCACGCAGTTTTGATGCGGCTTGCGGGCTCTTTTGGCCTGTTTGCGTGGCCTAGCGCGGCAGTTGCCGCAGGCCGCTGACCCTTGACGCCAGGATCACCGCTGCCTGCAGCACAAAGCCCGCGAACGCCAGCACCAGGCAGGCGGCTTCGCCCCAGGTGGCACCCACGGCGGCCCCCAGTGCGGCCCCCACCGGCCGCGCGCCCGCGTTCACCGTGAGGAACACTGCGCCCACGCGGCCCAGCATGTCGCCGTGCGTGACGCTCTGGCGCAGCGTGGTGGTGGTGATGGTCCAGATGATCGGCCCCGCACCAAACAGGAAAAACGACACCCCCGCCAGCGCCCCGTGCGGCAGCACCAGCGTGGCCACCATCGCGCCCGCCGCCAGCACCGACACCACCGGGCCGAACTGGATGGCGCGGCCAAACGGCATGGCGCGCACCACGCGCGGGGCCAGCAGTGCGCCCAGCACCATGCCGGCGCCATACAGCCCGAGCGTGAAGCCCACCGCTTCGGTGCCCAGGCCGAGCACCCGCACTGCATAAGGCACGTAGGCCGCCTGCAGCACAAACCACGCGATGTTCCAGGCCACGCCGGTCAACAGCATCGGCTGCAGGTGTGGGTGGCGCCAGACAAAGCCCAGCCCGTCGCGGATGTCCTGCCAGGGGTGGCGCGCCGGGGCCAGGCTGCGGGGCGGGTCGGCCAGCGCGCGCAGCAGCAGCACCGCGGCGGCTGACAGCAGGGCCGCCAGCACAAAAGCCGCCGCGCCGCCCAGCCACGCCACCAGCGCCCCCGCCAGCGCCGGCCCTGCGGCGTAGGCCACGCTGCGTGCGAGTTCCAGCCGGCCGTTGGCCCGCGCCAGCGCCGCGCGCGGCACCAGGGCAGGCACCAATGACGGTGCCGCCACGCTGAAGCCGACAGTGCCCACCGCGCCGGCAAAGCCCACCACCGCCAGCCAGGCCACCGACAGCTGGCCCGTGAGCACCATGGCCAGCAACAGCACCAGCGACACCGCCCGCAGCAGTTCGGCCAGCACCATCAGGCACCGGCGCGAAACGCGGTCGGCCAGCAGGCCCAGCGGAATCGACAGCAGCAAAAAGGGCAGGGTCTGCACCGCGGCCAGCAGGCCCACCTCGCCCGGGCCGGCCCTGAGCAGCAGCACCGCGACCAGCGGCACGGCCGCCAGGCTCAGTTGCTCGGCCGACTGGGCGGCGAGGTTGGCCCAGGCGAGCCGGTTGAAGGCCGGCGTGAGGGAAGGCGATGCATCGGAGGACATGCCGGCATCTTGCGCGAAAGCGCCCGCCGCCGCTGGCCGGAACCGGACATCTGCGCCTGCGGCCTCAGCGCGCCGCGCCCACCCGCGCCAGATGCACCTGGTGCAGCGTGATCTTGCGCACCTCGGCCTGGCTGGTCTCGATATGGGCGCGCAGCAGCATGGCGGCCTGTTCGCCGCGCTTGCGCTGGATGGCCTTGAGGATCTTGCTGTGCTCGTCGTAGGTGGCGTCGATGCGCGCCTGCTTGGTGAAGTCAAGCCGGCGGATGATGCGGATGCGCTCGGTCACGTCCTTGTGCACGCGGGCCATCTCGGCATTGCCGGCGGCGGCCACCAGCGCACAGTGAAAGGCCTCGTCCCACTGCGACACCTGCACCATGTCGGCGCTGCGCTCGGCCCCCGGCACCAGCCAGATGGCGGCGAGCTGGTCCAGCAGCGCGCGGTCCACGCGCTGGCCGTCGCTGCACAGGCGGTGCACAGCGGTGGTTTCCAGCACCATGCGCAGGTCGTACAGCTGCTCGAACTGCTCGAAGTCAAACGGCAGCACGCGCCAGCCGCTGCGGAACAGCACCTCGACATAGCCCTCCTGCTGCAGCCGGAACAGCGCCTGGCGCACCGGTGTGCGGCTCACGCCCAGGCGTTCGCTCAGTTCGTTTTCGGTGAAGCGGTCGCCCGGTACCAGCTTGAACTCGGCCACGTCACGCTTGAGCTGCGCGTACACGTCGTCTGCGCGCGAGCGGTGCGGCACGGCGGCGGTCACCATGACACGGGGTGAAGCGGAATGCATGACGACACTTTATCGCTGGTGCAGTGGCTTCGCGATGATTCCCGGCTACGCCAGCGGCGGCGGTGGCAGCAGCAGGCTCACGTGCGCGCTGACCACGCGCCAGCCTTCCGCCGTGCGCATCCAGGTCTGGCTCTGGCGGCCGGTCTTGTCGCTGCCCGCGCGACGGAACTCGATGTTGGCGGTGGCGAAGTCGCGCCCGTAAGTGGTGATGACCGTGCGCAGCACGGTGCGCTGCAGGCCCTGTGCCGGGCGCGTGGCGCGAAAATCACGGATGGCGTCATACCCATACAGGTTCTCGCCCACGCCGTAGCGCAGGGTGTGCGGGCTGTTCCAGAACAACTCGTCGAGCACGGCCACGTCGTTGCTGGTCAGCGCCTGCTCGTAGCGGGCAAACTCGGCCGAGACTTCGGCCAGCACATCGGGCAGATTGATGTCCATCACAGCGCCACCTCCCGGATGCCGGCCACGCCGCTTTGCTCCAGGGCCCGCGCGGCACGCAGCGCCAGGTCTTCGCGCCAGGGCGCGGCAATCACCTGCACGCCGATCGGCAGACCGCCGGTGCCGTCGGGCCACATCGGGGCAGCGACCACCGGGCAACCGGCAAACGACACGGGCTGCGTCAGCAAACCCATGGCCGGGCGGCTGGGGTGCTTCTGGCCATTGATGTCCAGCCACTCGGTGCCGATGACGGGTGCCGGCACCGGGGTGGCCGGGGCGATCAACACGTCCCAGTGCTGGAACAGAGCGTTGACGCGGTCGCGGTAGATCCGGCGGTAGCGCTGGGCACGCAAGTACCAGTCCAATGGCTGCAGCGCCCCGGCAATGAACCGGTCCACCGACAGCGGCTCGAAGTCCTGCGGCCGGGTGCGCAGGTCGTCCAGGTGCAGGCTGCCGCCTTCGCTGGCGGTGATCACGAACGCCGCGGTGCGGCCCAGGGCGGGCTCGGGCCACTCCACGATCTCGATCACGTCCAGCGCGCGTGCGGCCTGTTTGGCCACCTCGCGCGCGGGTGGCGTGGCGAGGTCGTGAAAGTAACCGCCAAGCAGGCCGATGCGCAGGCCCTTGACGCCGCGCTCCAGCGAAGGGGCTGTGGCCTGCACCCGTGTGGCATGGCAGCCCGGGTCCAGCGCGTCGGGGCCCTGCATTGCGTCGTAGGCGGCGGCGAGCACGCCCACGCTGCTGGCCATGGGGCCCAGGTGGTCGATGCTGTGGACGAACGGGTAGCTGCCGCGCCGCGACAGCCGGCCAAAGGTGGGCTTGAGCCCCCAGACGCCGCACAGCGAAGCAGGCACGCGGATCGAGCCGTTGGTGTCCGAGCCCAGCGTCAGTGGCACCTGGCCGGCCGCCACGGCAGCGCCCGAACCACCCGACGAGCCGCCGGCGATGCGGGTCAGGTCGTGCGGGTTGTGCGCCGGCCCGTAGTGGCTGTTCTCGGTGGTGAAGCCGTAGGCGTACTCGTCCATGTTGAGCGCGCCCAGCAGCACCGCGCCGGCGGCCTGCAGGCGTTGCACCAGCACCGCGTCCTGCGTGGCGGGCGGGTGCTCGCGGTTGATCTTGGAGCCGGCCAGCGTGGGCAGGCCCTGCACATCAAACAGGTTTTTCACGGCGTAGGGCACACCGGCCAGCGGGCCCAGCGGCTCGCCGCGCGCGCGGCGTGCATCCACTGCCGCCGCTTCCGCACGGGCGCGGTCGAAGGTGCGGGCGGTGAAGGCGTTAACCCGCGCGTCGGTGGCTTCGATGCGCGCGATCGCCGCTTCCACCTGGTCGATGGCGCGCGTGCTCATTCGCCGCCCTCCGGGTCTTGCGCGGGAAACGGCGCCGGGCGGTAGATTTCGGCCAGCTCGTCGTGCGGCTGCAGCGGCACGGCCATCAGGCCGCTGACCATGCCGAAGGTGCGGCCCAGGTGCATGGCAACGGCCCGGGCCCGGGCGTCGTCCATCGGCAGCCGGATGGCCGCCGCTGCGGACCGCACATAGGCCAGGGTGTCCTGTTCATTCATGGCTCAAAAGCTCCCCAGGGTTTCAAGGTGATGACAAGCGGCATGGCGGCCCGGGCCGGCAGCCACCAGCGCCGGCGCGGCGGCGCCACACTGTTCGGTGGCATGGGGGCAACGCCCCTGGAAGCCGCAGCGCGGAATGACGGGCGCGACACCCTTGCCGGCCATCTGGATCGGGCTCTGCGGGTCGCCCGGCAGCAGGTGGCGCGTGATGTCGTGGCCCGAACCGGGAATGGACGCGATCAGCGCGCGGGTGTAGGGGTGGCGCGGGTTGGCAAACAGCTCGGCGGCCGGCCCGCTTTCCACAATGCGGCCCAGATACATCACCAGCACCCGGTCGCAGAGCAGGCGCACCACGTTGAGGTCGTGCGAGACAAACAGGAAGCTCATGCCCAGCTCGCGCTTGAGTTCGGCCAGCAGCTGCAGGATGACCACCTGCACCGACACGTCGAGCGCCGCCGTGGGCTCGTCCAGCACCAGCAGGCGCGGGCGCAGCACCGCCGCCCGCGCGATGCCCACACGTGCCTTCTGCCCGCCCGACAGCTGGTGCGGGAAGCGCTGCAGCAGCTCGTGCGGCAGGCCGGTGAGGGTGGCAATTTCTTCCACGCGGCGCGTCACTTCGGCGGCGTCCTTCACGCCGGCCAGCAGGCGCAGTGGCTCGGCGATGGTGTCGAAAGCGCTGTAGCGCGGGTTCAGGCTGTCGTGCGCATCCTGAAACACCATCTGCACTTCACGCCGCGCCTTGTGCTGCGGCATGAGGTTCGGGTCGATCAACGCGAGGTCGGCGCCCAGGAAGCGGATCTGCCCGTCGGTGACCGGCAGCGTGCGCGTGAGCAGGCGCACGAGGGTGGACTTGCCGCAGCCCGATTCGCCCACCAGCCCGACCGTCTCGCCCGCCTCGATGCGAAAGCTCACACCGTCCACGGCGTGCAGCAGCCCCTTGCCCTGCGGCGTCTTGACCGGGAAGCGTTTGGCGAGGTCCATCACCTCCAGCAGCGCGGCGCTCATGCTGCCTCCCTGGCATGGTGGCAGCGCACCATGTGGTGACCGTCGATCACGGTGGGCAGCGCTGCCGCGCAGGCGGCACTGCGCAGGGTGCAACGTTCGGCAAAGCGGCAGCTGGGCAGGTCGGTGCGGCGCAGGTCGGGCAGGTTGCCCGGAATGGCGGTGAGCTCGGCGAGCGCGGCGCGGCCCACCGGCGTGGCGCCGATCAGCTGGCGCGTGTAGGGGTGCTGCGGCGCGGTGAACAGCACCTCGGTCGGGGCGGCCTCCACCATGTGGCCGGCGTGCATGACGACGATGCGGTCGCACTGCTCGCGGGTCAGGCCCAGGTCGTGCGTGATCAGCAGCATGGACATGCCCATGGCGCGCGTCTTGTCCTTGATCAGCGCCATGATCGCGGCCTGGGTGGTCACGTCCAGGCCGGTGGTGGGCTCGTCGGCAATCAGCAGCTTGGGGCCACAGGCCAGCGCCAGCGCAATCATCACGCGCTGGCACAAGCCACCCGACAGCTCGAACGGGTAGGCGTGGTAGCGCCGCGCCGGGTCGGGGATCTTCATCTCGGCCAGGCATTCGATGGCGCGCGCCCGGCGCTCGCTGGCCAGCGTGGTGGTGTGGCGGGCCAGCACGTCTTCGAGCTGGTGGCCGATCTTGCGAATCGGGTTGAGCGCGACCTTGGGGTTCTGGAAGATCATGCTGACCTCGCGGCCGCGGATATCGGCGAGGTCACTTTCCTTCGCGGCCAGCAAATCAAGCCCGTCAAAGTGCGCGCTGCCGGCGGTGATGCGGGCCGCTGCGTCCGACAGGCCGAGCAGCGCATAGGCCAGCACGCTCTTGCCCGAGCCCGACTCGCCCACCAGGCCCACGGTCTCGCCCTTGGCAATGGCCAGCGACACGTCCTGCAACGCCTGCACGGTGCCACCTCGGGTGCGGAACTGCATCGACAGGCTTTTCACATCGAGCAGCTGGCTCATGTCCGCTTCCTCGGGTCGATCAGGTCGCGCAGGCCATCCCCCAGAAGATTGAAGGTGAACACCGCCAGCATGAGCACGGCGCCAGGGAACAGGGCCACCCACCACTCGCCGGAGATGATGTACGTGGCGCCTTCGGCGACCATGATTCCCCACTCCGCCTCGGGCGGACTCACGCCCAGGCCGATGAAGCTCAGGCCGGCCGCGTTCAGGATGGCCCAGCCCATGTTCAGCGACACCTGCACCATCATGGGCGGCATGGCATTGGGAATCAGATGAAACAGCAGGATGCGTGCGTCGCCATTGCCGGCCAGACGGGCGGCTTCCACAAAACCGGCCTCGCGCCGCACGTTCACTTCGGTGCGCGCCACCCGGATGTAGAACGGCAGATTGACCACCGCCGTGGCGATGATGATGTTGAACACCGAATTGCCCAGTGCCGCCACGATGCCCATGGCCAGCACGAACAGCGGAAAGCTCATCACCATGTCGCAGCCGCGCATGATGATGCGCTCCAGCCAGCCGCCAAAGTAGCCCGCGCAGGCCCCGAGCAAGCCGCCGATGACAAACGAGGCCAGCACCGCCGAGAGCGCGATCACAAAGTCCACCCGCGTGGCCACCAGCACGCGCGACAGGATGTCGCGGCCCAGCGCGTCGGTGCCAAACCAGTGCGACGCACTGGGCGGCGACAGGGCCGCGCCCACGTTGCTGGCCAGCGGGTCGTGCGGGGCGATCCAGCGCCCGGCGATGGCAATGAGCACAAACGCCGCAAACAGCACCACCGCCACCAGCGTGAACGGGTTGTCCGACAGCACGTAGCGCGCGTGCGACCAGAACGTCTTGCGGTTTGCTACATTTTTTGTAGCGGCTTTCGCAATAGGGACGCGGGCTGCAGGCATGTTTGGCATATGAATCAGCTCTCCAGGCGGACCCGCGGGTCGATCACCACGTACAGCAGGTCGATCACCAGGTTGAGCAGCGTGTACAGCAGTGCCATGGTCAGCACAAAGCCCTGCACCGGCGCGTAGTCGCTGGCGACCAGCGCCTCCAGCGCGAAGGAGCCAACGCCGGGCCAGGCGAACACTTTTTCCACCACCACGCTCATGCCCAGCAGGAAACTGAACACCATGCCCAGCGTGGTGACGATGGGCAGCAGCGCATTGCGCAGCGCGTAGCGCACCAGCACGGTGGTGGACGACAGGCCCGACGCGCGGGCGGTACGCACGAAGTCGGCCGACAGCACGGCGATCATGGCGGCGCGCGTCATGCGTGCCAGCGGCGCCAGCACGAAAATGCCGAGCGTGAGCACCGGCAGGATCATCTGCTTGGCGCTGGCCAGGAACAGCCGGGGCTCGCCGGCGATCAGGCTGTCCACCGTGTACAGGCCTGTCACGGTGGGCGGCGCAGTGAGGTACGGGTCGAGCCGGCCAATGGGCGAAGGTGCCCAGCCCAACACATAGTAGAAGACATAGGCCAGCAGCAGCCCGGTGAAGAAGGTGGGCAGGGAAACGCCCGCCGTGGTGACGAGCCGGCAAGTGTGGTCCACCCAGGAATTGGGCCGCCGCGCCGCCGCGATGCCCAGCGGCACCGCCACCACGACCGCGAACAGCAGCGACGCGAGCACCAGTTCGAGCGAGGCCGGAAGCCGCACCAGCAACTCCTCACGCACCGGCTGGCCGGTGGACAGGGCATTGCCGAGGTCACCGCGCGACAGGTCGCGCAGGTACAGCAGGAACTGCTCGGGCAGGCTCTTGTTCAGGCCCAGCTTTTCGCGCACCTCGGCCACCGCCTCCTGCGTGCCGGCGGGCCCGGCAAAGAACGCCGCCGGATCGCCCGGCAGCGCACGCGTGAGCAGGAAGGTGATGAGCACGATGCCGAACAGGTTTGGCAACGCACCCAGCAACCGTCTGGCGACCTGTGCAAGCATGGCAGCGGGCTCAGGCCTTGACCAGCTGGCGGTAGTCCGGCTCCAGATGGAACCAGTAGGTGTAGCCGCTGATGTTGGGCTGCATGGCCACGTCCATCATGGGCTGCGCGATCGGGATGCGCGGCACATCTTGGTACGCCAGCTTCACCATGTCCTTGACCATGCCGTCGTACAGCGGCTTGCTTTCGGCGAAGCGTGCGTTGGTGATCAGCTTGTCCATCACCGGGTTCTGGTAGCTCATGGTGTTGAACACCGCGTTCTGGCCGTGGTAGCACCAGAAGAAGAAGTACTCGGGGTAATTGAGCCAGCCGCCGAAGCGGTTGAGGATCATCGGCATATCCTTCTTCAGCAGCGCGGCACGCCAGTTGGCCCCCGGAATCTTGTTCAGCGTGAGCTTGATGCCGATCTGCGCCAGCGCCTCCTGGATCAGGATGGCCGCCGGCTCGGAAATGGTGGCGCCGCCGAGGTCGTACGAGAGCTGCGTGTCGATGCTGGTCACACCAGCTTCGGCCATCAGGGCCTTGGCTTTGGCCATATCGGTCTTGTAGCCATGCGGTTGGGGCCATGCCGGGGACTTGGGGTCATTGCTGCCGCCGTCCTGGCGGATGCCGCGCTTGTAGAACGCCGATTCGTAGAGCTTGTCATACGGCAGGGCCCAGGCCACGGCTTGGCGCACCTTGACGTTGTTGAAGGGCGGTCGGGCGGTGTTCATTCCGAGGTAGAACAGCGCGTTCTCAACCGGCATGCTGGCCACCTTGATCTTCGCCTTGTCGCCGGAGAAATCGGAGAAGTCCTTGGGCGGCAGCGAGTACGTCATGTCAATGTCGCCACGCTGCAGCAGGGCCCGGCGGTTGCCGGCCGAGGGAATGTCGCGCTGGATGATGCGCTTGATCTTGGGCAGCGGGCCGCTCTTCCAGTCGTCAAAGCGCTCCAGCACCAGCTCCTGCCCCGGCTTCCAGCTGGCCACCTTGTAGGCACCGCCACCGGCTTCGTTGGTCTTGAGCCATTCGGCGGCCCAGGGGTCCTTGTCAGTGGCGTTTTTCTTGGCCAGCGTCGAGTTGTAGATGGAGGCCACCGGCACGGCCATGTCGGGCATGGTGAGCTTGTCGGCCCGCAGGAACTTGACATGGAAGGTGTGCGTGTCCACCACCTTGAACTGCGCCGGGTCTTCCAGGGACCCGGCCTTCATCTGGAAAGTGGGGAAGCCGCCCATGGCCAGCGCGCGGTCGTAGCTCCATTTCACGTCGGCGGCCGTGACCGGGGTGCCGTCGTGGAATTTCGCGTCCTTGCGCATGTAGAAGGTCACGCCCATGCCGTCGGCGTCCATCTTCCAGCGCTCGGCCAGCTCGGGCTCGAGCTTGCTGTAGTCGTACATCATGATGCCGTCCGGCCGCTTCTTGCGGGCGTAGGTCATGAGCCGGTCGTAGCAGTTCCAGGCCACACCGTAGCTGGGCCGGTTGGCACCCAGTCCATGGATGTCCAGCATGTTCGGGCCGAACTCGTTGGCCATGATCAGCGTGTCACGCCGGTCCTGCGCCTGCACGGCTGCGGGCGCCAGCGTGGCAGCCGCCACCGGCGTGAGGGAGGCCGCCTGCAGCAGGGTGCGGCGCTGCATGGAGTGGGGTGTGGACTTCATGTCGATCTCCTGGTGGATAGTCGGATCAGTGGGAAGGGGAAGCCTTGAGCGAGGCGATGTAGGCACGCCAGCCGCCGAGATGGGTGATGTCCTGTGCGCCCTGGGTGGCCAGCGCTTCGCAGACAAAGCCCTGCACGCTGCTGCCATCGGCCAGCGCCAGCGTGCCGATGCCCAGTGGCGCCGGAATCAGGGCCACGAACGAGCCATAGTGGGCCACGGGCATCTCCCAGATTTCCAGCGCAATGCGCCCGCCGGTGCCGTCGGCCACGCGCAGCAGGCCGGGCTTGGGCGGCGTCGTGCCGGGCAGGGCAAAAAATCGATAGTGCGGCGCGGTTTCGGTGGTGGTCACAAGCCGGGCCCCGCGCCCGGTGAGCTGGCCATTCAAGGGCATGCCCGACAGGTGGGCCCCGACCACAGCCACCCGGACGACGGGTTCTGCCCGCAGACCCGCAATCGGCTGCGGTGCGGGCAAGGGCTCTCCGGTGGCGCCTTGCGTCAGGCCGGTGGCGTGGTGGTAGCGCTGGCCCAGTTCGGCCAGCTGCCAGTCGCTGCCACAGGGGCCAATGAGGGTGATGCCAAACGGCAGGCCATCGGGCCGGATGCTGCTTGGCACCGACAACGCCGCATAGTCCAGCAGGTTCACGAAGTTGGTGTAGGCGCCCAGGTTTCGGTTGAGCGCCACCGGGTCGGCCTGCATGGCAGCGATGGTGTAGTGGGTGGGCGCGGTAGGCACCAGCAACACGTCAATGCCGGCCCACATGGCGGCGGCGCGCTGCCCCAGGGCCCGCAGCTTGACCTGCGCGTCCACCAGATCGGCGGCGCTGTAGCGGCGGCCACTGGCCAGGATGCCCCTTACCGGCTCCATCACGTCGGCTTCGTGCGCATCAAAGAACGGGCGGACCGCGGCGTAGCGCTCGGCCACCAGCGCGCTTTCGTACAGCAACTCTGCGGCTTGGGCCAGCGGGGTGAAGTCCACCGTCACCGGCTGTCCGCCCATGGCGATCAGTCTCGCAATGGATACGTCGAACGCGGCTTGCGCGAGGTCGTCACCAAAGAATGGCAACTCTGAAGGCACCCCGAAGCGGAAACTGGCCGGGAACGGTCGCGACGCCAGCGTGAGCGCACGCGAGAACGGGTCCTGCGGGTCGTGGCCCATGGCGGCCTGCAGCACCTGCACGGCGAGGCCTACCGTGCGCGCAAAAATGGAGACACAGTCCACGCTCTGCGCGGCGGGCACCACCCCGTGCGCGCTGATCAGGCCCTTGCTGGGCTTGAGGCCGACGATGTTGTTGAGCCCGGCCGGTACCCGACCCGAACCGGCCGTGTCGGTGCCCAGCGAAAAGTCCACCTCGCCCGTGGCGACGACGTAGGCCGAGCCCGCACTGGAGCCACCCGACACATAAGCAGGGTTGAAGGCATTGGGTACCGCGCCATAGGGTGAGCGTGTGCCGTTCAGGCCGCAGGCGAACTGGTCGAGGTTGGTTTTGCCCACCAGCTGTGCACCAGAATCGAGCAGCTTGCGGACCACGGTGGCGTGCTCTGCAGGCGGATAGGCAAACGCCGGGCAGGCCGCGGTGGTGGGCAGGCCCGCAGTGTCGATGTTGTCCTTGGCGGCAAAGCGCAGGCCGGCCAGCGGGCCGGCACTTGCCAGAACCAGTGGCGCGTCAAACCGCGATATCCAGGCCTGCGGCGCGCCCTGCGCACCGCCAGCAGGCGAGGCGGTGTGGGCGGTTTCGGCAGGGACTGCGGCTTGCACCATCTTTGAGCATCCAATCTTGTATCCAAGTTGAAATGCAAAAGCTGTGCCAGCCGCGGCAAGGGCGGCCGTGTTGCCGTCAGGTGTTCAGGCGCCCAGCGTCCAAGCGCAGGCCAGCGGCACGCCCGCTGGGGCCACATGGTCCGCCACCACCCAGCCCCGGCGCGGATCGGCGGCCGCTTCGTGCAGCAGTTCCGTGATGAAGCGCGCTGACGGCTTGTCGAGCGCGGCAAAGGGCTGGTCGAGCAGCGTGAGCGTGGCGCCTGCCGCAAAAGCTGCTGCCAGCCAGACCTTGCGCCGCGACCCGGTGGAGAGCATGTCCAGCCGCTTGGTCATGTGCTGTTCAAGGTCCAGTTCGGCCGCCAGGTCAGCCAGCAGCGCACGGTCCAGCGCGGGGTGTTGTTGCGCCAACCGCTCAAAGCACTGCGACGGGGTGAGCGCGTCGCAGCCATCGGCGCGCGGGTTGACCCAGAACACGGTGCCATGCACCTGCAGCGCGCCGGCCTGCGGCGACAGCTCGCCCGCCAGCAGGCGCAGCAGCGTGGTCTTGCCCGCGCCCTCGTCACCGCCCAGCCAGCTGACGCCGGGCGGCAGCGCGAACGAAAGCGCGTCGAACAGCGGCACCTGGCCAGGCCACGAGAATCGCAGCGCAGTGGCGTGCGCCACCGAAATATCGGCGCGCCTGGTGTTCAAGGTCCGCCGTCTTTCACGCAGCGAAAGCCGATGTACACCACCGCCGTGTCGGCGGGTTTGGACTGCAGGTGGTCGGCGCGCATCTGGGCTGCGCCGTACCACCACGAGCCCCCGCGCGTACGCCGCTCGGCATTGCCGCTGGCGCCGGGCGGCTCGTCCACCCATTCCCAGGCGTTGCCGCCCATGTCATGCAAACCATTGACCCCGGCCGGGGTGGCACCGGCGCGGGCATGGCCATGGCCGCGCAGCAGGCTGGCGCCATGGCGGATGGCGCGCTGCTGCGCCTGCGGCCCGCAGTCGTCCAGGCACTGCGCACCTTGTGGAGACTCGCCCGTGGGAAAGGGGTAGCTGCGCCCACGCTGCCAGGGCGCGGGCGGTGCGCTGCGCTGTTCGGTGTAGGCCGCGCTGACCCATTGCGCGTCGGTGGGCAGGCGACCCCCCGCCCAGCGGCAGAAGGCCTGCGCTTCGCCAAAGGTGATATGCACCGCCGGCTCGTCGTCGGCCGCGCGCTGGCCGCCGCCGAACGGCATGGCCCAGGTCCAGCCGGGCTTGCGCACCCAGCCGGCTTCATATACCTCGCCACCGCCAGCCCGCTCGGCCCGGGTGATGGTGCTGGTGGCCTGCACGAAGCGACGGAACTGTCCAACCGTGGTTTCGGTCCGGGCCATGCTGAAGCCTGGCAGCGCCACCCAGTCGATCTGCGCCGGGTTGGCGCCCTGCGCCTGCGCCAGGCTGCACAGCCCGAAAGCGCACAGAAGAAGCGGGAAGATTCGCATGCCGGCATTGTCCTTCAAGCCAAAATGGCCTGCAGCCCGCACGGGATATGCGCAAGGCGCTATCAAAACAATAGCGTTTTCAGCGTGGCAGTTGCAGCGTGGGCCAGCCACGCAGCCGCGCCTCGGCGCGCAGCCGCTCGTCCGGGTCCACCGCCACCGGGTGGTGCACGGCGCACAGCAGCGGCAGGTCATTGATGCTGTCGCTGTAGGCCGTGCTGGTGAACTGGCCCAGCGAATGGCCGCGCGCGGCCAGCCAGTCGTGCAGGCGCCGCACCTTGCCGTCGCGCATGTTGAGCGTGCCTTGCGTACGGCCGGTGAAGCAGCCTTCCACGCTTTCCACGTCGGTGGCAATCAGGTGCTCGATGCCCAGGTACAGCGCCGTCAGCTCGGTGATGAAGCGGTTGGTGGCGGTGGTCAGCACCACCAGATCGCCCGCGTCCAGGTGCTGGTCCACCAGGGCCATGGCGGCAGACGGGATGCGCGGCGCGACCACGGTGGCCATGAATTCCTGGCGCAGCGGCTCCCACTGGGCGGGCGTGCGGCCGGCCAGCGTGCCCACATAGAAGTCGGCAAACGCCTGGGCATCGACGGTGCCGGCCTTGTAGCGCGCCTCCACATCGGCATTGCGCGCGGCGAAGGCGGCGCGCTCGAGCACGCCCTGCTGCATCAGGAACTCGACCCACAGCACGTCGCTGTCGCCCGACAGCAGCGTGTGGTCCAGGTCAAACAGCGTGAGTTTCAAACGGCTCTCAGGTGCCACGCCTTCGGGCGCGTGAAGGTCTCGATGCCGTAGGTGGACAGCGTCAGGCCCACGCCCGAGTCGCCATGGCCGCTCCAGGGCAGGCGCGGGCTGACGCGGTCGCAGCAGTTCCAGTAGGCGCTGCCGGCGTTCACCTGCGACAGCACGGCCCGGGCGCGCGCCTCGTCGGGTGTGTAGACCCCGGCCGTGAGGCCGTAGCGGGTGTCGTTCATGAGCTGCACGGCCTGTGCATCACCACTGACCTTCTGGATGCCGATGATGGGGCCAAAGCTTTCCTCGCGCATCAGGTCCATGGCGTGCGTCACGTTGCTGAACACCGTGGGCGGGTACCAGTTGCCGGGGCCCGGGCCGCGCGCACCCCCCAGCAGCAAGGTGGCTCCCTTGGCGCGCGCATCGACCACCTGGGCATCCAGCACGTCGAGTTGCGGTGCCCGGGTGATGGCGCCAATGTAGGTGTCATCGCTCATGGGGTCACCGCTCTTGAAGGTTTTGACCGTGTCCACAAACGCCGCCACAAAGGCGTCGTGGATTTTCTCGTGCACATAGATGCGCTCGACCGAGCAGCAGCTCTGGCCGGTGTTGTACATGGCACCGTCAGCCAGCGACTCGGCGGCCGCTTTCGGGTCGGCATCGTCGGCCACGTAGGTCGGGTCCTTGCCGCCCAGCTCGAGCTGCAGCTTGATGAAGCGACCGCTCACGGCCTGGGCGATGCGCCGTCCTGTGGCCACCGAGCCGGTGAAGAACACCCCGTCCACCGGCTGCGCCAGCAAGGCGGCGCCCACGTCGCCGGTGCCCACCAGACAGGCCATGACGTCGCGCGGCACGCCCGCCTCGTGCAGCAGGCGGGCAATGGCCAGGCCGGTCATGGCAGCGTATTCCGACGGCTTGTACAACACCGCGTTGCCGGTGAGCAGCGCCGGCAGGATCACGTTGCAGCCCACGAACCAGGGGTAGTTCCAGGCCGAGATGTTGGCCACCACGCCCAGCGGAATGTGCTGGATCTGCTCCTTCATGCCGGCGTCGTCAAAGACGGTTTCGGTGCCGGTCGCCAGCTCCACTTCCTTCAAGAAAAAGTCGATCCGCCCGAGCAGGCCATCGAGCTCGTTGCGCGACATCGTGATGGGCTTGCCGGTCTCGCGCGTCATGGTGGCGGCCAGCGATTCCAGCTCGCGCACCACGCCGGCGCGGAACCGCTCAACGCAGGCCTTGCGGGCCGCCAGCGGTGTGGCGGCCCAGGCCGGTTGCGCGGCGCGGGCGGCGGCGGCTTTGGCGGCCACCGAAGCAGCGTCGTCCGCCTGAAGGGTGGCAATCACTTCGCCCGTGGCAGGGTTGTGAACAGCAAGTGTGGTCATGAGCGGCCTTGTTTCTGCGCGGCCGCAGCAGCGGCCAAGAAGTCTTGCAGCAGCGCGGCGTCGTCGATCGTGTCCGAGCCGGGCTGGTGGAATTCGGGGTGCCACTGGACAGCCGCGATGTAGCTTTTGGACCGGTCCTTGCGGCGGATGGCCTCAACGAGGCCGTCTTCTGCGCTGAAGGCCTCGGCCTCGAACTCGTCGGCCAGCGCCTTGATGGCCTGGTGGTGGATGCTGTTGACGCGCACCCGCTCCACCCCGGGGTACAGCGCCGACAGCCGCGTGCCGGGGCGGATGTCCACGCGGTGGAAGTTCTGGTCGTAGGTGCCGGCATCACGGTGGTTGAACGAGGCGGGCACCTGGGTCTGGATGTCCTGGTACAGGGTGCCGCCATAGGCCACGTTCAGCAGCTGCAGGCCGCGGCACACGCCAAACACCGGCTTGCCCTGCGCCTCGAACGCGGCGACCAGGGCTTTGTCGTATTCGTCACGGATGCGGTCGCCGGCCCAGCGCTCCTCCAGCGGCGTCTCTCCATAGCTGCCGGGCCACACGTCAGCACCGCCATGCAGCACCAGGCCGTCCAGCCACTGGGCGTAGTGGTCAAACGTGACGTCACCGCGCATCGTGGCCCCCGTGGGGCAGGGCACCATGACCACCATGGCACCGGACGACATGACCCAGTGCGCAATGGACTGTTCCACATACTGCAGCGTCTTGCCGGTGAACAGCGAGCGCGTGGGGTCGGCGTGGTTAAAGCACGCCGACAGGCCGATCTTCAGGCGGTTGGCTGGCATGGCAGGCTCCGGCTACAGCGCGGCCTGGAACAGGCGCTCGAAGTCCGCCGCCGTGCAGGGCCGCGGGTTGGTCTGGTGGCAGATGTCGGCGGTGGCAATTTCCACCAGCCGGGGAATCTGCGCCGCCTTGACGCCATGCGCCGCCAGCGACCCGGTGATGCCCACGCGCGCCTTGAGCGCACGCAGCCAGGGCACGAATTCGCTGCCACCGCCGCTGATGCGGCACACATGCGCGAGCTCGTCAAACTTGGCCGGCACAGCCTCGTGGTTCCAGGCCATCACGGTGTCGATCATCAGCGCGTTGGCCAGGCCGTGGTGCAGGTCGCACACGGCGCCCAGGGCGTGGGCGCAGGAGTGCACGGCGCCCAGGTCCTTCTGGAATGCGATGGCGCCCATCATGGACGCCATCATCATGTCGCTGCGGGCCTGCAGGTTGCCGGGCTGTGTAACGGCCGTGACCAACGCTGCAGCGGCAATGCGTGTGCCCTCCAGCGCAATGCCGTCGCACAACGGATGGTAGGCAGGCGAGAGATAGCTTTCCACGTTGTGCGTGAGCGCGTCCATGCCGGTGGCGGCTGTCACCTGTGGCGGCAGGCCCAGCGTGAGCTCAGGGTCGGCAAACACGCATTTGGCCAGGATCTTCGGGCTGAACACCACGCGCTTGAGGTGCGTGTCGTTCTCGCTCACGACAGACGAGCGGCCCACTTCCGAGCCGGTGCCCGAGGTGGTCGGCAGTGCCACAAAGTACGGCAGCTCATGCGTGATGGCGCGCACCTGCGGGTGGTCCCAGACGTATTCCAGGATGTCGCCCTCGTGCGTGGCGGCTACACCCACCACCTTGGCCACGTCCAGCGCCGCACCGCCGCCGAAGCCGATGATGCAGTCCGCGCCATGCGCCTTGTATGCAGCGGCGCCGTCCATCACCTGGCTGCAAGTGGGGTTGCCGAACACGCCGCTGAACACGGCCACCTCGAGACCGCCGAGATGCGTTTTGAATTCGGCCAGCACCGGCAGCGCCGCCAGCGCCCGGTCGGTCACGATCAGCGGGCGCTTGAGGCCCTGGTCCCGGAGGTGCTGCGCGACCAGCGTGCGCGCGCCAGCGCCGAACTTGATGGCGGTGGGGAAAGAAAAGCCGGAGATGTTCATGGCAGGTTCAGATGATTTCGAAGTAACGCTTCATTTCCCAGTCGGTCACCGCGTCCAGCCACTGACGCCACTCCCATTCGCGGGTCGCGGCAAAGTGGTCGACAAACGTGTCACCGAGCCAGTCGCGGGCGATCTTCGACTCGCGGAAGTTGCGGGTGGTTTCGATCAGGGTGCGGGGCGCGCGGGGAATGTGCTCTGCACCCTGGTTGGTGCCGGTGATCGGCGGCGTGGTGAGCTTGAGTCCCTTTTCGACGCCATGGAGTCCAGCCGCAATCACGGCGGCCATGGCCAGGTAGGGGTTCACGTCGGCACCGGGGCAGCGCGTCTCCAGCCGCGTGGCCTTGGGGCTGCCGGCAATCACGCGGAAGCTGGCCGTGCGGTTGTCCATGCCCCAGGTCGGCTTGACCGGCGCCCAGAAGCCGTCCACCAGCCGCTTGTAGCTGTTGATGGTGGGCCAGATCATGGGTGCAAACTCCATCATGCAGGCCACCTGGCCGGCCAGGTAACTCTCGAACAGCTTGCTCATCTTGCGCGGGCTCTTCGCATCAAAGAACAAGTTGGTCTTGCCATCACTCAAGCTCTGATGGATGTGGCCCGAGCAACCCGGCAGCGGCTGGTGCGGCTTGGCCATGAAGCTGGGCATGATGCCGAAGCGCGAGCCGATTTCCTTGGTACCGGTCTTGAACAGGATGGCCCGGTCGGCCTGCTCCAGCGCATCACTGAAGCCGATGGCCGCCTCGTACACGCCGGGGCCGGTTTCGGTGTGCAGGCCTTCAATCGGCACGCCAAACGCCAGCATGTCGTCCATGAGGGCGTTGAAGAAGTCGCGGTTCTGGTTGGCGCGCAGCAGCGAATAGCCAAACATGCCCGGCGTCAACACCTCGGGTGCCACACCCTTTTTGGCCGCCCAGCTCTGCGGTGTCTCGAGGAAGTTGTACCACTCGAACTCCATGCCGGTCTTGACCTTGAAGCCCAGCCTCTCGGCGCGCTGGAGCACCCGCTTGAGCGTCTGCCGCGGGCAAGCCGGGTGGGGCGAACCGTCGGCGTTGACAAACTCACCCAGGAAAAAGGGCACGTTGTTGTCCCAGGGCACATGGCGCGCTGTGTCCAGGTCGAGCCGAGCCAGTGCATCCGGAAAGCCGTGCTGCCAGCCAGTGACCGTGGTGTTGTCGTAGCAGTTGTCCATCATGTCCCAGCCCAGCACCACGTCGCAGAAGCCGAAGCCGCCTTTGGGATAGGGCTCGGCCGTGCCGAAGAACTTGTCCTTGTGCAGGTACTTGCCGCGCAGGATGCCGTCAATGTCACTGACTGCGACCTTGACCTTGGCCGCGCCGGACTTCTGCACGGCGGCAACCGCGGGGTGGAGCTTGGTGGCCATGTGTTCTCCTCCTTGTTGTTCAGTTCATATCGCCGGTTCGCCCGAAGCAATGCCCATGTCCTGCAGGGCCAGCTCCACCGCATGGACGGCCTGCTCGATCTCCCCGGGGCCGATGGCGCCGATGCAGCCGACACGGAAGGTCTCCACCTGGGTCAGCTTGCCCGGATACAGGATGAAACCGTGCGCTTTGGCCGCGTTGTAGAACGCCTTGAACTCGTAGCGCGGGTCACCCGGCGCATGAAACGTCACGATGATCGGCGCCTGCACCGCCGGGTCCAGGAAGGGCATGAAGCCGAGCCGACCCATGCCGTCAATCAGCGTACGGTAGTTGGCGGTGTAGCGGGCCAGCCGCGCCGGCTGGCCGCCCTCGGCCTCGAACTGCGCAATCGCTTCGGCCAGCGCCACCACCACATGCGTGGGCGGCGTGAAGCGCCACTGACCGGTCTTTTCCATGTAGGTGTACTGGTCGTGCAGGTCCATCGCCAGGCTCTGGCTCTGGCCGGCACAACTGTCCAGAATGGCCTTGCGCAGGAACACAAAGCCCATGCCCGGCACACCTTCCAGGCATTTGCCGCTGGCCGCCACCAGCGCATCAAACCGCACGGTGCGCGCATCGATCGGCAGGGCCGCAAACGAGCTCATGGCGTCCACGATCAGGCCCCTGCCGTGCGCAGCACAGACATCGGCCACTGCCTGCAATGGGTTGAGCACGCCGGCACCGGTCTCGCAATGGATCATGACCACATGCGTGATGCTGGCGTCGGCCTTGAGCCGCTCGTCGAGCACGCTGGCCGACACCGGCTCATGGTCACCAAAATCGACCACTGTGCAACGCCGGCCCATCAGGTTGGTAAGCCGCGCCGCGCGTTTGCAGTAGGCGCCGTTGTCCAGCACCAGCACATGGCCATCGCGTGGCACCACGGTGGCCACCGCCGCTTCCACGCTGAAGGTGCCGCTGCCCTGCAGGGGCACGACCACATGGGTGTCCTCCCCGTGCACGATGGCCAGCAGGCTCCTGCGCACGCGGGCCGTCACGGCGTTGAACTCGGCGTCCCACGAGCCCCAGTCGCGCAGCATGGCCAGCTTGGTGCGCAGCGTGGTGGTCAGCGGGCCAGGGGTGAGAAGAATCTTGTCGCGGTCCATCGGATGTCTCTCGTCCTTATCGTTCTGTCGTGCGCCAGGCTTGCGTGCGCCGGTTGACCCACCAGGCCAGTGCCATGAACAGCAGTGTGGCGGCGGTGGACGTGAGGCCAATGAGCACGGCCATGGCGGCCGCAGCGCCCATCTCGCCTGCTTCGTCAAGATTCAGGATGGCGATAGACGCCACCTTGGTCTCGGGTGAGTACAGGAACACCACGGCGGAAATCGTGGTCATGGCATTGATGAAGAAATAGCGCGCAATGTCCACCAGCGCAGGGGTACAGATGGGCAGCGTGACACGCCAGAACGTCTTGAAGAACGGCACCTTGAGCGACGCGCTCACCGCTTCAAACTCGCCGTCGAGGCTCTTGAGCGCAGTCACCGCCGTCAGGTGGCCGGTGGTGTAGAAGTGCACGATGGTGCACAGCGTCAGCAGCGTGACCGTGTGGTACAGGCCATTGAGCGGGTTCTTTGGTTCGTTGAAGAAAAAGATGTACCCCAGCCCCAGCACCAGCCCCGGCACCGCCATGGGCAGCATCGCCAGCAGCCGCACCAGGCCGCGCAGGCCGTCCATGCCCCGGGTCTTTTCCAGCAGGTAGGCGCCACAGAACACCAGCGCCGTGCCAAACACCGCCGTGCCCGCTGCCATCTTGAGGCTGTTGACAAAGCCTACGCCCACTTCGGCGTCCACCAGACCCATGGTGTAGTGGCGCAGGCTGGGCGACAGGTTGTAGGGCCAGAAGCTGGCAAACGATGCAAAGACCGCCATGCCGAGCATGGCCAGCACCAGGAACGCGATGACACCGCAGTACAGCGTCATGACGATGTCGTAACCCCGCGACGGCTTCGGCCGGTACGGCACGGCGCGCGCCGTGAGCATGGCCGTCTGGCGCCGGCTCACGTAGCTGTCCACGCCAAAGGTCAACACGGCGGGTGCCAGCAGGAGGATGGCCACCACCGCACCGCGCGCAAAGTCCTGCTGGCCAATCACCAGCTTGAATACATCGGTGGCCAGGACATTGAAGTTGCCGCCAATCACCTTGGGGATACCGAAGTCGGTAATGACCAATGTGAACGTGACGAGCGCGGCGGAGATCAACCCGTACTTGGCGCCTGGCAGCGTGATGGTGAAGAACTTGCGTGCAGCGGTGGTGCCCATGGCGTCGGCGGCCTCGTACAGGCGCGCGTCTGACAGGCTGAGCGCCGTCACCAGAATCATCAGCGCATGCGGAAACACCGCAAAACACTCGGCCACCACAATGCCAGGCGCGCCATAGATCTCCGGGATCCCGATGCCCGTCAGCCAGGCCTTGAGCACGCCCTGGTTGCCAAACCAGTAGATCAGCGAGATGGCCGACAGCAGCGACGGTGCCAGCAGCGGCACCAGCGTGATGCCGCGAAACAGCGGCTTGAACGGCATGCACGAGCGCGTGAGCGCATAGGCAAAACCAAAGGCCAGCGGAATGGTGATGGCCGTGACCAGGCCCGACACCCAGAGGCTGTTCCACAGGCTTTCCAGCAAGGCAGGCGTCTGTGCATAAGACACAAAGTTGGCCAGTCCAACGAATTCGCCCTCCTTGCCCTCCAGCGCCTGCTGCAGGATGGCCAACAGCGGAAACGCCAGGAAGGCGACCAGCGCCAGCGCCACCAGGGCCAGTGCCGCATGGGCCACGCGGTCAGTCCAGTGCGCCTTCTGGGTGACGAGGGGGCGCGGGGCGGCTGACAAGGCGGTGGCAGCAGCCATGTCAGAACACTTTCAGCCGCTCGGGCAGCAGCCGCAAGCGCAACGTGGAACCCGTCTGCAGCGACTGCTCCGACAGGAAGTTCAGTGACAGGTAGACCGTGAGCTTGTGCGGCTGCAGCGAAGGCGCTGCCACATGCACGTGGCAGTACGAGCCGAGGAACTCGATCTTTTCAATGCAGGCGTCGAACACATGCGGGTCGCCGTCGGCAATGGGGCGCGCCAGTACGTCTTCGGGCCGCAGGTAGATGCGCGCATCCCGGTCGCTGCCCTCCCAGGGAATGCACAGATCGCCCAGGCGGAGCTGGCCGGCCGTCACGCGCGCCGGCAGCACATTGACCTTGCCCACGAAGTCCGCCACAAAGGGCGAGGCGGGTTCGCGGTAAATGTCGTAGGGCGTGCCCACCTGCTCGATGACGCCGTGGTTCATGACCACGATGCGGTCGGCCACGCTCAGGGCCTCTTCCTGGTCGTGCGTGACCATGATGGTCGTCACGCCCAGTTGCTGCTGCAGCGCGCGAATCTCCGAGCGCAGCCGCACGCGCTCCAGTGCATCCAGCGCCGACAGCGGCTCGTCCAGCAGCAACAAGCCAGGGCGCGTGGCCAGCGCGCGGGCCAGCGCGATGCGCTGCTGCTGGCCGCCCGAAAGCTGGCTGGGGTACTTGCCTTCGCTGCCCGGCAAGCCCACCAGCTTGACCAGTTCGCTCACCCGCCGCTGGATGTCGGCGCGCGGCGCCTTGCGGTTGACGAGGCCATAGGCCACGTTGTCGGCCACGCTGAGGTTGGGAAACAGCGCGTAGCTCTGGAACACGATGCCGTAGTCGCGCTGCGCCGGCGGCAGCCGGGAGATGTCGCGCCCGGCCTGGAACACCTCGCCCGAGGTCTGAACCTCCAGCCCCGCAATGATGCGCAGGAGCGTGGTCTTGCCGCACCCCGAGGGGCCAAGGAAACAGACAAACTCGCCCTTGCGGATCTGCAGGTTGATGTCGTGCAGCGCGGTGAAGCCACCAAACGCCTTGCGGATGTTCCGCAGTTCAAGAAACAGGTCTTGGGTCACCGCTTCTCGGTTTTGCTGTTGTAACGCTTGGTCCACTCGGCCAGCACGCGTTCGCGGTTGGCGGCGGTGGTGGCAAAGTCCATCTTCACCAGGCGGGCTTCGTAGTCCTTGGGCACATTGGCCAGCGGCGCGGCCACACCCGGCTGGGCCGTGATGGCGAAGTTCTTGCCGTACAGCAGCATGGCGTCCTTGCTGGAGGCCCAGTCAGCCAGCTTCTTGGCGGCGTCCAGCTTCTTGGTGCCCTTGTGGATGGCGAAGGCTTCCAGGTCCCAGCCCAGGCCTTCCTTGGGGAACACCAGGTCAATCGGAGCGCCCTTGGCCTTGTTGGCGTTGGCGCGGTACTCAAAGGAGATGCCCACAACGAACTCGCCCGACGACGCCATGTTGCAGGGCTTGGAGCCGGAATGGGTGTACTGTGCAATGTTCTCGTGCAGGGCGTCCATGTACTTCCAGCCACCGCCCTTGCCGTTGTCGTCGCCCCAGAGCGTGAGCCAGGCGGTCACGTCAAAGAAGCCGGTACCGCTGGAGGCCGGATTGGGCATCACGATCTGGCCCTTGTAGACGGGCTTGGTCAGGTCCTTCCAGGTCTCGGGCTTGGGGATGTTGCGCTTGGCCGCTTCCACGGTGTTGAAGCACACCGTGGCGCCCCAGACGTCCATGCCGAACCACGCGGGCGGGTTCTTCTTGTCGCGGTACTGGCTCATGATCGCATCCAGGTTCAGCGGCGCGTAGGGCTGCAGCATGCCGTTCTTGTCCAGCAGGGCCAGGCTGGACGCCGCCACGCCCATGATGGCGTCAGCCTGGGGGTTGCCCTTTTCCGCCAGCAGCTTGGCGGTGATGACGCCGGTGGAGTCGCGCACCCACTTGATTTCAATGTCGGGGTTGACGCGGTTGAAGCCTTCCTGGTAGGCCTTGAGCTGGTCGGTCTCGAGCGCGGTGTACACCAGCAGCTGGGTTTTCTGGGCGGACGCCGCCGCCGCAAAAGCGCACAGGCCGGCAAGGGCAAGGGATTTGATGAACCTGGAAATACGCATGTGAACTCCTCTGAAAGGGCAAAAGGTTGCAATGCTGTGACCCGTGGGTGACGGCGTGATGACAGCCAAGCAAGCTTCATTCCCCTGCACTCCGCGCACCTTGGCTTCATTTAACTTCGCACCCAGTATGTTGTCAATTGTTATTTGTAGATTGTTGACAATCTGCCGGATGCTGCTCTAATCGGACGCATGAACGCCGTGATGCACCCCACCATCGCGCTGCTGCAGAGCAGCTCACTCACCACTGTGGTGCAGCAGGAGATCGAGCGCGCTATCCTGGTGGGTGAATACGCACCGGGCAGCAAGCTGATCGAGGCCACGCTGGCCGAGAAGCTGGGCGTCTCGCGCGGGCCGGTGCGCGAGGCCTTTCGCATGCTGGAGGAAGCGGGCCTGGTGCGCAACGAGAAGAACCGCGGCGTGTTCGTGCGGGACATCCCGATCGACGAGGCAGTGGAAATTTTCGACCTGCGCGCCGCGATGGACGAGCTGGTCGGCCGCCAGTTGGCCAAGAACATCACGGCACCGCAACTCAAGGAAATCCGGGGCCTGGTCGACCAGATGGAAAAAGCCGTCAAGGCCGATGACACGCGCCAGTACCACCTGCTGAACCTGCGCTTCCATGACCGCCTGGTGGAAATGGCGGGCAACCGCAAGCTCACCGCCATCTACCGCAAGCTCATCAAGGAGCTGTCGCTGTTTCGACGCCTCAACCTCGCCGACGGCTGGCTGATGCCGATCTCGGCGGGCGAGCACCGCCAGATCGTCAAGGCCATTGCTTCGGGCGATGCCGATGCCGCCGGTCGCGCCATGTATGACCATGTGATGGAGAGCAAGGAGCGCACGATCGAAAACGACCTGCGGCGCCAGTCGCGCCAGCCCCTCACACCCTCTGCCAAGACAGGAAGATCCACCCGTGCTGACCGTTAATGGAAGAACCTACCGGCCGCCGGCCGTGCCGACCGTGGTGGTTTGCGTCGACGGCTGCGAGCCTGACTACCTGGCCCAGGCTGTGGCCGGTGGCCACATGCCCTGGCTCAAGCGCACCCTGGCGCAGGGCACCGGCCTGGTGGCCGACTGCGTGGTGCCCAGCTTCACCAACCCCAACAACCTGTCCATCGTGACCGGTGTGCCGCCCAGCGTGCACGGCATCTGCGGCAACTACCTCTACGACACTGCCACCGGCACCGAGGTCATGATGAACGACCCGAAATGGCTGCGCGCTCCCACGCTGCTGGCCGCGCTGGCCGGGGCGGGCTGCTCGGTGGCCGTGGTCACCGCCAAGGACAAGCTGCGCAAGCTGCTGGGCCATGGCATGCGGGGCATCTGTTTTTCATCCGAAAAGTCCGACCAGGTCACGCTGGCGGACAACGGCATCACCGACGTGTTGAGCCTGGTCGGCAAGCCGGTACCCGATGTGTACAGCGCCGAGCTGTCCGAATTTGTGTTCGCCGCGGGTGTGAAGCTCATGGCCATGCAACGCCCCGATGTGATGTACCTGTCCACCACCGACTACATCCAGCACAAGCATGCGCCGGGCACCGACGGCGCCAATGCCTTCTACACCATGATGGACGGCTACCTGGGGCAACTCGAGGCCATGGGTTGCGTGATCGCACTCACCGCCGACCACGGCATGAACGCCAAGGTGGCCATGGACGGCACGCCCGACGTGATCTACCTGCAGGACTGGTTTGACACCCGGCTGGGCGCCGGCGTGGCGCGCGTGATTTTGCCCATCACCGACCCTTACGTGGTGCACCATGGCGCGCTGGGCTCGTTTGCCACGGTCTACCTGCCACCCGAGGTGGATGTGCAGACCACCTGCGGGTTGCTCAAGCAGCTGCAGGGCATGGAGACTGTGCTCACGCGGGAGGCTGCAGCCCAGCGGTTTGAACTTCCGGCCGACCGCATTGGCGACATCGTGTGCGTGTCAGAGCGGTTCACCGTGATCGGTACCTCCGCCAGCCGGCATGACCTGTCGGGCCTGGACGCGCCGCTGCGCTCGCATGGCGGCATCAGCGAGCAGCGGGTGCCGCTGATCCTCAACCGCAAGCTGCCGGGGCTGGACACCAGCCGGCGGCTACGCAATTTCGACGCGTTCGACCTCGCGCTGAACTACGCCCAATGAACCGCGTCCGCCCATGACCATCCAGGAATACATTCGCGACCACGCGCTGGACGCGATGCGCATCGCCGGCCGCCGGGTGGGCGCCGGGCGAGAGCGCAGCATTGCGGTATTCAACCCCTACACCGGGCAACCGATCGGCAGCGTGCCCAAAGCCACACTGGATGAGGTGCGCGAGGCCTACGCGACCGCCCACGCCTGCCAGCCGAAGCTCACGCGCTTCGAGCGGGCCGCCATTCTCAACAAGGCGGCCGCCCTGATCAGCCAGCGGCTGGACGAGGTGGCCCGCCTCATCACGGCCGAAGCGGGCCTGTGCCTGAAGGACGCGCTGTACGAGGCCGGCCGCGTCAGCGACGTGCTGCTGTTCGGCGCCAGCGAGGTGCTCAAGGACGACGGCCAGATCTTCAGCTGCGACCTGACGCACCACGGCAAGAAGCGCCGCGTGTACACCCAGCGCTCGCCGCTGTTGGGGGTGATCACCGCGATCACACCCTTCAACCACCCGATGAACCAGGTGGCGCACAAGGTGGTGCCCAGCATTGCCACCAACAACCGCATGGTGCTCAAGCCGTCGGAGAAGGTGCCGTTCTCGGCCATCCTGTTCGCCGACATCCTGTACGAAGCGGGCCTGCCATCCGAGATGCTCAGTGTCATCACCGGCGACCCGCGCGAGATCGCCGACGAGCTGATCACCAATGAACATGTGGACCTGGTCACTTTTACCGGCGGTGTGGCCATCGGCAAGTACATCGCGTCCAAGGCCGGGTACCGGCGCATGGTGCTGGAGCTGGGCGGCAACGACCCCATCATCGTGATGGAAGACGCCGACCTCGACGAGGCCTCCACCCTCGCGGTACAGGGCAGCTACAAGAATTCCGGCCAGCGATGCACCGCCATCAAGCGCATGCTGGTACACGAGTCAGTAGCCGCCCAGTTCGTGGAGCAGCTGGTGGAGAAGACCCGCGCCTGGAAACATGGCGACCCGATGGACAAGTCCAACGACATGGGCACCGTGATCGACGAGCCGGCCGCGATGCTGTTCGAGTCGCGCGTGAACGAGGCGGTGGCCCAGGGCGCCAGGCTGCTGGTGGGCAACCAGCGCCGGGGCGCGCTGTATGCCCCGACCGTGCTCGACCACGTGGACCCGCGCATGACCGTGGCGCTGGAGGAAACCTTTGGCCCGGTGTCGCCGGTCATCCGCTTCCGCGACATCGATGATGCCATCCGCATTTCCAACGGCACGGCCTATGGCCTGAGCAGCGCAGTCTGCACCAACCGGCTGGACTACATCACCCGCTTTGTGAACGAGCTGCAGGTGGGCACGGTGAATGTGCGCGAAGTGCCGGGCTACCGGCTGGAGCTCACGCCCTTCGGCGGCATCAAGGACTCTGGCCTGGGCTACAAGGAAGGCGTGCAGGAAGCCATCAAGAGCTTCACCAACCTCAAGACCTATTCCCTGCCATGGCTTTGACACTCGCCGACATCGAGCAACTGTTCGCCACGCGGGGCGGTGAACAGTACAGCGGCGAACCGGTGACGCAGCTTGAGCATGCCCTGCAGTGCGCCATGCTGGCCGAGAACAGCGATGCCGACGATGCCCTGGTGACAGCCGCGCTGCTGCACGACCTGGGCCACCTGCTGCACGACCTGGGCGCCACGCCCACACTGCAGGGCGTGGACGATGTGCACCAGTACCGCGCGCTGCCATTCCTGCGCGGCCTGTTTGGCGACGCCGTGATCGAGCCCGTCAAGCTGCACGTGGACGCCAAGCGCTACCTGTGCGCCACCCGCCCCGACTACTTTGCCGCCCTGTCGGAAGACTCCAAACGTTCGCTGGCACTGCAAGGCGGCATTTTTTCGCCGGGCCAGGCCGACAGCTTCATCCGGCTGCCGGGCGCCAGCGCCGCCGTGCGCCTGCGCATCTGGGACGACCTGGCCAAGGCTGAAGGCCTGACCACACCACCGCTGGCGCATTTCATGGAGCGCGCGCAGAAATGTGTGCTCCCCGAAGCGCCTGCGGCGCCTCCCCCCGAGGGGCGCCGCCAGTGGCCCGGCGAAGCCGGTTCCACGGCGGCCCGCGAATAAATTCCGACAACCCGTCACCAGTGCAACGAAAGCTCCTCTCGTGTCGTTGACCTGGTCCGTCGTCGCCGCCGTGCTGTTCGGCGCACTGCTGCACGCCAGCTGGAACGCCCTGGTCAAGTCCAGCGCCGACAAGGCGCTGGACACCGCCGTCATCCACCTCGTGGGCTCGTTCATTGGCTTGCCCTTGCTGCTGCTGACCGGGCTGCCGCCGGTGGCCGCCTGGCCCTACATCGGCGCCTCGGTGGTGATCCACATCGGTTACTACATTGCCCTGACTGGCGCCTACAAGCATGGCGACCTGGGCCTGACCTACCCGCTGATGCGGGGCCTGGGCCCGATGCTGGTGGCACTGTCGGCCACCGTCACGCTGGGCGAAACCCTCACACCCCTCGCGTGGGCCGGCGTGCTGGGCGTGTGCGGCGGGGTGCTGGTGCTGGGCCTGTCGCGCCATGCGCTGGACCACCCGAAGGCGGTGGGTTTTGCGCTGGCCAATGCCGTGGTCATTGCCATCTACACCGTGGTCGATGCGCTCGGCGCCCGCGCTGCGGTGCAGGCTGGCGGCAACGCTTTCCAGTACGTGGCGCTTCTGTTTGTGCTCGACGGCTGGCCGTTTGCGCTCATCGTGCTGCGCCGCCGCGGCCTGGCCGTGGCCGCGCCCTACGCCCGGGCCCGGCTGCCGGTCGCGGCGCTGGGCGCGGCGGCTTCGCTGGGCTCTTATGGCATTGCCCTGTGGGCCATGACGCGCGCGCCAGTGGCCACGGTGGCCGCGCTGCGCGAAACCTCGGTGCTGTTTGCCGCGTTGCTGGGCAGCTGGTTCCTGAAAGAAGCTTTCACGCTGCGCCGCGCCATTGGTACGGCGGTGATCGTGGCCGGCGTGATGGCCCTGAGATTGGGATGACACCATGACACTCCCCTCCCATGCACAAGTCGTGATCGTCGGTGGCGGCATTGCCGGCTGCTCGGTGGCCTACCACCTCGCCCGGCTGGGCATCACCGACGTGCTGCTGCTGGAACAGGGCAAGCTCACCAGTGGCACCACCTGGCATGCCGCCGGGCTGGTGGGCCAGATGCGGCCCAACCGCAGCATGACGGCCATGAGCAAGTACGGCATCGAGCTGTATTCCACGCTCGAGCAGGAAACCGGTCTGGCCACCGGCTGGAAGCAGTGCGGCAGCGTCAACGTGGCGCGCACACCCGAGCGGCTGAAGGTGCTGCGCAAGCAGGTGGCGCTGGCCCACAGCTTTGGCGTGGAATGCCACGAAATCTCGCCCGCCGAGGCCGGTGACAAATACCCGGTGATGCGCACCGACGACCTGGCCGGCGCCATCTGGCTGCCGGGCGACGGCAAGGCCAACCCGGCGGACCTGTGCATGTCGCTGGCCAAGGGCGCGCGCAACCGCGGCGTGAAGATGGTGGAGGGCGTGGAAGTCACCGGGGTGATCACCGAAGCAGGGCGCGCCGTGGGCGTGCGCACCGCTCAGGGAGAGGTGCATTGCGAAACGCTCGTCAACTGCGCCGGCCAGTGGGCGCGCCAGTTCGGCCGGCTGGCGGGCGTGAACGTGCCACTGTATTCGGCCGAGCATTTCTACATCGTCACCGGCCAGATCCCCGGCGTGCACCCCATGCTGCCGGTGATGCGCGACCCCGATGGCTACATCTACTACAAGGAAGAAGTAGGTGGCCTCCTGATGGGCGGCTTCGAGCCCCAGGCCAAGCCCTGGGCGATGGACCCGATTCCCAGCACCTTCCAGTTCGAACTGCTCGGGGAAGACTGGGACCAGTTCGAGATCCTGATGACCAACGCCCTGCAGCGCACGCCCTGCCTGGAGACGGCGGAAATCAAGATGCTGCTCAACGGGCCCGAAAGTTTCACGCCCGACGGCAATTTCATATTGGGTGAAGCGCCTGAGCTGCGCAATTACTTCGTGTGCGCCGGCTTCAACTCCGCCGGCATTGCCAACAGCGGCGGCGCGGGCCGCCTGATGGCCGAGTGGATTGCGGGTGGCGAGCCGCCCATGGACCTGTGGGAGGTGGACATCCGCCGCTTTGGCGCCTTCACCGGCAACCGGCGTGCCCTGTCGGAGCGCACCGGCGAGACGCTGGGCCTGCACTACGCGATGCGCTGGCCGCGGCAGGAGCTGGAGACGGCCCGTCCACTGCGTACGTCGCCGCTGTACGACATCCTGTCAGGCAAAGGCGCAGAGTTCGGCAGCAAGAACGGCTGGGAACGGGCCAACTATTTCAAACCCGCCGGCGCGTTGCGCCCTGCGTACACGCTGGGCACACCCGGCTGGCTGCCCTGGATGCAGGCCGAGCAGAAAGCCACGCGTGAAGCCGTGGCCCTGTACGACCAGACCTCGTTCAGCAAACTTTTGCTGCAAGGCCGCGATGCGCTCGCGCTGCTGCAGCGCCTGTGCGCAAACGAGATGGACGTGCCGGTGGGCAAGATGGTTTACACGCCCATGCTCAATGCACGCGGTGGCATCGAAAGCGACCTGACTGTCATGCGCCAGGCGCCGGACAAGTTCCTCATCGTCACCGGCTCGGCTCAGACGGCGCGCGACATGGACTGGATCGGCCGCCACATCGGGCCGGATGACCATGCGGTACTCACCGATGTGTCGGCCCTGTACAGCGTGCTGTCGGTCATGGGCCCCAAAGCCCGCGAACTGCTGGCCCGCGTCAGCCCGGACGACCTGTCGCCCGAGGGCCTGAAGTTTTCGTGGACGAAGGAAATCGACCTGGGCCATGCCCGCGTGCGCGCCGCGCGCATGAGCTATGTGGGCGGGCCGGGCTTTGAGCTGTATGTGCCGGTCGAAATGGCACGCCATGTGTACCTGGCATTGCAGGCGGCCGGCGACGGCCTGGGCCTGAAGGACGCGGGCTACTACGCGCTGGACGCGCTGCGCATCGAGCAGGGCCGCCGCGCCTGGGGGGCAGAACTCGGCCCCGACGAAACGCCCTGGGAGGCGGGCCTGGCCTTCAGCGTCAAGCTGGACAAGCCCGCCCGCTTTATAGGGCGCGAGGCCCTGCTGGCCGCACAGGGCCAGCCGCTGCGCAAGAAGCTGGTGACGCTGGTGTTCAGCGACGCGCAGACCTGGGGCTGGGGCGGTGAGCCGATCGTGCTGAATGGTGAAACGGTGGGCGAGATCTCGTCCGTGGGCTGGAGCCCGCTGGCCGGTGCCTGTGTGGCGCTGGGCTATGTGCGCGGCGCTGGCGCCAACCAGTCCCACGCCGGCACACCCGCACACATCGAGCTGTGGGGTGAACGGGTGCCGGTGCAGCTGTTTGACCAGTGGCCGGTCAAAGGCTGACGTCTGAGGCTGCTCGCCAGACGTTATGCCGGTCTAATTTCGCGCCACAGTATTGTTTGTTTTTCAGTGTTTGCAGGAATCCGCGTGAAAGCCGGCTGAGAGCTCTCGCACCAGCGACCCGAGGCGACGATCTGGATTGGAAATCGACTTCGCGGGCGTCAGAGACGGGCGATCTTCAATAGGTTTGCGCAATGCGCTGTCCAGCGTACGGAGGCTGAGACACGCTATCCATTCAGCATCGCTATCGCCGATCTTCGGCGCCAGCCGTGCGGCGTTAGTCTGCGCGCGGTCAAATGAAGCCTGGTGTCGTGCAGCCGTTTTGGCCAAGAGGAATGCAGCCTGCGCAAGGGGCAAGTTCGCATCCACACCCAACCCGTCTCGAAGCATGACGCCCAGCGCATTCAATCCGTCAAAGTCAGAAAGTGTCCAAGCGGCGTAGAACCACCGGTAAGCCTCAGCGTGGCTTTTCGGAACCTGTTGGCCGTCAAGCAGCATGATGCCAACCGTTTGCGCTGCGGAGCCATCGCCCTCCTCAGCCATAGACCTGAATATTGCCATGCGCCCAGGCCCATCGCCTCGCTCCTTGGCAGCTTCTGCCGCGTCAAGACTACCGAGGTTCGTGATGCCAGGAACTGGCGATGCGAGCTTCTCATAGCCGAGCCTGAGATGGCTAGGTACGGTGAACTTTGGCTCACTCCGGATTCGTTGCAACGTCTTTGGGAATTCGGCAAATTGCTCGAAACCGGGGTTCAACGCCAGACTCTTCAAGTCCAACTGCGGCACGGCATATGCTTTGGCTGCATGCTCACAGGCCACTTTGGTTGGCATGCTTCTACGGAAATGGATTCTTGAAAGTTGTAGTGCCGCGTCGGCCCCCGCCTGGATAAGCGCTCGGGATTCACTTTGATATTTCGATGGATCGTGTACTTTGAGATCAGCGAGGTACCTATCGATCCAGGCATATGCGGCCTCCATCTCATCCCGATTGCGCTCAACCCAACTGCGGGCAATCCTCTCCATGCTGGGCTCCGAACTTGCCATCAGCCTTTTGCACTCGCCCAGCAGTAACGCTCGACCCATTTCGCGGGTTACTGCAAATGCTGCCGCGGCATTGCGTTGCTCGATTTCTGCTGCGCTATGCAACCCTATCTGGGCAAAGGAACCTTGTATACCTAACGAAAGCGCCGCTGCGACCGTGACCAAACGAAGAATGCCCATCGATTTGCCTTTTGAACACGTAAGATCAAACATTATCACTTAGAAATAGTACTAAATATTTCAATGCATTGCTCGCCGCGAGGCCTGCGTGGCGCTGGGCTATGTGCGCGGCGCTGGCGCCCACCAGTCCCACGCCGGCACACCCGCCCACATCGAGCTGTGGGGTGAACGGGTGCCGGTGCAGCTGTTTGACCAGTGGCCCGCGCGCTGAGCAGCCGCCCCGGTATGCTCGGGCGCCATGAGCACACCCACCGCCATTGAATCCGTCGCCGCTGCCCTGCTGGCGGCCTGCCGCGACCAACGCCCTGCCGACGCCACGCCGCTGGCCGAGACCCTGACCCATGCCGAAGACGCCTATGCCGTGCAGGCCCGGGTGGCCGCCGCGCTGGAAGGCGCCGATGCCCCCTTCCCGCGCCACTGGAAGTCTGGCGGCCCGTCGCGCAGCGCGGTGCTCACCCACGCTCCGCTGCCCGCCGCGGGCGTCTGGCCCAGCCCGGCGGTGGCCGCCGGCTTTCACTTCAACCTGCGGCTGATCGAGGCGGAAATCGCCTTGCGCCTGGGCGAGGCTGTCACGCCTGCCATGGCGGAACGACTGCGGCCCGACACCGCCGGGGCGCTGGTGGCAGCGATGGCCGTGTCCATTGAAGTGGTGGACTCGCGCTGGCAGCAGGGCCCTGCTGCCCCGGCGCTGCTCAAGCTGGCCGATCTTCAGTCGCACGGCGCGCTGGTGCTGGGTGACTGGGTGGCGTACCAGCCGCGCGACTGGGCGGCGCAGACTTGCGAGGTCCAGATCGGCGCGCAGGCGCCCGCGCATTTCACGGGCACCCATTCGCTGGGCGACCCGGCCTGGCTGTTGCCGCTGTGGCTGCGCCACGCCACGCGACACGGCCACACCGTGCCCGCCGGCACCGTGGTGACTACCGGCACCTGGTGCGGCATGCTCAAGGCGCAGGCGGGCGACAGGGTGCACGCCCGGTTTGCCGGGGTGGGCGAAGCGCAAGTGCAGCTGTAGTCCGCCAGTTGCTATGGTTTTTATAGCGCCTCGCGCATGTTCCGCGCGGGCTACAGCCTGATTTGACCTGAATTCAGGTCGCGACAGCCTGCTTCACCACCGCGAGGTCCATGCCGTACATGTCGGCAAACTCTTCCGCCGTCTTGCCACTGGCGGCAAATGCGCGGCGCAGGGCTTCGCGTTTGGCGGCGCGCTCTGCCAGCTCGGCAAAGGCTTCGTCCAGCACCGCAGCGGCCACCGGGTCGGGCGTGGGCATGCGCTCCAGGTAGGCGTCGCGCGCCAGGCCGGAGGCTTCAATCGCGGCCACCAGCCGGGCCCGCAGCCACTGGGTGGCGGCAACCTTGTCGCGCGAAAGCCGGCGACGGTACACCTCCAGGATGGCGTGGTGCACATGCTCGGGCGCCACCGGCTCCACCGGCTGGGCATTCAGGTCGTGGCGCGGTGCGCCGGACGCCACCGCCTCCAGGTAGCGGGTGGAGCGGGCATGCTGGCCCAGGGCGAGCTTGAGCTCTTCCTTCTTGAAGTCGTCCGGGTGCAGGGCCAGCAGCTCCTGGTACACGCCCAGCTTGAGCGGCAGAAAGCGCGCGCCAAACATCCTGGGGTAGAGCGCAAACAGGCGTTCCAGCACCGGGCTGGGCGCGCGCTTCGGGCGCGGGCCGGCAGGCCGTGGGGTGAGGGGCGGGGTGGCAGTGTCGGTCATCAAAAAAGGCCCGGAAAACAGGACCCCAGACTGTAATGCCCAATCGCCCGGGCGATGCACGGCAAAATCGGGGGATGAAAATCGCCAAAGACACGGTTGTGTCCCTCCAGTTCAAGGTCGCCGACGCCACGGGCAAGCTCATCGAAGAGAGCAAGGAGCCCATGGTTTACCTGCACGGCGGCTACGACAACACCCTGCCCAAAATTGAAGAAGCGCTGGACGGCCGGGAGCCCGGCTACGCGGTGACACTGGCGCTGCCCCCCGAGGACGCCTTCGGCCAGCGCAATGAATCGCTGGTGCGCACCATCCCCAAAAGCCAGTTCCCGCCCGGCGTGAAGGTGGGAGGCCAACTCGAAGGCCGGGACGACAGCGGTGCGCCCGTGGTGTTCACGGTGATGAAGATCAAGGGCCCCGAGGTGCTGCTGGACGGCAACCACCCGCTGGCCGGCAAGGCACTGAAGTTCTTCCTCAAGGTCACCGGCGTGCGCGCTGCCACCGCTGAAGAAATTGCCCACCGCCATGTCCATGGCGCGGGCGGCCACCACCACTGAAGGCATCGCCATGAAGTTCAAGATGGCGCCGAACTCGCTGTTCGCGATTCTGCTGCGCTCGCCCTGGTGGATCAGCCTGCTGATTGCTGCCGTGTTCGCCGGGGCGTCCAAGGCGCTGCTACCCGACGACTACTGGGTGTTTGGCGCGATAGGCGGCTTCCCGTTCCTGGGCATCGGCCTCTATGCGTTCTGGCAGCAGATGCAGGCGCCCAGCGCGGGCCGGACCGAGGCCATCCTCAAGGCCGTGGCGGCCATGGGCTGGCGCGAGTTTGCCGATGCGCTGGAGCAGGGCTTCACGGCCCAAGGCTACAGCGTGAAACGGCTGGACGGCCCGGCCGACTTTGCCCTGCTGCGCGAGGGCCGCACCACGCTGGTGGCGGCCAAGCGCTGGAAGGCCGCACGGGTGGGCGAAGAGATGCTGCAGACCCTGCACGCGGCCCGCACCGCGCAGGACGCCAGCGCCTGCCAGTACGTGACGCTGGGCGAACCCAGCGCCAACGCCCTGCGCTTTGCCAAGCAGCACCACGTGCAGCTGGTACAGGCCGATGCGCTGGCCCTGCTGCTGAAAAAGCTGCCACTGTAGCGGCCGTGGCCCGGCGCTAGTTCGGCAGCCAGAGCGACACGGCGTTGGCACTGGCCGTGGGCGAGCTGCGGCGCTCCACCATGAAGTACTGCGCCTGCCCGTTCACCGTGAACTTGTAGGCCGTGAGGTACACGTCCGCGGCCACAAAGTCGATGCCGACCAGCGCGCGCGGCGCACCGCCGAGCTGGGCCGCGAAGGTTGCAGCGGGCACCAGGCCGCCGTCACTGCCGGTGAGGTTGCCCACCGAATCCACCGTGAGCTTGAAGGTGGCCGTGGTGGCCGCCGCGTTCTGCCCCTGGGTGGCGCCCGTGGAGTCCACATAAGCGCAGTCACGCATTTGGTAGAAGGTCCTGCCCGCCAGTTCGGCGCTGCTGGTGACCAGGCTGGCCTGCGTGGCTGCGGTGCTGGAGGCCGTGGCCACCGCCACGTACAGGCCGGTCGTGTTGCGGCCCAGGTTGAGGCTGGACGAGGTCTGGCACAGCATCAGCAGTGCGCCGTCACGCCGCGTCATCAGGTAGTAGCCGGCCGCGCCCAGCGGGAACTCGGGGTTGACGCTGGGCTGGACCACGGTCAGCGCGGGGTTGAGCGTGAGCAGCGTCTGGTTGCCCGCACCCAGCGACAGCGTGGGCCCGGCGGTCACCGCCCCTGCACCGGCCACGGCGGCCGGCTGGGTGTTGCGGTAGACGGTGAACTGGGTCGGCGCAAAGGCCGGTGCGGGCGGAGATGCCGGGGGCGGCGCCTCGGGCGCAGGGGCAGGTGAACCGCCGCCGCCACCGCCACAGGCCGCCAGGGCAGCCGCGAGAAACAGGATCGAAAGGGGTTTGTGAACCTCGATCTTCATGCTTCCTGTGGCTTACTTGGACACCACACGCACCATCTCCAGACACTTGTTGGAGTAGCCCCATTCGTTGTCGTACCAGCTCACCAACTTGACGAAGGTACCGTCCAGCGCGATGCCGGCATCGGCATCGAAGATGCTGGTGCGGGTGTCGCCACGAAAGTCGGTGGCCACCACCTTGTCTTCGGTGTAGCCCAGGATGCCCTTGAGCGCGCCTTCGCTCTGCGCCTTCATCTCGGTGCAGATCTCCTTGTAGGTGGCTTCCTTGTTGAGCTCCACCGTCAGGTCCACCACCGACACGTCGCTGGTCGGCACACGGAAGCTCATGCCGGTGAGCTTCTTGTTCAGCTCGGGGATCACCACGCCCACCGCCTTGGCCGCGCCGGTGCTGCTGGGGATGATGTTTTCCAGGATGCCGCGGCCCCCGCGCCAGTCCTTGTTGCTCGGGCCGTCCACGGTCTTCTGCGTGGCGGTGGCCGCGTGCACGGTGGTCATCAGGCCGCGCTTGATGCCCCACTTGTCGTTCAGCACCTTGGCCAGCGGCGCCAGGCAGTTGGTGGTGCACGACGCGTTGGAGATGATGGCCTCGCCCTTGTAGGTCTTGTCGTTCACGCCGAACACGAACATCGGCGTGTCGTCCTTGGACGGGGCCGACAGGATGACCTTCTTGGCACCGGCGTCCAGGTGCTTCTGCGCCGTGACCTTGTCGAGGAACAGGCCGGTGGACTCGATCACCACATCGGCGCCGACCTCGCCCCACTTCAGGTTGGCCGGGTCGCGCTCCTGCGTCAGGCGGATCTTCTTGCCATTGACGATCAGGGTGTTACCTTCCACGCTCACGGTGCCCTTGAAGCGCCCGTGCACGCTGTCGTACTGCAGCATGTAGGCCAGGTAGTTGGGCTCCAGCAGGTCGTTGATGCCGACGATTTCAATGTCGGGGAAGTTCTGCACTGCCGAGCGCAGCACGTTGCGGCCGATGCGGCCGAAGCCGTTGATGCCTACCTTGATCGTCATGATTTCTCTCTCCAGGGATGTTGAAAACCGGGTTTACTTGCGCAGCGCGGCACGCACCGTGTCCGCCACGTTCTCGGGCGTGAAGCCGAAGTGCTTGAACAGCACCGGCGCCGGGGCCGACTCGCCGTAAGTGTCGATGCCGACCACGGCGGCGCAGCCATATTTCCACCAGCCGTCGGTGGTGCCCATTTCCACGGCAATGCGCGGCACGCCCTTGGGCAGCACGTCGGACTTGTAGGCCACGGTCTGCCGGTCAAAGGTGGTGGTCGACGGCATGGAGACCACGCGCACCGCGACCTTCTGCGCCGCCAGCAGCTCCTGCGCCTTCAGCGCGAGTTGCACTTCCGAGCCGGTGGCGATGATCACGGCCTGCGGCTTCTTCTTCACGCCCACATCGGCTGGCTCGGACAGCACATAGGCGCCGCGGCTGATGTCGCCCAGGTCGCGCTTGGGCGCGTAGGGCAGGTTCTGCCGGCTCAGCAGCAGCGCGGTGGGCCTGGCCTTGTTCTGCAGCGCCACGGCCCAGGCCACCGCCGTCTCGGCCGTGTCGGCCGGGCGCCACACGTCCAGGTTGGGGATCAGGCGCAGGCTGGCAGCGTGTTCGATGGACTGGTGCGTGGGGCCGTCTTCGCCCAGGCCGATGGAGTCGTGCGTGAACACATGCACCACGCGCAGCTTCATGAGCGCGGCCATGCGGATGGCGTTGCGGCTGTAGTCGCTGAAGGTCAGGAAGGTGCCACCGTAGGGGATGTAGCCGCCGTGCAGCGCCACGCCGTTCATGATGGCCGCCATGCCGAATTCGCGCACGCCGTAGTTGATGTGGCGGCCGATCTTGCCGTCTTCGCTCAGTTTCACCTCGCCCGCCAGGTCCACCCGGAAAGCCGGCGTGGCCTTGGTGTTGGTGAGGTTGGAGCCGGTCAGGTCGGCGCTGCCGCCCAGCAGCTCGGGCAGCGCAGCGGTGAACGACTCCAGCGCCAGCTGCGAGGCCTTGCGCGAAGCGACCGTCTCGGCCTTGGCATGCGCGCCGACGGCGGCGTCCACCGCCACCTGGGCAAAGTTTTTGGGCAGCTCGCCCTTCATGCGGCGGATGAACTCGGCGGCCAGCGCGGGGTGGGCGGCCTTGTAGGCGGCGAACTTCGCATCCCAGTCAGCCTCCAGCGCCAGGCCCCGGGCCTTGGCGTCCCAGTCGGCATACACCTCGGCCGGCACTTCGAAGGGCGGGTGGTTCCAGCCAATCGCTTCGCGGGTGAGCTTGATTTCCTCCGCCCCCAGCGGCTCGCCATGGGCCTTGGCGGTGTTGGCCCGGTTCGGGCTGCCCTTGCCGATGTGCGTCTTGCAGATGATGAGCGTGGGCGCGTCCGCCTTGTTCTTCGCGTCGGCAATGGCACGGTCCACCGCATCCACGTCATGGCCGTCGATCGGGCCGATCACGTTCCAGCCATAGGCGGCAAAGCGCAGCGCCGTGTTGTCAATGAACCAGGGCTGGACCTGGCCGTCGATGGAAATGCCGTTGTCGTCGTACAGCGCGATCAGCTTGTTCAGCTTCCAGGCGCCAGCCAGCGCGCAGGCTTCATGGCTGATGCCCTCCATCAGGCAGCCGTCGCCGAGGAATACGTAGGTGTGGTGGTCCACGATGGTGTGGCCGTCGCGGTTGAACTCCTTGGCCATCAGCTTTTCGGCCAACGCCATGCCCACCGCGTTGGTGATGCCCTGGCCCAGCGGGCCGGTGGTGGTTTCCACACCCGGGGTGATGCCGAACTCGGGGTGGCCGGCGGTCTTGCTGTGCAGCTGGCGGAAGTTCCTGAGTTCACCGATCGGCAGCTTGTAGCCGGTGAGGTGCAGCAGCGCGTAGATCAGCATCGAGCCGTGGCCGTTGGACAGCACAAAGCGGTCGCGGTCGGCCCAGTGCGGGTTGTGCGGGCTGTGGCGCAGGTGGCGGCCCCACAGCGCCACGGCCATGTCGGCCATGCCCATGGGCGCGCCGGGATGCCCCGAGTTGGCTTGTTGCACTGCGTCCATGGCGAGCGCGCGGATCGCGTTTGCCATTTGGGGGGTATTGGCCATCGGGGAGCTCCGGGGGAAGACTTGGGGGAAACCCGGTATTTTACCGGGCACGCCACCCGCGGCGTTCGTGCCCGGCACGAACCTGCCATGCCCTACAGTGACGCCCATGCCCAGCCCCCACGCCGCCGCCTGCCAGGCCATGATTCTTGCCGCCGGCCGTGGCGAGCGCATGCGCCCGCTGACCGACCACACCCCCAAACCCCTGCTGCCGGTGCGCGGCAAGCCGCTGATGCAGTGGCCGATGGAGGCGCTGGCGCGTGGCGGCTTCACCCGACAGCTTGTCAATACGGCCTGGCTCGGCGGGCAGATTGAGAGTCAAATCGGGCCACAACCCGCATGGGGATTGCGTGAGGCGCTATCAAATTCAGAGCAAATTGCCGTCACCTACTCGCACGAAGGGCAGGACTTCGGCGGCGCGCTGGAGACGGCGGGCGGCATTGTGCGCGCCCTGCCGCACCTCGATGAGGTGTTCTGGGTGCTGGCGGGCGATGTGTTTGCGCCGGACTTCATGTTCACCCAGGACGCGATGGCACGCTTTGCCGCCAGCGGCAAACTCGGCCACATCTGGCTGGTGCCCAACCCGCCGCACAACCCGAACGGCGACTTCGGCCTGGCGCCGAGCGGGCTGGCGCTGAACCAGGCGGCGCTGCGTTACACCTTTTCCACCATCGGCCTTTACCGCCGTGCGCTGTTTGCGCCGCCCTACTGCGCCATCCCGCCCGGCAACCCGGCGGGCGTGAAAGCCCCATTGGCGCCGCTGTTGCGCGCGGCGATGGACAATCAGCAGATCACCGCCGAGCTGTACACCGGCCCCTGGACCGATGTCGGCACCCCCGAGCGGCTGGCCCAACTTAACGGCGAGTGACATCGCTGGCGATACGCTAAAGGTGTCTCCAATGGTATCATTAAGGGGTGATTGTCGTAGACACCAATGTACTGGTCGGCGCCTGCATGGGTGTGGGTGCGTCAGCACGCGTCATTGAGCTTTGCCTCACTGGCCGGCTGACGGCCGCCGTGGGATCCGCTCTTCTGGTCGAATACGAAGACGTGCTGTCCCGGGCATCGCTGTTTGAGGGCTGCCGGCTCAATACTGAAGAGCGGCAGGAACTTCTGGACATATTTCTGGCCAGCGCCCGCTGGGTGAAGACCTATTTTTCCTGGCGCCCCAACCTCCGCGACGAGTCAGACAACCACGTGGTCGAGCTGGCCGTGGCCTGTGGCGCGTCCCACATCGTGACCTGGAACACCCGGGACTTTGCAGCCATGGAGCTGCGCTTTCCGTCATTGCGGCTGGCAACGCCGCCCGAGCTATTGAAGGAGTTGACATCATGAGTGCACTAACCTTGCGCCTGCCCGACCACAAACATGAGCGGCTGAAAGCCATGGCGGAACAACGGGGCATCAGCCTGGCCCGCCTCCTGGACGAGCTGACCACCCAGGCCTTGGTGGAGTTTGATACCGAGACACGCTTCATGGTGCGCGCCCAGCGCGGCGCCAACCGCGTCGAGCGGGGCCTGGAGCTGCTGCGCAAAGCCCAGGGAGCTGCTTGATGCAACACGTCTACGCCCAACGCCGCGCCCGCGTGGCCGCCGCCCTTGGCCCGGACGGCATTGCCATCATTCCCACCGCCCCCGAGCGCCCGCGCAACCGCGACAGCGATTTCCTTTACCGGCACGACAGCTACTTCTACTACCTGAGCGGCTTCACCGAGCCCAACGCCTGGCTGGTGATCACGGGCGACGGCCGCAGTACGCTGTTTTGCCAGCCCAAGGACCTCGAGCGCGAGATCTGGGACGGCTACCGCCTCGGCCCCGACGCCGCGCCACAGACGCTGGGCGTGGACGCGGCCTTCGCCGTGGGCGAGCTGGATGCGCAGCTCCCCAAGCTGCTGGAAAACCGCGACGCCGTCTGGTACCCGTTTGCCATCCACAGCGGGCTGGAGGCACGCGTGGGCGGCTGGCTCAACCAGGTGCGGGCGCGGGTGCGCTACGGCGCGCTGTGCCCCGAGCAGCAACGCGACCTGTGCGGCGTGCTGGACGAGATGCGCCTGGTGAAAGACGCGCACGAGCAGGACATCATGCGCCGCGCCGGCGCCATCAGCGCCCGCGCCCACATCCGCGCCATGCAACTGAGCGCGCGCATGCTGCGCGAGGGCCGGGACGTGCGCGAATACCACCTGGACGCCGAGCTGTTGCACGAGTTCCGCCTCGGTGGCTCGCAATACCCGGCCTACGGCAGCATCGTGGCCGCCGGCGCCAACGCCTGTGTGCTGCACTACCGCGCCGACGCGGCGCCGGTGCGAAGCGGCGACCTCGTGCTGATCGACGCCGGCTGCGAGCTCGACGGCTATGCCAGTGACATCACGCGCACCTTCCCCGCCAACGGCAGATTCACCGGGCCGCAGCGCACGCTGTACGACCTGGTGCTGGCGTCACAGGAGGCCGCCATCGCCGCCACGAAGGCGGGAGCCCGCTTCATTGACCCGCACGACGCCACGGTGAAGGTGCTGGCCCAGGGCCTGCTGGACGTGGGCCTGCTCGACCGCAACAAGGTCGGCACGGTGGACGACGTGATCGAGCAGCGCGCCTACTTCCAGTTCTACATGCACCGCACCGGCCACTGGCTGGGCATGGACGTGCACGACTGTGGCAGCTATGTGGAGCCGTCGCAGGTGGGCGAGGTGAGCGAGCGGCGCGACCCGCTTTCCAACGAGCTCATCAAGAACCGGCCCAGCCGGGTGCTGCAGCCCGGCATGGTACTGACCATCGAGCCCGGCCTGTATGTGCGCCCGGCCGAAGGCGTGCCGGAGCCGTTCCACCACATCGGCATCCGCATCGAGGACGACGCCATCGTCACCGCCGGCGGCTGCGAGCTGATTTCGCGCGGCGTGCCGGTGAACGGCGACGAGATCGAGGCGCTGATGCGTGGCTGAACCGGGCCAACCGGTGCCCGCCGGCCGGCTGCTGTCGGTGCAAACCGGCCGCGCAGCGCCGTTGCAGGCTGGCGGCCGGCGCATCCTTTCGGCCATTGGCAAGCGGCCGGTGACGGGCCCGGTAACGGTGCAGGCGCTGGGCCTGGCCGGCGACGAACAGGCCGACCTGAGCGTGCACGGCGGGCTCGACAAGGCCGTCTACGCCTACCCGCACGAACACTACGGCTTCTGGCAGGCGCAGCGCCAGGCCCACGGCGTCAGCCTGTTCGATGAAGCGTTGCCCCCGGGATTTGTAGGCGAGAACCTCAGCCTCTTGGGGCTGCTGGAGCACCAGGTGTTTGTGGGCGACACACTGCATTTCGCCGACTGTGTGTTGCGCGTCACGGCGCCGCGCGAACCCTGCTTCAAGTTCAACGCCGTCATGGGCTTCAACACCGCGGCCCGTCTGATGGCGACCCAGGCGCGCTGCGGCTTCTACCTGGCCGTGGCACAGCCCGGCACGCTGGTGGCCGGCGAGCCCTTCACCGTGGTGGCCGGCCGCCGCGCGCTGAGCATTCAACAGGCCATCATGGGCAAGCTGGCCAAGCACCTGCGGTAGCGGCCCCAACGCTGGCCGCTTCGCAGGTCTTTGAAGGATTTGATGCCGTAACCCGCTTCCAGACTGCGCAAGCTGCTACTGAATTAATAGCAATTGACACTGGCACAGCACCGCACACACGGCCGCGTTGCCCATGCGCAATGCACCGGCGCCCGACTCAGCGCAGGGCACCCACTTCGCGATAGAACTTCTGGGCACCGGGGTGGACGGGCAAAAATGTATTGGCCTGGAGATTGCCCGGCACCGTCTGGACGGCAGTGGGGTGAACGACGGTGGCCAGGTCCTGGCGCCGCAGCGTCGCCCGCGTCATGGCGTCCACCAACCGGGCGTCCACACCGTCGCGCACGAGCAGGAAGTTCCAGAGCCCCAGCGTCTCCACGGCCGAGGCCTGGCCCGGGTAGGCGCCAGCGGGCAAGCTCGTCACGGTCAGGTAGGGGAACGCCTTGCGACCGGCTTCCCGCGCAGTGCCATCGATCGGCAGGAAGACGATGGGTCTGGCCCGCGCAATCTGCTCATACGCCGGGACCGGCGCGCCCGCGCCGAAAAAGAATGCCGCGATCGTCCCGTTGATCACGCCTTCAGCCATTTCAGCGGGGCTGCCATAGGCCAGTTCCACCGCCGGCTGCAGGTGGGCCGACAGCGCCTTGAAGATCAGTTCGTTCGCGCCACCCCTGGGGCCTACACCGACCCTGCGGCCTGCGAGCTGCGCAAAGCGCGTCACGCCCGTATCGCGGATGGTTGCCAGATGGAAGGGGGTCTCATACATGGGCAACATCGCGGAATAGCCCCGCAGCGGCGCCCCTTGCGCCCACTGCAAGCCGTTCCACGCTTCGAATGCAGGGGCCATGGCCACCAGGGCCATGTCGCATGTCCCTGCGCCGAGACAGCGCAGGTTGTCCAGCGAGCCGCCGGAAGCCCGGGAGGTGACCGGCACGCCAGAGGTCTGGGTCAGCAGCTGGGCAAGCCTGTTGCCGTACTCCATGAAAGTCCCTCCGGCGGCACCGGTGGACAGGATCAGCGGAGTTGTCTGCAGCGGCACCGCAGGCCGGGTGCTGCAGGCGCCCAGCGCCAGGACGGCGAAGGCCAGCACGAGCCGGCACAACAACAGATCTGCTCTCATGGTGTCTTCCTTTCTTGGGGTGAAAGCGCTGTGGCCAGCGCACTGGCGACAGGCCGCTGCATGGCAGCAGCGCCGCCTGCTGCCATCTGCCACGCCAGCCGCATCGCACTGCCTGCGGCCAGCGTGAAGCCGAGCGCGCCGTGGCCGATGTTCAGGAACACATTGACCACGCGGGAAGGCCCGATGATGGGCAGTGAATCCGGCGTGGCGGGCCGCAGGCCGGCCCACGCCGCGGGCTGCTCCAGCGCGCAGGCGCCGGGGAACAGCCGCTCCACCGCCTCCAGCATGCGGTCCACCCGGTCTTGCGGGATGCGCAGGTCATGGCCCACCACCTCGGCCATGGCGGCCACACGCAGCTGGTCGCGCAGCGGCGCAAACACGGTCTTCAGGCCCAGGTGCGTGACGCTGGCGCGCGGTGCGCGGCTGGCGTCACGCAGTGGCAGGGTCAGGCTGTAACCCTTCACGGGGTACACCGGCAACACCATGCCGAGGCTGGCGCCGAGCCGGGCGGCGCTGGCGCCCGTGGCCAGCACAAAGGCGTCCGCCGCAAGCTCGTGGCCCGCCGCGCGCACCGCCACGGCCTTTCCGCGCCGCACCACGAAGCCGTCGACCCGGGTGTTGAACTGCAGCCGTGCGCCATCGCGTTGCAGGCAGCGCACCAGAGCCTGGCACAGCTCGTACGGGTCCGCCAGGCATTCGTCGGGCGTCCAGATGCCACCGGCCACGCCCGTGAGCACAGTGCCCAGTGCGGGCTCCTGCGCCAGGCATTGGGCAGGCGTGAGCACGCTCTGGCGGCAGCCCAGCGCGGCCTGGAACTCCAGTTGCCGCACCTGTCGCTCCAGCGTGGCGTCGTCCGGGCACAGCACGAGCTTGCCGTTCCGCTTGAGCGAGATCGCCAGGTTTTCACGTGCACACCAGTCGTCCAGGGTGGTGCGGCTGAGCTGGGCCAGTGCCAGCAGCTCCCGCGTGCCGCGCCGCACCTGCCCGCCCGTGCAGGCCAGGAGGAAGCGCACGCCCCAGTGCCATTGGCGCCAGTCCATGCGAGGTGAAAACCGCAGCGGCGAGTCCTGGCTGGACAGCAGCGCTGGCAGTGCGCGCAGTGTGGCTGGCGACGCCAGCGGCTCCACATAGCTGTAGCTCAGCTGGGCGCCGTTGGCCCGGCTTGCGCCTTCACCGGGGCCCGCCTGCGCGTCCAGCAGGATTCCCTGGAAGCCCTGGCGCCGCAATGCGTAGGCGGTGGCGCAGCCCACCACGCCTGCACCGATGACGCACACCGTCTTCATGCGACGCGCGTCAACCGTTGCCCGCTGCGGGCGGGCCGGGTCACGCCGTGGGACACCGCGAGCTCGCCGTTCAGCAGCACCGTGTCAATGCCCCGTGCGGGTGCGGTCGGGTCGGCATAGGTGGCGGCGTCCCGCACGGTGCCGGCATCAAACACCACCAGATCGGCCGCCATGCCTTCCCGCACCAGGCCCCGGTCGGCCAGGCCAAACCGGCTGGCGGGCAGCCCGGTCATCTTGTGCACCGCCAGCTCCAGTGGCATCAGACCCAGGTCGCGGCTGTAGTGGCCGAGCACGCGCGCAAAACTGCCCCACAGCCGGGGGTGGGGCTGGCTGTCGTGGGGCAGGCCGTCGGAGCCGATCATGCACAACGGGTGTGACAGCACGCGTTGCACATCTTCCTCGGCCATGGAAAAGTAAATCGCGCCCCCAGGCATGAGGCGACGCGCGGCCTGCGCCACATCCACGCCCCATTCCCGTGCGATGGTGCGCAGCGGACGGCCGCTGTGCTCGGGGTGCGGCCGCGACCAGGTGAGCAGCACCTCCGGCGTGCGCGCCGCCTTGTCCGGGTCCAGCATGGTGGAGGATGCGTCGTAGGGGTAGCAGTCCAGGCACACGGGCTGTTGCTGCGCCGCCTCGTCCACGGCCCTCAGGGTTTCGCGGGTCCGTCCGTGGTTTTGCGCACCCACCACCTTGTGGTGCGACAGCACCAGCGTGGCACCGCTGTGCCGCGCCACGGCAAAAGCCTCGCGCAGCGCCGCGTCGATGTGGTCGCCCTCATCACGGAGGTGGCAGGCCAGCACGGCGCCACGACCGCGCAGGCCCTCGGCCACACCCATGAGTTCCTCGGTGGTGGCGGCCCGGGCGGGCGGGTAATAGACCCCGGTGGACAAGCCGAATGCGCCGGCCGCCATGGCGTCCCGTACGTCAGCCTGCATGGCCTGTGTTTCCGAAGGGGTGGCGCTGCGCTGCAGGTCGCGGACGTGATGGACGCGCAGCGTGATGTGGCCGATCAGTGGCGCCACGTTGGTGGGCAGTGGCGCGGCGTCCAGTGCCGCCAGGTAGTCGGTGAAACGCGGGTAACGGAAGGCCTGCGTCCCCATCAGGTCCAGTGGGGCGGGTGGTGCGTCGCTGACCAGGGGCGCCAAGCTGATGCCGCAGTTGCCCGTGACCACGGTGCAGACCCCCTGGCTCAGTTTGGGCTGGGACTGGCCGGCCTGCAGCACCCACTGGTCGTCGTGCGAATGGGTGTCGATGAAGCCAGGGCACACCACCTTGCCGCGGACCTCCAGCGTGTCGCGCGCCTGGCCTTCGCCCGGCGGGACCACGCCACTGATGCGCCCGCCGGTCACCAGCACATCGGCCAGCCGGCGGGCGGCGCCGCTGCCATCGACCAGCACGCCGCCGCGCACGGCCAGGTCATGCCATGTCTGCAAGGGCTGCGTCATTCGACCTTGGCGCCCGAGCGCTTCACCACGTCGGCCCAGCGCGGGCTCTCCAGCTTGGCCATGGTCATCAGCAGGTTGGGGGGCGACGCCATGGTCTCAAAGGCCATCTGGCTGTACTTTTCGCGCACTGCTGGCGCGGTAAGGATGCGGTTGATCTCGGTATTGAGCCGCGTCACCACCTCGGACGACAGGCCGTTCGGGCCGACGATGCCACCCCAGGCCGTGGTCTCGTAGCCTTTGACGCCCGCTTCCTGAATGGTGGGCAGCTGGGGAAACAGGGCGGAGCGGCGCGCGCCACTGACGCCGAGTGCACGCACCCGGCCGGCCTTGACGTGCGGGCCAATGGACGACAGGTTGTCGAACATCAGGTCGATGTTGCCGCCGATCAGGTCCTGGATCGCATTGGGGCTGCCGCGGTAGGGCACGTGCAGGATGTAGGTGCCGGTGAGCGACTTGAACAGCTCGCCGCCCAGGTGGCCGGTGGTGCCGTTGCCGGCAGAGCCCATCGTCAGCCGGCCGGGGCGGGCCTTGGCGTAGTCGATGAATTCCTTCACGGTCTTGACCGGCAGCTCGTTGCGAACCACCAGCGCGTTCTGCACGGTGCCGAGCAGCGCGACCGAGCTGAAGCTGTCGGGGTCGTAAGGCAGCTTGTTGTACAGCGACCGGTTGATGGCCAGCGTGACCACGTTGGCGTAGCCCAGGGTGTGGCCGTCCGGTGCGGCCTTGGCGATCTCCTGCATGCCGATGGCCCCGCCCGCCCCGGGTTTGTTGTCGATGACCACCGCCTGACCGAGCGCCTGGGCCAGCTCGTTGCCGAGGATCCGGCAGATCAGGTCGGGTGCGCCACCAGCGGCCGACGGCACCACCAGCCGGATCGGGCGGGACGGCCAGCCCGCCTGGGCGCGGACGCCGGGCGTCGCCACCAGGGCCGCCCCGGCGGCGGCCAGGCCCGTGAGCACACGTCGCCGCGAAGGATGGCGGCTTTCATCAATCGGATTCATGATGCACCTGGAAAGAATTGAACATGACGCCAGCTTATGTGCGTGAACCCTGCCGAACAAACGAATTGTGTTGGTAGTTCCATTAGTAGAATTAATGCATGAGCCATCTCCCCTCCCTCATGGCCCTGCGCTGCTTTGACGCCAGTGCCCGGCTGGGCAGCTTCACACGGGCGGCGGGCGAAGTGCACCTGACGCAGGGCGCGGTAAGCCACCAGGTGCTGGGGCTGGAGGCGCAACTGGGTGTGGCACTGTTCCTGCGGCGGCGCACCGGCCTGACGCTGACCGCGCCGGGACGCAGTTACTGGCTTGAAGTGGCCGCCGCGCTGCGGCAGATCGAGCGCGCAACCCAGAACATGGTGACGCACAAGGGGCAGGGTGGTGCCTTCAACCTGTGCTGTGCCTCGAGCTTTGCCAGCTACTGGCTGGTGCCGCGGCTCAGCGGCTTTGTGGCGGCCCACCCGGAGGTCACGCTGAACCTTTCAACGCACATCGGACCGGTGGATTTTTCTACCTCCCGCCATGACGCGGCCATCGAGTTCTGCGACGGCCCGGCACCCGGTCTTCTGGCGGTGAAAGTGCATTCCCTGGTGCTCCGGCCCTACGCTGCTCCCGCGCTGCTGAAGGGGCACGGGCGCCGCGGCGCCGCGCAGCTCGCCGCGCTGCTGGCAGCGCGCCCGCTGATCCGCCACACCACCGTCGCCACCGCCTGGCCCGGCTGGCTGGCGGCCGCCCTGCCACGCGCCGGCATTGCGCCGGCACACCTGCTCGCGGGTCCACAGTACGACTTGTTGTCCATGGCGCTGAACGGGGCCATCGGCGGGCTTGGTGTGGCCTTGCTGCCCGACTACATGGCCAGCACGGCCACGGCCGCTGGGCAGCTGGTCAGGCTGAGCGACCAGGGCTGGGAGCCACCACAGGCCTATTACCTGCGGTGCCCCGACTGGAAGGCCGAGCTGGTGGTGTTCCAGCGGTTCCGCGAGTGGTTGCTCGCGGTGGCTGACGGTCAGAAGCCTGCGGCCTGAACCAGCGGCATGTAGCGGGCCACGGTACCCACCGTGGTCAGCGCGCCGGCCGGGTTCAGGTACACCACGTTACCGCGGTCGTCGACACCGGCAAAGCTGTTGGTCGTCGGGTAGTACCGGTAGGTGTAGACGCCCGTCTGGCGGGTGACCACGCCGCGCGGCGAAATCAGCTCCGGCGCCACCGACTCGGCCCAGTTCAGCACCCGCTCGGCATCGGACAGTGCCGAGGACGCGGTGGCCAGCGGCAAGATCCGGTTGGCCTCGCGTTCGCCGCTCAGGAAGGCGCCATGCACGGTCGCACGGTACAGCTCGTGGGTGTGTTCGCCCGCAAACAGCAGGCGGCTGCCCTGTGGCGCCGCCAGCGTCTCATGGTCCGCGGCGGTGCTGTTGATGCCGGCGAACGAATAGGCGCCGCGGGCGTAGGGGTCGTTGTTCCAGCCAGTCCGGATGGCACGCCGCGGTGCCACCGCCGACTCACCGAAGACCGTGCGCAGCGCGGGCGTCACATCGGCAATGATCTGCGCCTCGTTCATGGCCTCGATGGCCGCACCCTGCTGGCCAAAACCGAATGTCACCAGACAATTGAAGCCGCTGAAGGTGCGGTAGCTGAGGAAGTAGGAGTAGCGCCCGCGGATCGGTGAGTGCCAGCCGAAGTACTGCGTTTCTGTCGGCCAGAAAGCGTTGTCAAACAGCATGAAGACCTTGTTGATCTGGCCGACGCCCAGACGGTTCATGGCCGCCTGCTTCTCGGATGTCAGTGCCGGCGAAAACGTCACGCTGTTGGCGCGCAGGACACCAAGCGGAATGGTGACCACGCAATAGTCTGCCGTATAGGTGGCGCCCCCGGCCACCACCGTGACGCCCGTATCGGCATGGGTCACGCTCGTCACCGGGCTGTTCAGCTTGATGTCCAGGCCGCGGGCCAGCAGCTCCGGAATGGCCTTGTAGCCACCGGGGAACAGCACGTCCTTGCCGGGGTACTTGGACCCGTTGAAGTAGTTGCGCGCCGACAGCGCCTCCAGCCAGCCCCCGGTGTCGAATTCCAGCGTCGAAGTCAGCAGGTAGGTGGAAAACGGATCGGTCAGCGCGGTCGCGTCGGCCGCTGTCAGTGCCGACGCGAGCGATTTGTCCGGACCCGAACCCGCCATGGCGGTATTGACCGCAGCAAGCAGGTTGTCGTACTTGGTCTTGCCGGCCGGAAACTGCTGCGCCGTGACATCCGTGCCGGTGGCGTTGAACACCTGAACGGACTCGTCCTTGGTCAGGTAGGTCGCCGCACGCGCTTCCGTCGCCAGTGCCGTGATGGGGTTGCCGCCATCCGGGCCGTGGATCCAGCCCGCACCGATGTCCATAGGAACGCCATCATTCACCTCGGTCCAGACGCGGCCACCGATGCGGTTCCTGGCTTCAAGAATCGTCACCACATGGCCGGCACGGGCGAGTTTTCGCGCTGCGGCCAGCCCCGAGATGCCGGCGCCGATCACCAACACGGACGTTCGTCGCGCTGGCGCGGACTGCGCCTGGGCGCCCCCAAGGGCAAAAAGGCTGCCAGTGCCAGCAGTTGCGCCAAGCGCAGCCCCCAGCGTGAACTTGCGACGCAACTGATCCATGGAAAACACTCCGCCTTGTGGTTGTTACATATCGAGTATTAAGATGCAAAACGTGGCTTTTTGTTACTTTTTTCGATTACCCATGTCATGACCAAGGTCATAGGCGTTCTGGCGTTGATCCTGGGCCTCGCGGCGGGCGTCTGGGTCCTGACGCAGAAGACAGCCAATCCCGGCGCTCCGCCTGCCAGACCGTCCGCCACGCCGGCCAAGCGTCCTGACGCGACCACTTCTGCGCCTGCACCGGCGCCTGCGCCGGCGCCGAGCACGGCGGGCAGCAATCCGCTGGTGCCACACGGCATGCCGTCGGCTGGCACCGACTGCGTGCAACTGAACGCTGTGGTGCAGCAATCCGGACCGCGGTGCGCTGGCCAGCCCCCCGGCTGTCTGGACGACGTCCTGCGCCAGCACGGGCTGGATCCGCGCGCGCGGGACCTGTGTCGCCTGTTTCGTCCGGGCAAACAACCTCTCCAGTAGTTGCCGCCCGCGGCCCGTCCGCGCCCTGCCCGCCTTTGCCAAAAAGTCAAAACCGACCCACCCTTTTACGCAGATTCCCTTACTAGGGTTTTCCCGTGGCGAGGTCTACAATCGCGTTCCCTTACAAAAGCTGACGGCACGCCGGGTTCACCGCGTAAGCTGTCGGATTCAGGAGACCCGACCCGATGCCCCCGACCACCCCGGCGACCCAGCAGGACAAGCGCGCCGAATTGCGCCGCGCTGCGCTCGAATACCACCAGTTCCCGACGCCCGGCAAGGTGGCCATCCATGCCACCAAGCAGCTGATCAACCAGCACGATCTGGCCCTGGCCTATTCGCCGGGCGTGGCGGCGCCCTGTGAGGAAATCGTCAAGGACCCGGCCAACGCCTTCAAGTACACCAGCCGCGGCAACCTGGTGGCCGTGATCACCAACGGCACGGCCGTGCTGGGCCTGGGCGACATCGGCCCGCTGGCGTCCAAGCCCGTCATGGAAGGCAAAGGCGTCCTGTTCAAGAAGTTCGCCGGGATCGATGTGTTCGACATCGAGATCAACGAGAAGGACCCGGCAAAGCTGGTGGAAGTCATCGCTGCGCTGGAGCCGACCTTCGGCGCCGTGAACCTGGAAGACATCAAGGCGCCGGACTGCTTCTATGTGGAGCGCGAACTGCGCAAGCGCATGAAGATCCCGGTGTTCCACGACGACCAGCACGGCACCGCCATCACCGTGGCGGCCGCCATGCTCAACGGCCTGAAGGTCGTGGGCAAGGACATCGGCCAGGTCAAGCTGGTCACCTCGGGCGCGGGCGCCGCCGCACTGGCCTGCCTGAACCTGCTGCTCAAGGTGGGGCTGAAGCGCGAAAACGTGTTCGTGACCGATCTCGCCGGCGTGGTCTATGAAGGCCGCACCGAGCTGATGGACGAGGACAAGATCCAGTACGCGCAGAAGACCAGCCAGCGCAAGCTGGCCGAGGTGATTGAAGGCGCCGACGTGTTCCTTGGCCTGTCCGCCGGCGGCGTGCTCAAGCCCGAGATGGTGGCAAAGATGGCGCCCAAGCCCGTGATCTTTGCGCTGGCCAACCCGAACCCCGAGATCACGCCCGAGGAAGCCCATGCAGTGCGCAGTGACGTGGTGATGGCCACCGGCCGGTCGGACTATCCGAACCAGGTCAACAACGTGCTGTGCTTCCCGTACATCTTCCGGGGTGCGCTGGATTCCGGCGCCACCACCATCACCGATGAGATGGAGATCGCGGCAGTACACGCCATTGCCGAGCTGGCCCAGGCCGAGCAAAGCGAGGTGGTGGCAGCGGCCTATGCCGGCGAGAAGCTGGCCTTCGGGCCCGAATACCTGATCCCGAAGCCGTTTGATCCGCGGCTGATGATGAAGATCGCGCCGGCAGTGGCCCAGGCCGCTGCCGACAGCGGCGTGGCCATGCGGCCCGTTGCCGACATGGACGCCTACCGCGATCGGCTGCAGAGCTTTGTCTACGCCTCCGGCACCACCATGAAGCCCATCTTCACGGCGGCCAAGAAAGCGCTGAAAAAACGCGTGGCCTACTGCGAGGGCGAGGAAGAGCGCGTGCTGCGCGCCGCGCAGATTGTGGTGGACGAAGGCCTGGCGCGGCCCACCCTGATCGGGCGGCCGTCCATCATTGCCCAGCGGGTCGAGAAATTCGGCCTGCGGCTGAAGGAGGAGCTGGACTATGACGTGGTCAATGTCGAGCAGGACCACCGCTACCGCGATTTCTGGCAGACCTACCACCGCATGACCGAGCGCAAGGGCGTCACGGTGCAGATGGCCAAGATCGAGATGCGCCGCCGGCTCACGCTGATCGGCGCGATGCTGCTGCACAAGGGCGACGTGGACGGCATGATCTGCGGCACCTGGGGCACCACGGCCATGCACCTGCATTACATCGACCAGGTGATCGGCAAGCGCGCCGGCGGCAGCCCCAGCACCCCGCAGGACGTGCAGATCTACGCCTGCATGAACGGGCTGATGCTGCCCGGACGGCAGGTGTTCCTGGTGGACACCCATGTCAATTACGACCCGACGCCCGAGGAGCTGACCGAGATCACGGTAATGGCCGCCGAGGAAATGATGCGCTTCGGGCTCAAGCCAAAGGCCGCGCTGCTGAGCCACTCCAACTTCGGCAGCAGCAACCAGCCCAGCGCGCTCAAGATGCGGCAGACCCTGGAACTGCTGCGCCAGCAGGCGCCCTGGCTCGAGGTAGACGGTGAAATGCATGGCGACGTGGCGCTGGACGGCCAGGCCCGCGCGGCCATCATGCCCCACAGCACCCTGGCGGGCGACGCCAACCTGCTGGTACTGCCCAACATCGATGCAGCGAATATTTCTTACAACCTGCTCAAGACCGCGGCGGGGGGCAACATTGCCGTCGGCCCGGTGCTGCTGGGTGCGGCCAAACCGGTGCATGTGCTGACGCCGAGCACCACGGTGCGCCGCATTGTCAACATGACGGCGTTAACCGTAGCAGACGCAAACGCGGCTCGATAAGCCCTTCTGGGAAAGCAGGTACTAACTAATTTGTATCGGTTGGCCTGCGAATGCCCCCAGGCAGCTGCCCAAATTTTGAGCAGCCGCTTGCGTTTTCAGGGCATATCGGTGACACTACGGCTCTTGAATTTCCGGGTTTACCCAGGGTTTAGAAGGCGCCCCAGAACAACAGGTCTCCACAAGGTTTCGCCCTATGGCGCGTGTCGCTGCTGTCAAGTTTGCACTCACTAGCTTTGTTTTGGCCGCTGCGGTGGCCGTCACCGGCGTGGTGCAGGCCAAAGGGCCACAGGCCGACGGTGTGGCTGCAGCAAGTTCTTCGGTGGTTCGCCTGGCAGAGTTGCCCAGGCAGGGACAAGAGACGTTTGAACTGATCCGCCGGGGCGGACCGTTCCCGTATGACAAGGACGGATCGGTGTTTGGCAACCGCGAGCGTTTGCTCCCGGCCAAGCAGCGCGGCTACTACCGCGAATACACCGTGAAGACGCCAGGGTCACGCGACCGGGGAGCCCGGCGCATTGTGTGTGGCGGCCAGCCCCGGACGCCGGACGCGTGTTACTACACCGCTGACCATTACGCGAGCTTTCGAAAGATCGTGGAGTAATGAAGATGAAGCGAGATTTGTTTTTGACTATGGAAAGAGAAGCGGAGATGGATACACCACTTCGTACCGTGAGAACCAATATCGTGCAGTCGATCCGCGCCTTCCGGGTGCAGGACCTGCAGGAGGCGGCGCAGGCGCTCGGCCAGCATTTCCTGTACGCCAACCTGGCGAACGCCCAGAGCAAGCAGGACGTGCTGGACATGATTGCCCAGCAGTTCACATTCCCGTCGCACTTCGGCAAGAACTTCGATGCGCTGTATGACTGCATGACGGACCCGCTGCATAAATCGGGCCCGCAGCCAGGCTTCATCGTGGTGCTGGAGCAGATCCCGGCCAACGCGAAGTTCGACAAGGAAGCGCGCGAACAGCTTTTGGACATCTTCCGCGACACGGCGGATTACTGGGCGGACCGGAAGATACCCTTCCGATGCTTCTATTCTTTTCTGTAGCCCGTTCTGCACAAACCAGCCAAGCAGAACGGGCGAATGAGGCTAGCAAGACCGAAGGCACCCCCAGCGCCGCGCCCACCGGCATCGAGTTGACCACCGAAGCCGGCGAGAAGATGCCCACCGACAAGCTGGTGGACGTGTCCCCGCTGGCGCTGCGCATGAGCAGCCCCTTCAACGCAGGGTACTGGCTCGCCGCGGCCTGACCCTGTTTGCCCCCTGGAAAAAGCCCGTCACACGACGGGCTTTTTCATTGGGCGAGGGCCTGTACAAGTGCGACGTACTCATCCACCGGCACCTCCTCGGCGCGGCGTTGCAGGTCAAAGGCCCCGCCAAACTGGCGCACCTCCAGCCACTTGCCCAGCGAATGGCGCAGCAGCTTGCGGCGCTGGCTGAAGGCCACCTGCACCAGCTCGCTGAGCAGGCGCACCTCCACCACCGGCGGTTGGGCCAGCGGCACCATGCGCACCACGGCGCTGTCCACGCGCGGGGGCGGCTCGAACGACGACGGCGGCACAAACAGCACGTTGTCCATGGCATAACGCCACTGCAGCATCACGCTCAGGCGGCCGTAGTCGCCGGTGGCAGGGCGCGCGACCATGCGGTCGATCACTTCCTTTTGCAGCATGAAGTGCTGGTCTTCCACCACAGCCACTGCATCCAGCAGGTGAAACAGGATGGGTGTGGAGATGTTGTAGGGCAGGTTGCCCACCACGCGAATCCTGGGCGCCGCCATGGACGCGGCCAGCGCGGCGAAGTCGACCTTGAGCACGTCGGACTCCACCACCTGCAGCTGGCCGTGCGCTCGCAGGCGCGCAGCGAGGTCGCGGTCCAGCTCGATCACGGTCAGCCGGCCCAGCCGCTCCACCAGCGGCTGCGTGAGCGCCGCCAGTCCCGGCCCGATTTCGACCATGGGCTGGCCGGGTTGCGGCGCGATTTCGCGCACGATGGCGTCGATGATGCCGGCGTCCGACAGGAAATGCTGCCCGAACCGCTTGCGGGCGATGTGCTTCATTGGCGGTGCAAATTGAGCGCCCCCCCGGGGGGCAGCGACCCACACGCAGTGGGGGAGCGTGGGGGCACCATCTACTGCGGCGGTTCGCGGAATTCGACGTAGGCGCGGCCGCGCACTTCCTGGGCCCAGCTGGAATAGGCCTCGTCGAGCTTTTTCTCGCGCACCAGGTTGCGGGCAATCTCGCGCTGCTCGCGCTGGCTCAGCGTCGCCTGGCGCCGCTCCATCAGCTGGATCAGGTGCACGCCAAAGCGTGACACCAGCGGCTCCGAAATCTGGCCCGGCTGCAGGTCACTGAGCACGTCCTCGAACTCCGGCACGAACAGGCCCGGGTTGGCCCATCCCAGGTCGCCGCCATTGCGCGCACTCGCGTCCTGCGAGTTCTCCCGCGCCAGCTGGGCAAAGTCGGCGGTGCCGGCCAGGATGCGCTTGCGGAAGTCGGCCAGCCGCTCGCGCGCGGCCGACTCGCTGAGCTGCGGCCCGGGACGCAGCAGGATATGGCGCGCCCGGCTCTGGGTCACGCTCACGCCCGGCATGCCGGCCTGGCGCTTTTCCACGACCTTGAGGATGTGAAACCCGGCGCCCGAGCGCACCACGCCGCTGATGCCGCCTTCCGGCAGGGACAGGGTGGCGTTGATGAACAGCTGCGGGTAGCGGTCTGCGGGGCGCAGGCCCATCTGCCCGCCGGACGCTGCAGCACCGGGCGCGTCGGAGTACTCGCGCACCAGCCGGGCAAAGTCTTCCCCGGCGCGGGCACGCTCCAGCGCCCGCTGCGCACGCGCCTGCAACGCCATGACCTGCGCTTCGTTGGCGCCTTCAGGCACCGGCACCAGGATCTGCGCCAGGTTGAGCTCGAGCGTGGCCAGGTCATTGCTGCCCTGCTGCTCCTGGATGAACTGGTCCACCTCCAGATCATTGACCCGGACGCGGGGCTCGACCTCGCGGTCGCGCAGCCGGGTCAGCAGCAGCTGGTTGCGCAGCTCGTCGCGGAACTGGGTGACCGACAGGCCGTCGGCCTGCAGCCGGCGGCGCAGCTCGGCCACATCGATCTGGTTCTGGCGGGCCACGTTCTGCTCGGCCATGTCCACCGTGGCGTCATCCACCCTGACGCCGGTTTCGCGTGCCAGCTGGAGTTGCGCCTTCTCGCCGATCAGGCGCTCCAGCACCTGGCGGGCCAGCAGGTCACGCGGTGGCAGGGCCCCGCCCTGCTGCGCCAGCTGCTGCTCCACGCGGACCATGCGGGCGCGGACTTCGTTGTTGGTGATCGGCTCGGAATTGACCACCGCCACGATGTAGTCGGCCTGGCGCGGGCCTGAAGGCGGTGCCGGCTGGTTGGCACGGCTGGCGCCGATGCTGGGCGACACGCGCAGGCCCTGGGCCTGGCTCGCCATGCTGGTGAAGGCGGCCATGAGGGCCAGCGTCAGGGCGGGAACGCGGTGGTTCATGATCTTCTCTAGTCGTAATTGCTGAAGCGGCTGGGCGTGGTGGTCTTCTCGCGCAGGTACTGGTAACGGGGGATATTGTCCTTCAGCGTCTGCAGTGCATTCGAGCCCAGCCGGGTGAAGCCCACGAACTCCAGCTGGAACAGGATACGCTTGTTGGACGACGAGGTGCTGCTTTGCAGCCGCTCCACCACCACGCGGCCCAGCCAGCAGCCCGCGTCGTACTCGAACCCGACCACGGAGTCCACCAGCTTGCGGTCCTGCAGGCTGTAGTTCAGCCGGCCCACGCTGTACCAGCGGCCTTCTCCGCTGGCGGCGCTGTGGTCGCCGATCGGCCATTGCCAGCCCATGTCGATCTGCTCGCTCAGTCCGCGTTGCAGGCGGTAGGCGGCGCTGACGACCTTGTAGTTGCCCGGGCTGTAGCGCCCGCCAATGGTCGAGCGGATCGAGCGCCGGGTCTTGGGGTTGTATTGCACGGTGGAGTCAAAGCTCCACTTCGGGTCCCAGTTGATGCTGGCGCCCAGCAGCACATCGCTCAGCCGCTCGCTCACCGGCGCTCCCCCGGGCAGGGTGACCAGCTGGTCCTTGAAGCGCAGGCGCTGCGCGATGCCGAAGCGCGCCGCCTCGGCGCCGGTGGCCGGGTCCAGCAAGCGGGTGGTGGCCCCCAGCGTCAGCAGGTTGTTGTCCGAGATGCGGTCGTGACCGCCAAAGGCGTTCTCGGTGTAGATCGTCGCAAAGTTGAAGTCGTTGGCACCGGAGTCGTAGTTGGGCAGGGCGCTCTGGTCGCGGTAGGGGGTATGCACATAAAAGGCGCGCGGCTCCAGCGTCTGGCGAAAGCTGCGGCCAAAGTAGCTGGCGTCCCGCTCGAACACCAGCCCGCTGTCCACACTGAAAGTCGGCAGGGTCCGGCGCGCCGACGTGGCGCCGTTGGTCAAAGGCGCGTCGAACTGGTAGCTGGTGGTGTGCAGCTGCAACCTGGGCGTGATGAACCAGCCCGGCGCCTGCCAGGGGCGGCTGATCTGGGCCAGCGTGTAGCTGCGCTTGGCGTTGGGCTGGCCGGTGAGCCCGCGCACCGACTGGAATTGCGTGTAGTCCGCTTCCACGTAGGCGTCAAAACCGCCGGCCAGGTTGTTGCGCGTGTAGCGGCCCACCAGCTGCGGCGCACGGTCGTAGGGCGGCACGATGGGCGAGGCCACGTCCTGCAGCGTCTGCCACTTCAGCGAACGCGCCGTGGCCGAGAAGTTGCCCAGGCCCCACGACACCTGGGCGTCATTGGCCAGCAGGCGCTGTGTGAGCGAGCCGGTGGCACGCGAAAAGTCGCGCCAGTAGTTGTCATCGCTCACGCGGTTGAGGTTCAGGCTCAGGCCCAGCGGGCCGATCAGGTTGTTGCGGACCAGGCCTTCATGCTGCAGCGCATAACCCCAGCGTGCGCGGTCGCGCAGCGTGTCGGTAGGCATGTAGTTGGCGCGCAGCTTGCCGTTGTAGTCGTTCTCGAGGTAGCGGAACTCGCCGCCCAGGTCGATCCCGCGCTTGCTCATGAGCGCGGGAAAGAAGGTCGCGTCGCGGTTGGGTGCAATGTTCCAGTAGTACGGCACGGTGAGCTCGACGCCGTTCAGGCTGTCCAGCCCGATGGTGGGCGGCAGGAAGCCCGACTTGCGCTTGTCCGACAGCGGGAAGCTGATCGAGGGGATCGGCAGCACCGGCACACCCATGAAGCTCAGCGCCGCGCCCTCGGCCTGGCCGGTTTCTTCCTCGCTGTCGATGCGGATGCTGGCGGCGTTCAGGATCCACGCCGGCAGCCAGCTCGGACCGGGCTGGCGCTGGCAGGTGGTATAGCTCGCGTTGCGGATGATGGTGCGCCGGTCATCAATGAAGTCCACCCGCTCCGCTTCGCCATATGCGTTGTTGCGCAGGAAGCGGTAGTTCGGGGAGTTGAAGAACCCCTCGAAGGCGTCCACCTTGAGCTGCAGCTCCGGGCCTTCGTAGGTATTGCCGGCGCGGTTGATCAGCACATTGCCCCGCGCCTTGGCCAGGTCGTCCGGCTGGTAGTACTCGAGCCGGTCGGCCCGGATCACCGTGTCGCCGCGGCGCAGCTCGGCGTGGCCGTCGATCACGGTCTCCAGGTCGGTCCGGCCCGAGATGCGGTCGCCCGAGACATGGGTGGGCAGTTCGCGCCGCACCGCTTCGGGAATGTCCTCGCGCAGCGCCTGGCTGGGCTTGAGGCGCAGCACGGGCTCGTCCTGCAACACCTGCGCGCGTGCCAGCGGCTGGTGCAGCAGGGCGCAGGCCACGAGGGCCACCGGCGTCAGGACGAAGCGGGGACGGGCTGGGGAGCGGGACGGCATTTGTAGAATGGATTATCCATGAGCGCCCCTGCGACACCCTCTTCATCCCGCCTTGCCGAAGCCGCCGCCGTGGCCTGGGCCGACCCCGATCGCGAAGCGGCGTTCCACCACTGGCTGCAAGGCGTGGGCGAGGCCCACGGACTGGCGCCCGCCACCTTGCGTCCGGCGTCGGCCGACGCCAGCTTCCGCCGCTACCTGCGCATTGACGGGGCCACTGCAGCTGCGGCGCGCGCCCCTGCCAGCTTCATCATCATGGACGCGCCACCCGACAAGGAAGACTGCAAGCCCTTTGTGGCGGTGGCGGCGCTGATGGCCGACGCTGGCCTGCTGGTGCCACGCGTGCTGGCCTGGGACGAAGCCATGGGCTTCATGCTGCTGGACGACCTGGGTGCGCACACCATGATCGAGCGGGTGGACGCCGCCGACCCGGCCGCCAACCTGCCGCTGTACCAGCGCGCCGGCCCTGGTGGCCTGGCAGCGCCTCGCGCCCGGGTGTGCTGCCGCCGTACGACGAGGCCCCCGCGTCGCCAGCGAGCTGGCGTACGCTGCTCGACTGGTACCTGACCCGCCACAAGGGCGTGACGCTGACCGACGCGCAGCGCACGACACTGGACCAGCAGCGCCTGGTCGTGCAGCACAACCTGGCCGCGCCGGCGGTTTATGTGCACCGCGACTTCATGCCGCGCAACCTGATGATGTTCTACGCCGACGCGCCTGGGCGTGCTGGACTTCCAGGACGGTGCGGTGTACGGCCCCATCACCTACGACATCGCCAGCCTGATGCGCGACGCCTTCCTGAGCTGGACGAGGAATTCGTGCTCGACGTGACCATCCGCTACTGTAGCGCCCGCAAGGCCGGGCCGCCGGTGGGCGACGTCACCCTCGGCGAGTTCTACCGCGCGGTGGAATGGATGGCCTGCAGCGCCACCTGAAAGTGGCCGGTATCTTCGCCTGCCTCACGCTGCGCGACGGCAAACCGAAGTACCTGGCCGACGCGCCGCGCTTCATCCAGTACATCCGTACCACCACCAGCCGCTACCGCGAGCTGGCAGCGTTGCTGCGGCTGGTGGACGCGATCGAAGGGCATGTACGCCACCGGCTTCTGGTCGGCCGCGTTTGAAAGCCAAAATGGCCTGTAGCCCGCGCCAACATTGCGCAAGGTGCTATTGATTTCATAGCATGCTGCGCTTTCACCGCCCCTTGCCCCTGGCCCCGGGCGACAGCATCGCGCTGCCGCCCAATGCGGCGCGCCACGCGCAGGTGCTGCGGCTGCAGCCCGGCGCCGCCGTGACGCTGTTCAACGGCGAGGGCGGCGAGTTCGCCAGACGCCACCGTGCAGTGATGGGCCGCAGCAGCGTGCAGGTGCAGGTGGGCGCTCACCATGCGCTGGAGCGGGAAGCCACACGCAAAAGCGTGCACCTGGTGGTGGGCATGCCCGCCAACGAGCGCATGGACTGGCTGGTGGAAAAGGCCACCGAACTCGGCGTGGCCAGCGTCCAGCCGGGTGCTGGCCGAACGCAGCGTGCTAAAGCTCAAAGGCGAGCGCGCCGACAAAAAGCGCGCACTGGCAGGGCATTGCGATTGCCGCGTGCGAGCAGTGTGGCCGCACCGCGTGCCCCAGGGTACGAAGCCGTGGCCCTGCTGGCCTGGCTGGCGTCCGGTCGGGTTGAGCCTGTCGGAGCCAGCCTGCGGCTACGCTGTCCCTGGGCACCCATGCCCAGCCCCTTTCGCAGGCCGTTGCTGGCACCGGCCCTGCCTACCTCAAGTGCTGTCCGGAAGCCCCGAAGGCGGCCTGAGCCTGGTGGAAGAACAGGCCGCGCTGGCGGCAGGCTTCGTGGCTGTGAACCTCGGCCCTCGTGTTTTACGGGCAGAGACGGCGCCGCTGGCGGTGCTGGCGGCCCTTACACTGGCTTGATGAAACCGCAACCTGGTACTGCTGGCCTCAGCCAGGGCCTGTTCCTCACCAACAACGTCACCTTCATTGCCATCAACGGCTTTGTCGGCCTGTCGCTGGCACCCATGGGCTGGATGGCCACGCTGCCGGTGATGGGCTATGTGGTGGGCGGCGCGCTGTCCACCGGGCATGGTGCGCGCAGCCAGTCACGCTGGACGTGTATTCGTTCCAGCTCGGGCTGGTGGTGGCGTTCCTGTCGGCATTGCTGTGCGCCTATGCTGCCTTCAGCCGGACCTCTCTGGCTGCTGTGTGCTGCCACCTTGGTGGCCGCTACTACAACGCCAATGCCGGCCTGCTGTACTGGCCTTGCGGCGGCCGAGGTGGCGGGCCGACCGCGCAGGAGAAAGCCGTGTCGCTGGCATGGCTGGCGGACTGCTGGGCGCGATTGCCGGCCTAACCTGGCCGCCTGACGCGCAACCCTTTCCCGTGCCGTTCGCAGGCGCCTACATCGCAATGGCCGGCGTGGCGCTGCTGGGCATGCTGGCGCTGGCCTTCATCACGTTCCCGCTGGTGCCGCTTCAAAAAGGTTGGGCAGCAGGGCCGGCCACTCGCAGATCATGAAGCAGCCGGTGTTCATCGTCGCCGCCGCCACCGGCGCCCTGGAGCTTGGCGTGATGAACCTGCTGATGGCCGCCACGCCGCCGATCGCCATGCAGCAATGCGGGCTGCCGTTTTCCGACGCCGCGCTGGTGCTGGAATGGCATGTGATCGGCATGTTCGTGCGCCCGGCTTTACCGGTAACCTCATCAAGCGCTTTGGCACCCTGCCAGTCATGGGGGTGGGCATCGCGGTTGTACCTGCTGCATCGCCATCGCGCTGTCGGGTGTGGACCCGTACCAGTTCCTGATTGCGCTGTTCTGCCAAGTGGGCTGGAACTTCTATTTTCACCGGCAGCACCACCCTGTCGTCGACCGCCTACAGGCCCGAGGAAAAAGACCGCGCCCAGGGCGCGCCGAACTTCTTCGTGTTTGCCACGCTGGCGCTGATGCTCGCTGGCCTTCGGCGTACTGGTCACGACCCAGGGCTGGACGCGTCGCTGAACCAGCTTCGCTATTGCCGGTGCTGGCCACGGCGCTGGCGCTGTTGTGGTCAAGGTGCTCCACCGCCGTCGCGCCCAGAATCCGGTTAGCAACTGAAAGGACGTTGATATGGGACTGCTTGATTCGGTGATGGGCGCGGTGATGGGCCAGGTGCAGCAGCGAAGGCGGCATCGGCGCAGTGCTGGGCCAGTTGCTGGCCAACGACGGCGAGGGCGGGGCCTGCGCGGTCTGGTGGAGAAGTTCAACGAGGCCGACCTGGCGAGGTGGTGGGTTCCTGGATCGGCAAGGGGTGAGAACCTGCCGGTTAGCGCCGACCAGCTGAAAGAAGTGTTGGGCAGCGACATGCTGGGGCAAACTGGCGGGCCAGCTGGGCGTATCCGACCAGGCCTCAGGGCCAGCCTCTCGCCGAGCTTGCTGCCCGGCCTGGTGGACAAGCTCACGCCGTAGGCGTGGCGCCTGAAAACGGTATCGGCGATGCCGGCGAGCTGCTCGGCATGCTGGGCAATCTGCTACAAAAATAGTAGCTCCTGCGCAGCATCGGCGCGGGTTGCGGCCTGATTTGGCTTGTAGCCCGGCCTCAAAGGGGCGGGAACTTCTGCACCAGCCAGTGCTTGAGCAGGGCGAACACCGGCGCCCGGTCCAGCTCGTTGAACAGCTCGTGGTAGTGCGCGCCGAAGCAGGACGTCACCACATCTGCGGCGCCGCCGCGGCAACGCGCGTGCGCCGGCCGGGTTGACCAGCTTGTCGGCACCGGCGTACATCAGCAGCGTGGGCACCGTCCAGTGCGGCGCACGGCCACGGTGGCTGGCCACCGTCGGCAATGAACTTCGCCAGCCGGCCCGAGATGCGGTCACCGCGCACCGCCGGGTCGCGCTGGTAAGCCTCGACCACTGCTGGGTCGCGAATGAAGCTGGCGTCCAGCCCGTTGCCCAGGGTGAGGTTGGGCGCCACACGCGGCACCACGGCCAGCAGCAGCTTTTGCACCAGGTTGATTTCCTGGATCGAGTGCTGGCGATGGCCAGCACCAGCGCGTCCACCGGCCGGCGCTTCAGCGCCACAAAATGCCCTGCCACCAGCCCGCCCATGCTGTGGCCGAGCAGGACCAGCGGCTTGCCGTCGGGCAAGCGCAGACGGGTCGCGTCCACCACATCGGCCAGGTCTTCCAGCAGCCGGTCGTCGTCTGGCAGCGCGCCACGCACGCCGCCCGATTCGCCATGGCCATACTGGTCATACCCGCGCACCGCGAAGCCCCAGGCATTGAGGAACTGCGCCACGTGGTCGTAGCGACCCACATGCTCGCCCAGGTTGTGCACGATGACGACCGCGCCGCATCGGCTGGTCGTCGTCCAGCGGCCATTCCTGCAGGGCCAGTTGTCGCCGTCGCTCGCCGTGAAGGTGGAAAGCGTGGAGTCGTTCATGTTCAACAGATCAGGCCGGCAGCGACGCCATCACCTGGGCCACGGCGGCCGTGAGCTTCCTTGGCATAGGGCACGTGCAGGAACTCGTTGGGGCCATGCGCTGCTCTTGGGCCCAGCACGCCGCAGGTGACCATCATCTGCGCTCGGGGGAAGCTCTGGCTCAGCATGTTCATGAGCGGAATGGTGCCGCCCTGGCCGATGTAGCCCACGTTGACGTTAAAGTGCGCCTGGCTGGCGGCGTTCAGCGCCTGCTCGAACCAGGGCGCGGTGTCGGGCGCGTTCCAGCCGGTGGCGCCACCGTTGCTTTCGAACGTGACCCTGGCCTGGTAGGGCGCGTCTTCCAGCAGGGCCTTCCATTTCGGCCACGGCGCTGGCCGCGTCCACCAGCGGCGGCAGGCGCAGGCTGAGCTTGAAGGCGGTGTAGGGGCGCAGCACGTTGCCGGCGTCCTTGAGTGCTGGAAGCTCGGCGCCGGTCACGCTGAGCGTCGGCGTCCAGGTGCGGTTGAGCAGGGCCTGCACCGGGTCGGTGGTGGTGGTGGGCAGCGCGAAGGTGGTGGAGCTGCCGCAGTCGTAGTGGGCCCACGGAAAGCGCTTGTACACCTCGTCACCCAGGATGGCGGCGGTGGCCTGGGCCTGGGGCCAGCCGCTCGGCCGGCACTTCGCAGTGAAAGCTGGCAGGCAGCAGGCGGCCGGTCTTGCCGTCTTCCAGCCGGTCGAGCACCTGCCGCACGATGCGGAAGCTGCTGGGCACCAGGCCCGAGGCGTCGCCCGAATGCACGCCCTCGGTCAGCACCTCCACCTTGGCGTGCCGCTGGCCATGCCGCGCAGTTGGTGGTCAGCTGCTGGAACAGCGCCGGCGCCGCTGTCCAGGCAGATCACCAGCGCCACCTCGCCCAGCTGCGGGCGCAAGGCGTCGATGTAGGGCAGCAGGTCGTAGCCGCCCGGATTCCTCGCAGGTTTCCACGCCCACGATGCGCGGGTGCGCCACCTTCTGCGCCTTCAGGGCCTGCACGGCGGCGATGCTGGCGTACACCGCGTAGCCGTCGTCGGCGCCGCTGCGGCCGTAGAGCTTGCCGTCTTCGTACTGGGCGTCCAGGGGCCGAGGTCGTTGCGCCAGCCGGTGAACTCGGGCTGCTTGTCCAGATGGCCGCACATCAGCACGGTCTGGGCCGACTTCGGCCTTGGTGGCGGGAATGTCAAAGAACAGCACGGGGTGCGGCCGGGCAGGCGCACGATTTCGAGCTTGAGGCCTTCGACCTTCTGCGCCTCGACCCACTGCGCGGCATTGCGCAGCACGGTCTCGATGTAGCCGTTGGTCGCCCAGTCCTTGTCGAACCCGGGCGACTTGGCCGGGATCTGGATGTAGTCGGTCAGCTGCCGGACGTGGATGTCGCTGTCCCACTGGCGGGTGGCGTGGTCCAGGGCGGCGGCGGCGTCGAGCGTGCCACTGGGCATTTCTCGCAGGGTGCGTTCATGGGGTTCCTGAATGGATCAGCAGGGAAGCCCGCAACTCTACGCCGCCCGCGCTCGCACGCCAGAGCCAGTAATTACTAACCTGCCCCTTCAGGCGGCGCCAGCGGCCAAGCCCCGGGCCTCGCAACCCCGACTGGCCAGGGGCACACGCTTCCGGGTAGGCAACAACCCCAGCTTTCCCCGGGGAAATGCACTGCGCGCTGTCCGGACAGGTTCTGTTACAAAGCCGGCTTCTTTCCATAGAGGGCTCTCCATGACCGTGCCTGCGACCGTGCCTCCATTCCCTGCAACCTGTGTGGTGCACCCACGTCACGGTGCTGTCCCGCTTGCCGCAGCGGCCAGCCGCTGCGCAGCGTGGCCTGCGAAGGCTGTGGCCCGGTGTGGTCGGACCCGCGGCCGCACGAAGCACGCTGGCTCTACGAAAACGATTACCGGCTGGCCTACAAGCAGGCCCTTTATTGGTGCCGAAGACGTGCTGCGCGCCGGCGAAATACCTGTCGACTGGCCAGACCGCCTGGCTGACGTCGGCCAGCGTCCGACGTGGCGCGGCGGTGGCGGCGAATATCATCCGCTTCCTGGAAACCCTGGCCCGCCGCGGGCAGGTGGAACCCCAACAGGCGCGCCGGCTATGCCGAGGCGCAGTACGGGCTGGGCTGGCCATCACCCGGGGCTTCATTGGCGACGCCGCTGCCCGAGGGCGGTTTTGACCTCATCACCAGCTGGCATGTGCTGGAGCACACCGAAGACCTGGGTGCAGTGTTGCGCCAGCTGCGCAACGCCTTGCGCCCCGGTGGCACGCTGCGGTGGAGGTGCTGAACGTCGAGGCCACCTGCCAGTCACCGCGCAGCAGCTTCCACGAGGCGCACCCGCGTACACCTTCAACACCGCGACGCTGCAGCACCTGGCGGCCAAACGGGGCCTGCGCCCAGCATTGCCAGCCGTCAGACGACGGCGGCAACCTCACCGGCTGTGTTCACCGCCATGCCGCAGCCAGTGCCACTGGCCAGCCTGCAGCTGCCGGGCAACCATGCGCGCGTGAGCACCATCGTGCGCGGCCATACACCACTGTCGCATGCATCTTCGGCCCACCCGTGGCGACGGCGGCAGGTGCCGCCTGCGCGCGCAGTGCAGGAGCAGTTCACGCTGCGCAGGGCGCGCCGACGGCCGCGCGTTGCTCGACGCGCTTCCTCAATACCGCCGGGCGCCGCGGCGCCGCAGGCAACGGCGCCGACGGTGCGCCGGCGCTGGCCCTGGGTGGTCGTCGCCTACGCACACACGATGGAAGAGCTTGCTGCTCGACGGCCCGGGCTGCCGGCCCGCAGCTGGAGCGAGCCGCAGGCCCTGGTGCTTTCATCGGCCTGCAGCTGGCCCTCGTGGCCGGCTTGGTGGGCGCTGAGGGCAGAACTCGAGGACGCTGCGCGGATTTTGAAGCTGGGCGGTCTTGCAACGCCCATGCTGGCACTGCCGGCATTCTGCTGAGCAGAGCCGGCCTTGCCGCGCGCCTTGCTGACCAGCCGACCCGCGGTCAGCGGCGCTATGAACTCGGGAAAGCCGGTCGGCCCAGCCGCTCGCCAGCGCCGCGAGGCGGGCGTTGGCTTCGCGCTTGCCCATGGTGCGCAGCGAGGCGATGGCGCGCTGGCTGGCGGTGTCGGGCCTTGCCGTCTTCCCATTTGTAGATGGACTGGCTGAAAACGCCCAGCAACGCCGCCACTTGCGCCGACAGGCCCAGGCGCTCGCGCTGTGCCGTTGCCTTGGCGCTGAAGCGCAGGTTATTGAGGCCTCTGCCGGGGCGTCGGCTTTGCGCCGGCCTTGCCGCTTTGCCGCGACAGCTTCGCTGCCGCTTTTTCCAGCTCGGTGATGCGGCGCTTCAGCGCGGCGATGTCACTGCGGTACTGGGCCGAGGCTTTCTTGAACTGGCGCTGTATCGCCACGCAGCTCCTTGCGGGCCACCCGGGCGATCTTCTTTCAATACGGTTGCAATGTTGGGCATTGTTGTTGTCCGGTCGTTCCGCCGGATCCCGGATTATCCGCCTCGCCAGACCGCTCGCGGGGGTAACACCAAGGGTTTCAGCCTGCTCGGCGCCGTGCCGCCAGCCCCCAGCGGCGCGGCGCAGCGCCTCGGCCACCACGGCCGCGCGGATGGGCTTGCTCACATAGTCGTCCATGCCGGCGGCCAGGCAATCGTCGCGGTCGCCTTCCATGGCGTTGGCGGTCATGGCCACGATCCAGGGTCGGCGGGCGGTTGGATACAGGGCGCACAGCTGGCGTGTGGCCTCCAGGCCGTCCATGTCGGGCATCTTGCACATCCATCAGCACCACGTCAAACGGTTCTCCGTCCTGCAGGGCCTGCGCCACCGCCTCCAGCGCGCCCGTGCCGGTGGCCACCACCTGGATGTCATAGCCCAGGCCGCTCAGGATCAGTGCGCGTCACCCGCTGGTTGACCAGGCTTGTCTTCGGCCAGCAGCAGTCGCAGCGGAATCTGCTGGGCCAGCTCGGCGGCGTTGCGCGCAGGCAGGTGCCGGCGCGACGAGACGGGCTGTCGCTCGAACAGGCTGTACAGCGCGTCAAACAGCACCTGGCACGACTTCAGGCTTGACCAGTGCTCCCGCCACGCCCAGGCCGGCCAGCTGGTCACCCTCGTCACCCAGTGAGGTCAGCACCAGCAACGGCAACTGGTTCGGGTCAAAGCGCTTGCGCAGCTCGGCGGTTGCGTAGCCGTCCATGCCTGGCATCTGCACATCGAGGATGGCGGCGTCGAAGTTCACCGGCATCCAGCCACGCCAGTGCCTGTGCGCCAGACGATGCCGCGCGCGGCAGCATGCCCCAGCGGCGGGTCTGCAGCGCGAGGATGTGCCGGTTGGTGGCGTTGTCGTCCACCAGCAGCAGGCGCCGTCCCGCCAGGCTGACGGTCTTGCGGCTGACCCAGGCGCTGGGCCCGGACGGCACCACCTGGTACGGGATTTCAAACTGGAAGGTCGAACTCCTTGCCACCGACACCACCCAGATGCGCCCGCCCATCAGCCTGATCAGGCGGCGGCAGATGGCCAGGCCCAGCTCGGTGCCGTACCGGCGCGCGGTGGAGGTGTCCACCTGGCTGAACACCTGGAACATGCGTGGTCAAGCCGGTCGGCGGGAATGCCGATGCCGGTGTCGCGCACCGCCAGCGTGCAGCAGCGGCGCGCCGTCGGCGCCCTCACGCCGCGACAGCGTGACCACCACCTCGCCCTCTTGCGTGAACTTGACGGCGTTGTTGATCAGGTTGATGAACACCTGGCGCAGCCGCGTCAGGTCGCCATAGATGGCCCGCGGGACGTCGTCCTCGATCCAGTAGAGCAAGTCCAGGCCCTTCACCGCCGCCGCCGCTGGTGAGGTCCAGCGCACCCTCGACACATTCAGCCAGGTTCACCGGCACGCGCTCCAGCTCGAGGTGGCCGACTCGATTTTGGAGAAGTCCAGGATGTCGTTGATGAGCACCAGCAGCGCGTCGCCGCTGGTGCGGATGGTCTCGGCAACTCGCGCTGGGCTGCGGTCATGGGGTGTCCAGGAGCAGGTCGCTCATGCCGATCACGGCGTTCATGGGCGTGCGGATTTCATGGCTCATGCTGGCCAGGAATTCGGCCTTGGCGCGGTTGCCGGCCTCGGCCGCCTCCTTGGCCGCGATCAGCACCGCCCCCGGCTTCCTTGCGCGCCGCATGTCGCGCGCGATGCCCAGCAGGCCGATGCATCTGCCCGCGCGTCGTTGCGCATGGCCGTCTTGACCAGCTCGAAATACTGCATGCGGCTGGTGCGCGGATCGGTCAGCCGGTCTTCGTACACCACGGGGGCGTCAGACTCCATGGCCTTGCGGTCAGCCACCCGGTGTTCGCTCCTCCTGCGGACCGAACGGTGGCGCCGTGCGCGGTCTTGCCCACCACGTCTTCTTCCCGCAGGCCGTGCTGGCGCTGGTGCGCGGGGTTGGACAACAGGTGCGCCGCCGTCGGCGTCCTTGAGCCAGATCCGGTCGGGAATGTTGTTGACCAGCGCGGAGCTGCGCCTCCTTGTGCGCCAGCGCGTGCTGCGCCTTCACGTAGTCGGTCATGTCGTAGAAGGCGGGTGACCACTACTTCGTCGGGCAACGGGCGGGTGCGCACTTCCAGCGTCTTGCCGTCGCGGGTCTGGCGCAGGTAGGTTTCGGGCCCCTGGATGGCCGGCACCTTGTCGCCCACGGCCACGTAGCCACGCGCGACCGCGTCCACAAACTGGAAGTTCTCGCCGAAGTCGCCGCGCTCGATCTGGAAGCGCACCAGTTGCTCCATGGTCGGCTTGGTCGCCATCAGTGCTTCGGGGAAAGCCCAGCAACTCCTGGTGGCGCCGGTTGGAGGTCACGGTGCGGCCGGACGCATCAATGGTCGCAATGCCCTGGCTCATGTTGTCCAGCGTGATCTGCAGGATGCGGCTTTTGTCCGCCAGCTCTTCTGGGCGTTGAAATACGCGGTGACGTCCGAATAGGTCCGCACCACGCCGCCGTCGGGCAGCGTCTGCGTGGCCACTCGATCACCAGGCCGCCGCGGGTGCGGCGCAGGTAGGTGCCGGACGTGAACCGGCCGGCCGCGTCCTGTGCGCGGCGGTCCACGCTGTTGAGCGGGCTTACATTGAGCAGTTCAGAGTGTTCGCCGAAATCACCGCGTTGTTCCTGGAAATCCCGGATCACCTCGGCCGGTGGGGCGCCCCGCCAGCAGCGCATCGGGCAGATCCAGCAGCTCCAGAAGCGGCGGTTGTAGAGCCCGCTCACCCTGGCATCCACCCGCGCAATGCCGCGGCCCGCGTTGTCCAGCGTGATCTGCAAGGCCCGGTGCGTTCGCGCAGCATCTCGTTGGCCGTGGCGGCTGCCTGCTCGGCCTGCATCCGTGCGTGATGTTCCACCGTGCCCTCGTGGTACAGCACGTTGCCCTGTGCGTCGCGCACCAGGCGTTCTCGCTGATCCAGAACACCTCGCCATTCGGGCGGCGCATCTCCGACACAAAGTTGCGCAGCGTGCTCCCGGCCAGCAGCCGGGCCCGGAATTCGGCTCGACGCCCCGGCCGGGTGTACCAGCCCTGCTCCGCGAAGTGGCGGTGCCCAGCATCTCGGCTTCGGAGCTGGTGCCGAACAGCGCGACCATGGCGCGGTTGGCGCGCACCTGCACGCCGCTCGGGTCGCTGCGGTACGCGCCGATGGGCAACAGCTCAAACAGCGTGAGAAGTCGTCGCGGTTCATGGGTGAAGCCATCGTAGTACAGGGCACGCCGGCTGCGTCAGCCGGGAGTTGCCCGGCCCCCGCAGCTGCGGCGCGCACCGTTGCCACGCACCCGGTTGATGACACGATTTGGCCACCAGCCCGCAGAATACTCGCGCAGATCGCTATGAATTTTGTAGCAACAAAGGCGGTGAAGCGGCCAACAAGGTACAATCGGGCCGTCGGTTTAGTGTTGGGTCAGTCGACCCGTCCTCTCAAAGTCCAGCCCCCGCACGGGCGCGGTACTCTCCGAATCCCGATTGCGCAGCACGCAGGCGCCGCGGCCTTCCCGCCGCCCGTTCGCCTTGCCGCTGCTTCCTTCAACGCCTGCCCCAGGAGGACACCATGGCCAAAGAAGAACTGATTGCAATGAACGGCGCCGGTGACCGAGGTGCTGCCCGACTCGCGTTTCCGCGTCACCCTGGACAACGCCACCAGCTGGTGGCCTACACCGGCGGCAAGATGCGCAAGAACCACATCCGCATCCTCGCGGGTGACAAGGTTTCGCTGGAACTCTCGCCCTACGACCTGAGCAAGGGCCGCATCACCTTCCGCCACCTGCCCGGCCGCGGCCCCGGCTTCACGCCGCCCCCCCAGCAGCGCCGCTGATCAGGCGCCCGCGGCTTTCAGCCAGCCCAGGCCGGCCGAGGTGCCGCCGGGTGTGGCGCCCCGCGCGGGCCGGTATTCACAGCCCACCCAGCCCTGCCATCCGCATGCTGCGGCGACCTCGTCAATCACCTTGAAGAGGTAAGGGTAGTTCACTTCGCCCACGTCAGGCTCATGGCGCTCGGGCACCCCCGCAATCTGGAAATGCCCCACCCGCCCGGTCGGCAGGTACTGGCGGATTTTCATCGCCACGTCGCCTTCCACGATCTGGCAGTGGTACAGGTCAAACTGCACCTTGAGGTTGGCCGCGCCCACTGCCTGCACGGTGGCATGCGCGTCGTCCTGCCGGTTCAGGAAGAAGCCCGGAATGTCGCGCGTGTTGATCGGCTCGATCAGCACGTCCACGCCCTGCGCCGCGGCGGAAGCGGCGGCGTGCTGCAGATTCGCCAGGTAGGTGGCGCGCGCCGCCTCACGCGGCACGCCGGCCGGCAGCAGCCCGGCCATCACATGCACCCGCGGACAGGCCAGCGCCGCCGCGTAGTCGAGCGCGCGGGCAAAGCCGTCGCGGAACTCGGCCTCGCGCCCGGGCTGGCAGGCAACGCCCTTGTCACCCTTGTCCCAGTCACCGGGCGGCGCGTTGAACAGCACCTGCTGCAACCCGTTCGCCTGCAGCCGCGCGGCCAGTTCTGCCTTGTCGTAGGCGTAGGGAAACAGGTACTCGACGCCCTTAAAGCCGTCTTTCGCGGCGGCCTCGAAGCGGTCCAGGAAGTCCAGCTCGGGGTAGAGCATCGAAAGATTGGCGGCAAATTGGGGCATGGCGGGTTACCAGTGGGCGCCAAAGCGCTGGCGCAGTTCTTCAATCTGGGCGTGGGTCAGGGGCTGCGGCCGGGGCTGGCTGGTGTGCCAGAGCTTCGCGGTTTCTTCCAGCTCTTCCAGCGTGGCCATGGCCGCGGCCGGCGTGCGGTGCCACACATTGGGGCCCAGCCGCTCCAGCACCACGGCGCGGATCGGCACGCCCTGCTCGCCCTGGCGCGTGATGGCCTGCGCCACCAGCGCCGCCGCCTCGGGTGCGCCGGGGCGGTGGTACGGAACCACCGGCACATGGCCGACCTTCATCACAAAGTAGGGCGTGATGGGCGGCAGCAGCTCGGGGCCGGTGGGCTGCAATGTGAGCGCCACGCAGTGGGTGCTGTGGGTGTGGATGACGCACCGCGTCTGGGCATCAAATCGGGCTGCAGCCCGGTAAATGGCTGTGTGGAGTGCTATCGTTTTGCTAGCAGGCAGGCCACCCGTCTGCTGGCCCTGCGCGTCCAGCCGGGCCAGCTGCGCCGGCTCCAGAAAGCCCAGGCAGGCGTCGGTGGGGGTGATCAGGAAACCGTCGTCCAGCCGCACGCTGATGTTGCCCGCCGTGGCATGCACGTAGCCACGGTCGAACAGGCTCTTGCCGACGCGGCAGATCTCATCCCGGGCTTCGGTTTCCGTCATTGCAGGATTGTGAAGGCTTGGGAGAAGAAGTCGTCGGTGCCGAAGTTGCCGGACTTGAGCGTGAGGTGAAGGCCCTCGCCCGCGGCCGCGTCCGACAAGGCGTGGCACCAGGGCACGCCGGGGTCGATCTGCGGGCCGATCTTCATTTGGGTGATGGCCAGCGCCTGCACGCAGGCGCCCGAGGTTTCGCCACCCGCCACCACCAGCTGGCGCACGCCCTGCTGCACCAGCCCGCGCGCAATGGCGGCCAGGGTGCGTTCCACCATCGCGCCGGCCTCATCCACACCCAGCCGGCCCTGGATGGCCTTCACGGCGCTGCTGTCGGCGGTGGAGTACACCAGCACCGGGCCCGCCTGCAGCTTCGGCGCCGCCCAGGCCAGGGCCTCGGCCGCCACATCCGCCCCCGCGGCGATGCGCAGCGGGTCAATCGCCAGGGCCGGGTGCCCGGCCCGGATGAAGGCCATGACCTGCCGACCCGTGGCCAGCGAGCAGCTGCCCGACACCACCGCCTGCAGGCCGCGCGGCGGCGGCAGGGCACTGGCCGTGGACGACGGGGCCAGGCCCCAGTTGCCCGGCAGGCCGATGGCCACGCCCGAGCCGGCCGTCACCAGCGGCAGGCCCTGGAGCGCCGGCGCCAGGCGCAGCAGGTCGTCGTTGGAGACAGCGTCCACCACGGCCAGGCCCACGCCGTCGGCCCGCAGCGCGGCGATGCGCGCACGAATGGCGGCTTCGCCCTGCGCCACGGTCTTGTAGTCGATCAACCCCACCTTGCGGCGGCACTGCGCCTGCAGCACGCGCACCAGATTGGCGTCGGTCATGGGCGTGAGCGGGTGGTTCTGCATGCCGCTCTCATTCAGCAGCACGTCGCCCACGAACAGGTGGCCCTTGAACACGGTGCGGCCGTTGTCGGGGAAGGCCGGCGTGGCGATGGTGAAGTCTGTGCCCAGAGCATCCATCAGCGCCTCGGTCACGGGGCCGATATTGCCCTGGGCCGTGCTGTCAAAGGTGGAGCAGTACTTGAAGTAGATCTGCTGCGCGCCACGGGCCTGCAGCCAGCGCAACGCCGCCAGCGACTGCTGCACCGCGTCGGCCGGGGCGATGGTGCGCGACTTCAGCGCCACCACCACCGCGTCGGCATCCGTGTCCAGCACGCCGTCCGGCACGCCGATGACCTGCACCACCCGCATGCCATTGCGCACCAGGTTGTTGGCCAGGTCGGTGGCACCGGTGAAGTCGTCGGCAATGCAGCCCAACCTGACCCCCACGCTTGTCACTTCGTGTACTGCGCTGCCCCCCGAGGGAGCCTTCGCGCCTTGGGGCGGCCCGGCGGCGCTCAAGATCTTCTTCATCACTGGATCGGTAGGGTCACGGCCGGCGGGTTCTCGCGGATGTAGTCGCGGATGATGGTTTCAAAGTCGGGGTCGGGCTGCAGGCCCAGCTGGTTGGCCCGGGCGGACGCAATGTTGCCGGGCCAGGTTTTCACCAGCTTCTGGATGGCTTCGTCCGGTGTCCAGTCGAGCAGTGCGGTGGCGGCAGGGCCGGCCACGCGCTCCAGCGCCTGCGCCATCTCGCCCACGGTGGTGCGCATGGCGGGCAGGTTGATGGCCGTCAGCGGGCCCCAGTCGGCGTCGCTCGCCTCGGCGGCGCGCACGATGCCTTCAATCGTCCGGGCCGGAGAGGCCAGCGCCACCGGGGTGCTGGCGGGCACCGGCACCTGCGCGCGCAGACCGGCCAGCGGCTCGCGGATCATGCCGCTGAAGAAGCCCGAGGCCGCGCCGTTGGGCCGGCCGGGGCGCACGCTTACCGTCATCAGCCGCGTGCTGCGGCCCTGGACGAAGCCCTTGCGCGCAAAGTCGGCCACCAGCTGTTCGCCAATGAATTTCTGGATGCCGTAGCTGCTTTGCGGCGTGGGCAAGGTGTAGTCCTCGATCACCTCGGGCATGCCGTAGCCGGGCTGGTAGCCAAACACGGCCAGCGAGCTGGCAAACACGAAGGTGGGCCGGGTGCCCAGCGCGCGACAGGCCTCCAGCAGGGCGCGCGTGGCTTCGTAGTTGCTGCGCATGCCGAGGTCAAAGTCGGCCTCGCACTCGCCACTGACGGCCGCGGCCAGGTGAAACACCAGTGCGGTCTCGGCGGCCGGGATTTGCCCGCTGGCGAGCTGCTCGTTCAGGTCGCCGCCGACAAACTGCACGCGTGCGTCTGCGGCCAGGTCGGCCGGCGGCGGCGCCCGGTCGGCCAGCGTGATGCGGGTGATGGCCTGGGCCGCGGCACCGCCACGCGAGACGCCGCCGCGGGCCAGCAGGGTACGGGCCAGGCGCGCGCCGAGGAAGCCGCTGCCGCCGGTGATGAGGATGTGCATGGGGATTCGTCCTTACTGGGGTGGGGCGGGCAGCTCGATGCCCGGAAAGATCTTGATGACGGCGCTGTCGTCCTCGCGCGCAAAGCCGGCGGTGGAGGCCTGCATGAACATCTGGTGCGCGGTGCTGGACAGCGGCAGCGGGAACTTGCTGGCCCGCGCCATGTCGAGCACCAGGCCCAGGTCCTTCACAAAGATGTCCACCGCCGACAGCGGCGTGTAGTCGCCCGCCAGCACATGGGCCATGCGGTTCTCGAACATCCAGCTGTTGCCGGCGCTGTGGGTGATCACGTCGTACAGCGCAGCCGGGTCCACCCCTTCGCGCAGGCCCAGCGCCATGGCCTCGGCAGCGGCGGCGATGTGCACGCCCGCGAGCAGCTGGTTGATGATCTTGACCTTGCTGCCCGCACCCGCCTTGTCGCCCAGCTTGTAGACCCGGGCCGCCATGGCATGGAGCATGGGCTCGGCCAGCGCGTAGGCCTCGGGTGTGCCCGAGGTCATCATGGTCATCTGGCCGCTTGCCGCCTTGGCGGCGCCGCCCGAAATGGGTGCGTCGATGTACAGAATGCCTTTTTCGGCCAGCCGCGCCTCGAGCGCCATGCTCCAGTTCGGGTCGACCGTTGAACACATCACGAACACGCTGCCGGCCTTCAAGGTGGCAGCACACCCCAGGTCACCGAACAGCACGCTCTCGGTTTGCGCGGCGTTCACCACCACCGACACCACCACATCACAGGCGGTGCCGAGTTCCGCAGGCGACGCGCAGGCCGTGCCGCCTTCGGCCGCAAAGGCCTGTGCCACCTCGGCGCGAATGTCGAACACATGGGGCGCGTAGCCCGCGCGGCGCAGCGATTGCGCCATGCCGGCGCCCATGGCGCCCAGGCCGATCAGGCCCACATTGGGGGTGGAATTCATATGGTTATCATACAACTTTAGCCGCAAAAGCAGCTTCAGGCCTTGCGCAGCTTGCGCACCAGCGGCTGTGCCAGGCGCGCGCCTTCCTGGGTCCAGAAAGCCGGGTCGGCGTTCTCGATGCGGCGGATGGCGTTGGCCATGTGGCGGCCGGCGGCCGCGCGGGCCTTGACGGCGTCGCCCGCGGCAATGGCCTCGGTGATGGCGGCGTGCTCGCCGCGCACCTGGGTGGTGAAGTCGGCGCGGCGCGCCTCGTTGGCGCGCGTGACGCTGATGGCACCGCGCATGAACTGCGCCAGATAGTCCAGCGTGCTGATCAGGAACGGGTTGTGTGCAGCCTCGGCGATGCTGCGGTGAAAGCGCAGGTCTTCCTCCACGCCGTCACCGCCCGCGGCCACGGCCTTGTCCAGGGCCTGCACCGCCTGCCGGATGCGCTTGACGTCGGCCGCCGTGCGCCGCTGGGCCGCGAGCATGGCGGCCTCGGCCTCCAGCGCACGGCGCACCTCGACCATCTGCGCCACGGCGCTTTGCGAGTCGGCGCTTTTGGCGTCAAAGTTCAGCGGCGCGAACGGCGGGCTGGCCGCCACATAGACGCCGCTGCCCTGGCGCGAGTCCACCAGCCCCAGCGACTTCAGGCGTGACACCGCCTCGCGCACCACGGTGCGGCTGACCTCGAACTGCTCGACCAGACGCGCCTCGGGCGGCAGCTTGGCACCGGGCGCAAGGCGGCCCGCCTTGATTTCGGCCGCAAGCTGCTGCGCGACCTGGTCAGAGAGTCGGGCGCCCGAAGTGACGGGGATGAACTGGGTTGTCATACAAGAAACACGGAGACTGCGCCGAGGATAGCGCAGCACGTGATCACCGGGATCACGCCTGCCTTGAAGCGAAACAGCGCGATGGCCGCCAGCAGCATCAGCACCAGGGCCCCAATGTCCAGGCGTAATGGGGCTGCAGGCCGCGTGCTGACTGCGACATGCGCTATGAAAAATATAGCGAGACTGGCGATCACGCCCACCACCGCCGCGGTGATGGCGGTCAGGGGCGCGGTGAAGCCGAGCTTGCCGTGGGTTGACTCCACCAGCGGCCCGCCCGCGAGGATGAACAGGAACGAGGGCAGGAAGGTGAACCAGGTCACCACCACGGCCGCCAGCGCTGCACCCAGGAACAAGGTGTCCGGCCCCAGCACCTGGCGCGCCCAGCCGCCCACAAAGCCGACGAATGCCACCACCATGATCAGCGGGCCGGGCGTGGTTTCGCCCAGCGCCAGGCCGTCGATCATCTGCGGCCCGGTCAGCCACTGGAAGTGCTCCACCGCGCCCTGGTACACATAGGGCAGCACGGCGTAGGCGCCACCAAAGGTCAGCAGGGCCGCTTTGGTAAAGAACCAGCCCATTTGCGCCAGCGTGCCGTCCCAGCCCCACAGCGCCACCAGCGCCCCCATGGGCAGCAACCACAGCAGGGCGCCCACCGCCACCACCTGCGTCAGGCGCCGACGGGAGAAGCGGGCGTGGGCCGGTGTGGGGGTGTGGTCGTCAATCAACCAGCCGCGTTCACCCGCGGCGAGGGCAGCAGGCTGCGACGGCCCGTGCCCGCCGCCCGCGAACTGTCCGGGTGCCCAGCGCTGGCCCAGCCAGCCAGTCACTGCCGCGGCCAGCACCACCCAGGGGAACGGCACCTTGAGCACCGCGATGGCGACAAAGCTGGTGATTGCCACCGCCCACAGCAGCGGGGTGCGGCGCGGGCTTTTGAGTGTCTTGCTGCCAATGCGCCAGACGGCGTGCAGCACGATCGCCGCCACCGCCGGCTTGATGCCATAGAACAGGCCAGCGACCAGCGGAACATCGCCAAAAGCGACATAGATCCAGCTCAGCGCGATCAGGATGAACAGCGACGGCAGCACAAACAGCGCGCCAGCCACAATGCCGCCCCAGCTGCGGTGCATCAGCCAGCCGATGTAGGTGGCCAGCTGCTGCGCCTCGGGACCGGGCAGCAGCATGCAGTAGTTGAGGGCGTGCAGAAAGCGCTTTTCGCTGATCCAGCGCCGTTGCTCGACCAGCTCGCGGTGCATGATGGCAATCTGCCCCGCCGGGCCGCCGAAACTGATGAAGCCGAGCTTGAGCCAGAAGCGCAGCGCTTCGCCAAAGGACACCGGGTTCATGCGGGCACCCCCACCGCCGCCGGTTCGCTCCAGCGATGGGTCTCGCTGCGGTCGCCCGCGCACCAGGCGTACAGGGCGTCGTACATCGGCATGGCGGCGTCCAGCATGGCGTGGTCGTCGCCGTGCAGGCGCGCCAGCCCCAGCGACAGGGCCAGCAGTCCGGCGGCTTGCGGCGCGGTGCCCAGGCGGTCGGTGTCGGCCGCGCGGACGATGGCGGCCAACGCGTCGAGGGCCGGGTCGCGCAGGCCGAAGGCCGCCATCAGCGCGTCGAAACTGCAGCGCTCGCCTTCGTGGGTGATCGGTGCCCCGGGAATGTCGTAGGCCACGGCGTTCAGGCGCGCGGCCTCGCTGAAAACCCGGGCGGTGGGCACGTAGAAAAATGCCGCGCGCGGGTCGATGAAGCGCCGGATCAGCCAGGGGCAGGCGATGCGGTCAATCCGGGGCCGCTCGCGTGTGACCCAGCGCGAGGGCTGCTCGCCCGTCACGCCCAGATCGGGCCGTTTGGTGATGGTCAGCGGCGGCGCTGCCCGCCACTGTGCGATGGCATGGGGCGCATCGACGCCGTCTTCGCCGCCTTCGATGCCACCGGCCAGCGCCACGGCCGGCCAGCCTGCGGCGCGCAGCGTTGCCACCGCGTCGGCACTGACGTTGTGGCCGTAGACGCAATACACCACCACCTCACGCGGCGGCTCGGTCGCGGCAAACTGGGCCACCGATTCAGGCGGACAGCGCAGCGCACCGGCCAACAGGCGCGGGCTGTCGGCAAACTTGGCTTCGCGCCGCACGTCGAGCACGAGCGGCGCGTCGGCGCGGCCCTGGCGGGCGCGCAACGAGGCGGGGGAAATCGAGGGAACGGAAAGGCTTGCGGTGTCCATGGAATGCTCCTGAGCGTTACCAGCGCTTGGACGGGACACCGTCTATCCGCAAGGATTCGGGAGGCTGAAATCCCGATGCCTGAATGTTAGCACTGCCGCTGCGCACGGCCGCCCTCTAGAATTTGCCAATGCCCCGCCGCCCCATGTTGCACGAGCAAGCCGCCTTGCGCGGCGGCATGCTGGCGCTGGCTGCGGCGCTGCTGTTCGGCCTCAGCACGCCACTGCTGCAGCGTCTGGGCGCAGGCCTCGGCACCTTCATGACCGCGGCGCTGCTGTACGCGGGCGCAGCCTGCTTTGCGGGCATGACGCGCCGCGCACCGCAGGCTGAAGCGCGCGTGCGCCGCACCGACTGGCCGCGCCTTGCCGCGATGGCCGCCTTCGGTGCGGTGCTGGGGCCGGTGGCCCTGGCCTGGGGCCTGCAGCACACCAGCGGCGCCAGCGCATCGCTGATGCTCACGCTGGAGGCGGTGTTCACCGCCCTCTTCGCCTGGCGCCTTTACGGCGAAACCCTGGACCGCCGCGTCGTGCTGGCCATGCTGCTGCTGGTGTCGGGCGGCGCCGCACTGGTGACGCAGCAGGGCCTGTCGGGTTCGGTGCAGTTGCTGGGCCTGCTGGCCGTGCTGGTGGCCACAGCGGCCTGGGGCGTGGACAACAGCCTGTCGCGCGCGCTGGCCGACCGCGACCCGGGCCAGGTCATCCTGGTCAAGGCCGCACTGGGCACCTTGGTGACGCTGGTGCTGGCTGCCGCCGCGGGCGAGCCCTTGCCGGGCGCGGCACCGGCCCTCGGCTTGCTGGCGGTGGGGGCGACGGGCTATGGCCTGAGCCTGCGCTTCTATCTGCTCGCGCAACGCAGCTTTGGCGCGGCGCGCACGGGCTCGGTGTTTGCGTTTGCACCCTTCATTGGCGCCGCGGGTGCGCTGGCGCTCGGCGAGCACGCAGCCGGTGGCTGGCTGCTGGCCGGTGGCGCACTGATGCTCGCCGGTGTGGTGCTGCACCTGACGGAAACGCACCGTCATGAGCACCGGCACGAGCCGCTGGCGCACGAGCACGCGCACCGCCACGACGACGGCCACCACCTGCACCGCCACGACCCGATGCCCGCCGGTCCCCACAGCCACCCGCACCGTCACGCGCCAATGGTCCATGCCCACGCGCATGTGCCGGACGCCCACCACCTGCACCGGCACTGACGGCCTGCGCAAGGCGCCGGCTCAGCCCCGCTCGAAGCGGAACACCGCGGTGCCGGCCCGCGCGTTGGGCAGGAAGCGCACTTCACGTCCTTCCTGCAGCCCGAAGGCGTCCAGGATGCGCAGGCGGTTCTTTACCGCCAGCGCCTCGAAGTCTTTGAACGTACCCACCCGGATGTTGGGCGTGTCGTACCACTGGTAGGGCAGGCGCCGGGTCACCGGCATGCGCCCGCGCAGCACGCTCAGGCGGTTGGGCCAGTGCGCGAAATTGGGGAACGCCACAATGCCGCTGCGCCCGACGCGCGCGGTTTCACGCAGCATGGTTTCGGCGTTGCGCAGGTGTTGCAGGGTGTCGATCTGCAGCACCACGTCAAACGAGCCATCGTCGAACATGGCCAGGCCCTCTTCCAGGTTGAGCTGGATCACGTTGACGCCGCGCTGCACGCAGGCCAGCACGTTGGCATCGGCCAGCTCGATGCCATAGCCGGTGCAGCGGCGCTCGCGCTGCAGCAGGTCGAGCAGCGCGCCGTCGCCGCAGCCGAGGTCGAGCACGCGCGAGCCTTCGGGCACCAGGCGGGCGATGGACTGCATGGTTTGGGTGTCGCTCATGCGGCCCCCACGCGGTCAAAGTAGGCCCGCACCACGCCCAGGTAGCGCGGATCCTCGAGCAGGAAGGCGTCGTGGCCGTGCGGGGCGTCGATTTCGGCGTAGGCCACCTCGCGCCGGTTGTCCAGCAGCGCCTTGACGATCTCGCGGCTGCGCCGCGGGCTGAAGCGCCAGTCGGTGCTGAAGCTCACCAGCAGGAAGCTGGCCTCTGCCGGCGCCAGCGCCCGCGTCAGGTTGCCTTCGAATGCCCGCGCCGGGTCGAAGTAGTCCAGCGCGCGGGTGATCAGCAGGTAGGTGTTGGCATCGAAGTAGTCACTGAACTTGTCGCCCTGGTAGCGCAGGTAGCTTTCGATCTGGAACTCGATGTCCTGGGTGGTGTACTTCAGGTCGATGCCATCGCGCAGCTGGCGGCCGAATTTTTCATTCATCACGTCATCACTGAGGTACGTGATGTGGCCGATCATGCGGGCGATGCGCAAGCCCCGCTTGGGCACCACGCCATGCTGGTAGAAATGGCCGCCGTGAAAGTCGGGGTCGGTCACGATGGCGCGGCGCGCCACCTCGTTGAAAGCGATGTTCTCGGCGTTCAGGTTGGGCGCACTGGCCACCACCACGGCATGGCGCACGCGCTTCGGGTGCTGCAGCGTCCAGCTCAGCGCCTGCATGCCGCCGAGGCTGCCACCCATCACGGCGGCGAGCCGGTCAATGCCCAGCCGGTCCAGCAAGCGGGCTTGGGCATTGACCCAGTCCTCCACCGTCACCACCGGAAAGTCGGCACCGTAGACGCGGCCGGTGTCGGGGTTCACGTGCATCGGGCCGGTGGAGCCGAAACAGGAGCCGAGGTTGTTGATGCCGATGACGAAAAAGCGGTTGGTGTCCACCGGCTTGCCCGGCCCGATCATCGTGTCCCACCAGCCTTCGCTTCTGTCCTGGCCCGCATAGGTGCCGGCGACATGGTGCGAGGCATTGAGCGCATGGCACACCAGCACCGCGTTGGACCGGTCGGCGTTGAGCGTGCCGTAGGTCTCGAACGCCAGCGTGTAGCCGCGCACCGACGCACCGCTTTGCAGTGCAAGCGGCTCGCTGAACTCCATGAACTGAGGCGTGACGATCATGAAAAAACCCGGCGTCGCCAAAGAAGCGAGGCCGGGTTGCGGGGCGTTCGATCTTTAGCTGAATTTATTGAGCGCCCGCAAGCTGGAGCAAATCGGCGCTGGGAAGGAAGTATATCAACCCCACCCGACCAGTGCCACCACCCCCAGCACTGCAAAGATCACCGCCGAGATGACATGCACCAGCCGGATCGGCACGCGCCGCGTGATGCGCTCGCCAAACCAGACCACTGGCGCGTTGGCCAGCATCATGCCCAGCGTGGTGCCAGCCACCACCCAGGCCCAGGCGTTGTACTGCGCCGCCAGCATGACGGTGGCGATCTGTGTCTTGTCGCCCATTTCGGCCAGGAAGAACGCCACCAGCGTGGTGCCAAACACACCAAAGCGCGGGGTGGCATCGCCCTCGCCTTCGTCCAGCTTGTCGGGGATCAGCATCCAGACCGCCATGGCAATGAACGATCCGCCCAGCACCCAGCGCAGCACATCGGGGCCCAGCAAGGTGGTGACCCAGGCGCCAGCGGCACCGGCCAGCGCATGGTTGGCGAGCGTTGCCACCAGGATGCCCAGCACGATCGGCCAGGGTTTGCGAAAGCGTGCCGCGAGCACGAGCGACAGCAGCTGCGTCTTGTCGCCCATTTCCGCGAGCGCGACGATGCCGGTAGAGACGAGAAAAGCTTCCATAGTCCGGCCATCCTACGCGCCGGACCTGTCGCCGGCCTGTCCACGCCGATGGCCGCACGCTTCTGGCGCACTTTTTGCTTGATTTTGGTGCGCCCGACACGAAAGCCGGGAAAACGCACCAATTAAAAGCATTTTATCCAAAGAGGAGCTTATGGAAGCACTAAAACAGGGCTCGGACGCGCTGTTCATTCTGCTGGGCGGCATCATGGTGCTGGCCATGCACGCAGGCTTTGCCTTTCTTGAACTGGGCACCGTACGCAAGAAGAACCAGGTCAACGCGCTGGTCAAGATCCTGGTGGACTTTTCGGTGTCCACCGTTGTGTACTTCATGGTGGGCTACAGCGTGGCCTATGGCACCAGCTTCTTTGTGGGCGCCGAGCAGCTGGCCCAGAAAAACGGCTATGAGCTGGTGAAGTTCTTCTTCCTGCTGACCTTCGCGGCGGCCATTCCGGCCATCATCTCCGGCGGCATCGCCGAGCGCGCGCGCTTCTGGCCGCAGCTGCTGGCCACGGCGGTGATCGTCGGCCTGGTGTACCCGTTTTTTGAGGGCATCGTCTGGAACCAGCACTACGGCGTGCAGGCCTGGATCAAGGCCACCACGGGCGAGGAGTTCCACGACTTCGCGGGCTCGATCGTGGTCCATGCGGTGGGCGGCTGGCTGGCCCTGCCGGCCGTGGTGCTGTTGGGCGCGCGGGCCAACCGCTACCGCAAGGACGGCGCGATCTCGGCCCACCCGCCGTCCAACATCCCCTTCCTGGCGCTTGGCGCGTGGATCCTCACGGTGGGCTGGTTCGGCTTCAACGTGATGAGCGCGCAGACCATTGACAAGATCTCCGGCCTGGTGGCGGTGAACTCGCTGATGGCCATGGTGGGCGGCACGCTGGCGGCGCTGGCGCTGGGCCGCAACGACCCGGGCTTCGTGCACAACGGTCCGCTGGCCGGGCTGGTGGCCGTGTGCGCGGGGTCGGACCTGATGCACCCGCTGGGCGCGCTGGTGGTGGGCGCCATCGCCGGCGCGATCTTCGTGGTGATGTTCACCCTCACCCAGAACCGCTGGAAGATCGACGATGTGCTGGGTGTCTGGCCCTTGCACGGGCTGTGTGGCGCCTGGGGCGGCCTGGCTGCCGGCATCTTTGGCAGCAAGGCGCTCGGCGGCCTGGGCGGCGTGAGCTTCGCGGCCCAGGCCCTGGGCACGCTGATGGGCGTGGCCTGGGCGCTGCTGGCCGGCCTGGTGGTGTACGGCCTGATCAAGTCCGTCACCAGCCTGCGCCTGACGCCCGAGGAAGAGTACGACGGCGCCGACCAGTCGATTCACCGCATTGGCGCCACGCCTGACCGGGAAGTCAACTGGTGAAGCGCCGGGCCCCGGGCAGCGAAAGCACCCAGCGGCCCGGCCCGTAAATGGCCAGCGCGGTCAGCAGTGCGCCCCACAGGATGTGCTGTTGCAGCGCCGCCGGTGCAATCTCGGCCAGCGACACCACGGCCACGGCATTCACCACCAGCAGGCCCAGCGCCGCGAATCGCGCACCCGGGCCCAGCACCAGCAGGACGGGCAGCAGCAGTTCGCCAGCGGTACCCGTCAGGGCGGCCAGGGCCGGGGGCAACAGGGGCACGTGGTACTCGTCGGTGAACAGCGCCAGCGTGGTGTCCCAGTCGCGCAGCTTGGTCAGCCCCGACAGGAAGAACACCTGGGCCACGTACAGCCGCGCCGCCAGTGCCGCCAGCGGCTGGAGCGCGTCGAGCAGGCGGCACAGGTGCGCCCAGCCTTGTTGCAGCCGCGGCCACAGGCCGGGCGCCAGTGATGGAGGGTTGAATGGGGTCATGAATCGAGTCCTTGCGTCGATGCGGTGCAAGCCGGTGACATGGCCGCCCCGACCAGCAGCCCGCTGTGAAAGGCCGGCAACAGCCAGCCGTTGAAGTCCAGTGCCGGCGACGCCGCCAGGGCATCCGCCAGCGAAGCCCCGGCCTGCAGGGCTCGCAGAAACGCCGGCTCGCCGGCCTGTGCTTCCCGCAGCCGGGGGCGGTAGCCCTGGCGCCAGACCAGAGCGGTTTCCGCCAGGCCGTCCTGCAGGCGCTGGCCCGCCAGGGCCAGTGAGGGCTGGCCTTCGAGATGGGCATTGGCGATGCTCACCACCGGCCAGGCGCTCTGCAGGCAGACCAGGCCGGGTGCCAGGCGCAGCAACAGGTCGGCCGGGTCGGCGTCGGCCAGCAGCGTCAGGCTGCCGGGATCCACCGGCAGGTCGGCCGCGCTGCCAGCGCAGTGCAATGCCCACTCCACACGGGCCACATCGGCCAGCCAGGGCTCCTGCGCCAGTTGGGGCGCGGCCTCGATGAACGCCGGCAGTGCCTCGCCCCAGCGCGCGATGTCACCCAGCACGGGCGGCTGCGCCTGCCAGAAGGCGCACGCCAGCGCCTCGAAGTTTTCGTCACCCAGCAGCTGTTCCAGCACGGGGTGGGCCGCCGCCAGGGCGCGCTGCGCCAGGGCCTGCCCGTGCGCACGGTAGGCCTGCAGCCCGCGCTTCAGGCTGTTTTGGCCGCCAACCCGCACCGGCGTTGCGTGAGGCGCTATGAAATTCATAGCATCTTCGAGGCCAGGCGCGTACAGTGCTGCCAGCAGCGCCTGCTGCTGCGCCCGCAGTTCGGCATTCATGCCGGCACCGCCTGCGGCGCAACAGCCATGGTGCGGGCTGTGGCCACTTCGTCCAGCAACACCGCCAGTGGCGGAAGGTCGGTGTCCCATTCAATCAGGCTGGGCACCGGGCCAAAGCGCTGCAGCGCATGGCGGTACAGCTGCCAGACGGCGGCGTCCACCCGGCAGCCATGGTCGTCGATCACGATCTCGCCGTGCGCGTCGCTCACATGGCGGTGGCCGGCCAGGTGCACTTCGCCCACCATCCCGGGCGCAATGGCGTCCAGCCAGCGCCGGCAGGCCTGCAGCGGGTCGCTGGCGCCGGCGTTGAGCGCATTCACGTAGAGGTTGTTCACGTCCACCAGCAACTGGCAGCCGGTGCGCTTGCACAGCGCGACCAGGAATTCCGGCTCGGCCTGGTCACTGGCCGACCAGCCCAGGTAGGCCGAGAGGTTTTCCACCAGCAACGTACGCCGCAGCCGGTCCTGCACGCGCTGCACGTTGTCGCACAGCACGTCCAGCGCCGCATCGTTGAAAGGGATGGGCAACAGGTCGGCCGCATGCACGGGGGCACCGCCGGCCAGACCGCGTGCAAAGCAGGCATGGTCACTCACCCGCACCGGCTCGATGCGCTCCACCAGCCGCGCCAATTGCGCCAGGTGCTGCGCGTCGATGCCGGCGGCCGAGCCCAGCGCCAGGCCCACGCCATGCAGGCTGATGGCATAGTGCCCGCGCGCTTCGGCCAGTACCGCCAGCGCAGCGCCGCCGTCGCCGAAGAAGTTCTCGGAATGAACCTCCAGGAAGTCGAGAGCAGGACGGGTCTCCAGCACCTCGGCGTAGTGCGGGTGCCGCAGCCCGATGCCGACGGGGGGGCGCATGGCGTGGTGGGGCCTCTGGGATCAGGACTTCTTGGGCGCCATCTTGGCTTCGTCGGCCGACAGTCCCTTCATCGTCTTGCAGCTGCCTTTGGCGACGTACTTCCATTCGCCCTTGTCGTTGTCGACCTTGGCCTGGCCGGCGCAGGAATGCGAGCCCGACAGGTTGGCGCAGTCGTTCTGGCCGGCCTTGGCGATGCCGTAGCACTTTTCCTTTTCCTGGGCGGTGGCGGGCGCAGCCACCAGCAGGGTGGACAGCAGGGAGGCCGCAGCGGCGGCGACGAGGGCACGTTGGTTCATGGAAAGCTCCTGGATCTGAACGGTTGAGGGGGTTGGGCCCGCCGGTTGTCCGGCGGGCTGCTGCTGTGTCGGGTGCCCGCGGGCCGTTCTTACAGCAGCTCGGCGATCCGGTCCCAGGCCTCGGGCGGAATGCGGCCGCTGTAACGCTCCACCACCTTGCCGGCCTTGTCAATCAACCAGGCCGCCGGCAGTTGCGCGGGCCGGCCGATGTTGTCCCGGTAGCCCGGCTCGCCTGCCCACAGCTGCACAAACCGCTGCTTCACGGGCACCGTGCGCGAAATGATCTCTTCATAGGACTGCAGGTCCTGCACGCTGCGGTCGGTGCTGATCAGCACCAGCTCGAACGGTTTGCCTGCCCAGCCTTCGTAGTTCTGCCGCAGCTCCGGCATCTTGTCGCGGCAGACGGCGCAGCCGGTCGACCAGAACATCAGCAGCACCACCTTGCCGCGCTGCGAAGCGAGACTGAACGGCCGGCCTTCCAGCGTGCGACCTTCGATCACGGGTGCGGCGGCGGGCACCACCGCAGCGGGCACCGCTCGCGCGGGGGTCTGGGCCGCAGCGGGGGCTGCGAGGGTGGCGGCCAGCACCACGGGGGCGAGAAATATGGCAAGCATGCTCTGTGTCGTGCGCCGGCCTTGCGCCTTACAGGCGTGCGGGCCATGGCGCACGACGAACCCGTTACCGGACACCGTCCGAACCGGCTCGCGGGACGCCCATTAGGTGTTTGGCGCAATGTAGTCCATAATGCCTCGGTGACCGGCCCTCGGGCCGCCACAGGTTAGCGGTGAATGGTCAGTTTCGCGTCTTTGAATTTCTGGTTTGTTGATTGCGTTTTGCGGACTCCATCGCGTTGTGCGTTTTTTCTCAGGAGTCCAATATGGGCAACAAACTTTACGTGGGCAACCTGCCCTATTCTTACCGTGACAGCGACATGGAACAGGCTTTCAGCCAGTTCGGTTCTGTCTCCAGCGCCAAGGTCATGATGGAGCGCGACACCGGTCGCTCCAAGGGTTTCGGCTTTGTCGAAATGGGCAACGACGCTGAAGCGCAAGCCGCCATCGCCGGCATGAACGGCCAGCAAGTCGGTGGCCGCGGCCTCGTGGTGAACGAAGCCCGCCCGATGGAAGCCCGCCCGCCCCGCAGCGGCGGCTACGGCGGCGGCGGTGGTGGCGGCGGTGGTGGCGGCGGCTACGGTGGTGGTGGCGGCGGTCGCGACCGCTATTGATCCCCCGGCACCCGCCTTCGGGCAGTGCATGTAACAAAAAGGCCCTCCGGGGCCTTTTTTTCGTGGGCGCATTCGGGTTTTTTCGGGGCTGCGCGGGGCTCTGGCGCTTGCGTACGTTTCAGATATCTGGTTAATAATGCATTCGCGCAGTTGCGTTAGTGGCTGCGCTAGTTTGCGGTGAACAGGTCACTTTCGCGTCTCTCGGTCTGGTTGAATGCGTTTTCGGGACTCCATCGCTTCTGCTCAATGTGTTTTAGAGGAGTCCCTTGATGGGCAACAAACTGTATGTGGGCAACCTGCCCTACTCGGTGCGCGACAGCGACCTTGAACAGGCTTTCAGCCAGTTCGGTGCGGTGACCAGCGCAAAGGTCATGATGGAACGTGACACCGGCCGCTCCAAGGGCTTCGGCTTTGTGGAGATGGGCAGTGATGCCGAGGCGCAAGCCGCCATCAACGGGATGAATGGCCAGCCCCTGGGCGGCCGCAGCGTCGTCGTCAATGAGGCCCGCCCGATGGAAGCCCGCCCGCCCCGCAGCGGTGGCGGTGGCTACGGTGGTGGTGGTGGCGGCGGCTATGGCGGCGGCGGTGGTGGGGGTTACGGCGGCGGTGGCGGCGGTGGCCGTCGCGAAGGCGGTGGCGGCTACGGCGGCGGTGGCCGCAGTGGTGGCGGTGGTGGCGACGGGGGCTTCCGCAGTCCCTACGGCTCCGGCCCGCGCGGCGGCGGCGGTGGTGGTGGCGGCTACGGCGGCGGTGGCCGCAGTGGTGGCGGCGGCTACTGAACACCGGGCATAGAGAAAAAGGCTCCTTCGGGAGCCTTTTTGCTGGGCCGGGTGTGCTCAGCCGTTGCGCCGGTTCTTGCGCGGACGACCCGCCAGCGCCTTGTCAAACACCCCGTTTGGCAGCAGGCGCAGCAGCTTGGCCACAACGCCCATCTGCCAGGGAATCACGCGATAGCTCACCCCGGCGCTGATGGCGGCGAAAGCCTTGTCCGCGAAGTCCTGCGGCTGCATCAGGAACGGCATCGCGTAGCGGTTTTGCCGGGTCAGCGGCGTGTCGATGTAGCCCGGGCCGATGGTGACCACTTTCACGCCGCTGCCGCGCAGTTCGCCGCGCAGGCTTTCGCAGTAGCTGATCACGGCCGCCTTGCTGGCGCAGTACGCACCATGCCCGGGCAGGCCGCGGATGCCCGCCACGCTGGCAATGCCCACCAGGGCACCGGAGCCACGCTGTGTCATGGGTGCAATGAATGGATGGAAAGTCGCCGCCAGGCCGATGTTGTTGGTGGCGAAGGTTTGCGCCATCACGTCGATGTCCTCGCGCACCGCCGTGTCCATGCCGATGCTGATGCCGGCATTGGCAATCACCACATCGGGCACGCCCTGGGCCGCAATGCAGGCGCGGCCGGCATCGACAATGCTGTCGGTCTGGGCCACATCCGCGCTGTAGATGGCGTAGCGCGCCGGTGCCAGACCCTGCGCGTTTGCCCAGTCGGCGGTGTCGGCCGTCCGGCGCGCCACCAGTGCCAGCCGCCAGCCCGCCTGGTAGTAGCGCCAGGCCAGCGCCTGCCCGATGCCGCTGGACGCGCCGGTGATGAAGACCAGGGGTGCCATGGGTCGCTCCGGTTATCTGGCGGTGCCGGGCACCAGCACGCCGCGAACGCGCCCGCGCAGGTCCATCACCCGCTCAAGGTTGTCAAAATCCATGCTGTCGGCCGTGAACTGGTCCGCTCCCCGGGTCAGCGTCACGGGCTTGTGCGACCGGATCCGCTCGGTGTTGAGAAAGGCGTGCAGGAATTCACCACGGAACTCCAGCCGCGGCAGCGGCCGGCCCTGTGCATCCGTGCCGGCATCACGCACCACCACGGCGTTGCCAAACAGCTGAACCTCGGAGCCATCTCCATTGCTGAGCGCCCGGTTGGCGGTGGCCACCGTGAGCTGGCCTTTTTCATCGATGGTACGGATTCGCGGCTGGTCGATTTCCAGCGTGTCCGTGTCGGGGAAATGCCTGGCCTCGCTGCCGAACACTTCGCTCTTGAGGCGGCCATTGCCCTCAAACGATTTCACCGAAAACCGGCGCATGAAGTAATCGGGCTCATGGCGGGCAGCTGCTTCCGCGGCAGCAGGACCGGCCACCGGCGTGTTGCGAACCAGCCAGTAGGTGCCCATGGCCAGCAGGCCCATGAGGATGATGGGCAGGTAAATGGACAGCCGGTCCCACAGGCGCAGGCCGGCGCGCAATGCGCCTACGGCGGGGCTCATGGCGGGCAGGCCTCCTGCAGCAGCGCCGCATAGCGGCCGCTGGCCACCAGCAGCAGGTCGCAGAATTCGCGCGCGGCACCATGGCCCCCGCTGGCGGCAGTCACGTAGGCAGCACGTGCGCGCACCTCGGCGTGGGCATTGGCGGGCGCCACAGCCAGGGCGCAACGTGTGAGCACGGGGAGGTCAGGCCAGTCGTCGCCCATGGCGGCCGCCTGCTGCCAGCCCAGCCCCAGCCGGGCGAGCGTGGCCTCAGCCGCCGGGCGCTTGTCATCGGTACTGAAATGGGCGTGCACCACGCCCAGTGCCTGCAGCCGGCTGCGCAGGGCGGGCGAGTCGCGCCCCGTGATCACCACCGGCGTGATGTCAGCCTTCTGCAGCAGCTTGACGCCCAGACCATCCAGGATGTTGAAGCGCTTGAGCGCCTCACCCTGGTCCGAGAGGTAAAGGCCGCCGTCGGTCAGGACGCCGTCCACGTCAAAAAATGCCACCCGGATGCCCTGGGCCTTGAGCAGCAGCTCGGGTGGAAAGCTCAATGCCGGCGCCATCGCTCAAATCACCTTGGCTCGCATCAGGTCGTTGCTGTTGAGCGCGCCCACCAGTCTGCCCTGGTCATCGACCACCAGCACGCTGGTGATGCGGTTGCGCTCCATCAGTTCAGCCGCCTCGACGGCCAGCGCGTCCTGGCGGATGGTGCTGGGGCCGGCATGCATCACGTCGCGGGCCGTCAGCGCACGCAGGTCGCGCCCCTTTTCCACCAGCCGCCGCAGGTCGCCGTCCGTGAAGATTCCGAGGATGGCCCCGTCGTCGTCTGCCACGGCGGCCGCACCGAGGCCCTTGGCACTCATCTCGCGCATCAGTTCGGTGAAGCTGGCCTCAGGGCCCACGCGCGGAACATCGGCGCCCGAGCGCATCAGGTCTGCCACCAGCGTGAGCAGCTTGCGGCCCAGCGCGCCACCGGGGTGTGACCGGGCAAAGTCTTCGGCCTTGAAACCCCGTGCGTCCAGCAAGGCGACTGCGAGGGCATCGCCCATGACGAGCTGCGCCGTGGTGCTGGCGGTGGGTGCGAGGTTCAGCGGGCAGGCTTCCTTTTCCACGCCGCTGTCCAGTGTGATGTCGGCGTGGCGCGCCAGCGTGGACTGCAGGTTGCCGGTGATCGCCACCAGGGGCACGCCCTGGCGCTTGAGCACCGGCAGGATCACGGTGATCTCCTCGCTCTCACCGCCATTGGAAATGGCCAGCACCAGATCCACCGCCTTGATCATGCCAAGGTCGCCATGGCTGGCTTCCGCCGGATGGACAAACATCGCCGGCGTGCCGGTCGAGGCCAGCGTGGCGGCTATCTTGCGACCCACATGTCCGCTCTTGCCCATCCCCATCACCACCACACGGCCGCGCACGCCCAGGATGGTTTCGACCGCGCGCGCAAACGATTCACCCGTACGGGTCTTGAGACCCGTGACCGCAGCAGCTTCGATATCGAATGTCTCCTGGGCCAGGCGCAGGGCGCGGGCGGCGTCGAATGTCATGGCCCGATTCTATCGACGGGGCGCCGGGCGCACAGTTGTTGCTAGCATCGGGGCATGACCTCGCTCGAGCTGACGCTGCTTTACCTGCTGGCCGCCGTGCTCGGGGTGGTGGCCTGCCGGTCGTTGCGGCTGCCGCCGATGCTGGGCTACCTGGTGGTGGGCGTGCTGATCGGGCCCAACGCGCTGGCGCTGGCGCAGAACTCCGAAGGCATCAAGCACCTGGGCGAGTTCGGCGTGGTCTTCCTGATGTTCGTGATCGGCCTGGAGTTCAACCTGCCCAAGTTGCGCGCCATGCGCAGCCATGTGTTCGGGCTGGGGCTGTTCCAGGTGGTGCTCACGATTGTGCTGGCCACGCTGGCCTCGCTGACGCTGGCAGCGCTGGCGCCCACGCTCTGGAAGATGAGCTGGCAGACGGCGCTGGCCCTCTCCGGCGCGCTGGCCATGAGCAGCACGGCGATTGTGGTCAAGCTCATGGCCGAGCGGCTGGAGCTCGAAAGCGAGCATGGCAAGCGCGTGATGGGCGTGCTGCTGTTCCAGGACCTGGCCGTGGTGCCGTTGCTGGTGCTGATTCCCGCCTTGGGCAGTTCTCCGGAACGGCTTTTCACCGCGCTGGCGCTGGCCAGCCTCAAGGCGACGGTGCTCATCACGGTGCTGCTGGTCGGCGGCCAGCGTGTGATGCGCTGGTGGCTGACACTGGTGGCCCGGCGCAAGAGCGAGGAGCTGTTTGTGCTGAACCTGCTGCTGGTCACGCTGGGCCTGGCCTGGCTGACCGAGCTGGCAGGCCTGAGCCTGGCGCTGGGCGCGTTCATTGCGGGCATGTTGATCTCCGAGACCGAATACAAGCACCAGGTCGAGACCGACATCCGGCCCTTTCACGACGTGCTGCTGGGCCTGTTCTTCATCACCATCGGCATGATCCTCGACTGGCGGCTGGTGCTGGAACGCTGGCCCATGGTGCTGCTGTTGGTGTCACTGCCGGTGTTGTTCAAGCTGGCGATGATCTGCGCGCTGGCCCGGCTGCTGGGTGCTTCCACCGGCACGGCACTGCGTACCGGCCTGTACCTCGCGCAGGCGGGCGAGTTCGGTTTTGTGCTGCTGACATTGGCCCAGCAGAACAGTCTGGTGCCGCCCGCCCTGCTCAACCCGATTCTGGCGAGCATGGTGCTGTCCATGCTCGCCACGCCCTTCATCATCATGTACAGCAACCGCATCGTGATGAAGCTGGTGTCCAGCGAGTGGCTGCAGCAGTCGCTGCAGATGACCAGCATTGCACGCAAGTCCATCAACACCAGCAAGCACGTGATCATCTGCGGCTATGGCCGCAGCGGCCAGAACATGGCACGCATGCTGGAGCGCGAAGGCATCCCCTACATGGCGCTGGACCTCGACCCCGACCGCGTGCGCCAGGCAGCAGCGGCCGGCGATTCCGTGGTGTTCGGCGACGCGGCGCGGCTGCAGGCCCTGATGGCCGCCGGCCTGGCCCGGGCCAGCGCCGTGGTGGTGACTTACATCGACACCGCGGGCGCCCTGAAGGTGCTTGCCAACACCCGGGCCCACGCGCCCCAGGTCCCGGTGATCGTGCGCACCCAGGACGACCATGACCTTGAAAAACTGCGCGCCGCCGGCGCCACCGAAGTCGTGCCCGAGGCCATCGAAGGCTCGCTGATGCTGGCCAGCCATGCGCTGGCGCTGGTGGGTGTGCCGATGCGCCGCGTGATCCGGGTGGTACAGGACCAGCGCGACGCCCGCTACAACCTGCTGCGCGGCTACTTCCATGGTGCCGACGACGACACGGTCAACGAGCGCGAGCACGAACGGCTGGGCACGGTGACGCTGCCGCTGGGCGCCAAATCCATCGGGCGGCCGCTGGGCTATCTTGCGCTGCACGCCACCGGGGTGCGCGTGGTCAGCCTGCGGCGCGCCAGCGGCACACTGGCGCCACTGGAAGACGACCCCGTGCTGGAAGAAGGCGATGCCCTGGTGCTCTCGGGAAAACCCGAGGTGCTGGCGGTGGCCGAGCAGAAGCTGCTGCGCGGCTGACGGGCGCCGCCAGTCGAAAAACCCCAGAAACCCCAGACCGGCGCCGGGCTTGACCGGTCAGGTTGTTGGCATGCTTACGTTTGCGCCATCATCCGGCTTTCCCATCCCCTCAACAGGAGTCAAGCAGCATGGATCGTCGTGGATTTCTTGGTGCAGGCATGTTCGGCGCGGCTGCGCTGACGTTCTCATCGGTCTGGTCGCAAAACACGCCGAACTTCGGCGCCCCCACCCTGCCGTCGGTCGGCTTCAAGCGCATGAAGCTGGGTGCAATGGAGGTTATCGCCTTCAATGACGGCGCCCTGCGCCGTCCGCTGGGGGAGGAATTCGTGACCAACGCGCCGCTCGAGCAGGTCAAGGCCCTGCTGGCGTCGCAGAACCTGCCCACCGACTATGTGGACATTCCCTTCACGCCGTTCGTGATCGTCGCGGGCGGCCGGCGCATCCTGATTGACACCGGTTTTGCCGACAACGGCCCGCCCACCACCGGCAAGCTGGTGGCCAACATGGCTGCCGCAGGCCTCAAGCCAGACGACATCGACACCATCATCCTGAGCCACTACCATGGCGACCACATCAATGGTGTGCGCAACAAGGCCGGCCAGCTGGTGTTCCCCAAGGCCAAGGTCATGGTGCCCGCACCGGAACATGCCTTCTGGATGGACGACGCGCGCATGAACGCTGCCCCTCCGGCGATGAAGGGTGCCTTTGAAAACGTTCGCCGTGTGCTGGCCTCGGTGCCCGCCGACCAGCTGGTGCGCTTCGAGCCGGGTGCCGAAGTCGCACCGGGCATCACTTCGGTGGCTGCCTTCGGCCACACACCTGGCCATACGCTGTTCACCGTCAAGTCGGAAGGCCAGTCGTTCGCCTATGTGGCCGACCTCACCAACGTGCCCAGCCTGTTCGCCCGCAGTCCCGACTGGTCGGTGACGTTCGACATGGACAAGGAAATGGCCCGCGCCACCCGCCGCAAGATGTTCGACATGATCGTCAAGGAAAAGATGATGGCCGGCGGCTTCCACTTCCCGTTCCCGGCCTTCGGCACCATTGACCCGGCAGGCAACGGCTACCAGTTCAAGCCGGTGGCCTGACATGCCGGCGCCAGGCCGCCGCCCGCTTTTGGTCTGGCTGTGCGCCAGCCCCTGGCTGGCACAGGCGCAGCCGCGTGATGCGCTGGCCGAGCGGCTGCGAGCAGGCGCCTGCGTGGTGTTGCTGCGCCACGCCCAGACGGTGGCCGGCGTGGGCGACCCGCCCGGCTTCCGGGTGGACCTGTGCAGCACCCAGCGCAACCTGAGCGAAGAAGGCCGGGAACAGGCCCGCCGTATCGGCCAGTGGTTCAGGGCACATGACCTGCGTCCGCGGGCCGTGCAGTCCAGCGCCTGGTGCCGCTGCAAGGACACGGCCGACCTGGCTTTCGGGCGCCATGTGGTGTGGCCCGCCCTCAACTCGTTTTTTGAAGGCCGTGCTTCCGAGCCGGCGCAGACCCGCCAGCTGCGTGCCGCCCTGACGCAGGTGCCAGCCGGGCAGTTTGAGGTATGGGTCACGCACCAGGTCAACATGACCGCGCTGACCGGTGAAGGCATGTCCATGGGCGAAGGCCTGGTGGTGGATGCGCAAGGCAAAATGGTGGCCCGCAGCACGTTTGGCTGAAGCCATGCAAGACGCCAGCGACACCTTCAACTACCGCCCCTACCTTCGCCACCACATCCGCACCGTGCCCGACTGGCCAGCGCCGGGGGTGCAGTTCCGTGACATCACGCCGTTGCTGCAGGACCCGAAGGTGTTCCGGGTGCTGATTGACGCGTTCGTGCACCGCTACATGGACCGGCGGCCGGACGTGGTGGCCGGGCTCGACGCACGCGGCTTCATCCTGGGCGCGGTGGTGGCGTATGAGCTCAACGTGGGGTTTGTGCCGATCCGCAAGAAGGGCAAGCTGCCCTTCACCACGGTCGAGGAAACCTATGAACTGGAATACGGCAGTGCCACCGTGGAGCTTCACACCGACGCCGTGAAGCCCGGCGACCGCGTCCTGTTGATTGATGACCTTATCGCCACGGGCGGCACCATGATGGCCGGCAAGAAACTGCTGGAGAAGCTGGGTGCCACGGTGATGGAGGGCGCAGCCATCGTGGACCTGCCGGAACTCGGCGGCTCTGCCCGGCTGCGCGAAGCGGGGTTGCCTCTTTACACGCTGGTCGACTTCGCGGGCCACTGAGCACGCTGCGCCTGCGCGCCGGGCTCAGGTGAACTGGCCGACCAGGATGGCTTCCCGCATGCGTACCGCCAGCACGCCGGCCAGGCCCTTGACCAGGTCCAGCGCCAGGCGCGGCTGCTTGCTGGCCATGGCGTCGAACTTGTCCCAGCTCAGCGCCCAGGCCACGCCGGGCTGCGCCGACACTACGGTGGCACTGCGCGGCTGACCCGAGAAGAAGGTGCCTTCGCCCACCACCGTACCGGGCAGCAGCCGGGCGAGCACCGAGTCATGGATGGTGACATGCAGTTCGCCCTCGGCCAGGATGTACAGCTCGCGATCGGCATCGCCTTCATGCATCAGGACGTCGCCCGCCTTGAGAAAGCGGATCGACAGGTAGGGTGCGAGTTTCTTCCACTCGTCGAGCGTGAGCTTGCAGGCCAGCGCGTCGTGCGCCTGCAACGCACTGACGGCCTCCATCAACTGCTGGATATTCATTCGCTCAGTTCAGCGCGCCGTACTGTGTGCCACTCAGGGCCGGATTGTCGTCGGGCATTTCGGTGTCTTCGTAGCCCGTGAGCAGGGTGTAGCTTTGCGGGCCATGCTTGGCCGCGCCATCGGTGAACGCCCGCGCCGACGCCGCAGCGGGCGGCTTGCCCGTGAGGCCGGCGGCCAGGGCCTGCTTGAAAGCGGCGACCTCATCGGCAGCGAGCGGTTCAAACCGCTCGGTCGCACGGGCGGGCAAAGGCAGCGGTTGCGAGACCAGCGGCGCCGGGCTCGACATCAGCGGCGCGGGCCGGGACTCCAGTGGCATGGGGGCTGACGGCCGCGCCGCGGCCGGGCGCGCCTGGGGCAGGCCCACCGCCACATGGTCATTGAGCCGCCAGTAGACCGCGGTGACGGCAATGTCGTGGCGGGTCTTGGCGCTCTGGGCAATCAGGGCCTCGATCTCGGCCAGTCGGCTGGTTTCGTCACCAAACTCGCGCGCCAGGTCCATCATCACCAGGAACTGGCGGCCGCGCGAGTCCAGTGACAACACCTTGAACTTGTAGCTGGACGACAACATGCCCGCGCGCACCATGGCGTCGCGCACCACGGCATACAGCAGCTCGCGGCGTGCCATGCGTTCAGACTTGCGGTTGCCCGGCTGGGCGTTGCTGGTCGCGCTGGCACTGTTGCGGGTCGACGCAATGGGGCGGGTCGCCTCCATCCGCGACAGACCGGACGTCTGGGGCTGGGTGGTGGGCTTGACAGGCTTTTTCGGCGGGAACAGCCAGCTGAGCAGTGACATGGTGGGCTTTCGTCGGTCTGGACGCATCGGCCTTGTGGACGTCGCGCGCTGGTCAGTGTACCGCTGAAGTATGCGTTTGGGCACCGCCGTTCGGCGCCCGAAGCTCGCCGTTGGGGCGACAGTCCCGCCGGCTTCGTGAAATAGTTGTCGCCCGGCTCAGGTCACGGCGACGCGTTTGGGCTTGTTCACCAGCCGCCGGCCCAGCAGTGAGCCCAGCGCCATGGCGATGGCCAGCGCGATCGCCGGATGCCGGTTGGCCAGTTCGGTGAAGCGGATCGGGGTCAGGCACCAGACCTTGCACGGCGCCGCAGCCTGGACCGTTGCGTTGCGGGGGTTGTGTGTGAAAAAGGCGCCTTCGCCAACCGCCGACCCGGGCGCCACCATGGCCAGCCGCACCCGGCCCTTGTCGTCCTCGTAGTGCACGCTCAGGGCGCCAGACTCCAGAAAATACAGCGTGCGGTCCGGCGCACCCTGTTCGATGAGCAACTGGCCCTGGCTCAGCGCAAACGGCTGAAGGTAACCGGCCAGCACCTCCCATTGGGACGAGTCCAGCTTGCAGCCGAGGCGGTCGTTGGTCTCGTTGCTGGCAATGGCCCGCAACAGGCCTTGCAGGTCGAAGTGGAGGGGGGTGCGCAGAGGTGCGTTCATCCCCCGGACGTTAGCGGTGGCACGCCAGGGCGGCAAGTGGCGCTAACCGGCGCTTACACCTGATACCCGCGTGTACGTCACTTGCCGATGCAGAACTTGGAAAAGATCACCCCGAGCAGGTCGTCGGAGCTGAATTCGCCGGTGATTTCATTCAGCGCGTTCTGTGCCAGTCGCAGCTCCTCGGCCAGCAGGTCCAGCGCCTGGGCGTGCGCGGCCAGGTGGGTGGCGGCCACGGCCAGGTGTTCACCCACACGGCGCAGGGCGTGAACATGGCGTTCACGCGCGATGTACAGGCCTTCGGGTGCCGCCTGCCAGCCCGCCACCGCCAGCAGCCGCTGACGCAACGCGTCCAGCCCGTCACCGGTTCTGGCTGACAGCGCCAGGCCGCCAGCGGGCGCCTCGGCGGGGGTCGCGTCGCGTTTGTTCCAGACCTCGATCACCGGCACCCTGTCAGAGAGCTTTTGGCTCACAACCCGCATCAGCGCTGCGTCGGCCGCTATATATTCTGTAGCATGCGCACGCGTCAGGTCATGCAGGAACAGCACCGCATCGGCGCTTTCAATCTGGCCCCAGGCGCGCTCGATGCCGATTTTTTCGACCGTGTCCTCACTGTCGCGCAGGCCGGCGGTGTCGATCACATGCACCGGCACGCCCTCGATCTGGATGGTCTGGCTGACCACATCGCGGGTGGTGCCGGGCACCGGCGTCACGATGGCCAGCTCCGCGCCCGCCAGCGCGTTGAGCAGCGAGCTCTTGCCCGCATTGGGCTGGCCGGCGATCACCACCTTGATGCCTTCGCGCAGCAAGGCGCCCTGCCGCGCCCGGCGCATCACGCCGGCCAATGCCTCGGTCAGCCGCTGCAGCTGGCCCTGCGCATCCGCCTTTTGCAGGAAGTCAATTTCCTCTTCCGGAAAATCCAGCGTCGCCTCCACCAGCATGCGCAAGTGGATAAGGGCGTCGCGCAGCGTGTGGATTTCGGCCGAGAACGCCCCCGACAGAGACCGGCTCGCGCTGCGTGCAGCCGCTTCGGTGCTGGCGTCGATCAGGTCGGCAACGGCCTCGGCCTGCGCCAGGTCCATCTTGTCGTTCAGGAAGGCGCGTTCGGTGAACTCGCCCGGCCGGGCCACCCGCAGGCCGATCCCGGCACCCGCTTGCAGACAGCGAGCCAGCAGCAGCTGCAACACCACCGGCCCGCCATGGGCCTGAAGTTCCAGCACATCTTCACCGGTATAGGAGTGGGGCGCGGGAAAGTGCAGCGCCAGGCCCTGGTCGATCGCGCCACCGTCCGCTGCCAGGAACGGCAGGTAGGTGGCCTCCCGCGGCTTCAGCGCCCGGCCGCAGACGGCCTCGATCACCGGCGCAATGCCGGTGCCCGAGACCCGCACAATGCCCACCGAGCCCCGCCCGGGGGCGGTCGCGATGGCGGCGATGGGTTCTCTGCGCATGGAAGGGACTGTAGTCCAGGAACACCGCGGAACCGGCTTCGCCGGACCGCTGGTGTTGCCCCCTGGGCGGAGGCGCCGCTGGCGCTTCGGGGGGTTAGCTGAACTTCGGCAGGTTGAACTGCGGCGGCACGCCCATGCGCGTGTTGATGACCCACTGCTGGGCGATCGACAGCACGTTGTTGGTGATCCAGTACAGCACCAGGCCCGACGGGAAGAAGAAGAACATGATGCTGAAGGCCAGCGGCATGAACCACATTAGCTTGGCCTGCAACGGGTCCGGCGGGGCCGGGTTCAGGGCCGTCTGCAGCAGCGTGGTGAGGGTCATCACGATCGGCAGCACGAAATACGGGTCGGGTGCCGACAGGTCATGGATCCACGCCACCCAGGGGGCGTTGCGCATCTCCACGCTGGACAGCAGCACCCAGTACAGCGCAATGAACACCGGGATCTGGATCATGATCGGGAAGCAGCCGCCCATGGGGTTGACCTTTTCCTCGCGGTAGATGCGCATCATCTCCTGCTGCATCTGCTGCGGGTTGTCCTTGAGGCGCTCGCGCATGTCCATGATGCGCGGGTTGATTGCCTTCATCTTGGCCATGCTGGCGTAGGCCTTGGCGTTCAGCCAGTAGAAGGCGATCTTCAGCAGCACGACCAGGCCCACGATGGCCCAGCCCCAGTTGCCGACGAGGCTGTGCACCTTCTCCAGCAGCCAGTACAGCGGCTTGGCCAGGATGGTGAGCCAGCCATAGTCCTTGACGAGTTCAAGGCCGGGGGCGAGCTTTTCAAGCTTCTTTTCTTCCTGCGGGCCGGCGAACAGCGTGGCGTCCACCGCCTTGCTGGCGCCGGGGGCAATGCTGTCCAGCGGCGTGATCATGCCGGTGGAGTAGAGGTTGTTGTCGACCTTGCGCATGAACAGGTCGCGCTTGAGTCCGTCGGGCAGGATCCAGGCGCTGGCAAAGTAGTGCTGCACCATGGCCACATAGCCGTTGGTGGACGACTTCTCCCACTCGGCCTTGTTCTTCTCGATGTCGCTGAACTCCACCTTCTGGAACTTCTTGGCCTCGGTGTAGGCCGCCGGGCCGGTGAACGTGGAATAGAACGACGACTCGCCCGCGGGCTTGTTGCCGTCGCGCACCAGCTGCAGGTACAGCTGCGGCGAGACCGGGGCGGTGCCGGTGTTCAGCACTTCGTGCCGGACGGCCATGTCGTAGGCGCCGCGCTTGATGGTGTAGGTCTTGACCAGCTTCACGCCACCCAGGTCGGGCGACTCGAACTTCACCACCAGTTCATTGGCGCCATCCTTGAGCGTGCGTTCGCCGCTGAAGGCCATGGCCGTCTTGTGCGTCGGGAAGCTGCCGCCAATCAGGCCCGTCTGGGCCACATAGACGCGGGCGGGGCTGTCGTCCAGCAACACAAAGGTGGCGGACTTGTCGTTCAGGTCAGCGTGCTTGAGGAATTCGGTCCGTACCAGCGAGCCGCCTTCGGTGTCAAACACCAGGCGGAGCAGATCGGTGGTGACGGTGATGCGCTCGCGTGGCGTGGCGGGTGCGGCGGCCGTGCCCGCCGGCGTGACGGCGCCGGGCAGCGTCGCAGGGGCGCTGGTGGCCGGCACTGCGGCGCTGGTGACCGGCACGCTGGCCGATGCCGGCGCCGAGGCGGCTGGCGCCTGGACCTTGGGTGTGGTCGGGAAGAACGTGGCCTGGTGACCGTTATGGAGCTGCCACTTGTCCCACAGCAGCACCATGGAAAAGCCAAAGATCACCCACAGGATGGTGCGACGGATGTCGTTCATGAAGACTTCTTTTGTGAAAAAGGTGAGAGCAGGTGGGTGAACAATCGGGGCTTTTCAAGCAGCACCGGGTCGTGCCCGCCGTTGCACCAAGGGTTGCAGCGCACGAGACGCGCCAACGTGAGGTAAGTACCCGCTGCCGCGCCATGCTTTTCCAGCGCCTGCAGTGAATAGGCCGAACAGGTGGGCTCAAAGCGGCACGACGAGCCCAGCCAGGGGCTCAGCAGCAGGCGATAGCCCTTGACCAGGCCGATCAGCGCAGCGCGGATCATGCGGCCGCCCGTGCAAACAGCTGCTGCAACTCCGCCCGCACCGCCTGCTTGAGCACATCAGACGACGCGCTGATGAACTGCTGGCGGTCGAACCCCGCGCGCAGGCGCACCACATGCGCAGCGGCGGGCAACGGGGGGCTGAGGCTGGCGCTCACGTTGTAGATCTGGCGTTTGATGGCGTTGCGTGTCACGGCCCGCTTGGCCCAGCGCTTGGGCACGAGTGCCCCGATCCAGGTGTCCTGCACAGCAAACAGGGCCTGCGGTCGTTCGGACCCAGGCCCTGTGAGGGGGGCAGTTGCCGGTGGCGTGGCGTCGAGTGCCAGACGGTGCAGCACAAAGTGCGCGCTGCGGGAAACCGTGGTGCCCGACATGACGGCCTGGAACTGCGCGCGAGACTTCAGCCGCTGCACGTCAGTGCCATGCCGGGGCTGGGGTGACGGCGCAGTGCGTCAGACGGCCAGGCGCTTGCGGCCCTTGGCGCGACGTGCGTTGATCACGGCACGGCCGCCACGGGTCTTCATGCGAACCAAGAAGCCGTGGGTGCGCGCGCGGCGCGTCTTGGAGGGTTGGTACGTTCTTTTCATGGTCTTGTCCGGTGGTGGTACTCAGGGAAACCCATGATTATCGTCGTTTTTCTTAATGCCGGCAAGGCTTTACCCGGTTTTTGCGCCGTGGTGCTGGAAGTCTGGCGGCGCGTCGGGCTTTTGTGGATAACGCCTTGATAAACTACAATCGACCGGCTTCGACAATGAAAAATATCCACAGAGGCGACAGCCAATAATGAGCGAGGGAATCCCCAGCAGCCTGGCATCCGGGGCGGGCGACAGCCTGTGGCAGGCCTGCATCGACCAGCTGGCCCAGGAGCTGCCCGAACAGCAGTTCAACACCTGGATCAAACCCCTGGCCGCCCAGGTGGCCGACGACTTTTCCAGGGTCACGATTTTCGTCGCCAACCGCTTCAAGCTCGACTGGATCCGGGCCCAGTATGCCGGCAAGATCTCGGGCATGCTGGAGAAGATCTACGGTCAGCCCGTGCATCTTGAGTTAGCGCTTGCTCCTCGTGAAACAGCGGCCCGCCCTTTATCTACCCCCAGCATGGCCGAGATCGGCCCGGCGCCTGAGCCCAGCGACTTGGGCGAAGACCCGAACCCCGCCGGCTTCAAGAACCGGCTCAATACCGCCCTGACGTTCGACACCCTAGTGGAAGGCACGGCCAACCGCATGGCGCGGGCGGCGGCCATGCATGTGGCCGGCACACCGGGGCAGCTGTACAACCCGCTGTTCATCTACGGCGGGGTCGGCCTTGGCAAGACGCACCTGGTGCACGCCGTGGGCAACAAGCTGCTGGCCGACCGGCCCAACGCCAAAGTTCTCTACATCCATGCGGAACAATTTGTTTCAGATGTGGTTAAGGCCTACCAGCGCAAAACCTTTGACGAGTTCAAGGAGCGCTACCACTCGCTCGATCTGCTGCTGATCGACGATGTGCAGTTCTTCGCCAACAAGGACCGCACGCAGGAAGAATTCTTCAACGCGTTCGAGGCGCTGCTGGCCAAAAAGAGCCACATCGTCATGACGTCGGACACTTACCCCAAGGGCCTGGCCGACATCCACGAGCGGCTGATCTCCCGCTTTGACTCGGGCCTGACAGTGGCTATCGAGCCGCCCGAGCTGGAAATGCGCGTGGCCATCCTGATCAACAAGGCCCGCGCCGAAAGCGCCGAAATGCCCGAAGAAGTGGCCTTCTTTGTGGCCAAGAACGTGCGCTCCAACGTGCGCGAGCTGGAAGGCGCGCTGCGCAAGATCCTGGCCTACAGCCGCTTCAACCAGAAGGAAATCTCCATCGCGCTGGCGCGCGAGGCGCTGCGCGACTTGCTGAGCATCCAAAACCGGCAGATCAGCGTGGAGAACATCCAGAAAACCGTGGCCGACTATTACAAGATCAAGGTGGCCGACATGTACAGCAAGAAGCGCCCGGCCAGCATTGCCCGGCCACGCCAGATTGCCATGTACCTGGCCAAGGAGCTCACCCAGAAGAGCCTGCCCGAGATCGGCGAGCTGTTTGGCGGGCGCGACCACACCACCGTGCTGCATGCCGTTCGCAAGATTTCAGGCGAACGCCAGCAGTTGACCGAGCTGAATCAGCAGTTGCATGTGCTGGAACAGACGCTGAAGGGATAACCATGGGGATAGTTCTGGCACAACCGGGCGGTTATCCACAGGGCGGGCGGTTGGGCCCAAGTTGTTCATGCCGGCGCGACAGCACCGAAGCAGGGCTGCGCACAGCGTTCAACAGGCGGCAAGTGCTTGATAAAAAAGGCGAAAATGCGGATATCCACAGCGCCGCGCGCCCCTTATCTACTACTACTAATTTGAATTAAAGAATTAAAGAGGAGTTCACAGATGATCGTCCTGAAGGCAACACAAGACAAAGTGCTCGGCGTCCTGCAGTCGGTGGCCGGCATTGTGGAGCGCCGCCACACGCTGCCCATCCTGGCCAATGTGCTGATCCGCAAGACCGGCAGCGCCGTGCAACTGACCACCAGCGACCTGGAGATCCAGATCCGTACCACGGTCGAGATGGACGGCGACAGCGGCAACTTCACTACGACGGTGGGCGCGCGCAAGCTGATTGACATCCTGCGCACCATGCCGGCCGACCAGACAGTGAGCCTGGAGTCCAGCGCGAGCAAACTTATCCTGAAGGGCGGCAAGAGCCGCTTCACGCTGCAGACGCTGGCGGCAGAAGACTTCCCGCTGGTGCAGGAAGCCGCGAGCTTTGGCCCGGTGTTCAGCGTGCCGCAAAAGACGCTGAAGGACCTGCTGAACCAGGTGAGCTTTGCGATGGCGGTGCACGACATCCGCTACTACCTCAACGGCATTCTGTTTGTGGCCGAGGGCAAACAACTCAGCCTGGTGGCCACCGACGGCCACCGCCTGGCCTTTGCGTCGGCCACGCTGGATGTGGAAGTGCCGCGGCAGGAAGTGATCTTGCCGCGCAAGACGGTGCTGGAAATGCAGCGTCTGCTGAGCGACGCCGAAGGCGCGATTGAAATGCAATTTGCGAGCAACCAGGCCAAGTTCAGCTTTGGCGGCATGGAGTTTGTGACCAAGCTGGTGGAAGGCAAATTCCCCGACTACAACCGCGTCATTCCCAAGAACCACAAGAACATCATCACCCTGGGCCGCGCGCCGCTGCTGGCCAGCCTGCAGCGCACCGCCATCCTCACCAGTGAAAAGTTCAAGGGCGTGCGCCTGAACATCGAGCCCGGCACCTTGCGCGTGGCCAGCAACAACGCCGAGCAGGAAGAAGCCGTGGACGAGCTGGACATCGACTACGGTGGCGACGCGATCGAGATCGGCTTCAACGTCACGTACCTGATCGACGCGCTGGCCAACATGAGCCAGGAGATGGTGAAGATCGAGCTGGCCGACTCCAACAGCTCGGCGCTGCTGACCATCCCCGACAACGCGACCTTCAAGTACGTGGTGATGCCCATGCGGATTTAAGGAAGCAACGCGGCCCCAAGGCCGCGTCCTTGTGCCAACCCGCCACTTTTGGCGGGTTTGGTCCTTCAAGAGATTGGTAAAAGTGCGATATGTCTGAAGAAAACAATGTGAACACCGGCGCGGCAGGCGAGGAAAGCTCCAACTTCCAGCCCAAGATTGACACCAACCAGGCCGGCGCCAGCGAAGGTTACGGCGAGGGTGCGATCCAGATCCTGGAGGGCCTGGAGGCGGTGCGCAAGCGGCCCGGCATGTACATCGGCGACACGTCAGACGGCACGGGCCTGCACCACCTGGTGTTTGAGGTGGTGGACAACTCCATCGACGAAGCGCTGGCCGGCCACTGCGACGACATTGTGGTGACCATCCATACCGACAACTCCATCAGCGTGGTGGACAACGGCCGCGGCATTCCGACCGGCGTGAAGATGGACGACAAGCACGAGCCCAAGCGCAGTGCGGCCGAGATTGCGCTGACCGAGCTGCACGCGGGCGGCAAGTTCAACCAGAACAGCTACAAGGTGTCGGGCGGTCTGCACGGCGTGGGCGTGAGTTGCGTGAACGCGCTGAGCAAGTGGCTGCGCCTGACGGTGCGGCGCGACGGCAAGGTGCACAGCATTGAATTTGCCCGCGGCTTTGTGCAGAACCGCCTGGTGGAGCAGGTGAACGGTGTGGACGTGTCGCCCATGAAGGTGGTGGGCGAGACCGAGAAGCGCGGCACCGAGGTGCACTTCTTGCCAGACACCGACATCTTCAAGGAGAACAACGACTTCCACTACGAGATCCTGTCCAAGCGGCTGCGCGAGCTGAGCTTTTTGAACAACGGCGTGCGCATCCGCCTGATCGACGAGCGCAGCGGCAAGGAAGACGACTTTGCCGGCGCCGGTGGCGTGCAGGGCTTTGTGAACTTCATCAACAAGGGCAAGCAGGTGCTGCACCCCAATGTGTTCCATGCCATTGGCGACCGCCAGAGCGACCAGGGCACCAACATTGGCGTGGAAGTGGCCATGCAGTGGAACAGCGGCTACAACGAGCAAGTGCTGTGCTTCACCAACAACATCCCGCAGCGCGACGGCGGCACCCACCTGACCGGCCTGCGCGCCGCCATGACGCGCGTGATCAGCAAGTACATCGAGGCGAACGAGCTGGCCAAGAAGGCCAAGGTGGAAGTGACCGGCGACGACATGCGCGAAGGCCTGTGCTGCGTGCTGAGCGTGAAGGTGCCCGAGCCCAAGTTTTCAAGCCAGACCAAGGACAAGCTGGTCAGCAGCGAAGTGCGTGGCCCGGTGGAAGACATTGTGGGCAAGCTGCTGGCCGAGTACCTGGACGAGCGGCCCAATGACGCCAAGATCATCTGCGGGAAGATTGTGGAAGCCGCCCGCGCCCGCGAGGCCGCGCGCAAGGCCCGCGAGATGACGCGCCGCAAGGGTGTGCTGGACGGCATGGGCCTGCCCGGCAAGCTGGCCGACTGCCAGGAAAAAGACCCGGCGATGTGCGAGATCTACATCGTGGAGGGTGACTCCGCCGGGGGCAGCGCCAAGCAGGGCCGCGACCGGAAGTTCCAGGCCATCCTGCCACTGCGCGGCAAGATTTTGAACGTGGAAAAAGCCCGCTACGAAAAGCTGCTGACGAGCAATGAAATCCTCACGCTCATCACCGCGCTGGGCACCGGCATTGGCAAGGCCACGGGTGTGGGTGGCACGGCAGGTGTGGACGACTTCAACGTGGCCAAGCTGCGCTACCACCGCATCATCATCATGACGGATGCCGACGTGGACGGCGCGCACATCCGCACGCTGCTGCTGACCTTCTTTTACCGGCAGATGCCCGAGCTGGTGGAGCGCGGGCACATCTACATTGCGCAGCCGCCGCTGTACAAGGTGAAGGCCGGCAAGGAAGAGCTGTACCTGCAAGGCCCCGCCGAGCTCGACAGCTTCCTGCTGCGCATTGCGCTGAAAGACGCGGCCGTGCAAACCGGCACAGGCACCACCATCGCCGGCGACACGCTGGCCGAGCTGGCACGCAAGCACCAGGTGGCCGAGGCCGTGATTGCGCGGCTGGGCAACTTCATGGACGCGGAAGCGCTGCGCGCCATTGCCGACGGCGTGGTGCTGGACCTGGACACCGTGGCCGGTGCCGAAGCCAGCGCTGTGGCGCTGCAGGCCAAGCTGCGGGAACTGAACACCACCGGCGCCCCGGCTGAAGTGGCCGGCGAGTTTGACGCGCGGACGGACAAGCCCATCCTGCGCATCAGCCGCCGCCACCACGGCAACGTGAAGAGCAGCGTGATCACGCAGGACTTTGTGCACGGCGCCGACTATGCCGCGCTGGCCGAGGCGGCCAACACCTTCCGCGGCCTGCTGAGCGAGGGCGCCAAAGTCTCGCGGGGCGAGGGCGAGAAGATGAAGGAAGAAAAGGTTTCAGACTTCCGCCAGGCCATGAAGTGGCTGATCGGCCAGGCCGAGCACGCCACCAGCCGCCAGCGCTACAAGGGCCTGGGCGAAATGAACCCCGAGCAGCTGTGGGAAACCACGATGGACCCGACCGTGCGGCGCCTGCTGCGCGTGCAGATTGAAGACGCCATTGAAGCTGACAAGGTGTTCACCATGCTCATGGGCGACGAGGTGGAGCCGCGCCGGGACTTCATTGAGACGAATGCGCTTAGGGCGGCGAATATTGACGTTTAAATTGAGAAATGGCGAGCAAAACACCTACCGCCATTTCTCGTCGTGCATACTTTTCGGCGCCCATCGAAGACCTTTTGGTCAACTCTGTTGAAGAGATCCTGGGTCGACTCACCCTTGATAGTGAGTTTTCGGTTGAGCCAACTCAGCGTGATGCCTGGGCCGAACAAGTTGCCATTCTTCAACGGTCACTAGGTAAATTCTCGGGGCGTGGCAAAGCCTACTTTGAGTTTGTCGTTCCGCGCCTTGGAAAGCGCATCGACGTTGTGCTGTTGATTGAACACGTCGTCTTTGTTGTCGAATTCAAGGTTGGTGAAAAGGATTTCACCCGCAGTGGTGTGGATCAGGTTTGGGATTACGCGCTCGATCTGAAGAACTTTCACGCGGCGAGCCATTTGTTGGCTATAGCCCCTGTTCTAGTTGCAACAAGGTCCGTTGACACGCTGGGGGCCATAGCTACGACAAAGCACAACGATGGAGTGCTCTGTCCGATAGCGGTGTCGCCAAATAACCTCGAGAAATGCATCGAGCAGGTGTTGCTGTTTTGTGACGGGGCTTCCATCGACGTGATCGCGTGGGAGCAAGGAAGGTACAAGCCGACACCGACGATAGTTGAGGCGGCTACGGCGTTGTATGCGCAGCATTCGGTGGGTGAACTGGCAAGTTTGGGTGCTGACAAGGTGGAGTTAGACGCAACCACGTCTGCCATCAATGAGTTGATTCAAAAGGCTGCGCGCGAGCGTTTCAAAGCGGTGTGTTTTGTGACGGGTGTCCCGGGCGCAGGTAAGACGCTCGTTGGCCTTAACGTTGCGACTCAGCACATGGATCCCGATAGCGACCTCCATAGCGTGTACCTGTCCGGAAACGGGCCGCTCGTTGCGATTCTCCGAGAGGCGCTTACGCGAGACAAGCAGCGACGCGAAGAAGAAGCTGGCCGGAGAATGCGGAAGGGCGAGGCCCGACAAGCTGTTGAAGCCTTTATTCAAAATGTTCATCACTTTCGCGATGATTGCATTCGTGATCCGGGTCCGCCATCGGAGCACGTAGCGATATTCGACGAGGCACAGCGTGCTTGGAATCGGGAGCAAACCGCATCTTTCATGCGGCGCAAGAAAAACTTACCTGACTTTGATCAGTCAGAGCCGGAGTTCTTGGTTTCGTGTATGGATCGACACGCTGATTGGGCGGTGGTTGTTTGTCTTGTTGGCGGCGGACAAGAGATCAACACAGGGGAGGCTGGTATAGGGGAGTGGATTCATGCGCTCGACCGGTCTTTCCCTGATTGGCGAGTTCATGTGTCGTCGCGCCTACATGACGATGAGTACGGTGCGGGTGCTGCCTTGGCAATGCTGACCAATCGCCAGCATGTCACGTTCAACGACGACTTGCACCTGTCAGTGTCCATGCGCTCATTTCGGGCAGAGAAGCAATCTCTTTTTGTCAAGTTGTTGTTGGATCGGGATCAGAATGGCGCACGTGCCGTCCTGAAGGAGATCGATGCCAGATATCCGATTCGACTAACGCGCGATTTGTTGGCGGCCAAGCAATGGTTGAAGGAGCAAGCCCGTGGCAATGAGCGTTATGGGCTTGTGGTGTCTTCGCAGGCGCAGCGGTTGAAGCCGCACGCGATCGATGTGAAATCACCCATGGACCCCGTGCACTGGTTCCTTGATGGCAAGCAGGACGTGCGCTCGTCGTATTACCTTGAAGATGTTGCTACAGAGTTTCATGTTCAAGGGTTGGAGCTGGATTGGTCGTGTGTTGTTTGGGATGGCGATTTTCGGTACACCGATATCGGTTGGGCCCCGTTCTCTTTTGTCGGCGACAGGTGGCAGCACATCCGAAAGCTAGAAAGGCAGAGCTACCTGAAGAACGCATATCGAGTGTTGCTAACAAGAGCGCGTCAAGGGATGGTGATAGTCGTACCGCATGGTGATGAGACAGACCATACGCGAAGTCCCAGTTTCTATGACGGAACATTCACTTACCTTTTGAGCCTCGGTCTTGTGCGACTCTAATGTCGGCTAGCTAAAAGCAGAGCCTCTGGTGGGCTGCAAACCTGTTTACGCGTCGCGATTCGCGGAAGCTGTCTGGCGGTCGTTCGCAGTCACTTGGGCTGATGTAGTAGACGGTCCAATCCCCATAGTATTTGCCTTCAAAGACAAGCATGTCGCCGTCCACGGCGAGCTCAAACGGAGGCCCTTCTTTGCCAAAGTAGGCGAGAGCGTCCGAAGCGTTTTCAAACTCGATTTTGATGTCGAGCGCATATGTGGTGTGACACCACCGAAGCGGACCGATTGATGGCCCGGTGAACCCCCACCCGTTCATTTTTTCGTTCGGGTGATTCCGCCCATGGAACAGACCTAGATATAGACCTGACTTTTCAGGCTTTTCACCGTAGCTGGCCATCGTCGTGTTGTGCAACTCAGCGTTTTGACTCATGCGATCCTCCGTTGATGTCTAACGCAGCGTAGCTAGCCACACGGCGCTTGTGACCCAGGGCATTGCCTGGGCTGACTGGCCGCCGCCTATGCGGCAACATCAAGCGGGCGCCGCGTAGGCTGCTTAACGCCCTTGTTTGATGCAAAACCGGCCCGTAGCCCGCATCCACATTGCGTGAGCCGCTATCAAATACATAGCATTCGGCGGTGACCAGTTGCCACCCGCAAGGCCCCCGCACCCCGCCCCCGGCACAATGCGCGGCATATGCACATCGAAGTCCTTCGCCTTTCCCCCGGTGACGACCTGCGCGGCGCGCTGGAGCAGGCCTGGGCCGCGCTGTCTGTGGCTTACGGCGTGCAGGCGGGCTGTGTGGTGTCGGCCGTGGGCAGCCTGCACGACGCCTTGCTGCGCTTTGCGGCCGAGCCGGCGGGCACGGTGGTGGCGGGGCCGCTGGAGCTGCTGTCGCTGGCGGGCACGTTCAGCACCAGCGGGCCGCACCTGCACGCCAGCGTGGCGCGGGCGGACGGCTCGGTCTGCGGCGGCCACCTGTTGCCCGGCTGCACGGTGCGCACCACGGCCGAGGTGGTGCTGGCGCTGCTGCCGGGCTGGCACTTCAGCCGTGCGCCGGATGCGGCCACCGGCTTTGCCGAGCTGGTGGCGCGGCGCCTGCCTGTGGTGGACATGCCTTGACCGGGCCCATCGCCGTCATTGACTTTGAAACCACCGGCCTGTCGCCCGCGCAGGGCGATCGCGCCACCGAGGTGGCTGTGGTGCTAGTGCAGGGCGGCCAAGTGGTGGGCAGGTTCCAGAGCCTGATGAACGCGGGCGTGCGCATTTCGCCGTTCATCGAGTCGTTCACCGGCATCAGCAACGCCATGGTGGCCGCCGCGCCGCCGGCCGCGCAGGTGATGGCCGAGGCCGCGCGCTTTGTGGGCGGCGCGCCGCTGGTGGCGCACAACGCGGGTTTTGACCGGCGCTTCTGGCAGGCCGAGCTGGCGCGGCTGGGGCCCGATGCGCCGGCCGCGCACAACCCGTTTGCCTGCACCATGCTGCTGGCGCGCCGCCTGTACCCGCAGGCGCCGGGGCACCGGCTGGGCACGCTGGCGGCCTTCCATGCGCTGCCCACCGCCGGCCGCGCCCACCGCGCGCTGGCGGATGCAGAGGTGGCTGCCGCGCTGCTGGCCCGCATCCAGGCCGACCTGTGCCACCGCTTCGCCCTGGCCGAGGCCAGCCACAGCCTGCTGATGGCCGTGCAGGCCTGCCAGCGCCACGCGCTGGGCGCGGCGGTGCAGCGGCATGTTGCGGCGGGCCACCCCTCCTGACAAACCCGCGCCAGCGCGCTTGGTAACTTGTGGCCCTCAAAACCAACTGATGAGGAGCCCGCCATGTCTTCCACCCTGCCGCCCAGCGTCATCTCGCATGTTTCGCTGGGCACCAACGACTACCCGCGCGCCAAGGCGTTTTACGACGCGGTGCTGGCCACGCTGCAGATCCGCTGCGTGATGGACTTTCCCGGCGCCGCGGGCTATGGCCGCGCGTTCCCCGAGTTCTGGGTGCAGACGCCGCACGACGGCGGCCGCGCCGGCGTGGGCAACGGCGTGCATGTGGCGTTTCTGGCCAATTCGGTGGAAGAGGTGCACGCCTTCCACGCGCAGGCGCTGGCCCTGGGCGCCACGGACGACGGCGCGCCCGGCCCGCGGCCGGACTACGGCCCCGACTACTACGCCGCCTTCGTGCGCGACCTGGACGGCCACAAGATTGAGGCCATGCTGCTCATCCCCGGCGGCTGACGCGCCCGCCCCCTGATAATCGGCCCACACTTTTGCAGGAGCGCGTGCCATGGGCTTGTTGATATTGGGGCTGGTTGTTTTTCTGGGCGTGCATTCGGTGCGCATCGTGGCCGATGGCTGGCGCACGCAGTTCATCGCGCAGCGCGGCGAAGGCGCCTGGAAGGGGCTGTACTCGGTGCTGTCGCTGGCGGGCTTTGCGCTGCTGGTGTGGGGCTACGGCCTGGCGCGCCAGCAGCCGGTGGTGCTGTGGGTGCCGCTGCTGGGCATGCGCCACGCCGCGTCGCTGCTCACGCTGGTGGCGTTTGTGCTGCTGGCCGCCACCTACGTGCCGCGCAACGGCATCAAGGCGAAGCTGCACCACCCGATGGTGCTGGCCGTCAAGGTGTGGGCGCTCGGCCACCTGCTGGCCAACGGCAACCTGGCCGACGTGCTGCTGTTCGGCGGCTTTCTGGTCTGGGCGGCGCTGAGCTTCAAGGCCGCCCGCGGCCGCGACCGCGCCGCCGGCACCACGTACCCGGCCGGCACGGCCGCGGGCACCGCCATCACCGTTGTGGTGGGCCTGCTGGCCTGGGCCGGCTTCGCCTTCTGGGCCCACGGCGTGCTGATCGGGGTGCGGCCGTTTGGTTGAGGCCGGCGGCATAATCGCCGCATGAACATTGCCCCGGCCCAGCATGAACGCATTGCAGATATCTGCAGGCGGTACCACGTGCGGCGCATGAGCGTTTTCGGCTCGGCGGCGGTGGGCGGCGAGCGGCCAGACAGTGATGTCGACTTGCTGGTGGAGTTCATCCCGGGCGAGGCACCCAGCGGCTTCGCGCTGGTCGACATGCAGGGCGAACTGTCTGCCGCATTCAACGGACGGAAGATAGACCTTGCGTTCCCGTCGGTCCTGCGCAACCCGTTCCGCCGCCAGGCGATCGAGCCTCAGCTGCAGACCCTGTTCCAGTGAGCATGGACCGCACGCCTGCGCACGTGGCCGACATGCTGCAGTTTGTGCAGGAGCTTCGGACGCTGGCAGAGGGCAAGCCCCTGCTGGAGCTTGTTTCAGACCGCGTTCTTTGCCTGGCAGTCGAAAAGCTTTTCATCAACCTGGGCGAGGCAGCGCGGCGAATTGACCCGACACAGGCTGGCAAGATTCCTGATGTGGCGTGGACGCAGATCATCGGTTTGCGCAACATTCTGGCGCACGGGTATGAGCAGGTGGAACACGAGGTGCTGTTCAGGTCCATCGCCGAAGATTTGCCACCTCTGCAGCGCGCGCTGGAGGCCTGGTTGAGCGGTTACCCGTCGTGAAGCTGCTCCTCAAATCCCTCGCGCTGCTGGTTGGCGGCCTGCTGTTTTTTGCAGCAGTGGGCATCTGGGCCACCTGGGCGCCCGACAAGCCGGTGGACGCACTCAAGCTGCGCTGGGCGCAGGCGCCGTCGCAGTTCATCAACGTGCAGGGCATGCAGGTGCACCTGCGCGACGAGGGCCCGCGTGACGACGCCACGCCACTGGTGCTGCTGCATGGCACCTCGGCCAGCCTGCACACCTGGCAGGGCTGGGCCGGCGCGCTCAAGGGCCAGCGCCGCGTCATCCGGTTTGACCTGCCGGGCTTTGCGCTGACGGGTCCGCACCCGCAGGACGACTATTCCATCGCGGCCTATGTGCGCTTTGTGGTGGCGGTGATGGACCAGCTCGGCGTGCAGCGCTTTGTGCTGGCCGGCAACTCGCTGGGCGGGCAGATTGCGTGGGAGGTGGCGCACGCCCACCCGCAGCGCGTGGCGCAGCTGGTGCTGGTGGATGCGGCGGGCTATGTGTTTGAGCCCAAGTCGGTGCCCATTGGCTTCCAGATCGCGCGCAGCCCGCTGCTGCAACCGCTGATGCGCAACACCCTGCCGCGCGGCCTGGTGGAGCGCAGCGTGCGCAATGTGTATGGCGACGCGGCCAAGGTCACGCCCGATCTGGTGGACCTGTACTACGACATGACGCAGCGCGCCGGCAACCGCCGCGCCCTGGGCCTGCGCATGCAGCAGATCGTGCCGCGCGCGCCGGAGCGCATTGCCACGCTCAAGGTGCCCACCCTCATCCTCTGGGGCGGGCAGGACCGGCTGATCCCGCCCGAGAACGCGCAGAAGTTTGCCAAGGACATTGCGGGCAGCAAACTCGTGGTGTTTGATGCGCTGGGCCATGTGCCGCACGAGGAAGACCCGGCCGCCACCGTGGCGCCCGTCAAGGCCTTTCTGGGCCTTTGATTCAAGCCAAATCAGGCTGTAGCCCGCGCCAGCGCTGCGTAAGCCGCTATCAAAACAATAGCACCCGCTCAGCGTGCCTCGGGCAGCTCGATCTTCACTTCCAGCACTTCCAGGTTGTCCTGGCGGTCCACCTGGACCTTGATGTCGCCGGGGTTGATCTTGATGTACTTGCTGATCACGGCCACCAGGTCGCGTTGCAGCGCGGGCAGGTAGTCGGGCTCGGCAGCGTTGCGGCCGCTGCGCTCGTGCGCCAGGATGATCTGCAGCCGCTCCTTGGCGACGCTGGCGGTCTTCTTCTTTTCACCGAGCAGGAAGGACAGGAATGACGCCATGCCTTATTTCCCCCCGAACAGGCGCTTGAGAAAGCTGCCCTTCTGCGCGTCGATGAAGCGCAGCGGCTTGTCTTCCCCCAGGAAGCGGTCGATCACGTCCTTGTAGGCCTCGCTCACGTCGGTGCCCTTCAGGTGCACGGCGGGCATGCCCTGGTTGGAGGCGGTGAGCACGTTCTCGCTTTCGGGGATGACGCCGATCAGCTTGATGCGCAGGATGTCCTGAATGTCCTCCAGCGACAGCATCTGCCCCTGGTCGACCCGGCTCGGGTTGTAGCGGGTGATGAGCAGGTGTTCCTTGACCGGCTCCTTGCCCTCAATCGCGCGCCTGGTCTTGCTGGCCAGCATGCCGAGGATGCGGTCGCTGTCGCGCACGCTGGACACTTCGGGGTTGGTGACAACCAGCGCCTCGTCGGCAAAGTGCATGGCCATCAGCGCGCCAGTCTCGATGCCGGCGGGCGAGTCGCACACGATGTACTCAAAGCCCATGGCGGCCAGGTCGTTCAGCACCTTTTCCACGCCGTCCTTGGTGAGCGCGTCCTTGTCGCGGGTTTGCGAGGCGGCCAGCACGAACAGGTTGTCGCATTGCTTGTCCTTGATGAGGGCCTGGTTCAGGTTGGCCTCGCCCTGGATGACGTTGATCAGGTCGTACACCACGCGGCGCTCGCAGCCCATGATGAGGTCCAGGTTGCGCAGGCCGACGTCAAAGTCGATCACCGCCGTCTTGTGGCCGCGCAGGGCCAGGCCGCTGGCAAAGCTGGCGCTGGTGGTGGTCTTGCCCACCCCGCCCTTGCCGGATGTCACAACAACGATTTTTGCCATGGGAGGTTGTCCTTTTTGATGAATGGGTTCAGGCCTTCAGGGCCGTCATGACGAGCTTGCCGCTGCTGCCGCCGTCCAGCCGCACCTGGGTGGGCCGGCCCAGCACGTCCGCAGGCAGGGGCACGTCGCTGGTGCGGTACACACCGGCGATGGAAATGAGTTCCGCCTCGAGGCAGAGCGTGAAGATGCGCGCCGCGCTGTTGCCGCGTGCGCCCGCAATGGCCTTGCCGCGCAGCGGCGCGTACACATGGATGTGGCCGTCGGCAATGACTTCGGCACCGGGGTTGACCATGCTCAGCAGCACCAGGTCGCGCCCGCGGGCATAGACCTGCTGGCCCGAGCGCAGTGGCTTGTCGACGACCAGAGCGTCCTGTGCGGGCTCGGGGGCGGCGGTGCGCTCGGCCTCGGCGGGCTGCGCCTGGGCGGGCGCGCGGGGTGGCACGGCGTCTGGCGCCGCCACCAGCCCGGCAGCCAGCGCTGCCGCCATCTGGGCCGGGCTGCCGCCGCGCACGGCGATGGGCTGCACGCGGTACTGGCGCAGCAGGGTGAGCAGGGCCGGGAAATCAATGGCCGCGTCGGCCTGTGTGGCCTGCAGCGGCGTCAGGTCGATCACCAGCGGCTCGTGGTCAAAGAAGTCGGGGATATCGCCAAACCGCGCGGCCAGCTCCTGCGCCAGCGCATCGAGCGCGGGCGACTTCAGCAGCAGGGACACCAGGGGGAGTTGGGCGCTCTTGATCTCAAACGTGGCCGGGGCGCGTCCGGCGAGGGCAACGGTCATTGACGGGGGGGTTCCTTGGGGCGGCGAATCTTAACAGCCGCCCGTGGCACCGCCGTGGCGGTGTGCAACAAAGCGTGAGCCGGGCATTAGCAGGCCTTGAACGGCAGCGCAACGGGCGCAGGTGTAACCTCCCGCAACCCTGTTGGTTCCCATGCCCATTTACCTTTTTTCCGCGCTGTTGCACCTGTATGTGGGCTGGCGCCTGTTGCCCGCGCTGGGCCCGGTGGCTCAGGGGCTGTTGTTGCTGGTGCTGGTGGCTTCTACCGTGCTGGTGCCGCTGGGGCTGCTGGCGCGGCGCCATGTGCGCGGGCCGGCCGCCGACCGGCTGGCGCTGGTGGGGCTGCTGTTCATGGGACTGTTCTCCAGCCTGTTTGTGCTGACGGTGCTGCGCGACGTGCTGTTGCTGCTGGCTGTGGTGGTGTTTGCCTGGCGCCCGGCGGCGCTGCCGGTGGCCGCGCTGCGCGACGGCTCGGCACTGGCGGTGCCGCTGCTGGCGCTGGCGGCCACCGCTCTCGGCTTCTGGAATGCGCGGCGCACCGCGGCCGTGAAGCATGTGGACGTGCCGATCGCCAACCTGCCGGCCGCGCTGCACGGCTTCACCGTGGCGCAGATCACCGACGTGCATGTGGGCCCGACCATCAAGCGCGGCTACCTGCAGGCCATCGTGACGCGGGTGAACGCGCTGGAGGCGGACATGGTGGCCATCACCGGCGACCTGGTGGACGGCCGCGTGCCCGAGCTGGCCGCGCATGTGGCGCCGCTGGCACAGCTGCAGTCGCGCCACGGCAGCTACTTTGTGACGGGCAACCACGAGTATTACTCGGGCGCCCAGGCCTGGGTGACCGAGCTGCGCCGGCTGGGTCTGCGGGTGCTGATGAACGAGCATGTGGTGCTGCACCACCCGCATGGCAGCGCCCATGCGCCGGGCAGCACGCCGGTGGTGGTGGGCGGTGTGGCCGACTGGAGCGCCCACCACTTTGACCCCACGCACAAGAGCGACCCGCACGCGGCCATCAAGGGCGCGCCTCCGCATGCGGCCGTGCGCCTGCTGCTGGCGCACCAGCCGCGCAGCGCGCCGGCCGCGGCCGAGGGGGGGTTTGACGTGCAGCTGTCGGGCCACACGCATGGCGGGCAGTTCTGGCCCTGGAACCTTTTTGTACGGCTGCAGCAGCCCTACACCGCCGGGCTGCACCGCCTGCGTGGCCTGTGGGTGTACACCAGCCGCGGCACCGGCTACTGGGGCCCGCCCAAGCGCTTTGGCGCGCCGTCGGAAATCACCCTGTTGCGTCTGGTAACGGCGGCCTGACGGGCAGGCGCCTCGTCCTACGCCCTGCGGCGCGGCTGTCCGTCACGCTGCGGTGCCGCCCAAACGTACTGTGAAGGTGCGAGCCCGATTTGCTGGCTCCACTGTCTTCAAGAGGAAACCTTATGACCAAGACTTCTGCTTCTTTCCTGCTGGCCGGCCTGATGGCCGTGGCCGGTTTTGCCAACGCCCAGAACACCGGTGCTGCCGCCACCAACAGCTCCCCCGCCAAGGCCGGCGAGGCCAGCACCATGACGCAGGGCGTGCCGAACGCACCGGCCGCCGTGGGTGAAAAGACCCGTGCCGAGGTGAAGGCCGAGGCCACCGCCGCCAACAAGGCCGGCACCACCGCCAAGGGCACCACAGGTACCAGCGATGCCAAGGGCATGCCGGTGGGCCGCGAACCCAAGGCCACCGATGGCAAGACCCGCGCCCAGCTCAAGGCGGAGCGCGACATGAAGAAGGCCCAGAAAAAGGCCGACAAGAACGCCGCGATGATGAGCAATTCGGGCACGTCCACCAATGTGCCGGCCGGCAACCCGTCGCCCGCCATGGGCCAGGGCACGGCCAAGTAAGCACGCACCCGGCGGGTCAGCGCCGGTTCATCGCTCCAGCACCCACTGGATGATGAACTTGGCCGCGAAGCCCACCATGCCGAAGGCCAGGCCGAGGAACAGCACAAACGTGCCGAAGCGGCCGGCCTTCGACTCCCAGGCCAGCTGGCCGATGATGAACAGCATGTAGAGCATGAAGGCCGCGACGCCAAACGTCAGGCCGAACTGCGCGATCTGCGCCTCGGTGAAGCCGAGGATCGTGGCGTCCATTACGCGTCCTTGCGCGGGGGCAGCGCAGAGGCGTCGACCGTATCGCGGTAGGCGTGCCAGCTGGCGTGGCCCAGCAGCGGCACCACCACCACCAGACCCAGCAGCACCGAGGCCAGCCCGAGCAGGGTGAAGCCCATCACCAGGCCGGCCCACAACGCCAGCGGCACCGGGTTGGCCAGCACCGCGCGCCAGCTGGTGAGCACCGCGTCCAGCACGCCAATGCGGCGGTCCAGCAGCAGCGGCAGCGTGATCACACTGGACGCGAACACCGGCGCGGCCAGCACGCCGCCCAGCGCAAGCCAGAGTTCAAACACCCGGTTGTCGCGCGCCATGACGACCACGCGCATGAAGTCCATGGGCGTTTGCACCGGCTGTGGCGCCAGCAGCGTGATGAGCGAGGCCGAGGTCAGCACCCAGCCGGTGCCGGCCAGCGCCAGCAGCACGCCGAACTTGACCAGGCGCCAGTCGTGCCGGGGCTGGCCGCGCCAGCTCAGCCAGGTGCGCAGCACCAGTGCAAAGCCCACCGCTTCACCGCGCTCCAGCGCGCGGCTCACGGCGTACAGGCCTACCGCCAGCACGGGCGCCACCAGCAAAAAGCCCGAGAACGCCCCGGCCAGCAGCCAGAAGCGGTGGTGTGCCACCGCCAGCAGCAGCCCGCCAAAGGCCGCCAGCAGCGCGCCGTGGGCCAGCCCGACCAGCGGGGCGCGCTCGATGTCGCGCCAGGCCAGCGCCAGCCATTGCAGACCCTGGTCGGGCGCGAGTGTGCGGATGACGGGTTGGGGGCGGGGAGCGTGCGTGCTGTGGTCAGGCATGTGCGCGCGAGTGTAGGAGGCGCCCCGGCCATCCGGTTGATGCGGATCAAGCAGCGGCAGAATGGGCGCGTGCCTGTCCTTTCCGCCCTCTCTTCACCGCTGCCGCGCCCGCACGCGCGGCGCCTGCGCGAGATCTACCGCTCGGCCGGCTGGCCCTGTCTGGATGCCATTGAAGTGGAACTGCTGGCGGCGGGCCTGCTGGCGCGCGAAAGGGCGCGCGATGCCACGGGCGCGTGGCGCGACAGCCTGCGCGTGACGGACGCCGGCCTGGCGGCACTGGCCGTGGCGCTGCAGCGCAACCGTGCGGCCTTTGACGCGCATGAGTCGCTGGTGGCGCTGGTGGTGCGGCAAATGCAGCGTGGCGGGCGCACCGCGTTCACCGGCCTGAGCCTGCGTGCGCCCGTGCCGGGCGATGCCGGTGCGCGGCGCTGGGTGGTGGCGCGGCCCGACGTGTTTTCCATCCGCAACACCACGGTGGCGGGCTACCTGGCCCCCACGGTGCACGAGGTGAAGGCGCGCCGGGCCGACCTGCTGGGTGAGCTGCGCGAGACGCCGCGCAGCCAGGCCAAGCGCGCCGCCTACCTGGCGATGAGCAGCGAGTGCTGGTACGTGCTGGGGCGCGACAGCAAGGGCCGCGCGATTGGCGAAGCACAGGAGATTCCCGAGGTCTTTGGCGTGATGCAGGCGGTGCAGGGCCCGGCGGGGGTGTGGCGGCTGGAAGTGGCGCGCCCGGCCCCGCGCCGGCCGATGCCGCACGAGGCCGGGCTGCCGTTTGCCGCCTGGCTGGCCCTGGCGCGCGCCGCGCCCCGGCCACTGGCCGAGGACGACGCGCAGGGCTTGCTGGGCGCTTAGCCCTTGTGGGGCATGCCGTGGTGGCCGCCGCGGCCCCAGCCCGCCGCGAAGCGGGCTGTCTCGGCGTCAAACACCTTCTTCTGGTCGGCGTTCAGGCTGTTGTAGAAGGCCTTGGTGGCGTCGGCGCGTTTGTCCATTTCGGCCTGGCGCTCGGCGCGCAGGGCACGCATCTTGTCGATGCGCTCGGGCGTGCTGAGCCTGGCGATTTCTTCGCGGCTCGGGTGCGCGGGGCGCGTGGCCGGCGGCTGCATGGTGGCCGTCCACGCGGTCCAGGCCGGCTCCTGCGCGGGTGTGATGGCGAGCTTGGCTTTGAGTTCAGCCTGGCGCTTGGCCATGTATTCCTTCATTTTGGCCGGGTCGCGCTTGCCCATGCGGTCGTGCATGGCGTGGCCACCGCCAGCGGCGGGTGCGGCCGGCGGCGTCTGGGCCATGGCAGCGGCGGCGATGGTGGTCAGCAGACCGGCAACAAAGAGGCGTTTGGGAGCGAATTGCATGAGAGCTTCCTTTCAACAGAAGAAAGCCTGAGACCGGAACTTGGCATCAGGGTGAAGCCGAGTCTGGCCGCGCAATGTGTAGCCACCATGAGCGCAGCGTGATGCTGTGTAAAGAAGTTTGAGGCATGTCAAAAGCCGCCGGCGTTCTGGCGCCAGGCGCGTGGCGCGACGCCGTGGTGCGCAGCAAACACGCGCGACAGCGCGGTCGCGCTGCTGTAGCCGAGCGCCAAGGCCACCTGCTTGAGCGGCTCGCCGCGCGCCAGCCGCTGGCCGGCCAGCACCATGCGCCAGCGCGTGAGGTAGTCGCCGGGCGCCAGGCCCACGGTGCGCCGGAAGCTGGCCGCGAAGGCGCTGCGCGACATGCCGGCCGTGGCCGCCAGGCGCGGCAGGTCCCACAGCGCGCCGGGCTGCTGGTGGATGGCGTTGAGCGCACGCGCCAGCTGCGGGTGCGCCAGCCCGGCCAGCAGGCCTTCGGTGGGCCCGTCGGCGGGGGCATGGTCGATCAGCCAGCGCAGCAGTTGCACCAGCAGCGCTTCAAACAGGCGGTCGCACACCAGCTGGCGACCACAGGCCGGCCCAGGGGTGGCGGGCATGGCCTCGGCAAACAGGGCCTCCACGGTGTGGGCCAGGCCCGGCATGTCGGCCAGCGGCACCAGGCATAGCGGCGGCAGGGCGGCGGCGACCGGATGTGCCGGGCCTGCTTCAAAGCGGACGGTGGCGCAGACCATGTGGGTGCTGCCGTCCAGGGGTGTCACGAAGCGGTGGGGTGCTGCGCACGGATAGAACAGCACGGCCGGCTGGTCCAGCTGCGCGGTGCCCAGCGGCGACGAGTCGCCATAGTGCAGGACCTGCACCGTCCCGGCCCGCAGCACATGCAGGTGGCCATATTCCGGGCCGTCGTAAAAGCTGGTGGTGCCGCACAGCGGGCCGCTGTGGAACATCTCGGCGCTGGCATGAAAGTGCCGCAACAGGCCGGACAACCGGTCGGGTGATGGGACATCCGTGGGCGGGGTCATGGATGAATTGTATGTTTTTATGTACTTTATGCAACCAAAGGTACTGATTCTGCGGGCAAAGTCGGTTCTGCGCTTTCGGCGCTTTTGTCGACCCACCGATTCAACCCAAGGAGTTTTTCATGCCCCGCATCCAACCCGTGAACGAAACCAACACCCCCGCTGCCTCGGCCCCGCTGCTGGCAGGCGTCAAGGCCCAGCTGGGCGTGGTGCCCGCCATGATGGCCACCTGGGCCCATGCACCGGCTGCGCTGAAGGCCTACACCGCCATGGCGGGCGCCCTGGCCAGCGGCGAGCTGTCGGCCGCCGAGCGTGAGCTGATCGCGCTGGCCGTGGCCGAGGCCAACCAGTGCGGCTACTGCCTGGCCGCCCACCATGTGCTGGGCCGCGGCGCGGGCCTCAGCGAGGCCGGCATGGCGGCCGCCCGTGACGGCCGGGGCACGACCGTCCGCGACGCGGCGCTGGCCACGCTGGCCCAGCAGATCGTGTGGCAGCGCGGCCTGATCAGCGACGCCGAATTCGCGGCTGCGCGCAGCGCGCTGGGCGAGGCCGCCGTACTGGAGGTGATTGCCGTGGTGGCGCTGAACATCTACACCAACTACACCAACCACATCGCCCAGACGGCGGTGGACTTCCCGGAAGTGGCGCTGCGCGAGCCGCTGAAGCGGGTGGCGTAAGGGCGCCCGGCGCGCTCAGGCCAGGCGGCCGTTCTGGAAGTCTTCCACCGCCTGGATGAGCTCGTCACGCGTGTTCATGACGAACGGGCCGTACTGCGCGATGGGCTCGCGCAGCGGCTGCCCGGCGATCAGCAGCGCCCGGGCGGCGGCGCTGGCCTGCAGCGTGACGCCGTCGCCCTCGTTGGCCAGGATGGCCATGCGCTGGCGTGCCACCGGGCTGCCGGCCACGCTCACCTCGCCGCGGTACACGTAGATGAACGCGTTGTGCGCCGCGGGCAGGGGCTGGCTGAAGCGGCCACCGGCGTCCGGAAAAATCACGTCCAGGTACAGCGGCTGGGTGGCCTCGCGCTGCACGGCGCCGGCGGTGCCATGGCTGACGCCGGCGATCACCCGGACCCGCACGCCGTCGGGCGTGGTGTATTCAGGCACCTCGGGGCTCTGGATGTCGCGGTACCAGGGCGGGCACATCTTGTCCTTGCCCGGCAAGTTCAGCCAGAGCTGGAAGCCCTCCATCACGCCGTCGTTCTGCTCGGGCATTTCGCTGTGGATCACGCCGCGCCCGGCGGTCATCCACTGCACGCCGCCGTCGGTGATCAGGCCTTCGTGGCCGGCGCTGTCCTTGTGCCGCATGTTGCCGGTGAGCATGTAGCTCACGGTCTCGAAGCCGCGGTGCGGGTGGCTGGGAAAGCCGGCGCCGTAGTCGTTGGGGTCGTCACTGGCAAAGTTGTCCAGCATGAGGAACGGGTCCAGCCGCTGCTGCAGGTCGTGCGTGAGCACCCGCGTGAGCTTGACGCCCGCGCCGTCCTGGGTGGGCTGGCCGGTGACAAGCCGCTCCGCGCGGCGGGGTTGGGTGACGGTAGAGGTGTCCATGCCCCGATTACAGCGCGGGCCGGGCAACCCTGCCGGCAAGCCGGTTTCAGGTGCCTTCGGGCTTGGTCTTGCAGGTGCTGATGCCCAGCATGGCGTAAGGCGGGCACCAGCCGATCAGGCCGGTGGCCATGGGGATCACGCCGAGCCATCCCCACCAGCCCACAGTGCCTGTGGCCGCCAGGCCAACGAGGACCAGACCGCCGACCACGCGGACGCCGCGCTCAATGTTGCCGATATTGGTTTTCATGGGGTTTCCTTTCGGTGAGAGCTCCACTCATTGGACCGCTGCCCGGCCCCGGCGTGCTTGATCTCCGTCAAGCATGCGCCTTGCCCGACAGGTCGTCAAGAATGGGGCAATCGGGCCGGTCGTCACCCTGGCAGCAGTGGATCAGGTGCGCCAGCGTGCGCTGCATCGCCTGCATCGCCTCGATGCGCTGGGCCAGCTCGTCGGCATGCCGCTGGGCGATGCGCTTGACGCCCGCGCTGCTGCGCCGGCGGTTCTGCCACAGGCTCACCAGCTCGGCGATTTCTTCCATGGAAAAGCCGAGTTCGCGCGAGCGCTTGATGAAGCGCAGGGTGTGGACTTCCGCCTCGCTGTACTGGCGGTAGCCGCTGTCGGTGCGGCCCACGCGCGGCAGCAGGCCCAGCGACTCGTAGTGCCGCACCATCTTGGCCGACACGCCCGACAGCCGCGCGGCTTCGCCAATGTTCACGGGGTAACCGGTGCCCATCTTCAGGCGGTGACCGCGTAGCCTTCTTCGGCGATGGCCCTGGCGATCGCTTCGTGCGGCTGGTCGGACTGCACGTCCACCTTGCCGGTGGTGCGGTCGATCTTCACCTCGGCGGCCGGGTCGACGGACTTGACGGCCTGGGTCACGGTGCGCTCGCAGTGGCCGCAGGTCATGCCCTGCACGTTGAAGGTCTGGTTCATGGTGATGTCCTTTCGGGTCTGGTGGTTGAAGAACTGCATGCTCAACCTTGCCACCATGGTAAGGTCAAGCGGTCAGGCGACAAAACCCCATTTGCGGTGCGGTTGATCTGCGTCAAGGCTTGACCTTGCCATCATGGCAAGGTTCACAGTCCACCCCATGAACACACCATCCCCCTCCACCCTCGATCTCGGCGTCGGCGGCATGACCTGCGCGTCCTGTGTATCCCGCGTCGAAAAGGCCCTGAAGAAAGTGCCCGGCGTGCAGGACGCCACGGTCAACCTGGCCACGGAATCCGCCCGCATCATCTTTGCGCCCTCGGCCCAGGCCGAAGCGCTGCTGCGCCGTGCCGTACGCGACGCGGGCTACGAGCCGCGCAGCCCCGAAGCCGTGATGGAACACGACGTGTCGCCCTGGGCCGGCTTTGCGCCGGTGGCCATCGGGCTGCTGCTGTCGGCACCGCTGGTGCTGCCAATGCTGGGCGACCTGTTCGGCCAGCACTGGATGCTGCCGGCCTGGATGCAGTTTGTGCTGGCCACGCCGGTGCAATTCATCCTGGGGGCGCGTTTCTACAAGGCCGGCTGGCACGCCCTGCGCGCACTGACCGGCAACATGGACCTGCTGGTGGCCATTGGCACCAGTGCCGGCTGGGGGCTGTCGATGTGGCTGTGGCTGGGCCCGCAGGGCCAGGCCCATGCGGCGCACGGCATGGTGCCGCACCTGTACTTCGAGGCGTCGGCCGTGGTGGTGACGCTGGTACTACTGGGCAAGTGGCTGGAAGCGCGTGCCAAGCGCCAGACCACGGCCGCCATCCGGGCGCTGCATTCGCTGCGACCCGACGTGGCCCATGTGCTGCAGCGTGCCGGCGGTGAAATCGACGTGCCGGTGGCCGAGGTGCTGGTGGACGACCAGCTCGTGGTGCGCCCGGGCGAGCGCATCCCGGTGGACGGCGTGCTGGCGCAGGGCGAGACGCAGGTGGACGAATCGATGCTGACGGGCGAGCCGCTGCCGGTGCGCAAGCAGGCCGACGCGAAGCTGACGGGCGGCAGCATCAACGGCGAGGGCCGCATCGTGATGCGTGTGACGGCGGTGGGCCACGAGACCGTGCTGTCGCAGATCATCCGGCTGGTGGAAGACGCGCAGGCCGCCAAGGCACCCATCCAGCGGCTGGTGGACCAGGTGTCGGCCATTTTTGTGCCGGTGGTGCTGGTGATTGCACTCGTCACGCTGGGCGGCTGGCTGCTGGCCGGTGCGGGCCTGGAGGCGGCGCTGATCCATGCCGTGGCGGTGCTGGTGATCGCGTGCCCGTGCGCACTGGGCCTGGCCACGCCCGCGGCCATCATGGCCGGCACCGGGGTGGCCGCCACCCACGGCATTCTCATCAAGGACGCGCAGGCGTTGGAGCTGGCGCACCAGGTGGACACCGTGGCCTTTGACAAGACCGGGACGCTCACCGTGGGCCAGCCGCGGCTGGTGGCGTTCATCGTGCCCCCACGCTCCCCCGCTGCGCGTGATTCGCTGCCCCCCGAGGGGGCGCTCGCGCCTTGGGGCGGCCCGGCGGCGCTCGGTGGCGCGGGCGAGGCTGAAGAAGCGCAGCAACTGGCCGCTGCTGCCAGCCTGCAAAGCGGCAGCGAACACCCGCTGGCCCGCGCGGTGGTGGCCGCCGCCAAGGCGCGCGGCCTGGCGGTGCCCGAGCCCGACAGCGTGCGTGCCGTGCCCGGCCGTGGCACCGAAGGCGAGGTGGGCGTCGCCAGCTACCTGATTGGCAGCCTGCGCTGGCTGGACGAACTGCAGGTCGGCCTGGGTGCCTTGCGCGCCGAGGCCGACCGCCTGCAGGCCGAGGGCGCGACGCTGTCCGCGCTGGTGGAGCGCACCACGGCCGGCCTGACGCTGCGCGCCCTGATGGCGTTTGCCGACGAACCCAAGGCTGGCGCGCGCGAGGCGCTGGCGCTGCTGCGGGCGCGGGGCATCCGCATCGTGATGATTTCAGGCGACAACCGCGGCGCCGCATTGGCGATGGGCGCCCGCCTCGGGCTGGCGGCCGATGAAGTGATGGCCGAAGTGCTGCCGGGTGACAAGGCGGCCAAGGTGGCAGCGTTGCGCGAAGGCGGCCATGTGGTCGTGATGGTGGGCGACGGCGTCAACGACGCGCCGGCGCTGGCCGCAGCTGACGTGGGCATGGCCATGGGCACCGGGACCGACGTGGCGATGCATGCCGCCGGCATCACGCTGATGCGCGGCGACGTGGGGCTGGTGGCGGGCGCGCTCGACATTTCGCACCGCACGGTGATGAAGATTCGCCAGAACCTGTTCTGGGCCTTTGCCTACAACGTGGCCGGCATCCCGCTGGCCGCGCTGGGCTACCTGAGCCCAGTGGTGGCGGGCGCGGCGATGGCACTGAGCAGCGTGAGCGTGATGACCAACGCGCTGCTGCTCAAGCGCTGGCGCGGCATGGGCGACGCGCCTAGAACGAAGCCTTGATGCCTACGCTGACCAGGGTTTCGCGGTTGCCGCGGCCCACGGTCCCGTCGAGCTGCAGGCCCTTGGCGATTTCCGTGCGGGCACCGATCTGGACGGTAGGTTTGGCCCGCCGCTGGCCGAAGGCCTCGACATGGGCCGTGACCGCGCCGAATTCACGCTCATGCGCCACGCCCCAGGTGGCCAGGGTGCTGGCCCCGGGCGCCCGGTTCGCCCCCAGATTGAAGTGGCTGGCGCCCCAGTCGCTGTTGCAGGTCATCAGCCCGTTCAGGTAGGGGGTGCGGCCGGTGCCCCGGGTGTGGCTGGCGCCGAGCACGGCGCCCACATTGCAGCCGGCGTCCTGCGCCGGGGTGATGCGCCATTTGGCCTGCACGGCTTCGGTGCTCTGCGGCGTGGTGCGGTCGCGCGAGAACGCGGCGCCGAGTTCCAGGCCGTCGATGGGCGCGAAGGCCGGCGCCACCGTCCAGGTGTGCAGGCGGCCCGGTGCGCGGGCGTACCAGGCCTCCACATGGCCGTGCCCAGGGTCGTTGACGTTGGCGTCGTCCACCGTGAGCGGGCGGCCCGCCAGGGCGGGCAGGGCGGCGGCAGTGGCCGCCACCAGAAGGAGCAGGTCTTTCATGAGCCCAAGTGTAAAACCTGGCGTGCGCCGGCCTTGATGTCCGTCAAATGCCGGCGTCCCGGCCCATGTGAAGCTCGGGCCCATGGTTCAGGACAGCATCCGCATCATCCAGGACGAGCACCGGGCCGTGGCGGCGGTGTTGCGCTCGCTCAAGCTGATGCTGACGCGCGGCCCGGGCGACGCGCCGGAGCGCTTTTTCGACGTGCTGCGCGCCATGCTGTTCTACATCGACGAGTTCCCGGAGCGGCTGCACCATCCCAAGGAGTCGGACCTGCTGTTCCCGAAGCTGGCGCGGCGGGCGCCCGAGCTGATGCCGGTGATCGAGCGGCTGGAGCGCGAGCACATGCGTGGCGAAGGGACGGTGCGCGAGCTGCAGCACCTGTTGCTGGGGTGGGAGCTGCTGGGTGACGCCCGGCGGCCCCGTTTCATTGACGCGGCCACCCGCTACGTGGACTTCTACATCGAGCACATGCGGGTGGAGGAAACCGAAATCCTGCCCGCGGCGCTGCGCCTGCTCGGGGCCGACGACTGGGCCGAGCTGAACGCCGCCTTCAGCAGCCACCGCGACCCGCTGACGGGCACCACGCCGCGCGACCCGATCTACGACCGGCTGTTCACGCGCATCGTGATGAAGGCGCCCGCGCCGATCGGCGTGGGCAACGCCTGAACCCTCAGGCGAGTGCCGGGTAGTCGGTGTAGCCCTTGGCGCCACCGCCGTAGAAGGTGCTCTTGTCGGGCTGGTTCAGGGGCGCGTTGTCGTGCAGGCGGCGCACCAGGTCGGGGTTGGCGATGTAGGGTTTGCCAAAGGCCACCAGGTCTGCGCCCTGGGCCAGCGCGTGTTCGGCCAGCGCCTTGTCGTAGCCGTTGTTGACCATCCAGGCGGCCTGGCCGCCGGCTGTGCGGTAGGCGGTCTTGAGCGCGCCGTAGTCAAACGGCCGGTCGGGGATCTCGCGCGGGCCGCCGGTGGCGCCTTCGATGAGGTGCAGGTAGGCCAGCTTGAGCGGCGCCAGCTCGCGTACCACGTACTCGAACAGCGCCTGCGCGTCGTCGGTCACCACGTCGTTGGCGGGCGTCACGGGCGACAGGCGCAGGCCGGTGCGTTCGCCCCCGATTTCCTGCGTGACGGCGCGCATCACCTCCAGCAGCAGCCGGGCGCGGTTCTCGATGCTGCCGCCGTAGTCGTCGGTGCGGCGGTTGCTGCCGGTCTTGAGGAACTGGTCCAGCAGGTAGCCGTTGGCACCGTGCACCTCCACGCCGTCAAAGCCGGCGGTGGTGACGGCGTGGCGGGCGGCGTGCTGGTAGTCGCGCACGATGCCGGGCAGCTCCGACGCGTCCAGCGCGCGCGGCCCGGAGGTGTCGACGAAGCCGCCCACGCCGTCCTTGATGAGATAGGTCTTGGTCTTGGCGGTGATGGCCGACGGTGCCACCGGCTTGCCGCCGCCGGGCTGCAGGTCCACATGTGAGACGCGGCCCACATGCCACAGCTGCACCACAATGCGCCCGCCCACGGCGTGTACCGCGTCGGTCACCTTCCGCCAGCCGTCGAGCTGCTCGGTGCCGTACAGGCCGGGCACGTCGGCATAGCCCTGCCCCTGGTGGCTGATGGCAGTGGCCTCGGTGATCAGCAGGCCGGCGCTGGCGCGCTGGCGGTAGTACTCGGCCATGAGTGGGGTGGGCACAGCGCCCGGGGCGCGGTTGCGGGTCAGCGGCGCCATCACGATGCGGTTGGGCAGGCGCAGCGCGCCGACTTGCAGGGGGTCAAACAGGGAAGGCATGAGAGGGGATACTCCGGGGTGTCGATCTGTGGTGCAGGTTAGCCCCGATTCAAAGGCCTTGCGGCCTGCACGTGCGCTTTTTTTGGGGTAGGTCAATGTCTCGTTCATTGCTGGGGCTGGCGCTTGCGCTGTCGCTCGGAGCGGCGGTGTCGCTGGGCGTCACGCGGTTTGCCTACGGCCTGCTGCTGCCCCCCATGCGTGCCGATCTGGGCTGGAGCTACACGCTGGCGGGCGCCATGAACACGGCCAACGCGCTGGGCTACCTGCTGGGCGCGCTGGCCACACCGCGGCTGATGGCGCGCTTCGGGCCGTCGGCATTGCTGCTGGGCGGCGCGCTGCTGGCCAGTGTGTTCATGGGGCTGAGCGGCTTCTTCACGGACGCCACCGCACTGCTGGCGCAGCGGCTGCTGGCCGGCGTGGCCAGTGCCCTGGTGTTCATTGCCGGCGGCCTGCTGGCGGCGCGGCTGGGCGCCCAGCAGCCGCAGCGAATGGGCTTGCTGCTGGGCCTGTACTACGGCGGCACGGGGCTGGGCATTGTGCTGTCGGCGTTGCTGGTACCGGCCATGCTGGCGGCGGCAGCCGGGGTGCCGCACGGCTGGGCCTGGGCCTGGTGGGCGCTGGCGCTGGCCTGCTTTGCCGCCACCGCCGTGCTGCTGTGGCCTGCGCGTGCCCTGCAGGCACTGGCACCACCGCCGGCCGGTACGGCGGGGGGTGATGCCGGGCGCCGCTTCACCTGGCGCGCCTTTGCGCCGGGCCTGGCCGGCTACCTGATGTTTGGCGTGGGCTACATCGGTTACATGACGTTTGTGATCGCGCTGCTGCGCGAGCAGGGTGTGGGGCCGGGCGCCATCACGCTGTTCTATGCGTTGCTGGGGCTGGCGGTGCTGGCGTCGTCGCGCATCTGGGCCGGTTTGCTCGACCGCGCCAAAGGCGGTGGAGCGCTGGCCACGCTGAACGCCCTGCTGGGCGGCGCCACGGTGCTGCCCGCGCTGACGGCGGCCTGGCCGCTGGTGCTGCTGTCGGGCCTGGTGTTTGGCGCGGTGTTCCTGTCGGTGGTGGCGTCCACCACGGCCCTGGTGCGGCACAACCTGCCGCCAGCCCAGTGGGCCGCGGGCATCAGCGCCTTCACCATCGTGTTTGCGGCCGGGCAGATCGTGGGGCCCACGGTGGTGGGCTGGATCGCCGACGGCCCCGGGGGCCTGGCGCGCGGGCTGGTGTTCTCGGCGCTGGCGCTGTGGCTGGGCGCGGGGCTGGCGTCGCGCCAGCGCCCGCTGGGCTGATTACTTCAGCAGGCCTTCGGCCTTCATGGCGGCTTGCACGGCCGGACGGGCACCCACGCGTTCACGGTAGGCCAGCAGGTTGGCAAAGCCCGACAGGTCCACCCCCGTGGGCTTGGCCCAGTTGGTGGTGGTGAAAAGGTAGCCGTCGGCCACGGTGAACTGGTCGCCTATCAGGTACTGCTTGCCGGCCAGTTCGCCGTCCACCCACTTGAGGCGGCCTGCCAGCTTGTCGCGGGCCGCAGCCTTGACCTCGTCGCTCGAGGCGGGGTTGAACAGCGGGCCGAAGCTGCGGTGGATTTCCATGCCCACAAAGGTCAGCCACGACTGCAGCTGGTAGCGCGCCAGTGTGCCGTTGGCCGGCGCGAGGTTTTTGGCGGGCACCTGGTCGGCGATGTACTGCACGATGGCCGGGCCTTCGCGCAGGCGGGTGCCGTCGTCCAGCTCCAGCAGCGGCACATAGCCCAGCGGGTTGATGGTGTAGTAGTCGGTGCCGTCGTCGAGCTGGTGGGTCTTGGTGGGGGCCTTGACGGCTTCAAACGCCAGGCCGGCCTCGTGCAGCGCGATGTGGGGCGACAGCGAGCAGGCGCCGGGCGAGTAATAGAGCTTCATGGGGGTCTCCGCAAAAGTTTTGTCTGGAGGCTGGATGCTAGCGGGCTGGCGGAAATCCTGCTGGCGCTATTAAATTCATAGCGCCTCACGCATGGCCCATGCGGGCTGGAGGCTAATTTGTCCTTGGTGCGAAACCGTGCATCCGGACGCCGGGATGCCGCGTAATAATCTCGTCCAATCAATTCGAGGAGGGGCGCGATGCCCACACACAAACTGCGCCGCACGGCGCAGGTGCTCGCCTGCCTGGCCAGTGCCGGCGCCTTGGCCCAGACCAGCGCCCCCACGCCCACGTTGGGCGACGTGACGGTCCAGAGCACCCGGGAGGATCTGCAGGGAGTGGCCACCAGCGCCAGCGAAGGCGTGGTCACGTCGAAGCAGCTGCGCACGCGCCCCTTGCTGCGCGCGGGCGATGTCATGGAGTCCGTGCCGGGCCTGGTGGCCACCCAGCATGCGGGCGAGGGCAAGGCCAACCAGTATTTCCTGCGCGGCTTCAACCTGGACCATGGCACCGACTTCGCCACCTTTGTCGACGGCGTACCGGTCAACCTGCCCACGCATGGCCATGGCCAGGGCTATACCGACCTGTACTTCCTTATCCCTGAACTGGTGGACACGGTGCAGTACCGCAAGGGCCCGTATTACGCCGAAGAGGGCGACTTTGCCGCGGCCGGCAGCGCCCGCATCCGGACGGTGCGGCGGCTGGACCGGCCCTTCGGCTTGATCGAGCTGGGCCGCTACGGGCACCGCCGCGCGCTGGCCGCCGGCTCATTCAGCGCGGGCGGTGGTGATCTGCTGCTGGGCGCCGAGCGTGTGACGGATGACGGCCCGTGGACAGTGCCGCAGGGCTTGCGCAAGACCAACCTCATGGCCCGCTACGCACTGGGTACCGCCGCCGACGGGCTGACGCTGGGGCTGACCCACTATGCATCGCGCTGGATTTCCACCGACCAGGTGCCCCAGCGCGCGATCGACGCCGGACAGCTTGGCCGGTTCGGCTCGCTGGACGCCACCGCCGGGGGCCAGACCCGGCGCATCGGGGTCAACGCGGCATGGTCGCAACAGGCCGGGGGTGTCAGCACGCAGGTGAGCGCCTACGCGGTGCGCTACCGGTTCGACCTGTTTTCAAACTTCAGTTACTACACCCGTGGTTGCGACACGGACCCGCTGCCGCCGCAATGCGATAGCGGCCCGGCCCTGGACCAGTTCGAGCAGGTGGATCGCCGCCGTTTCATGGGCGTCAACGCGCAGCAGTCGCGCGACTTCAGGCTGGCCGGAATGGACGGCCTGTGGACTTATGGTGCCGACCTGCGGCGCGACCAGATCGCTGAAGTGGGGCTGTTCGACACGTTCCAGCGCCAGCGCCTGACCACGGTGCGCCGTGACCGGGTGGCCCTGAACGCTGCCGGACTGTGGACGCAGGCCGAGCTGCAGCTTGACCCGCAGTGGCGGGCCACCGGCGGCCTGCGCTGGGACCACCGGGCCATTGACGTTGCCAGCTCGGTGGCCGCCAATAGCGGCAGCGCCAACGCGTCGATTGCGAGTCCCAAGCTGTCGCTGGCGTACAGCCCGTCGGCGCAGCTGGACTTGTATGCAAACTGGGGACGGGGCTTCCACAGCAACGACGCGCGGGGCGCGGTGATCCGCGTGGACCCGCGTGACGCCACCACGCCCGTCGAGCGCGCCAACGCACTTGTGCGGGCAACCGGCTACGAACTGGGTGCGCGGCAGAAATGGGGCGCTGGCCTGGTGACCACGGCCGCGCTGTGGCTGCTCAAGCTGGACTCGGAGCTGGTGTTCGTGGGCGACGCGGGCACGACCGAGGCCTCGCGCCCGTCGCTGCGCAAGGGCATCGAACTCACGGCCAACTGGCGCCCGGCGCGCCACTGGGAAGTGGACGCCGACCTGTCGCTGGCGCAGGCGCGGTTTCGCGACGACAACCCGGCGGGTAACCGCATTCCGGGTGCCATGGAGCGTGTGGCAACGGTGGGCGTGACCTGGAATGCGGGGCCATGGACCGCCGGTGCCAGGCTGCGCCACTTTGGCGCCCATGCGCTGGTGGAGGACAACTCGGTCCGCGGCCAGGGCAGCACGCTCGCCAACGTGCGCCTGGCTTACGCCATCGGCAAGACGGCCGAGCTGTCACTGGATGTGTTCAACCTGTTCAACCGCCGGGCCAATGACATCCAGTACGCCTATGCTTCGCGGCTGCCGGGGGAGCCACCGTTTGCCGATGGCGTGACGGCCAATACGCTGCATCTCCACCCGTCCACACCCCGTATCGCTCGCGTGGGGCTGAAGCTGCTTTTCTGAGCCCGGCGCCCGCTCAGGTCCGGTAGGACGGGTCGGTCCGCTCCAGCTTGCGGATCAGGGCCGGCCATGCGATGTTGGCGCCCTGGCCGGCGGTGACGGTCTTCAGCACCTGCGCCAGACCGTCGAGGACTTTCGGGTTGACGTGAATCAGCTCGCCGCCGGCCTGCGCGTCGATCTGGATGCGGCAGGTGTTCTCGAACGTGTACATGTTAAGGAAGGCGTCGGCCACCGTCTTGCCCACCGTCAGCAGGCCATGGTTGCGCAGCATCAGGAAGTTCTTGTGGCCGATGTCGGCCTGCAGCCGCGGGCGCTCGTCGTCGCGCAGGGCCACGCCCTCGTAGTCGTGGTAGGCCAGCGAGGCCAGCACAAAGGTGCTCTGCTGGCTGATGGGCAGCACGCCGCACTTCTGTGCGCTGACGGCCACCCCGGCGCGGCTGTGGGTGTGCAGCACGCAGCCGGCGTCTTCGCGCACCTGGTGGATGCAGCTGTGGATGGTGAAGCCGGCCGGGTTGACCGGAAACGGCGAGTCGATCACCTTGTTGCAGGCCTGGTCGACCTTGACCAGGCTGGATGCGGTGATCTCGTCAAACATCAGGCCGTAGGGGTTGATCAGGAAGTGGTGCTCCGGCCCCGGGATGCGCGCGCTGATGTGGGTGAAGACCAGGTCGCTCCAGCCGTACAGCGCCACCAGCCGGTAGGCGGCGGCGAGGTCCACGCGCAGCGCCCATTCTTCGGCGCTGACGACTTCTTTCAGGGAGGGGATGTGCATGGCAGGGGTCTCCGGAAAACGCAGCCCGACATCACAGCGCGTTTTCAGTGCGCGGGCTGTCCCGTCTGTGACGTGTTGCGGAACTCGCTGGGGCTGGCGCCGGTGTGCTCGCGGAACACCCGGCTGAAGTGCGACAGGTTGCCAAAGCCCCAGGACAGCGCGATGTCGGTGATGGGCCGGCCATGCGGGCCGGCGCTTTGCAGGTCGCGCACGCAGGCCTGCAGCCGCATGCGCTGGATGTACGCGGCGATCGACTCGCCCTCGCCGGCAAAGGCGTTGTACAGGTGGCGCCGGCTGCAGTTGAGGGCGCGCGCAATGCCGTCCACGCTGAGGCCCGGGTCGCGCAGGTGCTGGGCCACGTAGCCGCGGATGCGGTCGCGCAGCGCCTCGCGCTGGCTCACGGCGGTGTCCTGCCCGGCCAGCTCCAGCAGCGACAGCTGCACCAGCTGCTTGATGAGCTGGCCCGCGCCCTGGGCGGCGGCCTGGCTCATGTGCGGCAGCTCCTGGTAGGTGTTGCGCATGGTCTCCAGCGCCACCCGCGAGATGCCGCTGGCGCCCAGGTGCCGCGCCATCACGCCCTGCAGGCGCAGGCTGCGCTCGACCAGCTCGTCCTTGGGCACCATCACGATCAGGTGGTCCACTCGCTCGGGGTTGGAGATCTCGTAGCTGCCGGTGGTGTCGTAGATGATCCAGCCGCCCGACTGTGCGCTGGCTTCGCGGCCCTGCTGCTGCACGGTGGCGCTGCCCTGCCAGGGCGCGACGATCTTCAGGTAGGCCGTTTCGCTGGTGCGCGCCATCTGCGGTGTGCGCAGCACCCGGTGGCGGTTGGCCTGCAGCTTGGTCAGGATGACATCGCCCGCGCGTGAGGCGGCCATGTGGCCGTCGAACACGGCGTCGCCATAGAAGTCCGACTCCAGGCCGCCGAAGTGCTGCCAGACCCACTCGCGCCACTGCGGCGCGCGGTCGCGCGGGGCGACAACGTCGGTGGTCATGAGCGTGGACTCGGCCATGCGGGGCTTGGGAGTGGGGGTGAGACAAATTGATTATGGGCGCCGGCCCTTGACCTGTCGCGCATCAGGGTTGAGGGAAAACCCGCACCCGCTTGCACACACAGACAAGCGCTTTGTGCGCTTTCAGCAAAGCGCCGGCAGGCGCCGCTTCCTACCATGCAGGCTCCGAGAAAAGCCCGCATTGGGCGTGTGAAGGAGACAAACCATGGTTCAGCCTGTTGTTCAGAAAACCCGCCGCCAGATCATCCAGGGCGCCGCTGCGGCGGTGGGCGCCATGTCGGTGGCCCCCGGGCTGATGGCGCAAGCCGCGCCGGTGCGCGTGGGCTATGCCATTGCCCGCACCGGCCCCTGGACCGGCGGCGCGCAGGTGAGTCAGGAGCCCAACTACCTGCTGTGGGCCGAAGAGCAGAACAACGCGGGCGGCCTGGACGTGAAGGGCGTGAAGCGCAAGATCGAGCTGATCAGCAGCGACGACCGCAGCGACACCGAGACCGTGGTGCGCACATATGAAAAGCTGATGGGCAGCGACAAGGTGGACCTGGTGCTACCGCCCTGGGGCAGCAACGCCAACTTTGCCGTGGCCCCGCTGGCCAACCGCTTTGGCTATCCGTTCCTGGCGCCCACAGCGCTCTCCAAGCGGCTGATCGAGATGAAGCTGCCGTATTTCTTCCTGCTGCTGCAGCAGCCCGCGCCCATGACCAATGCCCTGGTGGACATGCTCAAGGCCAACGGCTGCAAGACCCTGGCATGCATCTATGTGGACGACCTGTTTGGCCTGGAGAACTTTGCCGCACTGAAGGTGGCGCTGCAGGGCAGCGGCATCCAGATGGTGGAAGACAAGAGCTACCCGGGTGGCGTGAAAGACCTGTCGCCGGTGCTGCGCTCCATCAAGGACAAGAACCCCGACGCCTTTGTCGGCTTCACCTACCCGCCCGACACCATCCTCGCCAGCAAGCAGGCCAAGGAAGTGGGCCTGAACCCGAAGTTCTTCTACGCCTCGGTGGGCACCGCCTTCCAGCTCTACAAGAACGTGATGACGCCCGCCGGCGCCGAGGGCGTGCTGGGCATGGGCAGCTGGAACAGCAAGACCAGCCCCGGTGCCAAGGCCTATTTCGACGCGCACACCAAGAAGTTTGGCGGCAAGGAACCCGACCGTTGGGCGAGTGGCGCCTGCTGGGCGGGGCTGGAGATATTGACCAACGCCGTCAAGGCACAGGGCCTGGACCGCAAGGCCATCCGCGACTACGTGGCCAACACCACGCACAAGACCATCATGGGCGACATCAAGTTCGTCGGCAGTGAGAACGTGGGCACGCCTGGCACCGTGAGCCAATGGCAGAACGGTGAGTTTGAGGTGGTGTGGCCGCCCAAGCAGGCCACGGCCAAGCTCATCGCGAACAAGCCTGCGTGGAAGTAAGTGTCGGCGGGTGCATGGCTTGAACTGATCGCCTCCGGTCTCATCACCGGGGGCATTTACGCGCTCGTCGCGCTGGGCCTGAACCTGCAGTACGGGCTGATGCGCATCCTGAACATCGCCCATGGCGAGTTCCTGATGCTGGGCGCCTACCTCACGTGGATGGTGCAGACGCAGTTTGGGGTTAGCCCGCTGTTGATGGTGCCAGTGTCATTTGCCATGCTGATGGTGCTGGGCTGGGTGATTCACTGGCTGTGCTTCCGCCGCCTGACGGCCACGTCGCCCAACCTCGACATCTTTGAAGCGCGCGGCCTGATGGTCGCGTTCGGCCTGATGTTCCTGGTGCAGAACCTGGTGAGCTACATCTGGGGCGGTGACCTGCGTGGCTACGACTTTCTGACCGACCCGGTGAAGATGGGCGGCGCCCAATTCGCGGGCAACAAGCTGCTGGTGTTTGCACTGGCGCTGGTATTTGCCGGTGCGCTCATCGCGCTGCTGCGCATGACGCTGCTGGGCAAGGGCGTGCGCGCGCTGATGCAGTCGCCGGTGGGCGCGCAGCTGGTGGGGATTGACACCAAACGCCTGCACCCGCTGATGTTCGGCATCGGCCTGGGGCTGTCGGGTGTGGCGGGCTGCCTGCTGTCCATGGCCTACACCATCAGCCCCTCCATGGGCGAGCCCTACACCGTGACGGCGCTGATCGTCATCACGCTGGGCGGCTTTGGCAGCATGGGCGGTGCGCTGGCGGGTGGTCTGCTGCTGGGCGTGGTGGAAGCGGTGGGCATGCACTTCACCAACCCGTCGCTCAAGGCGCTGCTGTCGTACGTGGTGTTCATCGGGGTGCTGCTGTTGCGGCCCGAAGGGCTGTTTGCCAGGAAGACGCGCAAGGCATGACCGACCGCCAGATTCTCATTCGCGACCTGCTGGTCCTGTTCGGCCTGACGGGCTGGGCGCTGTCGTTGCCGTATTACGGCAGCGAGTTCATGGTGTCCATGGCACTGACCTGCCTGATGTATGTGGCGCTGTCGTCGAGCTGGGGGCTGTTCTGCGGCAGCACGCGCTACCTGTCGCTGGCGACCTCGGCGTTCTTTGGCATTGGCGCCTACACCAGCGCGCTGGCGCTGGAGAAGTTTGGCTGGGTCCAGTCCATCGCGCTGGGCGCCGGCCTCGCCACCGTGGTGGCCGTGGTCATGGGCGCGGCCGTGCTGCACCTGCGCGGCACCTACTTTGCGGTGTTGACCTTTGGCATGACCGAGCTGATCCGCCACGCCATCACCTACTGGGAAAAACAGGTCACGGGCACGGTGGGCCGGGTGCTGGCGGTGGTGCCCGAGCGCGACACGATCTATCTCACGGTGTTGGTGCTGGCTGCTGGCACGGTGGCGCTGTCCATCGGCGTGCGGCGCACCCGCTTTGGGCTGGCGCTGATGGGCATTGGCGCCGACGAGCAGCGCGCGCAGACACTGGGCGTGAACACACGGCTCATCAAGATTGCGGGCTTTGCCATGACGGCGGCGGTGGCCGGTGCCGTGGGCGCGGCCATGTCCGTGCGCTGGACCTACATCGACCCGCACACCGTGTTCAACCCCTTCATTGGCTTCCAGACCGTGCTGATCGCGCTGATTGGCGGCGCCATCACGCTGTGGGGGCCGCTGATTGCGGCGGTGGTGTTCAGCCTGCTGGCCGAGACGCTGCGCCTCAAGGCGCCGCAGGTGTACATGATGTCGCTGGGCCTGCTGCTGATCTTGAGCGTGCTGTACCTGCCGGGGGGCCTGGCCTCGCTGCGTGCCGAGACCTTCAAGGGCTGGTGGCGCGATACCCGCAGCTGGGCCAGGGACCTGCGCTACAAATGGAGCGGTGACGAGGCGCGCGACAAGGCGCGCCGGAAGAAGCGCGAGCGGGAGGCCCGTCTTGTCTAGCGCCACGAAAGTCCTCTTGGATGCGCAAGAGATCACGGTCCGCTTCGGTGGCCTGGTGGCCGTGGACGCGGTGAGCGCCACGTTCACCGCGGGTGAGCTGGTGGGCATCATCGGCCCCAACGGCGCGGGCAAGACGACCTTTTTCAACGCCATATCGGGTGTGCAGGTGCCCACGGCGGGCACGTTGGTGCTGGAGGGCCGCAGCCTGGCGGGCCAGCGGCCGCACCGCTTTGCAGCACGCGGGCTCGCGCGCACCTTCCAGACGCCACGCGTGTTTGCCGACATGCCTGTGCTCACCAACATCGAGTTCGGCCTGAAGTTTGCCGGGCGCCGGCCGCGCAAGTACTGGCTGTGGGGCGACGAGCAGGGCGTGCCCTGGGCGCTGCGCGATGCGCAGGGCATCCTGACGCTGATCGGCCTGAGCGAGCAGGCGGCGTTGCCGGCCTCCGCGCTGACGCCGTCGCAGCAGCGGCTGCTGGAGATCGGCATGGCGCTGGCCACGCGGCCGCGCATGCTGCTGCTCGACGAAGTGGCCGCCGGCCTGACCGAGGCCGAGATTGAAGAAATGGCGCGGCTGATTCGCCGCCTGCGCGACGAGCTGGACCTGACGGTGGTGTGGATCGAGCACGCCGTGACCACACTGCTGCGCCATGTGGAACGCGTGATCGTGCTGCACCAGGGCCGCAAGATTGCCGACGGCCCGCCCGCCGAAGTGGTGCGCAACGCCGAGGTGGTGGAAGCCTACCTGGGCGACGAAATGACGGACGAGGTGACCGCATGATGTGGCACCGCCCCGGGTTCGTGCTGGGCGGCGGCCGCGAGGCGCAGCTGCGCGTGCGCAACCTCAGCGCCGGCTACGGCCCGATGCTGGTGTTGCGTGACATCTCGCTCGAAGTGAAGCCGGGCCTCACGGTCATCCTCGGCCCCAACGGCGCGGGCAAGACCACGCTGCTGCGCGCGCTCAACGGCCTGATCCCGCGCCTGGGCGAGGTGCTGCTGGACGGCGATGACCTGCCCGAGAAGACGCACGAAATCGTCAAGGCCGGCGTGGCCCTGGTGGCCGAGGGCCGGCAGTTGTTCCCGCAGATGACGGTGACCGAGAACCTGGAGCTGGGCGGCTGGCTGGCGTCCAAGGCCGAGCGTGCCCGCCGGCTGGAGCAGGCCTTCAACGATTTCCCCAAGCTGCGCGAACGCGCCCAGCAGCTGGCGGGCACTATGAGCGGCGGCGAACAGCAGATGGTGGCCGTGGCCCGGGCCATGATGTGTGCCCCGCGCCTGCTGATGCTGGACGAGCCGTCGCTGGGCCTGGCGCCAAAAATGGTGGACGAGTTGCTGGGCATCGCCCGGCGCATTGCCAACGCTGGCACCACCGTGCTGATGGTGGAGCAGAACGTCAAGAAAGCACTGGCCGTGGCCGACCGCGGCTATGTGCTGGAGCGCGGCCAGCTGGTGGCCAGCGGCCCCGCGAAGCTGCTGGCCCGGTCGACCGTGGTGCGTGAGGCGTATCTCGGCGCGGCCAGCAGCGACACCACCACTGCCGCACGCGCGGTATCTGTTCGCCCCGAGCCCGAGCGGGTGAGTTAACCGATTTCCGGAGAATTGAAATGTCTGACCTGTCCATGCTCATCAACGGCCTGAAAGTCACGGCCGAAAAGAACGCCACCTTCGAGCGCCGCAACCCGCTCGACGGCACTGTGGCCACGCGCGCACCGGCGGCCTCACCGGCCGATGCAGTGATGGCGGTGGAAGCGGCTGCCGAGGCCTTCCGTACCTGGGGCGAGACCGGCCCCGGCGAGCGCCGCGCGCTGCTGCTCAAGGCCGCCGACAAGCTCGAGGCCAAGCTGCCGCAGTTCATTGACGCCGTGGCTGCCGAAACCGGCGCCACCGGCATGTGGGCCGGTTTCAATGTGATGCTGGCCGCCGGCATGATCCGCGAGGCGGCGTCGCTCACCACCCAGGTGGCGGGCGAGGTGATCCCGTCGGACGTGCCCGGCAGCCTGGCCATGGGCATCCGCCAGCCGGCCGGTGTGGTGCTGGGCATTGCACCGTGGAACGCGCCCATCATCCTCGGCGTGCGCGCCATCTGCGTGCCGCTGGCCTGTGGCAACACCGTCATCCTGAAAGGCAGCGAGAACTGCCCGCGCACCCACCAGCTCATCGTGGAGTCGTTCCAGGACGCGGGCTTTCCGGCCGGGGTGGTCAACTACATCACCAATGCCCCGGCCGATGCCGGCGCGGTGGTGGAGGCGATGGTGGCGCACCCGGCGGTGCGGCGCGTCAACTTCACGGGCAGCACGCGCGTGGGCAAGCTGATCGCCATGACCTGCGCCAAGTACCTCAAGCCGGTGGTGCTGGAGCTGGGCGGCAAGGCGCCGCTGGTGGTGCTGGACGATGCGGATGTGGAGGACGCGGTGAATGGCGCGGCCTTCGGCTGCTTTGCCAACAGCGGCCAGATCTGCATGAGCACCGAGCGCATCATCGTCGACCAGAAGATCGCCGACGAGTTTGCCAAGAAGTTCGCCGACAAGGCCCGCAACCTGCCGCTGGGCGACCCGCGCAAGCCGGAGCCGGTGGTGCTGGGCAGCGTGATCGGCATGAGCACGGTGGAGCACTGCAATGCGCTGGTGGACGACGCGCTGGCCAAGGGCGCCAGGCTGCTATGCGGCGGCAAGGCCGACAGCACGCTGATGCCCGCCACGGTGCTGGACCATGTGACGCCGGCCATGCGCATCTACCACGAGGAAACCTTCGGCCCGGTGAAGTGCATCGTGCGCGTGAAGAACACCGAAGAAGCCATCGCCTGCGCCAACGACAACGAGTACGGCCTGTCAGCGGCCGTGTTCGGCAAGGACATTGCGCGCGCCTTCAACGTGGCGCGCAAGATCGACAGCGGCATCTGCCATGTGAACGGTCCGACGGTGCACGACGAGGCGCAAATGCCGTTTGGCGGCGTCAAGGGCTCGGGCATTGGCCGCTTTGGCGGCAAGGCTGGCATTGCCGAGTTCACCGAGCTGCGCTGGGTGACGGTGCAGACCACGCCGCGGCACTACCCGTTCTGAGCGGGTCCGGTCAGCGTCTCCAGCCGGGCGAGCCAGGCCATGGCGTGGCCGGTGGAGGTGCCGCACATGTCCAATGACGGCTGCAGGCCGCTGCACACCGCTGGCCGCCCGGGCTGCCCGAAAATGCGGCAGCGGTTGCCGTCGTCGAGCTGCACGCAGCGCACGCCGGCGGGCTTGCCCTGCGGCATGCCGGGGATCGGCGAGCTGATGGAGGGCGCGATGCAGCAGGCGCCGCAGCCGGCACGGCATTCCATATGCTATTGATTTTGTAGCGGCTTACGCAGGCTGCAAGCGGGCTGCAGCCCAAATGACCTGGTCAATCACGGCCTGCACGCTGTGCCGGGCGCGCTCGTCCTTGAGGGCGCCTTGCGCGTCAAACGCATCGCCCGCGCGGCCCAGCGCAAAGTTTTTGGGGGCCAGCCAGCACTCCAGGTTGATCAGCAGCGGCGCCAGGTGGCTTTGCGAGCGCAGGCCGCCCAGGGCGCCAGGCGATGCGCTGAGCACGCCCACCACCTTGCCGCGCGACGACTTCATGCCGTCGTTCCAGTCCGGGTGGCCCTTGACCGGGCTGGACACCCAGTCCAGCGTGTTCTTGAGCAGGGCCGGGTAGCTGGCGTTGTACTCGGGCGTGCAGATGATCCAGGCCGGGTGCTCATGGAGCACCTGCTTGAGGCGGATGACGTCGGCCGGCGTGCCCTGCGCTTCGAGGTCGGCGTTGTACATGGGCACGTCAAAGTCGGCCAGCTCGAGGTGCGTCACCTCGGCGCCGCTGGCCCGGGCCATGGCGGCGGCGGCACGTGCCAACTGGCGGTTGTACGAGTTCTGACGGGTGCTGCCCGCAAATACGAGGAGTTTCATGGCCCTGATTGCAACACAGGCCGGCGCAGGATTCCTGCAGCCGGGCCAGGTGTCGGCTAAAATGTACAAAACTCCCGATTTGTACAGAATGCACACATTGCCTTTGAGTGAATTCCGCGCCAACGCCTCTGCCATGCTGGACCTGGTGGAGCGGGGCGAAACCGTGCGCATCATGCGCCACGGCAAGCCGGTGGCCGACCTCGTGCCGGTGCGGGATGAAGCCCCGGTGCGCCAGCCGAGCTGGAAGCAGCCGTTCGAGCCGGTGCAGTTGCCGCCCGGTGTGTCGCTGTCGCAGGCGGTGCTGGACGAGCGCGACGAGGCCACATGGTGACGGCCCGGGCGTCCCGTCCGGTGGCGCGCGACGGCGGGCTGCGTGTGATGTTCGACGCCTCGGCCCTGACCAAGCGCTACGCGGCCGAGGCCGGGCGCGAGCGCGTGCTGGCGCTGTTTGAGGCGGCTGACGAACTGGTGGTGGCCGCACATTGCCAGACGGAAGTGGCGTCGGCCCTGTTGCGCCGCAAGCGCGAGGGCGTGCTGGCGCAGGCCGAGTACGAGCGCGCGTGGGAGGCCGCCCGGCGCGACGTGGCCGACATGACCCGCGTGGCACTGGACGCGCATGTTGAACGGTTTGCCGTGGCGGCCATGGAGCATGGCCCGCTGCGGGCGATGGACGCGCTGCATGTCGGCAGTGCGCTGGTGGCGCGGGTGGACCTGTTCGTCACCGCCGACCGGCGGCAGGCGCAGGTGGCCCGTGGCCTGGGTCTGCAGACCGAGCTGGTGAATGGAGACCCGTTGCCGGGTGGATTGGTGACAACATGAAATACCCCGAAGAATTTGACGTGATCGTGGTCGGTGGCGGCCATGCCGGCACCGAGGCCGCGCTGGCCGCGGCCCGCATGGGCGCCAAGACGCTGCTGCTGACGCACAACATCGAGACGCTGGGCCAGATGAGCTGCAACCCCAGCATTGGCGGCATCGGCAAGGGCCACCTGGTGAAAGAGGTGGACGCGCTCGGCGGCGCCATGGGCATCGCCACGGACGAGGGCGGCATCCAGTTCCGCATTCTCAACAGCTCCAAGGGCCCGGCGGTGCGCGCCACCCGGGCCCAGGCCGACCGCATTCTGTACAAGGCCGCCATCCGCCGCCGGATTGAAAACCAGCCCAACCTCACACTGTTCCAGCAGGCGGTGGACGACCTGATGGTGGAGGGCGATGGCGACGGCGCCCGGGTGGTGGGCGCCGTGACGCAGGTCGGCATCCGCTTCCGCGGCCGCACCGTGGTGCTGACGGCGGGCACCTTTCTGGACGGCAAGATCCATGTGGGGCTGAACAACTATGCGGCCGGCCGGGCCGGCGACCCGCCGGCGGTGAGCCTGAGCGCACGCCTGAAAGAGCTGAAGCTGCCGCAGGGCCGCCTGAAAACCGGCACGCCACCGCGGCTGGATGGCCGCACGATTGACTTCAGCCGGTGCACGCCGCAGCCGGGCGACGGCATGCCTGGCGGGCTGCCCGGGCCGGTGCCGGTGTTCAGCTTCATGGGGAATGTGGGCATGCACCCGCAGCAGGTGCCATGCTGGATCACCCACACCAACGAGCGCACGCACGAGATCATCCGCTCCGGTTTTGACCGCAGCCCGATGTTCACCGGCAAGATCGAGGGCGTGGGCCCGCGCTACTGCCCGAGCGTGGAAGACAAGATCAACCGCTTTGCCGACAAGGACAGTCACCAGATTTTTCTGGAGCCCGAGGGCCTGACGACGCACGAGATCTACCCCAACGGCATTTCCACCAGCCTGCCGTTTGACATCCAGTACGCGCTGGTGCGTTCCATGCCCGGGCTGGAGAACGCGCACATCCTGCGGCCGGGCTACGCCATCGAGTACGACTACTTTGACCCGCGGTCGCTCAAAAGCAGCTTTGAGACGAAGCAGATCGGCGGCCTGTTCTTTGCCGGCCAGATCAACGGCACCACCGGTTACGAAGAGGCGGCGGCCCAGGGCCTGTTTGCCGGCATCAATGCCGCGCTGCAGTGCCGGGGCGAAGAGGCCTGGCTGCCGCGCCGCGACGAGGCCTACCTGGGTGTGCTGGTGGACGACCTGATCACCAAGGGCGTGACCGAGCCCTACCGCATGTTCACCAGCCGGGCCGAGTTCCGCCTGCAGCTGCGCGAGGACAACGCCGACATGCGCCTGACCGAGCACGGCCGCCGGCTGGGACTGGTGGACGACGCCCGCTGGGACGCCTTCAACCGCAAGCGCGACGCTGTTTCACGTGAAACAGCGCGGCTGGCGGCCACCTGGGTCAACCCGCGCAACCTGCCGGCCGCCGAGTCCGAGCGGGTGCTGGGCAAGGCGATTGAGCACGAATACAACCTCGCCGACCTGCTGCGCCGGCCGGACGTGACCTATGCCGGGCTGATGAGCCTGGACGGCGGCAAATACGCCATCGCCGACGTTTCACGTGAAACACTCGGTGAGCTGCACGGGCCCGTGGTAGAGCAGATCGAGATTGCGGCCAAATACTCGGGCTACATCGAGCGGCAGAAGGGCGAGGTCGAGCGCGCCGCCCACTATGAAAACCTCAAACTCCCCGCCGAGCTGGACTACGGTCAGGTCACGGCGCTGAGCTTTGAAGTCCGGCAAAAGCTCAGCAAGCACCGGCCCGAAACACTGGGCATGGCCTCGCGCATCTCGGGCGTCACGCCGGCGGCCATCTCGCTGCTCCTGGTGCATCTGAAGAAAAGCCGGTTCAAGGGCTTCGACGCGCTGCCCGCCAACGACGCGGACAAGGCGGCTGCCTGATGACGGTCGCAGAAGGGCGCCCGCTCGAGGCGGCGCTGCGGACCGGGTTGCGCGCGCTGGGCCTGACGCTGACGGACGCGCAGGTCGGCCAGCTGCTCGACTACCTGGACCTGATCGGCAAATGGACCCGGGTCTACAACCTGACGGCCGTGCGCGACCCGCAGGAGATGCTGACGCACCACCTGCTGGACAGCCTGGCCGTGGTCGGCCCGCTGCGGCGCCAGACCGGGGGGCACGCCGTGAAGCTGCTCGACGTGGGATCCGGCGCCGGCTTGCCTGGGGTGGTGATGGCCATCTGCTGCCCCGAGGTGGACGTGCACTGCGTGGACACGGTGGCCAAGAAGGCGGCTTTCATCCAGCAGGTGGCAGCCACCTTGCGCTTGCCGAACCTGCGTGGCGTGCATGCCCGGGTGGAAAGCCTGGCCGGCCCGTACGACGTGGTCAGTGCCCGCGCTTTTGCTTCCCTGCCGGATCTGGTGAACTGGTCCGCCAGGGCATTGGGGGAGGGCGGCGTCTGGCTGGCCATGAAGGGCAAACACCCGGCCGACGAGCTGGCGGCCCTGCCGGCGGGCGTGCAGGTGTTTCACGTGGAACCACTCCAGGTGCCCGGGCTGGCGGCCGAGCGCTGCATTGTCTGGCTGCGGCCGGTGGCGTAACGTAAACTCGCCTTTCACCGGCTTGGGGCCAACGCGCGCGAATACGCACCTACACGCGAATCACTGGGGGAGTTTTCATGTTCGGCATTGCAGATTACGGCGCTTTTGTCGTCGCCATCATCATTTTTCTGGCCATCCCCGGCCCGGGCAACCTGGCGCTCATCACCTCCACCAGCAAGGGCGGCATCCGGGGTGGGCTGGGCGCCACTTTCGGTGTGATCGCCGGCGACCAGGTGCTGATGTGGATGGCCGTGGGTGGCGTGGCCGCCTTGCTGGTGGCGTACCCGGCGGCTTTTCATGCGGTGCAGTGGCTGGGTGCGGGCTATCTGGCCTGGCTTGGGTTCCGCATGCTCACGGCCAAACCTGGCGCGGCGCCGGTACTCAACATCCAGCCAAGGCATTACTTCAAGCAGGCGCTGCTGATCACGCTGCTCAACCCCAAGGCCATTGTTTTCTACATGGCGTTCTTCCCGCTGTTTGTGGACCCGGCCCGTCATCAGGGGCTGCTGACCTTTGGCGTCATGGCGGCCACCATCGCGGTGCTGACCTTTGCCTATGGCCTGGGCGCCACGCTGCTCACGCACTTTCTGGCCGAGCGCATGCGCGCCAACCCGGTGGTGGGCCGGGTGCTGGAGAAGGTGGCAGGGGTGTTCCTCATTGGTTTTGGCGTGAAGCTCGCCCTTTCAAAGTAAGCGCTCAAAGGAAAGCATGGCCAAAATCTTTTGCATTGCCAACCAGAAGGGTGGCGTCGGCAAGACCACCACCACGGTGAACTTGGCCGCGGGCCTGGCCAAAATCGGCCAGCGGGTGCTGATGATCGACCTGGACCCCCAGGGCAATGCCACCATGGGCTCGGGCGTGGACAAGCGCAAACTCGAACTCACGGTGTACGACGTGCTGCTGGAGTCGGCCTCCATCAAGGAAGCGGCGGCCTTGTCTGAAAAGTGCGGCTACTGGGTGCTGGGCGCCAACCGCGAACTGGCCGGGGCCGAGGTCGAGCTGGTGGACGTGGAGCGGCGCGAAAAACGCCTGAAGACGGCCCTGGCCGAAGTGGCCACCGACTATGACTTCATCCTGATCGACTGCCCGCCCAGCCTGAGCATGCTCACGCTCAACGGCCTGTGCGCCGCGCATGGCGTGATCGTGCCGATGCAGTGCGAGTACTTTGCGCTCGAAGGCCTGACCGACCTGGTCAACACCATCAAGCAGGTGCACGCCAACCTCAACAAGGACCTGCTCATCATTGGCCTGCTGCGCGTGATGTTCGATCCGCGCATCACGCTGCAGCAGAACGTGAGCGACCAGCTCAAGGCCCACTTTGGCGACAAGGTGTTCGACACCGTCATTCCGCGCAACGTGCGTCTGGCCGAGGCGCCGAGCTACGGCCTGCCCGGCGTGGTGTTTGACCCGGCGGCCAAGGGCAGCCAGGCCTTTGTGGACTTTGCCGCCGAAATGGTGCGGCGCGTGAAAACCATGTGAGCCCAGAGTCTGCAAGGCAAACCAGGCTGCAGCCCGCATGGATACTGCGTAAGGCGCTATCAAAATAATAGCAAATGAAACCGTCCAACGTCCTCGTCCTGCCCGGCTGGCAAAACAGCGGGCCCCAACACTGGCAAAGCCTGTGGGAGCAGCGCCATGGCTACCAGCGCGTGGAGCAGCACGACTGGCAGCGCCCGCTGCGCGGCGACTGGATCGCCCGGCTGGAGGACGTGGTGCTCTCGCACGACGAGCCGGTGGTGCTGGTGGCGCACAGCCTGGGCTGCATCCTCACGGCGGCCTGGGCGTCGGTTTCAAAGAACACGCGGCGCGTCAAGGGCGCGCTGCTGGTGGCGCCGGGCGATGTGGAGCGCGAAGAGATGCGCCCGCTGCTGCCCAGCTGGTCGCCCATCGAGCTGCAGGCCCTGCCGTTTGCCAGCGTGCTGCTGGCCAGCCGCAACGACCCGTACTGCGCCTTCGAGCGGGCCCGCCTGTTCGCGCACTGCTGGGGCGCGCAGTTCATGGACTACGGCGATTGCGGCCACATCAATGGCGAATCCGGCCTGGGCAGCTGGCCCGAGGGCCACGTGCTGCTCCAAGACCTCATGAAAGACTGAAAGCGTATGGTCACCAAGAAACCCAAGGGCCTCGGCCGCGGACTCGAAGCCCTGCTGGGCCCCAAGGTCGATGAATCGGGCGCCGACAACCAGCCGCCCAACCCGGGCCTGCCGGCGTCGCTGCGGCTGACGGACATGGTGCCCGGCATGTACCAGCCGCGCACCCGCATGGACGAAGGTGCGTTGTACGAGCTGGCCGAGAGCATCAAGGCCCAGGGCATCATGCAGCCGATCCTGGTGCGGCAGCTGGCCGAAGGCGCCAATGCCGGCAAGTACGAAATCATCGCCGGCGAGCGGCGCTTCCGCGCGGCCAAGCTGGCCGGGCTGGACAGTGTGCCGGTGCTGGTGCGCGATGTGCCGAACGAAGCCGCAGCGGCCATGGCCCTGATCGAAAACATCCAGCGCGAAGACCTGAACCCGCTGGAGGAAGCACAAGGCCTGCAAAGGCTGATCAAGGAGTTTGGGCTTACTCATGAAACGGCAGCCCAGGCGGTCGGCCGCTCGCGCAGTGCCGCCAGCAACCTGTTGCGCTTGCTGAATCTGGCCGAACCGGTGCAGACCATGCTGATGGCCGGCGACCTGGACATGGGCCATGCGCGGGCCCTGCTGGCGCTGGAAAAGGCGACCCAGATCACCGCCGCCAACCAGATTGCGGCCAAAAAAATGTCGGTGCGCGAGGCCGAGAGCCTGGCCAAAAAGCTCGGCGCCGAGTTCAACCTGGTCTCACCCAAGCCCAAGAAGGAAAAGTCGCGCGACCTCAAGCGCGTGGAAGAAGAGCTGTCAGACCTGCTGACGGCCGAGGTCGAGGTGCGCGTGAAAAAGCGCGTCAAGCGCCACGGACGGGTGGAAGAAATGGGCGAGCTGGCCATCCATTTCGGCTCGCTGGACGAGCTGAATGGCTTGATCGAAAAGCTGCGGGGTGGCTAAAGCGAAAAAATCTTCCCCGGGTTCATGATGTTCTTCGGGTCCAGCGCGCGCTTGATGGTGCGCATCATGTCCACCGCACCGGCGCCGGCTTCCGTCACCAGAAAGTCCATCTTGTGCAGGCCCACGCCGTGCTCGCCGGTGCAGGTGCCTTCGAGGCTCAGCGCGCGGGCCACCAGCTTGTGGTTGAGTTCCTCGGCAATTTCGCGCTCTTTGGGGATGGTCGGGTCCAGCAGGTAGCCGAAGTGGAAGTTGCCGTCGCCCACATGGCCGACCAGAAAGTACGGGATGCCTGACGCATCCGCCTCGGCCACCGAATCCAGCAGGCAGTCCGCCAGGCGGCTGATGGGCACGCAGGTGTCGGTGCTGATGGCGCGGCAGCCCGGGCGGCTCTGGATCGCGGCAAAGTAGGCGTTGTGCCGCGCCGTCCACAGGCGGGTACGCTCCTCGGGCGTCACCGCCCATTCAAAGGCATTGCCACCGTACTCGCTGGCGATCTCCTGCACCGTCTCGGCCTGCTCCTTCACGCCGGCCGGTGAGCCATGGAACTCCATCAGCAGCAGCGGCTCCTCGCGCAGGTCCAGCTTGCTGTGGGCATTCACCATGCGTACCGTGTTGTGGTCGATCAGCTCCACCCGTGCAATCGGCACGCCGAGCTGGATCACCTGGATGGTGGTGCGCACAGCCGCTTCGATGCTCGGGAACGAACAGATGGCGGCGCTGATGGCCTCGGGCAGCGGGTAGATGCGCAGCGTCACTTCGGTGATGACACCGAGCGTGCCTTCGCTGCCCACCATCAGGCGCGTCAGGTCGTAGCCGGCCGAGGACTTTTTGGCGCGCGTGCCGGTGCGGATGACCTCGCCCGATGCGGTCACCACCTCCAGGCCCAGCACGTTCTCGCGCATGGTGCCGTAGCGCACGGCGTTGGTGCCACTGGCGCGGGTGGCGCTCATGCCGCCAATCGTGGCGTCCGCGCCCGGGTCGATCGGGAAGAACAGGCCGGTGCTCTTGATCTCTTCATTCAGCGCCTTGCGCGTCACGCCGGCCTGCACCGTCACAGTCAGGTCTTCGGCGTTGATGCTCAACACCTTGTTCATGCGGCTCACGTCGATGCTGATGCCCCCCTGCACGGCCAGCAGATGCCCCTCGAGCGACGACCCCACGCCAAACGGAATGACCGGCACGCTGTACTGGCTGGCCAGCTTCACGGCGTCGGCCACGTCGGCGGTGCTTTCGGCAAACACCACGGCCGCGGGCGGCGGCGCCTCAAACGACGACTCGTCGCGGCCATGTTGCTCGCGCACCGCCATCGCGGTGGAACAGTTGACGCCAAAGCGGGCCTTGAGCGCGTCCAGCAGCGCTTCGGGCACGGCGCGCTGGTTGATTTCGGGCACAAGGTGGGCGACTTGGGTGGGGGCGTTCATGGGTGTGTCTCCAGCGGAATCAGCCAGTTTAAGCGTGTTGCGGGCCGCGGACCAGCCGCCCGGGCATGGCGCCAGTGGGCTGGCCCTGCTCGAAGGTGGCCTCGCCGCTGACCAGTGTGGCGATGTAGCCCTGCGCCGACTGCGTCAGACGCCGCCCGCCGGCGGGCAAGTCAAACACGAAGTGCGGCAAGTCCAGCTGCAGCCGCGTGAAGTCAATGATGTTCACGTCGGCCTTCATGCCCGGTGCCAGCAGGCCGCGGTCGTGCAGGCCGTACACCTGCGCCGTGTCGCGGGTCTGCTTCTTCACCAGCAGTTCCAGCGGCAGCTTCGGCCCGCGCGTGCGGTCGCGTGCCCAGTGGGTGAGCATGAAGGTGGGCATGGACACGTCGCACACATAGCCCACATGGGCACCGCCGTCGGCCAGACTCATCATGGTGCGCGGGTGCTGCAGCTCGGTGTGGATCTGCGACAGATCGCCATAGCTGTAGTTGAACACCGGGAAGTACAGCAGGCCTTTGCCGTCGTTCCTCGGGCCGCCGGGGCCGTCGTTGGCCAGCATCGCGTCGTACGCAATTTCCAGCGGGTTGGCGCCGGTCTTCTGTGCCTGCGCCACCACGCTGTCGCCCAGCAGCGGTTCGTAGTCCACGCTGCCATGGGCGTTGGCGCGCAGCACAAACAGCCGCGCCATGCCGCGCAGGAAGAAGGCGGCTTCCTGGTTCACCTGCGCCGCCATCTCCACCACCTTCATGTTGGTGAGCGTGGCGCGCACCTGCGGCTCGCGCAGCTTCGCCAGCTTCGCGTCCCAGGGCAGGGGCGCAATCTGCTGCCACAGCGGGTTGAGCACAAACGGGTGCAGCGAGCCCTCAAAACCCATCACCATGCTGGTGGCACGGCCGCTGATGCTGCCATACAGCGGCAGGCCCTGCGCGTGCGTGCCGTCCAGGTGCGCCAGCAGGCGCTTCCAGGTGTCGGGCGTCTGGTCGGTCTGCACCAGCGCAAAGGCCACGGGCAGGTGGTTGTCCCTGGCGATCTGCGTCAGCCACCACAGCTCGCCTTCCATGCCCACATGGTTGGCCGTCATCTGGAACACGCCGTGGCCCGCGGCCTTCATGGCCTTCGCGAGCCCCAGGATTTCTTCGGGCGACGAGAAGGTGCCCGGTGGGTACTTGTGCTGCTGGTACTTGTGGATCAGCGTGCGGCTGGTGGAAAAGCCCAGCGCGCCCGCCTTGAGCCCTTCGCCCACGATGGCGCACATGGCGCGGATGTCGTCGGCCGTGGCTTCGTCGTGCGTCACGCCGCGCTCGCCCATCACGTAGGTGCGCACGGCGCTGTGCGGCACCTGTGTGCCCACGTCCAGCGCGCGCGGTTTCGCAGCCAGCGCGTCAAGGTATTCCGGGAAGCTCTCCCAGGCCCACTCGATGCCTTCGCTCAGCACGCTGCCGGGAATGTCCTCCACGCCTTCCATCACGCTGATGAGCCAGTCGCGCCGCTCGGGCTTCACGGGCGCAAAGCCCACGCCGCAGTTGCCCATGACGGCCGTGGTCACGCCATGCTGGGTGGAAGGGGAAAGGTAAGGGTCCCAGGTGACCTGGCCGTCGTAGTGCGTGTGCACGTCCACCCAGCCGGGGGTGACGAGGGCGCCTTGCGCATCGATCTCGCGCCGGGCCGCGCCAAGCTTGCCGCCCACCGCGGCAATGCGCCCACCTTCGATGCCCACATCGCCGGTGAACGGCGCGTTGCCGCTGCCGTCCACCACCGTGGCGCCGCGAATCACTGTGTCCAGCATGCTGTGTCTCCTGCGCGGGGACGATAGCCCGGGCCGCGCTGCCGGGCAAGACAGCAAAAGGTTTAGGGGGTATGCCGCACAATTCAGTCCAACGCATTGAAGGAACTCCCATGGGCAACCGTCTGACACAGATCGCCACCCGAACCGGCGACAACGGCACCACCGGCCTGGGCGACAACACCCGCGTCTCCAAGGACAGCCTGCGCGTGCACGCCATGGGCGATGTGGACGAGCTCAACTCCCACATCGGCGTGCTGCTGTGCGAAGACATGCCCACCGACGTACGCGCGTTGCTGGTGGAGGTGCAGCACCAGCTGTTCAACCTGGGGGGCGAGCTGTCCATCCCCGGCTTTGAGCTGCTCAAGGCTGAAGCCGTGCTGGCGCTGGACGAAGCGCTGGCCACCTACAACGCGCAACTGCCCAAGCTGCAGGAATTCATATTGCCGGCCGGCAGCCGCGCTGCCGCGCAGGCCCATGTGTGCCGCACCGTGGCGCGCCGCGCCGAGCGTGCCGTGGTGGCGCTGGGCATGGCCGAGGCACTGAAGGACACGCCGCGCCAGTACCTGAACCGCCTGAGCGACCTGCTGTTTGTGCTGGCGCGCGTGCTCAACCGCATGAACGGTGGCGACGACGTGTACTGGAAGAGCGAGCGGATGGCGCGGGGCAGCTGAGCGGCCGGCCCGCCGCCTGCCGCTCAGGCGTCGGAGGCCGAGCGCTTGATCTCTTCGTTCATGGCGCGCGTCATCACGGCGAAGCGCTTGAGCTTCAGCGTGTTGTCCCGCAGCCGGTCGCCGATGCGCATCGCCAGCATCACCATGAAACGGGCGCAAATGTCGGGGTGCTCGTGCAACAGGCGCGAGAAGCCGTCGCGCGTCAGCAGGCCGCAGAGCACGGGTGTGGAGGCGGTGCACGACGCGGACCGCGGCGAGCCGTCGAGCATGCCCAGCTCGCCGTGAATGCTGCCCGAGCCCACGACGGTCACCGTCATGGGGTCGGTGCGGCTCACCGTGATTGTTTCCACCGTGACTTCGCCGTCCACCACCAGTGCCAGGTAATGGCTCTTGCCGGCATCGCCCTCCTGGATGAACTCCACGCCCTGCGCGATCGCAAACGGATGCATGTACGACAGAACAATGGCGGCCTGGGCCCGGTCCAGCGGGAATGCCAGTTGGGGCTGGACCAGTGCCGCCAGCGCCTGCTCCCAGATCACGTCCCCGTGATGGCGCCAGGGCGCCGGAATCTCGGGGGCCGCCGGCGCTTGCGCCAACCCGTCAGGCGTAGGATCATCCTTCGAGGCAGCCCTTCGTCCTGCGAACAGTTTTTTCCACATGCGAAAGGCACTCCGGTTGACGCGTTGCGGAATTCTAGACGCGTGCCGGGGTCCGGCGCGCATGCGCGGACGGGTGGCATCATTCACGTTGAATCTGCTAACCCTGTGTGTCCTGACATGAACGCAACGCCTGCAACCAGCGCCCCTGGCGCCAACGCCACGCCACTGCTGGCGTCTACCCATACCACCCTCTGGCTGCGCGCGGGTCTCCGGGCCGGGGCGTCCAGCGGCCGCTCGGCCCTCGATCACGGGGCGCGGCTGCGCGCGGTGCTGGACTTGCTGGAGGCGCCAGGTGCCCATGTGGCGGACAGGCTGGCAGGGGTGGAGGCGCTGGCCGGCATGGCCCTGAAATTGGGCGCTGATGGGCGCTTGCAGGTGCGCATCGTGGTCGAGGGGCATGACAGCGCCGCCCTGAATGGCCTTGTTTCGGGGCTGGGGCCGCTGCTGGACCTGCTGGCGCTGCATGTCGAGGGCATCCCCATGGCCCGTGGGGCGGATGCGTTCGACTACCTGCACCAGCTGGTCGCGTTGCACGCTGCGCAAGACGACGGCAGCGCCGGCGTTTTCTTGCCCGACTTCAGCTGGTCGCGGAGTGACCCGCCCGCCGGGGGGGCCGCCACCGGCAGGTCCGACGCGGCTGCCCTGATGGAAGCAGGCGCCCGCTGGCATGCCCTGGAAGCGGAGTTTGCGCGGGGCGACGAGGCGGCCGTTTTCCAGCAGGCTGCGGCGCACGTGCTGGCGTCCGGGCCGCAGGCCAGGACCGCCATTGCGGGGGCGCTTGAAAACGCCGCCCATGCTGCGTGGGCAGACGTGGCGGGCTGGCTGCACAAGGCCGGGCAGGCGGTCGCAGACACCGCCGGGCCCGCCGGGCCGCAGACCCATGTGGCGGCGACCAAAGCCCAGTGGCGGCGGGTGATGATCGACGAGAAGGCCCGCTATTCTGTCTGTGGCTACCAGCCACGCATGGAGCGCTCCATCGGGCTCATCTACCTGGGCATGGATGAAAGCGACCCGCGCTATGCCCCATGGTCCGGCCCCGCCAATGCAGCGGCGGCCACCATTCCGGAATCCGAAGGTTTCGAGCGGGCGCTGCGCCTCACGCGCTCGGCGCTGCAGGCCGCTGGCGGATGCATGGCGATCAAACCGCTGACAGACCAGGTGCTGGCGCGCCTGTGCACCGAATGGTTCGGCATCCCCGACGGTGTGCACATGCGCATTGACGGGTCGTTCCTGCCGCTCCAGCCGCCCGGCTGCCCGGGGCAGTTCTCGCCGCCGTCCGGCTTCATTGCCGAGCCCGACCCCGGCCTGCCCACCCGCGTGCTGGGCGAGATGGACGGCCACCTGATCATTGACGGTGCACTGGGGTACATCCGCGCCATGCGGCAGCAGGGGAAGGTTCCCGAGGGCAGCCTGGGCGCGGCGCTGTTCGCGCAGTTCCCCGAGCCCGCGCAGGACGTGCAGCTGGCCCGCACCCTGATCGGCCTGATGATGGGCTTCCTCCCGCCGGCGCAGATCAACCTGATCCACTTCTTCGAGGTGCTCAAGGGCGACACCATGACCCGTCTGCAGCAACAGTACTGCGCCGACACGGAGCCGGACCTCTACAAGCGCGCCGACCGGATCCTGCGGGTCCCCATGATGGCGGCGATGCAGCAAAACCCCATGCCGCCGCAAATGTGGCGCACCGCGGTCGCAGCCGACCAGTGGCCCGGCTCCCCGCCGGTGGAGGTGAAGCCCGGCGACCGGGTGATCCTGGACGTGCTGAAAGTCACCCAGGCCGACCTGGCGGCCGGCGTGCACGATGTCAGCCCCATCTTTGGCGGCAACCGCGACCAGTCGCCGTTCCCGACCCACGCCTGTCCGGGCACCTGGGCTGGCATGGGCGTGTTCCTGGGCATCCTGGCCGGAACACTGCTCGACGCGCGCAACGTGAACGACACCGCCTAACGGGCGGCAGGCACACGGCCCAGTTCAAGTTGCCATCGCAGCGCGACGGCACGCGCTTCCTCGGCATGCCAGGCGCTGCCCAGGGCGTCGGCCAGATGCAGGGCCTGCGCGCAGGCGGCGGCTGCAGCGTCCGGTGCCTGGAGCTGGGCCTCGATTTCTGCGCGCGCGAGCAGGTTGAGCACCTTGTCCGGGATCGACTGGCGTCGCTGCGCGGCCCAGTCCGCCCGCGACAGGGCCCGCCGCGCCCGTGCGCCGCTCGGGTCGCTGCGCACCGATTCACGTGCCAGCGCCCGGTAGGCCGTGGCCAGACCGTGGTAGTCCCGCTGGCGGGCGCGCCCGAGCGCCTGGCCCACGGCACGGCGCATCGCCGGCACATCGCCTTCGCTCTGGGCGATTTCAGCCAGGTACCCGTGGTAGAGCGACAGGAACAGCTGGCGGCCGCGGTCTTCGAGGATTCGTGTGACGTGCTGGATTTTTTCCCGGGCGCCCGGCATCCGGCTGCGCCGCCACTGCGCGTAGCAGCGCAGGCCGATGGCCATGCACAGCAGGTAGAGGCTTTCCACCCGCTGCGCCAGCGTCTCGGCCCGCTGGCCCACCGCCTCGGCTTCGGACCAGCGGGCCTGCCAGAGCAGGGTGAGGATGTACTGGCTCAGGACCGACCCGGTCACGGCGCGGGGGTGCGGCCCGAGTTGCTCCAGCGCCAGTTCGAAGGCGGCATTCGCCTGGCTGAAATGCCCGCGGTCGGCCTGGATGGTCGCCCAGTTGGCCACTGAATAGGCGCGGCCGGCCGAGCGGGTCTGGCTCTGCGACAGCGCGTATGGCGCCAGAAAGGGTTCGGCCTCCGCATAGGCACAGGCGGCCATCAGGGCGTGCCCGAGGGCCGCCTCCACCCGCGCGATCACGCCCCTGTCGCCGAGGGCGTGGGCTGACGCCTGCGCCTGGCGCAGGCGGCTGATCGAGGTTTTGGCGTCTCCCAGTGCATAGGTGACATAGCCGAACCAGAACTCGGTCTCGGCCCGGGCCGACGCGTCGCCACTGGCGCGCGCCAGTTCGACCGCACGCGCCAGCGGCGCCAGCTGCTCGCGCGAGGGGTCGTAGGCGGCTGCAATGCCAATCCGCACCGCAATGCTGACCCAGCGCGCGTCGCGTTCGGCGCCGGGCTCCAGCAGGTCCAGCGCCTTCAGCGCAACGGTGTACTGCTTGACGGCCTGGTCGAGCGCGGAGCTGCCCTGCGCCTTGTCCCCCGCCATCTCGGCGTAGCGGACACAGGCCTCGGTATCGCCCGCGGCCTCGTGGTGGTAGGCCAGGGCTTCGGCCACTTCGGCCTCGCGCCCGGCGGGCACGCTTTCCAGCACCATCTGGGCAATCCGGCGGTGCAGCTGCCGGCGCTCGCGGGCACTGACGGATTCGTAGATGACGTCACGCACAATGCCATGCTTGAAGCGCAGGGTGTCTGGGCGCGCGCTTTCGGTCAGGAAGTCGTGTTCCGACAGGGCCCGCAGCACCGGGTCGCCGGCGGCCTTGCCGGTCATGCGGGTCAGCAGCCAGAGCGGCACTTCCAGCCCGATCACCGCCGCAGCGCGTGCCAGCGCGGCCTGCTCGGCGTTCAGGCGCGCAAAGCGCGACTCGATCAGGACATTCAGCCAGGCCACGCCCTGGTTGGACAGGCGCAACGGCCCGCCGAGTTCGCCATTGCGCAGCGAGTGGCACAGCTCCTCGATGAACAGCGAGTTGCCGCCGGCGTAGTTGACGATCTGGTCCACCTCGAACGGGCTCGCCTGCGGCACCAGGGTCTGCACCATGACCTGTGCATGACCCGGATCCAGCGGAGGCAGCTCGAGAACATGGACCTGTGTCAGCAGGGTCTCGGTGCCTGACAGCGCGCGCGTGGTGCTGAGCGCGAGGATGCGCGCCTCCCGCATGCCCGACAGGGAATTCAGCACCCGCCGGGACAGGTCGTCTGCCCACTGGGAGTCGTCGACGAACAGCACCAGCGGGCGGTGGCTCGACAACGCGCGCAAATACGCGAGTACTGCACGGACAAGTTGCTCGCCCGCGACAGGCTGGCTGCCATCCGCTTCCGGGCTGGACAGCAGCGCCCGGGCCAGGTCGTCCCGGTGATTCGCGAGACGTTCACCGAAGCTGTCAAGGTCCTGCTGGAGCCGGGCAATGTCCTCGCTGCCCGGCGTGCCCGTGCCAATGCCCAGACGGGCGCGCAGCATCTGCAGGAAAGGATGAAGCGGTGCGGAGCTGTAGCGGCCCTCGCATTCCGCGAACGCGACCTCGTAGTCCGCCGGGAGCTGCCCGATGAACTCCCGGGCAAGCCGTGTTTTGCCGACGCCGGCGGGCGCCGTGATGGTCAGATGCACGGCATGACCCGAGCCGGCCTCCTGCAGCCGGGCGTGAAGCAGGGCCACCTCGGCGTCGCGCCCCACGAAAGCCGCCCGCCGGCGCCACACCGCGCTCCCCGACAGCGGCGTGCCCGCGGTTGCCTCCCCGAGCACCCGGTAGACGCGAAGTGGCGTGTCCTGGCCTCTTGGCACAAATGACTCGCACTCCCCGGTGCGAAAGCGCATGAGCTCCGGCCCGAGGGTCTCCTCGCTGACCACCAACTCACCTGGCCTGGCATAGCCGGCCAGGCGGGCGGCCACATTGATGGCGGCGCCCGTCACGTCAAAGCGCCCGCGCGCCGCATCGCCGCCCGCGAGCAGCACCTGGCCGGAGTGGATGCCGCTGTGCGCGGTGAAGCACCGGCGGCCGTGCATGGGAATGTCGAGCCGCATGGCTTCCACGCGGCGGTGCAGCTCCAGTGTGGCCTGCGCGGCACGCCGTGCGTCCGACTCGTGCGGCTCCGGGTACCCGAAGATGGCCAGGAAGCCGTCGCCCTGGATCTGTGCAATCACCCCGCCGTAGCGCGGCACCACGTCCTCATAAAGGTTGCGGAAAGCCCGCAGCAGTTCCTGGTAGTCCTCGGCCTCCAGGGTGGAGGCGATGCGCGTGGAGTCGGTCAGATCGCAAAACAGCATCGTCAGGTTGCGACGATGGTGCGTTCCCGGGTTGGCAAGCTGGGAGGAGGCGAAGTCGTTCACACAGGGACTGCTGGAAGATTCGTTGACTGCAAAGCCGGGGCGCGCCGCGCTGGCGTGCTGCACGGATTGTCCACCATCAGATGCTGGCAGTACACTATCTTCGCTGCAGCAAATCAACACTTGCTGGCGCTCAACGCCCTTGCGGACAGTTCGTTGGAGACGCATGAAAACGCGATTGCATGTTGCCAGACGCATGGCCTGGAGGCTGCTGTGGCTCATCTTGGCATTGGTCGTCACGCTGGCCGTGGTGTTGTACGCAAAGCACACCGCCCGCTACTGGGATGACAAGCGCGATGTTGCCGCCCTGCCCATGCCCGAGCCCGATGCGCTCGGGGAAAGCTACCGGAAGGTCGAATACCTGGAGCAAGGCTGGAAACCGGAACAAAGCATCTGGTTCTACAACGTCAGCCAGGGTTCCAACCTGATCCCGTACGACTTTTTTCTGGCGCTGCGCCAGGAGAAGTCGGACCAGCGGTTCCGCGACAACGCCAACATCAATGCCTACCGCTACCTGCCGCAGGCCCCCACCCCGCACAACCCCGATGGCCTGCCCCTGGGCTTCGTGCGTGACCGCTACCAGGGGCGGGACTACGTCGGGCTGACCTGCGCGGCCTGCCACACCGGCCAGGTCGTGCACAACAACATCGCCTACCGCATCGACGGTGGCGGCGCGGGCGCGGACATGGAACGCTTCATGGTCGACCTGAGCCGGACCATGCGGGCGACGCTGGCCAGCGGGCCGGGAAGCGCGCGCTACCAGACCTTCGTGCAGGAGGTGCTCGACCGCAAGAACTACAAGAGCGAGAAAGAGGTCATCGACGACCTCGCGGCCTTCACCCAGCGGCTGGAGGCGTACGCGTTCTTCAACGAGCCCACGCACGCCTACCGGTTCGGCCGCCTGGACGCGTTTGGCCGCATCTACAACCGCGTGCTCGAGCATGTGCTGACCGGCGACAACCTGAGGACCATCCTGCTCGAGGAATTCGGGGCAGCCGAGCTCGGCCGGATCGAGGCCCGGCTGGCCAGCCAGAACATCCGGCTCGATGGCAAGCTGACCGCCCGGCAGCGCAGCTACCTGGTGACCCAGGTGGGCGTACAGCCGTCGCTGACCGGGGAGCCACTGCTGTCGCGGGAGCAGCAGTTGCAGCTGCGCAAACGCATCTTCAACAGCCCCAACGCGCCGGTGAGCTACCCCTTTCTGTGGGATGCGCCCCAGCACGACTATGTGCAGTGGAATGGCCTGGCGTCAAATGCCGGCCTCGGACCGCTGGGCCGCAATGCGGGCGAAGTCATTGGCGTTTTCGGCACACTGGAATGGCAGCCCACCGAGCGCAGCTGGTTTGACGACCTGATCACCGGTCAGCACGACACGCCCTACGACGTCAACTACAAGTCGTCCCTGGACGTGCACAACCTGATCCGCATCGAGAGCCAGATGCGCAGCCTGAAGTCGCCCGAGTGGCCGAAGGCCTTCGGGACGCTGGACCAGGTGCGCATCACCCGCGGCCGGCTGCTTTTCAACAGCCACTGCCTGGCCTGCCACGGCCGCATCGACCGCGCCGACCCGCGGCGCCGCATCGCTGCGCAGATCATCGGGCTGGACGTGGTGAAGACCGACCCGCTGATGGCGCGCAACAGCGTCAACCACAGCGGCTACAGCGGCATCCTGCGCAGCCTGTACGTGGGCACGAACGTCGGCGGGGACATGCTCATTCCGCACCAGGCGCCAGTGGCCAACCTGCTGGCCAAGGCCGACATGAATTCGATCCTCACGCCCCACCCCGACAAGTGGTTCTTCAACCACTGGCTGGAGCGGCTGTACGACTTCGTGCTCGGGTATTCCGGCAACGACATCAAGCCGTCCATCAAGCAGGGCCACTACACGCCGGACACCACAGCCCAGCCCTTCAATTCCCTGCTGGCCTACAAGGCGCGGCCGCTCAATGGCATCTGGGCCACGGCACCCTATCTGCACAACGGCTCGGTGCCCACGCTGTACGACCTGCTGTTGCCCGCGAGCAAGGACCAGGCCGGGGCCGACGGGGAATCGCGCCCCGTGACCTTCAAGGTCGGCCAGCGGGAGTTTGACCCGCAGCGCGTGGGGCTGAAGACCGACAAGGGGGATGTGTTCGACACCCGTTTGCCGGGCAACACCAACGTGGGCCATGAGTACGGCGCGGTGCCCAGCACCCTGCCCGACGGAACCCGGCTCAGGGCCTTCAACCGGGAGGAGCGCCTGGACCTCCTCGAATACCTGAAGTCCCTTTGACTGTGCCAGCGGATCACGGAGCCTGACATGAATCTGGAACTGAACAACATCCTCAATGAAGTGGCCAGGCTGACCGGGCCCGCCGCCATGGCGGCGCGGGCCTTGCCGCTGCTGGTGCAGTACATGAAGGCGGACAGCGGCTCGCTGATGCTGCTGGCCGGAGACTAGGTGCTGCACCGGGTTCTGGCCAACAAGGAGTCCTTCACCGAAGTGTCAGACCACAAGGTGCGCACCGTGCTGTCGGAAGGCTTGGCGGGCTGGGCGCTGAGGCACCGCCAGGGCGGGCTTGCTTCTGACACCGCGCTGGACAGCCGCTGGGTCGCCATGGGCGGTGTGTCCATTGCGTCGGCCCTTGTGGTGCCCATGATGAGCCGTGGCGAGGTGGTGGGGCTGCTGTCCTTCCACCACGGGCAGCGCTGCTTCTTCCGTGAAGTGCACCTGGCCCAGGCGGCGGACGCCGCGCAGGTGCTGGCGCCGCTGTTTGACGTGGCCCTGGCCACGGAGTCCACCGTGGCGGCGCTGGCCACCCTGTGCCAGGCCGCAGCGCACCCGTCCGCCGTGCTGGACTGGCAGGGCACCGTGCAGGTGGTCAACCCGGCCATGGCGGCGCTGGACATTGCGTGGCAGGGCGCCACGCTGTCGCAAAGCCTCCTGACCCGGGAGCTGCGGGTCGAATCCGTCCAGGACTGCGAATGGGAGGGGCTGCGCCCGCTGGCGTCCCTGCCCTACGGCGCGCTCTCGGTTCCTTTCCGGGGAGCCGGCGTCTGGATCCAGTTGCTGAAGAACGGCTGAGCCTGCTGCAAGGCCAACCCGGCCCGCGGGCGCTATAAAGTTGATAGCGCCCTGCGCAGTTTCCATGCGGGCTACAGCCCGATTTTCCTCATGAACTCAGCGCAGAGCCGCCCAGCCATCGGGCGCCACGCGCGCCACCACCGTCCAGCGCGTGCCGCCGGGCTGGATGACCGCGGCCTCGCCTTCGGCCAGGTGCGGCGCGCCGGCAATGGCGCGGAACGGCGTGCCGTGGCCCACCAGCCAGCGGTTGCCGCCCGGTGCCACGGGCGCGGCCAGCAGCGCCTTGAGACCGGGGTAGTCGTCGCCTTCACGTTCCCGCATCTCCACCCGCGGCGTCGCGCGCTGCAGCATGCGCTGGGCGGTGTCCATGGTGCGGCACATCGGGCTGGCCAATACCTCGGTGACGGGTAGCTGGAGCCGGCGCACCTGCTGGCCGATGCGCTGCGCCTGGGCGCGGCCCTCGGCCGACAGCAGGCGCTGGTTGGCGCAGTCGTCATGGCTGCGGCTGGCGGCGTCGTTGCGCGAAAAGTCGGTGGCGGTGTGGCGGAAGTAAATGACGTACCCGCCCGCGCGCAGCGCCGCGGCCAGCTTGTCGGGCGCAATGGCCTCGCCCGCCGCAGGCGCCGACGAAGCAGCGGACGCTATTGGGGTGGTAGTGGCCTGGGCTTGCGCGGCGGGTAACCAGAGGGTCAGCGCGACCAGGGAGAGGGCAAGTGGCGTCAGGGTGCGGCGGTACAGCATCCGGCTCTGAGCCGGGCGCTCAGCGACAAGTTCCGCCGGGAGGCGACAGAGTTAGCAGCGCCGGTTCTTAAGGGGAAGTACCCCGTGAGCAGTCTTGTAGGCTTTCAGCAGATGACGTTCCCAATCTCGAACGTTCTCGCGTTTCTGCTTTTCGTGGCGCAGCGCCGAAGTGTTCATGTCGTCTAGGGTGGCGTAAAGGACCCGCATCGGCCCGTATTCCCGAATCAGCCGTGAGTAGAAGGCCAGGTTGTCGTTGTTCTTAGCTAGGTGCCGAAGATCGCCCGGCGCGTCTTCCTCGCCTTCTCGCAGAAAACTGAAACTCGTCCACCTTCCAGACAGCGTACCCGTTGCAATTTCGATGTACGAGATCGTGCTGGGGAACTGCTTTCCGTCAGTATGGACGTAAGGTGTCGACACACACCAGTAAAAAACGACGTTGCTTACCTCACGGGCCTTTTCGCAGTTAAACACCCTCTTGAACGCTGCAATCAAGGCCGTCGCGGAGGAGGCATCGTCATGGCGAATATCGCCCGGCAACGGCTTGAATGGCGAAGCCCCAAAGCTCTCGATGAGTATCTGATTGAAGATCGGATCCATTTCGCCTCCTCGAAGCGGTACATGCTGCCCGGTAGCCGAAGGAGCAGTCAACTGACATATCTGCGATCGCTCTAGTGAACACTTCGAGCACGCCAATACTTGTTAGCCGGGAGTTTTGTCTTGTCATCAAACCATCTGCACGCACCGAACGAGTTTTCATTGACGCAATGGAAGGCGTGTCCGGCGTGCCAGCTGAATGCGCAAGTCCACCGGTCGTTCATGGAGATTGCCGTACCTCTTTACTCGCGTTGCATGGCGGATACGGACGCCGCCGCGGCAAAGAGCAAGTGGTACTGGCAGAAATTGATCGTGCGTGACGAGCACAGAGCCATTGATCTGGTTAAAGCGGCGGGACATCTGGCTGAGGCCGTTGCCTATCAGTATCTAGTGCAGCGGCGGGCTACTCGGAAGCCTGTCTGACGGGTGGAGCAGTTTGCGGACCGCCTACTTCGGCGTCAGCACCGCCATGGTGATACGCGACACGCAGGTCAGCTCGCCGGCGTCGTTGCGCAGGTCGATCTGCCACACCTGCGTGGTGCGGCCGATGTGCACCGGCCGCGTGATGCCGGTGACCCAGCCGCTGGTGGCGCCCTTGAGGTGGTTGGCGTTGATGTCCAGCCCCACGGCGCGGTAGCCCTCGGGGCACGAATAGGCGGCGCCGCACGAGCCCAGCGTCTCGGCCAGCACCACGCTCACGCCGCCATGCAGCAGGCCATAGGGCTGGCGGGTGCGCGTGTCCACCGGCACGCGGGCGGTGATGAAGTCGTCGCCCACCTCCAGGAACTCAATGCCAAGATGCCGCACCGCCGTGTCCTGGTGCATCTCCGTCAGGTGCGCTACGGAAATGGGCTTCTTCCAGATCGCCATGGGGTCGTTCCTCCGGTTGCTTGAGCCACGCACTATATCGGCCGGCGTGTCTGCACGCAGTGCCGCGCCACATGAGGCACTGGACACATCATGAAGCGCGTACACCTGCCGACCCTACCGGGCGGCTCGGCAGAAGGAGAAGAATGAAAAATGGTACGCACGTCGCGTTCGCCAGACGGAATGAACGATAACCGCGGGGGAGTTCACGCTTACCGTTCGGCAACGCGAAGTAGTCCAATCTGGGAATTTAGCGCCCCGACTCCATCCGCTCAAGCAAGTACCTTAGATCGAAAACCAATGCTCGCACTGCAACCCGATGAATTGGCCGCCCTGGCTCAATGACATCGGTCAGCGAGCCCCGATCAGAGATGACTTTACGTCTGTCGGATTTGGCATCGTGGGCATCCTCATCGTCGTCAATGTGCGAGTCCCCCATGCCGGGGTGGTGCTTACGAGCCTCCGCCATCAGGGCTTGGATGGCAGCTCTGGCGGCCTTTTTGTCTTTGGCACTTAGTGCGCTGATCAAAATGTCGAGTTTGGGGTTCACTGCCGCCAGGCTGTCCGCGTCCATCAGGCCGGCATCAAGCCAAGTCGCCACGTGAGCCTTCAATCGGCGGGCCAGCTCGGCCCCGTTGTAAGGCTTGGGCAAAACGATGGCGGGCAGAAGAACTGGCACATAGACCGCGTCATTCGCCAGTACATCCGCCACTTGGTCAGCCACGGCCCCGGAGCGGGGCAGGGTCGGGGCGTTGTACATATCAGGCGTATCGCCTTGCAATTCCATCCAGCCGGCTCCGGGTAATTCAGTCCGCAAAACACTGAAGCTGTCTTCTGCGCTGCGTGGCGCAATCCCTGCATAGCCCTGTTGTGAATCGACCAGCCAGCCAAAAACAACTCTGGTTGGACGGTTGACGTTAAGAAATGGCCCCCACCGGTTGGGCGAGTAGAGGGTCTTGGCAACAAATTGATCCATTACCAAATTTGCAGATCGAACCCTTGCAAGCGCCTGAGAATGGGTCTCCCCAGCAATGGGCTCCGGTCGCTGAGGTACTGAAATGTCCCATGTTGGAGCCCGAACCGAAATGCTATTGATAGACAGCCGTGCGCTTGCGCCATTCTTGACTCGATACCTGTACTCGTACAGGTCCTTGTCCCCTTGCACTTTGCTCTTGACCGTAGGTTCAATCAATGTGCGGGGGGTATACCGCACCTCTTTGTAGCGACTCTGGTCTCCCGGGTTGAAGAGGGTGTAAACCCATTGGCCGGCCCGGTCGTCCCAACGCACCGTGTCTTTGGCGGTCTGGGCGATGACAGGTGTGCTCATTATCAGCGCCAGCATCAGCGCACGGCTGGCGAGCTGAAGTGCAGAGGGCGCAAGTGTGTTATCGATCGTTGATGTCGTGTGGATTGGGGCCATTGGTGATCGCTCCTGGTTATCTTGGGCTGGTTTCTTCGCACAGGGCAACGTTTTCTTGCACGGGTTTACCATTCCGGTCCAGTACCGGGTCGCCGTTTTTGTCTACCTTGGCCCGGGTAGTCTTGTAGCGGGCGCAACAGGGGCCTCCTTGGGCTGGGCTGTTCAGGCCGGTTCCGTCCAGGTACACATGGAAATGTTCGGGGTAGCCATCATCTTGGTGCCAGAGGGTTTGAATGCTGAAAGCGGAGTTGTTCTTCTTGCACAACTCGGCGTAGGTCTTCTTCTTTTGTGCATCCGTGACATTGCGCGGGTTGGTGACACTGAGATCAACCTCGGTGCCCATGCGATGTTCCTGGTGCGAAGGGGTCCAGCCACCCTTGATATCAAACAGGCCGCCCCAGACCAGACTGCCGTCGTTGACGCCCACCGCGCCCCATCCCGTCTTGAACATCGTATCCACAACGGAAACAAGAGTGTCTCTGGCATTTGGCGCAAACCAGTGGTTTGACTTGTGGTTCCCAGTTGCTCCCACCAAGGTGTAAGTCGCGGGTTTAGCTGTGTCTGGCAGCATTTCCACCAGATTGGGCACTTTGACTTGTATTTCTTTGCTTGCCACGGGGTTGGAGCAAGTATTGCAATTCGCCTTGATGGTGTGCGTGCCGGATATTGTTGGGGCTTGAAAGGTCAGTTTGACTTCGCCATTGGCGTCCGTGACGCCTTGTGTGGCGCTGAGCGAGCCCTTTGGGCGGTTGACGTCATGGTCATGACCGCCTGAATTGGGGGCCACGTCAACTGAAAAGCTTATGGCGGTCCCCGGGGCCGAAGAATTTCCGGAGGTAACTTTGGCGATAAGCGAGATTGTCGAAGTTCCACCTGTTCCCGCCGGGCGGATTTCACTCAAACCAGACAAACCCAACTGCAGTGATCTTTGCTCAGAGCAGCTGAGCACTTGGGTTTGGGTATAGACAAAGTCACGTGTACTGACGATGCTCAGGTTGCCATTGGCATCTCTGCCGCAGAAACCCCGCCGCACAGAGAAAACCAGAAGTGATTGATTCGTCGCCAAGTCGGCAAGTCGCATTACTCCACCGTCATAGGGGAACTCACCCGCACCACCGCCTGCAGCGAGCGACAAGTTCATCGAAATGTAATATCCCTTGCATACGTACGCCACGGAATAGGATGGATAGGCTCCCGTAGGACCGAAAGCAGCCCGCTTGGCCGCCGTTAGTGCCTCGTCTTGGTTCCTGTAATTGTTTCCGTCATAACCGCCTGGAAACTCGGGAAAAATTTCAGGGTCAAACCACAAAGGGTAATTTGTAAAACTGCACTGTGCCAGTGCATTGGTCCCGCAAGACGCAACAACGAGAACAAACAGGTAACTTCGAATTGCGAGACAGGTGGGCCGATAGTTGTGCTTGGGTATTTTGACCATGCGCTTTTCCTCCGCGCGAATCATATCCGGGGAGCGCACGAGCGGCGGCTTGACGACAGCCTCTTACCTCCTGCAGCCGACAGAGTCAGCCCCGGTGATTTTTAGGGTGTCAAAGTACTCTCTTACTACGCGCCGCGCACCACTCGCCCTTACTTCCCACGACTCAACAAAGCGTACAGCAGGATGGCGCCAAACGTGGCGGTGCCGATGCCGCCCAGCGCAAACCCGCCGAACTTGAGCGTGAAGTCCCCGGTACCCAGCACCAGCGTGATGGCGGCAACGATCAGGTTCTTGTTGTCGGAGAAGTCCACCTTGTTGTCGACCCAGATCTTGGCGCCGGCCACGGCAATCAGGCCGAACACCACAATGCTCACGCCGCCCATCACCGGCAGCGGGATGGCCTGGATCACCGCGCCAAACTTGGGGCTGAAGCCCAGCACCACGGCAATCACCGCAGCGACCACGAAGATGGCGGTGGAATAGATTTTGGTGGCGGCCATCACGCCGATGTTTTCGGCATAGGTGGTCACGCCGGTGCCGCCCGAGGCGCCACTGACCATGGTGGCCACGCCGTCGCCAATGAAGGCGCGGCCCATGTACGGGTCCAGGTTCTTGCCGGTCATGGCGGTCACGGCCTTGATGTGGCCCAGGTTCTCGGCCACCAGGATGATGGCCACCGGCGCGATCAGCAGCATGGCGTTGGCGCTGAACACCGGCGCCGCAAAGGCCGGTGCGCCGAACCAGGCCGCGCTGGCAATGCCCGACAGGTCCATCGGCTTGCCCAGGCCCAGGCCGTTGGTGAGCACGGCGTAAATGACGCTGGCCACAATCAGGCCCACCAGGATCAGCAGGCGCTGCACCATGCCGCGCGTGAGCACCGCCACCAGGCCCACGCTGGTAAACGTCACCACCTGCATCCAGCTGTCGAAGTTGCTGGCCGCCATGTTCTTGATCGGGATGCCCGCCAGGTTCAGGCCGATCACGGCCACCACGGCGCCTGTGACCACCGGCGGCATGAAGCGCTCGATCCAGCCTGTGCCCACCGCCTGCACCACCACACCGATCAGGGTGTACAGCGCGCCGCACGCAATGATGCCCCCGAGGGCCACACCGATGTTGGCGTTGGGCCCCTTGCCCGCATAGGCGGTGGCCGCGATCACCACGCCAATGAAGGCGAAGCTGGAGCCGAGGTAGCTGGGCACCTTGCCGCCGGTGATGACAAAGAAGATCAGCGTGCCCACGCCGCTCATCAGGATGGCGATGTTCGGATCAAACCCCATGAGGATGGGGGCCAGCACCGTGGCGCCAAACATGGCGATCACGTGCTGCACGCCCATGGCCGCGGTCTGCGGCCAGGGCAGGCGCTCGTCAGGGCCGATCACGCCGCCTTGCTGCAGCACGGCGGCGGGCTTTTCTGTCCAGTCAAACATTCCCATTTTCTCGCTCCTCCTGGTTGAAAGTGGAGCGATGCTAGGGGCAATGCCCCGCCGGCGCAACTCAGGGCTGCGCGAAGATCGCCACCCGGCCCAGCACGCCAGCGTCTTTCAGGATCTTGCGGTGCCCCAGGCCCTGCGTGGCCACCAGCTCGGCGCCGCGCACCGCGTGTGCATAGGCCTGGCCGTCGGCAAAGCGGTTGATGCTGTCGCCGCGGTCGTGCACCACCAGCGTGGGCACGCGGATGCGTGGGCCCACGGCGTCGGGTTCGAATTGCGGCATCAGGATGCCTTCGCGCGCCTCGATCCGCTTCTGCATGGCCGCGCGGGTGGACTCGTGCAGGCCGAACACATGGGCGAACAGGCGCGTGTACTCGCGTGGCGACGCGGGGGGCGCCAGCAGCACCAGCCGCTCGGTGGGCAGGCCGCGGCTGGCGGCGTAGGCAGCGGCGTTGGCCGCCAGCGAATGCGCCACCACGGCACGCAGGCGGTGGCCGTCCTGTTGCAGCCGCGCTGCCACGTATTCAATCGCCCGCGCAAACTGCGGCAGGTTGCTGGTGGCACCGCGGCTACGGCCGTGCGCCGGCATTTCCACCAGCACCGGGCGCAGGCCCTGGGCGGCCAGTGCTTCGGCCAGCGGCAGCATCTGCCGCGCGTGCCCGCCCCAACCATGCACCAGCAGCACCACCGGCCCGTGGGGCGCCGCGGCCTGGGTGTAGACCGTGACGCTGGCGTCCTCGAACGGCCAGGACTCGGTGCGCCAGCGGGCGTCCCACGCGCCGCGCCGGCTCAGCCACCGGGGCGGCAACGGCGTGCAGAACAGGCGGAAAGCGGCGCGCACGGCCAGGGCGGGCCACAGCCGCTGCGAGGTGCCCAGCGCCACGCGGAACAGGCGCACGCCGGGGCTGGCCTGGTAGAAGGCCGAGGTGGCTTCAAGGGCGGTACGGGGGGTCATGATGAAAACCTTTCTTCGCACGATTGTGCGAAACATGGGGATTAAAAAAGCAAGGGCGCCATGGCCGTCAGGTCCTTCGGGGTTCAGGGCAGGCAGCTCTTGACCAGGCGGTCCCACGACGCCTGGGTGCGGTCCGCCGCGCGCGGATCGCGCAGGAAGCGGGTGTCGTGCAGCAGGCCCATGATCAGGGCGCTGAGTTCGCCAACCAGCTGGTCGGCGTCGGTGTCGGGGGCCAGGTGCCTGGCCTCCACGGCCTGCAGCACGGTGCGCCGCAGGGCCGCGCGCCAGCGCGTGATCTCGCCCAGCAGCACGTCGCGCAGCTCGCCCTCGCGGTCGTCCAGCTCGAAGGCGCCTGCGGTGTACAGGCAGCCGGTGTGGGCTTCCACGTCGCGCGTGCGCACAATCCAGCGCCGCACGATCTCATCGAGCCGCGGCAGGCCCTTCGGAAGCTGCATGGCCGGCACGAACACGTCGGCGATGAAGCGGCGGCCGAACTCCTCAATCACCGCCTTCTGCAAGGCTTCGCGCGAGCCGGCGCGCGAGAACACGCCGCTTTTGGACATGCCGATGCGGTCAGCCACGGCCTGCAGCGTGATGGACTCCAGGCCCTCGGCGGCCGCCAGATCGAGCGCTGCGCCCACGATGGCGGCGCGCGTCAGCTCGGCTTTTTGGGTTTTGGCGTCCATGTCGGAAATATTAGCACAGTTGTGCGAAAGTGCAAGTGACTGCCCTGCTACGCTTTTGCGCATGAGCGCCCCCAACATCCCCCAGATCACCCTGTACCGGCAGTGGCTGCGCGAGACACGCGGCCTGGACTTTGACAGCTACGACGCGCTGTGGCGCTGGTCCGTGACCGACCTCAGCGCCTTCTGGCAAAGCGTGTGGGACTACTTTGACCTGCGCTCGCCCACGCCCCACAGCGCCGTGCTCGCCGACCGCCAAATGCCCGGCGCGCGCTGGTTCCCCGGCGCGCAGTTCAACTACGCGCACCAGGTGTTCCGCCACGTGGACGCCGCGCACGCCGCCGGGTTGCCGGCCATCATCAGCCGCAATGAAAAAGGCCAGCACCGTGAACTGTCCTGGCCCGAGCTGCGGCGCCAGGTGGCGTCGCTCGCGCTGCACCTGAAGGCCGAGGGCCTGCAGCCCGGGGACCGCGTGGCCGCCTACCTGCCCAACATCCCCGAGGCGATGGTCGCCTTTCTGGCGGTGGTGAGCCTGGGCGGCGTGTGGAGCATCTGCGCGCCCGACATGGGCACCGCCGCCGTGTTGGACCGCTTCAAGCAGATCGAGCCCAAGGTGCTGATCGCCTGCGACGGCGTCACCTACGGCGGGCGCGACTTCGACCGCACCGGCGTGGTGGCCGAGCTGCGTGCCGCGCTGCCCAGCGTGCAGCATGTGATCGTGCACCAGAACCTGGGCGTGGCCGATGGCGCTATGGATTTGATAGCGTCTGACGCAGTATTCACGCGGGCTACAGCCCGAAATGACCTCGAAACTGCAGCGTTTGAGCCACTCTGGCTGCCGTTTGACCACCCGCTGTGGATCGTCTATTCCAGCGGCACGACCGGCCTGCCCAAGCCCATCGTGCACGGCCATGGCGGTACCGTCATCGTGGCGCTGGCGCTCAAGACCTTGCACAACGACGTGGGCTGCAGCTACCAGCCCAACAACTTTGGCGAGCGCTTCCACTGGTACAGCTCCACCGGCTGGGTGATGTGGAACGCGCAGATGAGCGGCCTGCTCAACGGCACCACCTGCTGCATTTACGACGGCAACCCGGCCGGCAGCAAGGACAATCCAGACTGGACCACGCTCTGGCGCCTTGGCGCCGAACTCGGCGTCACTTTCTTTGGCGCCGGTGCGGCGTTCTTCGCCAACTGCCTCAAGGCCGGCGTGGACCTGTCGGCCCTGCCCGGCCTGAAGACCGTGCGCGCGCTGGGCACCACCGGCTCGCCGTTGTCAGCGGAAGCGCAGAACTGGGGCACAGACCAGTTCAATGCCCTCGGCGTCAAAGACATCTGGTGGTGCAACATTTCCGGCGGCACCGACTTTGCTGGGGCCTTCATCGGTGGCAACCGCGAGCTGCCGCTGGTACCAGGCGAGATGCAATGCCGCCTGCTCGGCTGCGCGGTGGAAGCCTGGAACGAGCAGGGCCAGCCGGTCATCAACGAGGTGGGCGAGCTGGTGTGCACCCAACCCATCCCGTCCATGCCCTTGTACTTCTGGGGCGACGAGGGCAACAAACGCTACCTGTCCAGTTACTTCGACATGTACCCCGGCGTCTGGCGCCACGGTGACTGGCTCAAGGTGGGCGACAACGGCGGCTGCATCATCTACGGCCGCAGCGACGCCACCATCAACCGCCATGGCCTGCGCATGGGCACCAGCGAGCTGTACAGCGCGGTGGAGGCCCTGCCCGAGGTGCTGGACTCGATGGTGGTGGACCTGGAGTACCTGGGCCGCGAAAGCTACATGCCGCTGTTTGTGGTGCTGCGCCCCGGCACCGCGCTGGACGACGCGCTGCGCCAGAAGATCAACGGCGCCATCAAGACCGCGCTGAGCCCGCGCTTTGTGCCGAACGACATCTTCCAGGTGCCCGAAATCCCGCGCACCCTCAGCGGCAAGAAGCAGGAACTGCCGATCAAGAAGCTGCTGCTCGGCCAGCCCATCGACAAGGTGGTCAACAAGGATGCGATGGCCAACCCGGGGTGTCTCGGCTGGTATGTGGCGCTGGCCAGTGAACGCGCTGCCAGAGCGGGCTGAACCGCTGATGCGTTCTTCACCCCGCCTTGCGGTTCACCAGCACAATCCCTACCGCCACCCCCACCAGCGCCAGCACCAGCTGCAGCGTGAGTGGCTCGCCCAGCAGCAGCACGCCCAGCACCAGCGCAAACAGCGGTGTGAGAAAGGTGAACGAACTCATTTGCGTGGCCGGGTAGTGCCGCAGCAGCCACATCCAGGTGAGGTAGCTGGCAAACGCCCCCACGGCCGTCTGCAGGCCAATCGACACCCAGGCCTGGGCGGAATAGGCGAGGCCCCAGGTCTCGCCCAGCGCCAGCGACAGCACGGGCGCCACCAGCGTGGTCACGCCCACTTGGTAGAAAAGAGTTTTCTCGGCGCTGATGCGGCTCATGGCACTGGCGCGGATGACCAGCGTCGTCAGGCCCCACAGCGTGCCGGCCGCGAGTGCCAGCGCGTCACCCTTGAGCTGGCTGCTGGTGGAGCCGTGCATGAAGCCTTCGCTGAAGGCCACCGCCACCGCTGCAAAGGCAATCGCCAGCCCGGCCCACTGCACCGGTCGCATGCGCTCTGACGGCACAAAGCGCGGCAGCAGCAGCGCCACCACAAACGGCGAGGTGTAGAGGAACACCGTGAGCCGCGAGGCCGTGGTGTTCATCAGCCCCAGGTAGATGCAGCAGAACTCCGCTGCAAACAACACACCGGCGAGCAACCCGCCTGGCAGCGAGCCGTCGCGCTCGAACAGCTTCACGCCCCGCAGCACACACCAGCCCCACAGCAGCGCTGTGGCACCCAGCATGCGCAGCGACGCCTGCCACAGCGGCGGCACTTCGCCCACGGTGGTCTTGATCAGGATTTGCTGAAAACCCCAGAACAGGCAGCAGGCGACCAGCAGGGAAATGGCGAGTGCGTCGAGGTGGTTTTTCCGTTCCGGCATGCATTGATGGTAGCGTTACGCTGTGTGCTTACGAACGTGCTACACCACCAGGACGCCGCCCCATGGACCACAAATGGCTGGAAGACTTCATCGCCCTGGCGCGTGAGCGCAGCTTCTCACGCGCGGCCGAGCAGCGCCATGTGACGCAGCCGCAGTTCTCGCGCCGCATCCGCGCGCTGGAACTCTGGGTCGGGGCAGATCTGGTCAACCGCGCCGGCATGCCGCTGGCACTGACGGCCGCAGGTGAAGAGTTGTTGCCCGTGGCGCGCCGCGCCGTGGTCAGCCTGACCGACACGCGTGCACGCATCCGCCATGCCCAGGGCGGGCTCGACTGGGTCACGCTGGCCACCGGGCGCACGCTGTCGCGCACTGCCGTGCCGGGCTGGCTGGCGCGGGTCAAGCCCATCGCCGGGGACTTCCGGCTGCGCCTGCTGACGGGCTCCATCGCCGAGGGCGCCACGCTGTTGGAACAGGGCGGCGCCGACTTTTTGCTCTCATTCACCCACCCGCGCCTGCCGCTGATGCTGGACGAGCAGCGTTTTGAGGCGGTGACCTTCGGCACCGACGAGCTGGTGGCCGTGAGTGCGCCGCGCGCCGACGGCAAGGCACGCCACGCCCTGCCCGGCACCGCCAAAAAGCCGGTGCCGGTGCTGGGCTACGCCACGGCGCTGGCGCTGAGCCAGATCCTGCAGGACGGCCTGAGCCGCAGCCCGCGCGAGCTGCACATGCATGTGGTCACCGAGTCCGACTTTGCCGAATCCCTGCACGAACAGGCCCTGCAGGGCGTGGGCGTGGCCTGGTTGCCGCGCGGCCTGGTGGGCAACGACCTGCGCGACGGCCGCCTGGTGCTGGCCGATGGCCGCCAGCCCCCGGTGCGGTTTGAGATCCGCCTGTACCGGCCGCGCCAGCCGCGCAACGAGCAGGTGCAGCGCATCTGGGCGGCCAGCCTGGCAACGTGAGGTGTGGCGACAGCGTTCGCATGGCCGTATGCGTGTTGCGCATGCGGTGCGTGGGGTGCGTTTCTAGACTGACTCCATCAACCCCCGAGGAGTCATCATGACGAAGCTGTTGTCCCGCCGTACCGCCACCCGCCTGGGTGCCGCCACCCTGGCCGCGTGCCTGTTGCCCACCACTGCTGCGCTCGCCCAGGGCTGGCCGGCGGCCAAGCCCATCACGCTGGTGGTGGGGTACCCCGCCGGCGGTAGCGTGGACCTGGTGGCGCGCACCATTGCCGAGCCCCTGTCCAAGCGCCTGGGCACTCCGGTGGTGGTGGAAAACGTCGGCGGTGCCGGTGGCACCATCGGCGCGCAAAAGGTGGTGAATGCTGCGCCCGACGGCTACACCCTGCTGCTCGGCTCGGGCAGCGAGGTGTCGATCGCGCGGCTGTTCAACACCGCCGTCAAGTACAACGGCGAGACCGACCTCACGCACCTCGGTCTGATCGGCGTCACGCCCATGGTGTTTGTGGCTGGCCCCAAGGCCGGGGTGAAGACCATCGACGAAGCGCTGGCCAAGGCCAAACGCGAACCCAACCGTCTGAGCTTTGCATCGTCGGGCGTGGGCACGCCGCTGCATGTGTCGGGCGAGCTCATCAACCTGCTGGCGGGCACCACCTTCCGCCATGTGCCTTACCGTGGTGCAGCGCAGATGGTGCAGGACGTGCTGGGCAGCAATGTGGAGTTCAGCGTGTTCGTGCTGTCGTCGGCCCTGCCGCACATCGAGAGCGGCAAGATGATCCCGCTGGGCGTGACCACGCCGCAGCGCTCGCGTGCCGCGCCGCAGATCCCGCCGCTGGCCGACCACCCCAAGCTCAAGGGCTACGACATGAATGTCTGGTTCGGCCTGTTCGGTCCGGCCAAAATGCCTGCGCCCATGGCCGCGCGCCTGAACAAGGAGCTCAATGAAATCCTGCGCGAGCAGGAGGTCTGGCAGAAGCTGCAGAAGGCCGGTATCACCAACGACGGCGGCACACCGCAGGCCCTGAGTGCCTTCATCAAGGCCGAGACGCAGCGGGTGCGAGGCGTGGTGAACAAGGCCGTGGCCAGCGGCTCCGTGTCGTGAGCGGCCGGGCACCCGCACCGCACCCTGTCCAGATCATGCCGCCAGACCTGTCGGGCTGGGCCGGCACGGCGCAGGGCGTGGCCTATGCCCACGAGCGCGTGGGCGATGCGCCGGGCCCCGAGGTGCTGATCACCGCGCTGGTGCACGGCAACGAATATTCCGGCGCGCTCGCACTTGACGCCTTTCTGCGCAGCGGCCTGCGGCCCAGCCGCGGGCGCATCACGGGTGTGTTCTGCAACGTGGCGGCGTTTGCGCGGTTTGACCCGGCCCGCCCCGACGCGTCACGCTTTGTGGACGAGGACTTCAACCGCGTCTGGTCGCCCGAGCAGCTCGACGGCCCGCGCCAGAGCGCCGAGCTGCAGCGCGCCCGCGACATCCGCCCGCTGGTGGGGCGGGCCACCCACCTGCTGGACCTGCACTCCATGCACGAGCCCTGTGCGCCGCTGCTGGTCACGGGCACGCTGCCGCGCAACATTGCGTTTGCCCAGGCGCTGGGCGCAGGCGGCCAGGTGGTGATGGACCAGGGCCATGCCGACGGCGTGCGCATGCGCGACTACGGCCCCTTTGGCGACCCGGCTGGCGACCGCATTGCGCTGCTGCTGGAAGCCGGCCAGCACTGGGAGCGCGCCTCGTTGCAGGCGGCGCGCAACGTGTTCATGCGCTTCCTGGTGACCGCGGGTGCACTGGCGCGCAGCGAGGTGCCCTTTGGCTGGCTGCTGGCCGACGCACCCGCGCCCGCGCCGCTGATCGTCACACACCGCGTGGTGGCACGGTCGATGGACTTCGAATTCACGCAGGACTTTCATGGCGGCGAAACCATCCACCGCGCCGGCACGCCGATCGCGCGGGACGCCGGCGAGCCGGTGTGCACGCCGTACGACGACTGTGTGCTGGTGATGCCGTCGGTGCGGCAGCTGCGCCCGGGGGTGACTACGGTGCGGCTGGGCCAGCGGGTTCATGCACCGCTGGAATGAACCCTTTCCAAAGCTTCCCGCCACGCGCGAGCGCACCGGCGCACACTGAAACAAATCTGAAGGAGACCGCCATGCAATCCACCCGCCGCCTGATGCTGGCCAGCAGTGCCGCTGCCCTGCTCGCCGCCTGTGCCTCCCCATCGACCCCGCCGCCCCGGCCCACGCTGGCCGAGGTGGGCATCTACTCCGCCGGCCAGGGCAGCGCCTTCCTGCCGTATGCGCAGGGCCTGGCGAGTTACCTCGTGGCCAACGGGCTGAAAGCGCAGGCGCTGGAGTCCACCGGCTCCATCGAGAACCTGCGCCGCGTGGACGCCGAGCCGCTGCGTCTGGGCACGGCCTTTCTGGGCACCGCGTTCGAGGCGGTCAACGGCACCGGCGCCTGGACGCAGGGCAAGAAGCACAGCAATGTGCGGGCCTTGTTCCCCATGTACGAAACCTCGTTCCAGATCGTCACGCTGCGCAGCACGGGGCTGGGCACCCTGCGCGCACTCGCCGGCAAACGGGTGGGGGTGGGGCCGGCCGGCGGGCCCGCCGAGAGTTTCTTCAAGGGCCTGGCCGAGGCCACCGGCCTGCAGGTGCAAAGCGTCACCGGCACGCCGGCGGCGCTGGCGGCTGACTTGCAGGCCGGGCGCATTGATGCGCTGTGGCAGGGGGCGGCGCTGCCCATCCCCGCCATCAAGCAGGTGGCCGACGCCACGGATGCGGTGGTGTTTGGCCTGGCCGACGACGAGCTGGCCGCCATGCTCAAGCGCTTCCCATTCCTGAGCCCGGCCAGTGTGGCACCCAACACCTACCGTGGGCAAGGCGGCGCGCTGAAAAGCGTGGCCGCATGGAACTTCGTCATGGCGCACAAAGACCTGCCCGAGGCCGACGCCTACTGGATCACGCGCACCGTGATGTCCGCCGCCGACCCGAAAACCATCCACGCCAGCGCGGGGCCGACCCGTGCGGCCAATGCGCCCAACAACACCGTGGTGCCGTTTCATCCGGGGGCGCTGAAGTTCTACCGCGAGCGCGGGATCACTGGGGTGAAGTGAGCTTTTCCAGCAGCTTGCGCAGCGCCACCTTCTCCGTGGCGCCCAGTGACCGCAGGACGCGGGCCTCATGCTGTTTGGCCTCTTCCACCAGCGGCTTGACGAGGCGTCTGCCGGCGGCCGTGGCGGCCACCAGCGTGCGGCGCTGGTCGCTGGGGCAGGCCTGCAGCACCACCCAGCCCTGGCTGGCCATGCGCTGCACCAGCTTGGTCACGGTGGGTTGCTTGCTCAGCACGTCCTGCGCGAGCTGGCTCACGGTCAGTGGTTCGCCGTCGTGCAGGGTGGCCAGCACCCGCCACTCGATGCTGGTCAGCCCGGCGGCGCGCACCCGCGCGTCAAAGTCCTTGTACAGCGCGTGGTTGGCCTGGCCCAGCAGGTAGCCCAGGTAGCCGTCGACGAAGCGCTGGTCTTTCATGGCGCCGCGGCCCCATTCAGAGAGGGTGCTCGGTGTAGAACTTGCCGCCATGGAACAGCAGCGGTGAGGCGCCTTCGCGGTGGGCGCAGCGCTCGACTTCGCCGACAAAGATGACGTGGTCGCCCTCTTCGTAGCGGCTGCGGTTGAAGCACTCAAACGTGGCGGCGGCGCCGGCCAGCAGCGGGGCGCCGCCCGCGCCTTCGGCAAAGCCCACGCCGGCAAACCGGTCAGCGCCCTTGAGCGCAAACCGCTCGGCCAGCGCCTTCTGGTCGGCCGCAAGGATGTTGATGGCGTAGTGCGAGCCGGCGCTGAAGGCGGCCATCGAGCCGGCCGCGCGCGACAGGCTCCACAGCACCAGCGGCGGCTCCAGCGACACCGAGTTGAACGAGTTGGCCGTCAGGCCGACCAGCTCGCCCGAGGCGCTGCGCGCGGTGACGATGGTCACGCCCGTGGCGAACATGCCCAGGGCCGCGCGGAACTCGGGCGACGAGAAAGTGGGTGGCAGCGCCTTGCGGGGAGGGTTCACGGAATGCAATTTACATGAAATTTCATGAATAATGGGGTCAACTTGTCACCGACCGACTGGAACCATGCTGCAAGAACTGGTTGAACCCGCCTGGCTTGACGCCTTTGAGTCCGTGCTGCGCCGCTGTGCGCTGCAGCCCGGCGACACGGTGGCCATTCTGGCTGAAAGCCAAAGCCGCCCTGTGCTCGTGGACTTGGCGCGGCTGGCCTCAGCCCGGCTGGGGGCACAGTCGTTCACCCTGCTGCTGCCCAGTGTGTTTGAATCAAAACAGCCTGTAGCCCGCTCCACCGGTGCGTCGGGCGCTATCAAAAACATAGCGCCTGTAGTGGCGGCCCTGGCCGGCAGCACGCTGGTGGTGGACTGCACGGTCGAGGGCCTGATGCACGCGCCCGAGCTGCCCGCCATCCTGCAGGGTGGCGCACGGGTTATCTACGTCAGCAACGAGCACCCCGAGGCACTGGCCCGGCTGGTGCCCGACGACACGCTGGAGCCGCTGGTCAAGAGCCATGTGAAGCGGCTGCGCGTGGCCCGCGCCATGCACGTCACCTCCAGCGCCGGGACCGACCTTCGCATCAACCTGGCCGGCGCCGTCGTGGGCGGCAACTGGGGCTATACCGCCCGCCCCGGCACCATGACGCACTGGCCCGGTGGCCTGGCGCTGGCTTTCCCGGCGGCGGGCAGCGTGAGCGGCCGACTGGTGCTGGCCGAGGGCGACGTCAACCTCACCTTCAAACGCTACATCGAGCGGCCCATCACCCTCACCATTGAAGACGACCACATCACGAAGATCGAAGGCAGCGGCGTGGACGCCGAGCTGATGCGCAGCTACATCGCCGCCTGGGCCACGCACGAAGGCGACCGCGCCGCCTATGCCGTGAGCCATGTGGGCTATGGCCTGAACGCCGGCGCGCGCTGGGACAGCATGGCGTTGTACGACAAGCGCGACTTCAACGGCACCGAGCTGCGCGCGTTTGCCGGCAACTTCCTCTACAGCACCGGGGCCAATGAAACCGCCGGCCGCTACACCGCCGGCCACTTCGACCTGCCGCTGCGTCATTGCAGCATCACGCTGGACGGCGCACCGGTGGTGGAGCAGGGCCGCGTGCTGCCATGAGCGTCCTGCCCACCTTCACCACCCTCGGCCGTGGCCCCACGGTACTGATGCTGCACGGCATTGGCGGCGGCCATCTGGCGTTTGCACCGCAGGTGGAGACGCTGGCCTCCAGCGGCTACCGCGCCGTGGCCTGGGACATGCCGGGTTACGGCCACAGCGCACCGATCGAGCCCTACACCTTCAAGGGCCTGGCCGAGGCCTGCATCCGGCTGATCGAGGCGCTGATGCAGGGGCAGCCGGACCAGCAGGTCACCCTGGTCGGCCACAGCATGGGCGGCATGGTGGCGCAGGAAGTCGTGGCGCGCCGGCCCGAGCTGGTAGGCAAGCTGGTGCTGTGCGGGACTTCGCCATCGTTTGGCAAGCCGGATGGGGACTGGCAACGCGAATTCATCAACCAGCGCACCGCACCGCTGGACGCCGGCCAGACCATGGCCCAGCTGGCCGAGGTGCTGGTGCCGCAGATGATCGGCCCCGGCTCGCTGCCCGAGGGTGTGAAGCTCGCCACCCACTGCATGGGCCAGGTCAACCCGTCCACCTACCGGCGGGCGCTGGAATGCATCGTCACCTTTGACCGCCGCGCCAGCCTGGCCGCGATCCACTTGCCCACCCTGCTGCTGGCCGGCGAGCACGACCGCAACGCCCCACCCGCCGTCATGAAAAAAATGGCGGCTGCCATCGCCGGCAGCACCTACCTGGAAATGAAGGGCATTGGCCATCTCCAGAACCTGGAAGCGCCCGATGAGTTCGACGGCGCGCTGCTCAACTTCCTCGCGCTGCCGCGCGTGCTGCACTGAAAGGCCCCGTGATGGCATCCGTCTCCACCCCCCTGCTCCGCCTGCTGGCCTGTGTGCTGGCGCTGGCGGCCCTGCCTGCGTGGGCCGAGCCCGACGAAGACGCGCTGGGCAAGCCTCTGGGCTACCCCGTCGGCACCAACCTCGCCAACTGGTACGAGATGCCTTACCGTGTGGGCTCCTGGTCGGCGCTCGACAAGGTGCCCGGCGTCATCACCGGCGCCGTGCCGCGTGCCGCCATGCCGGCAGCCCTGCCGCGTGCCAGCCAGCCGCCGGTCATCAAGTACCGCTACCGCAACCTCGGCTACACGCTGGACGACTACCTGGAGCGCCGGCGCATCACTGGCCTGCTGGTCCTGAAGAACGGCGAGATCGTGGCCGAGCGCTACCGCTACGGGCGCAAGGACGATGCACGGTTCCTGAGCTTTTCGATGTCCAAAAGCGTCACGTCGCTGCTGGTGGGCATGGCCTTGCAGCGTGGCGCCATCGCCTCGCTGGACGATCCGGCCGGGAAGTACGCCAAAGACCTGGCTGGCAGTCCGTATGGCGACACGTCCATCCGCCATCTGCTGCGCATGAGCTCCGGCCTGCGCTTCACCGAGCGCTACGACGGCCAGGACGATGTGGCCCGCTTCATGCGCGCGTCGGCCACAGGCAATCCCAGCCCCGCCAGCGTGCTGCGCAGCATCACCGACCGCCACGCCCCGGCAGGTGAGAAGTTCGTCTACGCCAGCGGTGAAACCGAGGTTCTGGGCCGTGTGCTGGCCGGCGCCACCGGCCGGAGCATGACGGCGCTTACCGCCGACTGGCTCTGGCAGCCGATGGGCGCCGAGCATGAAGCCTTCTGGCGCCTGGGCGCAGACCAGCAGGAGCAGGCCCTGGGCGGCTTCAACGCCTCGCTGCGTGACTGGGCCCGTCTGGGCCTGCTGCTGGCCCGTGACGGCAAGGTGGGCGACCAGCAGCTGGTGCCGCGCGACTACCTGCTGGACGCGACCGACCCGGCGCGCCAGCCAGGCGCTTTCGTGCCGGGCAAGGCCACGCCCTATTTTGGCTACGGCTACCAGTTCTGGCTGTTCCCGCTGAAGGAGCGCAGCTTTGCCATGCAGGGCGTGCACGGCCAGTCGGTGTTTGTGCAACCGGGCACCGGCATCGTGATGGTGCAGACCGCCGTCTATGCCAACGCGGCGGGCGCCCAGGAGGCGGACTCGTACAACGAACGCACGGCCTTCTGGCTGGGCGTGCTCGACTCGCTCGGTGGGCGTACCGAGCGCAACTGAAGGAGACGTCCCCATGAATACCCGCACCTTGCCGGACACCCTGAGCTTCACCCCCGCCGTGGGCGACATGCCCTTCACGCCGAAGCAGCGCTCGCTGCTGTCGCTGGCCAGCGAGCTGGGCCGCACGCGGTTTGCGCCGCGGGCCGCGCAGTGGGACGAAACGGCCAGCTTCCCGCTTGCCAACTACGACGACCTGCGCGACGCCGGCCTGCTGAAGATGTGCGTGCCCGAGTCGCACGGCGGCCTGGGCGCCGACTACGCCACCTACATGATGGTGGCCGCCGAGATCGGCCGCCACTGCGGCACCACGGCGCTGACCTGGAACATGCACATCTGCAGCACCATGTGGACCGGCGTGCTGGCCGACGGCATTGCCATGAGCGATGTGCAGCGCGCCGAGCATGTGAAGCGGCGCGAGCTGCACTTTGCCCGCATCGTGAACGACGGCGCGATCTACGCACAACCTTTCAGCGAAGGCAGCGCGGCGGCAGCGGGCCGCGCGCCCTTTGGCACCACGGCCAAAAAGGTCGAGGGAGGTTGGCTCATCAACGGCCGCAAGATCTTCGCCAGCCTGTCGGGCGCGGCCCACTACTACGGCATCCTGTGTACGGAGGACAAGGGCGACGAACACCCCGACGCGCGCGACACGCTCTACATCAGCGTGCCGGCCACGTCGGCGGGCTTTTCCATCAGCGGCGACTGGAACCCGCTGGGCATGCGCGGCACCGTCAGCCGCAACCTGCAGTTCAAGGACGTGTTCGTCAGCGACGACGAGCAGCTCATGCCGCGCGGCATCTACTTCAAGGGCGCGCAAACCTGGCCGGCCATGTTCTTCACGCTGGCACCGACCTACCTGGGGCTGGCCAATGCGGCGTATGACTTCACGGTGAAATACCTGCGCGGTGAGGTCGAGGGCGAGCCTCCGGTCAAGCGCCGCATGTACCCGACCAAGCAGATCGCCGTGGCGCAGATGCGCATCCAGCTCGAGAGCATGCGTAGCCTGTTCACACGCGCCATCCTGGAAGCCAAGCCCAACCCGACCAAGGACGAAAAGCTGCGCCTCTACGCCGCCCACTACAGCGTGATGGAAGGTGCCAACGACATCGCGCGGCTGGCCATCCGCACCTGCGGCGGCCAGAGCATGATGAAGCATCTGCCGCTGGAGCGCATGTACCGCGACAGCCGCTGCGGCTCGCTCATGCTGCCCTGGACGGCCGAGCTGGTGCTCGACCGCATGGGCCGCGAAACACTGTACGAGGCCGGCGAAAAGGACTGAGTTCAATCACCCAGGCGTCACCCCCGGGCGCTGCCCGGCGCTACCATGCGCAGCATCCCCAGGAGACCCTTGTGAACAAACCTTTTGACATCGTGGTGCACGGCGCCACCGGCTTCACCGGCCGGCTGGTGGTGGAATATTTGTTGCAGCGCTACCCCCAGGGCAGCGGTTTGCGCTGGGCCATGGGCGGGCGCAGCGCCGACAAGCTGGCCGCCGTGCGCGACGAGCTCGGTGCCCCGTCCAGCACACCGCTGGTGGTGACCGACAGCAGCGACGCCGCCAGCCTGAAAGCCCTGACCGACAGCACCCGCCTGGTGCTGACCACCGTGGGCCCGTACCAGCTGTACGGCAACGAGCTGGTGGCCGCCTGCGCTGCCAGCGGCACCGACTATGTGGACCTTTGCGGCGAGCCGGCCTGGATGCGCCAGATGATTGACGCGCACGAGGCCGCCGCCAGAAGCAGTGGTGCGCGCATCGTGTTCTCGTGCGGGTTCGACTCGATCCCGTTTGACCTCGGCGTGCTGCTGCTGCAGAACGAGGCGCGCCAGCGCTTTGGCGCGCCGGTGCCGCGCGTACGCGGCCGGGTGCGCCGCATGAAAGGCACCTTCTCGGGTGGCACCGCCGCCAGCCTCAAGGCGACCATGGCTGCCGCCGCCACCCAGCCCGGCGTGCTGGATCTGCTGAAGAACCCGTTCTCGTTGACGCCGGGGTTTGAAGGACCGAAGCAGCCGCCCGGCCACAAGCCCCTGTACGAGGAGTCTCTGGGCGCCTGGGTGGCGCCGTTCGTCATGGCCGCCATCAACACCCGCAACGTGCACCGCAGCAACTTTTTGCTCCAGCACGCGTACGGCACCGACTTTGTCTACGACGAGATGATGATCACGGGCCCCGGCGAAAAAGGCGAGGCCATGGCCAACGCCATCGCCGCCGACAAATCGCTCGCCTCCGACAAGGGGCCCAAGCCCGGCGAAGGCCCGTCGAAAGAAGAGCGGGAAACCGGCTTCTACGACGTGCTGTTTGTGGGCGAGGCGGCCGACGGCCGCAGCCTGCGCGTGGGCGTCAAGGGCGACCGCGACCCGGGCTACGGCTCCACCTCCAAAATGATCGCCGAGTCGGCCGTCTGCCTGCTGCAGGACGCCAGCGCCACACCCGGCGGCATCTGGACGCCCGCCTCGGCCATGGGCACTGCGCTGATCGCGCGCCTGGGTGCCAACGCCGGCCTGACATTTGCAGTCGAGGCATGACGCCGCGCCGCGCGCTGCGCGTCTGGCTGGCCCCGGTGCTGGCTGGAGTTGCTACTGTTTTTATAGCGCCTCACGCAGAGGCGACGCGGGCCTGCACCGATTTTGTCAATAAGCTGCCGAACGTCACGGCGGCCTTGTGTGAAGGCGCCGGCCTGCAGTCCAGTGACGCCCGCTCGGTGCGCGGGCAGACGCTGTACACGCGCGACATTGCCCCGGCCGACGCCAGGTTGCGGGTGCTGGTGATCGGCGCCATCCATGGCGACGAGCTGTCGTCGGCCTCGGTCGCGCTGCACTGGATCCGCCTGGCGCAGGACCCGCTGATCCAGATGCCGCAGCCGGTGCACTGGCGCTTCATTCCTGCGCTCAACCCCGACGGGCTGCTGAACCGGCCGCCGCGCCGCGTGAATGCCAATGGCGTGGACCTGAACCGCAACTTCCCCACGCCCAACTGGGAGCGCGACGCCGCCATTTACTGGGAAAAGCGTGTGCGCAAGGACCCGCGGCGCTGGCCCGGCCACAAGCCGCTGTCCGAGCCCGAATCGCGCTTCGTGCACGAGCAGATGCAAAGCTTCAAGCCGCACCTCATTGTGAGCATCCACGCCCCCTACGGCGTGCTCGACTTTGACGGCCCCTCGGTGCCGCCCAGCAAGCTGGGCCGGCTGTACCTGGACCAGGTGGGGATCTTCCCCGGCTCGCTGGGCAACTATGGCGGCGTGCACAAGGGCGTGCCTGTGGTTACGGTGGAGCTGCCCAACGCCATGCGCACCCCGCTGGACGCCGAGATGCGACAGATGTGGATTGACCTGCTGCGCTGGATGAGCGAGCGGCTGGGGCCGGGCACGCGTTAGCGAATTCGGCGAGACTCACCGTCTCTGGAGAACACGCATATGACCACCAACACCCTGGACATCCCGGCCCGCTTTGGCAGCGGCCAGGCCGTCAAGCGCCTCGAAGACGAAGCCCTGCTCAAGGGCACTGGCCAGTACACCGACGACATCGCGCCCGCAGGCCAGCTGCGCCTGTGCTTTGTGCGCTCGCCCTACCCGCATGCGCGCATCACCGGCATCGACACCAGCGCGGCGAAAGCCATGCCGGGCGTGGTGGCGGTGGTCACCGGCGCCGAGCTGGTGGCCGCCGGCGTCAAGCCCATTCCGCACAGCCCCAACTTCAAGCGTGCGGGCGGTGCCCCGGGCGCCACACCCGCGCGCCGCGTGCTGGCACACGAGCGGGTGCGCTACGTGGGTGAGGCCGTAGCCCTGGTGGTGGCGGAAACGGTGCAGCAGGCACGCGACGCGGCCGAAGCGGTGATGCTGGACTACGAAGAGCTGCCCCATGTGGTGACGGCCGACGACGCCACGGCCGCCGGTGCGCCCGCGCTGTGCGACGAGGCGCCCGACAACGTCAGCGCCGAAATGCGCCATGGCAACGAGGCCGCCACCGCCGAAGCGTTCGCCAAGGCCGCGCACATCGTCAAGCTCAACATTCACAACCAGCGCGTGGCCGCGCTGACCATCGAGCCGCGTTCGGTGCTGGCGTGGATCGCCGAAGACGGCCGCCTGACACTGCGCATGAGCAGCCAGATGCCCAGCGGCGTGAAAAACGCGCTGTGCAACGACATCCTGGGCCTGCCGCGCGACCAGGTGCGTGTGACGGTGGGCGACGTGGGCGGTGGCTTCGGCATGAAGACCGGCATCTACCCCGAAGACGCCGCGGTGGCCTGGGCTGCACACCACCTGAAGCGCCCGGTGAAGTGGATCGCCGACCGCAGCGAAGACTTCCTCACCTCCACCCATGGCCGCGACCTGCAGACGCAGGCCGAGCTGGCGCTGGCGGCCGACGGCAAGATCCTGGGCCTGCGCCTGCGCTCGCTTGGCAACATCGGCGCCTACGCCATCCCCACCGGCGTGGCCATCACGCTGATGATTGGCCCGTGGGTGCAGACCAGCGTGTACGACATCCGGACCATCGACTTCCATTTCAAGGCGGTGCTGACCAATACCGCGCCCACCAGCGCCTACCGCGGCGCCGGCCGGCCCGAGGCGATCTTCATCATGGAGCGACTGATGGACGAGGCCGCGCGCCAGACCGGCATCGACCGCATCGCGCTGCGCCGCCGCAACTTCATCCGCCCGGAGCAGATGCCCTACAAGAACGCCATGGGCCAGACCTACGACACCGGCCAGTTCGAGAAGGTCATGGACCAGGGCCTGGCCCTGGCCGACTGGGCCGGCTTTGAGGCGCGGGCCGCGCAAAGCAAGGCGCGCGGCCTGCTGCGCGGCTTGGGCATCGCCACTTTTCTGGAGTGGACCGGCGGCAACGTGTTTGAGGAGCGCGTCACCGTGGACGTGAAGGCCGACGGCACCATCGAGGTGTTTTCCGCCGTCAATCAGATGGGTCAGGGCATTGCCACCACGCTGGCGCAGCTGGTGGTGGACGTGTTTGATGTGCCGATCGAGCGCGTGAAGGTGATCCTGGGCGACACCGACCGTGGCGACGGCTTTGGCAGTGCGGGCTCGCGCTCCCTCTTCACCGGCGGTTCAGCCATGCGCGTAGGTTCTGAGCGCACGATTGACCATGCAAAGCAGCTCGCCGCCAAGGAGCTGGAGGCCGCGGCCGAAGACATCGCCTACGCGGCCGGCCGCTTCACGGTCAAGGGCACGGATGTGGGCGTGGACCTGTTCGCGCTGGCCGCCAAACAGGCGGGCGGCGTGATCCACATGGACAGCACCAGCGCCGTCAGCGGGCCGACCTGGCCCAACGGTTGCCATGTGAGCGAGGTGGAGATCGACCCCGCCACCGGTGAGGTGCAGGTGGTGCGCTACAGCAGCGTCAACGATGTGGGTCGCGTGGTCAACCCGATGATCGTGCGCGGCCAGCTCGACGGCGGTGCGGTGCAGGGCATCGGCCAGGCGCTGCAGGAGCACATGGTGTATGACCGTGACACCGGCCAGCCCGTGACCGGCAGCCTGATGGACTACACCGCCCCGCGCGCCGACAACATGGCCTGCGACTTCGTCACCGAGATGGACGAATCCACGCCCTGCAAGAACAACCCGCTGGGCGTGAAGGGTGTCGGCGAACTCGGCACCATCGGGGCCACGCCCAGCGTGGTGAACGCGGTGGCCGACGCGCTGGCGCGCGCTGGCAAGGCCGCTGTGGCGCCGACCATTCAGATGCCGTTGACGGCGGTGAAGGTGTGGGAGTTGCTGGGTTCCTAGGCCACCCAGGCCTTTGCGCGGCAGTCACTCAAGCCGACTGGCGCAACGCCCGCTCGATCCGGTTGCGGGCCACGGTGGTCTTGGGCACCTTGAACGGAAACCAGCTGCGCACGTCTTCTTCCAGCCCGATGCCGTGCATGTAGTTGTAGATGGCTTTCTTGAGCGCGCCGCCCAGCGCGTCGTGGTCCACGCCGGTGGGGTCGTGGAACGCAATGTCGTTTTTGGCAAACGCACCCGGCGGCAGCGGCTGCAGCGTCACGCCGTAGTCTTGTGGGTTCAGGCCCACGGGTGAATGCACGGTGCAGGCGAAGCGGTGGAAAAAGCCGCTCTGGATGCAGCCGTTCTCAAACAGCTGGCGCACATATTCCAGCGCGTCCACCGTGTCGTGCACCGTCTGGGTGGGAAAGCCGTACATCAGGTAGGCGTGCACCAGGATGCCCGCGTCGCTGAAGGCGCGGGTCACGCGCGCCACCTGGTCCACGCTCACGCCTTTTTTCATCAGCGTCAGCAGCCGGTCGGACGCCACCTCCAGCCCGCCCGAGATGGCAATGCAGCCGCTGTCGGCCAGCAGCTGGCACAGCTCGGGGCTGAAGGTCTTCTCAAAACGGATGTTGCCCCACCACGAGATGCCAGTGCCGCGCGCGACCAACTCGGTGGCCAGCGCCTTCAGGGCCTTGGGCGGCGCGGCTTCGTCCACAAAATGGAAGCCGGTCTGCCCCGTCTCGCGCACGATGGCGTCAATGCGGTCGGCCAGCACGGTGGCACTGGCACCTTCGTAGCGCGAGATGTAGTCCAGGCTCACGTCGCAGAAGCTGCATTTCTTCCAGTAGCAGCCGTGGGCCACGGTGAGCTTGTTCCAGCGCCCGTCGCTCCACAGCCGGTGCATGGGGTTGAGCATGTCCAACAGCGACAGGTACTTGTCCAGCGGCAGGCCGTCCCAGGTGGGTGTGCCGACTTCGGCAAACGCCACGTCGGGCTCGGCCATATTGATGTAGCGTACTGCGCCTTCTTCTCGCACAAAGGTGCGCACCAGCCGCTGGCGCCCGCGCCGGCCCTGCAGGTGTTCCAGCAGCGCCAGCAGCGGGCGCTCGCCGGCGTCCAGGGTCACGTAGTCAACGTGGTCGAACACGCGCGGCTCGGCCAGCTCGCGCAGCTCGGTGTTGACAAAGCCGCCGCCCAGCACGGTGACGATCTGCGGGTGCTGCGTCTTGATGGTCTGCGCGATGCGAAACGCCGCATACACCGCGCCCGGGAACGGCACCGAAAGCAGCACCACCGTGGGCGCATGGTGCGCGACGGCTTCCAGCGTCAGCGCCTGCAGCGTGTCGTCCACCAGGTTGGGGGGTGCGGCCAGCGCATCGGCCAGCGGGTCAAACGTGGGCTGGCTGCCGGCCAGTGATTCGGCATACCGCACAAACTCGAAGCGCGGGTCCACCGCGTCGCGCAGCACGTCGGCCAGGTCGTTCAGGTACAGCGTGGCCAGGTGCCGCGCGCGGTCCTGCAGGCCCAGCGAGCCGAAGGCCCAGCCCAGCGGGTCGCCGCTGCCGTCGTCCACATACACGTCCAGCGATTCAAAGCGCGGGCCTTCGGGCAGGTAGTGGCGGCCCACAATGCGGTGCGCCAGCGTCGCGTCGCGCCCTTGCAGGAAAGCGATGACGGGGCCGATGGTGGCCAGGTAACGCGCCTGTTGCGCGGCAAAGGCCTGCACCGCCGGGCTGTGCTTCTTGCGGGGCAGCGCCTCCACGCAGGCGGCCACGGCGCGCAGGCCGTCGGGCGACAGCAGCCGCAGCACCAGTGCCAGCGCCAGGTCTTCCTGCACCGCATCCACGCCGCGCGAGCGCAGGAAGCCGGTGAGGTAGGCGGTGGACGGGTAGGGCGTGTTCAGTTGCGTCATCGGCGGGATGACGGACAGCACGCGCAGCGGTGGGGCGGGGTGGTCGGCAGGCAAGCGCCGATTATCCGTGGCAGCCGCAACGGGGTATCCTGCACCTCACAACCCCTGGAGCGCGCATGGCCACCGGCAAACAAGACGACAGCAGCCCGTCCCTCACCGCCTGGCAACCGCCGACCGGTGGTGCTGGCAAGCCCTTTTCGCTGGACAAGTGCCCGCCGGATGCCAAGCCGTTTTCGCGCGGCAACAAGGCGCGCGACAAGCTGGCGGTGGACGCCCTGGCGCTGGAGCTCGACAGCCTGCAGGACCTGTTCTATGCCGACCGGCGCTTCAAGCTGCTGGTGGTGCTGCAGGGCACCGACACCTCGGGCAAGGACGGCACCATTCGCGGCGTGTTCGGCCGCACCAGCGCACTGGGCGTGCATGTGGTGGGCTGGAAGGCGCCGACCGAAACCGAGCGGGCGCATGACTACCTGTGGCGCATCCACCAGCAGGTGCCGGGGGCGGGCGAGATCGTCGTCTTCAACCGCAGCCACTACGAAGACGTGCTGGTCCCCGTGGTCAATGGCTGGATCACGCCGGCGCAGAAGAAGCAGCGCCTGGCCCACATCAACGACTTCGAGCGGATGCTGAGCGAGACCGGCACGCTGGTGATGAAGTTCATGCTGCACATCAGCTTTGAAGAGCAGCGCCAGCGCCTGCAGGAGCGCGTGGACGACCCGACCAAGCACTGGAAGTTCAGCCTTGGCGATCTGGAAGTGCGCAAGCAGTGGGCGCAGTACCAAGCGGCGTACGAAACGCTGCTGGGCGCCACCAGCACGCCCTGGGCCCCCTGGACGGTGGTGCCGGCCGACTCCAAGACCCACCGCAACCTGATGATCGCCACGCTGGTGCGCGACAGGCTGCAGTCACTGGGCCTGCGCTACCCGCCCGAAGACCTGGCGCTCAAGGGCCTGAAGGTGGTCTAGCGCGCGGGGGGCGCCATGCCCGCGCCGGGCATGCGCTGCATCATCGACTGCATCATGCCCTGCATGGCGTCCATGCGGTCTTCCAGTGCTTTCTGGCGCCGCGCAAGGTCGGCCATGTCCTTCATCATCGGCATGCCTTCGTGCATCGGCTTCCGGGCGTCGGCGGCCGCGGGCGCGGCAGGCGCAGCGGCTTCGGCCTTGTGCGCGGCATGGGGGTCGGTCTGGGCTTGCAGCGACGCGCAGCCCGCCAGGGCGGTGAGCAGCAGCGCGGTGGACAGCAGGGCGGGCCCGCGGATCAATGAAGTCATGTGGACCTCCTGGGGTGGTACAGGGATTCAGCTTAGGCGCGGGCGGGCGGCTGGACTTGCGCCACGTCAAGCAGGGGCGGATTCATCGCGCGGCCTTTTTCGGCGTTCTTGACGCGGCGCAAGCCCGTCCCGTGCGGCCGCGCCTACGCTGGCGGGGAAAGGACGCAGCATGGACACCAGTGACCTTGACTACCCCGCCAACCCCGGCACACCGGGCGTGCTGACGCCGGGCGGCACCGACTATGGCGTGATCACGCCGGTGGGCGACGCAGACTGGTTCCGGATCAGCCTGGCGGCCGGCCAGCAATACCGCTTCACCATCGAGGCGGGCACCATCAACGGCCTGTTTGACGCGCAGCTGGGCCTGTACACCGCGGCCGGTACGCTGGTGTTCCAGGCCACCACGGGCCAGGGCTTCCAGAGCAAGTACATCGACTACCTGTCACCCGACAGCGCAGACTACTTTCTGGCGGCGAGCGGCGGCTCGCTCACTGGCAGCTACAGCCTGCGCGCCACCGCGCCTGCGCCGGTGCCCGGCAGCATCGTGGGCACGGCCGGCAATGATTTTCTGGGTGGTACGGCCGGCAACGATGTGTTCATCGGCGGCGCTGGCATCGACACCGTGCGGTACTGGGGTGCACGCAGCGCGTTCAACCTGTCGCGTGACAGCACCGGCAGCTGGACCGTGCGCGACACGGGGGGCACCGAAGGGGTCGACACCCTGACAGGGGTGGAACGGCTGCAGTTTGCCAATACCAGGGTGGCGCTGGACCTGTCGGCCACTGCCAGCGCGGGCAAGACGGCCGAGATCATCGGCGCGGCGTTTGGCCGCGCGACGCTGGCCAACAAGCAGTACGTGGGCATCGGGCTGAACTTTTTCGACGCCGGCGCCACCATGCAGCAGCTCGCGCAGATGTGCCTGTCCACTGGCGCAGTCAGCGCGCCCGACAGCACCTCGTTTGTGCGCGCGGTCTGGCAGAACGTGATGGGTGCGCCGATCGATGTCGCCAACCTGACCACCTATGTGGGGCTGCTGGAGAACAACACCTTCACCCAGGCGGGCCTGCTGGCACTGGCCGCGGAAACGCCAGCCAACCAGGCCCAGGTCAACCTCACCGGGCTGGCCGCCAGCGGCATCGAGTACGTGTAAGCGCTATCAGTTTTGTAGCGCCTTGCGCACTATCGGCGCGGGCTACAGCGCAAAAGCCTGGGCCAGCAGCGGTGCGCGCTTGCCCTTGGCCTGGACTTCGCGCGGCAGGCCGGCGGGCAGGCCTGCGGCCGCGCACGCGGCCTGGGAGACCAGCAGTTCACCGCTGGCGGCGGCATCGCACAGGCGTTTGGCGGTGTTCACCGTGTCGCCAATGAAGTCGTAGGCACGGGTGCCTTCGCCACCGACCAGCCCCTCGACCACCGGGCCCTGGTGCACACCGGCGCCCGCGCCGAGGCCGTTGGCGGCCAGCAGCGGTTGAGTGGCCTGCAGCAGTTGCCTTGCGGCCTGCACGGCCACCGCGGTGTCGGCAAAAACCGCCATGACTTCGTCGGCCGTGTACTTGAGCTTGATCGGCGGGAGGTCGGCCAGCGCGCCTTCCGCTGCGCGGTAGCAGCGGTTCAGCAACCCGACCACCGCTTCCGGGGGCTGCTGCTCGCTCCAGGCGGTGAAACCGCGGATGTCCATGAACACCACCGCCCGCACCACGCGCTGCAGCGCCAGCGTGCGCTCGTCGGCAATGGCGCGGTCCAGGATGCCGCGGCCGAGTGACCATTCCGAGTACTGGCGCAGCCGCGCCGTCAACGCCTGTACCGTGGCCATGGAGCGGCGCAGGTTGACGTCGGCAAAGCCCAGCAGCACGCCCAGCAGCAACAGCACCACCGCCAGGAAGTCATGGGCGCGGTCGGCAAAGAACGCGCTGGCCGACAGCGGTGTGCCCTTGATGCGGGCCTCGAACAGCGCGTACATCACCAGCGGGATGGCCGAGCGCAGCACGCTCTCGGCCAGCACCAGCGCGGCCGCCGGGTGGCGCTGCTGGGCCCACTGCAGCACGCCAAAGCCCAGCGCAAAGGCCCAGTAGGCCTGGTGGTGCCACTGCAGGAAGAAGGCCGGGCCTTCGATGGCCGTTTCCACCAGTGTGTAGAGCAGCGGACCGGCCAGGTTGGCCAGCATGACCCGCGGCCTTCCAGTGCTGTCCAGCCACGCCGTCAGCCCCGCCTGGCCCAGGCCGGCAGCCAGCAGCAGGTACGGGTCGGCGTGCATAAAGTACCCGGGCTGCGCCAGCAATGCCTCCAGGATCAGCACCACCAGCGGCACATGGCCGCTGTGGGTGAAGAAGTTGCGCGCCACGCGCGCGCCCAGCGGGGCGGCGGGCAGGCTCACGGTGCTCATGGCCGCAGTATCACCCGGCTCAGCGTACCGCCCGGTACACCAGCCCGGCCGCCACGCCGCCAAAGAGGTCGCCCTCCACCAGCGGCGTGCCGGCAAACGCCGCCTGCAGCGCATGCCGCAAGGGCGTGAGCGCCGACGAGCCGCCCGTGAGGTAGACCGCGTCGATGCCGCGCGCGACCAGGCCTGCCTGCCGCACGCAGGCGTGTGCACACTGCACCACACGCGCCAGCAACGGCTGCAGCTGCTGCGCCATGTCGCCCGCCGTCAGCGTGGCGCCCAGGCCGGGGTCGACGTATGACAGGTCCAGCCGGGCCATGCCACCGCTCTGGCTGCTGGCAATCTTGGCCTGCTCCACGTCGTTGGCCAGGTGGTGGCCCAGCCGCTGGTCCAGCACGGTCATCAGGCGGCGGTGCAGGGCCGGGTCGGTGTAGTTCACGCGCAGCGCCTGGGCCTCGCGCAGTGCGCGCGGAACATAGCGCCAGTGGATCAGGTGCCAGGTGGCGAGGTCGAAGAACACCGCGCTGGGCACCTCGCGCTGCTGGGGCCCGATGTGGCGAAAGCCCAGCAGCGGCATCACCTGCTCGAGGCTGAGCCGCTGGTCAAAGTCGGTGCCACCCACGTGCACGCCATCGGTAGCCAGGATGTCGGCGCTGCGGTCGTGCGCGTGGCGCGCGCGCGTCGGGCCGAGCCGCACCACCGTGAAGTCCGACGTGCCGCCCCCGATGTCGGCCACCAGCACCACGCTGTCGCGCGCAATGCGCTGCTCGTAGTCAAACGCGGCGGCAATTGGCTCCAGCTCAAAGCCCACGTGACGCAGGCCGGCGGATTCAGCCGCCTGCAGCAGCATCTGCTGTGCCAGCGCGTCGCGCGCCGGGTCGTCGTCCACAAAATGCACCGGGCGGCCCAGCACCACCCGGTCGGGCGCAGCGCCAGTTTGGGCCTGCGCCCGCGCCACGATTTCCTTCAGGAAGGTCGCGATGATGTCCTGGAAGCTCATGGCCTGGCCATTGACCTCCGTCTTCTCCAGCAGCAGCGCGCTGCCCAGCAGGCTCTTGAGCGAGCGCATCAGCCGGCCGTCGGCGCCACTGAGGTACTGCGCGACCGCATCGCGGCCAAAGTGGGCACGCCGGTCCTCGGCATTGAAGAAGATGGCGGTGGGCAGGGCCAAGTGGTCACCTTCCAGCCGCAGCGGCTGCGCCGGGCCGTCGCCCACGCGCCAGGCCGCCGCCGAGTTGGACGTGCCGAAATCAATCCCCAGCGTTCGGACAAGGGTCAAAAGTGGCTCCAGCCCGCATTCAGGCTGCGTGAGGCGCTATTAAAAATGTAGCAGCCGCCTGCTGCGCTGCGGCATCGCCCAGCACCGCATCGGGCGGCCCGCCCTTGCCCCAAAGTGCCCCGCCCCAGGTGGCGCCGAAAAAACGCGCGCACAACTCGGCCGAGTCGATCATGGGCTGGGCCTTGGCGCGGTCGCCGCTGGTGGTGACGAGCTGGAAGGTGCGCATGGCCATCTCGTCCTTGAATGGCACGCCAGGAATGCGGATCCAGGCGCTCCAGTGGTCCATCAGCGTCTTCAGCGCGGTGGGAAAGCTGTACCAGTACACCGGCGCCACCAGCACGATGTGGCTGGCCGAGCGCATCGCGTCCAGCACCGTGCGCAGGTCGCCTTCGGGCAGGGGGTAGGTGCCGGTCGTGTGGCGCCGGTCCACAAAGGGCGGCAAGTTCATGTGGGCCAGCGGCAGCCAGGTTTGTGGGGTGCCGGCGGGCAACGCTTCGGCGGCCCGGCGGGCCAGCCATTCGGTGTTGCCCAGGTGGCCCGGTTCACGGGCGGAGGCGACGAGGAAGAGGTAGTGGGGTGCGGTCGGCGCGGTCGTCATGCGGCGATGGTAGCCGCACGGCCGGCCTTGCCGGTGGCGCGGTCCATGCCGTGGAAGCCGAACGCCATGGCCGGCTGCTCGCCGCTGATCAGCTCGGCCAGTGCCTTGCCCGAGCCGGCGCCGTGGGTCCAGCCCAGCGTGCCGTGGCCAGCGTTGACCCAGAGCTTGCGCACGCGGGTCTGGCCGATATAGGGGATGTTGGTCGGTGTGGCCGGGCGCAGGCCGGTCCAGTAGCGCGGATTGCCGCCCTCGGCCTCGCTGCGGGTGTCGCAGACGCCGGGCAGCACCGCCTCAATGCGCTCGGCCAGCATGCGGCAGCGGGCCTGCGCCAGCGGTGTGTCCAGCGACGTGTCAAAGCCGCCCAGCTCGATGGTGCCGGCCACACGCAGTTCGTCGCCCAGGCGGCTCATGGCGCATTTCACCTCGTCGTCGATGGTGCTGACGAAGGGTGCGGCCTCCGGCTTGAGCAGCCGGAACGTCGCGCTGTAGCCCTTGCCGGGGTAGATCGGCAGGTCCACACCCACGCGGCGCAGCAGTGGCGCGGTGTAGCTGCCGCACGCCGCCACCACCGCGTCGGCCTTGAGGGTGCGCTGCTCGCCGGTGTGGCGGTCGCGCACCTGCACGGCTTCGAGCGCGCCGCCGGCCGTGGCCAGCCGCTCGATGTCGTGGTTGAACAGGAACTGCGCGCCGCGCTCGCCGCTCAGGCGGGCCAGTTCCTGCGTGAACACGCGGGCGTCGCCGCTTTCGTCGCTGGCGGTGTAGGTGCCGCCGACGATGCGGTGGGCGAACGAGCGGAACGCCGGCTCGATGGCCAGCAGCTCGTCGCGGCTGACCACCCGGCGCTGCACGCCGTACTTCTGCATCAGCCGGGCCGCGCCGGCCGCCGCGTCGAACGATTTTTCGTCGGTGAAGTAGTGCGCGATGCCGCGCTCCAGCCGGTGGTACCGGATGCCGGTGGCACGCACCACGTCCTTCAGGGCGGCGTGGCTGTAGGCGCCCAGGGCCACCAGCTGCTGCACGTTGCGCTCAAACGCCGCGTCATTGCACTGGGCCAGGAACTGCAGGCCCCAGCGCCATTGCTGCCAGTCGGGCTGTGGACGGAACAGCAGCGGTGCGTCGTTGCGGAACATCCACTTCAGCAGCTTGGCTGGCGCGTCGCGGTTGGCCCAGGGTTCGCAGTAGCTCACCGAAATCTGGGCAGCGTTGCCAAAGCTGGTTTCAAGGGCCGCGTCGGGCTGGCGGTCGACCACGGTCACGTCGTGGCCGCGTTCCAGCAGATGCCAGGCGGTGCTGGTGCCGATGATGCCGGCGCCGAGAACAAGAACTTTCATGGGCCGCAGTGTGGTGCAAGTGGGCGGTGAGTAAAAGCGGAATTAAACACTCAGTGAAAACATCAGGTGCACTAATAACATTCAGAAACCCAAACTAATCAGTCAAGAAACAGACTGTTAAGTTTGAGAAATTACTGAACGGTAAATATGATGCGCCGCCGGGCAGTTGCCGGTATCAAACAACGGCGCAAAGCGCCATCAAGGAGTGCAGCATGTCAATGAGCAGAAGGCAATGGATGATGGTGGCCGCCGCTGGCGGCGCAAGCATGGCCCTGACCGCCTGTGGCGGCAGCGATGGCCCGGCGGTCGAGACCCGGGACGTGGTGCAAATCGCCCAGGCCGACCCCCAGTTCAGCATCCTGGTGGAAGCGGTGGTCGCGGCCGACCTGGTCAACACCCTCAAGGGCCCCGGCCCGTTCACGGTGTTTGCGCCCACCGATGCGGCCTTTGCCGCGCTGCTGGCCGAGCTGGGCGTGACCAAGGAAGCGCTGCTGGCCAACAAGCCGCTGCTGACGGCGGTGCTCACGTACCACGTGCTGCCGGGCAAGGTCGAGCGCGCGGGGGTGCCGCTGGGCAAAGCCGTCACCACCGTGCAGGGTGGCATTTTCAAGGTGGACGCCACGGGTGGCGCCCTGGTCATCACCGACGGGCGCAACCGCACCAGCACCATTCGCGCCACGGACATTGCCGCCAGCAACGGGGTGGTGCACGTGATCGACCGGGTGCTGCTGCCCGCCGACAAAAACATTGTCCAGACGGCGCAGGCGCTGCCGCAGTTCAGCATCCTGGTGGAAGCGGTGGTCGCGGCCAACCTCGCGGGGGCCTTGTCGGGCGCCGGGCCGCTCACCGTATTCGCGCCCACCAACGACGCTTTTGCGGCACTGCTGTCGGAGCTGGGCGTGACCAAAACGGCCCTGCTGGCCAATACCGCGCTGCTGACCCGAGTGCTCACCTACCATGTGGTGCCGGGCCGCGTGCTCAAGGCCGATGTCCCGGTGGGCACCGCCATCACGTCACTGCAAGGCGCCACCTTCACCATCGACGCGAGCCTGGCCATCACCGACCAGCGCGGCCGCAAGAGCAACATCACCGCCACCGACGTGCTGACCAGCAACGGCGTGATCCACGTGATTGACAAGGTGATCCTGCCGCCGGCCTGACGCGGCGGCGCCCGGCCGGGCCCGGGGAAGTTGTTGCCGCCATGAAGAAAAACTAAACTTCGGGCGTCAGCATCAACTTCCCTTATATGAGTACCTTTGACCCCGACGCCCTCGAATGCCTGGCCGCCATCGTGGAAGAGGGGGGCTTTGAGCGCGCCGCCCAGCGCCTGTCGATCACCCAGTCGGCGGTGTCGCAGCGGCTGCGGGCGCTGGAGGCGCAGGTCGGCACGGTACTGATCGTGCGCAGCCGGCCGCTCAAGCCCACTTCGGCTGGCCAGCTCCTGCTCAAGCACACCAAGCAGCTGCGCCTGTTGCGCGCCGACCTCGAGCGCGACCTGAAGGAGCTGGCCCCCAGCTCCACAGGCAGCGGCCGCGAGGAAGAGCGGATCTCGATCGCCGTCAACGCCGACAGCATTGCCACTTGGGCCCTGCCTGCGCTCGGCGAACTGGCGCGCCAGGGGCTGCCGCTGGAGATCATCACCGACGATCAGGACTTCACCCACGAATGGCTGCGCGAAGGCCAGGTGCTGGGCTGCGTGACCACGCTGAAGCAGGCGCTGCGCGGCTGCAAGGTGGTGCCGCTGGGCGCGATGGACTACATCGCCGTCGCCCGGCCCGACTTCGCCCAGGCACGCGTGCCCAAGGGCTTGACGCCGCACAACTTCCGCGAGGTGCCGTTCATTGCCTTCAACCGCAAGGACGATGGCCAGGCCGAGTTCGTGTCCAAGGCCTTCGGCCTGAAACGGGTCACGCTGAGCCAGCTGTTTGTGCCCAGCTCCGAGGGTCAGGTGCGCGCGGTGCTGGCCGGCTGGGGCGTGAGCATCCTGCCCGAACTGCTGGTGCGCGGCCTGCTGGAGCAGGGCCAGCTGGTCAACATCTGCCCCGGCCATGCGCTGCCCATCCAGCTCTACTGGCATTGCTGGAACCTGGAATCCGACGTGCTCGACGCCCTCAGTGCGGCGCTGACCGGCGCGGCCAACACCGCCTTGACGAACACCTGAGCGAGGTATCCAATCAAACGATACAAAATGTATCGTTGGTTGATGCGCCGCTGTTGGTGGGGCCTGCTGGCCTGCCTGCTGTTCACCGTGGGTGGCGGCGGGGCCAGTGCGCGCACCATCCTGGACCTGGACGTGCAGCGCCAGCCGGTGTCGCTGGCTGACTGGGGTGACTGGTGGCTCGACGAGTCCGGCCGCAGCGGGCTCGACGACGTGCTCAAGCTGCCCGAGTCTGCCTTCCGTCCCACGGCCGAGCGCCAGCTCTATCCCGTGAAGCCCGGCGAGGCGCTGTGGATACGCTTCACCGTTCCGCCCGCGCCCGACTTCGAGCGCTGGTACCTCCAGCTGCCGAACCCCGGCCTCAACAAGGCGACGCTGTTCACCCGGGCCGATGCCGGCTGGACCTTCCAGAGCGCTGGCGACCTGGTGCCCGTGGCCTACTGGCCCTTGCCCAACCTCCACCCCATCCTGCCGTTGCAGGTGTCGGCTGCCGATGTGGGCCGCTACATGCTGCGCATCGAGTCCAGCAGCACCTTCAGCACGCCCATCCGGTTTGTCAGCGAAAGCGGGCTGTCATCGGAGCAGCAGCGCATATCGCTGTTGCACGGCGTTTACTTCGGGCTGCTGACCATGGTGGCCGTGTTTGGCCTCATCAGCGCGGCGGTGATGCGCGACCAGGCCTACCTGTGGTTCAGCCTGTACGCCATGGCCATCAATGTGTCGGTAGCCACCGGGGTAGGCGTCGCAGGCCTGCACCTGTGGCCGCTCAACGCGCGGTGGGCTGACGCGGCAGAGTACGTGCTGCCCACCTTGAGCTTTGCGCCGCTGCTGGTGTTCATCGCAATGGCGGCGTCGTTGCGGGCCCGTTCGGTGGTGGTGTTCTGGCTGTTCTGCGCGCTCGCGGCCGGCTCGCTGGCCGCGGCCGTGGCGGCGTACCTGCTGCCCAGTCCGTCGCGGCTGCAGCTGCTGCTGGGCACGGTGCTGCTGCTGTCGGCGGTGGGCGTGGCGGGCCTGGCCTGGGCCTGGTACCACGGCGACCGCTTTGCGCGCTGGCTGCTGCTGGCGTTTGCGCCGCTGGTGCTGGCGCTGCCGTTCCCGCTGGCACGCTGGCTGGCACTGGCCCCGCTGAATTTCTGGTCGCAGCATGCGGTGCAGCTGGCCCTGGGCATCACCCTGCCGGCGGTGTTCCTGCTGCTGATCCTGCGCAGCCAGGAGCGGCGCGACTACCGCCGCCGCATCACCCAGCTGGACCAGGTGGATCCGATGACCGGGCTGGTGAACGACGACGTCTTCAGCCACCGCCTGCGCGGCCTGATCGAGCGCTCGCAGCGCTTCAACTGCCAGAGCGCCGTGGTGCTGGTGGACTTCACCAACCTGCACCGTCTGCGCGAGGAGTTTGGCCGCAAGGCCGTGCTGGAAGTCCTGCTGCGTCTTGCAGGGCGGCTGACCTCGCTGGTGCGCGACGTGGACACTGTGGCACGCATTGGCGAGGCCCGCTACGGCGTGCTGATCGAAGGCCCGGTGCCGCCCGACCGCGCCGCCGCGCTCGGCTCCAAGCTGCTGGCGCGCCTGATCATGCCGTTCGCACGCATGCCGATGGGCCTCACCGTGCGCCCCAAAGTGGCCGTGGCGCTGGTGCCGGCGCAGGGTGACAACGTGGAAGACGTGCTGCTGCGGCTGGACGGCATCCTCAAGGGCGCCGCACCGGACAACCGCAAGAACATCTACGTGGTGGATTCGCAGCCCGCGTCGGTGCCCCAGTCCATGCCCTGAGGCACGCCCTGGCGGCTGGACAAGCCGGGGCCGGAGAGTATCCTTTGCGCAACGTCCGGTAACAGATCTGCCGGGAACACAAGGAGGCACCGAATGCTGGATTCACTGGGCTTGCGGGCCCGGCTGGTACTGCTGGTGCTGGCAGCCCTGAGCCCGGTGTGCCTGCTGGGCATGCTGGCCGCGCACCAGCAGCGCGAAAAGGCCATGGAGTTCGGGCGTTCGAGCTTGTTGGCCACCGCGCGCCTGGCTGTTACCCGGCAGGAGCAGCTGCTCGTCAAGACGCAGAACCTGCTGCAGGTGATGGCCAGCGGGCCATCCATTCGCGACACGCGCATCCGGCTGTGTGAACCCTACCTGCGCAACCTGCGCGCGCAGTACCTCATGTACGTGAACATTGGCGTGGCCAATCTGGAAGGGCAGCTCACCTGCCACGCCCAGAACGACGGTGAGCCGGTGAACGTGGCCGACCGGCCGTATTTTCGTGCCACCGTGCAGCACAAGGCCTTTTCGGTCGGTGAATTCAGCATCGGGCGGGCGACCGGCCAGCCGGTGCTGAATTTCGGCTTCCCGGTTTATGGTGACGATGGCCAGCTCAACGGCGTGGCGTTTGCCGCCATGGAGATCAGCGCCATGCAGGAAGCGCTGGCGGAGACGCCTGCCGTCGCGGGTGGCACGCTGCTGGTGGTCGACCGCAAGGGCGTGGTGCTGGCGGCATGGCCGGCTGACGCCGCTGCCGTGGGCAAGCCGGCGCCCGACGCGCCGGTGCGCGAGGCGGTGCGGCAAGCGGCGGCGGGCCTGTTTGAGGGGCCGGATGCCCAGGGCCTTGACCGCATTTATGCGCTGGCTGGAAACGCCAGCACCGGCGGAACCGACCTGTTCGTGGTGGTGAGCGAGCCGCGCGACGCCATCCTCGGACCGCCGACGCGCAGTTTCCGGCAGGCGCTGGTGGCGGTGCTGCTGGCGGCGCTGTTTGGTGTGGGTTTTGCCTGGTGGATTGGCGGACGGCTGGTCGTGGCCCCCGCCCGGCGCATGCTGCGCGTGGCCCACCGCGTGCAGCGCGGCGACCTGTCCGCCCGCGTCGACGCGGTACCCGAGCGGCACCGCGACGAGCTGGCCCGCCTCGGTCGAACGCTCAACCGCATGACCGCTGCGATCGAGGAGCGGCAGCTTCGGCTTGACGAAGCCCTGCGCGCCGCTGAAAAGGAGCATGCGCTGGTGGACCTGATCATCAACAGCATGCGCGAAGGCGTGATCGCGGCCGACACGCAGGGCCGATTCCTGCTGTTCAACGAAGCCGCACGGCAGGTGCTGCCCTTGCATTCGACTGCCGACAACCTGGACGCCTGGCGGCAATGGCAGGAGCTGCGCAGCGCCGACGGCGACCAGGCCATCGCCCCACAGGACCGCCCCCTGAGCCGCGCGATTCGCGGCGAAAGCGCCGACAACCTGGAACTCATGGTTCGCATCGACGAGGCGCCTGACCGCGTACTCAGCCTCAATGCGCGTCCCCTGCTGGACCCGGCGGGTGAGGTGGTGGGCGGGCTGGTGGTGTTCACGGACATCACGGCGCGCAAGGCGGCCGAGCGCCTTCGCGAACAGCAGGAGCAGGTGCTGGAGCTGATCGCCGCCGGCGCGCCCCTGGCCGAGTCCCTGGCGGCGGTGGCGCGCCTGGTGGAGTCGCACTCGCCCGACAGCCTGTGCACGGTGATGCTGCGCGAGGGGGAACGGTTGCGCGTGGGCGCCGCGCCCAGCCTGCCCGCCACCTTCGCCGGCCAGCTGGACGGGCTGCCGGTCGGCGAACAGGGGGGCGCCTGTGGCGCGGCGGCGGCACGTGGCCAGCCAGTTGCCGTGCTGGACATCGAGGAAGACGCCCTGATGGCCGCCTACCGGCCGGTCGCGCGGATGCACGGGCTGCGTGCCTGCTGGTCCACGCCGGTGTTTTCGGCGCAGGGCGATGTGGTGGCGACATTTGCGGTCTACCACCGCGAAGTCCACCGGCCGGACCCCGGCGAGCAGCCGCTGGTGCAGGCCGCCACCCGGCTGGTGCGCATCGTGATCGAGCGTGACCGGGCCATCCAGGCGTTGCGCGAGAGCGAGGCGCGTTTCCGCGAACTGGCCCGGACAGTGCAGGACGTGTTCTACATCCGTGACACCGTGGCCGGTGCGCTGCTCTATGTGAGCCCGGCCTACGAGCGGGTCTGGGGCCGCAGCTGCGAAAGCGCCTATGCCCAGCCCTGGTCGTTTCTGGCGGCCATCCATCCGGAAGACCGGCCGGGGGTCGAGCGCGACCTGCTGCGCCAGCGCATGGGCGACAACACCGAGACGGAATTCCGCGTGGTGGCGCCAGACGGCACCGAGCGCTGGGTACGCCACCATGCCTACCCGGTGGCTTCGGAGTCCGGCCTCGTGGAGCGGGTCGTCGGCACCGCGCGGGACGTGACCGAGCGCGTGCTGGCCAACCAGCGCCTCGCCTGGACCCACCGTTCGCTGGAAATGCTCAGCCGCTGCAACGGGGCACTGGTCCGCCTGTCGGAGGAGCCGCTGTTGCTGCGCGAGGTCTGCCGGCTGGCGGTGGAGGTGGGCAGTTACCGGATGGCATGGGTCGGTTATGCGCAGCCCGATGGTGAACGCCTGGTGGAGCCTGTGGCCCATGCGGGCGAGGAACAGGGCTACCTGTCGGCGATCAGCCTGAGCTGGCGCGACGACGAGCCGCGCGGGCGGGGCCCGGTGGGCCGTGCGCTGCGGTCAGGCGAGCCGGTGGTGTGCGAGGACATTGCCGAAGACAGCGGTGAATTCTTCTGGCGTGACGACGCCATGTCCCGGGGCTTTCGCAGCCTGGTGTGCCTGCCGCTGCGCCACGCGGGTGCGCCGTTTGGCGTGCTGTCGCTGTACGGGGCGCAGGCCCATGCCGTGACGCCCGAAGAGGTGCGCCTGCTGCAGGAGCTGGCCGACAACCTGGCCTTCGGCATCACCACCATCCGCGAGCGTCAGCGCGCGCGCGACGAGGTGCTGCAGCTCAATGCCGGACTGGAGCAGCGCGTGCAGCAGCGCACCGTGCAGCTGGAAGCGGCCAACCAGGAGCTGGAAGCATTCTCGTATTCGGTGGCGCATGACCTGCGCGCACCGCTGGCCGCCATCGACGGCTTCAGTGCGGCGCTCGAGCGCCATGGGCTGGACAGCGAACGGTCGGCGCACTACCTGGGGCGGGTCCGGGCGTCGGTGCAGAAAATGGGCGAGATGATCGACGCCCTGCTCACGCTGGCGCGCCTGTCGCGCGCCAGCCTGCGCTGGGAGGCGGTCGATCTGGGCGCGCTGGCCAGTGCGGTGGTCGGCGAGCTGCAGGAGCATGAGCCGGGGCGCAGGGTGCAGGTGGACATTGCCCCCGGGCTGCGCGCCCAGGGCGACCCCGACCTGCTGCGCCTGGCGCTTGAAAACCTGCTGGCCAACGCGTGGAAGTTCACCGCGCGCCAGGAACAGGCCGTCATTGCCATTGGCCAGGTGCCGGGCGCCGACGGTCGTCCGGTGTTTTTTGTGCGTGACAACGGCGTGGGCTTCGACATGGCGTATGCGGGCAAACTGTTTGGTGCGTTCCAGCGCCTGCATGCGGCCCATGAGTTTCCGGGCACGGGTCTCGGCCTGGCCAACGTGCAGCGCATTGTGGTGCGGCACGGCGGCCGCATCTGGGCGGAGTCTGCGGCCGGCGCGGGGGCCACGTTTCACTTCACGCTGGGGGCGCGGCCGGACTAGCGGGCCCCGCTGCAGCGGGTCAGAGGTCGCGCGCCAAAAGTGTCTCGCGCAGGATGTCGGCCTTGTCGGGGTCGTACCGGCCCTGCACCCGCGCCAGCACATCGCCATTGCGGTTGATGACGACGGCGTAGGGCGCGTGCGGCCCGTCCAGCCCCGTGGCGCGGATGAAGGCGGCGCGGTCGGTGAACACCGGTACCAGCCGCGCACGCTCGCCTTCCGACGCGTAGCGCGCCAGCAGCCGGTTTTCAATGGCGCTGCGCGCGTGCGCCTGGCCCGGGTCTTCGAGCACCGGCATGCGCAGCCAGGCAATGCTTGGGTCCTTGTGCAGCTGCAGCCCATGGATCCAGCTCTCGATCACCGGCGCCTGGCCCTTGTTGAAGGTGATCAGTGCCAGTGTGCGGTCCGCGGTCAGGCCCTGCGGCAGCGACACCGGACGCTGGTCCAGGCGCTTGGCCATGATGGACGGCAGCTTGCCCATGACGGTGGATTCGCTCGGCGCGGCCAGCGCCAGCCCCAGGGCTGCGGCGACAGCCAGAGCCCAGGCCAATGTGTTCATCCAGACGGCTTTCATGGCGGATGCTCCTGCGCGGGTGGGAAGGCAAACCGTGCAGCAAGATTGATGCACGAATTGGAGTTTCGTACAGACCGTTTGTTATGTGACCCTTCGGTTGTAAAGTAAACCGTCTATATGTTTTTAGAAGTAACCGGCTAAAATTGAGGCATGAACAAGCGAAATGACGGGGTCAAGGTGTCCTTCAAGGAGCAGATGCTCCAGGCTCGCGAGGACGCCATCGTGCGGACCGTGAACCGGCTGCTGGCAGAGAAGGGCTTTGACGCCATGACGGTGGACGAGGTCGCTGCGGCGGTGGGTATCGCGAAAGCGAGCCTTTACAAACACTTTCCCAGCAAGGAAGACCTGGCGGCTGCTGCCATGGTGCGCGTGATGCGCCGTGCCCAGGAATTCCTGCGCACGGTGGCGGCCGAGCTGTCGCCGCTGGACAAGCTGCGCTGCGTGGCACGCTGGACCATGGAAGTCCAGCTGGCCGGGGAAATGCCGTCGCTGCCCAGCCAGAATTCATCGCTGCGGGCGGCGCTCATGGGCAACCGGGAATACATCGACGGCCTGATGGAAATCAGTGACCAGCTCGGTGCATGGATTGAAGCCGCCCAGAAAGAGGGCACGCTCAATCCGGCGCTGCCTCCCATTGCCGTGCTCTACACGCTCTATGCGCGCGCCTGCGACCCGGTGCTGGAGTTCCTCAAGACGGGTGGCCAGCACACCGACGCGCAAATCGTCGAGCTGGTCATGAGCACCTGCTTCGACGGGCTCAACGCCCGCGCCTAAACCGCCACGCAGAAGCGCTCGCGAAAGCCCTGCTGCTCGCCTTTGCCGGCGTAGCCCAGCGGATTGGCCACGACCCGGCAGCCGCGGTGCACGTAGTTGCTGGGGCAATGCAGGTGCCCGTGCAGCCACAGGCTGGCCAGTGGCAGCAGTTCATCCAGCGCATTGCAGAAGCCGGCCGTGCCCGGCACGTTGCCGTAGCGCGGGTCGGCGCTGTGCAGGCTGGGCGCGAAATGGGTCACCACCACGGTGGTGCCATCAAACGGCACCGCCAGCGCTTCGCGCAGCCATTGCTGGCACACCAGGGCCTGTTCGCGCACGGCCTCCGCCAGCCAGGGCTCGCCGTGGCGCGTGGTGCCGGTGGTGCGCAGGTACCAGTTGGCCGCGCGGAAGGCCTTCTCGCGCGCCTTGAGCTGCTGCGCCGGGCGGGCCTGCAGCGCCAGCGCGTCAAAGTCGCTCCACAGCGTGGTGCCGACAAAGCGCACCTTGTCCATGACCACGGTTTCGCGCTCCAGCCAGGTGATGCCCAGCCGTTCGCAGGTGTCGCGCAGCCGGGCGTGGGTGGCGTCAAACTCCACGGCGTCGTACTCGTGGTTGCCCGGCACGTAGAGCACCGGCACCGGCCAGCCGCGCAAGGGCGAGAAGCGCTCCAGCCCGAAGTCGGCCCCCGGCAGGCGTGAGCCGTACTGGTAGGAGCCAATGTCACCGGCCAGCACCAGCAGGTCGGCGTCGGGGGCAGGAGGCAGAAGGAAGTCGGGCTGGACTTCCAGGTGCAGGTCGGACAGCAGCTGGATTTTCACCCGGCCATTGTTGCAGGCATGGGCGCAGGCTCAGGCGGCCACCACCGCTTCTTCCAGTGCGCCCAGCTGCATCACGTCCGACAGCAGCGTGTAGGCCGCGGTCCAGGCGTCGCGCACGTCAGGGGTGAATTTCGGGCCCAGGCCCTGTTCCAGCGTCCACAGCAGCGCGCTGCCCACGGTGGCGTAGTGCTCGGTGCGCACACCATAGCGGACATGGCGAGCGCCCAATTGACGCACCACCGGTGCCAGCTTTTCGAGGTTGCGCAGGCCGCCCACGGCACTGCCGATCATGCTCATCAGCATCTGGCCCTGCTGGCCCATCTCGCCCTTGAACAGCGGGCGCAAGGCCGGGTCCAGCGTGAACAGGCGGTTGTAGAACAGCTCGGCGGCCGTGGCGGCGATGGGTTTGACATCGGCAAAGGTCTCCTGCACGAGGTTGATTTGTTGCGGGGTCATGGAAGGCTCCTTGGTTGGATTGCGGGTTGAAAAAGGGTCAGTTGCCAAAAATGGCGCTCAGGCGGTCCATCACCGAGGCGTCGGCCGCGATCTGCGCGTCCTTGTCGGCTTGGGTGTAGGGCGAGGCGATGGCCTTGCCGATGTCGATCTGGTCAAAGCTGTGGCGCGCGCCGCTGTACACCGTCATGGCCACGGCGTTGCCCGTGCCCACGCTGGCGCCCAGCGTCTGGGCCACCGCGATGCGGTGGTCGCACCGGCCCACGGTGTACAGCGGGTCGGTGGCCGCGTGGTGGAGGGTGACGGGCGCATACGGCAACCAGGTCGTCTTGGCTGGCGTGCTGGCATCGCCACCAAACTCATTGATCAGCCCACACCCCGGGTAAAACGAAAAAGCCTCGCGGAATGGCTTGCTGCCGCCGCTGCCTTCGTTGGTGGTGTCCATCGTGGCCATCACGGCGCTGCCGCCATTGCTCCAGCCCATCAGGGCGATTCGGTCGGCCGTCACATGGCCATTGGCGACCAGCCAGGCCCGGCCCGCCAGGGCGTCCTTGGGGCGCACGGTGGCTTCATTGAGGCCGGCGCTGCCGTTGTTGCACTCATTGAAGAGGCGCCGCGACGTGAAGCTGTCCACCAGCAGGCCGGTGAAGCCCGCCCTGGCCAGGTTTTGCCCCAGCGCTTGTGGATATGCGACAGTGCCTTGATGGAGGGCTGCGCTTCGGTGGACTCGACGCCGTTGGACCACACGCCCGCGCAGCCGTGCATCATCACCACGGCGGCGTTGCGCTGCGGGGCGGTCGGGTCACTGAACAGGAAGCCGGTGAGTGCCTGACCATCGGCGTTGGTGAAGTGGACCTTGGTCATGGTCACGGTGCTGGCGGCAGTGGCCCCGGCGCGCAGGGGCTGGCCCGCAGCAGATGCCGGCGAGGTCAGGGCCTCGTCGTCCATGCCGCCGCCACCGCAGGCGGCCAGGGCCATGGCCGCCTGGGTGGTCAGTACCGCGCGGTGCAGGCGCTTGAAGCGGCGCAGGCGGGGGTTGAAAGCAGTGGGGGTGTTCATCGGGAGGCTCCGGGCTGGTTTGAAGATGTCTTTACATCTCAACTCCCGTGCCAACCAAAAAAACCAATGAAATCAACCACTTGCACGTTGCCAGCGGTATCAGGCTGTCGGTGTTTGCCGACACCGCTGCGCCGGCTGGCGCCAGATTCCCTTTGAAATCAGGCACTTGCGGTGTCGGCGTTCACCGACACCCGCGCCCGTGAATACCGCACGTTTTCAGGCCTTGAAGGTCGCTGGCTCGATCTGATGGCGCCCGAGCAGGGCATAGAAGTCAGTGCGGTTGCGCTGCGCCAGCTTGGCCGCCTGCGTTACGTTGCCACCCGTCAGCTTGAGCAGCTGCGTGAGGTAGTCGCGCTCGAACTGCCGGCGTGCCTCGTCGAACGGCAGCATCTCGCCGCCCTGGTTGGACAACGCGCGTTGCACCAGCGTCAGCGGGATGATCGGCGCGGTCGACAGCACCACGCATTTTTCCACCACGTTCTGCAGCTGCCGCACATTGCCTGGCCAGGGCGCCGCCGCCAGCAGCTCAATGGCGCCGGGCGCGAAGCCCGCCACCGTCTTGCCGTAACGTTGCGCCAGCGTGGTCATGAAGTGCTGGGCCAGCAGCGGGATGTCTTCGCGCCGCTCCACCAGTGCCGGCAGGTGCAGGCCCACCACGTTGAGGCGGTAGAACAGGTCTTCCCGGAAGCGGCCGGCAGCCACCTCATCCTCCAGCCGGCGGTGCGAGGCCGACAGCACCCGCACGTCAACGCGCTGCGCTTTGGCCGCGCCCACGGCGCGCACCTCGCGCTCCTGCAAGACACGCAGCAGCTTGACCTGCATGGCCAGCGGCAGGTCGGCAATTTCGTCAAGAAAGATCGTGCCGCGCTGTGCGCTCACAAACAGGCCGGGGTTGTCACGCACCGCGCCGGTGAAGGCGCCCTTGACGTGGCCGAACAGCTCCGACTCGATCAGGTTCTCCGGAATCGCACCGCAGTTCACCGCCACCAGCGGCTCGCGCCCGCGCGGGCTGGCGGCGTGGATGGCGCGCGCCAGCAGCTCCTTGCCAGTGCCGCTGTCGCCGTGGATCAGCACTGACGCATCGCTTTGCGCCAGCAGCCGCGCCTCGGCCAGTACCTGCTCCATGCGCGGGCTGCGCGTGAGGATGGCCTCGCGCCAGGCTTCGCCAGGTTCGTCACCCGGCATGTCGGCGCCCAGCGCCTGCGAGGCCGCCAGCGCACGCTCCACCTCGGCCATCAGGTCACGCGCCTCAAATGGCTTGGTGATGTAGCCGAACACACCGCGCTGCAGCGCCTTGACCGCGTCCGGGATGGTGCCGTGCGCGGTGAGCATCAGCACCGGCAGCAGCGGGTGGCGCCGGTGCACGGCCGCAAACAGCTGCAGGCCATCCATGCCGCCCATGCGCAGGTCGGTGATCAGCAGCGCCGGCAGTTCATGGTCCAGCCGGGCCAGCGCGGCTTCGCCGCTGTCGGCCTCGATCACCTCGTGCCCTTCGTGGCGCAGTCGCAGCGACAGCAACCGCAGCAGCGCAGGGTCGTCGTCCACGATTAGGATGCGGGCCATCGGCGGGCTCAGGCAATTGGTGCGTGCAGATGCACATGGAAGCTGGTGCCCTGGCCCGGCTCGCTTTGCACGTCGATGGTGCCGCAGTGCAGGCCCACGCACTCCTTGACGATGTGCAGGCCGATGCCGGTGCCCTGGATGTTGCCGACGTTGGTGCCGCGGTGAAAGCTCTCGAACAGCCGCGGCAGGTCGGCCGCGGGAATGCCGATGCCGCGGTCGGTCACGCGCAGGTGCAGCCTGTCCCCGTCGGCGCTGACGGCGCAGGTCACGGCAGACTCGGGCGGCGAATACTTGAGCGCATTCGACAGCAGGTTCACCAGCACATGACGCACCAGCTGCGGGTCAATCTGGCGGGCCTCGTCCACGCCGTCGCATTCCATGGCAATGCGGGCGGCCTGCGGGTTGGCGCGGTCCATCTCGGCGGCAATCTGTACCAGCAGCTCGGGCATGCGCTGCGGCCGCGGGTTGAAGCTGAACTTGCCCGACTCCAGCCGGCTGGTCAGCAACACCTGGTCGACCATGTCGTTCATGCGCGCCACGGCCGTCTTGATGAGGGTGAGCATTTCCTTGCGCTCGTCGGGCGGCAGCCGCTCACCATAGTCGTCCAGCAGCTCCACGGAAGACAGGATCGCCGCCAGCGGTGTGCGGAACTCGTGCGACGCCACCGCCACGAAGCGCGACTTGAGCTCCGAGAGCTCGCGCTCGCGCGCCAGGGCGGTGCGCATGTCCTGCTCCACCTGGCGGCGCATCGTCACGTCGGTCAGGAAGTTCAACGTGGCCGGCGCGCCCTGCCACTCGAACACCACGGCGCTGATCTCCAGCCACACGATGTTGCCGTCGCGGTGCACCACGCGGAACTGGTAGTGGTTCTCCACCTGCTCGCCACGCAGGCGGCGCAGGTGGTTGTTGAGCACCAGGTCGCGGTCGTCCGGATGGATGAATTCAATGAAGGGCCGCGACTTGGCCGTTTCCTCGTCCAGCCCCGTCAGCGCCAGTGCGCGCGGGTTGGCGTACAGGATGCGCCCGGCCGCCGTGACCAGGATGCCCTCGTTGACGTTTTCCACCACGGTGCGGTACTTGGCTTCGGAATCGGCCAGCGCGCGCTCGGCCGCCTTGCGGCGTGAAATGTCGCGAATGAAAGAGCTGAAGGTGTAGTGGTCGCCGCTGCGCACCGGCCAGACCGACAGCTCGGCGTCGAATTCCTCGCCGCTGCGGCGCAGCGCCGTGGTTTCCACGCGCCGGTTGAACATCACGGCCGTGCCGTCCTTCAGGTAGCGCGCGATGCCGGCGCTGTGGTGCCGCCGGTGCGCGTGCGGGATGATCAACTCCGTCAGCGTCTTGCCCATCGCCTCCAGCCTGCTCCAGCCAAACATGCGCTCGGCGGCGTTGTTCCAGTCAACGATCAGGCTCTGCTCGTCGATCGTCACCACCGCGTCGTTGGCGGTGGCAATCAGCGCCTGCAGCCGGGTGTTGGCTTCGCTCAGGTTGCGCTCGGCGTCGGTGCGACGGCTGATCTCGGCGCGCAGGCGGGCCGTGGTGTCGAGCTGCCAGGTCACGTCGCGTGCGATGTGCGTCACCCGCAGCAACTCGCCCGCCGGGCCCCGCACGGGAAAGGCGCTTTCCCGCAGCCAGGCGGTGCGGCTTTGCAGCACCAGGTCGGCCGGCCGGGGTGGCTGGGTGACGCGGTACTCCTCGGTGTAGCCCCGCGTGCCGCCGTGGGCAAGCTGCTCGCGGGCCCGTGCCAGCCGCGCGCGGTCGTCGGCGTGGACATGGGCCATCAGGGCCTGCGGCCCGGTCGCTGGGGGCTCGGTCGCCGGAAAGCCCCAGAAGCGCTCAAACGCGGCGTTGGAGTAGGTGATGCGCCCGGTTTTCGGGTCCCAGACCCAGAGCATTTCGTCAATGCTCTCGGCCACCTGGGCCAGCCATTCCTCGCCCAACCGGGGTGGGGCGGCAGGAGGGGGCGACGGCGGCGCGTTCATAAGTAACAAGCATACCGTCTCATGCTGCGGCACAAACTATGCCGAAACCGCATGGAAACGACGCTCCGCTAGGGTTGAAACCCTAGGGAAAACCCTTATTCTTGACTCATTGCAACTCTTCACCGCAATCTGGCGGTGATCCAGACCATGTATGCCTTGTTCGCCCAATTGACCCAGCTTCGCAACTGGAACCGCTGGACGCCCGCCCTGCGCGCCACGCAACCCGTCGTCGCCGGTGAGGACGGCGTCGCGTCCCAGCTCATGGAGCGCGCCGAGTCGCGTGCCGGGCTCAACCCGCGCCAGGCGCGCGAACTGCGGCGCGCCGCCAGCGCTTACCTCAGCGTCGTGCGCTGAGTGTTCGAACGCAGTCAAATCAGGCTGTAGCCCGCGCAGATATTGCGCAAAGCGCTACAAAATTCATAGCAATCTCAGCGGGCAAACGCCTTGCCCGCAGCGGCGGCCACGGCCAGCCGCAGCCACGCGTGCTCGCTGCGCTGGCCCTGGCGGAGGTGCCAGAGCGAATCGACATGCACCGGCGGCAGCTCGAACGGCAGCTCGCGCACCATCAGCTCGCTGGCCATGCCGGTCACCGTCACGAAATGGCGGGGCAGTACCGTCAGCAGGTCGGAGCCCGACACCACCCGCCCGGCGGTGAAGAACTGGTTGACCGTCAGCACAATGCGCCGCGTCTGCCCGAGCGACGCCAGCGCCTCGTCCACAAAGCCGAACGGCCGCCCGGAAAAGCTCACCAGCAGGTGGTGGGCGCTGCAAAAGCGCTTGAGCGTGAACGGCCCGCTGGCCAGCGGGTGGCCCTTGCGCATCACGCAAACGTATTCGCCGTTGTACAGCCGCTGGTACTCAAAAGCGGCCTTGCCGCCGGCCTGCGCCTGGGCCGTCAGGTCGGCCAGAACGGCCGGGAAGAAGCCTACCGCCAGGTCAATGTGGCCCTCGTCCAGCAGGCGGCGCGGGTCGCGCGTGGTCAGTGGCAGCACCCGCATCGACACGCCCGGTGCGTCCTGCTCGATGATCTCCACCAGACCCGGCATCAGCTCGGCCGCGGTGGCGTCGGCCATGGCCAGGATGAAGGTGTTGCTGGCGCTGGCGGCCACAAAGTCGCCCGGCGCCAGCGAGGCCTCGATCTGCCGCAAGGCGTCGCCAATGGCTGGCCACAGCGCCAGCGCGCGGGGCGTCGGCTCCACGCCATAGCCGCTGCGGCGCACCAACTCGTCGCCCAGCGCCTCGCGCAGCCGGCGCAGCGCATTGCTCACGGCGGGCTGCGTCATGGCCAGATTGCTGGCGGCCCGCGTAAGGTTGCGCTCACTCATCACCTGGTCGAACACGCGCAGCAGGTTCAGGTCGAGGGTGCGGAAGTTGAAGTTGGTCATACGTTCTGTGAATGATAGCCATCACCAATCTAAATTTGATAAATATCAGTAGTAACCCTAGTATCTCCTCACGCCCCGGCAATCTCGCCACAAGCGTTTGAGAGGGAATGACCATGAACAGCTTTGTCCATACCGAATACCCCGCCCAGCACCCGGGCGTGATGCGCGCCGAGCGCGTGGCTAGTGCCCTGCGCGGCGCGGTGAGCCGCTTTGACGGCGCCCGTGGCGCGGCCACCCTGCTGCTGGCAGCCGTGGTGTCGGCCCTGTTGGTGGTGGCCAATCAGGTGGTGGACACCTGGTCGGAAGGGCACCTGCTGATGGCCTGGATCGTGATGTGGACCATCGCCTTCACCGCGCTGGCCCTGCTGGCCGCACCGGCGCGCAACGCCGGCAGCGTGCTGCGCACCGCCCTGCGTGCCTGGGGCGAGCGCCGCAAGCAGGCCGCCGAAGACGACAAGCTCTGGGCGCTGGCCCAGACAGACGCCCGCCTGATGGCCGACATCAGCCGCGCCATGAGCAGCGACGCCGCGCGCGAAGTGCGCTATTACTGAGCGGCGGAGCCCGGGCGATGTTTGTCTTTGCGCCGTTGGGGCTGATCGGCAACCTCCGGCGTCAGCTGGTGGCGGCACTGGATGCGTGGTCATACCGCGTGGCCATGGCCCGGGCCGCGCGGCGCCTGCGGCGGGAAGCCGCCCGCAAGGCCGCGGCCACCCCCGTCAGCACACCGCGCTGGCCGTCGAGCTGGGGCGACTGAGGCGCCGAGCGCCCATGAAAAAAGCCACCGCATGCGGTGGCTTTTTTCATGGCGGGGCCGGAAGCGCTTCAGGCCGCCAGGCGCTGCTCGATCTTCGCCTTGGTGGCCGTCAGCTCGGCCGGCAGGTGGTAGGCCAGTTGCTGGAACAGCTCGGCATGCAGCTCCAGCTCTTTCTGCCAGGCCGCCTTGTCGATGCTGGTCACGGTCTTGAACTGTTCGGCCGTGAAGTCCAGGCCCGTCCAGTTGAGTTCTTCATAAGCGGGGCTCACGCCGAACACATGCTCGTTGCCGCTGGCCTTGCCTTCGATGCGGTCGATCATCCACTTCAGCACGCGCATGTTTTCGCCGTAGCCGGGCCAGACGAACTTGCCGTCTTCGCCCTTGCGGAACCAGTTGGTGGTGTAGATGCGCGGCAGCGTGGCGCCCGAGGCTTCGAGCTTCTTGCCCAGGTCCAGCCAGTGCTGGAAGTAGTCGCTCATGTTGTAGCCCATGAACGGCAGCATGGCGAACGGGTCGCGGCGCACCACGCCGGCCTGTCCGGTGGCGGCAGCGGTGGTTTCCGAGCCCATGGTCGCGGCCATGTAGACGCCTTCGGTCCAGTTGCGGGCTTCCGTGACCAGCGGCACGGTGGTGGAGCGGCGGCCGCCGAAGATGAAGGCGTCAATCTTCACGCCCTTGGGGTCGTCCCAGGCGCTGTCCAGCGCCGGGTTGTTGATGGCCGACACGGTAAAGCGCGCATTCGGGTGGGCCGCCTTGGCGCCGGTCTCCTTGGCGATGGCAGGCGTCCATTCCTTGCCCTGCCAGTCGATGGCGTGGGCGGGGGCGTCGCCCATGCCCTCCCACCACACGTCGCCGTCGTCGGTGAGCGCCACGTTGGTGAAGATCACGTTCTTGTCCAGGCTGGCCATGCAGTTCGGGTTGGTCAGCGTGTTGGTGCCGGGGGCCACGCCGAAGTAACCGGCCTCGGGGTTGATGGCGCGCAGCGTGCCGTCGGCCTGCGGCTTGATCCACGCAATGTCGTCGCCAATGGTGGTGACTTTCCAGCCGTCAAAGCCCTTGGGCGGGATCAGCATGGCGAAGTTGGTCTTGCCGCAGGCGCTGGGGAAGGCTGCGGCCACGTGGTACTTCTTGCCCTCGGGCGAGGTCACGCCCAGGATCAGCATGTGCTCGGCCAGCCAGCCTTCGTCGCGGCCCATGGTGGAGGCAATGCGCAGCGCGAAGCACTTCTTGCCCAGCAGCGCGTTGCCGCCGTAGCCCGAGCCGTAGCTCCAGATCTCGCGCGTCTCGGGGTAGTGGACGATGTACTTGGTCTTGTTGCAGGGCCACTTCACGTCGGCCTGGCCCGGCTGCAGCGGCGCGCCCACGGTGTGCACGCAGGGCACAAACTCGCCGTCCACGCCCAGCACGTCGTACACGGCCTTGCCCATGCGCGTCATGATCTTCATGTTGACGGCCACATAGGGGCTGTCGGACAGCTCGATGCCGATGTGCGCGATCGGCGAGCCCAGCGGGCCCATGGAAAACGGCACCACATACAGGGTGCGGCCCTTCATGCAGCCGTCAAACAGCGGCTGCAGCGTAGCGCGCATTTCGGCCGGGGCCATCCAGTTGTTGGTGGGGCCGGCGTCTTCCTTCTTTTCAGAGCAGATGTAGGTGCGGTCTTCCACGCGGGCCACGTCGGTCGGGTCCGAGCAGGCCAGGAACGAGTTGGGGCGCTTGACCGGGTCCAGCTTCCGGAAGGTGCCGGCGTCCACCAGCTGCTGGCACAGGCGGGCGTATTCCTCTTCGCTGCCGTCGCACCAGTAGATGCTGTCGGGCTTGCACAGCGCCGCCATGTCGGCCACCCAGGCGATGAGTTTCGCGTTCTTCACATACGCCGGTGCGTTGAGGTTCAAGCCCTGCATCACGGGAGAGTTCATCCAATAGCTCCTGAAGTTAAAACCTGATTTCAGAAAGCGCCTGGGGCGGGCTTGCCGCAAACACGCGCCTTTTGAAATCGGGCCTTGGGGGCAGTCGGCGGGGCGGTGTTGCGGGGTGGGCAACGGCTGGGCGTGAAGGATGGTTCACAGTCCACCGGGTCGGCTGGGATGTCAATTTTATGAAACCACCCGGTCACCTGCCTGCCGACCAGGGCTTTCTCCATGCAAAACTTGCATGAGGTTATGCATCGGACTCTGCGCCACCCCGGTTTGGCGCGGGCATAAAAAAACACCCGCATGGGCGGCCATGCGGGTGTTGGGCAGGGGGTCGGGGCGGCGCAAGCCGCCCGGGCTGTGCGGCCTCAGGCCATGGAGATGGCAATAAAGGCCAGCAGGAACATCAGCACGCCGCCCACCACGGGCAGCACGATGGGCATGGACGGCACGATGGCCTCCACAGCGTCGGCGGGCTCTTGCTTGGTTTCGGTGGTGTGGCTGGACATAAAGACCTCAATCAATCAAATGGATTGCCGCGATTTTACCCGCCCCGGCGCCCCGCGCCGCTACAGCAGGGCATAGGTAGTGGTGGCGCGGCAGGCACTTTTGCCGTCACTGGCGCCGCGGATGTCAATCTCGCCAAACGCCAGCGACTTGCCCGCACGCACCACCCGGGCCTGCACCAGCGCGTCTTGCCCCGACAGCGGCTTCAGGAAGCTGGTGTTCATCTGCACCGTGGTGCAGGGGCGGAATTCGCCAAACTGGTTGATCAGCGCCAGCACCATGGCCGTGTCGGCCGCCGCCATCATGGCTTGGCCACACAGCATGCCACCCACGCGGCTGAGCTGGTCGTTCTGCGGCAGCCGCAGTGTCACGCTGTCGGCATCAAACGCCTCCACGCGCAGGCCCAGGGCCTGCACCCAGGGTGCAAAGTACTCGGCCAGCGCGGCCTGCAAGGTGTCAGCGGTCACTTCTGTTCCTCGGCTTCAAACCCGGCATTTTGCAGCGCCGCCAGCACCGCGGCGATGTGCTCCCGCCCCCGCGTCTGGATGACGAGCTCGATCTCCACGTTCTGCGCCGTGAGCGTGGTGAAGGCGCGCTGGTGGTGCACCTCGTCGATGTTGGCGCCCGCTTCGCCCACCACCGCGGTGATGCGGGCGAGCGAGCCCGGCACGTCGCGCGCGCTCACGCGCACCCGCGCCAGCCGGCCGGCGCGCACCATGCCGCGCTCGATGATGGCGGCCAGCAGCAGGGGGTCAATATTGCCGCCGCACAGCACCAGGCCCACCCGCTTGCCGGCAAAGCGCCCGGGGTACTTGAGCAGCGCCGCCAGCCCGGCCGCGCCCGCGCCCTCCACCAGCGTCTTTTCAATCTCCAGCAGCATCAGCACGGCCTGCTCGATGTCGCCCTCGTCGACCAGCAGCAGGTCGTCCACCCGCTTTTCAATGATGGCCTGCGGCACCCGCCCCGGCGTGCCCACGGCAATGCCCTCGGCAATGGTGCTGCTGCCCTGCGGGTGCTGGGTGTGCTTGATGGCGTTGTACATGCCGGGGAAGCGCAGCGTCTGCACGCCCACGACCTCGATGCCCGGGCGCAGCGCCTTGGCGGCCGTGGCAATGCCGGCAATCAGCCCGCCGCCGCCCACGGCAATGACCAGCGCGTCCAGGTCGGGCACGGCCTGCAGCATCTCCAGCCCCACCGTGCCCTGGCCGGCGACGATGGCCTCGTCGTCATACGGGTGCACAAAGGTCAGGCCCTGCGCTGCGGCCAGCGCCAGTGCGTGGCTGCGCGCCTCGTCCAGCGTGTCGCCGTGCAGCACCACCTCGGCACCAAAGCCGCGCGTGCGCTCCACCTTCACGCCGGGGGTGAAGCGCGGCATCACGATCACCGCGCGCAGGCCCAGGCGCTGCGCGTGGTAAGCCACGCCCTGGGCGTGGTTGCCGGCGCTCATGGCAATCACGCCCCGGCGCTTCTCGTCGTCATTCAGCTGCGCCAGCTTGTTGCAGGCACCGCGCTCCTTGAATGACGCGGTGAACTGCAGGTTCTCGAACTTCAGGAACACCTGCGCACCCGCGATGTCGGACAGCGTGCGTGACTCCACACACGGTGTGTCCAGCAAATGCCCCTTCAGGCGGGCGGCGGCGTCGCGAATGTCTTGCAGTTCCAGCATGGGCCGGATTGTCGGGGTTAATACCCGCACAAAGTGGCGGTTTTCCCACAATCAGCGTCTTCCATGTTGCTTCAGTCTGCGTTATTGTGGAATTGGCATGCGTCGTGTGCTGGAGGCTTTTCGATGGTCAAGCGTTCGGTGGATCCGCAGGTTCTTCCCTCTCCCGGGCTCAAGGATGCGCCGGTGCTGGACCTCATGTGCTCGCACTTTGTGCTCACGCTGGCGGCCAAGCAGGGCGGCAAGTTCAATGTGCGGCGCGACCTGAACGGCCTGCTCTCACTGGCGGGCCGCCACCTGGCCTGGCCTGCCCCCGCGCTGCAGCGCCTGCGCGAGTTTCTGGCCCGCCGCTGCAAGGACAACGATTTCTGGCGCGGCCACGAACAGCTGGGCACGCGCGAATTTCTGGAGCGGCACGGCGTGTGGCGCGGCCCTTATGAAGAAGGCACGCTGTTCTTCTACCTGGACGAGTACGCCAAAGACGCGCCCAAAGACCTGCTCTCGGTGCTCACCGCCACCGGCGAATGGCTGACCAACGCGCTCAAGAAGCACAGCACGCTGGTGGAAAAGAACATCGACGCCCTCTCGGGCCTGCTGCAGCTGAACAAGGCCGAGCGCGCGCTGCTGCTCTACGGCACGCTGGCGCGCTATCAGCGGGACTTGCGCAGCATATTGGTGGAGTTCAAGGTCAACAACGCGCCCGAGGCCTACGCCGCCATTGCCGACATTGCCGGCGTGAGCGCCACCGACGTGGGCGAGGCCCTGCGCGCCGGCTCGCGGCTGGAGCGCATTGGCCTGGTGGAAAACCTCATTTCCGAACACAACATCACCGACCTGGCCGACCTGATGAAGGTGAGCGAAAAGCTCCCGCCCGTGCTGATGCGCGAGTACCGCGACCAGAACGAGCTGATGGCCGTGTTCACCCGCCCGTCGGCCAAGAGCACGCTGGGGCTGGACGACTTCAGCTTTGTGGGGGACGACGCGCAGGTGCTGTGCGCCCTGCTGCGCAACGCGGTGGAGCGCAAGGAGCCGGGTGTGAACGTGCTGCTGTATGGCCCGCCCGGCACCGGCAAGACCGAGCTGGCCAAGGTGGTGGCCCAGGCCGCCGGGCTGGAGCTGTTTGAAGTGGAATACGCCGACCGGGATGGCAACTCCTTGAGCGGGCGCGACCGCTACCGGTCACTACAAATTGCGCAGGTGTTCCTGAAAGGCAGCGCCCAGGCCGCGCTGCTGTTTGACGAGGTGGAAGACGTGTTCCCGCCCATCAGCTCTGAGGCCGCGCAACTCATGGCGCGGGCCGAGCAGGTGGTGGCGCCGGGCAGCGGCAGCGTGAGCGGCAAGGCCTGGGTCAACCAGATACTGGAGAGCAACGCCGTGCCCACGCTGTGGGTGACCAACCGCATCGAGCAGATAGACCCGGCCTTTCGCCGGCGCTTTGCCTACCACCTGGAGCTGAAGAGCCCGCCTCCCGGCGCGCGCGAGCAGCTGGTGCGCAAGACGCTGGAAGGCGTGGCCGTGAGCGACGCGTTTGTGGCCAAGCTGACCGAGCGCAAGGGCCTCACGCCCGCACAGATCCGCACCGCAGTGCGCTTTGCCGGCCTGGCCCAGGCCGAGGGCGCAACCACAGAAGCATTGATCGAGCGCCAGCTGCGCAATGCCGACCAGGCGCTGGGCAACCGCAGCCAGGGCGCCGGCGAGCGCCGCAGCGTCACCACGTACGACCTGGCGATGCTAAACGTGGAAACCCGCTTTGAGGTACCGCGCATTGTGCAGGCCCTGAAGGCGCGCGGCCACGGCACGCTGTGCTTTTACGGCGCGCCCGGCACCGGCAAAACGGCGCTGGCCGAGCACATTGCACGCGCGCTGGAGCGGCCGCTCATCATCAAGCAGGCCAGTGACCTGATGAGCAAGTTTGTGGGCGAGACCGAGCAGAACATGGCCGCCATGTTCCGTGAGGCCGAGAGTGAAAAGGCCGTGCTGCTGCTGGACGAGGCTGACAGCTTTTTACAAGACCGCCGCGGCGCCCAGCGCACCTACGAGGTGACGGAAGTCAATGAAATGCTGCAGGGCATGGAGCGCTTCAACGGCATCTTTGTGTGCACCACCAACCTGCTGGACCGCATCGACCAGGCGGCGCTACGCCGGTTTACCTTCAAGATCAAGTTCATGCCGCTGACCACGCCGCAGCGTGAAAAGATGTTCATCACCGAAGCCCTGGCCGGCGATGCTGCGCTGATGACGCCCGAGCTGCGCGAGCGCCTGGCCCGCCTGCAACAGCTGTGCCCAGGCGACTTTGCGGCCGTGAAGCGGCAAGTGGACATCCTGGCCACCGAGTTCAGCGCGGCAGAGTTTCTGGAGCAGCTGGAAGCCGAGCACCGCATCAAGCCGGAGGTGCGGGAGATGCGGAATATTGGCTTCGTTCAATAGGCGAGTTGGGCTGTAGCCCGCGTGGATTCTGCGCGAGGCGCTATAAAGTTAATAGCAAATGCGTTGCGCCAATCCGATACTCGTTTGAATAGCGGGCCTTGATCCCGCCTGCCGTCGTCAGGACACCAGCTCCAGATACTCCTGTCGCGTCTGCGGCAACACGCCGCCTACCAGTTGCTCGTAAGACGTTTGATGGCGGGCCAGCATGCGGGCCGATGCCACGGCCTTCGACCGGCAATACCAGTGGCAGGTGTGCTGCATCAGCAGCATCTCGGCCAGGATGGCGAAGGCGCGGTCTTTCGGTGCGCCCCCCTGTTCTTCAACGGCACGGCTGATGCCGCGGGCGTGCAGGCGCAGCGCCTCGCGCATGTCGAAGGACTTGTCGAACGCGGGCGAGCGGGGCAGCCAGACCGGGAACTTGCTCACGCGCGTGGCCGTCGGCTCCACGCCCGCGAAGTCCTCCGCGAGCTGGCGGACCTGCCGGCACAGGGCGTCCTCAGTCCCGCGCAGCGCGGCCCAGGCCTGCGCGCTGCGGGCGGGGTCCGATTCGTCCAGCGCGCGCGAGTAGCCCTGCGAGAGCGCTTCGATGTTCGCTTCAATGTTGTGGCCAGACAGGTAGCGCGCCAGGATGGCGATGCGCCGTTGTTGGTGCCGGGCCCTGGCGACCCACAAGACGACCAACGCAACGGGCAGGAGAAGAAGGAAATCCACCGGCCCGATGGTACAGGCCACGACGGGATCATCTACAGAATCAAGACCCGGCCGCCGCTTGTTGGCCACGCCCACCTTTCATCATGGATAAATTCTTGCAGCAGCAGCAGGTGCTGGATCGGCTCGCCGAAGACCTGCTGCAAGCCGAACAGGCAGCGCAGGCGGCCCATGAAACGGCGACCCACGAAGAAAACATCGCCGAAAACAAGTACGACACATTGGGCCTCGAAGCGGCCTACCTGGCCACCGGCCAGGTTCGGCGCGCCGAAGCCGTCCGTCAGGCCCTGGCCCATTGGCGCCATTTCCGCCCGCCGCCCTACGACGCCAGCAAAGGTATCCAGCTCGGCGCGCTGGTCTGCCTGGTTGGTTCCGATGGCAGGGAGCAACACCTCTTTCTCGGCCCGGATGGCGGCAGCATGAAGCTGGTCAGCGGCGCTCAGCCCGTTCAGGTCATCAGCAGCGAAGCCCCGTTGGGCAGGGCCATGCTCGGCAAATGCGAGGGTGATGAGGTGTCCATCCACGTCGCTCCAATCCAGCAGCGGTTTGAGGTGCTGCGGGTTGATTGAAAGGCGGCTTCTGGCGCTTTTGCATTGCTTCTACCCCTTTGGCGCCAGCACCTTCTGAAGAGCTCTTGTGAGGTGAGCCCCTATCATCTTGGCTTCTTTCAGGAGTCGGCATGGAACTGCACACTTGGCTCGTCTACCTCACAGCGTGCGTTGCGCTGTCCATCTCTCCGGGCCCTAACGGCCTGCTCGCGCTGACGCACGGAGCCATGTACGGGCAACGCCTGACGCTGTTCACCATTGCGGGCGGCGCCGCCGGCTTCGTGCTGCTGATCGCCCTGTCGATGTTCGGCATCGGCGCCCTCCTGCAGGCGTCCCTGGTCTGGCTGACGGTGCTCAAGGTCGTGGGTGGCGTCTACCTGGTGTGGTTGGGCATCCAGCTATGGCGGTCGCCGCCGCTGGGGGAGTCCATGGTCACCACGGCTGGCACGGTGTCGCCCCTGCGGCTGTTTCGGCAAGGCTTCCTGTCGGCTGCGAGCAACCCCAAGGGCATCCTGTTCTTTGCCGCGTTTCTGCCGCAGTTCATCAACCCCCAGCGCGACCTGTGGCTGCAGTTCCTGGTGATGGCGGGTACCTTCGCAGCCACCGAGATCGCCTACGAGCTCACCGTCGCCGCAGCAGCGCACCGGGTCCGGCGCTGGCTCGTGAGCGTGGGGCGGAAGTTCAATCAAGCCTGCGGCGCAGTGTTCGGCGCCTTGGGCATTGGCCTGGCCCTGCGTGATTGAACCGACGTCGCTTTTGCCCCCGTGGCGCAGGTTGTCTTCGCGCCAAATCGGGCTATAGCCCGCACGGACACTGCGTAAGCCGCTATCAATTCAATAGCAAATCCCGCAGCACCTCGGCCCGTAAGCCCCCAACGTCTGCGCCGCTGGTGACCACCATCCAGATCGTCACGATGGCAGAGGCCTCTTTCCCGCCAACAAATCGACTTGTGCCGACAGCGCATCCAACAACCAATGTCGCAAGGCCTTCACGCGGACGGTCTCGCGCAGTTCGGGGTGCGACAACAACCAGAGCTCCGAATCACATGTAGGCAAGGGCTCGCCCATGCGCATGAGGTCAGGCTCGGTGTCCCCCAGAAAGCAGGGCAACACGGCCAAGCCCAGCCCTCGGGTGCAGGCCGACCGCACCATCAGCAAACCCGAAAAGCGAAGCCTCACCTGCTCCAGCGGCAGCAACTGCGCGAATGCCGCCGCAGTTCGCGCGGCCGTGCCAGCGTCTGGCGACCGGTATCTGCATTCCGTCGCAAAGGGCAAGACGGCGCGCGGGTCTGGGGGGAGTATCGGCAACCTGACCTCAACCCCACGGACCGCTCCCATGAAAACGCTCACATCAAAACTCCTCTTTGCAGCCACCACGTTTGCCATCGCACTCGCTGGCACAGGCGCCCACGCTGCCGGCTATCAGCACGGGTTTGCGGCCGATCCTGATGGCAAGCCCTTGCAAATCGGCATCTGGTACCCGAGCAAGGCGATGGTCCAGCCCGTGTCGATCGGTCCGACCACGATGAATGTCGCCATGAATGGCACGGCGGAGGGCAAGGCCCTGCCCCTCGTTGTCATCTCGCACGGGCACGCCAGCTCGTTCCTCAGTCACTACGACACGGCCATCGCGCTGGCCGACGCCGGCTTTGTCGTGGCGGCCGTCAGCCACGCGGGCGACAACTATGCGGACCAGAGCCGCAGCATGGACGTGATGGATCGGCCGCGCCAGGTCAGCCGGGTGATTGACCACATGCTGTCGGCTTGGGAGGGCCGTGCCCTGATCGATCCCGCGCGCGTCGGCATGTACGGCTACTCGGCGGGCGGCTTCACCACGCTGGTGAACATCGGTGGCGTTCCCGATTTCACGACGGTGGGTCCGATGTGCCGGCAGCACCCCGGAGACTTTGTGTGCCAACTCATCGCAAAAGGCGGTGGCAACGCGACGTCGCCCGCTGCGTCTGCCAATGGCCGCGCGGCTGACTTTCGCATCAAGGCCGCTGTGGTCGCCGCGCCCGCGATTGGATTTGCCTTTGCGCCAGACGGGCTCCGGAACGTCAAAGTGCCCGTTCAGCTCTGGAGCGCTGAAAACGACCTGTTGGTTCCGCAGGCGCGCTATGCAGAAGCCGTACGGCGTGCCTTGCCGCAGGCGCCGGAGTATCACGTCGTTTCCGGTGCCGGCCACTACGACTTCCTGGTGCCTTGCAGCAACGCACTTGCGTCGATCGCGCCCTTCATCTGCACCAGTGCCGCCGGCTTTGACCGGGCGGCCTTTCACGCGAAGTTCAACGTGGAGGTCGTTGGCTTCTTTCACAGGACGCTGAAAAGCGGGGCTGGGTCCTGAGCCGGTCGATGGGGCCACGTTGGGCGCTCGCCCCACCCCGCCTCCAGGCTTTACACACGGGATACCGTTGCGCAATGCCGCGTTGAAGCACCCCGCATGAAAATGCGGAGCATGAGCGCCGCCGCAATTGCCCTGAACCGCTTTGGCCTGGGTGCCCGGCCCGACGAGCCGGCGCCGGGCGATGCCCAGCGCTGGCTGCTGCAGCAGCTGGACCCGTTTGACTCGTTGCCCGCGCCCTCGCGGGCACTGTCGCGCACGCCGGCCTTGCTGGACACCTGGCTCGCGCAGCAGCGTGCCGTCCGCCAGGCGCCCGAGGGCGAGCGCGCCGGCATCCGCGAGGCCTACCTGCGCAAAGCCCGCGAAGAATACATCGCCGCCGCCGGCGCGCGCACCGCCAGCGCCCTGCAAACCACCACGCCGTTTGTTGAAAGGCTGGTGCATTTCTGGGCCAACCATTTCGCGGTGTCGGTCGACAAGCTGCTGGTGGTGGGCCTGGCCGGCGGCTTTGAGGCCGACGCCATCCGCCCGCATGTGCTGGGCCGGTTTGAAGACCTGCTGCTCGCCGTGGTCCGGCACCCGGCGATGCTGCTGTACCTGGACCAGGCGCAGTCCATCGGCCCCGCCAGCCCTGTGGCCTTGCGCGCGCATGAGCGCCAGCCGCTGCGCGGTCGCGGCCTGAACGAAAACCTGGCCCGCGAAATTCTGGAACTGCACACCCTGGGCGTGCGTGGTGGCTACACGCAGGACGACGTGACCGAGTTTGCCCGCGCCCTGACAGGCTGGACGCTGCCGGCCGATGACGGCGCCAGCGGCGTCACGGCCACTTTCCGCTTTGTGCCGGCCCTGCACGAGCCTGGGCCCCGCACGGTGCTGGGCCGCAGCCATGCCGCCGGCGGCGAGCAGCAGGCGCGCGACATCCTGCACCAGCTGGCCACGGCACCGGCCACCGCGCAGCACATCGCGCGAAAGCTGGCGCGGCATTTCGTGGCTGACGACCCGCCGCCCGCGCTGGTGGCGCGCCTGGCCGCCACCTTTTTGCGCACCGGGGGCGACCTGCCCAGCCTGTACCGTGACCTGGTGGCGGCCCCTGAAGCCTGGCAGCCGACGGGCGCCAAGTTCAAGTCGCCATGGGACTGGGCGGTCTCCAGTTTCCGCGCCCTGGGGCGCAGCGAGGTGCCAGCCATGCAGGCGACGAACCTGTTGAACCAGCTGGGGCAGCCGGTGTGGCGGCCCGGCTCACCGGCCGGCTACGACGACGGGGCCGCCACCTGGGCGGCGCCAGACGCACTGCTGCGGCGCGTCGAGGCGGCGCAACGCATCGCCACGCAAGCTGGCGGCGCCGTGGATGCGCGCACGCTGGCGCCGCGGCTGCTGCCGGGTGGCGCTTTGGGCGAAGCCACGGCCAGTGCCATCGCACGGGCCGAAAGCGGCAACACGGCGCTGGCGCTGTTGCTGGTGTCCCCCGAGTTTTTGAGGCGCTAAGCATGAACCTGGATCGACGCCATTTCCTCGGCACGGCGGCAGTGCTGGCCGCGCCGCGCATCCTGTTCGCGCAGGCCGACACCGAGCGCCGCTTCATCTTCGTCATCCAGCGCGGTGCGGCCGATGGCTTGAACACGGTCATCCCCTACGCCGAGCCGGCCTACGCCAGCACCCGCGGCGCCCTGGCCATCGACAGTGCCAGCGCGCTGAAGCTAGACGGCAGCTTCGCCCTGCACCCGTCGCTGGGTCGTCTGCATGCCCTGTATGGCGCGGGGCAGGCCACGTTCTTCCACGCCGTGGCGTCTGCCTACCGCGAGCGTTCGCATTTCGACGGCCAGAACGTGCTGGAAACGGGTGGCAACGCGCCGTACCAGGTCAAGGACGGCTGGATGAACCGGCTGCTGGGCGCGCTGCCGCGCAGCGGCAAGCCCCCGGTGGCGTTTTCGCCCGGCATTCCGCTGGCGCTGCGCGGTGCGGGCGAAGTCACTTCCTACGCATCGTCAGCCTTGCCGCAGGCCAACGACGACCTGATGCTGCGGGTGGAACAGCTCTACGCGCGCGACGCACAACTGCATGCGCTGTGGTCGTCTGCCCTGGAGGCGCGCAGCATGGCGGGTGGCATGGCCGGTGGGGGCAACCGGCGGGATGTGGCCGCACTCGGGCGGACGGCGGCCGGATTCCTGGCGCGCAGCGACGGGCCGCGCATCGCGATGATCGAAACCGACGGCTGGGACACCCACAGCGCCCAGGCCCCGCGGCTCGCCAACCAGTTGAAGGGGCTGGACGCCCTGGTGGCCGGTCTGCAGGACGGGCTGGGCGCCACGTGGGCGCAAACGGTGGTGCTGGTGGCCACCGAGTTTGGCCGCACGGTGGCCGCCAACGGCACCGGCGGCACAGACCACGGCACCGGCGCGGTGGCCATGCTGCTGGGCGGCGCGGTGCAGGGCGGCCGTGTCGTGGCCGACTGGCCCGGGCTGGCCCCTGCGAACCTGCTGGACGGCCGCGATCTCAAGCCGACGCTGGCGCTGGACGCGCTGGTCACAGCGGTTTGTTCTGAAAGCTTCGGTGTCGACCCGGCGCGGCTGAGGCCGGTGCTGTTCCCCTACGCTGCCCCGGCCAGGCCGTTGGCCCGGCTGCTGCGCGCCTAGTTCGACAGCAACACGCGCAGCACTTCGGGCCCGTAAGCGTCCAGCTTCTTGGCCCCGATCCCGCTCACGCCCTGCAAGTCCTCCAGCGTCTGCGGCGCCAGCGCGGCGATGGCCGCCAGCGTGGCGTCGTGGAAGATCACATACGCGGGCAGGTTGTGTCCGCGCGCCACTTCGGCGCGCCAGGCTTTCAGCGCGGCAAAGCGGCGCTGGCCGTCGTCCGTGAGGGCTGCGGCAGCCGCCGATGCCTTGGGCGCGGCCTTGTCGCGGCGCACCCGGCCTGCGGGCTGGGTGACGGATTCGCGCAGCAGCACCGCGCGCTCGCCCTTGAGCACGGCGCGGGAGCCTTCGGTCAGCTGCAATGTGTTGAAGGCCTGCGCGTCCACCGACAGCGCACCGGTGGCGATCAGTTGTCGCAGCACGCCGCGCAGCTGCGCCTCGCTGAACGCAGCACCCAGGCCAAAGGTGCTGATGCGCTCATGCCCAAACTGCGTGACCTTGTCTGTGACCTTGCCACGCAAGATGTCCATGATGTGGCCCGCCCCAAAGCTGATGCCGCTTTGCTGCTGCACGCGGTAGATGGTCGACAGCAGCTTGCGCGCGGCGTCGGTGCCGTCCCACACCTGCGGCGGGTTCAGGCAGTTGTCGCAGTTGCCGCAGGGCGTGCTGGCCTCGCCAAAGTAGCCCAGCAGCCGCACGCGCCGGCAGTCCACCGCTTCCGCCAGCGAGAGCAGGGCGTCCAGCTTGCCCACCATCACCTGCTTGAAGTCGTCGCCCGCGGGACTTTCGTCGATCATGCGGCGCTGGTTCACCACGTCTTGCAGGCCATACGCCATCCAGGCGTCGGCGGGCAGGCCGTCGCGGCCCGCGCGGCCGGTCTCCTGGTAGTAGCCTTCAATGTTCTTGGGCATGTCCAGGTGCGCCACAAAGCGCACGTCGGGCTTGTCGATGCCCATGCCAAAAGCGATGGTGGCCGTCATCACGATGCCGTCTTCGCGCAAGAAGCGGTCCTGGTTGGCCTGGCGCACGGCAGCGTCCAGCCCCGCGTGGTAGGGCAGCGCGGTGATGCCGGCGTCATTCAGCGTCTGCGCCATTTCCTCCACCCGCTTGCGCGACTGGCAATACACGATGCCCGCGTCGCCCGCGTGCTCGCGCTCGATAAAGCGCAGCAGTTGCAGCGTCGGGTCTTTCTTCTCGACGATGGCGTAGCGGATGTTCGGCCGGTCAAAGCTGCTGACGAACTGGCGCGCGGCTTCTAGCTGCAGCCGCTCCACAATGTCGGCGCGGGTGATGGCATCGGCCGTGGCGGTGAGCGCCATGCGCGGCACGCCGGGGTAGCGCTCGTGCAGCACCGTCAGCGCGCGGTATTCGGGGCGGAAGTCATGCCCCCACTGGCTCACGCAGTGCGCTTCGTCAATGGCAAACAAACTGAGCTGCCCGCGCTCGTGCAGTGAATCGAGCTGCGCCAGAAAGCGCGGCGTGGTCACCCGCTCGGGCGCGGCATACAGCAGCGTGATGTCGCCGCGCAGCAGGCGCTTTTCCACCGCGTTGGCTTCTTCGCCGCTCAGGGTGCTGTTCAAGAAGGCGGCTTCTACGCCTGCCTCGTGCAGGGCGCCCACCTGGTCGTGCATCAGCGCGATCAGCGGCGACACCACCACGGTGATGCCGTGGCCCGCGCGCTGGCGCGCCAGCGCCGGGATCTGGTAGCAAAGGCTTTTGCCGCCGCCGGTGGGCATGAGCACCAGCGCGTCGCCACCGGCCACCACGTGGTCAATGATGGCGGCCTGCGGGCCGCGGAAGGCGTCGTAACCGAAGACTTCCTGAAGAATCGCCAGGGGGGCCAGCACGCCTACATCTGCTCCCAGGGCAGGCCGTCGTAGCGCCAGCCGTTGAGCGTGGAGCGCTTGAACTGCTCGTCCAGGTCGCCTTCAAAGCCGTGCACCACATGGGCCACGTCGGTGAAGCCGGCGGCCTCCAGCGCCTCGCCGGCGGCCAGGGTGCGCTTGCCGCTGCGGCAGATCAGCAGCACCGGGCGGCTTTTGTCGCCGGCCTCGCGCTCCACGGCGGCGGCAAAGCCGGCCGGGTTGGGCGTGAGGTCGGGGTATTCGTACCAGGGAATGTTCTCCACCCCCGGCGGGCGGCCCACGTAGAGCGACTCGATCTCCATGCGCACGTCCACGAACAGCGTGTCCGGCCGCTGCTGGAGCTGGGCCCAGGCCTCCTTGGGGAGCAGGTGTTTCATGCCCTGTATTGTCCAAGCAAATCGGGTGGCGCCTAAAATTGCAGGCATGAAACCCATCGCCTACACCCGCGGCCAGGCCTTGCCCGGCATTCTTGCGCAGCGCATCGCCATCCTCGACGGCGCCATGGGCACCATGATCCAGCGCTTCAAGCTGAGCGAGGCGCAGTATCGGGGCGAGCGCTTCAAGTACTTCACGCGCGACGTCAAGGGCAACAACGAGCTGCTGAGCCTGACGCGCCCCGACGTGATCGCCGACATCCACGAGGGCTACCTCGCCGCCGGGGCCGACATCATCGAGACCAACACCTTTGGCGCCACCTCCATCGCCCAGGCCGACTACGACATGCAGGGCCTGGCGCGCGAGATGAACCTGGCCTCCGCCCGAATCGCCCGCGCCGCCTGCGACAAGTTCAGCACGCCCGACAAGCCGCGCTTTGCCGCCGGCGCCCTGGGCCCCACGCCCAAGACGGCCAGCATCAGCCCCGACGTGAACGACCCCGGCGCCCGCAATGTGGACTTTGAAACCCTGCGCGCGGCTTATTACGAGCAGGTCGAGGCGCTGGTCGAGGGCGGGTGCGACCTGCTGCTGGTCGAGACAATTTTTGACACGCTCAACGCCAAGGCCGCGCTGTTTGCCATTGACGAGTACTTTGCCAACACCGGCCAGCGCCTGCCGCTCATCATCAGCGGCACCGTGACCGACGCGTCCGGCCGTATCCTGAGCGGCCAGACGGTTACCGCCTTCTGGTACAGCGTGCGCCACGCGCAGCCGCTGGCCATCGGCCTGAACTGCGCGCTGGGCGCGGCGCTGATGCGCCCCTACATCCAGGAGCTGAACCGTGTGGCGCCGGATACCTTCATCAGCTGCTACCCCAACGCCGGCCTGCCCAACCCGATGGCCGAAACCGGCTTTGACGAGACGCCCGACGTCACCAGCCGGCTGCTGCGCGAGTTTGCCGCCGAGGGGCTGGTGAACATTGTGGGCGGCTGCTGCGGCACCACGCCCGAGCACATTGGGGCCATCCGTGCGGCGGTGCAGCCGCTGGCGGCACGCACGCTTCAGCGCGAGTTTTTCTACAAGGAAGCGGCCTGAGGGGCCTGATGGGCTCCGCCGGAGCCGCCTGAGGCCGGCAGGGTGCGCGCGTCGCGCATCATGTCAATGAAGCGCCGCGCGCCAAGGCCCAGCGGGCGCTCCTTGGACCACACCACGTCCACCCACAGCTCCAGCGCATTGGTCAGGTTGTCAAACGGAAGCTCGCGCAGCGCGCCTTCGGCCAGCGCGGTGCGCACAAAGCTGCGCGGCAGCCAGCCCCAGCCCAGCCCGGCCTTGATCAGGCTTAGCGCCGCCTCGGGCGCGTCGGTGCGCCAGACCTGGCGCGCAAACACCACCCGCGGGTCGGTGATGGCGCGGTCGCGGCTGGCCACCACCACCTGGCGCGTGTCGATCAAATGCGCCTCGCGCAGGCCGCCGGGCCCTGCGGCCTGCAGCACCGGATGGCCGGGCGCCATCACAGCCACCAGCGTTTCGCTACCCACCTCCTGGAAGCCCTCGCGCCCGTCCAGGCTGGGCCGCTCGAACACCAGTGCCAGCTGCACGCGGCCCTCATGCAGCAGGCGCAGGGCGTCGGCCTGCTGCGCGGCCAGCACCTCTACCTCCAGCAGCGGGTAGTCGTGTGCCAGTGCGGCCAGTGGTGCGGCCCAGGGCGCGGTCAAAAGTTCGGGCGCGATGGCAATGGCCAGGCGGCTTTCGAGCCCCTGCGTCAGGCTCAGGGCATGGGCCTGCAGCTGGCGCAGCTGCGCGGCCAGCTGGCGCGCCTGCGGCTCCAGCGCACGCGCGGCCGGCGTGGGCTGCGGCTCGCGGCCGCTGCGGTCAAACAGGGCCAGGCCCAGCTCGGCCTCCAGGTGGCCCATGGTCATGCTCACGGCCGACGGCACCCGCTTCAGCTGCCGCGCGGCGGCTGAGAACGAGCCCGCGTCCAGCACGGCCAGAAAGACGTGAACGTTATCGCTGGTGAAGGCCATGGCGCGTCAATCTATCAGTAAATCTGAAACTACCTGACTTTTTATATCAGATCGGCAGACATAAAGTGCCGTCCATGCAAGGAATCAAGCGGCGTGTGGTCTATGTGGCGCTCTACGAGGCGATTGCCATCGCGGCCGCCACGGTGGGGCTGATGGCCATGAGCGGCCAGGGCGCGGTCCATTCGGGCGTGCTGTCGGTCATGGCGTCGGCCATCGCGGTGGTGTGGAATCTGGCGTTCAACGCCACGTTCGAGTTCTGGGAGTCGCGCCAACTAAAGAAGGGCCGCAGCGTGGCGCGGCGCGTGGCGCACGCGGTTGGTTTTGAGGGCGGGCTGGCCGCCATCCTGGTGCCGGTGTTTGCCTGGTGGCTGGAGGTGACGCTGTGGCAGGCGCTGTGGATGGACCTGGGCCTGCTGCTGTTCTTTCTGGTCTACACCTTCGTCTTCAACTGGGTGTTTGACCGGGTGTTCGGCCTGCCGATGTCAGCGCAGCCGGCAGTGTCATAGCGGCATCAGGTTGTTGATTTCTTCCTGCATGGCCTGCGTGAGCTGGGCGTATAGCTTGAGCTTTTCAGCCTGGTCGCGCATGCGTTCGGCGATGCGCAGCGAGATGGCCATCATCAGCTTGGCGGCGGTGCGCGGGTCGTCGTCCAGCAGCTGGTTTAGCGCCGCGCGCGTGAGGATGGCGCAGCGCACCGTGCTCATGGCGGTGCACGAAGCCGAGCGCGGCTCGCCGTCGAGCAGGCCCATTTCACCAATCAGGCTGCCGGGCCCCAGCACCGTCACGGTGATCGGCTCGGTGCGGCTGACCACGATGGACTCGATGGTGACTTCGCCATCGAGCACCAGCAGCATGAAGTCGGTGTCTTCGGTGTCGCCTTCCTTGATGAAGGTCACGCCCTCGGCAATCTTGTGCGGCCTCATGTAGGTCACCACCACACGCGCTTCGTCATGGGTGAGCTGCATCAACGCACTGGGGGCGGTGAGCATTTCGGCCGCCAGGTCGGCGCTGGACGAGCCCTCGATGGCGCGCAGGCGCTCCTCGGGCAGGCGTGACTCCTGGGCGTCCGGTGGACTGCGGCCGAAGAACTTGTTGAACATGGACATGGAAACAGCCGGTGGGTGGGGGTGGTGGCAGCGCTTGCCGGTAAAATGATGGTAACTCAAGGAGCGCTGCAGCCGGTTCGGATTTGTGTCCGCGCCGGTCAGGCTTGAGTGAACCCCAACGGCGCTCACCTGTACCGCAATGCAAGGTGAGCCATGTCCCGATCTGCCCCTCCGTCCATGAAGCTGTCCGGCCTTGAGCCGGTGCAGGTTGCGTCTTGCAGCCTGTTCGTGAACATTGGCGAGCGCACCAACGTCACCGGTTCCAAGGCCTTCGCGCGGATGATTTTGAACGGCGAGTTCGAGCAGGCCCTGGCCGTGGCGCGCCAGCAGGTGGAAAACGGCGCCCAGATCATTGACGTGAACATGGACGAGGCCATGCTCGACAGCAAGGCCGCGATGGTGCGCTTCCTGAACCTGATGGCCAGCGAGCCCGACATCGCCCGCGTGCCCATCATGGTGGACAGCTCCAAATGGGACGTGATCGAGGCCGGGCTGCGCTGCATCCAAGGCAAGGGCATTGTCAACTCCATCAGCATGAAAGAGGGGCTGGACGAGTTCAAGCGCCAGGCCCGGCTGGTCAAGCGCTATGGCGCGGCGGCGGTGGTGATGGCCTTTGACGAAAAAGGCCAGGCCGACACTTACGAGCGCAAGGTCGAGATCTGCGAGCGCGCCTACCGCGTGCTGGTGGACGAGGTGGGCTTTCCGCCCGAAGACATCATTTTTGACCCCAACATCTTTGCCATTGCCACCGGCATTGAGGAGCACAACAACTACGCGGTGGACTTCATCAACGCCACGCGCTGGATCAAGGCCAACCTGCCGGGCGCCAAGGTCAGTGGCGGCGTGAGCAACGTGAGCTTCAGCTTCCGGGGCAACGACCCGGTGCGCGAGGCCATCCACACCGTGTTCCTGTACCACGCCATCCAGGCGGGCATGGACATGGGCATCGTCAACGCCGGCATGGTGGGCGTGTACGACGATCTGGAGCCCACGCTGCGCGAGCGGGTGGAAGACGTGGTGCTGAACCGCCGGCCCGATGCGGGTGAGCGGCTGGTGGAGATTGCCGAGAGCGCGAAGAGTGGCGCCAAGGACGACAGCAAGAAGAACGAATGGCGCGCCGGCACCGTGGCGCAGCGCCTCTCCCACGCGCTGGTGCACGGCATCACCGACTTCATCACCGAAGACACCGAAGAGGCTTACCGCGCCATCCTGGCCACCGGCGGGCGGCCGCTGCATGTGATCGAAGGCCCGCTGATGGACGGCATGAACATCGTGGGCGACCTGTTCGGCCAGGGCAAGATGTTCCTGCCCCAGGTGGTGAAAAGCGCGCGGGTGATGAAGCAGGCCGTGGCGCACCTGATCCCGTACATCGAGGAAGAAAAGAAGCTCCAGGCCGCCGCCGGCGAAGACGTCAAGGCCAAGGGCAAGATCATCATCGCCACCGTCAAGGGCGACGTGCACGACATCGGCAAGAACATCGTGACGGTGGTCTTGCAGTGCAACAACTTTGAAGTGGTCAACATGGGCGTGATGGTCCCGTGCCACGAGATCCTGGCCCGGGCCAAGGTGGAGGGCGCGGACATCGTGGGCCTGAGTGGCCTGATCACGCCCAGCCTGGAAGAGATGCAGTACGTGGCGTCCGAGATGCAGAAGGACGACCATTTCCGCATCCGGAAGATCCCGCTGCTGATTGGCGGCGCCACCACCAGCCGCGTGCACACCGCCGTGAAGATTGCGCCGCACTACGAAGGGCCGGTGGTCTATGTGCCCGACGCCTCGCGCAGCGTGAGCGTGGCCCAGGGCCTGCTGAGCGACCAGGCGGCGAAGTACATCGCCGAAGTCAACGCCGACTACGACAAGGTGCGCGAACAGCACGCCAACAAGAAGCAGGTGCCGCTGTGGCCTTTGGCCAAGGCTCGCGCCAACAAGACGCCCATGGATTGGGCGGCCTACCGGCCGCCGGTGCCGCGCTTTGTGGGCCGCCGCGTGTTCAAGAACTTCGACCTGGCGGAACTGGCCAAGTACATCGACTGGGGCCCGTTCTTCCAGACCTGGGACCTGGCCGGCCCGTTCCCCGCCATCCTGAAGGACGAGATCGTGGGCACGGAGGCGCAGCGCGTCTTCAGCGACGGCAAGCGCATGCTGCAGCGCCTGGTGGAGGGCCGCTGGCTCACGGCCAGTGGCGTGGTGGGCCTGTACCCGGCCAACAGCGTGAACGACGACGACATCGAGCTGTACACCGACGCGTCACGCAGCCAGGTGGCGCTCACCTGGTACGGCCTGCGCCAGCAGGCCGAGAAGCAGGCCATCGACGGCGTGATGCGCCCGAGCCGCTGCCTGGCCGACTTTGTGGCGCCGAAAGGCGTGGCCAATGACTACGTGGGCCTGTTTGCCGTGACGGCCGGGCTGGGCGTGGAGAAAAAAGAGAAGTACTTCATGGACGACCATGACGACTACTCCGCCATCATGCTCAAGGCGCTGGCCGACCGGCTGGCTGAGGCCTTTGCCGAGGCGCTGCACCACCGCGTGCGCACCGACCTGTGGGGCTATGCCGCCGACGAAGCGCTGGCCAATGAAGACCTGATCGCCGAGAAGTACCGCGGCATCCGCCCCGCGCCGGGCTACCCGGCCTGCCCCGACCATTCCGTCAAGCGCGACATGTTCCGCCTGTTGCAGTGCGACGAAGTAGGGATGGGCCTGACCGACAGCCTGGCCATGACGCCGGCCGCCAGCGTGAGCGGCTTTTACCTGGCCCACCCGCAGGCGGCGTATTTCAACGTCGGCAAGATCGGCGACGACCAGTTGCAGGACCTGGCCGCCCGCCGGGGCGAGCCGGCCAGCGCCTTGCGGCGCCTGCTGGCGCCCAATCTGTAGCACCGCTTGCGCGGCCACCGCCTACACGGCGGGCCGCGCCGCGCTGATGGACAGCGCGCGCCGGCCCGATACGCTGGCCGCATGGACCTGTCTTTCTGGAAGGCCCGCTTCTTGGGCCTGTTCGTGCGCCTGTGGCAGGGCGCGCTGCGACCCCTGCACCCCCTGTACCGCGCCGCCCTGCTCTGGGACGAAGCCGACGGCATGCGCATGAGCGCGGCGATGTCGTTCTACGGCATCCTGAGCCTGGCGCCGCTGCTGGTGCTGCTGGTGGCCCTGCTGGGCTGGTGGGTGGACCGCGAGCTGCTGACCCACGGGCTGGTGTCGCAGATCGGCACGCTGGTGGGCGAGCAGGGCGCGGCGGTGATCCAGCAGGCGCTGTCCAGCGCGCGCGAGCCGGCGCAGGGGCTGGTGGCGTCGGCGGCGGGCCTGGTGATCCTGCTGTTTGGCGCCACCGGCGTGTTTGGCGAGTTGCAGTCCGCGCTGGAACGGCTGTGGCACCAAGGCCGCACCACCACACCGGACCAGGCCTGGTGGTACAGCGCCACCCTGCGCCTGCGCGGCGTGGGCTATGTGATGGCCTTCGGCTTTTTGCTGCTGGTGTCGCTGGCGCTGTCCACCCTGCTCAAGCTGTTCACCGGCTGGGCGGGCGCCTGGCTGCCGCTGGAGCCGGTGCTGCTGCTGGTCAATGAGCTGGTGGCGTTTGCCGTGTGCGCCGGGCTGTTTGTGGGGCTGATGCGCATGAGCGCCGGCCCCAAGCCGCCGCTGCGCGACCTGGTGCTGGGCGCCTGCATTGGCGCCACCCTGTTCACCGTGGGCCGGCAGGTGCTGGCGGCCTACCTGTCGACCGCGGCGGTGGTATCGGCCTACGGCGCGGCCGGCTCGCTGGTGGTGCTGCTGATGTGGATTTACTTCTCGTCGGGTGTGCTGCTGTTTGCCGCTGGCTGCGCGCGCGCCCTGGAAGAAGAGCGCTGCGCCAGCCAGAGCGCCAGCACCGCCAGTACGCTGGTGCCCAGCAGCCAGGCCAGGCCGGTGCGGTAGCCCACCTCGCGGCTCCACAGCAGGCCCAGCGCCAGCGGGGCCACGGCGCGTGCCGCCGCCTGCGGCAGGCCGAGCGCGCCATTGAGCGAGGCCACATGCTCGCGGCTCACATACTGCGCAATGGCCGTGCCCTTGACGATGGTCAGCATGCCGTTGCCCAGCCCGTACAGCAGCACGAACAGCAGCGCCCACACGCCCTGGCCGCCGCCGGCCAGCAGCGCCGCCAGCCCCAGCGGGATCAGGCAGGGGATGAGCCGGTTGGCCAGGTGCACGTCAAACCGGCTTTCAAAGAAGAACAGCAGCAGCCGGCCCAGCACCTGGATCACGCCGATGCTGGCCGGGATGATGACGACCCAGGCCTCGCTCAGGCCGTTTTCGCGCAGCAGGCTGATCATGTGCGCGGGCAGTGCGGCCGTCACGGCCATCATCACCACCACAAACACGCCGATCAGCAGGAACGGCGCGCTGCGCAGGTGGTGCGCGAGGCTGTGTGATGGTCGGGCGTCGGTGCTGGCCGTGGCGGGCGCAATCGCGCGCCGGGGCGCGCCGCGCAGCCAGCGCGCGTGCAGCGGCGCACACACCAGCAGCTGCAGTGCCGCCAGCACCCACAGCGCCTGGCGCCAGCCCAGCGCGTGGATCAGCCAGGCCGACAGCGGGATGAACACCGTGCTGGCCAGCCCGCCCAGAAAGGTGAGCGTGATGATGGCGCGGCGAAAGTCGTGCGGAAAGCGGCGCGTGACCACCGCAAACACCGGGTTGTAGAGCGTGGCCGAAAGCGCCGCACCCAGCCCCAGCCATACCGCATAGAACCCGGCCACCGACGACACGAAGCTGTGCAGGAACAGGCACAGCGCCACGGCCAGTGAGCCCAGTGTCATCACCGCGCGCTCGTGGCCCCGGTCAATCAGCCGGCCCACCGGCCAGGCGAGCAGCCCCTCGGCCAGGAGCGCCAGGCTGAACGCCAGCGACGACTGCGCACGGCTCAGGCCCAGCTCGCGCTCCACCGGCTCCATCAGCAGCGCAAAGGTGTAGAACACGCTGCCCCAGGTGACCAGCTGCCCCACCGAGAGCCAGCCCACCATCCGCCGGTCGTAGGAAAGGGCGGGGCCGGCGGCGGGCGTCATGGGCCGATTTTATCGCAGATTACAAAGCAAATCGGGCTGAAGCCCGCGTCGATGCTGCGTAAGGCGCTATCAAAAACATAGCATCTTGAATCACGCCAACGCCTTCAGCGCCCGCCGGTATTGCACCGCCTCGGCCACATGGGTCACCTGGGTGTGCCGGGCGCCGGCCAGGTCGGCGATGGTGCGGGCGACCTTGAGCGCGCGGTGGGTGGCGCGGGCGCTCCAGCCCAGCCGGGCGGCGGCGGTGTTCAGGAACTGGAGCGCGGCGGCGTCCAGCGCGGCGTGTTCGTCAATCTGCTGGCCCTGCAGCGCCTGGTTGGGGCTGCCCTGGCGGGCGATGGCGCGTTCACGCGCAGCGGTGCAGCGCGCGCGGATGGCGTCGGTCGGCTCGCCGGGCGGCGTGGCCAGCAGCGCCTCGGGCGGCAGGGTCGGCACTTCCACATGCAAGTCGATCCGGTCCAGCAGCGGGCCGCTCAACTTGCCCTGGTAGCGCGCCACCTGGTCGGGCGTGCAGCGGCAGGCCTTGAGGCTGGAGCCCAGGTAGCCACAGGGGCAGGGGTTCATGGCGCCCACGAGCTGGAAGCGGGCCGGGAACTCGGCCCGCCGTGCGGCGCGCGAGATGGTGATCTGACCGGTTTCCAGCGGCTCACGCAGTGCTTCCAGCGCGGCCCGTGGGAACTCGACCATCTCGTCCAGAAACAGCACGCCGTGGTGAGCCAGCGAAATCTCGCCAGGCCGGGGCGGCGAGCCGCCACCCACCAGCGCCACTGCACTGGCGCTGTGGTGCGGCGCCTGGGTGGGCCGCAGGCCCCAGCGCGCCAGTGAGAAGCTCCCGCCCAGCGAGGCCACGGCCGCGCTTTGCAAGGCTTCGTCGGTCGTCATGGGCGGCAGCAGGCCCGCGAAGCGCTGCGCCAGCATCGACTTGCCCGAGCCCGGCGGGCCGACCAGCAGCAGGCTGTGGCCGCCGGCAGCGGCAATCTCCAGCGCGCGCTTGGCAGCGGCCTGGCCTTTCACGTCGGCCAGGTCGGGATAGTGCTCGCTCGCCACCGGAGGGCTGCCAGACACGCGGGCCCAGCCGGGGTGGTCGGCGCCGTCTTCGGGCGGCTCCGGGCGGAACTGCTGCACCACGTCGAGCAGGTGCCGGGCGCTGTACACCTGCGCGCCGGGCACCAGCGCGGCCTCTTCGGCGCTGCCGGCGGGCAACACCAGCCGGGTGGCCACGCCCCGGCTGTGCAGGGCCAGGCTCATGGCGAGCGCGCCGCGCACTGGTCGCAGCTCGCCCGACAGCGACAGTTCGCCGGCAAACTCGTGGCCGGCCAGCTTGCCCGCGTCGATCTGCCCGCTGGCCGCCAGGATGCCCAGCGCAATCGGCAAATCAAACCGCCCGGAATCCTTGGGCAGGTCGGCCGGCGCCAGATTGACCGTGATGCGCTTGTTGCCCGGGAACTCCAGCCCGGCGTTCTGCAGCGCAGAGCGCACCCGCTCGCGGGCCTCCTTCACCTCCACATCGGCCAGACCCACCAGGGTAAAGCTGGGCAGGCCGTTGGCCAGATGCACCTCGACGGTGACTGCAGCGGCCTCCAGGCCCAGCAAGGCGCGGCTTTGCACCAAAGACAAGCTCATTGAAACCTTCCTCCCCAGTCAGGTGCGTGTTTAAGGCTGGTGCCTGAAAAAAACCAAGAATGCACCGATAAGGTGCATAAGCCGCAGTTTTGGACTTGATTGCGTACTTATAACGGACAGGGCCCGCGTTCAGTGCACCAGCCCACGGGATGTGAAGTTTGGCACGCTCCCTGCTAAGTACCCCCGTCCATTTTCTTTTCTTAAACGGAGTACTCCATGAAACTGAAGACCACGCTGATTGCATCCGTCCTGGCTTTTTCTGGCGCCGCCATGGCCCAGACCAAGGCGCCCGAGCCTGACTACACCGTGTCCGGCAACATGTCGCTGAACAGCGACTACCGCTTCCGTGGCTTCACCCAGACCGACTACGGCCCGGCCCTGCAAGGCGGTTTCGACTTCGCCCACAAGTCCGGCTTCTACCTGGGCAACTGGAACTCCAACGTGCTGAGCCCGCTGTTCACCGGCGCCAGCCTCGAGATGGACTTCTACGGCGGCTACAAGGGTTCGTTTGGTGATGTCGGCTACGACGTCGGCGCCATCTATTACTACTACCCCAAGAGCGGCAAGAACGCCCCCAACAGCAAGATCGACAACAGCGAAGTCTATTTCGGCCTGAGCTACGGCCCGGTGTCCGGCAAGCTGTACTACGCCACCTCGGATTACTTCGACCTGAAGAAATTCACCCCTGGCGCCCGTTCCACCAAGGGCACGACCTACCTCGACCTGGCCGGCAACTTTGACCTGGGCAGCGGCTTCACGCTGGGCGCCCACGTCGGCATCCTGAACCTCAAGAACGCCGGTGACTACTCGGGCCTGGGCATCGCCCGCCTGCCCAGCTCCGTGACCGACTACAAGCTGTCCATCACCAAGGATGTCGGCGGCTTCGGCGTGACCGCCGCCTACGTGGCCGCTTCCAAGAAAGGCTACTTCACCACCGGCCAGGTGGGCGTGCCTGCTGAAGCAGCCGGCAAGGGCAAGCTGGTGGTTTCCGTGGCCAAGACGTTCTGAATCTGACGGTTCACTGAGGAGAAGACATGAAACTCGTAACGGCCATCATCAAACCGTTCAAGCTTGACGAGGTGCGCGAAGCCCTCTCGGGCATCGGAGTGCAGGGCATCACGGTGACGGAAGTCAAGGGCTTCGGCCGCCAGAAGGGCCACACCGAGCTGTACCGCGGCGCGGAATACGTGGTGGACTTCCTGCCCAAGGTCAAGATCGAAGCGGCGGTGGCCGACGAGTTGGTCGACCGCGTCATCGAAGCCGTGGAGGGCGCTGCCCGTACCGGCAAGATCGGCGACGGCAAGATTTTTGTTTACAACCTGGAGCAAGTAGTTCGCATCCGCACCGGTGAAACCGGCAAGGAAGCGCTGTAAGCCTCCCATCAAGAAAGAGACACCCATGAAAAAACTACTTGCCTCCCTGGCCCTCGGCCTGGGTTTGCTGATCGGCGGCACGGCCGCCATCGCCCAGGCACCCGCCGCAGCCCCGGCAGCGGCAGCGCCTGCGGCAGAAGCCAAGCCGGCTGAAGCGGCACCGGCGGCCGCTGCGGCTGCAGCCCCCGCGGCCGCCGCGCCGGCTGCAGCACCGGCCGCGGCCCCCGCGCCCGTGCCCAACAAGGGCGACACCGCCTGGATGACGGTGGCCACCGTCCTCGTGATCTTCATGACCCTGCCCGGTCTGGCACTGTTCTACGGCGGCCTGGTCCGCAGCAAGAACATGCTGTCGGTGCTGATGCAGGTGTTTGTGGTCAGCTCGATGATCTACATCCTGTGGGTCATCTACGGCTACAGCGTTGCGTTCACGGCGGGCAACCCGTTCATGGGCACGTTCGACAAGCTCTTCCTCAAGGGCGTGACGGTTGACAGCGTGGCGGCCACCTTCAGCAAGGGCGTGGTGATTCCCGAACTGTCGTTCGTTGCCTTCCAGGCCACGTTCGCCGCCATCACCTGCGCACTGATCATCGGCGCCTTCGCCGAGCGGGCCAAGTTCTCGGCCATCCTGCTGTTCAGCGCGCTGTGGTTCACCTTCAGCTACCTGCCGATCGCCCACATGGTCTGGTACTGGGACGGCCCGGACGCGATCACGGACGCTGCTTCGCTCGAGAAGGTCACGGCCGCGGCCGGCTGGCTCTGGGCCAAGGGTGCGCTCGACTTCGCGGGCGGTACCGTGGTGCACATCAACGCCGGCGTCGCTGGCCTGGTGGGTGCGTATGTGATTGGCAAGCGCACGGGCTACGGCAAAGAATCGATGGCACCGCACAGCCTGACGCTGACCATGGTCGGTGCCTCCATGCTGTGGGTGGGCTGGTTCGGCTTCAACGCCGGCTCCAACCTGGAAGCCAACGGCCTGACGGCGCTGGCTTTCGTCAACACGCTGGTCGCCACGGCCGCTGCCACGCTGAGCTGGATCGCCGGTGAAGCGCTGTCCAAGGGCAAGGCCTCGATGCTGGGCGCTGCGTCCGGCGCGGTGGCCGGCCTGGTGGCCATCACCCCGGCCTGCGGCTTCGTGGGCCCGATGGGCGCCATCGTGATTGGTCTGGTCTCGGGTCTGGTCTGCCTGTGGGGCGTCAATGGCCTCAAGCGCATGCTTGGCGCTGACGACTCGCTCGACGTGTTCGGCGTGCACGGCGTGGGCGGCATTCTGGGCGCCCTGCTGACCGGCGTGTTTGCATCGCCCTCGCTCGGCGGCACCGGTGTGTACGACTATGTGGCCAACAAGACCGCCGAAGGCTATTCCATCGGCGGCCAGGTCTGGATCCAGGCGCAGGGCGTGATCACCACGGTGATCTGGTCTGCGGTGGTGGCCTTCATCGCCTTCAAGCTGGTGGATCTGGTCATCGGCCTGCGCGTCACCGAAGAGGAAGAGCGCGAAGGTCTTGACATCTCCAGCCACGGCGAAACCGCCTACAACCGCTGATGCGGTTGCAACAGAACTGATTTTTCGTCAAGCAAGAGTCTCCTTTGGATGTTGGGCCCGCAGCAATGCGGGCCCTTTTTTTTGTACGCGGTACGTTGCGCTGCGTCAGCCCGTGCGCCGACCGGCCATGCACAATGCAACGCATGACGACATCGATCGAACTGGCCTGTGACGGCCTGCGCTGCGAGCTTGCGCCGGCACTGGGCGGCAGCGTGGCCGGGCTCTGGCTCGGGGCCGTGCCGGTGCTGCGCTCCACCCCGGCGGCGCAGCTGGTGACGGCGCGTCAGGCGGGCAGCTACCCGCTGGTGCCGTTTTCCAACCGCATGGGCCACGCCACGCTGCAGTGGCAGGGCACCAGCCACCCTCTGGTGCGCAACAACGGCGACGAGCCGCATGCCATTCACGGCGTCGGCTGGCAGCGGCCCTGGGAAGTGCTGGAGCATGACGCGCGCTTTGCCCTGCTGTCATTCGAGCACCGCCCGGATGCATCGTGGCCATTCGCCTTTGACGCGTCCCAGACCTTCCGCATCGCCGCCGGATCGCTTGAGATGACGCTGAGCGTGACCAACCAGTCCGGCCAGAGCGCGCCGTTGGGTATCGGCTGGCATCCGTACTTCGTCAAGCGCGCGGGCAGCCGGCTGCGGTTCCAGGCCACCGGCCGCTGGGAAATGGGCGCCGACAAGCTCCCCACGCGACGCCAGCCCAGCACCGGGCTCGACGCGGACTGCGCGACGCTGGACGTGGACCACTGCTTCGACGGCTGGCAGGGCACGGTGGACCTGCGCGACCCGCTGTTGCACACCCGCATCAGCACCGGGCTGCAGCGGCTGGTGGTGTTCACCAATGGCACCCGCGACTTCGTGGCAATAGAGCCCGTCAGCCACGTCAACAATGCCGTCAACCTGTTGCAGGCAGGCCTGGCGTCGGCGGCCGAGCTGGGCGTGCAGGTGCTGGCGCCCGGCGAGTCGTTCAGTGCCAGCATGACCATCGACGTGGCGGCGGCCCCATGAGCCCGGCCACGCCGGCGGCCTGGCGTGTGGCCGTGGCCGAGCCCTCGGCCCTGGGCGAATCGCCGTTCTGGCACCCGCACGAGCAGATGCTGTACTGGGTGGACATTGCGGCCAGCCAGGTGTGCCGGGCCAACATCTTCATGGGGCTGGTGCAGCGCTGGGCCCTGCCGCAGACGCCCGGCTGCATTGCGCCTGCCGCCCGTGGCGGTCTGGTGCTGGGCCTGCGCGACGGCATTTACCGCGCCGCCGAATGGGGCGGCGCCCTGACGCGGCTGTGCGCGCTGCCGGGCGACCCGTCGCGCTTGCGCTTCAACGACGGCAAGGCCGACCCGGCGGGCCATTTCTGGGCGGGCACCTATGCCGAGCAGAAGCAGCAGCCGGAGGCCGCACTCTACTGCCTCGACGCCACCCGCCACCCGCCGGCCCTGCAGGTGGTGCGCAGCGGGTTCTTCACATCCAACGGCCTGGCCTGGTCGCCCGACGGCGCCACGATGTACTGGGCAGACACCCAGGGCCACCGAATTCACGCCTGGGCCTGCGACGCTCAGACCCACATGCCGGGCCCGGCGCGGGTGTTCCATGAACTGGCGGCCAAACCGCCGGGCTGGCAACCCGGGCAGCCGGGCTATGCCGGCCGGCCCGACGGCGCGGCGGTGGACAGCGAGGGCAACTACTGGTGCGCCCTGTACGAGGGTGCTCGCCTGCGCAAGCTGTCGCCAACCGGTCAGGTGCTCGCCGACTACGCCGTGCCCGCGCAATGCCCGACCATGCCGTGCTTTGGCGGCGACGACCTGCGCACCCTGTACCTCACCACCGCGCGCCAGGGTCGCCCCGAAGCCGAGCTGGCCGCGTGGCCGCACTCGGGCTGCGTGCTGTCGATGCGGGTGGATGTGCCGGGCCTGCCCGTCAACTTTTTCAGCGGCTGATTTCAAAAAGATCAATGCCGCCGCCACCGGCTGCGGCCTTACCATCTACCGCATGGACCCAGCCCTGCGCCCGATCATCGACCGCATTCGCGCCGCTGCCGCCGCCGGCACGCCGCTGCGTATCCGCGGCGGTGGCACCAAGGACTTCTACGGCGAACGCCTGGTGGGCGAGGTGTTGGACACCGCGCCGCTGGCCGGCATCACCAGTTACGAACCCAGTGAGCTGGTGGTAACGGTGCGCGCCGGCACGCCGCTGGCCACGCTGGAAGCGGCGCTGGCAGACAAGGGCCAGTGCCTGCCGTTCGAGCCACCGCATTTCGCGCCGGGCGGCACCGTGGGCGGCATGGTGGCCGCGGGGCTCAGCGGCCCGGCACGCGCCACGGCCGGCTCGGTGCGCGACTATGTGCTGGGGCTTTCGATGGTCAACGGCCGTGCAGAACACCTGACCTTCGGCGGGCAGGTCATGAAGAACGTGGCGGGCTATGACGTGTCCCGCCTGATGGCCGGATCGCTGGGCACGCTGGGCCTCATCACCGAGGTCAGCCTCAAGGTGCTGCCGGTGGCGCCGGCCGAGGCCACGCTGCGCTTCACGCTGGACGAAGCCGGCGCCATCCGGCAACTCAACCAGTGGGCCGGCCAGCCGCTGCCGCTGAACGCCAGCTCGTGGGTGGTGGATGCGGGCCAGCCGGTGCTGTACCTGCGTCTGCGCGGCGCTGTGGCGGCGGTGGAGGCCGCCTGCCAGCGCCTGCTTCACGACCTGCCGGGCGAGCGCATGGACAGCGCCGCCACCCGCGCCGACTGGGCCGCTGCACGCGACCTGCGGCTGCCCTGGTTTGCGGACGGCTTGGCGCGCGGTCAGGACCTGTGGCGCCTGTCGGTGGCGCCCACGGCCCCGCCGCTGGGGGTGGGCGACACCTTCGTCGAGTGGCTGGGCGGCCAGCGCTGGGTCTGGGCTGACCCGGCGGACGCGGGGGCGGCCACCCGGCTGCGCTCAGCGGCCGCGGCTCATGGCGGACACGCTACACTTTTTATAGTAGCTCACGCAGATTCGGCGCGGGCTGCAGCCCGATTTACCCCTCTGGCCGGTGCGCTGGCCCGGATTCACCGCGAACTCCAGCGTCAGTTTGACCCGGCCGGCATCTTCAACCCCGGGCGTCTTCTGACGCCGGCCTGAACGCATGCGCAGGCTGCGTCACCTCAGCGGGCGCCACCGCACCCCGTCCACCAACCGGCTGCTGGGGCTGCTGCTGGCGTTCAATGCCGGCGCCATCAATGCGGGCGGCTTTCTGGTGGTGGGGCTGTACACCTCGCACATGACAGGCTTTGTGTCGGTGGTGGCGGACAACCTCGTGCTGGGGCAACTCACGCTGGTGCTGGGGGCGTTGGGGGCGCTGCTGTTCTTCCTGGCGGGCGCGGCCACCACGGCGGTGCTGGTCAACTGGGCCCGGCAGCGCCAGCTCAGCAGCGGCTTTGCGCTGCCGCTCCTGCTGGAGGCCGGCCTGCTGCTTACCTTTGGCCTGGTGGGCGCCACGCTGGATCGCCAGACGCCGTTTGCGGTGCCGGTCACGGTGCTGCTGCTGGCGTTCACCATGGGGCTGCAGAACGCGCTGGTGACCAAGATTTCGTCGGCGCAGATCCGCACCACCCACATGACCGGTGTGATCACCGACCTGGGCATCGAGCTGGGCAAGCTGCTTTACTGGAACCGGGCGGACCTGCCGCCCGACAGCCATGTGCGAGCCAACCGGGCCCGGCTGCACCTGTTCGGCGCGCTGCTGGGCATGTTCACCGCGGGCGGTGTCACCGGCGCGGCCGGCTTCAAGTACATCGGCTTCGTCTGGGTGGTGCCGTTCGCGCTGGTGCTGCTGGCGCTGTCGCTGCCGCCGTTTGTGACCGACCTGCAGCGCCTGCGCCTGCCCTGACCGACCTTTTCCTGCTCACCATGCAAACCAATCTTGCCCCCGAGTTCCGCGACACGCCTGATGGCCTGGAGGCCGAGGCCATCCTGCGCAAGTGCGTGCACTGCGGCTTCTGCACCGCCACCTGCCCGACCTACCAGCTGCTGGGCGACGAGCTGGACGGGCCGCGTGGTCGCATCTACCTGATGAAGCAGGTGCTGGAAGGCGAAACACCAACGCGCAAGACCCAGCTGCACCTGGACCGCTGCCTGACCTGCCGCAACTGCGAAACCACCTGCCCCAGCGGTGTGCAGTACGGCCACCTGGTCGACATTGGCCGCAAGATCGTGGACGAGAAGGTGGGCCGGCCGCTGGGCGAAAAGGCCCTGCGCTGGGCGCTCAAGGAAGGCCTGCCCTCGCCCCTGTTCGGCCCGGCCATGGCGCTGGGCCAGAGCGTGCGCGGGCTGTTGCCCGATTCACTCAAGGCCAAGGTGCCGCCGCGGCAGCAGGCGGGCGCCTGGCCTACCCGCACCCACGCGCGCCGCGTGCTGATGCTGGCCGGCTGCGTGCAGCCGGCGATGATGCCCAACATCAACAGCGCCACCGCCCGCGTGCTGGATGCTGCCGGCATCCAGACCGTGGTGGAAGGCAACGCCGGCTGCTGCGGCGCCGTCAAGTTCCACCTGAACGACCAGGACGGCGGCAAGGCCCAGATGCGCGCCAACATCGACGCCTGGTGGCCGCATGTGGAGGCCGGGGTAGAGGCCATTGTCATGAACGCGTCGGGCTGCGGCGTCACCGTCAAGGAGTACGGCCACATCCTGCGCGATGACCCGGCGTATGCGCAGAAGGCCGCGCGCATCAGCGAGCTCACGCGCGACCTGAGCGAGCTGCTGCCCGAGCTGGTGTCGGCGCTGCGCGGCAAGGTCGCGGCACGCGCCGGGCAGATCGCCTACCACCCGCCGTGCACGCTGCAGCATGGCCAGAAGCTCAAGGGCGGGGTGGAGAAGCACCTGGCCGAGCTGGGCTTTCGCATCCAGGCGTCGCCCAACGAGCCGCACCTGTGCTGCGGCTCGGCCGGTACCTACAGCGTGCTCAACCCCGACATCGCCTACCAGCTGCGCGACCGCAAGCTTGGCCACCTGCAGGAACTGCAACCCGAGGTGATCGCCAGCGCCAACATCGGCTGCATCACCCACCTGCAAAGCGGCTGCGCCACCCCGGTGAAGCACTGGGTGGAACTGCTGGACGAAGCGCTCAGCGCGTAAGCAGCAGCGCCACCCCGAAGAAGCCGAGGTGGGTGGTGGCATGCGCCAGCATGGCCGCCTCCAGGTGGTGGCGCCAGTACAGCCAGCCAAAGACCATGCCCGCCAGCGTGTTCAGCAGCAAGGTGCGGGCCACCAGCCCGGGCGTGGGCGCCAGCAGGGACGCCAGCGCGGGCAGGTGGCCGGTGGCAAAGGCCAGCGCCGCCACGGTCATCGCCAGCGCGATGACCCACCGTGCGGGCGTACCCCGGCCACCGCCCAGGCGCCAGAGGCCCCAGGCCACCAGGCTCATCAGGCCCCAGCGCATCATCACTTCTTCGGTCAGACCACCGTACAAAACGCTGCTGATCAGGGTGGCCAGGCTGGCGGCCTGCGCCTCACGCTGCCGCAGGGCCTGCCACTCGGCGCCCAGGTGCGGCGCCCACAGTGCATCCAGTGCGGTGATCAGCAAGGCCAGCCCCAGCCCCGTGGCCGCAGCAGTCCACCAGACGACCCGTCCGCCACCGGACGGCGCCGTGCCCGCCAGCAGGCTGCGCAGGCCGATGCGGTGCGCGAGCACCGCGCCCAGGGCCGCGCCGAGCAGCGCCAGCAGCAGCGGGTTGACCAGCAGCAGGGCCAGGATGGCGGCCCGTGGCAGGGCAGCCACTTCGGCCGGCAGTGGCATGGCGGGGATCTGGGGCCAGACCTTCAGGCACAGCGCCAATACGCCGGCCAGCGCCAGTGCCAGCAGCGGCACAACGCGGCGGCCAAAACCGGGTGTCGGATACGAGGTGGGCATGCGGGCGGATCCTGCAGGGAAAAGCGGCGCATTGTAGGGGCTGCTGACACGCAGTTGTCAGCAGGGTTGGTGCACAGTATCGTGCCCTGTCTCTGCCACTGCTCCATGCGCCGCGCCGACCGCCTGTTCCACATCATCCAGCTGATCCGCGGCCGGCGCCTGACCACGGCCGCCTTCCTCGCGCAGCGGCTGGAAGTGTCGGAGCGCACGATCTACCGCGACGTGTCCGACCTGCTGGCCCAGGGTGTGCCGATCGAGGGCGCGGCGGGCGTGGGCTACCGGCTGGGTGCGGGCTTTGACCTGCCGCCGATGATGTTCACCCACGAAGAGGCCAAGGCGCTGGTGGCCTCGGTGCGGCTGGCCCAGGTCTGGCTGGATCCGGCCTTGGGCACCAGCGCGCAGGACGCGCTGGGCAAAATCCTGTCCGTGCTGCCGGCCGAGGCCCGCGCCGCGGCGGAGTCGCTGGCCGTGTTCGCGCCGCACGGTGGATTGTCCGGGCCCGCCCAGCGCACCTTGCAGACGCTGCGCGAAGCGGTGCAGGCACGCGACAAGGTGTTTATCCAGTACCGCGACCTGAACGAAAAGGCCAGCGAACGCACGCTGCGTCCGCTGGGCTGTTTTTACTGGGGCAAGGTCTGGACGCTCGCGGCCTGGTGCGAGACGCGGCAGGACTTCCGCAGCTTCCGGGTCGACCGCATCACCTATGTGCGGCGGCTGGACGAGCGCTTTCGCGACGAGCCGGGCCGTACCCTGGCCGACCTGGTGCGCATCGACGAAGCCCGGGCACGCGAACAGGGCTGGATTCCATGACGCAGGTGGTCTATTACGTGGCCGCGTCGCTGGACGGCTTCATTGCGGGGCCGCAGGGCGAGCTGGACTGGTTGCACGCGTTTGAGCAAGTCGGCAATGACTACGGCTACGGCGAATTTTTTGCCACGGTGGACGGGCTGGTCATGGGCCGCGCCACCTGGGAGGTCGCGCGCTCGTTCGGCGCCTGGCCCTACGGCGACCGGCCCGCCTGGCTGCTCACCCGCCGACCGGTGGACCCGGCCGACCTGGCGCCTACGCTGCGGGTGGCGGCGGGTCCACCCGAGGCGCTGCACGCGCAGTGGCAGGCCCAGGGCCTGCAGCGCGTCTGGCTGGTGGGCGGTGGCGATGTGGCTGCGCAGTTCCTGGCCGCAGGCCTGGTCCACGAACTGATGCTGGCGACCATGCCCGTCACGCTGGGCCGGGGTATCGGGCTGTTTGGCGGGAACACGGGCAACACGCTGCCGCACTGGACGGTGGTGGCGAGCCAGAGCCACGCCAACGGTGTGCTGACGCGGCACTACCGTCAGGCGGGGCCGGTCAGCGCATCGCGGTAGCGGCGGCTGCAGGGCACGGTGCTGCCGCCGCGCATCTTCAGGCGTGCATCGCCGCCGTCCAGCGGCTCGATTTCGGCAATCCGGTCCAGGTTCACCACATAGCTGCGGTGCACGCGCACGAAGCGCGCCGGGTCGAGTTGGGCCAGAAACTCCGTCAGGGTCGAGCGCAGCAGGTAGTCGTGCCCGTTGACGTGCAGGCCGACATAGTTGCCCTGGGCCTGCAGCCATTCAATGTCGGTGGCCGCGATCAGGAACTCACGGCGCAGCTTGCGCACCAGAAAACGCTCGGGCCGCGCCGGCGGGTCCGGTGGTGGGGGCGCCGCGGCACTGGCCGCCGGCTCGGGTGCGTCGAGGACGCGGGCCTCGCCCTGCGCACGCAACAGCACAAACCGGTAGGCGGCCACGGTGCCGACGATCAGCACATAGGCCCGCACGTCCTTGAGGTACTCGTAACCCCACTGCGCGAGCCAGCCGCCGAACTGGTAGGTCTCGCCGGCCAGCGCATGGCCGGCCTTGCGCAGCAGCACCATCAGAACGACGTGAACCACGCTGAACAGCAGGCTGCCCAGCAAGTGCCACGGCAGGTGACGGCGCAGGGTGTCCCAGTGCAGCGGAAACCGGCGCTCCCAGGCCGCCAGCGCCGGAATCAGCGCCAGCACCACCAGATGGCTGGACGCCTCCCACAGCACCAGGTGCCAGGTCGGCACGGGCAGGCCAGCCTCGCGAACGTCCACCAGCGCGACTGTGGTGTTGAGCAGACCCTGCAGGCCGATGGCCAGCACCCAGAACGCGACCTCCAACGGCCGGCGCACGGCCTGGTAGCGCTCAAACCATGAAGCGGAAGCCCTGGACATGGTGCCAAGTCTATGCGCCGTGGCGCCGGTTTCGTCCCGCCAGGGCGCCGTTCGTCCCAGGCAGGCACAGGATCGTCCCAAACCTGCGCCAGCCAGCGGGTGGCCGCCGCACGATGCCGGCCTGGCACACCCGTCATTCAAGGAGCTGAACTGTGAACCGCCGTCACGACATCGATGCCCTGCGCGCCCTGGCCTTCGGCCTGGTCATCCTCTACCACCTGGCCATGGCCTATGTGGCCGGCTGGCACTGGCACCTCAAGAGCGTGCACACAGCCGACTGGCTGCAATGGCCCATGCTGGCGCTGAATCTCTGGCGCATGGACCTGGTGTTCCTGATCTCCGGCCTGGCGTTTGGCTTTCTGGCCAGAAGTCAGCGCCCACTCTCTTTGATTCGCCAGCGCAGTGCTCGCCTGCTGCTGCCGTTGGCCTTCGGCATGGCGGTGGTCGTGCCCTACCAGCCCTACGCGCAAGGCGTGGCCAATGGCCTGATTGCACCCGGCTTTGGCGACTTTCTGCTGCGGTACTACAGCGGCGGGCCGTGGCCGCGCGGCGCCTTTGACGGCTGGGACTTCGGCGTGACCTGGAATCACCTCTGGTACCTGCCCTACCTCTGGTTCTACACGGTGGTGCTGGCGCTGCTGCAGCCGCTGGCCCAGTCGCGCACCGGCCAGCGGCTGCGCGACGGGTTCCGGGCCCTGCGGGGCTGGCACCTGCTGCTGGTACCGGTTCTGCCGCTGGCGCTGTATTCGGTGCTGCTGTGGCCGCAGTTCCGACCCACGCACGACCTGATCCACGACGCCTGGCTGCATGCGGTGTACTTCACGCTGTTTGTTTATGGCTGGTGGATCGGGCTGGACGCCGGGCTCTGGGCCGAATTGACCCGCCTGCGCCACCGGGCGCTGGCCTGGGCGCTGGCGTTGTTCGGGTTGTATGCAGGTTTGCGCGTGGCGGCTGCGGGTGCGCCAGAGCTGCGCCTGCTGGCCCGGCTGGTGGCGGACTTTTACCTGTGGGCGGTGATCGTGGCCGTGCTGGGCTGGGCACACCACCGGCTCAACCGGCCCTGGCGGTGGCTGGGCTGGGCGCAGGAATCGGTGTACCCCTGGTACATGTTGCACCAGACCGTGATCATCGCCGGGCTGGTGGCGCTGGCGCCGCTGCAGCTGGGCCCCGTGACCGAGCCCCTGGCCCTGCTGGTGCTGACGGTTCTGGTCTGCTGGGGCCTGACGGACGGGCTGATTCGCCGTGTCGGGGTCCTGCGGCGGCTGTTCGGGCTTACGCCGCCAGCGCGGCCTCAATGTCTTTCGCCAGCGACGCCGGCGCGTCCTGGGGTGCATACCGCCTGATCACCTGCCCGTCCTTGCCGACCAGAAACTTGGTGAAGTTCCATTTGATGGCGGTGCTGCCCAGCAGGCCGGGCGCCTCGGCGCTGAGCCACTGGTAGAACGGATCGGCCTGCGGGCCATTCACGTCGACTTTGGCCATCATCGGAAAACTCACACCGTAGTTGAGCTGGCAGAAGCCTGCGATTTCGTCATTGCTGCCCGGGTCCTGCGCGCCAAACTGGTTGCAAGGAAAGCCCAGCACCACCAGGCCCTGCTTGCCGTAAGCCTGGTGCAGTTCTTCCAGACCGCCAAACTGGGGCGTGAAGCCGCAGGCGCTGGCAGTGTTCACCACCAGCAAAACCTTGCCCTTGTATTTGGACAGCTTGACGCGCTTGCCGTCGATCTGCAATGCTTCAAAGTCGTACGCGTTTGCCATGAGAACTCCCGGAGATACCGTGATCCAACGGTAACATGCGGCGCGAAACCTCATGACACCCCACGACATTGCCCTGCTGGGCTTCACCTCCTTCGAGCGTTCGACGTTCGAGTCGTTTTTCCGGCTCGCCGCACGGCGCGAGCCCGGCTATCGCCTGTCAGACGACATGGCCGGGGCCACCCTGATCGTCGCCAATTCGGACGACCCCGACACCCTTCATCTGCTGGTGGACCGGCGGCCCGGCCAGCCGGTGCTGCTGATCGGTGCCACCGACCTCGGCACCGGCTGGCCGGTGCAGCCGCGGCCGATCAAGCTCATGAGCGTGCTCACGGCCATGGAGCGGATGCTGGCACCCCCGGCCAAGCCCGAGGCAGCGGCGCCAGCCGCGGCTGCGCGCCGGATTGCACCGCCCTCGCCAGCGCGGCCGGCGTCGGCTCCGGACCGGGCGGCGGACGATGGCATCCTGGTGGTGGATGACAGCGACACGGCGCTGCATTTCATGCAGAACCGCCTGCGACGCTTCGGTTTCAGTGCCGAACTGGTGCACAGTGGCGAGGAGGCGCTGGAGCGACTGGCCCGCCAGCCCTACAAGTTCGTGTTTCTTGACGTGATGATGGAAGGCATGGACGGCTACCAGACCTGTCGCCTCATCAAGCAGCAAAAGTACCCCGGCGGACGGCAGCCGGTGGTGGTCATGCTCACCAGCCGTGCCGGCGTGATTGACAAGGCCAAGGGCACGCTGGCGGGCTGCGACGCGTACCTGGTCAAGCCGCTGAATGAAAGGGACCTGGCCAACGTGCTGACCCGGTTTGACGCGGACATCCAGCGCAGCTTTCAGCCCACGACACAGGGTGGCAACACGCCGTCGCGCGCCTGAGGGGCTAGAGACCGAGCATGAGCCTGAGGTTCTGAACCGCGGCACCGCTGGCGCCCTTGCCCAGGTTGTCGAGCCTGGCGATCAGCACGGCCTGGCGGAACTCCTCATTGGCGTAGACGCGCAGTTCCATCTTGTTGGTGCCATTGAGTGCCAGCGGGTCAAGCTTGCCGCTTTCGGTGGCGGGTTCAACCGTGACCCATTCGCTGCCGGCGTAGTGCCGCACGAGGGCGTCGTGCAAGTCGGCGGCCTTGGGTTGTCCGGGCAGTGCATCGAGGTGCAACGGCAACTGCACCAGCATCCCCTGGCGGAAGTTGCCGACCGACGGGATGAAGATGGGCCGGCGCGTCAGGCCGGTGTACTTCAGGATTTCGGGCAAGTGCTTGTGCTTGAGTCCGAGTGCATAGGTTTCGAAGGCTGGGGCCTCGCCCGCTTCGTAAGCCTCGATCATGGTTCGGCCACCGCCGGAGTAACCACTGACTGACGGCAGCGTGAGGGCGTGGTCTTTCGGGATCAGTCCCGCATCCACCAGCGGACGGATCAGGGCGATGGCGCCGGTGGCGTAGCAGCCCGGATTGCTGACCCGTTGCGCAGCGGCAATCGCTTCACGCTGGCCGGGTGCCAGTTCGGGAAAGCCGAACACCCAGTCAGGCGCCGTGCGATGCGCCGTCGAAGCGTCGATGATTTTGGGCTGACGGCCCGGCAGACTCGCTACCAGCGCGGCCGTTTCGCGTGCTGCATCGTCGTGCAGGCACAGAATGACCAGGTCCACGCCTGCGACCAGTTCGCGCTTGGCAGCCGCATCCTTGCGCAATTCTGGTGCAATGCTCACCAGCTCGATCTGCGGCATGCTGTCGAGCCGCTCGCGAATCTGCAGTCCGGTGGTGCCGGCTTCGCCGTCAATGAAGACCTTGGCCATCTCTTTTCCTGTGGAAACGGGTGAGCCTTACTGTAAGGCACGCACAAGATTTGTGCATTGCAGCATGATACAGTTGATGGCTGCTCCGTGCAGCGCCTGCTGCGCAGGCCCCAAGCCCTTTCATGGGGCACAAAACCATCCATTCCTGAGAGAGACCTCATGAAGATTCACGAGTACCAAGGCAAGGAAATCTTGCGCAATTTTGGCGTGCCTGTTCCGCGCGGCATCCCGGCATTCACGGTCCAGGAGGCGGTGGAAGCCGCCCAGAAGCTCGGCGGCCCGGTCTGGGTGGTCAAGGCCCAGATTCATGCGGGTGGGCGCGGCAAAGGCGGTGGCGTGAAGGTGGCCAAGAGCATTGACGACGTGAAGCGTCTGGCGGGTGACATTCTGGGCATGCAGCTCAAGACGCACCAGACCGGGCCGGAGGGCCAGAAAGTCCGCCGCCTGTACATCGAGGACGGGGCCGACATCCAGAAAGAGTACTACCTCTCCGTGGTGACCGACCGGGCCACGCAAAAAGTGGCGTTCATTGCTTCCAGTGAAGGCGGCATGGACATCGAGGAAGTGGCCCATTCCACGCCCGAGAAGATCACCACCGAATTCATTGATCCGCTGGCCGGCCTGACCCAGGCTCAGGGCCAGAAGATTGCAAATGCCGTCGGCATGCCCGCGGACTCGCAGGCCCAGTTCATTGATGTGTGCCAGAAGCTTTACAAGTGCTACATGGACACGGACGCCTCGCTGGTGGAGATCAACCCGCTGAACCGCGACGGCAAGGGCAACATCATTGCGCTGGACGCCAAGTTCAACTTCGACAGCAACGCGCTGTTCCGTCATCCGGAAATCGTGGCGTTGCGCGACCTCGATGAAGAAGACCTGGCCGAAGTGGAAGCCTCCAAGTTCGACCTGGCCTACATCAGCCTGGACGGCAACATCGGCTGCCTGGTCAACGGTGCCGGCCTGGCCATGGCCACCATGGACACCATCAAGCTGTTTGGTGCCGAGCCGGCCAACTTCCTGGACGTGGGCGGCGGCGCCACCCCCGAAAAGGTCACCGAAGCCTTCAAGATCATGCTCAAGAACCCGAAGGTCAAGGCCATCCTGGTCAACATCTTCGGCGGCATCATGAAGTGCGACACCATCGCCACCGGCGTGATCACCGCCTGCAAGGCGGTGAACCTTCAGGTACCGCTGGTGGTCCGCATGAAGGGGACCAACGAAGAACTCGGCAAGAAGATGCTGGCCGAAAGCGGCCTGCCCATCATCAGCGCTGACACCATGGCCGAAGCGGCCCAAAAAGTGGTCGCCGCCGTCAAAGCTGCCTAAGGATACGAACATGTCGATCTACATCAACAAAGACACCAAGGTCATCACCCAGGGCATCACCGGCAAGACCGGTCAGTTCCACACCGAGAAGTGCCAGGAATATGCCAACGGCAAGAACTGCTTTGTGGCGGGCGTGAACCCCAAGAAGGCCGGCGAATCGATCTTCAATATCCCGATCTATGCGTCGGTCAAGGAAGCAGCCCAGCAAACCGGCGCCACGGTGTCGGTGATCTATGTGCCGCCGGCTGGTGCTGCCGCCGCGATCTGGGAGGCTGTGGAGGCCGACCTGGACCTTGCCATCTGCATCACCGAAGGCATCCCGGTGCGCGACATGCTGGAAGTGCGCAACAAGATGAAGGCCAAGGAAGCGGCCGGCGGCAAGAAAACGCTGCTGCTGGGCCCGAACTGCCCCGGCCTGATCACGCCCGACGAAATCAAGATCGGCATCATGCCCGGCCACATTCACCGCAAGGGTCGCATCGGCGTGGTTTCGCGTTCCGGCACCCTGACCTATGAAGCCGTGGCGCAGCTCACCGAGATTGGCCTCGGCCAGTCCAGTGCCGTGGGCATTGGCGGCGACCCGATCAACGGTCTGAAGCACATCGATGTGATGAAGGCCTTCAACGACGATCCGGATACCGATGCGGTGATCATGATTGGCGAAATCGGCGGCCCGGACGAGGCGGACGCCGCGCGCTGGTGCAAGGCCAACATGAAGAAGCCCATCGTGGGCTTCATCGCTGGCGTGACGGCGCCTCCCGGCAAGCGCATGGGCCATGCGGGCGCGCTGATCTCCGGCGGTGCCGACACGGCCGATGCCAAGCTGGCAATCATGGAGGAGTGTGGCTTCAAGGTCACGCGCAATCCATCAGAGATGGCCAAGCTGCTCAAGGCATTGCTGTAAGCAATACTACGAACCGGCGGGGCGCCGCAGCCCACTACACTGCGGTCTCCAAATAAAAAAGAGAGGGCGCCCAGAACGGCTGTTTGGGGCGCCTTCTTCATTCATAACACTGGAGAACTGAATGGAAATGCTGCAAGACGCCGACTTCTGGATCGGCCTCCTCAAGATCATCTGGATCAACATCATCCTGTCGGGCGACAACGCGGTAGTCATTGCCCTGGCAGCGCGCTCCCTGCCCCCTGAACAGCAAAGAAAAGCCATCCTGTTTGGCTCCGGGGCGGCCGTGGTGTTGCGTATCCTGCTGACAGTGGTCGCGGCCAAACTGCTGGAACTGTCCTACCTGCAGATCGTGGGCGGGGTCCTGCTGCTGTGGATCGGCGTGCAACTACTGGGTGAAGAGGACGACAACGACGGCGAAGCCAGGGAGGTGGGGGGCATGGCGGCTGCAATTCGGACCATCCTGATCGCAGACCTGGTGATGAGCCTGGACAACGTGATCGCCGTGGCGGCTGCGGCCAAGGGCAGCATGGTGCTGCTGATCCTGGGCCTCGCGATCAGCATTCCGCTGGTGATTTTTGGCAGTACGCTGATGATCAAGTTGATGGAACGCTTCCCCATCATCGTGATGCTGGGCGCTGCGCTGATCGGCTGGGTCGGTGGTGAAACCATCGCAAGCGACACGGCCCTCAAGGGTTTCGCTGCGGCCAATCCATGGCTCCACTACGTGGCGGCGGCCGCTGGTGCGGCGGCGGTGATCGGGATTGGCAAGTTCCTCCAGGGACGCGGAAAACACGCCTGAATCACACGGCCGCAACCCTGTAACTGCGCCGTTACAGTGCTACTTATTTGCAACAAATGGTAGCGTGGCCGTGACAAAGTGCCTTGTCCGGCGCATGCCCGTCTGTTACCTTCGACTCTCGCGGTGTTCCGCCCGGCGTCCCGGAAGCGCCATGTGGTGGCTCACCCCCAAGAACAAGGGACGTGGTCTGCGAACTGGACAAGGGGCGGGAAGTGAGCACATCTTCATCGGCAAAACGCGGCCAGTTCTGGCGGACTGACTGGTTTGTTGGCGTACTGGTCATCGTGGCCGTCGTCATCCTGCATCAGGCGACGGACTTCATCGGCACGCTGGAACGCCGCTTCTACGACTTTGCGAGCACGAGCAGCGCGCGGCAGCCGTCAGACCGGATTGCGGTCATTGCCATCGATGACCAGAGCATCGCCAACATCGGACGCTGGCCGTGGCCACGTGACATCCATGCCCAGCTGATTGACCAGCTGGCGGCCGCGAAGGCCAAAACCATCGTCCACACGGCTTTTTTCTTCGAGCCCCAGACCGACAGGGGCCTGGTGTTCATCCGCAAGATGAAGGAAGCACTGGGGCCTGCAGCCGATCCCGCCAACGCCCAGGGCGGGCTGAGTGAGGCGCTGGCAAAGGTGATCGTGGAGGCGGAGCAGGCGCTGGATACGGATGCAAAACTCGCGGCCAGCATGCGCAAGGCCGGCAATGTGCTGGTCCCTTCGGTTTTCCTGCTGGGCGAGCCCCAGGGTAAACCAGACAAGCCCCTGCCGCCTTATGCGCTCAAAAGCGCCGTCGATGAAGGAGCGGGTTTTTCGGTCCCCGCCGTCAAGGGGCAGCAGCCCATTGAGTCGATTGGATCGGCTGCGGCCGGCATTGCCCACCTCAACCAGCTCAATGATGTGGATGGGGCGGTGCGTGAGGAGCCGATGCTGGTCAACTACTTCGGCAAGGCAGTCCCTTCGATGGCGTTGCTTGCCGCAGCGCACAGCCTGAATCTGGGCCCGTCGGATATCAAGCTGAATGCCGGTGAATCGGTTCAGATTGGAAAGCTGAGGGTCAAGACCGACGAGTTTGCGCGCATGTTGCCCCAGTTCTACAAGGGCAAAGAAGGAAAGCCGGCGTTCGCCGTGGACTCTTTCTATGACGTCATTAGCGGCAAGATACCGGCGGCCAAATACGCCGACAAGATCGTGCTCATTGGTGCCACGGCAGCCGGCGTGGGCGTCCAGTTTCCGACTCCGGGCTATGCCGGCCTGTCGCCGGCCGAGATGATCGCCCATATCACGTCCAGCATCCTCGGCGAGCATTTCATTGTCCAGCCCGGCTGGGGCTCCTGGGCAGCCCTTGGCGTGTTTCTTCTGATCTCCGCCTATCTTGTGGCCGCGCTTCCGCGCCTTTCAGCGGGCAAGGCGGCCGTGGTGACGCTGGTGCTGTTCATCGGCCTCTTGGTGGCCGAGTTCGGGTTGCTGGCGGGGGCATCCATGTGGCTCAAGTTTGTTTTTCCGGCGACCCTTCTGGTGCTCGGACATCTTGCGCTGACGACCAAGCGCTTCCTGATGACCGAAGCCGGAAAGCTCAAGTCGGATGAGGAGTCAGCGGAAACCAACCGGATGATGGGCCTGGCGCTGCAGGGGCAGGGGCAGCTGGACATGGCCTTTGACCGGTTTCGCCGGGTTCCGATGAGCGACGCGGTCATGGACAACCTCTACAACCTTGCGCTCGATTTCGAGCGCAAGCGGCAGTTCAACAAGGCGCAGGCGGTTTATGAGCACATGGCCGCGTGGAACAAGACGTACAAAGACCTGCAGTCCAAGCTCAACAGGGCCAAGAACCTGTCCGAAACCGTGATTCTCGGTGGCGGCGGCGCCCATCCTGGCGGCACCATGCTGCTGGATGGCGGTGCCGTTGAAAAGCCCATGCTCGGTCGCTATCAGGTCGAAAAGGAGCTCGGCAAGGGCGCCATGGGGGTGGTCTATCTGGGCAAGGATCCCAAGATCGGGCGGGTGGTGGCCATCAAGACCATGGCGCTGAGCCAGGAGTTCGAAGGCGAGGAGCTGACGGATGCGCGCGAGCGGTTTTTCCGTGAGGCCGAGACCGCTGGCAGGCTGCAGCACCAGAACATCGTGACGATTTTCGACGCGGGCGAGGAACATGACCTGGCCTACATCGCCATGGAATTCCTCAAGGGCAAGGATCTGGTGGATTTCTGCAAGGACGGGCAGCTTCTGCCGATTCCCAAGGTGCTGTCCATCGTGGCCCGGGTCGCCGAAGCGCTGGCCTATGCGCACAAGCAGAATGTCGTCCACCGTGACATCAAGCCGGCCAACATCATGTATGAGCTGGAGAGTGACACCGTCAAGGTGACCGACTTCGGCATTGCACGCATCACCGATTCCAGCAAGACCAAGACCGGGCTCGTGCTGGGCACGCCGAGCTTCATGTCGCCCGAGCAGATCGCCGGGAAAAAGGTCGACGGCCGCTCGGATCTTTACTCTCTTGGCGTGATGCTTTTCCAGATGCTGTCAGGTGTGCTCCCGTTCCGCGGTGAGTCCATGGCCGAGCTCATGTACAAGATCGCCAACGAGGATGCACCGGACATCCGCATCATCCGCAAGGAGATCCCGGAACGTCTCGCACAGGTTGTGGCGCTGTCGCTGAGCAAAAAGCCCGAAGCGCGCTACCAGGACGGCGACCGATTTGCGGCGGATCTGCGCGCCTTGCTCGATGCAGTGCCTGCGACTGCACCGGCTCAGGCGCCACAGCCCACTGGCGCGACTGCAACAGGTCCGTCGGATGTGCCGGAGAAGACGATGGCCATGTCTGCCGCGCCGGCTGGCAGTTTTGAGGCCACCGTTGCGGCGGTGGCTGTTCCTGCCAGCGATCAGCCCGGCTATGATGCCACCCAGAAATTGGATGCAGGTGCCATCGACCCCTTTGCCAAGACGGCTGTGATCAGCAGGGACGGCGCAACTTCGCATCCGGGTGGTGACACCGACGCGAAGGCATAAGCCCAGGCATTTATGAATTACGAGTTCTGTACACGCACCGATCCGGGGCTTGCCCGTGAAAACAACGAGGACTCTGTGGCCGTCGATGAAACCACGCGACTGGCCATTCTGGCGGATGGCATGGGAGGCTACAACGCCGGCGAGATTGCCAGCGGCATGGCGACAGCATTCATCAAGTCCGAGCTTGGGCGCTGGCTGTCCCAGGCAGGCCGGCATGCCAATGCCAAGGAAGTGCGCCGGGCAATGGAAATCTGTGTGGACAACGCGAACCGGTCCATCTTCAACGCGGCCAATTCAAATCCGCAATACAGCGGCATGGGCACCACGCTGGTGATGGGCGTGTTCCAGGACGCGCGCCTGATGTTGGGCCACATCGGCGACTCGCGGTGCTATCGCTTGCGGGAAGGTGAGCTGGTGCAGATCACGAAAGACCATTCGCTGCTGCAGGAGCAAATGGACGCAGGGTTGATCACGGCCGAGCAGGCTGCGACGTCCACGAACAAGAACCTGGTTACCCGCGCGCTGGGCGTGGAAGATGCCGTGCTTCTGGAAGTGAATGAGCACCGGGTGGAACCTGGGGACCTGTTTTTGATGTGCTCCGACGGCCTCTCGGACATGGTGGAAGACGGCAGCATTGCCGAAGTCCTGCGTCACGACGTGCCGCTTGAGCAAAAAGCCGGGCAACTCGTGGATGTGGCCAATGCGAATGGCGGCCGTGACAATATTTCGGTTTTGCTCGCGCAGGCGCAGAGTGGGTCAAAAAAGCGCGGCTTGATTTCCAGATTGCTGGGAAAATAGTCTTTGGTATTAATTTCCCGGAAACGTGATTAAAAACAGGAGTCGACCATGCCGAAAATGATCGTTTCGATCGACGGTGTTGTCATCAAGGAAGTGCAGTTGACCAAGGACCGTACCACTCTGGGACGGCGACCGTACAACGACATCGTGATCGACAACCTGGCTGTGAGCGGCGAACACGCCGTGCTGCAAATGACGGGCAATGAGGTTTACCTCGAAGACCTCAACAGCACCAACGGCACCTACGTCAATGGCAAGGCCGTCAAGAAACAGTTGCTGCAGAACAACGACACGGTGGAGATCGGCAAGTACAAGATCAAGTACATCAACGAAGCGGCCAGTGCCGGTTTTGAAAAGACCATGGTGATCAAGACCGGTGGTGCAGGCCTGGCCGTTCCCGCCCCGCCGCCAGCGGCGGCAGCCCAACCGTCCGCTGCGCCCGCCCTGGCTGACGGAGCCGGACCCAACGGGAGCATCAAGGTGTTGTCCGGCGCTGCCGCCGGGCGCGAAGTTCCCCTGGTGAAGGTCGTCACGACCATCGGCAAGCCTGGCGTGGCGGTGGCGGCCATCACCAAGCGTCAGCAGGGCTTTGTGGTCGCCCACGTGGAAGGCGCGAACAAGCCTACGTTGAATGGCGCACCTATCGGCGGCGAACCGGTTGTCCTCAAGAATGGCGACCTGCTGGAGCTTGCCGGCACGCAAATGCAGTTCGTGCAGGCTTGAAAGCGCCAACACAGCGCCTGCGCAGCAGCGCACAACAGCGACCTGGGTGACGCATGGGATTACTTGCCAAGCATTGGTCGCGAATCGCGGTAACGTTGATACCGCTGGTCTTCGCGTTGATGCATGCCAGCGGCGTGCTGCGAATTGGCGTGCTTCAGCGGCTGGATGACATCATCTACGACGCGCGACTGAGGGCTACCATGCCCAGGACGGTGGACGACCGCATCGTCATTGTTGACATCGACGAGAAGAGCCTTGCAGAGATTGGGCGTTGGCCCTGGGGAAGAAACAGGCTCGCTGAGCTTGTGAATGACCTGTTCGATCGGCAGAACATTGCCCTGCTGGGATTCGACGTCGTTTTTGCCGAAGCTGACGAAAGCTCGGGCCTCAAACGCCTGCGCCAGCTGGCGCAGAGCGAGCTCAAGGATCAGGCGGGCTTTGCGGACCGGTTGAACCAGTTGCAGGTGGTGCTCGATTACGACGCGTCGTTTGCCAAGGCCTTGGAGAAGCGGCCGGTCGTGATGGGCTATTACTTCACGAGCGACCGGGACGGCCGGACATCTGGCGCATTGCCCGCTGCGGTCATGCAGAAGGACGCATTGCAGGGGCGTCCCATCAAGTTTACAAGCTGGAACGGGTACGGCTCGAACATCGAACAGCTTGCCAAGGCGGCGCCCATGGCCGGGTTTTTCAATTCCATCACCGAGGGCGACGGCGTCGTGCGTTCCATTCCGCTGATCGCGGAGTACAAGGGCCAATACTACGAATCGCTCTCCATGGCCATGTTCCGCATGCTGGTGGGGCTGCCGACGGTCGAGCCGGGATTTCCGCAAGAACGCTTCATTTCCCGCAGCTACCAGGGGCTCGAAAGTGTGCTGCTCAAGCAGGGTCAGCGCACGCTGGCGGTCCCGGTAGATGATCGCGTGGCGACGCTGGTTCCTTTCAGGGGGCCGGGCGGCGTCAACGGCGGGTCCTTCCGCTACATCTCTGCCGCTGATCTGCTTTCAAAGCGCATCCCGGCCGGGGCCCTCAAGGACAAGATCGTCCTGCTGGGTACCACAGCACCCGGGTTGCTGGACTTGCGCGTGACGCCGGTCGGTGAAACGTATCCCGGCGTTGAAACGCATGCCAACGTGATTTCCGGCCTGCTGGACGGGAAGATCTTCGTCAAGCCAGACTATGCCGTGGGGTATGAAGTCGTGATTCTGGTGCTGGCTGGACTGGTCTTGGCGTTCACCCTTCCGCTTCTGACCGCGACCCGCGCCGTTGCCTTGAGTGTGGTGGTGATCGGCCTGCTGGTGTCGCTGAATTTCTGGCTCTATCTCGGCTACGGTCTGGTGTTGCCTCTTGCGTCTGCGCTGGTCATGGCGCTAACGGCGTTTGCCCTGAACATGAGCTACGGCTACTTTGTTGAAAGCCGCTCCAAGCGTGAGCTGGCAAACCTGTTCGGAACCTATGTGCCACCCGAGCTCGTGGATGAAATGGTGAAGGACCCCGACAGTTACAGCATGAAGGCCACGAGCAAGGAGCTGACCGTCATGTTCTGTGACATGCGGGGCTTCACCAAAATGTCGGAAAAGATGGAGCCGACGCAACTGCAGGAGCTGCTCAACGGGGTTTTCAGCCGGCTGACGGACCTGATTCGTACCAATCGCGGGACCATCGACAAATACATGGGCGACTGTGTCATGGCCTTTTGGGGGGCCCCTGTGGAAACGCCGCAGCATGCCCATTTGGCAGTCAAGACGGCCATGGAGATGGCCAATGCGGTACGCAAGATCAATGAGGAGCACCGCGCGAAGGGGATTCCGGAGATTGGTATCGGGATCGGCTTGAACACCGGCACCATGTGCGTGGGAGACATGGGCTCGGATATCCGGCGCAGCTACACCGTGATCGGGGATGCGGTAAACCTTGGCTCCCGGCTGGAAGGGTTGTCCAAGACCTATGGCGTGGACATTGTGGTGAGCGAATCGACCCGCAAACTGGCACCGAACTTTGCATGGCAGGAGCTGGACAAGGTCCGCGTCAAGGGCAAGGAGCAGGCAGTGGCCATTTTCTGGCCACTGGCGCCCGCCGACCGGCTCGAAAAGGCCCATGCCGACGAACTGAAGACCTGGGCCACCGTCCTGAAGGCCTACCGGGCCCAGGACTGGGACCAGGCCGATGTGCAACTGCTCAACCTGCAGCGCATGAACGCCAAAAAATACCTTTACGAACTGTATGCGCAGCGTGTAGCCTCAATGCGGTTGCTGCCTTTTGACCCTGAGTGGGATGGCGCAACCAACTTCGAGACCAAGTAAGGACATGCGATGAAGGTACGGGTGTTGGGCTGCTCCGGTGCCATTGCCAGGGACTGCCGGACCACGTCCTTCCTGATTGATGGCGATGTACTGGTTGATGCCGGAACCGGTGTCGGCGACCTTGCGCTTGAAGAGATGAAGGGCATCGACCATGTCCTGCTGACCCATTCGCATCTTGACCACGTGGCGGCACTGCCGCTCATGATTGACGCCATTGCCTCCCAGCGGTCTTCACCAGTGAAGGTTCATGCGCTGCCGGGAACCATTGCTGCGCTGAAGGCGCACATCTTCAACAATGTCATCTGGCCTGACTTCAGCCGCATTCCCACGCCGGAAGCGCCGTTCATCACGTTCCACGAGATCCAGGTCGGGCAAACACTAGACATCACCGGAAAGCGCATTGAGGTGCTTCCGGCCGTGCATACCGTACCTGCTGTCGGCTACGCGGTCACGGCCGGGCGGGGGTGTTGGGTGTTTACCGGCGATACGGAGCGAAACCCGGCGTTCTGGCGTCGTCTCAACAAGATGAACGTGGCCGCCCTGGTGATTGAAACTGCTTTCAGCAACCGCGAGAAGGATCTGGCGCGCCGCAGTCTCCACCTGTCGCCCCATGCACTGGCCGAGGAACTGGACTGCATCGACAAGGGCAAGAGTTTTCCGATCTTCATCACGCACACCAAGCCCGCCGAGACGGAGCTCATCATGGCGGAGATCCAGCGCTTCGACCAGACCCAGCCGTTTGGCCCGAACGTGACGCACGACATCCGCTGGCTTCGCGCCGGGCAGGAGTTTGAGCTATGAGTGCAGTATTGAAGCCGCCAGGCGGCGAGAAGGATTCCGAGCAGGCGTTCTTTGACTCCCAGATGCTGCCGCCTGACAAGCGCGGTGTGTCATTCGAGGCCCTGTTCTTCCGTCAGCTCCAGCAGGTGACGACGCGCATCCATGAAACCGAAAATGTCGACCAGATCATGCTGGAGGTCAGCCAGGACATCTGCAAGCTTCTGAATGCAGACCGGCTGACCCTTTATGCAGTCAATGAGGACCGCACAGCCATTGTTTCGAAAATCAAGACCGGCCTCAACACCAGCCGCGATCTCAAACTCCCCATCAGTGCGCAAAGCATTGCGGGGTACGTCGCGTTCTCGCGTGAGCCGGTCAACATTGCGGATGTCTACGATGACGAGGCCCTCAAGCGAATTCATCCCACCCTGAGCTTCCTCAAGGAGGTCGACAAGCGCTCCGGTTACCGCACGAAGCAGATGCTGGTGGTGCCGATTCTTGACGGCGATGCATTGCACGGGGTGCTGCAAGTCATCAACAACAAAAGTGACCAGCCCTTTGGCGAGCTGGAGGTGGAAGGCGCCGCGCAACTGTGCAAGACGCTGGCGACCGCGATTCGCCAGCGAATGCAGAAGGCCGAGGAAGGTACGCGCCGCAAGGCAACCAAGTATGACGGGCTCGTCGCCGATGGCGTGCTCACGGCCGATGAACTGCAGCAATGTATCCAGAGTGCGCGTGAGGAAGCCAAGCCGGTTGAACACATGCTGATGGCACGGTTCCAGATCCGGCCGGCGCAGATCGGCCCGTCGCTGTCGAAGTTCTTTGGCATGCCTTACGAGCCGTTCAACAGCGGCCGTATCCGGTCTGAAATGCTGCATGGGCCGCTCAAGCGTGAGTTTCTGGTGGAGCAGGGTTGGATTCCGCTGGAAGAATCGCCCGAAGGTCTCGTCGTGATGTGCATGGACCCTGAAGCGGTGCGCGGCTCCCGCATCGTGCCCCAGGTGTTTCCGAGGTTCACCAAATTCGCCTACCGGGTCACCACACAGACAGAGTTCGAAGAAACACTAAGCCAGCTTTATGGTGCCGGAGCCGAAGGCGGCACGATTGACGAGCTGCTGGCGGACCTGAGCGCCCCGATTGACGACGAAGGCGGCGATGAGTCCATGCTCGAATCCGCTGCAGCGGACAACGAACTGGTGAAGTTCGTCAACAAGGTGATCGTGGATGCCTACAACCTGAAGGCGTCGGACATTCACATTGAGCCATTGCCGGGGAAAGCCAAGACCGGCATACGGCTTCGCATCGACGGCAGCCTGCAGCCCTACATCGAGGTTCCCTCCCACTTCAGGCAGGCGCTGGTCACCCGCTTGAAGATCATGTGTGACCTGGACATTTCGGAGAAGCGCAAGCCACAGGATGGCAAGATCAAGTTCAAGAAGTTCGGACCCCTGGACATTGAACTGCGCGTGGCGACCATCCCGTCCGCTGGCGGAGTCGAAGACATTGTCATGCGTATTCTGGCCGCAGGAGAACCGATCCCGCTGGAGAAGCTCGGCTTGACACCGCACAATCGGGATCGCGTCGAAAAGACAGTCAGCAAGCCCTATGGCCTGTTTTATGTGTGTGGCCCGACCGGCTCGGGCAAGACCACCACATTGCACTCGATCCTCAAGTTCCTGAACACGCCAGACACCAAGATATGGACCGCGGAAGACCCGGTGGAAATCACCCAGAAGGGCTTGCGGCAGGTCCAGGTCAACAAGAAGGCGGGGATCGATTTCGCGCTGGTGATGCGGGCATTCCTGCGCGCGGACCCTGACATCATCATGGTGGGCGAATCGCGCGACAAGGAGACCGTGGCCATGGGCGTGGAGGCCTCACTCACTGGCCACCTGGTGTTTTCCACCCTGCATACGAATTCTGCGCCAGAGTCCATCACGCGTCTGCTGGACATGGGCATGGACCCATTCAACTTCGCCGACGCGCTGCTCGGCATCCTGGCTCAGCGCCTGGCCAAGCGCTTGTGCGATTGCCGGCAGGCCTATTCGCCGGACGGAGACGAGATCAAGACGTTCGTGGCCGAATACGCCGAGGATCTGCGGCACACACAGGCCTGGAAGGCGGACTATGCGGGCGAGGCCAAGAAGCTCTATGAAAGCTGGGTCAAGCTCTATGGCGACGGCGGAAAACTCAACTTTTACCGCCCTGTGGGATGCGACAAATGCGGCAAGACGGGCTACAAGGGCCGGATCGGCTTGCACGAGCTTCTGATTGCCGATGAGGACATCAAGAAGCTGATCCAGGAGCGGGCGCGGGTGGCAGACCTGTTTGTTTGTGCAGTGGCCAGCGGCATGCGGACCCTGAAGATGGACGGCATGGAGAAGATCATGATGGGTCTGACAGATTTGAAGCAGGTTCGATCGGTTTGCATTAAATGACGCATTCGCTGACATTTATGTCATTCTCTTGCGTACTTTGAAACTAATTCAACGATCAAAATTGACCGATTTGGCGACTACAGGCGTCAGAAGTGCTTGGCATATACATTGCTGAAGAGGGAAAGCTTCTCTCAATCAACTCCGGAGGTAATTCATGAAGCGTCAACTCCAAAAGGGCTTTACTCTTATTGAACTGATGATCGTTGTAGCGATCATCGGCATCTTGGCTGCCGTGGCATTGCCCGCCTACCAAGACTACACGACCCGTGCCAAGGTATCTGAGGTTGTTCTGGCGGCCTCGTCTGCTCGTACGGCGGTGGCCGAAGCGGCGCAAGTTGCAACCGCAATGCCGAACGCTTCGTCTTTCTCAGTGGATAGCCAGTCGTCCAAGTATGTTTCGGGTGTAGCTTATACGCAGACCAGCTCTTCTGTAGGCGTGATCACGGCGACGTCCAGGAGTCTGGGCACTGGCGTCGACGGCGACTTGACGATGATCGGGACTCTGCAGGCCAACGGCCAAGTAACTTGGGTTTGTGGCGGTGCTGGAACGACTATTCCTGCAAAATACCGCCCTGCAAGCTGCCAAGGTACCTGAGCGGCTGACTGCGCGTGCACTTCTACGCAGTTTGTGGAAATACCGGTGCAGTGCTTGTGAAGTTAGTTTGCGAGCATGTAGCTGCTGATGGTATTGTTACGCTCCAACTTTTTATCAACTCTGAAAGAGGCGTATGAATCGTAAACTTCAGCAGGGTTTCACCCTAATCGAACTGATGATCGTGGTGGCGATCATTGGCATTCTGGCGGCCGTCGCGCTGCCTGCTTACCAAGACTATACGACCCGGGCGAAGGTGTCTGAAGTTGTATTGGCGGCTTCTTCTGCGCGCACGGCGGTCGCTGAAGCGGCGCAAGTTGCAACTGCCATGCCCAACGCATCGTCCTTCTCTGTTGATAGCCAGTCGTCCAAGTATGTTTCGGGCGTGGCCTACACGCAAACCAGTTCCTCGGTCGGCGTTATCACCGCGACGTCCAGGAGCCTCGGTACTGGCGTCGATGGGGCGCTTACGATGATCGGAACTTTGCAGGCTAACGGCCAAGTGACTTGGGTTTGTGGCGGCGCTGGAACGACCATTCCAGCCAAATACCGCCCGGCAAGCTGCCAAGGGACTTGATTTCCTGATCCGAACTGTGTTCGTTGCTTACAGCCCCCTTCCGGGGGCTGTTTCATTTGTGCAGCGAGCTTGTCCCATAACTGTTGAGCGCTCCAGTTCCGATATGCCAGATTTATGTTTATCAGATTGAACATCCGGCAAGCCAAGGTAGGGCTATCGGAAGGCGTTCGCGACGTTACATTGATGGGGCCACTGGCATGCGCACTTCTCGCGCTGGGATGGCTTTTCCCGAATCACCATCGTCCCTGGTTATCGTTTCACAGCGAAGCCTGGATTGCTGCCGGATTGACCTTGGCGTTGATCGTGGTGGTTCTTCGGGTGCCCAGCCCATGTCGATTTTCCACCTCATTCTGGGTGCTATTGGTGGTATCGGGGTTGCCTTGGCTTCAGCACATGGCGGGGCTGATTCCGCTGCCAGGTGATGCATGGGTCTCATTTGCGTTCTTGTTCGGCTTTGCACTCGCCGTGGCGTTAGGCGAAACCTGGCAAGACCTCAACACTGATGCGCCCCTTGACTTCATGTTTGGGGCAATAGCAATCGCCGCCATTGCTTGTGTCGGTTTGCAGCTTTACCAAATGTTGGGGCTCACCAAATCGGACGGAATTGCCGACATCTGGGTCCTCTATCTCGACGACCGTGGGCGACCATACGCCAATATGGGTCAGCCCAATCAGCTGGCGACACTTTTGATCTGGGGTCTTATCGCCATTGCGTGGGCGCTTCACAAGCGTGCGATCAGGGCTACTGTGGCGTTCGGCGTGTGCGTGTATCTGGTGTTAGGAGTGGCGTTGACGCAGTCGCGTACCGCCATGCTGACTTTGACACTTTGTGTTGCGGCGTTTTGGTTTCTGCGCGGCAGACTCTTCACGATCCAATGGTTTCGGGGAACACTCGCAATTTTTGCGATCTTTTGGCTGTTTGTCTTATCCATCGGACCTGTCGGTCGGTGGTTATCGTTGGCGATTGAGGCTTCTTTCGTTGACCGTACCCAAGGCGAGGCACGTTTTCCGGCATGGCGAATGTTCCTGGATGCAACGATGGAGAGCCCATTGTTGGGATACGGTTGGGAGCACACACGCGAGGCTCAGCTGGCTGTCGCGGTTAAGCACCCGGATATGGCGCATCAGTTGTATTCCCATGCCCATAACCTGTTCCTAGATCTTGTACTCTGGACCGGCTGGCCGGTCGGGCTCGTGCTTTCAGGCCTTATCCTCCATTGGCTTTGGCAAACTTTCAAATCCGTCAGTAGCCATCGACAACTCTTGGTATTCGGAGCCTTGTGTGCGCTTGGCGTACATGCAATGCTTGAGTTGCCCATGCACTACGCCTATTTCCTGTTGCCAGCAGGAGTTTTCGCTGGCGTGCTTAATCGTCTCCGGTCCGGTCCGCTACTGAGTTGGACAATCGGGAAATGGACATTCCTTGCGATGACGCTGACAGCTGCAATTTTGCTCTGCGCTATTGTTCGCGACTACTTCCTGGTTGAAGAGAGTTTGGTGGATTTGCGCTTCGAAACGCAGCGCATTGGTACAAATCACAACCGCAAACCACCGCCAACTTGGCTTTTGAATCACTGGCAGGATTTGATCCAGCTTGGACGTGAACAGCCTGACGGCGAGATGAGTCCTGAGGAAGTTGAGCATTTGAAAGCGCTGACGCTTTATTACCCATCCTCTGCAAACTATGAAAAGATGCTTAAGGCGCTGTCAATGAACGGGCGACATGACGAGGCCAAGTACTGGGCAGAGAGAGCTTGCGCATTTTTCGATGAGCAGACATGCGTACTTGTACGGTCGCGCTGGAGGGCGTCGTTGCCCGTTGGCAAAGGCGTGCAGGATACGCCTGCTATATCGCGGTAGCTTATGCTGTTTTCAAGGGGAGCACATGAGCGGCCCACAATCGCGGAGTCGCCATGTGGCTCCGCAATGCTCCCCGTGGCGGCTGGGGCATTTGTCGTCGCGGTCGCCTGGTTGAACCCGTTCTCCCCGGGACCGTCATTTGCAGCAGTTTCTTGTTTGCTGGGAATCATTTGCACGGGTGTGCTGGGTCTCTGGATGCGGCATATTGACGCTGCTGCGGTTGCGCGGTCGGGTTTGCTTCTGGCGGCATTGATCAGTTCTGTCATGGCGCTTCTTCAGTACACTGGTGTTGCTGGCCCCCTGGCTCCCTGGGTAAACGCAGTATCTGGCGCTGGCGAGGCAGTAGCAAATCTGCGACAACCTAACCAGCTTGCAACGCTGACCAGCATTGGATTGGTGACCGTCATATTCGGTGGCTGGAAGCGTGGCGGGAGGGCCGTAAAGACGTTGTCAGTCGTGGCGGTTGTGGTCCTCGCATTCGCTGCAGCAGCCAGTGCCAGTCGCACGGGACTTGTCCAATGGATATTGATCCCTGCCCTGTGGTGGACATGGCGTGAACGACACGCGTCGTGGAACTGGCGCGACGGCCTAGTGCTATCGGGTCCCGGGTTTTACATACTGGCCGCGATTGCACTGCCGTGGGCCACCGATGCGAGCCGGGACTTGGTCGGCCGTTTGTCCGACAACAACCTTGACTGCTCCAGTCGCCTGGTACTCTGGAGCAATGTGGTGCATTTGATCAGTCTCAAGCCGTGGACAGGATGGGGATGGGGAGAACTCGATTACGCCCACTTTGTCACGCTGTATCCCCGAACACGGTTTTGCGCGATCCTTGATAACGCCCACAACCTGCCACTGCATCTCGCAGTTGAACTGGGAATACCTTTCGCCGCGTTTGTGGTGGCTACCGGGAGTTGGCTTGTCTGGCGCGCTCGACCATGGCGCGAAACCGACAGAAGTCGCCAGCTGGCATGGTCTGTTTTGGCTGTGATCCTGATTCACAGCATGGTTGAGTATCCCTTATGGTACGGGCCATTCCAGATGACGGTCGTGTTGTGTCTGATTGTTCTGGCGAGGCCCGAGCATCTGGTACGTCCACGCGCAGTGATTTTTCTGATTCGCTTCGCCGCTGCCACCTCGATTGTGGTGACGGCTTGGGTCGCGTGGGAATACTGGTGCTCTAGCCAAATCTATCTGCCGCCGCATGAGCGTATGGCCACCTGGCGCGCGGATCCGTTGACCGAGGCCAGACGACTCAGATTCTTCAGGGGGCAGACCGATTTCGCGAAACTGACGTTGAACCAGCCGACGGCTGAGAGTGCACTCGAGATCTACGCTCTCGCGGAGACGACTTTGCACTATTCGCCAGAACCTAAAGTGATAGAAGCCCTTGTCCAAAGTGCACTGATGTTGCAGCGTGAAGAGGACGCCTTCCAATGGCTCATTCGTTACCGTGCAGCCTTCCCAGTGGAATCTGCAACTTTCCTGGCATCAGGCGCCAGACAGAGGTAGCTCGGTCGAATCAACTCGCCGAGGCGAAACTGCCCGACTTCCCCCCATGCTTTTCCAACAGCCGCACATCGGTCATGACCATGCCGCGGTCCACGGCCTTGCACATGTCGTAGATCGTCAGCAACGCCACCTGAACGGCGGCAAGGGCTTCCATTTCGACACCGGTCGGACCGACGGTCTCGGCGCGCGCCGTGCATGACACCGCCGGCACCTCGGGCAGCAGTTCGAATTCCACCGCAACATGCGAGAGGGCCAGCGGATGGCACAGGGGTATCAGGTCACTGGTCTTCTTGGCGGCCTGGATCCCTGCGATCCTCGCGATGCCCAGCACATCGCCTTTTCGGGCCGTGCCGCTTTCCACCAGTGCGAAGGTCGCGGCCTGCATGGTGATGCGGCCGCACGCGATGGCCACACGGCGGGTACTGGCCTTGTCTCCCACATCCACCATGTGGGCCTGGCCTTGTGCGTCAAAATGGGTCAGTGCGCTCATCGCTGCGTTGTACGCCGGTAAAAATCGTTTACAGAACCTACACGTCCGAGGCGCATCATACGACCATGCCCAGC
>JAXMEQ010000005.1:0-313077 GCA_046348225.1 Ramlibacter sp.
CTGCACCGGCAGACCGACGCCGCGCTGCAGACGGCCAAGCTGGCAGCCGAGCAGGCCAACCAGGCCAAGAGCCGCTACATCAGCGCCATCAGCCACGAACTGCGCACGCCGCTCAACAGCATCCTGGGCTATGCGCAGCTGATGGGCGAAGACGCCGGCGTGCCCGCCCACCGCAAGCAGGCGGTGAACGTGATCAAGCGCGGCGGCGAGCACCTGCTGAGCCTGATCGAAGGCACGCTGGACATTGCCCGCATCGAGGCCGGCAAGCTCACGCTCAACGTCAAGCCCATGGCCTTTGCCGACTGTGTGCACGAAATGGCCAGCATGTTCGAGCCACAGGCTGCGGCCAAGGGCCTGGCTTTCCGGTTCGAGGCCGAGGGCGCGCTGCCCGAGGTGGTGCGCGCCGATGAAAAGCGGGTGCGGCAGATCCTCATCAACCTGCTGGGCAATGCGATCAAGTTCACCGCGCAGGGGCAGGTGACCTTCCGCGTGCGGCATGCGCGCGAGATGGCCACCATCGAGATTGAAGACACCGGCCCGGGCCTGAGCGCGCAGGAGATTGCGCAGATCTTTGAACCGTTCGCACGGGGCACGGCGTCTACCCAGGCCGCACCGGGCGCCGGGCTGGGGCTGACCATCGCCAAGATGCTGACCGACCTGATGGGCGGCGAGCTCAGCGCCACCGGCACGCCGGGCCAGGGCTCGGTGTTCCGGGTCAAGCTGTTCCTGCCGGAGCTGCACCAAGCCGCACAGCCCGGCAAGCCCGTTCTGCCCGCCGCCCGCCCCCGCCGCGGCTACGAAGGCCCGCGCCGCAAGCTGCTGGTGGTGGACAACGAAGAGGCCGACCGCGACCTGCTGGTGCACCTGCTGGAGCCGCTGGGCTTTGAGCTGCGCACCGCCGCCAGCGGGCACGACTGCCTGGACCTGCTGGCCGCCGGCTACCAGCCCGACGCGATCTTCATGGACCTGGCCATGCCTGGCATTGACGGCTGGGAGACCATCCGCCGGCTGCGCCGCATCGACCCGGCCCATGCGAAGGTCGCGATCGTCTCCGCCAACGCCTTCGACAAGGGGCTGGACAACGACGTCGCCATCCGCCCCGAGGATTTCATCCTCAAGCCGGTGCGCCACACCGAGCTGCTGGACTGGCTGGAGCGCCAGCTCGGCCTGCGCTGGCTGGAGCAGCCGGTGCCCGCGCCGGTGCCCGCTGCCGCAGCACCCGCGCGCGCCTGGCCGGCGCGCCAGCGCCTGAGTGCGCTGCAGGAGGTGGTGCAGCTTGGCTACTATCGCGGCATCATGAACCAGCTGGACGAGATGGAAGCCGCCGAACCTGCCAGCGCCGCCGTGGTGGGCGAACTGCGCGAGTTGGCGCGGCAGTTCCAGTTCGAGGTGATCAGCCGGCTATTGGATAGCGCCCTGGCGGAGGCTGTCCGATGAGCGCGGTGCTTGGCTCCACCCTGGACCGGTCGAACAGCGACGTGGTCCTGATCGTGGACGACGTGCCCGACAACCTGGCCGTGCTGCACGACGCGCTGGACGAATCGGGCTACACCGTGCTGGTGGCCACCGGGGGCGAGGCGGCGCTGGCCCGCGCCGCCCAGGCCGTGCCCGACATCGTGCTGCTGGACGCCATGATGCCCGGCATGGACGGCTTCGAGGTGGCCAAGCGCCTCAAGGCCCAGCCGCAGACGGCGCACATCCCCATCATCTTCATGACCGGGCTGACCGAGACCGAGTACCTGGTGGCTGCGCTGGAAGCCGGCGGCGTGGATTACGTGACCAAGCCGATCAAGCCCAAGGAAGTGCTGGCCCGCATGGGGGTGCACCTGCAGGGCGCGCGCGAGCGGCGCCAGACCCGCAATGCGCTGGACGCGTTTGGCTACGCCAGCATCACCGTGCGCGCCAGCGACGGCCGGCTGATGTGGCAGACCGCACTGGCGCGCGAGCTGCTGGCCCAGTACTTCCCGGGCGGCACCCCCGGCAGCAACCTGGCGCCCGAACCGGTGGTGCAGTGGTTGCGGCGCCACCTCAAGGAGGCAGAAGCGCAGATCGAGCCACCGCGCCTCATGGCCGAACTCGGCGCGCGGCGCCTGACCTTCCGGCTGCACCAGCAAACTGGTGACGACGACTGGCTGATCGTGATGCGCGAAGTATCCGACGCCGCCGTCATCGAATCCATGAGCCTGGCCTTCAAGCTCACCGCGCGCGAGGCCGAGGTGCTGTACTGGGTGGTCAAGGGCAAGATCAACCGCGACATTGCCGACATCCTGGGCGCCAGCCCCGCCACGGTGAAGAAGCACCTGGAACGCGTGTTTGCCAAGCTCGGCGTGGAAACCCGCACCGCCGCCGCCGCCATGGCGATGAACCGGCTGCGCCAGCTGAACCCGCAATTCGAGAGCTGAGCCCAGGTCAAATTGACCACCAGCCCGCGCCCAGATTGCGTGAGGTGCTATTGAATTCATAGCAGTTTCGCACCTGCCGCGGGCGCCCCGCATACGCCATGCGGCGTATTCCGTGACCCCGGGGTCATCCCCAGAATCAAACCGTCCGCATCAGAGGCGCCCCGCGAGGGGCGGAGGTGGGGCGATTTCAGGTTTTCACTCGGGTCACTTTTTTTCAGGAGCATTCACATGCAGCGTCGATTTACCCTCAAGGCCATCACGGCCGCCGTGGCACTGGCTGGCGCCGGTGCCTCGTTCGCCCAGGCGGGCGGCACCATCAAGGTTGGCATCCTGCACAGCCTGTCGGGCACCATGGCCATCTCGGAAACCGTGTTGAAAGACACGGTGCTGATGGCCATTGACGAAATCAATGCCAAGGGCGGCGTGCTGGGCAAGAAGCTCGAGCCCGTGGTGGTGGACCCGGCCTCCAACTGGCCGCTGTTTGCCGAAAAGACCAAGCAGCTGCTGACGCAGGACAAGGTCGCCGTGATCTTCGGCTGCTGGACGTCGGTGAGCCGCAAGTCGGTGCTGCCGGTGGTGGAAGAGCTCAACGGCCTGCTGTTCTACCCCGTGCAGTACGAGGGTGAAGAGCTGTCCAAGAACGTGTTCTACACCGGTGCCGCGCCCAACCAGCAGGCCATCCCCGCAGTGGACTACCTGATGAGCAAGGACGGCGGCGCCGCCAAGCGCTGGGTGCTGCTGGGCACCGACTATGTGTACCCCCGCACCACCAACAAGATCCTGCGCGCCTACCTCAAGAGCAAGGGCGTGAAGGAGTCGGACATCGACGAGAAGTACACGCCGTTCGGTCACAGCGACTACCAGACCATCGTGGCCGACATCAAGAAGTTCAGCCAGGGCGGCAAGACGGCGGTGGTGTCCACCATCAACGGTGACTCCAACGTGCCGTTCTACAAGGAACTGGGCAACGCCGGCCTGAAGGCCAAGGACGTGCCGGTCGTCGCCTTCTCGGTGGGCGAGGAAGAACTGCGCGGCGTGGACACCAAGCCGCTGGTGGGCCACCTGGCCGCCTGGAACTACTTCCAGTCGATCAAGAACCCGGCCAACGACGAGTTCATCAAGAAGTGGTCCGCCTACGCCAAGGCCAAGGGCATTGCCGGCCACAAGGACAAGCCGCTGACCAACGACCCGATGGAAGCCACCTACATCGGCATCAACATGTGGAAGCAGGCAGTGGAGAAGGCCAAGTCCACCGAAGTGGACAAGGTCATTGCCGCCATGGCCGGCCAGACCTTCAAGGCACCGTCGGGCATCGTGTCCAAGATGGACGAGAAGAACCACCACCTGCACAAGAGCGTGTTCATCGGCGAGATCAAGGCCGATGGCCAGTTCAACGTGGTGTGGAAGACGCCGGGCCCGGTCAAGGCCAAGCCCTGGTCTCCGTACATTGAAGGCAACGACAAGAAGAAGGACGAGCCGGACGGCAAGAGCAAGTAAGCCCTGAGGCACTTGCGCGGTGGGCGGCGTGCCGCCCACTACACAGGTTCTTCCCATGATCAAGTTTCTAGTATTGCTCGCGGCGCTGTTCGTCGCGCCTGCCCATGCCCTGACGGCTGCCGAGGCGCTGGCCATGGCGGCGGGCGAATCGGACGCGCGCATCGAGGCGCTGAACAAGGCCGCCGCCGTGGCCGACGAGCGCACCGCCGCCTTCATCCAGGCGCTGTCGGACGACGCCGTCAAGGTGGCGGGCGACAAGGTGTTCGTGGTGCGCGACAGCAAGGGCAGTGACCCGGTCACGGGGGCCGAGGTGGCCGTGCCTGACAACGCCGAAGACGTGGTCAACAACAACCGCCTGCGCGGCGAAATCGACAACGCCCTGGCGGCGTTGAAGCTTTTTTCCAAAGACGAGAAGGTGCGCCGCGCTGCCATCAAGACGCTGCAGGGCGAGGCCGACGAGGCCCGTCTTCCGCTGATCGAGAAGGCCTACGCGGCGGAAACCAACGAGTCGCTCAAGGTCCAGCTGGGCCTGGTGCGCGCGGCCGCGCTACTGGGCAGCACCGACAAGGCCAAACGGCTGGAGGCGGCGCGCCTGCTGGGCAGCAGCCGGGACCCGGGCACCAAGACCATCCTGCTGGAGCGCATCAAGAGCGAGAGCGAGGCCGACGTCAAGGCAGCGCTCGAAGCCTCGCTGCGCACGGTGGAGGCGTCGCTGGCCTGGGGCGACCGGCTGGGTGCCATCTTCAGCGGCATCAGCCTCGGCTCCATCCTGCTGCTGGTGGCGCTGGGCCTGGCCATCACCTACGGGCTGATGGGCGTGATCAACATGGCCCACGGCGAACTGATGATGATCGGCGCCTACGCCACTTACGTGGTGCAGGGGCTGTTCCAGAAGTACCTGCCCGGCGCGTTTGACTGGTACCTGGTGGCGGCGGTGCCGGTGGCCTTCATGGCGTCGGCCTTGATGGGCGCGGCGCTGGAGCGCAGCGTCATCCGCTTCCTGTACGGCCGGCCGCTGGAGACGCTGCTGGCCACCTGGGGCATCAGCCTGATGCTGATGCAGCTGGTGCGCAGCATCTTTGGCGCGCAGAACGTCGGCGTGGAGAATCCGAGCTGGATGAGTGGCGGCGTGGCCGTGATGGGCAACCTGCAGTTGCCCTGGAACCGCATCATCATCATCGGCTTTGCGGTGGCCGTGCTGCTGGGAATGGCGTTCCTGATCGGCAAGACGCGGCTGGGCCTGTTCGTGCGCGGCGTCACGCAGAACCGGCCGATTGCCTCCTGCATGGGCGTGAACACCGCCCGCATTGACACCTACGCCTTTGCGCTGGGTTCGGGCATTGCCGGCCTGGCCGGTTGTGCCCTGAGCCAGGTGGGCAACGTCGGGCCCGACCTCGGGCAGGGCTACATCGTGGACGCCTTCATGGTGGTGGTGCTGGGTGGCGTGGGCCAGCTGGCCGGCACGGTGTACGCGGCGCTGGGCCTGGGCGTGCTGAACAAGTTCCTGGAGGGCTGGGCCGGTGCGGTGCTGGCCAAGATTGCGGTGCTGGTGTTCATCATCATCTTCATCCAGAAGCGGCCGCAGGGCATCTTCGCGATGAAGGGCAGATCGGCTGAGGCATGACGACACCCCTGACCCTGCCCGCCAGGCCCGTCGTGCTCACGCGCACCGGCTGGACGGCCTTTGTGGTGGCGTTGCTGCTGGTGTGCGCACTGGCGCCGGTGCTGAACCTGGTGGTGCCCGAGGGCAGCGTGTTCCACATGAGCGACTACGCGGTGGCGCTGGTGGGCAAGATCATGTGCTACGCCATCTGCGCGCTGGCGATGGACCTTATCTGGGGCTACACCGGCATCCTGAGCCTCGGCCACGGCCTGTTCTTCGCGCTGGGCGGCTATGCCATGGGCATGTACCTGATGCGCCAGATCGGGCGCGACGGCAACTACAAGAGCGACCTGCCCGACTTCATGGTCTTCCTGGACTGGAAGGAACTGCCCTGGCACTGGACCTTCAGCGACAGCTTCATTGCCACGCTGATCCTCATCGTGGCGGTGCCCGGTGTGGTGGCCTTCATCTTTGGCTACTTTGCCTTCCGCTCGCGCATCAAGGGCGTCTACTTCTCGATCATCACGCAGGCCATGACCTTTGCCGCCATGCTGCTGTTCTTCCGCAACGAAACCGGCTTTGGCGGCAACAACGGCTTCACCGACTTCAAGCGCATTCTGGGCATTGCGATTGCCACGCCGCAGACGCGCATGACGATCTTTGTTCTGACCGGGCTGACGCTGCTGGGCTTCTTCCTGTTCGCGCGCTGGCTGGTGGCCAGCAAGTTCGGCCGCGTGCTGCAGGCGATCCGCGACGCCGAAAGCCGCGTCATGTTCAGCGGCTACAACCCGATCGGCTACAAGCTCACCATCTGGGTCATCTCGGCCATCATGTGCGGCGTCGCCGGCGCGCTGTACGTGCCGCAGGTCGGCATCATCAACCCGAGCGAGATGAGCCCCGCCAACTCGATCGAGATCGCCATCTGGACGGCCGTGGGCGGCCGCGCCTCGCTGATCGGCCCCATCGTGGGTGCCTTTGTGGTCAACGGCGCCAAGAGCTGGCTGACGGTGACGGCGCCCGAGTACTGGCTGTACTTCCTGGGGGCGCTGTTCATCCTGGTCACGCTGTTCCTGCCCAACGGTATCGTCGGGCTCGTGAAAACGCTGCGCAAGGGTGAGCGGGAATGACGCCCGACCTGCTGGAAGAAGGCGCACGGCGCGTGGAGGCCAATGTGGCCCGTGCCGCGGCCGGCAAGACCGAATCGGGCGGCCGCAGCGCGGGCTTCTCTCGCATCGCTGCGCCGCCCGGCGTGGTGGACACCACCCATGGCCGCATTCTGTACCTGGAAGACGTGAGCGTGAGCTTCGACGGCTTCAAGGCCATCAACAAGCTGAGCCTGGACATCGCACCCGGCGAGCTGCGCTGCATCATCGGCCCCAATGGCGCGGGCAAGACCACGATGATGGACATCATCACCGGCAAGACGCGGCCGGACGAAGGCACGGTGTTCTTCGGCTCCACCATCGACCTGCTGCGCTACAAGGAAGCCGAGATCGCGCAGATGGGCATTGGGCGCAAGTTCCAGAAGCCCACCGTGTTCGAGCAGCTCACCGTGTTCGAGAACCTGGAACTGGCGCTCAAGACCAACAAGGGTGTACAGGCATCGATGTTCTTCCGGCTGGACAGCACGCAAAGCGACCGGCTCGCTGAAATCCTGCACACCATCCACCTGGCCGACAGCGTGACGCGCCTGGCCGGCAACCTGAGCCATGGCCAGAAGCAGTGGCTGGAAATCGGCATGCTGCTGATGCAGGACCCGAAGCTGCTGCTGCTGGACGAGCCGGTGGCCGGCATGACCGACGAGGAAACCGCCCGCACGGCAGAACTCTTCCTCACGCTCAAGGGCAAGCACAGCCTGATGGTGGTGGAGCACGACATGAGCTTCATCCGCACCATCAGCGAAATCGTCACCGTGCTGTGCGATGGATCCGTTCTGGCGCAGGGCACGCTGGACCAGGTGCAGGCCGACGAGCGCGTCATTGAAGTTTATTTGGGCCGTTGACATGCTCGTCGTCAAGAACATCAATCAGTACTACGGCGGCTCGCACATCCTGCGCGACGTGAGCCTCGAAGCCCAGCTCGGCAAGGTGACGGTGCTGCTGGGCCGCAACGGCGTGGGCAAGACCACGCTGCTCAAGTCGCTGATGGGCCTGGTGCCCATCAAGACGGGCAGCATTGAATTCGACGGCAAGGCCATCCAGAACGCCACGCCCTACGAGCGTGCGCGCGCCGGCATCGGCTTTGTGCCCCAGGGCCGCGAGATCTTTGCCCGCCTCACGGTGCAGGAAAACCTGCAGATGGGTCTGGCTTACAAGAGCGCCGGCACGCCGATCCCGGCCGAGCTGTACGAGCTGTTCCCGGTGCTCAAGCAGATGCTGAACCGCCGGGGCGGCGACCTGTCGGGGGGGCAGCAGCAGCAGCTGGCGATTGCGCGCGCGCTGGCGGCCAAGCCGAAACTGCTGATCCTCGACGAGCCGACCGAGGGCATCCAGCCGAGCATCATCAAGGACATCGGCCGCGTGATCCGCATGCTGGCCGACCGGGGCGACATGGCCATCCTGCTGGTGGAGCAGTACTACGACTTTGCGCAGGCGCTGGCCGACGACTACCTGGTGATGGAGCGCGGCGAGTTCATCGCCCGCGGCCCCGGCAGCGAGATGGAAGAAAAAGGCATCCGCCAGCTCGTTGCAATTTGAAGCACGTTCGCGTGCCGGCGTGTGCGCCGTTTCGCAACTTCTGCAACAAAATCCCGGTGGGCCCGAGGCGGCCCACAACCCAAGGAGTCGCTGTGAAGTTGTTCGCCCTCAGTGCCGGCTTGCTGCTGGCCGCCAGCCCGTCATGGGCTGCCCAGTCCTGTGACGAGCTCAAGGCCCGAATCGAAGCGAAACTGCAAGGCAAGAACGTCAAGGGCTACACGCTGGCCGTGCTGCCGAAGGATGAGCAGTCGGCCGGCAAGGTGGTGGCGACCTGTGCCGCCGGCAAAAGCAAGATTGTTTACACGCGCAAGTAAAAGCAGGCTGTAGCCCTTGCCAGGCTTGCGCAGGGCGCTATCAAAAAAGTAGCAAATGCCGATCGCCCCGCGCGTGCGGGCCTGCGGTCAGGGCGTCAGCGGCACGCCGCAGCCCTTGCGCAACACGCCGTCGATCTGCAGCTCGATGCTTCCCGGGTAGCGCGCACCGCTCTGGGTGTCCCTGCAGGGCTGGCCCGTGAGCTTCACGCTCAGGCTGCGGCCGTTGGCCCGGCCGGTGTACACGGTGGTGCCCGATGGCGCGTCGCTGATGGATGCCAGCCGGCGAAACACCTGGCGTGGTGCATCGGCCCCTTCCTGCAGCATCACCGTATCGCCCGGCCCGACCTCCACCAGCCAGCCCGGCTCCTGGCCCTGGCCCCGGAACGTGATGCCGCGAACCCGGGCGTCTTCGTAAATGGACAGGGCCCGCACCTCGCGGCAGACAATGGGCGGCCCCGGCTTGCGCTGCAGCAGGGCGTCGGTGCCGCGGGTCCAGAACATCAGCGCGGCGTCCTCATGGCGCACGCCTGAGGCCGAAGCCACCGGCGGCAGCTCGCGCAGGCAACCCCGGTCCACCACGTGCAGACGGTCGGGCTGGGGGTAGGTCACCACGGTGCGGCGGTCGGTGCAGGCCCATACCTGGGCGCGCAGCGGCTGTGCCGTGGCAGGGTCCGTCGCCACCGCGGGGCGGGCCGGCTGGGCGCAGCCTGCACCGGCCTGGGGGTTGTCAGAACCGGCTGGTGGGTGGCCGCCGGGCGCGGCGCAGCCCGCCAGCCACAGGGCAGCAAGAATGACGGTCAGGCGGGAGCGCAGCATGCCCCCTATCGTAGTGAACTTGTGTAAACCCCATAAAAAGAGCCGGCACCTTGCGGTGCCGGCTCAAGGCCGGGAGGGGGTTTTTTTTCCCGGCGTGCTCAATCTTCCACAAAGGCCTCTTCGCGTTTGCTCTTCACCGCGGGCAGCGTCACGATCACCAGCAGCAGCGCCGCCGCCGCCAGCAGCCCCGCCGACAGCGGGCGAGACACAAACACGCTCCAGTCGCCACGCGACAGCAGCAGCGCGCGGCGCAGGTTTTCTTCCATCATCGGCCCGAGGATGAAGCCCAGCAGCAGGGGCGCCGGTTCGCAGCCGAGCTTGATGAACAGGTAGCCGATGAAGCCGAAGGCGCCCACCATCCAGACGTCAAAGGTGTTGTTGTTGGTGGAATACACGCCAATGGCGCAGAACAGCACGATGGCCGGGAACATCCAGCGGTAGGGCACCGTGAGCAGCTTGATCCAGATGCCGATCATGGGCAGGTTCAGGATGATGAGCATCAGGTTGCCGATCCACATCGAAGCGATCAGGCCCCAGAACAGCTCGGGATTGCTGGTCATGACCTGCGGGCCGGGCTGGATGTTGTGGATGGTCATGGCGCCGACCATCAGCGCCATCACCGCGTTGGGCGGAATGCCCAGCGTCAGCAGCGGGATGAAGGATGTCTGCGAGCCCGCGTTGTTGGCCGACTCGGGCGCCGCCACACCGCGGATGTTGCCCTGGCCGAACGGCACTTCACCGGCCCGCAGCCGGGTCTTTTTTTCCACCGTGTAGGCGGCGAACGAGGCCAGCAGCGCACCGCCACCGGGCAGGATGCCCAGGGCCGAGCCGATGGCGGTGCCGCGCAGCACGGCGGGCAGCATGTTCTTCAGGTCTTCCCGGGTCGGCATCAGGCCGCTGACCTTGCCGGTGAACACCTCGCGTTCGTCTTCGGGGCTCGACAGGTTCTGGATGATTTCGCCGTAGCCGAACACGCCCATGGCAATCACCACGAAGCCAATGCCGTCGGTCAGCTCGGGGATGTCGAAGCTGAAACGCGCCACGCCGGAGTTCACGTCAGTGCCCACCAGGCCCATGAGCAGGCCCAACACGATCATCGCAATCGCCTTGATCAGCGAACCCGAGGCCAGCACCACGGCGCCGATCAGGCCCAGGATCATGAGCGAGAAGTACTCGGCCGGGCCGAACTTGAAGGCGACTTCCGTCAGCGGTGCTGCAAACGCGGCCAGGATCAGGGTGCCGACGCAGCCCGCAAAGAACGAGCCCAGGCCGGCGGCAGCCAGTGCCGGGCCGGCGCGGCCCTTGCGCGCCATCTGGTAGCCGTCGATCACGGTCACCACCGAGGACGATTCGCCCGGCAGGTTGACCAGGATGGCGGTGGTGGAGCCACCGTACTGGGCGCCGTAGTAGATGCCGGCCAGCATGATGAGCGCGGCCACCGGCGGCAGCGCGTAGGTGGCGGGCAGCAGCATGGCGATGGTGGCCACCGGGCCGATGCCGGGCAGCACGCCGATCAGCGTGCCCAGCAGGCAGCCGATGAAGCAGTAAATCAGGTTCTGGAAGGTGAAGGCAACACCAAAACCGAGCGCGAGGTTGTTGAACAGATCCATGGGGGTAACCTCAGCCGGTGATGAAGGAAGGCCACACCGGGAACTGCAGCTTGAGCAGCCAGACGAAGGCGACGTAGCTGCCCGCGGCCAGGATGGTGGCCAGCACCAGCACTTCCTTGATGTTGTAGGTGTCGCCGGCCAGGCTGGAGACCAGCGTCAGGCCGAAGATCGCGGCAATCAGCCCCATGGCCGGCAGGCCGATGCTGGGCAGGCCGCCCAGCAGCACGCCAAACAGCAGGTTGGCCGCGATGATGAAGCCCAGCGGCTTCCAGGCCCAGGCGCCGATCTTGTCGCCGCCTTCGGTCTCGACCACCAGGGCCTTGAACGAAATGGCGGCGCCCAGCAGCGCGAGAATGATGCCCAGCAGCAGCGGGAAGTACCCCGGCCCCATGCGCGCGCCCTCACCGATGGTGTAGCGGGTGGCGCCCCAGGCGAAGGCCACGCCCACCGCGCTGAACATGACGCCTGAATAAAAGTCTTTCTGGCTCTTGATTTTCAAAACTTGCACTCCTCGGATGGCAGTGCTCCGTTTATCGACGCCAGCCCCTGACCACTGGCTGACCTGCCCGCTACGTGATAACACTTAGCGCCGCCGCACCCGCGACACAAGCGTCTGGACGCGCCGGCAAAAGAGCGCAGAATCCGGGCGCATGCGAATCCTGCTGGTGGAAGACGACCGGGTGTTGCGCGACGTGATGGTGCGAAGCCTTGGCGAGGCGGGGCACCGCGTGGACGTGGCGGAAACGGTGGAACAGGCTGAACACTTCTGGCGGGTGCAGATGTTTGACGCCGTGCTGCTGGACCTGAACCTGCCGCTGTCTGGCGCGCCCCACAGCGGCCTGGGCAGCGGCCTGCGCGCGCTGCGGGCGGCCCGCGCGCGTGGTGACCGCACCCCGGTGCTGGTGCTGACCGCGCGCAACCGCACCGAGGAGCGCATTGCCGGCCTGGACGCCGGCGCGGACGACTACCTGGGCAAGCCGTTTGACCTGGACGAGGTGGAGGCCCGGCTGCGCGCGCTGGTGCGCCGCACCCAGGGCACGGACGACCTGGCACAGCTGGGCCAGCTGGTGCTGGACCGCAAGGCCCGGCGCTTCCTGCAGCAGGGCCAGCCGCTGGACCTGCCGGCGCGCGAATTCGAGGTGCTGTGGGAGCTGATGAGCCCGGCCGGCCGGGTGGTGAGCAAGCGCACGCTGTCGCAGAAGCTGTCGGAGTTTGACGAAGCGCTGGGCGACAACGCGCTGGAGGCCTTCATCTCGCGGCTGCGCAAGAAGCTGCAGGGCGTGGGCGTACGCATCCGCACCCTGCGTGGCCTGGGCTATGTGCTGGAGGCCGACCGTGACGACCGCACCTGAGCCGGCCGGTGACCGCCCCTCGCTGCGCGACCGGCTGTTGCGCCATGTGATGCTGCCGCTGGCCGGCACCTGGCTCGCGGGCACGGCCGTGGCCATCGGGGTGGCCAGCTACTTTACCCAGCAGGCCTATGACCGCTCCCTGCTGGACGATGCGTACGTGATGGCCTCCAACGTGCGGCAGGGGCCCGACGGGCTGGCGCTCACGCTGTCGCAGCGCGAGCTCGGCACGGTGCTGTTTGACCAGAACGAGACGGTGTATTTCGCGCTCAAGGGGCCGGCTGGCCAGCAGCTGGCCGGCAACCCGGGGCTGGACGCACCGCTGCCGGTGGGCGACACGACCTACCGCTTTTCGTACGTGCGCTACGAGGGGCGCAACCTGCGCGCCGTGGCGCTGCGGCGCGAGCGGCCCGAGCGCTTCCACGTGGTGGTGGCGCTGACCACGCTGAGCCGCCGCGCGCTGCTGCAGCGGCTGCTGGCCTATTCGGTGGTGCCGCAGATCCTGCTGCTGGGCCTGCTGGCCTGGTGGCTGCGGCGCGCCATCGCGCGCGACATGCAGCCACTGGCCGCGCTGCAGCAGGCCGTGGAGCAGCGCGACGCGCGCGACCTCGCGCCGGTGCCGGCCGACGCCAGCACGCGCGACGTGCAGCGCCTGGGGGGTGCGCTCAATTCGCTGCTGATGCGGCTGGAGCAGAGCGTGCGCGCCCAGCGCGAATTTGCCGGCAATGTGGCACACGAGCTGCGCACGCCACTGGCCGGCATCCGGGCGCTGGCCAACTACGGCCTGGCCCAGAAAGACCCGGCCGCGTGGCGCGAACAGCTGGAGCGCATTGCCGGCAGTGAAGCGCGCGCCAGCCGCCTGGTGGACCAGCTGCTGGCCCTGGCCCTGGCCGACGAGGCACGCGACGGCTTCCGCCTGCAGCCCGTGGCGCTGGACGAGCAGGTGCGCGACGCGGTGCTGCGCTTCCTGGCACGGGCCGACGCGGCGGGCGTGGACCTGGGCGCACGCGGCGCCGAAGACCCGGTGCGCGTGCTGGCCGACCCGACGCTGCTGGAGGGCCTGATCAACAACCTGATCGATAACGCGCTGCGCCATGGGCGCCCGACCGACGGCACGCCGCCCAGCGTGACGCTGGCGATCGACGCCGCGCCGGGCGAGGTGACGCTGTCGGTCATCGACAACGGCGCCGGTCTGCCCGAGGGCATGGCGGACCCGCTGATGCAACGCTGGACCCAGGGCGAGCCCGGTCAGGTGCTGCGCGAAGGTGCGGGGCTGGGGCTGGCGATCGTGGGCCGGTACGCCAGCTTGCTGGGCGCGCGGATCCGCTTCGAACCCGGGCCCGACGGCCGCGGCCTGTGTGCCCGCGTGGTGTTGCCGCGCGCCGGCATCGATTAACATCTGCCCGGGCCTGCCCTCCTGGCGGGCCACGTCGCTCGGACGGTTCCGGGCGCTGACGTGAGAGTTCAACATGACCGCTGCCACCCAGGGCAAGCGCCGCTTTGCGCGCATTGACCGCCTTCCCCCCTACGTCTTCAACATCACGGCCGAGCTCAAGCTCGCGGCCCGCCGCCGTGGCGAGGACATCATCGACATGAGCATGGGCAACCCGGACGGGGCCACGCCACCGCACATCGTGGCCAAGCTGACCGAGGTCGCCCAGCGCCCCGACACCCACGGCTACAGCGCCAGCAAGGGCATCCCGCGCCTGCGCCGCGCCATCAGCCACTGGTACCAGGCGCGCTATGCGGTGGACATCGACCCCGACAGCGAGGCCATCGTCACCATCGGCTCGAAGGAGGGCCTGGCCCACCTGATGCTGGCCACGCTGGACCGCGGCGACACCGTGCTGGTGCCCGACCCGAGCTACCCCATCCACATCTACGGCGCGGTGATCGCCGGCGCCGACATCCGCTCCATCCCCGTGGCACCCGACGTGGACTTTTTTGCCGAGCTGGAAAAAACCATCCGCGGCAGCTACCCCAAACCCAAGATGATGGTGTTCGGCTTTCCGTCCAACCCCACGGCCCAGTGCGTGGAGCTGGACTTCTTCGAGCGTGTGGTCGCGCTGGCCCGCAAGCACGACATCCTGGTGGTGCATGACCTGGCCTATGCCGACATCGTGTTCGACGGCTGGAAGGCACCGTCCATCATGCAGGTGCCGGGCGCCAAGGACGTGGCGGTGGAGTTCTTCACCCTGAGCAAGAGCTACAACATGGCCGGCTGGCGCGTGGGCTTCATGGTCGGCAACGCCGACCTGGTGGCGGCGCTGGCGCGCATCAAGAGCTACCACGACTACGGCACCTTCACTCCGCTGCAGGTGGCCGCGATTGCCGCGCTGGAGGGCGACCAGGCCTGTGTGAAGGCCATTGCCGCCCAGTACCAGAGCCGCCGCGACGTGCTCTACAAGGGCCTCATGGAGGCTGGCTGGGTGGTCGACTGCCCCAAGGCCAGCATGTACATCTGGGCCCGCATTCCCGAGCCCTACCGCCAGCTCGGCTCGCTGGAGTTTGCGAAGCAGCTGCTGGAGAAGGCGAAAGTCTGTGTCTCGCCCGGCATCGGCTTTGGCGACCATGGCGACGGCCATGTGCGTTTTGCCCTGATTGAAAACGAGGCCCGCATCCGCCAGGCGGTGCGCGGCATCAAGGCCATGTTCAAGGCCGATGGGCTGGTCAAGCCCATCGCAGCCTGAGGCTCAGGCGCTCCAGATGCGCGGCGGGTGGGGCGACAGGCCCCACAGGGTGTCGCGCCACTGGCCGCGCAGCGCCTTGAGCAGCTGCATGGCGGGTTCCACCACCGGCGCCAGCACCCGCACCACCAGCACGCGCGGGTGCGGCGCGGTGGCGCCGGCCGTGGGCCGCAGGGCATGGGCTTCGATCAGCGCGCGCGCCGCATCCAGCGCCGCGTCGCGCCGGGCGCGGGGAATGTCGCCGCCGCTCACAAAAAAAAGCGTGGCCATGCAGCGCTGGCCGGCCAGGCCCAGCGGCCCGTTCATCAGCCGCGCATCGGCGGCGTCAATGCGCCCGCGCTCCAGCCACACGCCGGGCAGTTCGAGGTGCTGCACAAAGCTGCCGCGTTCAAACGGCAGATCTGCATGGGGCAGGCCCAGCGCGGTCACGTCCCAGCCCATGCATTCGGCGCCGGGCGCCAGGTCCAGCGTCAGGTGGTTTTGCGCAATGCAGCCGCTGTAGCACAGCGTCTCCAGCGGCAGCCATTCCAGCCGCGCGCCGTCGTGCACGCGCAGCCGGCTGCGCTGCAGGGCCAGCTCGCCGTCGGAGCGGTAGAAGCGGGTGGCGCCGGGCGTGGTGACCAGCCCATGCGCGCCGGCCTGCACCGCCACCTGCACGTCCAGCGTGTCGCCGCCCACCAGGCCGCTGGGCGGGTGCACCAGCACGTTGTGGCAGATGGCGTCGCCTTCAGGGTACAGGCTTTGCAGGATGCGCAGCGGCCCGTCGTGCTGGAAGCGGGCCGCCGTGCGGCCGGCTTCCAGCGTGTAGTCCAGCGAGAGTCGGGCGTGCCAGGGCATGCGGCCAAGTTTAAGCGGCGCGCCGAAGGGGCTTTACTTCCAGAAGCCCTGGTGCGGTGCGCTGGCTTCTGCCAGTAGCGCTGGGCCAATGCATTCAATCGCGTGGGGCGAGGCGGCGAACACGTCGCGGCACGAGAGTTCGGCGTCGCGCTGGGTGGCCACCTGGCCACGGAACACGCGCAGGCTGACCGCGTCAATGCCGAACACCACGCGCTGGATGCCCGACCAGAAGATGGCCCCTGCGCACATCACGCAGGGCTCGCCTGACGAATAGAGCGTGGCGCCGGCCAGCACCTCGCGCGGCACGCGCGGCGAAACGTCGCGCACCGCGTTGGTCTCGGCGTGGCCGGTGCAGTCGCCGGTCTCGCTGGTGTTGCAGTACGCCTCGGCCAGCACGGTGCCCTCGGCCGACACCACCACTGCCCCAAACGGCCGGTTGCCGCGCTGGCGCGCGGTGCGCGACCATTCAATCGCCCGGCGCAGGTAGGTGCCGTCGGCCTCGCCCAGTGCAGCCTCGTTCATGCCTTGCGCATGCGCTCGCCTCGAGGCGGCAGCATCGACAGGTTGAACAGGCCGTCGGCCGACGGTTTGGACTTGAGGCCATAGACCTCGGCCACGTCGTCCACCTGCTGCTCCAGCCACAGCTTGCGGATGTCGCCGAGGCCGTGGCTCTGCGTGTCGGGCGCGCCAACGTACTGCGAGGTGATGCGCCAGCGTTCCAGCTCCACCGTTTCATTGAGGATGGGCTCGCGCTGGCGCGTGGCGGCAATGGCCGCCGCCGGGTTGGCAAAGGTTTCCACAATCGCGCGGTTGCTGGCCCGCAGGAAGGCGGCCACCACCTTGGGGTTCTGCGCAATCAGCGCGCTGCTGGCCAGGATGGCGTTGCCGTACAGGTTGACGCCCGCGTCGGAATACTTCAGCACCGAGAGCTCGTCGAGCTTCATGCGTGCGAACAGGGACACGGCCGAGTCGTGGAAGTAGGTGGCGCCGTCCACATCGCCGCGCACCACCACGTTGTCGCGGGCGCTGAAGTCGGTGGTGACCCAGTTGAACATGTCGGGCCGCGCGCGCAGCTTTTTGGCCACCATCGGCCAGGCCCAGCGGGTGGACTCCACGGCCGCAGCGCCGATCTTCTTGCCCTCCAGGCTCTTGAAGTCGCCAGTGATGCCGCGGTCCTTGCGGCCAATGATGGCGAACGGCGCGCGGTTGTAGTACTGGTACACCGCCTGCACCAGGGGTGTGCCGGGGTTCTGCGCATTGAATTCCACCAGCGAGCTGATGTCGCCCAGCCCGAGCTGGTACACACCGCTGGCAATGCGGGTGATGGAGGCCACGGAGCCGGCGCCGGTGTCGATCGTCACGTCGAGGCCTTCATCCCGGTAGTAGCCCTTGGCCTGCGCCAGAAAGAAGGGCGATGTCTGGCCGGTGATGCGGAAGTCCAGCGTGAACTTCAGTGGCGTGAGGCGGGCGGGGGCCTGGCTCCAGACCGCCGGGGCGGCCAGGGCGGACGAGGTGGCAAGGAATAAGCGGCGTTTCATGGACGGGCTCCGGTGGCAGGGCGCTTGAAAACCCGGCAACGCACGCATGCGCCATGCCGGGGCATTCAAGAGCAATTTCCGGGCGGCACGCATCGGGCTGGTGCGCAAACGCTGAACGCTTCTACTCTTTGACCTGCATCAATGCAGCTTGCGTGCCAGCGTGCTTTGGCGCATGTCTTGCTAGCATGCAGTCCAAGAGTAGAAGCGTTCACCCGGGCACCGCAGGCCCCTGCGATACCTGGCCGGAAATTGCTCTTGGCAACATGTCCATTTAGGAGCGCTTCACCATGCTGGTTACCCAACAACCCGTTTTCCGCAAGTTCTGGCACGCCGTCATGCCGCTCAGTGCACTGGCGTCCGGCCCCCAACCGTTCACCCTGCTGGGTGAAGCCATCGTGCTGTTCCTGGACGCGCAGGGCGAGCCCGCTGCGCTGCGCGACCGCTGCTGCCACCGCACCGCAAAGCTGTCCAGGGGCTGGTGCGTGGACGCCCAGGGCCAGGCCTGCGAGCGTGGCCACATCCAGTGCGGCTACCACGGCTGGACGTACGACCGTGGCGGCAAGGTCATCCGCATTCCGCAGTACGAAGAAAGCCGTGCGGTGCCGCCGGACTACAAGACCCAGGCCTACCACTGCACGGCGCGCTACGGCTATGCCTGGGTGGCCCTGGACGAGCCCATCGCCGACATTCCGGACATTCCGGAGTTCAGCAACCCGGCCTGGCGCACCATCTTCCAGTTCTATGAAACCTGGGCCACCAGCCCGATGCGCGCGCTGGAGAACTCGTTTGACAACTCGCACTTCAGCTTTGTGCACCGCGCCACGTTTGGCGTGCCGGATGCGCCGCAGCCCAGCAAGTACGAACTGATCGAGAACGACACAGGCTTCTATGCCGAAACGGTGATCGCCGCCGCCAACCCTGAAAAGTTCCACCGCATCAGCGGCGTGCAGGACGCCGTGACCACGCGGCACATGCGCAACGCCTACTTCCTGCCGTTCTCGCGCCGGCTGGACATTGAATACCCCAGCGGGGTGCGCCACGTCATCATCAACTGCTTCACCCCGATTGACGACGGGCGCATGCAGCTATGCCAGTGGCTGTTCCGCAACGACACGGAAGAAGACTGCCCGGCGCAGATGCTGATCGACTTTGACGACGAGATCACCCGCGAAGACAAGGACATCCTGGAGTCCACCGACCCGGACGCCGTGGTGGACCTGCGCCGCCGCGGCGTGGAGTACTCGATGGACTCCGACCGCCCCGGCATCCTGATCCGGCGCAAGCTCATGGAGCTGCTGGCGCGCCATGGCGAGGCGGAAGTGCACCGCTGAAGCCAGCCTGCAGGCGCTATCAGTTTGATAGCGCCTCACGCAGGTTGTGTGCGGGCTGCAGCCTGTTTTGACCAGAAATCCTGGTGCAGTGAGGCGATGTCCGGCTCTGCGTCGGGCACTGGCCCGATCACCTCGATGGCCTTCTGCCCGCGCGCAAACACCTCGCGGCAGGGCAAGGCCATGGTGGGGTTTTCGGCGTGGTTGCCGGTGAGCGCCAGCAGGCGTGATTCGGTCATGCCGTAGACCAGCCGGCCGATGTGCGCCCAGTACTGGGTGCCTGCGCACATGGCACAGGGCTCCACCGTGGTGACCAGGGTGCATTGCCAGAGGTAGTCGGCGCTGTAGTTCTGCGCAGCGGTGCGGGCCAGCACAGACTCTGCATGGTTCACCGTGTCCACGTTGCCCTGCTCAGCCAGCACCGTCTCGCCATCCGGCGCTACCAGGACGGCGCCAAACGGGTGGCGACCCAGGCCCATCGCCCGGCGTGCCACCTCGTTGGCGCGGCGCAGATGCTGCACCGCCTGCTCGGGCGTCATGTGTTCTGGGAACCGCGGTGGGCCCAGGCCGTGGTGTGTTTCTCGATGGCGCTGAACAGCTCGTACATGATCATCGCCATCGCGCCCACCACCACCAGGCCCGCGAAGGCCAGGCCCATCTGCATGGCCGAGCCGGCAGAAATCAGCAGGTAGCCAATGCCCTCGTTGGCGGCCGTCATTTCAGATACCGTGGTGCCCACAAAGGCCAGCGTGATCGCGACCTTGAGCGAGCCATAGAAATACGGCATCGAGCGCGGCAGCCCCACCTTGACCAGCACGTCCCACCGCTTGGCACCCAGCACCCGCAGCACGTCTTCCAGCTCGGGCTCCAGCGTGGCCAGGCCGGTGGCAATGTTCACCATGATCGGAAAGAAGCTGATCAGGAACGCCGTCAGGATGGCCGGGCCCGCGCCAATGCCGAACCAGACCACCAGAATCGGCACAAACGCGGCCTTCGGCAGCGCGTTGAAGGCCGTCATCAGCGGGTACAACGCTGCGTAGGCCAGCCGCGAGCTGCCAATGATGAAGCTCAGCAGCACGCCCACCACAATGGCATCGCCAAAGCCCGCCATCGTCACCCAGAAGGTGCCAGGCGTGGCCCGCGATGATCCACTTGAACTCCACCAGCTGCGTCCAGATGCGCCAGGGGCTGGGAAGATGAACCTCGACACATTGAAGCCCGCGCAGATGATCTGCCACAGCGCGATCACGCTGACCAGCAGGATCCAGGGGGACCACAGCTCCACTTGCTTCTTGTTCATGCCTGGTTGCGCCACCCGCGCCCTGTTTGCGCATGGCGCCACCGTGCCCGCGCAGCTCGTGCACGATGTCGGTGACCTTGGTGTAGGTGGATTCCAGGTCGCGCGCGGGCGCGGCAGGTCGATCTTCACCACAAAGCGCCTGGGCTCTTGCTCATCACGTACACCGTATCGGCCAGGAACACGCTTTCGCGCAGGTCGCGCACCGGTGATGACGCTGAACTTCTGCTCCGCGTCCACAAATCGCGCAGGATGCACCAGCGCCAGCTCTTCACGCGTGAAGGCGTCCAGCGCGCCAAACGGCTCGTCCAGCAGCAGCATCTTGGGCTCGTGAATCAGCGCGCGGCAGATGCCGGCGCATGCCGCCCGAGAGCCGCCAGGGGAACTTGTCTTCGTAGCCGCCCAGGCCCACCTCTTGCAGCAGCTTGCGGGCGCGTTCCTCGTATTCCTTGCGCCTGGCCTTGAACTGGCTGCGGTAGGGCTCCACGATCTCCAGCGGCAGCAGCACGTTGTCGACCGTGGTGCGCCAGGGCAGCAGGCTCGGCGCTTGAAGGCCATGCCGCTGATCTTCAGTGGCCCCGTCACCGGCTGGCCGTCGATCAGGATCTTGCCCATCGACGGCATCTTCAGCCCGGTGGTGAGCTTCATGAAGGTGGTGGATTTGCCGCAACCCGACGGGCCCACGATGGCGATGAACTCGCCTTGGCGCACCTTGAGGTCGATCGCCTGACCGCAAAGTGGTTCTGGGCGAGCAGTTCTTCGTTGTAGGCGAGCCAGACGTCCTGAAAGTCAACGTAGAAGTGGGTGTCGCCGGTCATTACTTCTTGGCCGGGGGCAGCACGTTCAGCTCGGCCTTGCTCGGCAGGAAGGACGTAGTTCCACACCGCGTCAGGGTTGACGCGGGTCTTGGTGTTGAAAGCGTCCGACACCTGCGACGCCATCAGCGCCAGGCGGCCGGGCACCATCAGCCGCGCCTGGCGCGCGCAGCCGGTTGGCCACCACGCCGTCGATGGCCAGCTGCAGGGCGGCGCGTCTCCAGCGCACTGTTGATGATGCCGTCGCGCGCCTTCACGGTTTCAATGGCGACCTCGGGCTTGGCGATGGTGTCCTTCACGCTCTTTGGCAAAGGCCGAGAGGAACGCCTTCACGGCAGCCGGGTTCTCCTTGATCATCTCGGGGCTGGCGATGATCACGTTGCCATAGAGCTTGACGCCGTAGCTGGGGTAGGGCAGCGTGACCACGTCTTCCAGCTTCACGCCGCGCGCTTCCAGGTTCAGCAGCGAGGTGAACGAGAAGCCGGTGATGGCGTCCATGTCGCCGCGGGCCAGCATGGTCGGCGCAGCAGGGTCCATCGCCGTCCACTGCACGCCGGACAGTTGTTGGCCTTGGCAAAGATCGGGAAGCAGGCGGCGGCCGGCGTCAAACACCGGGGCACCCAGCTTCTTGCCGTTCAGGTCGGCTGGGGTCTTGATGCCGCTCTTCTGAGCGCCATCACGCGGGCGTGTTGTTGTAGACCATCACCGCCACCGGCTTGTTGGGGGCGTCGGGGTTGCTGGCGGAACTCCATCAGCGCGGCCAGGTCGGCAAAGCCCATGTCGTAGAGTTCGAGGCCACGCGCGTGACCGTACCGCTCGAGCCGTTGCCGGCGTCAATCGTCACGTCGAGCTTGGCGTCCTTGAAATAGCCCTTGGCGGCCGGCACCAGGAACAGCGCGGCAGGCCCCTCAAACCGCCAGTCCAGCTGGAATCCTTGATCGGCGGTTCGGGCGCTGGCGGAGCCAAAGGCGGCAGCAGGCGGCCAGGGCCGGTGGTCTGGAGGAAAACGCGTTTTTTCATTTGAAAGGGCTCCGTACAGGAAGGTAGATACAACGAAGGGGTTCAAAGCAAATTCGGTGCCGGGTGGGGTGGTTTTTGCACCAAGGAGTGCTTATTTTGTGGGCTGGACGCAACCTGGGCGAACCGCGCAGATTGCATGGGGGATACCCTGCCTGCGGGCTTGGCGGGCAGAGTGTGGGGCGCGACGGTCAACGTCAGGCACAAACGCGCATCACCGCGAACTTCTGTGAAAAATAAACACAAGTACCTACAAAGTTTGACCGAAAAAGAAACAAATAAAGTTATATTGCGCCGCTTCCGATACCAACAAGCAGACAGTTGACTGCTGTTCAAGACCCTGAGGGGATCCCGGTGAATTTGTTGAGTGCTGCGTGCCTTGGCGCTGCGTGTTTGCGTGTTGATTTTGTGCAGCTTCGGCTTTGGAACGGCAGGGGCTGTCATCCCGGTCCAGTACCAATGTGCCGACTCTTGGGTGGCGTACAACAACCCGCGATTTGACGCCTGTTCTGGTGGAAGAGACGTGCCGGAAGGGCGCTGACTACATGCGGAGGCCATTCTGGGGTTTCACTACTCCCAAAGTGGCGCTCAGCATTGCATCTCAACAATCCACCAGAGGTTCTGGTGGGTGCACTTGTACCTGGACGTGGCGGCAATGCCTACTGCCCACCCGGTGCCGAGTTGAGCTTCACCTACAACTGGGGTGGAGCTTTCGGCCGAGTTGCCATTGTCCTGTCGGAACCACCGAGCAACGGGCGCGGCGTGGCCGTGGGCCCGCGGAGATCAAGCTGTCGGGCTCCCACCCAGGCGCTGCCTGTAGATGCAGGCGGCCAAGCGCTGCGAATCAAGGCCACGGTCACCGGTGATCGCCTCCAAAACGGCGAGCCCGGTCACGGTGTTTATCCAGCCGAGTGCTGGCGGGTCCATTTCTGTTCTGTCTGCGGTGACCAATGCCAGTGGCAGGCCTTGATCGACTACACGCCTCCGGCAACGACGTGCCCGGTCCAGCGAAGGCTGATGTTCTTCTGCGCTGACTGCACCGGTTGCAACAAGTCCGCCAACATGGCCATCAGCGTGCAGGGTACCCCCGTCCTGCCGGCCACCCCCCAAACCTGCCCTGCCAGCCCGGGCCAGGAAACAACTGATCCTGCCGGCCTCGGGCACCAAGGTGCTCAGGCATACCGACTGGCAGGACGATGCAACTGCATGGCCTGAGCCTATGCGCCACTTCGCCAGCCGCTGGAGCGTGGGGCCCGCCGCTGGGCTGGGGGCGACCTGGAGCCACAACCACGCGCACCGCGTCATTGGCGCGGGCGCCTCGCACCTGCCAGCCGCATGGTGGCCTTCGGTGATGGGCAAGGTCAGCCTGTTCATCAACACCGGCATCGTGGGCTACGACCCCAATGCTGGCGGTATCTGCAATGTTGCCAACACCTGGTGCGCGCCCACTCTCAGCCGGTTGTCGATCCCAACCTGTACCCACCGGCGTGGACGGCCACCGGCAGCCTGGACACCATGACCGACACGCCCCAGGGCATTCTGGTCAACCGTGCCAGCGACGACAGCCAATGGCTGTTTGATTGGTACCGTCAGGCTTGGTCTTGAGCCACCGGCAGCGCGCAACGGCTGGGTTTACCAATTCAGCTACAGCAACGGGCGGCTCACCCAGGTAAGTAACAGCTTCGGCTGCAACCTGCAGTTCGCCCATGACGCACAAGGCCGCTCTGAGCAGTGCTACAGCCCCTGACGGAACTGTCATTCGCTACATTATCGATAGCGCGTCACGTCTGATTGGCGCGGCCTACGCTGACAATTCGTCAAAAAGCTACCTTACGAGAACACCAGTTGGCTGCAGGCCGTGACGGGCGTCGTGGATGAACAAGGCAACCGTTTTGGTAAGCTTTGCGTACGACGCCCAGGGCCGCGCCATCAGCAGCGAACTGCTGACGGCGCTGACCGCGTGCAGGTAAATTTACGCCACCGGGCGCTCGTCGGTGAAAGATGCGTTTGGCGTCACGCGAACCTATGAGTACCAGCCTCTGCGCGGCCGTGCGCGCGGCATGGACACCACCCAGGCCAGCGCGCTCGGCGCCGATGGCAACGCTGTGGCCAGCCAGAGCTTAACGCGGACAGCCTACGCAAAGCCAGACCGACTTCCTCGGCATCACCACCCTGTTCACCTGGGACGCCGCGCGCCGGCTCAAGCTGGCCGAAACGCGCGCTGCCAGCCGGCCCGAGGCCCAGACGGTGCAGACCGAGTGGCACCCCACGCTGCGCCTGCCGGTGCTGGTGATGGAAGCCGGGCGCAGCACCGCCTACACCTACGACGCCCTGGGCAACAAGCTCAGTGAAGTGGTGACCGACCGGCTCACCGGCCAGACCTGCAGCCAGAGCTGGGCGTACAACGCCCAGGGCCTGGTTGCCAGCACCACCGACGCGCGCGGCGGCAGCTGGACGTTTGCCTACGACGCCCAGGGCACCGCACCCGCCAGCGCAACCCGCTGGGCCATGAAACGGTGCGGCAGCACGACGCCGCAGGCCGCGTGACGCAACAGACCGAGCCCAACGGCTCGGTCACCACCTTCACCGGGACGCGTGGCCGCCTGACGCAGGCCAACCGCGGTGAAGCGGCGGCCTACACCTACACCCCCGCTGGCCTGCCGGCCAGCGCCACGCTGCCCAACGGCCATGCCATCAGCTACCAGTACGACGCAGCCCAGCGCCCGACAGCCGCCACCGACAACCGTGGCAACATCGTGCAGTACACGCTGGACGGCATGGGCAACCGCGTGCGCGAAGAAGTCAAGGATGCCAATGGCGCCATCGCGCTCGTCACCAGCCGCGTCATCAACAGCCTGAACCGGGTGGCCGCCATCCAGGGCGCCGTGGGCCAGACCACAGCCCTGGGCTACGACGCCAATGGCGAACCCGTCAGCCAGACCGACCCGCTGAACCAGACCACCTCGCCAGGCGCTGGACGGCCTGCGCCGCCCCACCGCCACCACCTTCGCAGACACCGCCGCCAGCCAGGCCTGGAACGCGCTGGACCAGCTCACGCAAGTCACAGACCCCAAAGGCGTGGCCACCCAGTACACACGCAACGCCTTTGGCGAAGTGCTGAGCGAACAAGCCCCGACACCGGCACCACCGCCTACCAGCGCGACGCCGCTGGCGACGTGGTCGCCATGACCGACGCGCGGCATCACCACCCAGATCACCCGCGACGCGCTGGGCCGGCCCGTGCAGGCCAGCCGGGGTGCTGCCCACCAGACCGTCTACACCTGGGACACCCAGCAAACCGGCTACCTGGCCAGGGTGGAAGACGCCAGCGGCAGCACCGCGTGGGAGCGCGACGCCCAAGGCCGCGTTCTGCGCAAAACCCAGCGCGTCAACGACAACCCGGCCAACCCCGCCAGCTTCGTCACTGCCTACAGCTATGCAGGCGAGCTGGCCAGCATCACCTACCCCAGCGGGCTGAAGGTGCACTACCAGCGCAACGCTGCGGGGTGATCAGCGGCATCAATACCCAGCTGCCCGGACGCAACAGGCCCGTGACCCTGTTCATCACCAGCTTGACCCACACCGCCCTGGGCCAGCCCAAAGCCTGGGCTCAGCCAGCGGCGACAGCGCCAGCCGCAGCTTTGACGCTGACGGCCGCATGGTCAGCAACGAATTCGCTGGCCAACAGTACGACGCCGCCAGCCGCATCACAGCCGTCACGCAAAACCTGGGGCCAGCCGCACTGTCACCAGCGTCGTTGGAACCACCACCACAACCGTCACCGAGCTGTACCAGACGCCATTGAACTGGAGCGCCGGCTACGACAACCGCAACCGCCTCACCAGCTTCAGCCGTGCAGGCTCGACGTGCAATACACCTACGACGCCAACAGCAACCGCCTGACGGCCATCGACAAAACCATCAGCGACACCGACCTGGACGGCGAGTTTGACGCCAGCGACTTCACCTGCACCACCCGTCAGAGCCTGAACATCGACGGCACCAGCAACCGCCTGCTGGGCTTCACCCAGAGCCTGCTGACGCAAACCACCAACGCCCGCGGCGTTCCGCACCGTCAGCAACGTCGTCACCCCCGTCAGCTACAGCCTGGACGGTGCCGGCAACCTTCACCAGCGACGGCCTGCGCAACTTCGACTACGACGAAGCCAACCGCATCAGCAAGGTGCGGGTGCTCAGGAGATTTCGGTGAACAAGCCAGCATCCGCTACCTGCACAACGCCCTGGCCAGCGCGCCTTCAAGGGCGAGCCTCAGGCCGAGCAGACCCTGCCCAGCGAAGCCCAGCTGGGGCAAGACTTCATCACCTGGCCTGCAAGCAGTTCGGCTGGCTGTTTGCCCAGGCCCAGGCCAACACCAGCATCGGCACGGCCTACACCTTGCTGACGGGCCCATCCCCGGCTGGGCCATCCTCGGTGAATACGACAACGGTACAAGGAGCCGGCCGCAGCGAGTACATCTGGCTACCGACACAAGACGGTGCTATACCCGTGGGCAAGTTCAGCAACGGCAAGTTCTTCGCCATCCACTCAGACCAACTGGGCACCCCCAGGCTGATGACCACCGGCTAACCAGCCGGTGTGGCAGTGGCCCTACAGCGCGTTTGGCGACAACAAACCCACTGGCGTTCTCAAAGCCACGCCCAACCCGAAGGCAGCCATTACCAACATCCCGGTGCTGCTCAAAGCCACGGCAGCCACTGAGCTGAACCTGCGCTTCCCGGGGCAGTATGAGGATGCAAGAGACGGCACGTTCTACAACTACCAGCGGCAGTACCTGGCCAGCCAGGGGCGGTATACGCAGGGGGATCCGATAGGGTTGGAGGGGGATTGAATCGGTTCAGCTATGTTTCTGGAGACCCGCTTTCGGTGGTCGACCCGATGGGTTTGGATGCGATCTTTGTGCATTACATGGGTTACTCGGTGGGACTGCCGGGGTGTCTCGGCACCGATAGGTCACTCTGGGGCGATAGCGGTTGATCCGATGACGGGGGAGACGAGGTACTACGAGTTCGGTCGGTACGGAGGAAAATGCGGCATTGTTCGTGGCCCTTCAACGTAGGAAAGATCGATTTCGACAAGAACGGTAACCCTACCCGCGCGTCGATTGAAGCGGCGTTGCGTGGCCTCCAAAGCATTCGGCAAAAACAGTCCAACCCACCACGAGTATTCAAGAAGATCGTTCTCCGACGTTGTCGCATACGCCGAACGTAGGAAGCGCGAAGCAGAGACATGCGAGAGGCCGTACAACTTCGTGTTTGACAACTGCAACAACTTTGGGCGGGAGGCCGCGGGGAGATGAAAGCTAAACATTGGGTCCCGCTCACGGTCGGCGTCCTGCTTGCCCTCTCCTTGATTTGGGCGATCATCAACCTAACCCTTGAAAACGACGGGTTAAAGCAGGTCGTCGCTGGCCAATCGGTCCGTGCAAGCGCTGTTGAAGATGTCACGTCCAAGTCGCAACTATGACGTGACACCAGAAGAACTGGCTAGAGCGCTTGATTCCGCAGTGCTACCGATGCGCGACGGCCGCACATTACAAGTGGCTCAACTCGCCTTCAAAGTGCGGAGTTTCAAGCTGGCGAGATTCGCGCGATTGAGATTACTGACGTTGGAAAGGTAACTCTGTGCCGAGTGTGCAAAGTGACCGGTCAATATATTTGCCTATGTTGAAGGCAATCCGCTGAGCCAGCCGCTTCATCCGATGGGACTACTGAAGCCCACCGGCATCCGGAGAGCAACACCCAACCCGAAAGCAGCCATCACCAACATCCCGGTGCTGCTCAAAGCCACGGCAGCCACAGAGCTGAACCTGCGCTTCCTGGGGCAGTATGACGATGCGGAGACGGGCACGTTCTACAACTACCAGCGGCAGTACCTGAAGCCAGCCAGGGGCGGTATACGCAGGGGGATCCGATTGGAGTTGAAGGCGGACTTAATCGATTTGGGTATGCGTGGTGCCCAGCGCTGGTGGCGTCCGATCCTGAAGGTTTACGCTGGATCTACCAGCAAAGTACTGGAAACTTGTACAGACAGGACAACAACCCCAGCGCCACTGTACTTGTTGGTTCTGGCTACTCGGGCGCGCCTGGCGCGGTTAACAATGGCCTTCTGGATTCAATTGGCAAGGGTCCTATCCCGACTGGCGACTTTTTGATCGGGCCACAGCAGACTATTACCAAGGAGTGATGGTCGGGTACTGCCTGGGGCAATGAGGTTGTATCCAGGAACCGGTAGCTGGCTCTATGGTCGAGATGGATTCATTATTCATGGAGGCGATATGGTTAGGAGGACATCATCGGCCGGCTGCATCATTCAAGTTCATTCCGTTCGAGATGCCGTTGGTATTGCCGGCGACCGCAGATTGGCGGTAGTTCCATAGTTTTGAAGGAGATGTGCACTACATATGTTTAGATTTTTATTCGTATTGATATGGATGTACGTAGCCCCACAGGTACTCGCTGAGGAACTGAAGCATAAAAGCGGAGAAGTGTTCATCACGTTGAGAACTACCGAGCTTCCAGCGGTGCTTCGCGACGCAAGAGACGCGCAGACGCAGCGTTTTTTTGGGATTCAGATGCTGATTGTGAATCTCGAAATCGTTTTCCAGGGCAAGCCAAAGTTTTTTGTACCGCTGGATGCGTTCTGGGGTTGACTGATCCGCGCGGCATTGAGGTACGCGAGTTGGCAAAAATCTAAACGATGGCAACTTCCGTAGTCAACGGAGGAGATGCGAGTACGTCATATCGAGCGGCGATGGAGTTCGACAGACGACAGGTGCACGTCGTACGAATCTACTCACCGCATAGCACGGCTCCGGAGAACTACTCGCAAATTGTTTGCGCCGGTGATGACGCTGGAATGACGCAGTTTTGTTCGTGGAATTCGGTTTCGTTAACTTGAATCACTTACCTAAACTGCGTACCCGGCTACAAAAACAATAGCACCTACGGCAATCTCCACCGTCGTAAACAGGTACACCGCAAAAATCACCAGATGCACCACCCCTGCAGCACGGTGGTGCGGCCGGTGCCGAGCGTCAGGGTGGCGACCACGAGCGACAGCACCAGCAGCACGGTGGACTTGACGTCGATGCCCAGGGTCAGCGTCCAGCCGGTGGCCAGCGAGACGACGGCCACGGCGGGGATGGTCAGGCCGATGCTGGCCAGCGCCGAGCCCAGCGCCAGGTTCAGGCTGGTCTGCAGCCGGTTGGCGCGCGCCGCACGCACGGCGGCCAGGCCCTCGGGCATCAGCACCACGGCCGCAATGATGATGCCCACCAGCGCCTGTGGTAGGCGCGCCCATGGCCGCCACGGCCTTCTCGATGGTCGGCGCCAGGCCTTGCCCAGCAGCACCACCGCCACCAGCGCCGGGCATCAGCAGGCCGCCGGCCAGCAGCGCGGCGCTGCGGCTGGGTGGCGTGGTACAGTTCTCTGGCTGGGCGGCGGCGTGGGCCGGCAGGCCAAATAGTCGCGGTGGCGCACCGTCTGCACCAGCACAAAGGTGCCATACAGCACCAGCGACACCACGGCGATAAAGGCCAGTTGGCCCGGGCTGTACACCGGCCCGGGCCGGCTGGTGGCGGTGTAGTTGGGCAGCACCAGCGTCAGGGTGACGATGGCCGCGAGCGTCGCCACGAGGCGCTCACGCCGGATGCTGCGTGAAGCTCTGCTCGCCGTGGCGCTGGGCGCCGACCAGCAGGCACAGCCCCAGCATGCCATTGAGGATGATCATCACCGCGGCAAACACCGTGTCGCGCGCCAGCGCGGCCGTGGCTTCGCCGCCGCTGAGCATGAGTGACACGATCAGCGCCACCTCGATCACCGTCACTGCCACCGCCAGCACCAGCGTGCCGTAGGGCTCGCCCACACGGTGGGCCACCACCTCGGCATGGCGGCGGCCAGCACGCTGGCCATCAGGCCGGCCAGCGAACAGCGTGTACCAGCCGCCCATGCCCAGCAGGCTGCCGGCCAGCAGCGCGAGGCCCGGCGCACCGTAGCGGAGGACCAGACGGCAGTTTTGCTCAATTTCATCGTTCGATGATAAAGGCCGTCGATGGCAAGGGCTTCGCCATCAGGCAAACTGCGACGCCTATGTCTACCACCCCGGTTGCACAGCCGCCGTCCGCGCGCTTTGCGAGTTCGCGGCCAGGGCGGGCGACTGGACTGCGTGCTTCACGCCCGCGCCCACCGCCCAGCAGGGCCGCGAGGGCCATGGGTGCCGGTGGCGGCGGCGGCGCGGCCCCGGGCATGAGGCGGAAGTCAGCCTCAGTGGCCAGTACCAGGGCCTGCAGGTGCGGGCCGGGCCGACGGCTACGACGCGCAGCGCAACACACTGGAAGAGGTCAAGACCTTCCGGGGCCGGGTGGAGGCCATTGCCCAACCACCAGGCCCTGCACTGGGCGCAGCCTGGCCCGCGGCTGGCCGATGTGCGAGGCGCGGGGCTGGACGCCATCACGCTGACGCTGGTGTACTGGACGTGGCCAGCCGCCAGATGGAGCACCTCGCCGTCACGGAAGAATTCAACGCGCCGGAACTGCAGGCATTCTTTAGCAATTCGTGCCAGCGCTACCTGGGCTGGGCGCAGCAAGAGGCCGCGCACCGTGCGCAGCGCGACGCGGCGCTGGAGGCGCTGGCCTTTCCGCAATGCCGTTTCGCCCCGGCCAGCGCGAGATGGCGGCCGGCGTACCGCGCCTGCGTGCAGTCGCGCCTGCTGCTGGCAGGCGCCCACCGGCATTGGCAAAACGCTGGGCACACTGTTCCCCGCGCTCAAGGCCATGCCGTGCGCGGCACCGACAAGCTGTTTTACCCGACGGCACGCACGCCAGGGCGCCAGATTGCGCTGGACGCGCTGGGCCAGCCGTGCGGCGCCTCGCCCGCTGGCCTGCCCTGCGGGTGCTGGAACTGGCAGGCCAAGGACAAGGCTCGTGAACACAAGGACAAAGCCTGCCACGGCCAGTCGTGCCTGCTGGCCAGCGGCTTTTACGACCGCCTGCCTGCCGCCCGCGAGGCCGCAGCCTGGGCGCAGTGGCTGGACCAGGCCGCGCCAAGCGCAACATTGCGCGAACACCAGGTCTGCCTATTACCTGGGGGCTACGACATGGCGCATTGGGCCGACGTGGTGGTGGGCGACTACAACTACTACTTTGACCGCCTGGCCATGCTGTATGCGCTGACGGTGGAATCAGCCTGGCGTGAGCGTGCTGGTGGACGAGGCGCACAACCTCTACGAGCCGGGCCTGCGCTATGTACAGCGCCGACCACGCAGGCCGAGGCCCTGGCCCTGCGGCCTCGCAGGGTGCTCGCCAGCTCGGCGCCCGCGCGGACGAGCTGCTCAACCAGTGGCAACTGCTGCTGGACGCGGCAACGCCAGGCGCCGGGCAAGCCCCGGCATGTGCTGGACGCGCTGCTCGAGGAATGGACGCGCGTGCTGGGCAAAGTTCAACAGCGCGGCCGGTGAATACCCGAACGACCACCCCACCGAGCCGCACGCCGCCTTGTTGCCCGCCTATTTCCGCACCCTGGCTTTGCCGCGCTGGCGCAGGAGCCGGGTGACCATTCGCTGTGCGAGGTGGATGCATAGAGGGTCAGTGCCGGTGGTCATGCCCGCCAGTGCGGTGCAGATGGCGCCGGACGCCGCTGCGTTTGACGATGACGGCACCTGCGCGGGCCGCCTCACGCTGCGCAACATCGTGCCCGCGCCGTTCCTCGCGCCGCGCATCCAGGCGGCCGACGCACTGGTGCTGTTCTCGGCCACGCTCAACCCGCCGACTATTACACGACCTGCTGGGCCTGCCTGCCGACACGCAGCGGCTGGACATTCTACCCCGTTCCGTCCCGGAGTAGCCGGCGGTGCGCGGAAGCATCAAGTTCATGTCGCTTCAGGACTGCGCGGCCTGCTGGCGCCGCTGGCCCAGGCCATGGGCGCGCAGTACCAGCGCCTGGGCAACCACATCGCGTTCTTCAGCAGCTTCGACTACATGTGAGGATGCGGCCCAGCGCGCGTTTGAGCAGCGCGCCGGGTTCGGCGTGCTCGTGTGGCGCAGGCGCCAGATGGATGAGCCCAGCCGCCAGGCCTTTCGGCTGCAGCGCTTGACGCCAGCGGCCAGGGCATCGGCTTCGCGGTGCTGCTGGCGTTTGCCGAGGGGTGGATTTGCCGGGCAGGCGGCTCATCGGTGCCTTCATTGCCACGCTGGGCCTGCCGCAGTTTGACGAAGTGAACCAGGCCATTCGCATGGAGGCGCGCGCGCTTTGCCGGGGGCATGACTACACCTACCTGCCGGGCCTGCAAAAGGTGGTGCGCGGCGTGGCCGTGATTCGCACTCGACGCTGACACCGGCACGGTGCTGCTGCTGGATGACCAGATGCAGGCCCGCTACCGGCGCTGCTGCCGGGGCTGGTGGCAGGTTGCGGTGGCTTAGCCCAGCAAATCCGCCAGCGCCCTCGCCACCACCTGGTCGCGCGGCGCAGGTCGTCCAGGCGCAAGCCTGTCGGCGCGCTTGGCGTTGGACTCGAGCACGGTGCGGGGCCTCGGCGCCGTAGATCACGCCCGGAATGCCGCTCGCCATACAGCCGCACATCGGTGTACAGCGGCGTGCCCACAGCCGAATGGGCTCGCCAACACGGCCTGGCCGTATGCTGCAAGGCGGCCACCAGCGGCGGCAGTTGCCGGGCAGCGGCACCAGCGGCGCGTCAGCAGTAGGCGGCATGTCCACGCGCACTGCCTTGCCGTTGCGTGGCGGTGGAAGCTCTGCGCCGCCGCTTCGATGCGGCGCGGATGGATGCTTCCACCTGCGTCGTCTTCCTCAGGGATCATGCGGCGGTCGAGCTTGAGCACCACCTTGCCTGGATCACGTTGGTGTTGGTGCTGCCCACCAGGGGCCGGGGCCGACGTTCAGGTACGATGGGTGATGCCTCGCCACGCGGGCGGACCTGCAGGACGAAACGAAGCGGCTACAGCGCATTCAATATGTGGTGGCCGCCTGCAGCGGCATCGGTGCCGGCGAGCCGGGGCGGCGGCGTGGCTCATCTCGCCGTGCATCGTCACCTCCATCTGCAGGCAGCCGCCGTGCGCCACCACCACCTGGTAGCGCTGAAGCCGGCCGCGATCATCAGGTCGCTTCCGGGCCAGCCCCTTCAGCAGCTGCGCCGGGGCCTACCGCCGCCAAACTCCTCGTCGTAGGTGAAGTGCAGTTCGACGCCGCCGCGCTGCGGCTGGTACACGGCTCAAGCGCGCGCACGGCAAAGGTGAAGGTGGAAAAGTCGCGCATCTTGCTCACGCCGCGGCGCGGCCGTAGATCCGACCGCGTCGGCCACCTCGCCGCCATACGGGTCATGTCCAGCTCCTCGCCGGGCGGCACCACGTCGCCATGGGCGTTCAGGGCAATGGTCTGCTCGCCAGCGCGCGCCGCACGATCAGGTTGGTGATGGACGCCAGCCCCGCCGCTTTCACCTCGTCGGCTGGCACCACATGCTGCTCGGCCTGGTAACCAATGGCTTGCAGGAGCGTGCCGTGCGCTCGGCGTGCGGCGCGTTGTTGCCGGGGGCGTGTTTGTCGGCACCCGGATCATTCCCGTGAACTTCACCTGCTCGTCAAAGTGCGCGTCAATCCACGCGTCGATTTTTGTGTAGTCGGTCGCGGTGTCAGTTGAGTTCGGCGGCCAGGTCGTCCAGCAGGCGCTGGAAGGCCTCCACCGCCAGTTGCATGTCGTGGCTGCGGTGGATTCCGCGTTGCGGCTGATGCCGGCATTCTGGCCGCGCACAACAGCATGGCCTGCGCATCACCTCGCAGCTTCATGGCGTCGTGCCCGGCCCCGCTGGGCATGCGGAACAGCGGCACGCCCAGCGCGTCCACGGCGCGCTCCCAGCGCTGCTGCCAGGCGGGTGCGCTGGCGCAGGCGGCGCGCATGGTTTCCTCCACGGTGTGCCGCAGGCCGCGCCGTTCGCAGATGCGCGAGTTCGGCCAGCACATCCGTCACCATCGCATCGCGCTGCGGGTCATTCGGTGCGCAGGTCCAGCGTGAACTGGCAGCGCGGCCTGGCACCACGTTGGTGGAGCCACCGGGCACCGTGCAGATGCCGATGGTGCCGACCGAGTCGCCATCGCGTGCTGCGCTGTTCGATGTACAGCGCCAGTTCGGCCACCGCCGACAGCGCGTCGCGCCGGCGGTTCATGGGTGTGGTGCCGGCGTGGCTGGCCATGCCCGTCACCTCGCACAGGTAGCGCACGCCGCCGTTGATGGAGGTCACAATGCCCAGCGGGAGGTTGATTTCATTGAGCACCGGGCCCTGCTCGATGTGCACTTCCACAAAACCCAGGTAGTCGGCCGGGTTGCGCCGCAGTTTCTGGAATGTCGTCCACGCACAGGCCGGCGTGCTGCATGGCCTGCCGCATGGTGATGCCGTCGGCGTCTTTCTGGTCCAGCCAGGCGGGGTTGAACTGGCCGATGAGCGCGCCGGAGCCGAGGAAGGTCGCCTTGTAGCGCTGGCCTTCTTCCTCGGCAAAGGCAATCACTTCAAAGTCGAACGGCAGGCGCGCTCGCCCTGGCGCGACAGCTCGGCCACGCAGGCCATGGGCGTGAAGATGCCCAGCCGCCCGTCGTACCGGCCGCCGTTGCGCACGGTGTCGTAGTGGCTGCCGGTCATCAGTGTCTTCGCGCCGGGCTGGCTGGCCTTGTAGCGGCCCACCACATTGCCCACCGCGTCGATGCCTACCTCGTCAGCGCCGCAGTCCCGCATCCAGTGCGATGCGCTGTGCGCGCAGGCGCGATGCGCGTCGGTCAGGTAGGTCACGGTGAGCTGGCCTTTTTCGGCAAAGCCCGGTTCGCTGTGCTGCGCCAGGGTTTCCTGCCAGTCCCACACGCGGTCGCCCAGCGTGGGGACCTGGCCAAATTTGTCGGCCAGGCGCAGCTCCATGATGCGGTGGATGTTGCGCAGTGCTTCTTCCAGTTCAAAGTCGGGGTGATGGTCCAGCCGGCGGGCAAAGGTGTCGATGATTTGCTGGCGCGTCAGGGCCGGTGCTGCGCGGCCCGCGCACCGCCAGGATGAACGGAAAGCCGAACTTGGCGTTGTAGTCGGCATTGAGCTGCTGGATGCGCGAACTCTTCGGGTGTGCAATCGGTCAGCCCGGCCTTGCTTTGCCTGGGAAAAATTCCCGGCTGTCAGCGCCTTGCTCACCATGGCCTTGCCGGCCAGCTCGGGGTGGGCGCGGATCAAGGCGCTGTTGGAGTTCGCCCTGGCCGCGCACGATGCTGGCCATCACATGCTGGAGGTGAGGCACCGAACGGAATGGCCGGTGGGCCAGCGCGGCCTCGGCGATCCACGGCGAATGCTCGTACAGGCCGTCGAGCCAGTGCGCGGCCTGTTCGGCCGTGGCCGCGTTGAGTTGTTCCAGCGTCAGTGTCATGTCGGGTCCTGGTAGGGGTGGGTCTGCTTCCAGTGGCGCGCGATGTCGATGCGCCGGCAAACCCACACGCGGTCATGCTTTTCAATATGGTCCAGAAAGCGCTGCAGCGCCACGATGCGGCCAGGCCGGCCCAGCAGCCGGCAGTGCATGCCGATGCTCAGCATCTGGTGCGTCGTCGCCCTCGGCGTACAGCGCGTCAAAGCTGTCACGCAGGTATTTTCGAAGAAGGGCCCGGCATGCGAGAAGCCTTGTGGCAGCGCAAAGCGCATGTCATTGGTGTCCAGCGTATAGGGCACGACCAGGTGCGGCACGGTGCTGCCATCGGTCTTTTGCACCTTCATCCAGAAGGGGAGGTCGTCACCGTAGTAGTCGCTGTCGTACTCAAAGCCACCATGGTCAACCACCAGGCGGCGGGTGTTGGGGGCTGTCGCGGCCGGTGTACCAGCCCACTGCGCGCTGCCCGGTCAGCCGCGCGATGATCTCCATGCCGCGCTGCAGTGGTGTTCGCGCTCCACCGCTTCGTCCAGGCCTTGGTAGTGAATCCAGCGCCAGCCGTGGCAGGCAATCTCGTGGCCCAGCTGGACGAACGCCGCTGTCAGCTCGGGGTGGCGCTCCAGTGCCATGCTGACGCCAAACACCGTGAGCGGCAGCCCGCGCTTTTCACCAGCAGCAGGCGCTACACACCGGCGCGCGAACCATATTCGTAGATGCCTTCCATGCTCAGGTGCCGAGCCGGGCAGCTGGCGGGGTTGAACATCTCGGACAGAAACTGCCCGAGCCGGCGTCGCCATGCAGCACCGAGCTTTCGCCGCCCTCTTCGTAATTGAGCACAACCGCACGGCGATTTCGGGGCGCCGCCGGGCCATTGGGCATGCGGTGGGTTGCGTCGTAGCCGACCAGGTCGCGCGGGTAGGGCAGGTGCTGTCGTAAACGCTCATGGGGGTTCAGGCCAGGGCCAGGGCGATGTCGTGGGTGGGGACGGGGCGGTCAAAGGCGAGGCTTTCTTCCACATGGCGCAGGTGCTCGTCCATCAGTTTCACGGCACGCTTTTCGTCGCGTGCTGCAAGTGCCTTGACGAGTTCCATGTTCTTCCTGGGATCGGCGGCGGCGCCGTCGCGCTGGTACATCAGGGAATGAGGGAACTGCGGGAAATCAGGTCACGCAGGATCTGGGCCAGCACCTCGTTGCCGGTGGTGAGTTCACATGCGCACATGGAAGTCGCCCAGCAACTGGACAGTGCGGTGGCGTCGGGGTTGTCCAGCGCGGCCTTTTCCTCGGCCATGTGCTCGCGCAGCGCCCGGATGCGCGCGGGTGACGGTGCGCGCGAATTCACGTCATCTCGGTCTCCAGCATGCGGCGCACCTGGAACACCTGGCGCGCTCTTCCACCGTGGGGGCCGCCACAAAGGCGCCGCGTGCAGGCTCCAGCGTGATCAGCCGGTTCTGCGCGAGCTGGAACAGCGCCTGCCGAACCAGCGTGCGCGACACACCGAAATGGTCTGCCAGCTTCTGCTCGGCCAGCTTGGTGCCGGGCTGCAGCCGGTGCTCGACGATGGCACGTGTCAACGAGTCAACAATGACGCGGGTGGTGGACGATTCCATGCGGCAAATGATAGCTGCAAATCCAAAAAGTGTATACACTTCTGTGGACTAAATGAACAAGGAACTCTCATGGGCCTGAGCACGCATGTTCTGGATACCGCCCACGGCTGCCCCGCCGCTGGCATGGCGGTGGCGCTTTACACCATGGACGGAGACCGCGCCACGCTGGTGCGCCGCTTCACCCTCAATGCCGACGGCCGCGACCCTGACGGACCGCTGTACGACAACGCGAGCCTGCGCAAGGGCACTTACCGGCTGGTGTTTGAGGTGGCGGCGTATTTCCGTGGCAGGGGAGTGCAGCTGCCCGACCCGCCGTTCCTGGACCGGGTGATCCTCGACTTCGGCGTCGCCCATGCCGACCAGCATTACCACGTGCCCCTGGTCTGCTCGCCCTGGACCTACAGCACCTACCGCGGTTCATGAGCGTTGCGAAAGTCCACCTGCTGGCACAGGCGCTGGCCCGTGGCCCTGCCATGCTGGTGAGCGTGGACAGCGTGCAGGGCCTGGCCCGCGCGAGCCTGGCGCATGGATGGCGGTCACGGCGGATGCCGGTCAACACCATTGGCGGCGGGCACCTGGAGTTTGAAGCGATCGCCGCCGCGCGGGCGCTGCTGCCCACCGATGAGGCGGCGATGCGTCGCTATGCTGGGCCCCAGCCTGGGTCAATGCTGTGGTGGCGTGGTGCACCTGAAGTTCGAGGCGGTGTCGCAGGCCGACTTGCCCGCGCTGCAGGCCCGCCTGCAAGGGCCGCTGGCACCGCTGGCGCTGTTCGGCGGCCATGTGGGGCGGGCGCTGGTGCAGGCGCTGGGGCTGCTGCTCCTTGCCGTGCGCTGGATCGACAGCCGCGACGAAATCTTCCGTCCGATCTGCCACTGGAACGTGGCCTGCGAATTCGACCCGGTGCAGGCCGCCGTGGCTGCGCTGGCGCCCGGCACCCGGGTGCTGATCATGAGCTTCAGCCACGCCGAAGACCTGGACGTGGTCGCCGCCTGCCCGACGCGCCTGCGCAGCCACAACGACCTGCCCTTCGTGGGCCTGATCGGCAGCCAGACCAAGTGGGCGACCTTTCGCCACCGGCTGGAGGCGCGCGGATTCAGCGCCGACGAACTGGCTCGCGTCACCTGCCCCATCGGCCTGCCGGGTATTGCCGGCAAACAGCCCGAAGTGATTGCCGGACAAGGCACAACTATTGCAGCATTCGAACAAAGGACTCTGATCACCATGGAAAGCTACCTTCTGGACTGGGCCAACCTGCTGCTGCGCTGGGTCCATGTCATCACGGCCATCGCCTGGGTCGGGTCTTCGTTCTACTTTGTGTTTCTGGACAGCAGCCTCACCCCGCCGGTGGACGAAGACCTGAAGAAACAGGGCGTGAGCGGGGAACTCTGCCGTGCATGGCGGCGGCTTTTACCACCTTGTCAAGTTTGCGGTGTCGCCGCCCCAACTCCTGGCCATCTGCACTGGTTTTACTGGGAGAGCTACTTCCACTCCGGCTGAGCGGCTTTGCGCTGTTCACGGTGTCCTACCTCTGGAGCGCCAGCACCTACCTGATCGACAAGTCGCGCATGGACTGGGTGCCTGCAGCGCCATTGGCGTGGCGCTGGCCTTCCTGGTGGTGTTCTGGCTGCTGTACGACGCGATCTGCCGGCTCTTTGGCCAGAAGAAGAACGGCGACGCCATCGTCGGCGCGCTGGTGCTGGCGCTGGTGTGTGCGGCGTCCTGGCTGGCCTGCCACTGGTTTGCCGGGCGCGCCGCCTTCCTGCTGGTGGGCGCGATGATTGCCACCGCCATGAGCGCCAATGTTCTTCTGGATCATTCCGGGCATGAAGGTCATTGCCTCCATCAAGGCCGGTGAGCCGGTGGACTCCGGTGCACGGCCAGCGCGGCAAGCAGCGCAGCGTGCACAACACCTACTTCACGCTGCCGGTGCTGTTTGCCATGCTCAGCAACCACTACAGCTTCACCTACAGCCACCCGCAGAACTGGCTGGTGCTGATCCTGATGATGTTCGCAGGCGCGGCCATTCGCCAGTTCTTTGTGATGCGCTATGGCTGGAAGCTGGGTCGCAATGCCCACCCGCTGCCCTACGCGCTGGTGGGTGTGGCCGTCATTGCCGGCTGCATCGTGGTTGCGGCCAGCACCAGCTGCTACAAATTCCGTAGCGCCTCACGCACTGCCGGCGGGAGCTGCAGCCGCATTTGACTATGCAGCGGTGCAGAAGGTGATGGAGCAGCGGTGCATCCTGTGCCACGGCGCAGGTGCAGATGAAGAACGTGTGGCCCGATCTGCCCGCCGCGCTCAAGCTGCATGCACAGGCCGTGTACCAGCAGGCGGTGGTCACCAAGGTCATGCCCATGAACAACAGCACGGGCATCACGGACGCCGAACGGGCCCTGTTGGGTGAATGGTTCAAGGCGGGTGCGCCAGTGCCCTGACCGCCTGCCCCGGCTTGTCAGCGTGTTGTGGGTGATGTCCACAACGGGTAACGGATTGTGAGCGCCTAGAGTTCATGGGTCAGTCGGGTTAGAGTGATTCGAGGAGACAAACCATGAATGCAAAGTCAGGCCTGATCCACGCCGTTGCCGGTGTTGCGCTGGTGCTGGCAGCGCACGCTGCGGAAGCTGCCCAGCTGGTCATTGCGCAGGTGGCGCCGCTGTCCGGCCTGGAGGCGATCCAGGGCCGGGCCTACTCAGTGGGGCTGCAGCTGGCGTTCACCAATGCCAACAAGGCCGGCGGCCACACCTTCACCCTGGTGCGCAAGGACGATGGCGGGCGCCCTGAAGACACCCTGAGCGCCACCACCCAGGTGCTGGCCGACAGCAAGCCCATCGCGCTGGCGGGCTACTTCGGCAACCGCAGCATTGCCGAGCTGGTGAAGTCCGGCATCCTCGAAAAAGAGAAGATCGCCCTGGTGGGCTACCGCACCACCGAGATCCGCCCCGACGTGCCCTACCTCTACAGCGTGCGGGCCGGTTTGCGCGACGAAATCAACAAGATCGCCGAGCACCTGGTGACGGTGGGCATCACGCGGCTGGGTCTGTTCCATGAAGACGGCCCGGGCGCTGCGGCGCTCAGCGCCGCGGTGGACGAGATTGCCAAGCGCATCGGCGCCACCATCACCGCGCGCGCCACCTACCCGGCGGGCACGGCGCGCGTGTCGCCCGCCATTGACACCTTTCTCAAGGACACCGCCGCAGGCCATCATCATGCTGGCAACGGGCTCGGCCGCGGCCGGCTTCATCGAGCAGTACCGGCTGGCCGGCGGCGCGGCGCAGCTGTTTGCCCAGTCGGGTGCCGACATCGAGCAAAGGCCCAGCGCCTGGGCGAGGAAACCATGCAGACGCCATTGCGCAGGTCACGCCCAGCCCCTACAAGATTTCGGCCACGCTGGCCAAGGAATTCCGCGGACACCGTGGCCAAGACGCCCAACCTCGAAGTGCCACCGAGCTACGCCATGATGGAAGGCTACATCGCCGGCAAGGTGATCAGTGGAAGCCGTGCGCCGCATGGGCGCCAAGGCCAGCCGCGAGGGCTTTGTGGCCGCGCTCGAAGGCATGGACAGCTACGACCTGGGCGGCTACCGCGTCGGCTTCAAGCCAAGTATGCGCTCGGGCTCGAAGTTTGTCGAGCTGTCCATCGTCACGGGCGCGGGCAAGATCCGGCAGTAAGCCCTGCAGCCGCCCGGCCCCTGCGACCGGGTGATACTTGGGATGATTCCCGCCTCTGCGCTGACTGGCGCCCCCAACTTCCGCGACCTTGGCGGCTACCGCAGCGCCGACGGACGCAGCGTGCGCCATCACCGGCTGTTCCGCTCCGACCACCTGGCCCATCTGGCGCCGGCCGACCCGCAGGCTCTGGCCAACGCCCTTGGCCCGGCAGTGCGCGTGCTCGACCTGCGCGGCGAGGCCGAGCGTGCCACGGCAGCCTGCGCCATTCCGGGCGCGACCGTGCATTCGCTGCCGATCGAGCCGACCGTGGTGCAGAAGCTCACCGACCTGCTGGCCGCCGGCCAGCCGCCCAGCAGCGAAGAAACCGTCGCCCTGATGCAGGACACCTACCGCGGCTTTGTGCGCAGCAACACGCCGCGCTTTGCCCGGCTGTTTGCCCACGCGCTGGAGGCACATGACGCACCCATCGTGTTCCATTGCACCGCCGGCAAGGACCGTACCGGCTTTGCGGCGGCGCTGCTGCTGCGCGCGCTCGGCGTGCCGCAGGACGTGGTGATGCACGACTACCTGCTGACCAACGAACGGCTGCGCGGCCAGGCGCGGCTGCAGTGGGTGCCGCCGCAGGTGGCCTTTGTGCTGCAGCAGGTGCAGGCCGACTTTCTGCACGCGGCACTGGATGCGGTGGACGAAGACTATGGCGACCTGGAAGCCTACTTCCGCGACGGCCTGGGCCTGGGCCCGGCCGAGCGCGCTGAGCTGGCGGCGCGCTACCTTGCCGCTGAATGAACGCCGCCTGCACACGGACTGAACCCGCCACTGCCATGACACTGCCTGACCCCGCCACCCAGCCCCGCCAGTTTCTGGAGCAGCTCTACGGTGCTGCCGTGCGCCGTGCACTGCCGCTGCACAACACGGCAGCCTTCCTGCCGCCGCCGCCCAAAGGCCGCACCGTGGTGATCGGCGCCGGCAAGGCCGGTGGCTCCATGGCGCAGGCGGTCGAGGCGCTGTGGCCCGCTGATGCGCCGCTGTCGGGCCTGGTGGTCACGCGTTACCACCACACGCCGCCGCGCGAGGCGGCGTTTCGTGCCCTGCCGCCGCGCCCGGGCGGCTACCCACAGCGCATCGAGCTGGTGGAAGCCTCCCACCCGGTGCCGGACGCGGCGGGGCTCGCGGCCTCGCAGCGCATCATGGCGCTGGTGCAGGGCCTGACGGCTGACGACCTGGTGCTGTGCCTGATTTCGGGCGGCGGCTCGGCCCTGCTCACGCTGCCGGCCGACGGCCTGACGCTGCAGGACAAACAGCGCATCAACCAGGCCTTGCTGAACAGTGGCGCCAACATTGGCGAAATGAACTGCGTGCGCAAGCACCTGTCGAGCATCAAGGGCGGGCGGCTGGCGGCGGCCTGCGCGCCAGCGCGCGTGGTCACGCTGACCATCAGCGACGTGCCGGGCGACGACCCGAGCGTCATTGCCAGCGGCCCCACAGTGCCTGACGCTACCACCTGCGCCGACGCGCTGGCCATCCTGCAGCGCTATGGCATCGAGGTGCCGCCCGCGGTGCAGCAGGCACTGGAGGCCGGCACGCTGGAAACGCCCAAGCCTGGCGACGCCGCGTTCAACGGCCACGCGGTGCACCTGATCGCCACGCCCCAGCAGTCGCTGGAGGCAGCGGCCGCGCTGGCGCGCAGCGCCGGGCTGGCGGCCCACATCCTGAGCGACGAGATGGAAGGCGAGTCGCGCGAGGTGGGCAAGGTGCACGCCGCGCTGGCCCGCGCCGTGGCGCGCGGCACCGGCGCCTGGCGCAAGCCCTGCGTGATCTTGAGTGGCGGGGAAACCACCGTCACCGTGCGCAAGCAAGCTGAGGGCGTGGCGCGCGGCCGGGGCGAAGGCAGCGAAACCCGCCCCGGCCGGGGCGAAGGCAGCGAAACCCGCCCCGGCCGGGGCGGGAGGGCCGGCGAGTTCTGCCTGGGTCTGGCCCAGGCGCTGCGGGGCCAGCTGGGCGTGTGGGCGCTGGCGGCCGACACCGACGGCATCGATGGCATGGAAGACAACGCTGGCGCTTTTGTGGCGCCCGACACGCTGGCCCGGGCGCAGGCCCAGGGCCTGAAGGTGGCCAGCTTCCTGGACCGCAACGACGCCTACGGCTACTTCAGCGCGCTGGACGATCTGGTCGTCACCGGGCCCACCCACACTAATGTGAACGACTTCCGGGCGCTATTGATTTTGTAGCGCCTCACGCAGTATCGGTGCGGGCTGCAGGCATGTTTTATTCACAAAGTGCGCGAATCTCCGGTGGAATCGGCAGTGCCCGGATGGCGGTGCCGCCGCCGTCTCGCCGTGCCGCAAAGATGCGCACCTCGTCGCATTCCATGATCAGGTCGTCACCGCGCTGGATGCGGTAGCGCTGCACAAAGCTCCTCGCGCGCCATTCGGCCACCTGCACATGCACCTGCAGCACATCGCCATAACTCGCGGTCTGGATGAACTTGGCATGGGTGTCCACCAGCGGCGTGCCGATGATGCCGAGCGTGGCCTCGGTTTCGTGCCAGGGCGGCACGCCACACTGCACAAAGAAATGGCGCGAGGCCGCGTCGATCCAGCGGAAGAAGTTGGGGAACCACACAATGCGCGCCGGGTCGCAGTCGCCGAACTCGACCCGCACCGTGTAAACAATTTCACGAGGCATATTCAACGCGGTTGAGCGCCGCCGGGCCGCCCCAAGGCGCGAAGGCCCCCTCGGGGGGCAGAGAGCCACACGAAGTGGGCGAACGTGGGGGCCACATCAGTCGCCCGAGATCTTGCGTTCGCGGATGATGGCGCCAAAGCGCTTGGAATCTTCCGTGGCCTTGGCCGCGAACTCGGCCGGCGTGAGCGGCAATGCCTCACCACCGAGTGCCGTGATGCGGTCCTTCACCGGCTGTGTGCCCAGGATGCGGTTGATCTCGCGGTTCAGGCGCGCCACCACGTCGGCGGGCGTGCCCGCCGGTGCGTAGAAGCCGAACACGGTGTCGGCGTCAAAGCCCTTCAGGCCCGCTTCGTCCAGTGTCGGCACATCGGGGAACAGTGGTGAACGCTTGGGGCTGCCCACCGCCAGCAGCTTGAGCCGGCCGGCGCGCACCTGCTGCAGGCCGATGCCGGGGTCAAAGTAAAAGTCCAGCTGGCCGGCCAGCAGGTCCTGCAGGGCCGGTGCCGCGCCCCGGTAGGGCACATGCACCGCAAATACACCCGCCTGGCTTTTCATCATCTCGGCCGCAAGATGCGGCGAGCTGCCGTTGCCCGGCGAGCCGAACGAGGTCTTGCCCGGGTTGGCCTTGAGGTAGGCCAGAAATTCGCGGATGTTGTTGGGCGGCAGGCTGGGCTTGGCCACCAGGTACACCAGTACGCGCGCGGCCGAGGCCACGGGCACGATGTCCTTGGCCGGGTCGAACGGCATGCGCGGGTAAATGTGCGGGTTGACCGACACCATGCCGCCCGAGCTCATGAGCAGCGTGTAGCCGTCAGGGGCGGACTTGGCCACCACCTCGCCACCCAGGTTGCCGCCGGCGCCACCGCGGTTTTCGATCACCACCGGCTGGCCCAGCGCCTCGCTGAGCGGCTGGCCGATCAGGCGGGCCAACTGGTCGGCCGCGCCGCCGGGCGGGAAGTTCACCACCACGCGGATGGGTTTGCTGGGCCAGGCCTGCGCTGCGGCCGGCGCGGGCAGCGCGGCCGCCAGGGTCACTGCGGCGGTGGCTGCCAGCATGGCCAGCGTGTGGCGACGGCGGGATGAAGTGGGCGTTGTCATGCGTGTCTCCTTCTCTTGGTGTTGTCTGAACCCGTCAGGCTTTGCGCGGTGGGCGCATCCATCGTATCGGCTGGGCCTTCACCGGTCGAGCCGGTGCGCCGTGCTGCACCAGCGTGGCGTCCAGCGCGCGGCCGGCATCGTCGGCCAGCGCGGCCTCACGCGCCGCGGCCACGGCACGCGCCGCCTGTTCCGCGTTGGCACCCTGGGCCAGATGGTCCAGCACATGCAGCAGGTTGTCCTTGCCGCGCTCGTTGGTGGCGCCGTAGCCCTTGATCAGCCGGCCACACAGCGCGACCTCGTGGCCGAGCGCCCAATGGCGCTGCGTGCCTTGCACCACACCGGCCAGCCAGCGTTCGATCATGGCCTGCTCGGTCGCGTAGCGGCTGCCGCGCACGCGCAGCCACTTGAGGCTGGCCAGCGTTCGCAGCGCCAGCATGCCGCCCACCGAATGGCTGCCGACCTTGAGCGGCAGCGCCCAGGGTGCGTTGCCCGCGGCGGTGCGGCGCCGGTCCCAGGCCAGCACGCGGGCGGCCAGCGCCGGCGGCAGCAGCGCGGCAAACTCGGGCGCGCCGGGTTTGAAGTGGTCGTACACCTTGAGCAGGTCGTCGGGCTGGGCCTTCACCTCGCCTTGCACGCGCTGCCAGCGGCTGGCGCGGCTCTTCAGGTCGGCCACGCGCACGATGTCGTCAAACGCCATCCACAGCGCCAGCCAGCGCGCCATCTCGCGCGTGATGGCGTAGCCGTTGGCGCCGGCCGGGTCGGCGGCGCGTTCCGCTTGCAGCACGCGCTGCAGGCGCTGCACGTACAGCGCGGCGTAGGCCGGGCCCTGGTAGTCCCGCAGGCGGGCATGGCCCAGCGCCAGCATGTCGTGCACTTCCGCGGGGAACCTTTGGGCCAAATCGGCCTGCAGCCCGCTTGCATCCTGCGCAGGGCGCTCCTGATTTGATAGCAAGTCTGTGACCTGCGCGAGCTGCGCCACGGCCCCGCTGACCTGTGCGAAGGCCCGGCCGAAGCCGCGCAGGCTGGCCTCGGTGGCGGCGCTGGCGCCACCCTGGCGCACCACGGCTTCGTAGTCTTCGCGGCGCATTGGCAGCAGCCCGCTGCCCGCCACGGCGCCCAGCATGACGGCGCTGACGACGGTGCCACACTCGCGCGCCATCGCCACCATGTCAAACACCTGGGCGCTGTGGCTGTGCGCGCGCACCACGCCCAGCAGGTGGGCACTGTCAGCGCGGCCGTCGCCGAGTTGCATGCGCTCCTGCGTGGTCAGCGTGCGGCTGGATGAGGTGATCACCCGCGTGCGCTGCGGCGTGGCCATGCCGTTGCTGACCTGGCGCACGGTTTCCAGCGCCTCGGAAGAAACGATGGCGTCCAGCGCGCCGGGCACCGGGTTCAGGCTGAACACCGGGCGCTTGCCGCCCAGCTGGGCCAGCGGCACCGGGAACACTTCGATGTAGTACGTGGTGGCGCCGGTACGCTGCGCCACGCCAGGGATCGACGTGGCCTGCACCGCGTAGCCGGCGTGGCGCGCGGCGTCCACCAGCCATTCGGTCAGCACGCCGCCGCCTTCGCCGCCCAGGGCGCAGACCAGCAATGAAATGGGTTGTGCGGCCATGGCGTCAGGTGGGTTGGAGCGCACGCACGACGGCGCTGCGCAAGGTGTGGAACAGGCGTTCATGCCACTTCGGGTTCTGGATCACCTCCGCCCGGTAGAAGCTGGGGCACAGCGTGGCGGCATGGGCATTGGCGCCGCACAGGCCGCAGCCCACGCAACCGTCGATCACCGTGGCCACCGGGTCCACCTTGAGCGGGTCGGGGTTGTCCTTGAGCGTGAGCGTGGGGCAGCCCGACAGGCGGATGCAGGCATGGTCGCCGTTGCACACGTCCTCGTCCACGCCGTACTTCACGCGCACCACGCGCTGGCCTTTTTTCAGCAGGCTGGCGATCCAGGGCTTGATGCGGCGTTGCCGCTCGAGCTGGCATTCGCCCTCGGCCACGATCACCTTCAGGCCATTGAAGTCGCTGGTGAAGGCGTCTTTCAGCGTCGCGCGCATCTGCGCCACCTCGTAGGTGTGCACGGTGCGCAGCCACTGCACGCCCAGGCCCTGCAGGGTGGACTCAATGGTCTGGTTGGTGTGGGCCAGGCTCTGCTGCTTGTCCACCGCGCCGGTGCGCGCCATCTCGCCGGGCGTGGAGATGATGTCCTGCGTGCCGGTTGCCGAGGTGTAGCCGTTCTTGAAGATCAGCAGCACCGCGTCGTCGCCGTTGAACAGCGCGCTCTGCACGCCGGTGACCAGGCCGTTGTGCCAGAAGCCGCCGTCGCCCATGATGGCCAGCGTGCGCCGCTGCATCATGGGGGACACGCCGGCACGGCTGGCCAGGCTCATGCCGTAGCCCAGGATGCTGTGGCCCATGGAAAACGGCTCGAAGGTGCCGAAGGCGTGACAGCCGATGTCGCCTGCGATGTGCACCGGGCCGAGGTCCTGCTGCGCGAGCTTGAGCGCCGAGAACACCGGCCGCTCGGGGCAACCGATGCAAAAGCCCGGGGGCCGCGCGGGCAGGGCGCGGTCCAGCTGCGCAGCAATGGCGGTGCGGCGCTCGCGGTTGCCGTCGAGCCAGGCGCGCGCTTCGCGGGTGGCGGCGCCCGCCAGGTACTTCTCGGCGAAGCTGGTGAGCCCGCCCGCCAGCACCTCCACGGTGTACTCGCCCGCGGCGGGCAGCAGGTCCTTGCCGTGCAACGGCGTCTGGATGTCACGGCGGCGCAGCAGGGTGGCGATTTCCTGTTCGATGTACTCAGGCTGGCCTTCTTCCACCATCAGCACCGCGCGTTTGCCGACGCAGAAGTCAGCCACCTGTTCCGGCACCAGCGGGTAGGTGACGTTCAGCACCAGCAGCGGGATGTCGCTCTGGCCAAACGCATCGGCCAGGCCCAGTTGCTGCAGGCTGCGCAGCAAGGAGTTGTACAGCCCGCCCTGCACGATGATGCCCAGGTCGGCGTGCTTGCCGGGCATCAGCTCGTTCAGGCCCTGTTCGGCGATGTAGCGCCGCGCGGCTGGAATGCGTTGCTCGCCCTTGAGCTTTTCGTGGCGGAAGGTCACCGGCGGGTGGGCGAGGCGCATGTAGTCGAAGCCGGCTGGTTCGCTCATGAGCGCGCGGGTCGAGATGGCGGACGACTGGTTGTCGCGCGCCTCAAAACTGCCGCGCACATGGCAGGCGCGGATGCGCAGCTCCAGCAGCACCGGCATGTTCGACGCCTCGGACAGGCGGAAGCCGTGCTCCACCATGCGCACCATCTGCGGCAAATCCGGCCGTGGGTCCAGCAGGCACAGGCTGCTCTTGAGCGCGTAGGCGTGGGTGCGTTCCTGGATCACCGAGGCGCCCTCGCCATAGTCCTCGCCCACCACAATGAGTGCGCCGCCCACCACGCCGGGCGATGCGAGGTTGCTCAGCGCGTCGGAGGCGACGTTGGTGCCGACGATGCTCTTCCAGGTCACCGCGCCGCGCAACGGGTAGTGGATGGAGGCGCCCAGCATGGCGGCGGCCGACGCCTCGTTGGAGCAGGCCTCCACATGCACGCCCAGTTCGTCCATGTAGGGCTTGGCCTGGACCATCACGTCCAGCAGGTGCGACACCGGTGCGCCCTGGTAGCCGCCCACGTAGGCCACGCCGGACTGCAACAGCGCCTTGGTGATGGCGAGAATGCCCTCGCCATGGAAGGTGTCGCCCGCGCCCAGGCGCAGCGACTCGATTTCTTTGCTGAATGAAACTTCCAAGCGCCTGTCTCCTGAAGGATCTCCAGTGTCAGCGTCGCATCGTCATAAATCAATAAAATATCCTGACTAAGTGATATTCGCAAAATGCATATCAAGGACATCGACCTGAACCTGCTGCGGCTGTTTGACGCGGTGTACCGGCTGCGCAGCGTCAGCCGTGCGGCCGAGGCGCTGGATTTGACCCAGCCTGCCGCCAGCCAGGGCCTGACGCGGCTGCGCGCGCTGCTGGCCGACCCGCTGTTCATGCGGGCTGCCGGGGGTGTGCAGCCCACGCCGCAGGCCACCCGGCTGGCCGAACCCGTGCGCCAGGCCCTGGCCATGCTGGAGCAGGCGCTGGGCGAATCGGCCGGGTTCGAGCCGCTGCGCTCACGCCGGCGCTTTCGCATCCACATGAGTGACATCGGCGAAAGCCGGTTCCTGCCCGAACTGATGGCGCTGCTGCGTGAGCAGGCGCCCGGTGTGCAGGTGGAAACGCTGCCCCTGCCGCGCGCCGCAATCAACGACGCGCTGGACAGCGGGCAGATTGACTTCGCCTTCGGCTTTCTGCCGATGGTGAAGGACTCGCAGCGCGTGCAGCTGTTGAAGGACCGCTACATCGTGATGCTGCGCGCCGGCCACCCGTTTGTGCGCCAGCACGGGCACAAGCGCGGCGCCGCGCTGATTGACGCGCTGCAGCAGCTGGAGTTTGTCTGCGTGCGCACCCATGCCGACACGCTGCGCACCCTGCAGCAGCTCAAGCTGGAAGACCGCGTGCGCCTGACCACCGAACACTTCATGGTGCTGCCGTCCATCGTGCAGGCGACCGACCTGGCGGTGGTGATGCCGCGCTCCATTGCGCTGGGCTTTGCGGGCGGCTACGCCATCGTGGAGCCGGCCTTTGCGCTGCGCGACTTTGCGGTCTCGCTGCACTGGAGCCGCCGCTTCCAGTCCGACCCGGGCAACCAGTGGCTGCGTACGCAGATCGTGCAGGCGTTTCGCGCATGACCCCAGGCTACCGGCGGGTTGTGAAATTCGTCACAATGCGGCCTCAACAAGAAAAGACCGGAGACAAGCCATGAAACGACGCCAGTGGCTGTGCACTGCACCCGCCTTGTTGTGTGCGCCCGCCCTGCTGCGGGCGCAGGCCGCCTTCCCGAACAAACCCGTCCGCTACATCGTGCCGGTGGCCGCAGGTGGCGGCAGCGACATGGTGGGCCGCACCGTGACCGAGCGCTGGGGCAAACTGCTGGGCCAGGGCTTTGTGGTGGACAACCAGGGCGGTGGCGGTGGCGTGATCGCCTGCCAGGCCACCATGCGCGCCGCACCCGATGGCTACACCCTGCTGCAGGGCTATGTGGCCACCCATGGCACCAGCCCCGCCACGCGGCGCCTGCCCTACGACGCGGTGAAGGACTTCACCCCGGTGGGCATGATCGGCGCCACCCCCAACGTGCTGGTGGTCAACGCCAGCCTGCCCGTGACGAACGTGGCCGAATTCGTGGCCTATGTCAAAAAGAACCCCGGCAAGCTCAGCTACGGCTCGGCCGGGCAGGGCTCGCTCACGCACCTGACGATGGAACTGTTCAAGCAGCAGATCAATTCCTTCATGGTGCACATTCCCTACCGCGGCATTGCGCCGGCTTTCACCGACCTGATGGCCGGGCAGACGCAGGCCATGTTCCCGGGGCTGGCGGCCGCCACGCCGCACATCCGTTCGGGACGCGTGCGGCCGCTGGCCGTGACCGGCCTCGTGCGCCACCCGCAGTACAAGGACCTGCCCACGCTGGACGAATCCGGCTTCAAGGGCTTTGACGCGCAGCAGTGGTATGGCGTGGTCGGCCCGGCCGGCATGCCTGCCGCGGTGGTGCGCCAGCTCAACGACACGCTGGCCACCGTGCTGCGCGCGCCCGACCTGCGCGAGAAGCTGGCCATCGAGGCCATCGAGCCCATGGTCATGTCGCCCGAGCAGCTGGGCGAGTTCATCAAGGCCGACATTGCACGCTGGACCGCACTCGCCAAGGCCCGCAACATCCAGCTTGAGAGCTGATTTCCCGTTTTTCCACTGCTTCATTTCCGTCTGTTTCCATGGCCCGCAACACCCAGGTCGCTGCCGACCACAACGCCCCCCCGATCACCGACATCCTGGCCCGCCATGTGGCCGACCATCCCTCGCGCGGCTGGAGCGACGAGGTCGACCACGAAGCCCACCGCACCTTCATGAACTGGCTGGGCTGCGCCGTGGGCGCCGCGCGGCACGAGGCGGCCGACGCCGCCCTCGCGGCCGTGGCCATGCTGCAGCCGGCGCCGCAGGCCACCGTGCTCGGCCGCGCCGAGCGGGTGGACATGGCCAGCGCGGCGCTGGTCAATGGCATCACCTCGCACACCTTTGACTTTGACGACACCCATCTCAAGACGATCATCCACCCGGCCGGGCCGGTGGCATCGGCCCTGCTGGCCCTGGCGGAAGTGACCGGCGCCTCGGGCCGGCAACTGATTGACGCGCTGGTGCTGGGCATTGATGTGTCATGCCGGGTGGGCAACGTGATGTACCCCGACCATTACGACCGCGGCTGGCACATCACCGGCTCCACCGGCACGCTGGGCGCGGCCGCCGGCTGCGCCCGCCTGCTGGGCCTGGACGTGGAGCAGACGGCCATGGCGCTGGGCATTGCGGCATCGCAGCCGGTGGGCATGCGTGAGCAGTTTGGCACCATGACCAAGCCATTCCACCCTGGCGGCGCGGCCCGCGCCGGGTTGATGGCCGCGCTGATGGCCCGGCATGGCTACACCGCCAGCCCCAAGGCACTGGAGGCGCCGCGCGGCATGATCCAGACCATCTCCACCAAATGCGACTGGCGCGAGATCAACCACGAGCTCGGCCAGCGCTTTGAAATTTCATTCAACAGCTACAAGCCGTTTGCCTGCGGCATCGTCATTCACCCGGCCATCGACGCCTGCGCCCAGCTTCGGGCCCAGGGCATTGCGCCGGAGCAGGTGGAACGCATCGAGCTGAAGGTGCATTCGCTGGTGCTGGAACTCACGGGCAAGAAGGAGCCGGTGGACGGCTTGCAGGCCAAGTTCAGCGTGTACCACGGCTGCGCTGCCGGCCTGACGTTTGGCCAGGCGGGTGAGCCCGAGTTCGCTGACGAGGTGGTGCGCCGGGCCGACATGGTGGCGCTGCGCCGCAAGGTGGTGGCCACAGTGGACGACACGATTGACGAAGCCAGCGCTGACGTGACCGCCGTGCTGACGGACGGCCGGCGCGTGCACGTGTTCATCGGGCACGCCATTGGCTCGCTGCAAAAGCCCATGAGCGACGCGCAGCTGGACGCCAAATTCCACGGCCTGGCCGACCCGGTACTGGGCGCCGCAGCCACGGCCCGGCTGATTGACGTCTGCTGGCACGTGGGCGACGCAGCCGACCTGCGGGCGCTGGCGGCGCTGGCCGTGCCGGCCTGAGGCGCGCTGCCGTGGTGCCGCTGCAGCTGGCCGTCATCGACGTAAAGCCCGGCGCGGCGCTGGAGAGCCAGTCGGGCCTGCAGCTGCTGCGCCCGCGCATCTATGGCGCCTGGATGCAGCCGCCCGGGGCGAAGAAGATCGCGGCCATCGTCATGCACCCCACCAGCAACTTCATGGGGCACTACCTGATTGCGCCACTGGCGGCGCGCGGCGTGGCCTGCATGGGGCTGAACTCGCGCTATGCCGGCAATGACACGCTGCTGCTGATGGAGCGTGTGATCCGGGACCTGGGCGCGGGCGTGCAGTTCCTGCGGGCCCAGGGCTACGACAAGGTGGTGCTGATCGGCAATTCGGGCGGCGCCTCGCTGTCGGCGTTCTACCAGGCGCAGGCCGAGCAGCTCACCATCACCCACTTTCTGGACGGCGACCCGGTGGGCCTGTCGGCTGCCGACCTGCCGCCGGTGGACGGGTTGGCGCTGTGCGCGGCGCACGAAGGCCGCAGCACCCTGATGCGAAACTGGATCGACCCGTCGGTCACCGACGAGCAGGATCCGCTGTCGCTGGACCCGACGCTGGACATGTACGACCCGCGTCACCAGCCGTTCAGCGCGGAATTCCTGGCGCGCTTCAAGGCCGCGCAGCGCGCGCGGCTGCAACGCATCGAAGCGTGGGTGGCACAGCGTCTGGCCCTGCTGCGCAGCCAGACGGCGCCGGGCAGCCCGCGTGACCAGGTGTTCGTGATTCACCGCACCCATGCCGACCCGCGCTGTGTGGACCTGACGCTGGACGCCAACGACCGCCAGCCGGGCAGTGTCTGGGGCCAGGGGATGGACGGCGCGCGTGCCGTGAACTACGCCGCCAGCCAGATGGGCCGCATCACGTCGCTCACGGCATTCCTGTCGCAATGGTCGTCACAAAGCCGCGCCGACGGCCCGGCCAACCTGGCGCGCACCAGTGTGCCGGTGCTGCTGTGCACCTACACCGCAGACCAGAGCACGTTTCCGAGCACGCGCGACGCGTGGCTGGCCGCCGGGGGTGCGCGCATCCGCAACGTGGACATTGCGGGTGGCAACCACTACCTGGCCGGCCAGCCCGCCCTGGTGGAGCAGGTGGCCGATGAAATGAGCGCGTGGATGCACGCGCTCTGATCAGGCGTTACTCGCTCCAGTTGGAGTACTTCTCGCAGACCTTGTTGGTTTCCTTGCCCTTGCGCGTTTCGGAGAAGGTCACCAGGTTGCCCTTGAAGTCGTCCGGCGTTTCGTTCCACATGCAGGTGCACCAGGCCTGCGCCTTGGTCTGGCCGCGGATGGGGCTGGCCTCGTTGCCTCCCTCGTAGAGCTTGGCCGCGTAGCTCAGGCACTGGCGGTACTGGGCGTCGCCAGCGGGCACGCGGTTGTATTCGCTCTGGGCCAGGGCGGCGCCGGCGCCCAGCAGCATCAGGAGGGCGAGGGACAGGGAACGTTTCATGGGGTACTGCCTTTGTTGGAGTGGTGTGTTTGGAGGTGCCCCGCGCAGCTCGCTGCAGACGGAGCCAACCCAGTGTAAGAGGCTGTAACCCCTGCATGGCGGGCAACGGTCGGTATATTTTCAGTCGTACGCGTTCGGGCGCACCTTGCTCGGTACTTCCCCATTACATTGCGGGTTTGTCAGCCCCGGGACCACCCACCTTGACCACCCATACCGTCCAGCTGCACCGCGTTCTGCGCACGACACCCGCCATGCTCTACCGTGCCTTCACCGAGCCCGGTGCCTTTGCCCGCTGGCTGCCACCGTTCGGCTTTGTTGGCGAAGTGCATGCCATGGATGCGGTGGTGGGCGGGATGTGGCGCATGTCGTTCACGCATTTCAGCACCGGCCACACCCACAGCTTCGGTGGGAAGTACCACGAGCTGGTGCCTGGTGAGCGCGTGGTCTACGACGCCAGCTTCGACGACCCCGGCCTGCCGGGCACGCTGAAAACTTCGGTCACGCTGAAGGCGGTGCGCGGCGGCACCGACATCGCCATCACGCAGGAAGGCATCCCGGAAGCGATCCCGGTCGAGATGTGCTACCTCGGCTGGCAGGAGTCGCTGGTGGCACTGGCGCAGCTGGTGGAGGCGGGCAGTCCGGACTGAGGCGGATGGCTGACGTGCCGGCCAGCCCGCCGTGACTGCGGGTCCGTGTAGCGCGACTGGCGCCGGCGTCAATCAACGGCCGGAAAGGGCGCGCAGCACTTCCTCGCCCGTCGCCGGGGCATTCATCACCACCGGCTGGTTGTCGCCGCGCGCCGCCGCCACGGCGTCGCGCAGCGCCTCCCACACGCTGATGGCCAGCATGAATGGCGGCTCGCCCACGGCCTTGCTGCCGAACACGTTGTCCTCACGGTTGGGCTCGGGCCACAGGTCGACCTTGAAGTGCGCCGGGATGTCGCCGGTGGCCGGGATCTTGTAGGTGCTGGGAGCGTGGGTGGCCAGGTGGCCCTTGTCGGTCCACACCAGCTGCTCGGTCGTGAGCCAGCCCATGCCCTGCACAAAGCCGCCTTCAATCTGGCCGATGTCGATGGCCGGGTTGATGCTGGTGCCCACGTCATGCAGGATGTCCACTTTCAACACCCGGTTCTCGCCGGTGAGGGTGTCGATCGCCACCTCGGTGCAGGCCGCGCCGTAGCTGAAGTAGTAGAACGGCCGGCCTGTCAGGGTGGTCTTGTCGTAGTGGATCTTGGGCGTGCGGTAGAACCCATCGCTCCACAGCTGGATACGGTTGGCGTACGCAGCCTTCACCACTTCGTCGAAGCTGCGCACGGATTTTGGCGTGCGCACCTCGCCGCCGGCAAAGCTCACGGCACCGGCGCCGCAGCCGTCCAGCCCGGCCACGAAGGCGGCCAGGTTGTCGCGCACATGGTGCGCCGCGTACTGGGCGGCGCGGCCGTTCAGGTCCGTGCCGCTGGAGGCGGCGGTGGCGCTGGCGTTGGGCACCTTGGCCGTGTCGCTGGCCGTGACGCGGATGCGCTCGAACGGCACGCCCAGCTCGTCCGCCACGATCTGCGCCACCTTGGTGTGCAGGCCCTGGCCCATCTCGGTGCCGCCATGGTTCACCTGCACGCTGCCGTCGGTGTACACATGCACCAGCGCACCCGCCTGGTTGAACAGTGTGGCCGTGAAGCTGATGCCGAACTTCACCGGCGTGATGGCCAGCCCCCGCTTGATCACCGGGCTGCCGGCGTTCCACTGCGCGAGTTGGGCGCGCCGGGCCCGGTAGCCACTGGTGCGCGCCAGCGTGGTGATGAGCGGCGCGAGGATGTTGTCTTCCACCTTCATCTGGTAGTGGGTGACGTTGCGCTCATCAATGCCATACAGGTTGCGCAGCCGCACGTCCAGCGGGTCCAGGCCCAGGTGGCGGGCGACATCACCCAGGATGGTTTCAATGGCGATCACGCCCTGCGGCCCGCCAAAGCCGCGGAAGGCGGTGTGACTCTGGGTGTTGGTCTTGCAGCGGTAGGAGGCAATGGCCACGTCGCTCAGGAAGTAGGCATTGTCGGAATGGAACACCGCGCGGTCGGCCACCGGGCCGCTCAGGTCGGCGCTGAAGCCGCAGTTGGCCAGCAGCGTGAGCTTGAGCCCGGTGATGAGGCCGGTGTCGTCAAAGCCCACGGTGTAGTCGTAGGCAAACGGGTGGCGCTTGCCGGTGATGATGAAGTCGTCGTCGCGGTCCAGCCGCAGCTTCACCGGGCGCTGCAGCTTGTGCGCCGCAATCGCGGCCCACACCGCCACATGGCCGGCCTGCGTTTCCTTGCCTCCGAAGCCGCCACCCATGCGCCGGCACTCCACCCGCACCGAGGCGTTGTCCAGCCCCAGCGCATGCGACACCCAGTGCTGTACCTCGCCGGGGTGCTGGGTGCTGGCGTACACCAGCCACTGCTGCTGCTCCAGCGGCACCACATACGCCACCTGGCCTTCCAGATAAAAGTGTTCCTGCCCACCCACCTCAAAGGCGCCACGCAAGGTGTGCGGTGCGCGGGCCAGGGCCGCATCCGCGTCACCACGCGTCACGTGCACCGGGGGCAGCACATAACTGCCCCGCGCGTGGGCGTCGTGCACCGTCAGCACCGCGGGCAGGGCTTCAATGTCCAGCTTCACCTGGCGCGCCGCGCGGCGTGCCTGCATCACCGTGTCGGCCACCACCAGGCCCACCACCTGGCCCACATGCTGCACCGTGTCCAGCGCGAACACAGGCTCGTCATGGGCAAAGGCGGCCAGCATCGGGTCGCCAGGGATGTCGCGTGCCAGCAGCACATCGCGCACGCCGGGCAGGGCCAGCGCCGCGCGGGCGTCTACGCCCCTCAACCGGCCATGCGCCACCGGCGAGGTGATGGGTGCGGCAAACAGCGTGCCCTTGATTTCCGGAATGTCGTCAATGTAGGTGGCTGCACCCGCCACCTGGGCGCGCGCGCTTTCGTGCGGTGTGGAGCGGCCCGCGGCGCCGTGCGTCGCCGGGGTCGGCAGCTTGTCGGGGGCGTTCATGCGGCGGCCCCTTCGAGCTGGAACGACTCCAGGTTGATCTGCTGCAGGCCCTGGCTTTCCAGCCAGAAGCGTTGCATCAGGTTGCCCAGCACCTCGCGCCGGTAGGCGGCCGAGGCGCGCATGTCGCTGATGGGCTGGAACTGCGCGCGCAGCGCGGCGCTGGCGGCCTGTACCGTGGCCGCCGTCCAGGGCTGGCCGCGCAGCGCGGCTTCGGCCTGGGTGGCGCGCGCCGGCGTGGCGGCCACGCCGCCGGCGCCGATGCTGGCGTGCACCACCTGGCTGCCGGTCACGCGCAGGTTCAGCACCAGACAGACGGCGGAGATGTCGTCGTCGTAGCGCTTGGAGATCTTGTAGGCGCGCAGCATTTCGCCCGGCACCGCCTTCGGGACCTTGATCCAGGCCAGCACTTCGTCCGGGGCCATCACGTTCTGCCGGTAGCCGGTGTACAGCTGCTCCAGCGGCAGCTCGCGGTGGCCGCGCTGGCTCATCAGCACCACATGCGCGCCCAGTGCGATCAGCAGGGGCATCGAGTCGCCAATCGGTGAGCCGTTGGCCACGTTGCCGCCCAGCGTGCCGGAGTTGCGCACCGGCAGGCCGGCGAAGCGGCTGGCAAACGTCTTGAGCTGCGGCCGGTCAGCCGCCAGTGCGGCAAAGGCGTCGGTCAATGTCACGGCCGCGCCGATGGCGAGGTGGTGCGGGTAGTCCTCTACCCGCCGCAGTTCGCGCACCTGGGTCACGTCCAGCACCTGCGCAAACTGGCGGTGCTGCTTGGTCACCCAGAGGCCGACGTCGGTGCAGCCGGCCACAATCTGGGCGCCCGGGTGGGCGGCACGCGCGGCCAGCAAATCGGCCAGATTGTTCGGAACTTTATAAGCAGAATCGGGCTGCAGCCCGCGTCCCTGCTGCGTGAGCTGCTCCAGTTTTTGTAGCAACTGCGGGTCGGCTTCCGCCGCCGCTGGCAGCTTTTCCATGGCCTGCGCGGCGTCCAGGATGGGCCGGTAGCCGGTGCAACGGCACAGGTTGCCCGAAAGTTCTTGCTGCGCCCGTTCGCGCGTGACGGGCTGGCCCCGGGCCACATGGTTCTGGTACATGCCAAACAGGCTCATCACAAAGCCGGGCGTGCAAAAGCCGCACTGACTGCCGTGGCACTGCACCATGGCCTCTTGCGCCGGGTGCAGGCGGCCGTCAGGTGCGGCCAGGTCTTCCACTGTCCACAGGGCCATGCCGTCGATGGAATGCGCCAGCCGGATGCAGCTGTTGATGGCGCGGTAGCGCAGCTGGCCATCCTGCGCATCCGCCAGCACCACGGTGCAGGCGCCGCAATCGCCCTCGCCGCAGCCTTCCTTGGTGCCGGTGCAGCCCAGGTCTTCGCGCAGCACTTCCAGCAGCGTGCGGTCGGGTGGTACATTGCCCAGCGACACCACTTCGCCGCGCCGGATGAATCGGATCGTCTTGGATTCCATGAAGTCCAGTATGGTTGATTTGTTGTGTGCCTGGAGAGGGTAGGAGACTGCCGCCGTGCCGACATAAGCCCCGCCGTATGACAAGAATGCAGGCTCAGGTATGAGAGATCAAGCGCTTTTCGACAAGATAGACCTCCACTTGATTCGGGTGTTGCACACGGTGTTGACTGAACGTAGCGTCTCGCGGGCGGCCATTCGCCTTGGCATGCACCAGCCAGCGGTGTCGGCTGCGCTCAAGCGCCTGCGCGACCTGGCCGGTGACCCGCTTTTGGTGCGTTCAGGCGCCGGCATGGTGCCCACGGATGCCGGTTTGCGCATGGTCGAGCCCAGCGCAAGCATCCTGCGTGCCGCCGAGGTCATGTTCACCGAGGTGCGCGGCTTCGACCCCCAAACCGCCACCAGCACCTTCCGCGTGGCCGCCAGCGACTACCTGGACCCGATGTTCCTGCCCCAGCTGGTGGCCCAGGTCAAGGCACAGGCGCCGCGTTGCCAGATCGAGATTCACCCGCTGTCGGCCGCGTCCAACTACCACGCCCAGCTGGCACAGGGCGCGGTGGACGTGGTGGTGGGCAACTGGCTCAAGCCGCCCGAGGAGCTGCACCTGGGCACCCTGTTTGCCGACGAGGTGGTGTGCTTGGTGGCGGCCGACCACCCCGCCGTGCGTCGCGGCTGGACGGCGGAGAGCTGGCTGGCCAGCGAGCACATTGCCCCCACGCCCACCCACCCTGGCGCCCGCGGCGTGATTGACGACCACCTGGAAAGCCTGGGCCTGGCACGCAACATCACCGCGCGCTGCCCGCATTTCGGGCTGATTCCGGCCATGGTGGCATCGAGCTTGCTGGTGCTGACCACCGGCCGGCAGTACTGCGAACGTTTCACTGCCCAGCTGCCTGTGAAAATCCTCCAATGCCCCATTGCCTTTCCGCAACTCACCTACTACCAGCTCTGGCACGAGCGCAGCCATGCGTCGGCCTCGGGCCGGTGGTTGCGTGAGCGCATCAAGTCGGTGGCTGCGGCACTGCGGAAGAACCCATGACCATTCCAAGACTCCAGCTGGCGCACATCACCAAGCGCTACCCGGCGGTGGTGGCCAACAGCGATGTGTCGCTCACGGTGCGGCCGGGCGAAACCCATGCCGTGCTGGGCGAAAACGGCGCTGGCAAGTCCACGCTGATGAAGATCATCTACGGCAGCGTCAAGCCCGATGAGGGCAGCGTCATGTTCAACGGCCAGCCGGTGCACATCCGCAACCCGCAGGAGGCGCGGGCGCTGGGCATCAGCATGGTGTTCCAGCACTTCAGCCTGTTCGACACGCTGACGGTGGCCGAAAACGTCTGGCTCGGCCTGAACAAGCGCCTGACGCTCCATGAAGTGACGCACAGCATTACCACCAAGGCGGCGGAGTACGGGCTGGACATCGACCCCGGCCGTCCGGTGCACACCCTGAGCGTGGGCGAGATGCAGTGGGTGGAAATCATCCGCGCGCTGCTTACCAGTCCGCAGCTGCTGATCCTGGACGAGCCCACTTCAGTGCTGACGCCGCAGGCGGTGGACAAGCTGTTTGTGGTGCTCAAGAAGCTGGCGTCCGAAGGCTGCAGCATTCTTTACATCAGCCACAAGCTGCATGAAATCCGCGAGCTGTGCAACGCCTGCACCGTGCTGCGTGGCGGCAAGGTCACCGGCGTGTGCAACCCGCAGGTCGAGAGCAATGCGTCACTGTCGCGCCTCATGATCGGCGCCGAGCCGCCGGCCCTGGCCCACCAGGCCCGCCAGGCGGGTGAGGTGGTGCTGCAGGTGCAGGCGCTGAGCCTGCCGCGCGAAGACCAGTTCGGCGTGGACCTGGACGGCGTCTCCCTGCAGGTGCGTGCCGGTGAGGTGGTGGGCATTGCGGGGGTGTCGGGCAACGGCCAGCGCGAACTGCTGTACGCCCTGTCGGGCGAAGACACCCGCGCCGACGCCCCGATGATCCGGGTCTTTGGCCAGGACGCGGCGCGCATGGGGCCCGACGCGCGGCGTGCCCTGGGCGTGCACTTCGTGCCGGAGGAGCGGCTGGGCCGCGGCGCCGTGCCCACGCTGGGCCTGGCGCACAACCTGATGCTCACCCGCACCGACGCGATCGGCAGCAGCGGCTGGATCAAAGTCAAGGCCCTGGAGGCGCAGGCCACGGGCATCATCGCGCGCTTCAACGTCAAGGCTGGCGGGCCGAACGCGGCGGCCAAGTCGCTGTCGGGCGGCAACCTGCAGAAGTTCATCGTTGGCCGCGAGATCGATGCCAACCCCAAGCTGCTCATCGTCTCGCAACCCACCTGGGGTGTGGACGTGGGAGCGGCGGCGCAGATCCGCGGGGCCCTGCTGGCGCTGCGCGACGCAGGTTGTGCGGTGCTGGTGGTCAGCGAGGAGCTGGACGAGCTGTTTGAAATCAGCGACCGGCTGCATGTGATCGCCAAGGGCCGGCTGTCGCCATCGGTCAACCGGGCGGACGCCACTGTGCCGCAGATTGGCGAGTGGATGAGCGGGCTGTGGGATGCCCCGCAGGAGGCCGCGCATGCTGAAGCTTGAGCCGCGCCCGCAGCCGTCACAGTTCTGGAGCTTTGGCTCGCCGATCCTGGCGCTGGTGATCACCGTGGTCATCGGCGTGCTGCTGTTCGCGGCCCTGGGCAAGGACCCGGTGCGCGGCCTGCAGGTGTTCTTCTGGGAGCCCATCAAGACGCCTTACGCCATGGGCGAGCTGATGGTCAAGGCCACGCCACTGCTGGTGATTGCGCTGGGGCTGGCGGTGTGCTTCCGCTCCAACGTCTGGAACATCGGCGCCGAAGGACAATTTGTGATTGGTGCCGTGTTCGCAGGCGGCGTGGCGTTGATGGCCGACAAGACCACCGGGGGCTGGATCGTGCTGGCCATCCTGCTCGCGGGCATGGCCGGCGGCATGGTCTGGGCCGGCATCACCGCGCTGCTGCGCGACCGCTTCAATGCCAATGAAATCCTGGTCAGCCTGATGCTGGTGTACGTGGCCGACATGGTGCTGAGCTACCTGGTCTATGGCCCCTGGAAGGACCCGGCCGGCTACAACTTCCCGCAGACCAAGACTTTCGAGTCGGTCACGCAGATTCCGCGGCTGATGACGGGCTCCCGGGTGAGCATCGGCTTGCTGATCGCATTGGGTGGCGCGGCCCTGCTGTGGGTCTTTCTTTTCCGCACGCGGGCCGGCTTTGCCCAGCAGGTCGGCGGGCTGGCCCCGGCGGCGGCACGCTACGCCGGCTTTTCGTCCCGCAAGGCGCTGTGGGTGGCGTTGCTGACCTCCGGTGGCGCGGCCGGGCTGGCGGGGGCGCTGGAGGTGGCAGGGCCGATCGGCCAGCTCACCCCGTACGTGCCGGCCGGGTATGGCTTTGCGGCCATCATCGTGGCCTTTGTCGGGCGCCTGCACCCGGTGGGCATGATCTTCTCGGCCATCCTCATGAGCATGTTCTACATCGGCGGGGAGCTGGCGCAGTCGCGCCTGGGCCTGCCCAAGTCGCTGACCGGCGTGTTCCAGGGCCTGCTGCTGTTCACGCTGCTGGCGTGTGACACCCTCATTGCCTATCGCCTGCGAATCACCGGCCTGTCGGCCGCCAGGGGGGCCCGCTGATGGAAAGTTACGCACTCCTGCTGGCCGCCACGCTGAATGCGGGCACGGTGCTGGCCATTGCGGCGCTGGGCCTGCTGATCAATGAAAAAGCCGGGGTGGTGAACCTGGGCGCTGAGGGCATGATGCTGTGCGCCGCCATCGCCGGTTTCGCCACGGTGGTCCATACCGGCAATGACTGGCTGGGCTTTGCCGCCGGCATGGGCGCCGGTGCATTGCTGGCCGCCGCCTTTGGTGTGCTGGTGATCTGGCTCAACACCAACCAGTACGCCACCGGGCTGGCGCTTAGCCTGTTTGGTGCCGGCTTCTCGGCCTTTGCCGGCATCAAGTACGTGCAGGAAAAGCTGCCCGAGCGGCCACAGTTTTCCGTCCCGCTGCTGGGCGACATTCCCCTGCTCGGGCCGGCGCTGTTCCGTCAGCACCCCATGGTGTACCTGGCCATCCTGCTGGTGGTGGGGCTGATCTGGTTCCTGTACCGCTCGCGCGCCGGGCTGGTGCTGCGTTCGGTGGGCGAATCGCCCGAGTCGGCGCACGCCCTGGGCTACCCGGTTCGGCGCATCCGCCTGGCCGCCGTGGTGGTGGGCGGCGCCCTGTGCGGCCTGGCCGGCGCCTACATTGCCGTCATCTACACCCCGCTGTGGGTGGAGGGCATGGTGGCCGGCAAAGGCTGGATTGCGCTGGCGCTCACCACGTTCGCCACCTGGCGCCCGGCACGGGTGTTGCTTGGCGCCTACCTGTTCGGTGGCGTGACCATGCTGCAGTTTCACCTGCAGGGCATCGGGGTCGAGGTGCCCAGCCAGTTCTTGACCATGCTGCCTTACCTCGCCACCATCGTGGTGTTGGCCCTGATTTCGCGCAACCCGGCTTGGATTCGCATCAACATGCCGGCGTCGCTTGGAAAGCCGTTCTACCCCGGTTCATAATTGTCTGTTTTCACCAACCTGTCGCAACCTCAAGAAGGAATTGACATGACTGACCTGAAGAAACGTTCCCTGCTCCAAGTCGCGGCGCTGTCTGCGGTGGCTGCGGCAGCCCTGGTGGGTTGCGGCAAGAAGGAAGAGCCCCCGAAGCCTGCCGCGGCAGCCCCGGCCGCCGCCCCGGCACCCAAGCCCGAGCCGCTGAAGATTGCGTTTGCCTACGTCGGCCCGGTGGGTGACGGTGGCTGGACCTTTGCCCACGACAACGGCCGCAAGGCGATCGAGAAGGAATTCGGCGACAAGGTGGTCACCAGCTTCGTCGAGAAGGTGCCCGAGTCGGCAGACGCCGAACGCGTGATCCGCGACATGGCGGCCCAGGGCAACAAGCTGATCTTCGGCACCACCTTTGGCTACATGGAGCCCATGCTCAAGGTCGCGGCGGACAACCCGAACGTCAAGTTCGAGCATGCCACCGGCTACAAGACGGCGCCCAACATGCGCACCTACGACAGCCGCACGTATGAAGGTGCGTACATGGCGGGCGTGATCGCCGGCAAGATGACCAAGTCCAACACGCTGGGCGTGGTCGCCTCGATCCCGATTCCCGAGGTGGTGCGCAACATCAACAGCTTCACGCTGGGTGCGCAGTCGGTCAACCCCAAGATCAAGACCAAGGTGGTCTGGGTCAACGAGTGGTTCAACCCGCCGAAGGAAACCGAAGCCGCCACCTCGCTGATCAACGGTGGCGCCGACGTGCTGTTCCAGAACACCGACTCGTCGGCCGTGCTGCAGACCGCCGAGAAGATGAACAAGCGCGCCTTTGGCTGGGACAGCGACATGACCGCCTACGGCCCGAAGGCCCACCTGGGCTCCGCCGTCATCAATTGGGGCCCGTACTATGTCAAGGCCACCCGCGACGCGCTGGAAGGCAAGTGGACCGGTGGTACCGGCGTGTGGTGGGGCGTGAAGGAAGGCGCCATCGACATGGTGTCTATTGCTGCCGATGTGCCGGAAGACATCAAGACCAAAGTCGCCGACATCAAGAAAGGCCTGAGTGACGGAACCTTCTCGATCTGGAAGGGCCCGATCGTCGGCCAGGACGGCAAGGAAGTGCTCAAGAAGGACGAAGTCGCTGACGACAAGTTCCTCGGCGGCGTGAACTTCTACGTCAAGGGTGTGGAAGGCAAGGTCCCGGGCGACAAGAAGTAGTAGCAGGACGCCCCCCCCGAAGCGCCTTCGGCGCCTCCCCCCCACTGGGGGGCAATGCAGCGGACCGGCAAAGCCGGATCCGCGCATTCCCGAAAGGGCCGCCGCAGGGTGGCCTTTTTTTGTTTCTGCACATGATTGAGAAAACCATTTGGCACCCGGTGGTGCTGGCCGATGAAGTGGCTTCTGAGCCCGTGGCCGCACAGCTGTTGGAACACGACCTCGTGCTGTGGCGCGATGCCTCAGGCGCCGTGCACGCCTGGCGCGACCAGTGCCCGCACCGCGGCGCGCAGCTGTCGCGCGGGCGGGTGGTGAACGACCGGCTGGAATGCCCTTACCACGGCTGGCAGTTTGCCGCGTCAGGCCAATGTGTGCAGGTGCCGGCGCTGCCGGCGTTCATTCCGCCGGCCAGCCATTGCGCTCTGACCTATGCCGCGCAAGAGGCCCATGACCTGGTCTGGGTGCAGCTGGCCAAAAGCGATACGACCTTGCCGGCCTTCGCGGCCGAGGCGGATGCGCGCCTGCGCAAGCTCAACTGCGGGCCTTATGACGTGGCGACCAGCGCGCCACGCATCGTGGAAAACTTTCTGGACTTGGCGCATTTCGGCTTTGTGCATGAAGGTTCGCTGGGCACGCGCACGGCCGCCGCCATCGACGACTACGCAGTGCAGCCGACGGCCACCGGCCTGCTGGCCACCCAATGCAAAGCCTGGCAGCCGCAGTCCAGCCTGCAGGCGACCGCGCCCGCCCAGGTTGAATACACCTACGAAGTCACCGCGCCCTACGCCGCCGTGCTGACCAAGCTGCCCGACGCTGCCGCCGTGGCCATTGCCGGCTACCGGGAGTCGATTGCGCTGTTCATCTGCCCGCGCACGCCCGAAACCAGCCGCGTGTGGTTCCGCCTCGCCGTGGCGGACTTTGCATCGAGCGACGACACCTTGCGCGCCTTCCAGCATGGCATCTTCATGCAGGACCTGCCGGTGCTGGAGTCGCAGCGGCCGCGGCGCCTGCCGCTGGACCTGCGTGCCGAACTGCACACCGCTGCCGACAAGGCGTCGTCGGCCTACCGCCGCCATCTGGCGGAACTGGGCATTACCTTTGGAGTCTGCTGATGCAACCCTTCCCTGAACTTCCCCCCGACCGGCTGCTGGCCCTGCTGCGCGCCATGCCCAAGGCCGAGCTGCACATGCACATTGAAGGCTCGCTGGAGCCGGAGCTGATCTTCGCGCTGGCGCAGCGCAATGGCGTGGCCATTCCGTACGCGACGGTGGACGAGTTGCGCCGCGCCTATGCCTTCACCAACCTGCAGAGCTTCCTGGACATCTACTACGCCGGTGCCAGCGTGCTGCGGACCGAGCAGGACTTCTATGACATGGCCTGGGCTTACCTGCTGCGCGCCCAGGCCGACCACGTGCTGCACACCGAGCTGTTTTTTGACCCGCAAACCCACACCGCGCGTGGCGTGGCCATGGAAACCGTGGTCAATGGCCTGCACCGCGCCTGTGTCGATGCCGGTGCGAAGCTGGGCGTGAGCGCGTCGCTCATCCTGTGCTTTCTGCGCCACCTCAGCGAAGACGAGGCGTTCGAGACGCTGGAGCAGGCGCTGCCGCTGCGCGACAAGTTCATCGGCGTGGGGCTGGATTCGAGCGAGCTGGGCCACCCGCCCGAAAAGTTTGCGCGCGTGTTCGCGCGCTGCCGCGCGCTGGGGTTCCGCCTCGTCGCCCACGCGGGTGAAGAAGGGCCGCCAGCCTATGTCTGGACGGCGCTCGATGTGCTGAAAGTCGAACGCATCGACCACGGCGTGCAGTCGGTCAAAGACGCTGCGCTGATGCAGCGACTGGCCCGCGACCGCGTGCCGCTCACGGTGTGCCCGCTGTCCAACCTCAAGCTCTGCGTGTTTCCCTCCCTGGCGGCCCACAACCTCGGCGCACTGCTCGACGCGGGCCTGGTGGCCACCGTCAACTCCGACGACCCGGCCTACTTTGGCGGCTACATCAACGACAACTTCACCCAGACCTTTGCCGCCACTGGCCTGCAGGCACACCACGCCTACACGCTGGCGCGCAACAGCTTTGAAGCGAGCTTTGCAGACGCCGCAAGAAAGCGCACCTGGATCGAACAGCTGGATGCGTGCTTTGCATCGCTTCCCGCGTGAGGCCACAGCGTTAACATAGCCGCAACTGTCAAAAAATTTAACGGCTTCCTGAGGGTTCGTATAGTGAGTCAGTCCATCCAGATTCCGGTTTCCGTCGGCGAGTTGTTCGACAAGCAGACCATCCTACAGATCAAGTGCGACCGTATCGACGACCCGGCCAAGCGTGCGCACGCCGTGCATGAGCTCGAGTTGCTCACGCACCGCGCCGACGACATGCTGGCTGGATGCCCGATTCGAGCCGATATCGTGGCGTTGGTGGCTGAGCTCCATGCCGTGAACGCCGAGCTCTGGGATCTAGAGAACATCGTTCGTGCCTGTGAACGGGCTGCGCGATTTGACAGTGATTTCGTGGCGACGGCGCGGCGCATTTATGCCGGTAATGACAGGCGAGCCGCCATCAAGTTGCGCATCAATACACTGCTGGGCTCCGATATTGTGGAAGTCAAGAGCCACCGCTGATGGGAGCAGGACCCTCGCCGGGCGTCCAGCAGCCCGCCATGCTTTTGCAGTTGGGCCTGCTGGAAGCCCAGAAGGGCCGGCTTGACGAAGCCGCAGCCCTGTTCGCGCGCGCGGGCGCAGCCGATGCAGCCAATCCTGCGCCCGCTTACAACCTGGGTCTCGTACGCCAGCAGCAGGGGCGACATGTCGAGGCTCTCGCCGCGTTCGATTTGGTGCTGCGGCTGAGTCCGCACGCGGCTGCGGCGCACCATGCACGCGGCCTGGCACTGAAGAACCTTCAGCGGTTGGACGAAGCACTGGCCGCTTACGACGCCGCACTGGCGCTGCAGCCCAACTTTGCCGCTGCGCTGAACAATCGCGCTGCAGCGTTGCTGCGATTGCGCCGGTTCGATGATGCAATTGCCAGCTACCGCTCGGCGCTGGCTGCAAGCCCCCGGCACGTCGGCATCTGGGCCAACCTGGGGGCCGCGCTGCATGTGGCGAGCCGACATGAGGAAGCATTCGCCGCGTTCATGCGGGCACGCGAATTCGGCGACGGCTCGGCCGTGACGCTCATGAATGCCGGTGTGGCGCTGAATGCGCAGCACCACTATTCCCGAGCGCTGCCGTTGCTGCAGCAGGCATTGCGGCAGGCGCCGGACGATTTGGACGTGCGTCTGAACCTCGGCAATGCGCTGGCGGGCCTGAATCGGTGGATCGACGCACGTGCGCAGTTTGAGGCTGTGCTTCGTCAGCGCCCCGATGATGGAGACGCCGCACTGAACTTGGCGAATTCCCTGCGCGACAGCGGCGAACGTGAGGCTGAAGTGCAGCTGGCGCTCCCCTGGTATGAGCGAGCGCTCGAAGGCGGTGCCAATCCGGCAACCGTGCGCTGGAACCGTGCGCTGTGCCTTCTGTCACTGGGCGACTTTAAGGCCGGTTGGCGCGATTACGAGGAGCGGCTGAACGCGACTGCGCTGAACAACCCGGTGCGCGAACCCGGTGCGCAACGCTGGCGCGGCGAGCCTGTGGCAGGAGCTACCGTTCTGTTGTACGCGGAGCAAGGCCTTGGTGACACCCTGCAGTTTTGTCGGTACGCGCAACTGGTGGCGGCTCGTGGTGCACGCGTTGTGCTGGAAGTGCAATCGCCATTAAAGGCGCTACTTCAAGGTTTGGAGGGAGTGGATCAGGTCATCGCGCCGGGTGACCCTCTACCGCACATCGATTGGCATTGCCCGCTGATGAGCTTGCCCTATTTGCTCGAAACGAGTCGCCACAACATTCCTGGGAGCGTGCCCTATCTAGTGGCGGATCCAGCGCTGGTGACGCGGTGGAAAGGCATGCTGTCTGGGCGTGGCCGGCCTCAGGTCGGCGTGGCCTGGTCGGGCAACGCGGACAACTGGAATGATCATCGGCGCTCAATCCCCTTCGACACTTTCCGTGCTGCCTTGCCACCCGGCATCGATTACTGGAGTTTGCAAAAGGACACCCCATCCGGAAGCGGTCCTGGAGAACTCGTGCGTTGCTTTGATGAAACCACTTTCACCCACACCGCAGCGCAAATCATCGCACTAGACCTGGTTGTGACGGTAGATACCTCCATCTGCCACCTGGCGGGCGCGCTAGGCCGACCAGTCTGGATTCTGCTGCCACAACCCGCCGACATGCGCTGGATGCTGGAGCGCGAAGACACGCCGTGGTATCCCTCTGCCCGCCTGCTGCGCCAGCAAGGCGGTGGGGGCTGGCCGCCGGTGCTGGAGCGCCTTGCACGCCATCTCGAGGGCCTTGTCACGACGCCGTAGAATTTCGGGCAAAAGGCCGCGCCCCGGCGGCCTTTTTTCTTTGTCATTGCCGGGGCCATGTAGAGGACCACCATGTACAAAAACCTCGTTGCCGCATTGGCGGCCGCCTGTTGTTTTCCCCTTGCCTTTTCCCAAACCACCGCGCCCCTGAAGGCCGGTTTTGTCTATGTCGCGCCCATTACCGAAGCGGGCTGGGTTCGCCAGCACGAAGAAGGTCGCAAGACCGTTGACGCAGCGCTGGGTGCGCGCGTCAAAACCACGTTCGTCGAAAACGTGGCCGAAGGCGCCGACGCGGAGCGCGTGATCCGCGACCTGGCGCGGCAGGGCCACCAACTCATCTTCACGCCCAGCTTTGGCTACATGGAGCCCACGCTCAGGGTGGCGAAGGATTTTCCGGACGTGAAGTTCGAGTCCATCACCGGCTACAAGACGGCGCCCAACGTGGCCACGGCCAACGCCCGCTACTACGAGGGCCGCTATCTCGCGGGCATTGCTGCCGGCCGCATGACCCGGACCCATGTGGCGGGCTACGTGGCGGGCTTCCCGATTCCCGAGGTGCTGCAGGGCATCAATGCCTTCACCCTCGGTATGCGCTCCGTCAATCCGAAGGCCGAGGTCCGGGTGGTGTGGCTCAACGCCTGGTTCGACCCGCCACGCGAACGCGACGCCGCCATGAGCCTGTTCAACCAGGACGTGGACGTGATCGCGTTTCACACCGGCTCCACTGCCGTGATGGTGGCGGCGCAGGAGCGCGGCAAGATGGCTGTGGCCTACCACTCCGACATGCGCAAAGCCGCGCCCGATGCGCAGATCGTGGCGGTCACGCACCAGTGGGGCGCCTACTACACCCAGCGCGCCCTTGCCGTGCTTGACGGCAGCTGGAAAAGCGGCAGTGTCTGGGGCGGCGTGAAGGAGGGCATGGTCCGCGTGGGCGACTTTGGTGCCCGGGTACCCAAGGCGGTGCAGGACGAAGTGCTGGCGCGCCAGCAAGACATTGCCATGGGCAAGCTGCACCCCTTTACCGGCCCCATCACCGACAACGAAGGGAAGCTGCAACTGCCGGCTGGCACCGTGATGAAGGACGAGCAGATACTGACTATGAATTTTCTGGTATCGGGCGTGCACGGCAAGGCCGCAAAATAGGTGGATGCGCGCTTACCGAGCTTCCCTCCTCCGATTTGCGGACGACCGCACCGCCCAGTTTGAAGAAGACGGCCTGTTGGTCGTCGGGCCCGATGCCACCGGCCGCCAGGTGGTGCGGGCGGCGGGCAGCTTTCAGGCGCTGGCAGCCAACTACCCGGGCGTGGCTGTCGAGCACCTGCCCGGCCGCATCATCGCGCCGGGCTTTGTGGACCTTCACATCCACTTCCCCCAAACGGATGTGATCGGCTCGCCGGCCGAGGGCCTGCTGCCCTGGCTGGACAACTACACCTTTCCACACGAGTCGCGCTTTGCCGACGCGGCCTATGCCAGTGAGGTGGCCACGGTCTTCCTGGACGAGCTGCAGCGCAACGGCGTGACCACGGCCCTCACGTTTGCCACCTCGCACCCGGCCTCGGTGGACGCCCTGCTGGGCCAGGCCCATGCACGCGGCCTGCGCATGATTGCGGGCAAGGTGCTGCAGGACCGACACTCGCCCGACGGCGTACGCGACGACACGGAACAGAGCCTGGTCGATACCGAAGCCCTGATTCACAAGTGGCATGGCAAGGGCCGGCTGGGCTATGCCATCACGCCACGCTTTGCCCCAAGTTGCACCGAAGCGCAGCTGCGCGGTGCCGGCGAGCTGGCCGCGATGTACCCGGATGTGTGGATCCAGTCGCATGTGGCTGAAAACAAGGATGAGATCCGGTGGGTGCGGGCGCTGTTTCCGCAGTCCCGCAGTTACCTCGCGGTGTACGACGACTTCGGCCTGATGCGCGAACGCGCCATCTACGCGCACTGCATCCACTTTGAGGACGGCGACCGCGCGCTGATGCGCAGCACCGGTGCGGCGGCGGCCGTCAGCCCCACCAGCAACCTGTTTCTGGGCAGCGGCTTTTTTGACTACGAAGGCGCGGACCGTATTGGCTTCCGTTACGGCCTGGCCAGCGATGTGGGCGGCGGCACCAGCTTCAGCCCGTTTCACACCATGCTGGCGGCCTACTACGTGGGGCGTGAGGGGCAGACCAAGCCGGGCCTGAGCCTGAGCCCGCAGGCCCTGTGGTGGCAGCACACGGCGGGCGCGGCGCAGGCACTGGGGCTGGAGGGCGTGGTGGGCAATCTGCAGCCCGGCTGCGAGGCCGACTTCGTGGTGCTCAACCCCCAGGCCACGCCGCTGCTGGCGCGCAAGACCGCGCAGGCCGGCAACCTGGATGAACTGCTGTTCTCGATGATCGTGCTGGGCGATGACCGGCTGGTCCAGCGCACGGTAATGGCCGGTTGAGCTTGCCTACAATGCGGCGCAGGAGTGAACGATGACCATCAAAAGCGACAAGTGGATCCGCCGCATGGCCGAGCAGCATGGCCTGATCGAACCTTTTGAGCCCGGGCAGGTGCGTGAGGTGAAGGGCCAGCGCGTCATCAGCTACGGCACCAGCAGCTATGGCTATGACATCCGCTGCGCGCCGGAATTCAAGGTCTTCACCAACATCCACAGCACGGTGGTGGACCCGAAGAACTTTGACGAGAAGAGCTTTGTGGATTTCCACGGTGACAGTTGCATCATCCCGCCCAACAGCTTTGCGCTGGCCCGTACGGTGGAGTACTTCCGCATCCCGCGCAATGTGCTGACCATCTGCCTGGGCAAGAGCACCTACGCGCGCTGCGGCATCATCGTCAACGTGACCCCTTTCGAGCCCGAGTGGGAGGGCTATGTGACGCTGGAGTTCAGCAACACCACGCCGCTGCCCGCCAAGATCTATGCCGGTGAGGGCTGCGCCCAGGTTCTGTTCTTTGAAAGCGACGAAGTCTGCGAGACGAGCTACAAGGACCGTGGCGGCAAGTACCAGGGCCAGCGTGGCGTGACGCTGCCCAAGGCGTAAAACAGACATGGCCTATACCGCTCTACTTTCAGGCTTTGCGGTAACTGGGTTTCGAAGTTTTGACGACGCACCACAAATTCTGAGTGACTTACAGAAGATCAATTTTCTAGTTGGTCGTAATAACTCAGGCAAATCGAATGTTCTGAACGCTCTTCAAGTAGTTTGCGAGTTTTCTCGGGGACCGGAGGGGAGGTCCGCGCTTCAAAAGCTTCTGCAAGACCCTTTGAGCAAACCTGTCGGTCTTGCGTCGTCCCAGACCAGTATCTGGATTCGCTTTCCTAGCAAAGCCAACCAGGTATTTCCTCAGTTTGAAGACTGGAAATTCAACATCAACGGGAGATATTATTCAGTTGAGGCTGGGGTCAACGAGGTGCTGCTTGCACTTGCCAGCAAGATTTGTGTTCACGGGTTTGTTGCTATTCGGCCGGGCGAAGCCTTGAAGTTGACAGAGGATCTACTGCTCAAAAACGGGAATTTATCGGCAGGTTCCCATGAGTTATTCAGTCAACTATTCAACAAGTACTCAGGCTTCAGGGGAGGGGGACCCGAAGGTTGGATTCAATTCTTCCTAAAGAATATCGATCCATCTAAGGAAGTTGTCGATCTCAAATTTGTGGAGGTGCCTGCGGTACGCAAGCTTATCGACTCTGGTACAGCATTTGACGGTACTTTCGGCGAGATAAATCTCATCGAAACAATTGCCCAGTGGGAAAGCCCCGATGTTCAACAACTGACGGAAAACCAGAAGAAATTTAACTCTCTCTTAGCATTTTCACGAGAAGTCCTGGAGGATTCGAGCGTAGAAATTCGAGTTCCCTACAAGCGCAACACATTACATATCGTTAAGGATGGAAAGACGTTGCCGATTGAGAGGCTCGGGACTGGGGTGCACCAAGTGATTATGTTTGCTGCAGCAGCGACAGTTACTGAAAACTCAATATTCGCAGTTGAAGAACCAGAAACGAACTTGCATCCATCTCTTCAGAGAAAGCTTCTTCGATACTTGAGTGAGGAAACTTCTAATCAGTACTTCATCACAACTCACTCGGCACACATTTTGGATGCAGTCCCCGCCGCAATTTTTCATGTTTCGCTAGACGCTGGTGCGACGCGCGTATCGAAAATCGCTACAGGAATGCAGAGGTTCGCAGCAGTGGAAGACTTGGGGTATCGCGCATCTGACCTTATTCAGACTCCAATTGTCATCTGGGTTGAAGGGCCATCAGACAAAACCTATCTGTCTGCTTGGATCTCCAGTGCAGATGAGCAACTCGTTGAGGGAACACACTACTCGTTGATGTTCTACGGGGGAAAGCTCCTTAGTCATCTTGAGGCTGACGATTCCGATTTGAATGAGTTCATTTCGCTACGTCGCCTCAATCGATATGTTGCGATTGTTATTGATAGCGACAAGCGTAATTCGAGGGGTCGGTTGAGGCCCACAAAGCTACGCGTAATCAATGAAGTCAATAAGTCTCCAGGTTTTGGCTTGGCTTGGGTCACTGACGGCAAAGAAATTGAGAACTATCTTGACCCTGAACCACTTGCCGCTGCAATGGCCGAACTAGCTGTGGACTTTTCTTCGCTGCCGGAGCGTGCCGGGGCTGCGAATGCACGTTTTGATGACGCGCTTAGTTTCAGGTCCATTTCAGGCGAACTTAAGTCTTTGGCGACCAAAAAGGTGCCTTTTGCACGCGCATACGTAAAGCATTCTGCTGGGCGTGTGCCCTCTAGTCGTCACGCCTTAGAGCAGGTTCGAAGTCTATGCGCACTCATCCGCAAGGCCAACGGCATCAACTAGGGTTCTTGACTTAGCGCCAGCCGCGCGGCTGCCAGGTCCCATCCGGCCCAGCCGCAGCTCTTGAACAGCACCGGGCCCTGCACCGCAGGGCCTTTTTGATTCACCACATCGGCCAGTGACGCAAAGCCGGCCACGGCCAGCCCGGCCTGCAGCAGGTCGCCGGCCTCGTGTTGCGCGTCGGGTGTGTCCACCACCACGGTGCCCACTTCGGCCATGTGCCGGCACAGGCGCGGGCCCAGTTCCACCATGTTCGGTGTGAACGCCCCCACGGCACAGACAAAGGCGTCGTCGCGCGGTGTGGCGGTCAGCACCACCGCGCTGGCGGGCGTGCAGGTCACCGTCAGCGGGCAGTGGGCCAGTGCGGCGTTGGGGTCGCTCACCACTTGACTGCGCAGGCCCAGCGCCTGCGCGTGCTGCACCAGCCGGGCAGCGCTGGCTTCGCTGCGCGAGCTGACCCAGACCTCGCGCACCCCCAGCCCGTCGGCGAATGCCTCCAGGTGGGCCAGGCCCTGTACGCCGGCGCCCACCACCAGCAGAGGCCCGGTCAGGTTCGGCGCCAGCCGCTGCGCGGCCAGCAGCGACACGGCCGCAGTGCGCCGGGCGGTGACGGTCGGCCCATGCAGGATGAGCCGGCGCTCGCCGGTGGCCACGTCAAACACCACCACGTCGCCCTGGATGGTGGCGCGCCCGGTGCCGGCATTGCCCGGCGTGAAGGTGATGAGTTTGCTGATGGCCACGCGTGCATCCAGCGCCGGCATCACGAACAGGCTGCCGCCGCCGGGCAGGGGCTGGACCAGCCGGGCCGGCACCTGCACGGCAGGGTCGTGCAGCAGCGTGGCGATCTCGTCGGCCAGGGCGCCCCAGGGCAGGGCGGCGGCTGTCAGGCGGGCGTCCAGCAAGGCGGCAGTACGGGATGTATTGGCGGGCGTCACGGCTGCGATTCTGTCCTACAGCGACTTGGGGCGGCGGCCCGATGCGGCGCTGCGGTGCGCGGCCTAGCATCGCAGCACGCTGTTGAGGAGCCGCTGCCATGTTGTCCCGTGTGATTGAAAGAATGATCGAGCATCCTAGGGAGAGCCTGTTCCTCATGGTCATGCTTCCGCTGATCGGCGTGCTGCTCGCGGCGATGTATCTGGTCTGTGCAGCACAGGTGCGCGGTGCCGAGGCCCGCAGCCCGGAATTCAAGGCCCGCAGCATGGCACTGCACGATTGCATGGGCTACCGGCAGCGTGCCAGCCAGCAGGCCTGTAGCGGCGAGGTGGCCGGGCGCTGACCCATCGTGAATAATCCGGCGCATGGCGTCCGAGATGCTCACCCCTTCACCGCGATGGCTGCGTACGGCAGCGGTCCTTTTCCTGCTGGCGATGCTGCAGGCCTGCGCCACCATGTCGGCCAGCGAGTGCCGCACGGCGAGCTGGCGCGATGTGGGCTTGCGCGACGGCCTGGCGGGGGAGCCACTGGGTCTGCTCGACCGCCGGACCCGGGCTTGCGCCGAGGCCGGCGTGGCGGTCAATGTACCGCTGTACCTGGAAGGCCGCAATCAGGGCCTGCCGGACTACTGTCGGCTCGACAACGCCGCACGTCAGGGACTGGCCGGCAAGACCTACCACGGGGTTTGCGCGCCCGGCATCGACGCCGAGTTCCGCCGCCGCCATCAGCTCGGCCTGGACGTGTACCGTGCCCGGGCGGAGCTTTACAGCCAGGACCAGCGCCGCCGTACGCTGGAAGACCGGCTGGCCGATGCCCGCACCGACGAAGAGCGCCGCCGCTGGCGCGACGAATTGCGTGACCTGGACTACAGCCAGCGCCGCGCCCGGGACCGCCTGCGCGATGCCGAGTGGGCACTCGACCGGCTGCGCTGATCAGTCCTGACGCTCCGCGGCTTCCACGAGGAAACGTACCCGCTTTACCCCTTGCCATTCGTCGGCGTCCAGCCGGAAGGCGAGCTTGACGCGCGCCGGCAGCGGGTCGGTGTGGCCAAACCAGATGCCGTCCACCGGCTGGCCCTGGTGGCGCAGTTTCAGCGCCAGGTGCTTTTCGCCCACCAGCCGCTGCGAGAGCACTTCAACCTCTTCACTGAACACCGGCGGCGCGAAGCCCTGGCCCCAGACCTCGGCGTGCAGCGTGTCGACCAGGTCGGCGCGGCGGTATTCGGGCGCCAGCGGGCCGTCAGTCTCGATGCGGCGGGTCAGTGTCGCAGCGTCCAGCCACTCCAGCGCAACCTGGTGGAAGGCCTGTTCAAACACATCCAGCTGGTCTTCGTCCAGCGTGCAGCCAGCCGCCATGGCGTGGCCGCCAAAGCGCAGTAACACGCCGGGGTGGCGCTTGGCCACCAGGTCCAGCGCATCGCGCAGGTGGAAGCCCGGGATGGAACGGCCTGAGCCCTTCAGCTCGTGCCCCTTGCCCGGCGCCTGGCTCGCGGCAAACACAAAGGTGGGGCGATGCAGCTTGTCCTTGATGCGTGACGCCACGATGCCGACCACGCCCTCGTGAAAGTCCGGATCAAAAACGCAGATGGCGGGCGGGGCTTCGTCGCCCTCGTCAAACAGGCTTTCGGCGATGTGCATGGCCTGTTCGCGCATGTCGCCTTCGATTTCACGTCGCTCGCGATTGATGCCGTCCAGCGTGCGTGCCAGCTCGTCAGCTCGCACCGGGTCGTCGCTCAGCAGGCATTCAATGCCCAGTGTCATGTCGCTCAGCCGGCCAGCGGCATTGATGCGCGGGCCGAGCGCAAAGCCGAAGTCAAACGTGGTGGCCACACGCGAATCGCGCCCGGCCGCCTTGAACAGCGCCGCCAGGCCGGCCGGCATGGCGCCCGCGCGGACGCGCTTCAGGCCCTGCGCCACCAGTCGGCGGTTGTTGGCGTCGAGCTTCACCACGTCGGCCACCGTGCCCAGCGCCACCAGCGGCAGCAGTGCGTCCAGCTTGGGCTGGCTGGCGGCGTCAAACGCGCCGCGGGCACGCAGCTCGGCGCGCAGCGCCAGCAGCACATAAAACATGACGCCCACGCCGGCGATGGCCTTGCTTTCAAAGGTGCAGCCCGGCTGGTTGGGGTTGACGATCACGGCCGCCGCCGGCAACTGCGAGGCGGGCAGGTGGTGGTCGGTCACCAGCACCGGCAGGCCCAGCGCGTTGGCGCGCGCCACACCTTCCACGCTGGCAATGCCGTTGTCCACCGTGATCAGCAGCTCGGCGCCACTGGCCTTGACTCGCTCGGCAATCGGTGGCGTCAGGCCGTAGCCGTCCACCACGCGGTCGGGCACCAGGTAGCTCACCTGCTGCGCGCCCAGCAGGCGCAGGCCCCGCACAGCCACTGCGCAGGCGGTGGCGCCGTCGCAGTCGTAGTCAGCCACGATGCACAGCTTGCGCTGTTGCGCGATGGCGTCGGCCAGCAAGGCGGCGGCGGCTTGTGCGCCGAGTAGCGACGCGGGCGGCAGCAGCCGCGCCAGGCCGTCGTCCAGCTGGTCGTGTGCCGTGATGCCGCGCGCCGCGTAGAGCCGGGCCAGCAGCGGGTGGACACCGGCCTGCTCCAGCGCCCAGGCAGCACGGGGCGGAATGTCTCTTGCTACTATTTTCATAGCGGTTCAAGCAGTCTGGATGCGGGTTGGCGGGCTATTTGACTCATGAATCGGGCGAAAAACCCGGCTTTGCCGGTGTGCCAGGTTTGTGAATGGCGTTCGCCGCACAGCGTCAGCGTGACGGGCTGGCCCGCGTCCAGTTCGCGCAGCAGGCGGGCGCATTCGCCGTTGTCCAGCAGCCGCCAGGCCTCGGCCCAGGCGGACCAGTCGGCGCGCAGCGCGGCGTCGCGCAGGTAGTGGACGACGCGCAGCCCCGCCGGCGGCGGCCCGGCATCGGCCGGCAGGGCCCCGGTGCCGCTGAGCCAGAACGAATTGACCGGCAGCAGGCCGCCGCGCTCGCGCGCTTCGTTCACCGGGTGGGTGTACAGCAGCATCTGCATCTCGCTTTGCAGTCGGCACAGGGCTTTGGCCTGCGGGCTGCGCGGCAGCCAGGGGTCGATCGCCTGGCCGATCACGCGGTCCAGCGACGCGGTAGGCAGGCCGCGGAATACCTCGCCGTACGCCAGCCACAGTGTGGGTGCGTCATACGTCAGCGCGATGCCGTCCTGCTCAAAGTAGGGCTGCATGGCCGCCATCAGCGCCCGTGAATCGGCCGCGTCCAGCTGCAGCGCCAGCGGATGCAGCATGCGAATGTGGTCGCGGCCGAGCTGCCAGTGGCAAGGCGTGACCCAGGCCCAGGGCTGGGCGGCGTCGTGCCCGGCTTCGCGGGCCTGCCAGGCCGCCCAGGGAATCTGCCCGTCGGTGACCGCCAGGCCGTAGGCGCGGGCGAGTGCGCGCTCGTGCGGCGGGCTCAGGGCCTCGGGCGTGCCGGCGTCGACGACGCCAGGCGTGAGCCGCGCCGCGAGCTTTTCCAGGTGGGGCAGGGCCAGCGTGCGCAGCACCTCGGCGCAGCCTTCGGAACTGCCATGGGCGTAGGGAATCAACAAGTGGGCACCGTCTGACATGGCCCCTATTGTCCGGGATGCCACAATCCAGCGGAACCAACTCCCTCGCACATGCAGATTCCCTACGAACTGGCCCTGGGCTGGCGTTACACCCGGGCCGGCCGCGCTACCCGGCGCAACGGCTTCATCTCCTTCATCTCGGGCGTGTCCATGCTGGGCATTGCGCTGGGCGTGGCGGCGCTGATCATCGTGCTGTCGGTGATGAACGGCTTCCAGAAGGAAGTGCGCGACCGCATGCTCAGCGTGGTGTCGCACATCGAGATTTTCGCGCCGCAAGGCGCTGCCTTGCCGGACGTGAACCGCACGCTGGCCGAAGCGCGGCGCAACCCGGCGGTGACGGGCGCCGCACCGTTTGTGGCGGCGCAGGCCCTGCTGGCCCGGGGCGAGGACATGAAGGGCACCCTGGTGCGTGGCATCGACCCGGCGCTGGAACCGGGTGTGACGGACCTCGCGGTGGAACTGAAGGACACGGCACTGTCGCGGCTGGTGCCGGGCGAATTCGGCATCGTGCTGGGCGGCGAGCTGGCGCGCGCGCTGGGCGTGCGCCAGGGCGATGCGGTCACGCTGATCGCACCCAGCGGTCAGGTCACGCCGGCAGGCGTGGTGCCGCGCCTGAAGCAGATGACCGTGGTCGGCACCTTTGATTCCGGCCACTACGAATACGACTCCGCGCTAGTGATGCTGCATGTGGACGACGCCGCGCGCATCTTCCGGCTGGAAGGCCCCACCGGCATCCGCCTGAAAATCCGCGACCTGCACGAGGCGCGCCAGGTCGCTGCAGAACTGGGCGGCTCGCTCACCGGCGACCTGCTGATCCGCGACTGGACGCGTCAGAACCGCACCTGGTTTGCGGCGGTTCAGCTCGAGAAGCGGATGATGTTCATCATCCTTACGCTCATCGTGGCCGTGGCTGCGTTCAACCTGGTCAGCACCCTGGTCATGACGGTGACCGACAAGCGCGCCGACATCGCCATCCTGCGCACGCTGGGTGCGAGCCCGGGCAGCATCATGGGGGTGTTCATGGTGCAGGGCGCCATGGTCGGCGTGATCGGGACCTTTGCCGGCCTGCTACTGGGCCTGGGCGTCGCCTTCAACATCGACGTGATCGTGCCGGCGCTGGAGCGGCTGTTCCAGGCGAGCTTCCTGCCGAAGGACATCTACCTGATCAGCCGCATGCCGAGCGATCCGCAGCAAAGCGACATCCTGCCGGTGGCGCTGATCTCGCTGGTGCTGGCCTTTGTCGCCACGATCTACCCAAGCTGGCGCGCCAGCCGCGTCAATCCGGCGGAGGCGCTGCGTTATGAATGAGACCCCCACGCTTGCCGCCACCCCTGTTCTGCAGGCGCGTGGCCTGACCAAGCGCTTCCACGAGGGCGTAATCGACCTCACCGTGCTGCACGGTGTGGATCTGGACGTGCAGGCCGGCGAGACGCTGGCCATCGTCGGCGCCTCGGGCTCGGGCAAAAGCACGCTGCTGCACCTGCTGGGCGGGCTGGACGCGCCGACCAGCGGCTCGGTGCAACTGCTGGGCCAGCCGCTGGCGCAGCTGGATGCGGCGGCCCAGGGCCGGCTGCGCAACCAGCACCTGGGCTTTGTCTACCAGTTTCACCACCTGCTGCCGGAATTCAGCGCGCTGGACAACGTGGCCATGCCGCTGTGGATCCGCCGCCAGCCGCGCGAACAGGCGGCCCGGACGGCCCAGCGCATGCTGGCCAGTGTGGGCCTGCAGGACCGCATACACCACCGTCCGGCCGAGCTGTCGGGCGGCGAACGCCAGCGCGTGGCCATCGCGCGCGCACTGGTGACCCAACCGGCCTGCGTGCTGGCCGATGAGCCGACCGGCAACCTGGACCGCAGCACTGCCGACGGCGTGTTCGACCTGATGCTCACACTGGCACGCGACCACGGCACCGCGTTCGTGGTGGTCACGCACGACGCCACCCTGGCGGCACGCTGCGGACGGCAACTCCAGTTAACCTCGGGGCGGCTGGGGTGACAGGCGAGCAGCTTTTGATGCATCCAGTGTGCTTGATATCTTGGTGAACTAACTGGGCTCGCGTTTCGTACTGGTAGCGGTCAGAAAGACGCCTACAACTACAATCAAAGCAATCGTTGCCATCTTTGCAACGGTCTTATACATTTCATTGTTGTTCGCGTTCACTTGTTGCAAGATGATTGCTAGCTGGAGGTATAGTTGACCAGCCTCCAGTAGCACCGCCGCAAGCTTTTCTCGAGTCGCATCCGATTCGGCAGAGCCGACCAGAATCTTCAGTGCTTGCGATATCCCCTCTACAGCAGCGCTTATGGTTTGCACAACGTCTTGCTGAACTTCCTTGGCTGCGGCAATAACCTTCATTTGAACCCTAAGTGCCTCTGTTGCAACCGCAATGAATCCAGGTGCCAATCTGACCAACGCTTGGATGTGAGCCTCCTTGAGCCGCTGCTCACCTATCAGTTTGAGGATAGTGCTGGCCTCTTCCTTGGATAGTTTGTCCAGCCTCTTGAGCCCGATGATTTGCAGGAGCTCCGCTTCAATTTTTTTGTCTTCCAATTCTCTTGCTTCCTTAAGTTGCTTCGCCTTTCGGCGAATGTTGACGTAGTCGGCCCGAACCTCGCGTCAGTGAGCCGTGGAGTAAATCTCCAACGAAAAGGTGTGAAAGAAAATCTCTGAACTAGCAGACCTTTCCTAGGGAAACCGCGCTATTGGTGTTTCACGGCGTTGAATCCATAGCAAGGGTGCAAGATAGACGGCTTGCAATGCATTCAAGACTGCAAAACTCGCCTATCGCGCGATTCTTTGTTATGAATTCCCGCGTGAATGATCAAGTCATCTAAGGAGTCGCTGCTCGATTCCTCAAAGAATCCGGTTGAACCAGAGCAGCGACAGGCCGCCTGCCAGCAGTGCCAGCACCGCTGCGCCCAGCGCGAAAAGACTGGAGACTTCGGTCTCCTTCTTCTCGACCGTCAGGCGCGAGCTCAGGGTTTCGTAGACCTTCTTGAGCGTCTCGGCCGTGCCGGCATAGAAGTACTCGGCCTGCGTCTTGTTGGCCACGGCCTTGAGGGTTTCCTCGTCGAGCCGCACGCGCATGGACCAGCCTTCAAATCCGATGGTTTCGCCGTCCACCGTGCCGATGCCCACGGTGTACACCCGCACGCCGCGGTCGGCGGCCATCTTCGCGGCCTCCAGCGGATCCACTCCGGTGGTGCGCTGGCCGTCGGTGAGCATGATGATGGCGGCCGAGTTGTAGGAGCCCGGCGCCACCGGGGTGAATTCCTTTTTTTCCTTGGGCGGCTCGTTGAGCGGGCGCGCCTGCTGGCCAAAGCGGTTGTTGCCCATCTGCTGCAGGTCGATGCCGGCATCCGGGAACAGCGTGGCCAGCGAGATCACGATCGCATTGCCGGTGGCCGTGGCGCGCTGCAGCTGGAAGCGGTCAATCGCGGTCACCAGGTCTTCGCGGTTCACCGTCGGCAGCTGCGCCACCTGGGCCGAACCGGCAAACGCCACGATACCCACCTTCACGTGGCGCGGCAGTTCGGCAATGAATTTCTTGGCGGCCTCCTGCGCGGCCACCAGCCGGTTGGGCTGCACGTCGGTGGCGCGCATGCTGCCCGACACGTCCATGGCCAGGATGATGGTCTGCTGGTTGGACGGTAGCGTTACCACCGCCACCGGGCGGGCCGCGGCCACCAGCATGGCCACCAGGGCCAGCAGGAACAGCACCGGCGGGATGTGGCGGCGGATGCTCTGGCGGGTGCCCATGGCCTCGCGCACGATGGACAGCGAGGCGTAACGCAATGCCGTCTTCTTCTTGCGCCGCAGCAGCCACACGTAGAGTCCCACCAGCGGGGGCGCCACCAGCAGCAGCCAGAGGAACTGGGGCCAGAGGAAGTTCATGGTCAGGCTGCCTTTCTCAGATGCGCGGGCAGACCACCGCCGGCGGCCAGCTGGCTGCGGCGCTTGCGCATGTCGGTGAAGCGCACCACGGCGTCCACCAGGTCGTCGTCGGTGGACAGCTCCAGCGTGTCCACGCCGGCGCGGCCCAGCGACTGGCGCAAGTCCGCCTCGCGTTGCGCCGCGATGCGCGCAAAGCGCTTGCGAAAGCTCGCGTCGTGGGTGTCCACCAGCAGCTGCTCGCCGGTCTCGGCGTCACGGATCGGAATCAGGCCCAGGTCGGGCAGCTCCAGCTCCAGCGGGTCCAGCACCCGCACGGCCACCACTTCATGGCGCTGTGCCAGCTGGGCCAGCGGCTTTTCCCAGCCCGGCTCGCTGATGAAGTCGGACACCACAAACACCGTGGCGCGGCGGCGGATGGCGCCGGCAGCGGACTCCAGCAGTTCGTGCAGCCGGGTGGTGCCGGTTTCCGCGGGCGCCGGGCGGGTCTGGATGCTGTGCAGCAGGTGCAGCACATGGCGCCGGCCCGCGCGGGCCGGAATCATGGCGTCCACGCCCGAGCCATACAGCAGCGCGCCCACGCGGTTGCCATGCCTTGTGAGCAGCCGCGCGAGCACAGCCACAAACTCGGCCGACACGCCCAGCTTGCGCTGCTCGCCCGAGCCGAAATCGATCGACGGGCTCAGGTCGAGCAGGAACCAGGCTGCCATCTCGCGGTCTTCGGTGAACACGCGCACGTGCGGCACCTGCAGCCGGGCCGTGACGTTCCAGTCCATGTGGCGCACATCGTCATGGTGCTGGTACTCGCGCAGGTCAGCCAGGTCCAGCCCGGCGCCGCGCATCAGGGTGTGGTAGTCGCCCTGCAGCATCCCGTCCAGCCGGCGGATGACGGTCCATTCAAGACGCCTGAGTACATGCTCTGCGTTCTCCTTCGGGGCAGCCGCGGAACCGGCTTCGCCGGGCCGCTGGCTGCGCCCCCCCGGGGGGGAGGCGCCGGAGGCGCTTCGGGGGGGAGCGTTATGCCACGAGCTTTTCATGTTCCAGGGGTTTCGCGGGCACCGGAATCTTTGCGGTGATCTTGCCGATGATGGCGTCGGCCGTCAGGCCTTCGCTCAGTGCTTCATACGACAGCACCAGACGGTGCCGCAGCACATCGGGCACCAGGTCGGTCATGTCTTCGGGCAGCGCATAGGTGCGCCCGCGCAGCATGGCCAGGGCGCGGGCGCCTTCGGTCAGGTTGATGGTGGCGCGCGGGCTGGCGCCGAAGGTGATGTACTTGGCGATGTCCTTGATGCCGTGCCTGTCGGGCGTGCGGGTGGCCGACACCAGCTTCACCGCGTACTGCACCAGTGACGGGTCCACATAGACGCGGCGGCATTCGGCCTGCAGCGCGGCCAGCTGTTCGGTGCTGGCCACCGGGGTCACGTCCACCGCCGGGCCGGTCACGCGGCTGACAATGACGAATTCTTCTTCGTCGGTCGGGTAGTCCACCAGCACCTTCATCATGAAGCGGTCGACCTGGGCCTCGGGCAAGGGGTAGGTGCCTTCGGTCTCGATCGGGTTTTGCGTCGCCATCACCAGGAACGGGCTGGGCACCTTGTGCGTCTCGCCCGCAATCGTCACCTGGCGCTCCTGCATCACCTCCAGCAGCGCGCTTTGCACCTTGGCTGGCGCGCGGTTGATTTCGTCGGCCAGCAGCAGGTTGGTGAACACCGGGCCCAGCGAGGTGCTGAAGTCGCCGGTTTTCTGGTTGTACACGCGGGTGCCCACCAGATCGGCCGGCACCAGGTCGGGCGTGAACTGGATGCGCTTGAACTGGCCACGTACCGTGTTGGCCAGGGTCTTCACCGTCAGGGTCTTGGCCAGCCCCGGCACGCCCTCCACCAGCAGGTGGCCCTGGGCCAGCATGGCGACCATGACGCGCTCCAGAAACCGGTCCTGGCCAACGACCACGCGCTTGACCTCATAAAGAATCTGCTCCATGAGCTGGGCGGTGGCGGCTTCCTGGTGAGCGGGCGTTTCCATGCGGTGGCGCTTTCAAGAGAAGGAGTTGGAAAATCAGAACGGCGGCAGGCCGGCAGCCGACGCCGCGTTCTCGATGGGCACGGCAAAGCCGATGCCAATGAAGGTGCGGGCCGAGGTCGGGTTCAGGATGGCGGTGACGATGCCAACGACCTCGCCGTCCATCGTCACCAGCGGGCCGCCGGAATTGCCGGGGTTGGCTGCGGCATCGAACTGGATCAGGTTGGTCATGTCCTGCTTGCCTTCGGGAGAGCGGAACACCCGCTTGAGTCCCGACACAATGCCGGCCGACGCCGAGGGCCCGATGCCGAACGGGAAGCCCACTGCCACCACCTGGTCGCCCGGCGCCAGGTCGGCGGTGGAGCGCATGGTGGCGGCAATCAGGTCGTCCGGAATCTTGCTGGCCTGCAGCACCGCCAGGTCGTTTTCGGCCTGCACGCCGGTGATGCGGGCCTCGGCCTCCAGTCCGTCGGAGAACGTGACCTTGATGCGGTCGGCCCCCTGCACCACATGCAGGTTGGTCAGGATGATGCCCTTGTCCACGATCACCACGCCCGAGCCGACGCCGTGCTCCACTTCGTCTTCGTCGGCCTTGGCGTCCCCGGCCAGCGACTTGCCCGGCGCCGGCTTCACGTCCTTCAGGCGGCTCTTCTTGACGAAACTGACCACCCGCACCACCGACGGGCGGATGTTCTCGTAGGCTTTGGCGGCGGGTGAGGGCAATACGGTGGTCTCCAGCGTCTTCAGCACCGCTGCATTGATGTCGTCCTGCGTGATGCGGCGCTGGCCCGGACGCAGGCTGAGCGCGATGCTCAGCACCAACAGCAGCGCGAGGGTGGCAATGGCCGCCCACAGCACGCGCGGGCTGCTGGCGGTCCAGCGCCGTGCGGTGGTGCCGGCCGGGTTGGGGGTTGCGACAGGCGCAGGCGCTGGCGGCTCAGGCACGGAGCGGGCGGACTGGCTGTAGAGGGCGGGCCTGCGCATCGTTTCACCTGTAACGCTGCATGAAGAAACGGGGAAGCGAAAACACACGGTATCACGCTTTTTCGGCCGATGCACGTGATCGGGCATCATCCCGCCATGCCGGTCTGGATCGACACCCATTGCCACCTGGACGCGCCCGAGTTTGACGCCGACCGGGCGGCGGTGCGCGCGCGTGCCGCGGCGCAAGGGGTGGCGCATTGCGTGTTGCCCGCCGTCGCGGCCGACCACTTTGACGCCGTACGCGCGCTGGCGCACCAGCACGGCGACAGCTACGCGCTGGGCATTCACCCGCTGTTCACGCCGTGTGCGCAGCCGGCACACCTGGCACAGCTGGACGCCGCGCTGGCACAGCACATGACCGACGCACGCCTGGTGGCGGTGGGCGAAATCGGGCTCGACGGCTTCGTGCCGGGACTGGACATGGAACGCCAGACCTCCTACTACCGCGAGCAGCTCAAGCTGGCCCGACGCCACGGCCTGCCGGTGATCCTGCATGTGCGCCGCTCGGCCGACGCGCTGCTGCGCCCGCTGCGCGAGATCGGCGTGGCCGGCGGCATCGCCCATGCCTTCAATGGCAGCCAGCAGCAGGCCCGGGCCTTCGTCGATCTGGGCTTCAAGCTGGGGTTTGGCGGCGCCGTCACGTTCGACCGCGCCTTGCAGCTGCGCCGGCTGGCGGCCTGGCTGCCGCTGGACGCCATCGTGCTGGAAACCGACGCGCCGGACATTCCGCCCCACTGGCTTTACACCCCGGCGCAGCAGCGCGCGGCGGGCCAGCCCCAGGGCCGTAACGAGCCGGCCGAGCTGCCCCGCATTGCGGCCGTGGTGGCGCAGTTGCGCGGCATGGCCGTGCCGGCGCTGGCCGAGGCCACCACGCGCAACGCGGTACAGGCGCTGCCGCGGCTGGCGGCGCTCGGGCTGGCCGCATGACGCGCCTGACCGGGCTGGCCCCGCTGGTCAGCGACGAAACAGTGGTGCTCATCCTGGGCAGCTTTCCGGGCGGGCAGTCGCTGGCGAGGCGCCAGTACTACGCCCATCCGCAAAACCATTTCTGGCCCTTGCTGGAAGCCATTTGGCCTGCCAGCCCGCATACAGATTGCGTGGACCGCTATGAAATTCGTAGCAAATGGCTGCTGGCGCGGGGCCTGGGCCTGTGGGATGTGTACGCCGAATGCGAGCGTGAAGGCAGTCTGGACGCCAACATCCGCGACCCGCGCGTCAACGACCTGGCCGCGCTGGTGCGCCGGCTGCCGAAGCTGCAGGCCATTGCCCACAACGGCGGCGAGAGTTTTCGCCACGCACGCCACACCCGTGCGCTGGGTCTGCCGGTGTACCGGTTGCCATCGAGCAGCGCCGCCAACGCGTCCTGGCGGTTTGAGCGCAAGCTGGCCGCCTGGCGCGAGGTGTTCGCAGCCCATGGCCTGGTGTGAAGATAATCGGCGGCACCTTGACCAAAACACGCCCCCGCGACCTGCCCGAGGTCAACTTCTCCGACTACGGTGACACCCGTTACCTGCACCTCGGCACCGAATGGGTGCAGGGCTCGATGCGGCTGGACGCGCCGTACGAGATCGACCTCGACTATGTGCAGCGCATGATGGCCTGGCTGCTGTTTGTGGAACCGGCCTCGGTGCCGAAGCGCCACGCCATGCAGCTGGGCCTGGGCGCCGGCGCGCTCACCAAGTTCTGCCACAAGAAGCTGCGCATGAAAACCACCGCCATCGAGCTCAACCCTCAGGTGGTGGCGGCCTGCCGGCTGTGGTTCAAGCTGCCGGCCGATGACGCGCGGCTGTCGGTGGTGCTGGGCGACGCCGCCGAGGTCGCCGCCCACGACCACTGGCGCGGCCAGATCGACGCGCTGCAGGTGGACCTGTACGACCACGAGGCGGCTGCCCCCGTGCTGGACAGCGCGGCCTTCTATGCCGACTGCCGCCGCCTGCTCACGGAAGACGGCTGCATGACGGTCAACCTGTTTGGCCGTTCGTCCAGCTACGAGCAGAGCCTGAAGAAGATCGTCTCGGCCTTTGGCGAAGGCGCGGTCTGGGCCTTCAAGCCGACGCGTGAAGGCAACACCGTGGTGCTGGCCCAGCGCAGCCCCGTCAAGCCGAAGCGCCCGGTGCTTGCACAGCAGGCCGAAACCATCCAAACTCGCTGGGGCCTGCCCGCGCCCAAATGGCTACGGGTGTTCAAACCGCTGATTCCATGAGTGCCGTCCTGAAGCCCAAGTCCCTCGCCAAAACCCCCGACCGCGGCCCGCTGGAATGGCGCCGTCTGGTGGAGTGGCTTGGCGCGGACGGCGTGATCTCGCCGGAAGAAGCCAGCCGCACGGTGGCGCGTTGCGCCCAGGCGGAAAGCGCGCAGCACCCGCTGGTGCGACTGGCCAGCGTTTCCATGATCCGCACCAGCGACGGCAAGCCGCTGGACATCGAGATGCTGGCGCAGTGGCTGGCCGGCCGCAGCGGCCTGGACTACCTGCGCATCGACCCGCTGAAGGTGGACGTGGGCAAGGTCGCTGACAGCATGAGCGCCGCCTATGCCGAACGGCACCGCGTGTTGCCGGTGCAGGTGACCACGCGCGAGGTGGTGGTCGCCACGGCCGAGCCGTTCGTGACGGACTGGGTGGACGAGGTGGAGCGCCAGTCCAAGCGCGCGGTGCGCCGGGTGCTGGCCAACCCGCAGGACATCCACCGCTATACCGCCGAGTTTTTTGCGCTGGCCAAGTCGGTGCGCGCCGCCCAGAAGGCGGGCGGCAATGCCGGCGCGGCCAGCTTCGAGCAGCTGGTGGAGCTGGGCAAGACCAACAAGCAGCTGGATGCCAACGACCAGGGCGTGGTGCAGGTGGTGGACTGGCTCTGGCAGTACGCCTTTGACCAGCGCGCCAGCGACATTCATCTCGAGCCGCGGCGCGAGCAGGGCGTGATCCGCTTCCGCATTGACGGCGTGCTGCACCCCGTCTACCAGATGCCGCTGGGCGTGCTCAACGCGATGACGGCGCGCATCAAGCTGCTCGGCCGCATGGACGTGGTGGAAAAGCGCCGCCCGCAGGACGGCCGCATCAAGACCCGCAACCCGCGCGGCGACGAAATTGAAATGCGCCTGTCCACGCTGCCCACCGCGTTCGGCGAAAAGATGGTGATGCGCATCTTTGACCCGGACACCGCCGTCAAGGACCTGGACGCACTGGGCTTTTCCGAGCATGACGCGCGACGCTGGGAGGCGCTGGTCAAGCGGCCGCACGGCATCATCCTGGTGACCGGGCCCACGGGCTCGGGCAAGACCACCACGCTGTATTCCACGCTCAAGCGCGTGGCGACCGAGGAGGTGAACGTCAGCACGGTGGAAGACCCGATCGAGATGATCGAGCCCGCCTTCAATCAGACGCAGGTGCAATCCGCCATCGATTTCAACTTCGCCGAAGGGCTGCGCGCGCTGATGCGGCAGGACCCGGACATCATCATGATCGGCGAAATCCGCGATCTGGAGACCGCAGAAATGGCCGTGCAGGCCGCCCTCACCGGCCACCTGGTGTTCTCCACGCTGCACACCAACGACGCGCCCTCGGCCGTCACGCGCCTGATGGAGCTGGGCGTGCCGGCCTACCTGATCAACGCCACGCTGCTGGGCGTGCTGGCGCAGCGCCTGGTGCGCACGCTGTGCAAGCAATGCCGCGTGCTGGACGAATCGGCGTCGCGCGAAACGCTGGACGCCGTGATCAAGCCCTGGAAGATCAACGGCGGCTACCGGCCCTACAAGCCGGTGGGCTGCGTGGACTGCCGCATGACCGGCTTCATGGGCCGCATGGGTCTGTATGAACTGCTGACCGTGAGCGAGGAGTTCAAGAAGAAGGTCACGCAGGACCCGAACACCGAGGCCCTGCGCCGCCAGGCGGTGGCCGACGGCATGCGGCCGCTGCGGCTGGCCGGCGCGCTCCGGGTGGCCGAGGGCGTGACGGTGCTGGACGAGGTGCTGTCGGCCACGCCTCCGCTGGACTGAGCGCTGACCGTGCACCATGCCCCGTCCTGGGGCGTCCGGCAGAATCTTGCGGCAGGTCAGGGCGTGGTCAGGCCGGCTGGTGTAAGTGAAATCCACATCCTGCTGCCAGCGCCTGCCCGTCAGAATCCCGGATCGAGTACCTTTCCGGAGACAAACACGTGAAAATCAAAAGCCAAAAGGACTTCTACTCAGGAGTCGTTTATGCGGCGGTCGGGGTCGCCTTTGCCTGGGGCGCCACCAATTACACGCTGGGCGAGGGCGCCCGCATGGGGCCGGGTTACTTCCCCCTGTTGCTGGGCATCCTGCTGACCGTCATCGGCCTGGCCGTGTCGTTCAAGGCCCTGGTGGTCGAGACCGAAGGCGGCGACAAGATCGGCGCCATCGCCTGGAAGCCGCTGGGCTTCATCATCGCGGCCAACCTGCTGTTTGGCGTGCTGCTGGGCGGCCTGCCCAGCATCGGCCTGCCGGCCATGGGGCTGATTGCCGCGATCTTCGGCCTGACGCTGGTCTCCAGCCTGGCCGGCGACACCTACAACATCAAGGAAGTGCTGGTGCTGGCCACCATCCTGGCCGCGGGCAGCTACGTCGCCTTCGTCTGGCTGCTCAAGCTGCAGTTCCCGGTGTGGCCTTCCTTCATCACCGGCTGAGGTTACCCCCATGGATCTGTTCAACAACCTCGCGCTCGGTTTTGGTGTTGCCTTCACCTTCCAGAACCTGATTTACTGCTTCATCGGCTGCCTGCTGGGCACGCTGATCGGCGTGCTGCCCGGCATCGGCCCGGTGGCCACCATCGCCATGCTGCTGCCCGCCACCTACGCGCTGCCGCCGGTGGCCGCGCTCATCATGCTGGCCGGCATCTACTACGGTGCCCAGTACGGCGGCTCCACCACCGCCATCCTGGTCAACCTGCCGGGCGAATCGTCCTCGGTGGTGACCGTGATCGACGGCTACCAGATGGCGCGCAAGGGCCGCGCCGGCCCGGCACTGGCTGCCGCCGGCCTGGGCTCGTTCTTTGCGGGCTGCGTCGGCACCCTGATCCTGGCCGCGTTTGCGGCACCGCTGACCGAAGTGGCCTTCAAGTTCGGCCCGGCCGAGTACTTCTCGCTGATGATCCTGGGCCTGATCGGCGCCGTCGTGCTGGCCTCGGGTTCGCTGATCAAGGCCATCGGCATGATCATTCTCGGCTTGCTGCTGGGCCTGGTGGGCACTGACGTGAACTCCGGCGTGGCGCGTTTCAGCTTCGACATCCCCGAGCTGACCGACGGCATTGGCTTCATCGTGATCGCCATGGGTGTGTTCGGCTACGGTGAAATCATCCAGAACCTGTCGCATTCCGAGGACAAGCGCGAGGTGTTCACCGGCAAGGTGACAGGCCTGATGCCGACCGGTGAAGACTTCAAGCGCATGATTCCCGCCGTGCTGCGCGGCACCGCGCTGGGCTCGGCACTGGGCATCCTGCCCGGTGGCGGCGCACTGCTGGCGGCCTTTGCGGCCTACACGGTCGAGAAGAAGACCAAGCTGCAGCCGGGCGAAGTGCCGTTCGGCCAGGGCAACATCCGCGGTGTGGCGGCGCCCGAGTCGGCCAACAACGCGGGCTCGCAGACGTCCTTCATCCCGCTGCTGACGCTGGGCATTCCGCCCAACGCGGTGATGGCGCTGATGGTCGGCGCCATGACCATCCACAACATCCAGCCCGGCCCGCAGGTCATGACCAGCAACCCGCAGCTGTTCTGGGGCCTGATCGCCTCGATGTGGATCGGCAACGCCATGCTGATCATCCTGAACCTGCCGCTGATCGGGCTGTGGATCAAGCTGCTGACCATTCCGTACCGCTGGCTGTTCCCGGCCATCGTGCTGTTCTGCGCCATTGGCGTGTACTCCACCAACAACAACACCTGGGACATCTGGATGGTGGCGGCCTTTGGCGTGATCGGCTACGGCTTCATCAAGCTGGGCATGGAGCCCGCCCCGTTGCTGCTGGGCTTCATCCTCGGGCCGATGATGGAAGAAAACCTGCGCCGCGCACTGCTGCTGTCACGCGGCGACTGGAGCGTGTTTGTCACCCGCCCGCTGTCGGCGGGGCTGCTGGCGGCGGCGGCGCTGCTGCTGGTGATCGTGCTGATGCCGGCGGTGAAGAACAAGCGCGAAGAGGCCTTCGTCGAAGACTGATACCCCCCGCGCGGTTCGTGGGGACCCCAACGGCGCCTGCGGGCGCCGTTGTCGTTGGCGCTGCGTCACAATGGACACTCCTTGCCCGCAAATGTCCTGTCCATGACCCAGTTGCCCCCCGCCCATCCGCAGCGCATGGCGCTGCACAATGAAATCCATGCCCGCCCGCCGGAGTCGCTGAGCGCGCCGCTGGCCATCTCGCACATTGTCATGGTGTGCGACGCGGCCGGCCGGGCCGCCAGTCGCGAGCATGTGGCCCAACTGTTGCGCGACCACCACCTGCCGCAGCCGGACGCGCAAAGCACCCACATCCGCATGGACCTCGGGCCGTTCCGGCTGCGCTGGGAAATGCACACGGAATTTGTCACCTGGACGTTCACCCGCACCGCCAGCAACGAGGGCTTTGGCGAGCGCGAGCCGGCCACGGCGGTGGAGGTGGTACCCCAGGGCTGGCTGGCCGGGCTGCCGGGCCAGTGCCTGGCCGGGCTGCACCTGTGGGTGCTGGGCAACAAGAACTTTGGCACCCAGACACTGGTGCCCCATGTGCTGAGCGAGGACACGCTGGTTGCCTCCACCGTGGCCGATGGCCATGGCGAGGTCTATACCGACTTCATTGTGCATGCCGACGGCTTCTCGCGCATGGTGCTGCTGGCCGGCAGCATGACGCCGCGCCGCCTTGGCCGGCTGGTGCAGCAGCTGCTGGAAATTGACACCTACCGCATGGCCGCGCTGCTGGGCCTGCCGGCGGCACGCGAGGCGTCGTCCACGCTGGCCTATGCCGAGCGCGAACTGGCCGAGCTGGCCGAGGCCATCCGCAGCGCCAACCGCGACGACGAGCCGCAGCTGCTGGACCGCCTGACCAAGCTGGCCGGGCAGGTGGAAAGCCAGTACGCGGCCACCCATTCACGGTTCTCCGCCAGTGCCGCCTACTTCGAGCTGGTGGACCGGCGCATTGCCGATATCGCCGAATCGCGCCTCAGTGGCCTGCAGACCATTGGCGAATTCATGCAACGGCGGCTGACGCCGGCGCGCAGCACCTGCGAATGGTCCACGCGGCGCCAGGACGCGCTGTCACAGCGCGTTTCACGCATCAGCAACCTGCTGCGCACGCGGGTCGAGATCGAGCAGCAGCAAAGCAGCCAGGCCCTGCTGGGCGCCATGAACACGCGCCAGGGGCTGCAGCTCAAGCTGCAGTCCACGGTGGAGGGCCTGTCGGTGGCGGCCATCACCTACTACATCGTGGGCCTGGTGAGCTACCTGGCCAAGGGGGCGCAGGCCATCGGCTGGCCCTGGAGCCCCGAGACCACCGCGGCCTTTGCCATTCCAGTGGTGGTGCTGACGATCTGGTGGCTGCTGCGGCGGCTGCACCGCAGGGTATTCAAGGACTGATGCCGGTCGAAGAGAAAATGGCGCCAACCCCCGCCGATACTGCGTCAGGCGCTCCTAAAAGCATAGCAACAGGCCTGGTCTTCGCGGTCACGGGTGCCATCGCCTTCAGCGGCAAGGCGATCATCGTGAAGCTGGCGTACCGCCACGGTGTGGACGCGGTGACGCTGATCATGCTGCGCATGCTGTTCGCGCTGCCCATCTTCGCGGTGATGGCCTGGTGGGCCAGCCGCGGCAAGCCCGCGCTGACGCGGCGCGACTGGCTGGGCGTGCTGGGCCTGGGCGTGACGGGCTACTACCTGTCGAGCTTTCTGGATTTTGCCGGGCTGCAGTACATCAGCGCATCGCTGGAGCGGCTGATCCTGTACCTCAACCCCACGCTGGTGATGCTGCTGGGCTGGCTGATGTACCGCCGCCGTTTCAGCCGGGTGCAGATCGGCGGCATGGCCATCAGCTACCTGGGCGTGGTGCTGGTGTTCGGCCACGAGATCGAGCTGCAGGGCGGCCAGGCGGCGCTGGGCGCCGCGCTGGTGTTCACCAGTGCCGTCACCTACGCCATCTACCTGGTCTACAGCGGCGAGCTGGTCAAACGGCTGGGCTCGCTGCGCCTGGTGGGTCTGGCCACAACCGTCGCCTGCCTGTGCTGCCTGCTGCAGTTCGTGTTGCTGCGGCCGATGAGCGCGGCGCTGACGGTGGCGCCCGAGGTGATCTGGCTGTCGGTGCTGAATGCCACGCTGTGCACCGCGGTGCCGGTGCTGCTGGTGATGATGGCGATCGAGCGCATCGGCCCGTCGCTGGCGGCGCAGACCGGCATGGTGGGGCCGATGTCCACCATCCTGATGGGCGTGCTGATCCTGGGGGAGCCGTTCACGGCGTGGGTCGCGGCGGGGACGGTGCTGGTGATTGCCGGCATCTTCGTATTCACCCGCGCGGGGCGCTGACAAGGCGCTACCCGTATCATCGGCCGCATTCTTCGGCACAACGGGGGTTGACATGGACTTGGGTATTGCAGGCAGGTGGGCGCTGGTCGGTGGCGCCAGCAAGGGGCTGGGCTTTGGCTGCGCGCAGGCGCTGGTGCGCGAGGGCGTGCATGTGCTGATGGTGGCGCGTGGCGCCGAGGCGCTGAAGGCCGCCGCTGACACGCTGCTGGCCGACCCGCTGCGCCCCGCAGCCGCCACGGTGCAGTGGGTGGCCGCCGACATCACCACCGTGGCTGGCCGCGCGGCGGTGTTCGCGCTGCGCCGCGACTTCGACATCGTGGTCACCAACGCGGGCGGCCCGCCGCCCGGCGACTTCCGCGACTGGGACCGCGACGCCTGGATCAAGGCGCTGGACGCCAACATGCTCACCCCCATCGAGCTGATCAAGGCCACCGTGGACGGCATGGCCGAGCGCGGCTTTGGCCGCATCGTGAACATCACCTCCGGTGCGGTGAAGGCGCCCATCGACATCCTGGGCCTGTCCAACGGTGCGCGCAGCGGCCTGACGGGTTTTGTTGCCGGCGTTGCACGCCAGAGCCGGCTGGCCGGGCGCAACGTGACCATCAACAACCTGCTGCCCGGCAAGTTCGACACCGACCGCATTGCCGTGACCAACGCCGCCGCAGCGCAGCGCACCGGCAAGAGCGTGGAAGAGATCCGCAAGACCCAGGAAGCACAGATTCCGGCGCAGCGCCTCGGCACCCCGGCCGAATTCGGCGCCGCCTGCGCGTTCCTGTGCAGTGCGCACGCGGGCTACATCACGGGGCAGAACGTGCTGACGGATGGCGGGGCGTTTCCGGGGACGTTCTAGTTTTTTCGTTGCTTCCCCGCGGGTGGGCGGCGACGGGCACCTGCCTCCGCCACCCGGAACCTACCGCCGCGACGACACCACTATGCCCCCAACGATCAACACGAACGCCAGGCCGTGGTACAGCTGGGGCAGCTCGCCCAGGAACGCGGTGGACAGCACGGCCGCAAACAGCGGCGTGAGGTTGGAGAAAAAGCCCGCCACATTCGGCCCGACGCGCTGCACCCCCAGGCCCCAGCAGCGATAGGCCAGGATGGCCGGACCCAGCGCGACGTACAGCAGCGCGGCCGCCAGCGGCCAGCCCCACTGGATGTGTGCGTCCGTCAGTGCCCACTCGGCCCCCGCAAACAGGCCCGACCAGAGCAGGCCGAAGGCCATCTGCGCCATCAGGAAGGCCGCCCAGTCGTTGCGCACACCCGGTGCATCGCCCGGGCGCGTCAGCAGCCAGCTGTAGAAGGCCCAGGCGGCGGTGGCCAGCAGCACGTACAGGTCGCCCGGCACCAGCCGCACCTGCAGCAGCACCGCCCACTGGCCGCGGCACAGCACCAGCAACACGCCGGCAATCGACAGGGCCGCCCCCAGCAGCTGGCGGCGCGTCACCTGCTGGCCGAAGCAGGCCTAGCCGATGCCCAGCATGAAGATCGGCGTGCTGGCGGCCACCAGCGTCACATTGATGGGGGTGGAGGTCTTCAGCGCCAGGTACTGCAGCGCGTTGTAGGCGCCCACGCCCAGCAGGCCCAGCAGCGCGTAGCGGCGCCAGTGCGTCCACAGCCCGCTGCCGCGCCGCAGCACCCAGGCGGCAAACGGCAGCAGCAGCGCGAAGGCCAGCACCCAGCGCAGGAAGTTGAGTGTGATGGGTGGCACGAGGCCATTGACCAGGCGCCCGACCACGGCATTGCCCGCCCACAAGAGGGGCGGAATGACGAGCAGTGCAGCGGTGGCGGGGGTGAGGCGTTGGTTCATGGGCGCTCCACTGTAAGCGCAACCGGCATGGACCTGCCTGAGCAGGGCCTGACGATTCATGGCAGCATTCAGGCCATACTTTTCGAGGAGAACACCATGACAAAAGCCATCCGCATTGACCAGAACGGCGGCCCGGAACAGCTCAAGCTCGTGGACGTTACGGTGGGCGACCCGGGCCCCGGCGAAGTCCGCATCCGCCACCATGCCGTGGGCCTGAACTTCATTGATGTGTACCAGCGCAGCGGCCTGTACCAGCTGCCGATGCCGCTCACGCTGGGCATGGAAGGCGCGGGCATCGTGGAAGCGGTGGGCGAGGGCGTGACGCACCTGAAGGCGGGCGACCGCGCGGCCTACGCCAGCAACCCGCCCGGCAGCTACAGCGAGGTGCGCGTCATGCCTGCCAAGTGCGTGTGCCGCCTGCCCGACGCCATCAGCTTCGAGACCGGCGCCGCGATGATGCTCAAGGGCCTGACCGCCCAGTACCTGCTGCGTCGCACGCTGCCGGTGCAGGGCCTGCGCGAGGGCGATTTTGTGCTGTTCCATGCCGCGGCCGGTGGTGTCGGCCTGATCGCCTGCCAGTGGGCCAAGGCGCTCGGCTTGCAACTCATTGGCACGGCGGGCTCGGACGCCAAGTGTGCGCTGGCCAGGGAACATGGCGCGGCCCATGTCATCAACTACAGTACCGAGGACTTTGCCGCGCGGGTGAAAGACATCACCGGTGGCCGCGGCGTGAAGGTGGTGTACGACTCGGTGGGCAAGGACACCTGGGACAAGTCGCTCGACTGCCTGCAGCCGTTCGGCCTGATGGCCAGCTTCGGCAACGCGTCGGGGCCGGTGCCGCCGTTTGCGCCCGGCATTCTTGGCGCCAAAGGCTCGCTGTATGTGACGCGGCAGACGCTGTTCACCCACATCGCCACGCGCGAAGCCACCCAGGAAATGGCCGACGAGCTGTTTGCCGTGGTGGAAAGCGGCAAGGTCCGCATCCGCATCGACCAGCGCTACCCGCTGGCCGAGGTTCAGCAGGCCCACCGCGACCTGGAAGCCCGCAAGACAACCGGCAGCACCATCCTGACGCTGTGACGCCGCTGCAGCCCGACGCGCACTGGCTCGCAGCCTTGCAGGCGCGCGCCAGCCAGCCGCCGCGTGCACCGCGGCTGCCCTTGCTGGCGGGGGCCGCCCGTGTGGGTTCCGTCGAGGCCGGTTTCTTTGAGAAAAATGGCCTGCAAGCCGCACCGGAACTGCGTGAGGTGCTACAAAAAACAGAGCATTCTGGCGCGCCGGCCTGGCACCTCGCGGCGCCCCTGGATGCATCGCTGGCGGCCCTGGCGCAGGCGCTGCGCGTCGCCGGACTGGCGGGCGCCTGGCGCGACGAACTGCTGGCCGTGACCGACGAGCAAGGCACCGCGCTGGGCGTGGTCGAGCGTGCGGCTGTGCGCCCGCTGGGCATTGCCACCCGCGCGGTGCACCTGCTGGCGCGCAGCCCCGACGGCCGGCACTGGGTGCAAAAGCGGGCCCTCAACAAAGCCAACGACCCCGGCCTGTGGGACACGCTGATGGGCGGCATGATCGCTGCCGCCGACACGCTGCAGACCGCGCTGGCCCGCGAAACCTGGGAAGAAGCCGGCTTGCGGCTGGACGCTGTGGCGGGGCTGGCGCGCGGCGGGCGCGTCACCATCCGCCGGCCCGCGGCCGACGGCGGCGGTGCCGGCTATGTGCTGGAGCACATTGACTGGTTCCAGTGCACGCTGCCAGACGGCGTGGTGCCGGTCAACCAGGACGGCGAGGTGGATGAATTCCGCCTGATGACGCGCGACGAGCTGCTGGCGCGGCTGCAGCGCGACGAGTTCACGCTGGAGGCGGCGCTGATGCTGTGCGCCGCCGGGGTGTAACCGGGGCCTGTTCCTACAGCGGCGAGCGATGGCAGGCGCCAGACTGAGCGCCTGTGCGCCGCCGCGGCGCCAACCGAACTTGCCAACTGGAGTGGGTCATGACGTTTCGAGCCTACATTGTTGAAGACAGCGCCACCATCCGCGAGAACCTGATTGAAACACTGCGTGAGCTGGCCCGTGTGGAGCCGGTCGGCAGCGCCGAAACCGAAACCGAAGGCCGCCAGTGGCTGGACAGCCACCGCGAAGCCTGGGACCTGGCCATCATCGACCTGTTCCTGCGCGAGGGCAGCGGCCTGAACATCCTGGCGGCCTGCCGCAACCGGCGGCCCGGTCAGAAGATGATTGTGCTGAGCAACCACGCCACGCGCGACATCCGTGCGCGCTGCGCCGCGCTGGGGGCCGACGCGGTGTTCGACAAATCCACCGAAATCGACGCGCTGATGGACTTCTGCCTGGCCGAGCGCGCCCAGCGCGAGCCCCGGCTGAACTGACGGCGCCGTCCGGCCGGTCACGCGCTGGCGTCGTCGATCAGCGCGCTCTGGCGCAACCGGCTCGGCGCCAGCGCACCGGCAGAATCCAGGATGGGGTAGGCGATCGAGCAGATGTGCGAGTTGATGCGCTTGAGGTCGCTGATCAGGTCGATGTGAAGCGAGCTGGTTTCGATGCTCTGCACCGTGTTGTCCGACAGGCGGCCCAGGTGCGTGGCAGCGTACTCGCGTTCGAGGTCGCGAAAGCGGGCCTTTTCCTCCAGCAGCTTCTGCGCGTCGCGCACGGTCCCGTTGAGGAACACGCTCATGCCCAGGCGCAGGTTGTCCACCAGCCGGGCATGCAGCTCGCAGATCTCGGCCATGCCGGCCTCCGAGAAGTTGCGCCCCTTCTTGATCTTCTTGTCCTCGATGTCCAGCAGCACGCGCTCGATGATGTCGCCGATCTGCTCCATGTTGATGGTGAAGCTGATGATGTCAGTCCAGCGGCGGCTTTCTTCCTCGCCCAGCGCTTCGCGCGAGATCTTGGTCAGGTAGTACTTGATCGCCGAGTACAGCTCGTCCACCGTGTCGTCCAGCTTGCGCAGGTGCTCGGCCAGCGCCAGGTCGTTGTCCTTGATGACCTTGAGCATGCCCAGCATCATGGTCTCCACGATGTCGGCCTGGTGCAGCGCCTCGCGCGCCGCGCACGAAATCGCCAGCGACGGCGTGCTCAGCGCCGACGGGTCGAGGTGGTGCGGGCGGCCGGAGGCCAGCGTCTTGTCGGGCTTGGGCAGCCAGGCCTGCACCCAGCGCGCCACCACCTGGGTGATGCCGATGAACAGCACCGCCACCATCAGGTTGAAGCTCAGGTGGAACATCACCACCGCCGTGGCCGCGTTGTCGCCCAGGTAGGGCCGCACATGGCGCAGCCACAGGCCGACCAGCGGCGCTGCAATCAGGATGCCCAGCACCTTGAACACGAAGTTGCCCATCGGCACCTGGCGCACTTCCACCGTGGACTTCATGGTGGTCAGCACCGCCAGCAGGCCGCTGCCCAGGTTGGCACCCAGCACCAGGCCCAGCGCCACGTCCAGCGGGATCACGCCCGAGGCGGCCAGCGTGGCCGTCAGCAGCACGATGGCCAGGCTGGAATACGACACCACCGCCAGCACGGCGCCCATGGTGATCTCCAGCAACAGGTCGCTGGTCAGCGTGCCCAGCAGCGCCTTGACGGCGGGCGACTGCGTCAGGATTTCGGTGGAGGCGGTGACCAGCCGCAACGCCAGCAGCATCAGGCCCAGGCCGATCAGGATGCGGCCAAAGCGGCCCACGCTGGTGGACTGGCGCGAGATGAACAGCACCACGCCAATGAAGATGAACAGCGGCGACAGCCAGGACAGGTCAAACGAGAACACCACCGCCATCAGGCTGGTACCCACGTCGGCGCCCAGCATCACCGCCAGTGCCAGCGGCAGTGTGACCAGCCCCTGGCCGACGAAGGCCGACACGATGAGCGCGGTGGCGGTGCTGGACTGCACCAGCGCCGTGACGCCAATGCCCGAGAGGGCTGCGGTGTAGCGGTTGCTGATGCTGTGCGCCAGCACGTCGCGCAGGTTGGCACCGAACACCCGAAGGATGCCGGTGCGCACAAGATGGGTGCCCCAGACCAGCAGCGCGATGGCCGCCAAAAGATTCAACAAATGCTTCATGCTTGAAGCACCTGATGATACGCCGGTCGCACGGTGCTACCGGCTTCTGCGCACCCGCAGCAGCTCGTCCAGGATCAGGCAGGCCGCGCCGATGCTGATGCCGGCGTCGGCCACGTTGAACGCCGGGAAGTGCCAGCCGGCCCAGTGGAAGTCCAGAAAGTCCACCACGTAGCCGTGCAGCAGGCGGTCCACCACGTTGCCAATGGCGCCGCCCAGGATGCAGGCCAGCGCAAAGGAAAACAGCCGCTGCCCGGCGTGCGAGCGCAGCATCCACAGGATGAACAGCGCCGCCGCCACGCCAATGGCCGTGAAGAACCAGCGCTGCCAGCCCGACGCCGCGGCCAGGAACGAGAACGCGGCGCCGGTGTTGTGCACCCGCACGATGTTGAAGAAGCTCGTGACGGTGGTGCTGTCACCGAGCTGGTAGTAGCCCAGGATCAGCACCTTGGTGAACTGGTCGGCGATCAGGATGATCAGCGCCAGCCCGAGCCAGGGCAGGGTGCTGGCGGAAGTGGCGCGGGCCATCAGGCGTACCGCCGGTCTTCACCGGCGCCAAACAGGTTGCGGGTGCAGCGCCCGCAAATGGTGGGATGCGCCGGGTCATGGCCGACGTCGTCGCGGTAATGCCAGCAGCGCTCGCATTTTTCGGAACTTGAGGCTCCAACCCGCGCGACAGTTGCGTCGGCTGCTATTAATTCGATAGCAGACGTGATGAACACGAACTTCAGGTCGTCCCCCAGGCTGGCCAGCAGCGGGTGGTCGGCGGCGCTGGCGTCCAGGGCTACCGTCGCCTGCAGCGAGGAGCCGACCTGGCCGTCGGCGCGCAGGGCCTCGATGTCCTTGTTCACCTGGTCGCGCACCTCGCGGATGCGGGCCCACTTGGCCAGCAGCGCGTCATCGGCCGCAGGCAAGGCGGCGTAGGTCTCGAGGAAGATCGATTCGCTGTGGCCAAACAGCTTCCAGGCCTCCTCCGCGGTGAAGCTCAGGAACGGCGCCATCCAGCGCAGCATGGCGTGGGTGATGTGCCACAGCGCCGTCTGCGCGCTGCGCCGCGCTAGCGATTTCGGTGCGGTGGTGTAGAGGCGGTCCTTCAGGATGTCGAGGTAGAAGCCGCCCAGGTCTTCGCTGCAATACAGCTGCAGCTTGGCCACCACCGGGTGGAACTCGTACACCTCGTAATGCGCCAGTACCTCGGCCTGGAACTGTGCCGCGCGGCTCAGCGCGTAGCGGTCGATCTCCAGCATCTGGTCAGGTGTTACCGCGTCAGTGGCCGGGTCAAAGTCGCTCACGTTGGCCAGCAGGAAGCGCAGTGTGTTGCGGATGCGGCGGTAGGCGTCCACCACGCGGGCCAGGATCTTGTCGTCGCCTGCGATGTCGCCCGAATAGTCGGATGCCGCGACCCAGAGGCGGATGATTTCCGCGCCCAGCTTCTTGCTGGTTTCCTGCGGGTCCACGCCGTTGCCCAGGCTCTTGCTCATCTTGCGACCCTGGCTGTCCACGGTGAAGCCGTGCGTCAGCAGCGCCTTGTAGGGCGCGCGGCCGTACATGGCGCAGGCGGTGAGCAGCGAGCTGTGGAACCAGCCGCGGTGCTGGTCGTGGCCTTCCAGGTACAGGTCGGCCTCAGGGCCACTGTCATGGCCGGCCCCGGGATGGCTGCCCTTGAGCACGGTGGTGTGCGTGGTGCCGGAGTCGAACCACACTTCCAGGATGTCACTGCTCTTGGTGTAGGCCGCGGCGTCGGCCGCGCTGTCCACCCGCGCCAGGATGTCTTCTGCGCTGGCCTTGCTCCAGGCCTCGATGCCGCCCTGCTGCACGATGCCGGCCGCCACGTCGAGGATTTCCAGCGTCCGCGGGTGCAGCTCGCCCGTGTCCTTGTGCAGGAACAGTGGCAGGGGCACGCCCCAGCTGCGCTGGCGGCTGATGCACCAGTCGGGCCGGCCGGCAATCATGTCGCGCAGCCGGGCCTTGCCATTCTCGGGGAAGAAGCCGGTTTCCTCGATCGCCTTGAGCGCCAGGTTGCGCAGCGTGTCGGGCGCCTTGTCGCGGGTGAACACCCCCTCGCCCTCGTCCATGCGGATGAACCACTGTGCGGCGGCGCGGTAGATCACCGGCGTCTTGTGGCGCCAGCAGTGCGGGTAGCTGTGGGTGATGTCGTGTGTGGCAAACAGCCGCCCGGCATTGCGCAGCGTCTCGATGATCTGCGGCACCGCCTTCCAGATGTTCAGGCCGCCAAACAGCGGAAAGTCGGCCGCGTAGCTGCCGTTTCCCTGCACCGGGTTGAGGATGTCGTCGTACGACATTCCATGGGCGACGCATGAGTTGAAGTCGTCTACACCGTAAGCCGGAGAGGAATGGACAATGCCAGTACCGTCATCGGCGGTCACGTATTCGGCAACTAGCACGGTGGCTTTGCGTCGGTAGCCTGCATCGACATCGGCGAGTGGGTGCCAAAAGTGCAGTCCAGTTGCGAGCGCCTGCCCTTTCTTGGTCGCCAACACGCTCCCTGTCAATCCGTAGCGGTCGAGACACTTCTCCACCAGTTGAGTTGCGACGAGCAGAACGCCTTTTTCAGTATCCACCAGTGAATAGTCGAGATCCGGGTGCACGTTCAGCGCCTGGTTGGCCGGGATGGTCCAGGCGGTGGTGGTCCAGATGACGGCGAACGCGTCTTTTGCCAGCGCTGGCAGGCCGAACGCGGCCGCCAGCTTGTCCGGCTCGGCGCACTGGAAGCCCACGTCCAGCGTGGTGCTCTTCTTGTCGGCGTATTCGATCTCGAATTCGGCCAGCGAGCTGCCGCAGTCAAAGCACCAGTACACCGGTTTCAGGCCGCGGTAAACAAAGCCGCGCTCCATCACGCGCTTGAAGGCGCGGATCTCGTCGGCCTCGTTGCGGAAGTCCATGGTGCGGTAGGGGTGCTCCCAGTCGCCCAGCACACCGAGGCGCTTGAAGTCCGCCATCTGGATGCCGATCTGCTCGGTGGCGAAGGCGCGGCTCTTGGCCTGCATCTCGTCGCGTGGCAGGTTGCGGCCGTACTTCTTCTCGATGGCGTTTTCGATCGGCAGGCCATGGCAGTCCCAGCCTGGGATGTACTGCGCGTCCAGGCCCTTGAGCTGGCGCGCCTTGACGATCATGTCCTTAAGGATCTTGTTGACCGCGTGCCCCATGTGGATCTGGCCGTTGGCATAGGGCGGGCCGTCGTGCAGGATGAACTTGGGCGCGTGGCGCCGTGCATCGCGCAGCTTCTTGTACAGGCCCTGGTCTTCCCAGGCCTGGGTCCAGCCGGGTTCCCGCTTGGGCAGATCCCCCCGCATCGGGAACGGCGTGTCGGGCAGGTTCAGGGTGGCGCGGTAGTCAACTTTGTCGGTGCTCATGGCGGGCTTCAAACAGGTTCAGGGGCGGAGGGCCTGCACAACGGCAGTGCCTAACGAATGCGGGGGCAGGGAGCGGGGCATGCAGCGGGCGGGGCCGCCCGCGGCCCCTTCAAATTCGCGCGGCGAACCAGGCGCGCGCGTCGTCACAGTCCCTGGCGATGCCCTCGGTCAGGGCTTCCAGACTGTCGTACTTGCGTTCGTCGTGCAGTTTGTGCAGCAGTTCCACCCGGATGATTTTACCGTACGCCCCCTCGGGGCCCAGGGTGGCCGGCCAGTCGAGGCAATGGGTCTCCAGCAGCACCAGGCCGCCGTTCACGTCCTGCGGGTCCAGCGACGGCCGGATGCCCAGGTTGGCCACACCAGCCAGGGGCAGGCCCAGGCCATGCACCCGCACCGCAAAGATGCCGCTGGCGGCCGGCTTCCAGTGGGCAAAGCGCAGGTTCAGCGTGCGGAACCCGTCCGGTCGGTTCGCGTCGCGGCCCAGTTCCCGCCCGAGCTTGCGTCCGTGCACCACATGGCCGCTGATGCTGTACGGCCGGCCCAGCAGCGCCGCCGCGTCGTCCATGCGCCCCTGATTCAGGGCCTCGCGCACCGCCGAGCTGGACACGCGCAGTCCGCGCACCTCGTAGCTGTTCATGCGCGCCACATCGAAGCCACTCGCTGCCCCGGCAGCGTCGAGCATGGCGTAGTCGCCAGCGCGTTTGGCACCAAAGCGGAAGTCGTCGCCGACCAGCACATATTTCACGCCCAGACCCTGCACCAGCACGTCGCGGATGAAGGCGTCCGGCGCTTGCGCGGCGAAGGCGGCATTGAAGGGCAGCACCACGCACTGGTCGACGCCGCATGCGGCCAGCTCGCCCAGCTTGTCGCGCAGCGTGGCGATGCGCGCGGGCGCCAGCGCGGGCTTGCGGGCCACGGCGGCGAAGTAGTCGCGCGGGTGCGGCTCAAAGGTCATCACGCAGCTGGGCACGCCACGGTGGCGCGCTTCGCTGCGCAGCAGCGCCAGCATGGCCTGATGGCCGCGGTGCACGCCATCAAAGTTGCCGATGGTCAGCGCACAGGCAGGTGCCATGCCGGTCTGGTGAAAGCCTCGGAAGATGCGCATGGGCCGGGATGTTGATATCTTTTTGATAGCAGCCGCCGCACGCCAATCAAGCCCGGGCGGTTGCTGCAGTGCGGGAGTGTCACGGAAACAGGTTATATTGTGCTTCACACCGTCGCCAGACGCCGGCCCGCACATTCAACGGTTTTTCATCTCTGATGGAGGCGTGTTTTGAAGGTCTTGAAGCTGTCCGCCCAAGGGTTGCCCCAGTCGTGGATTTCACTGGAGCAGGCCGTGCTGCATTACGCGGCGGAAGAGGTGCGCTGGGAGGTGGGGGCCGAGGTGGCGGTGTTCCACGGCGGCCACAACGCCGTGACCGGCCTGCAGTCGGTGATCACGATCAACAGCATCATCGGCACCAAGGGCGTGCCCAACATCAACCCGTTTGACCTGAAACCCGGCCTGACCAACAGCAAGCTGTTTGCGCGTGACCGCAACGTCTGCGCCTACTGCGGCGGCCATTTCCACGAAGACGAACTCACGCGCGAACACATCATCCCGTTCGCGCAGAACGGGCAGGACCACTGGATGAATGTGGTCACTGCCTGCCGGGCCTGCAATCACCGCAAGAGCAGCCGCACCCCCGAACAGGCGCGCATGCCGCTTTTGTATGCGCCTTACGTGCCCAGCCTGTGGGAAGACTTCATCCTGCGCAACCGCCGGATCCTGGCGGACCAGATGGAGTTCCTGATGGCGCACCTGCCCAAGACCTCACGCCTGCACGCGTGCTAAGGCCCTGCCCGGCGGGGCCTCAGGGCTCGCCGGTGGCGGTGACGGTGCACGTCAGCACAAAGGTGACGGTACCGCCCGACGGAAAGGTCGGAATCGCCAGGCCCGTACCTGACTGCAGCGCACTGACAAACAGCTGCGCCGGCAGCGGGCACGACGCACCACCTGCCGCAGAACAGGAGATGTCCGTGCAATCGAGCCCCGTGGCTGCAGGGTCTTTCAGCACCGCGCCATCGGCCGACGCCGGCCCTCCATTGGCTACGGTGATGGTGTAGGCATTGGTCGAGCCGGTCACCAGCACCGTCTTGCCGTCGTCCTTGGTGATCGACAGGTTGGCGGCGGGCTTGATGACGATCACCACCGTCGCCGTGTTGTCGGCGGTGTTGGTGTCCAGCGCGCCGGTGACGGTATAGATGCCCACCGAGTTGGTGGCAGTGCCGATCACCCCGGTGACGCTGGCCTTGGCAACGACGGTGATGTCGCAGCCTCCGCCAACGGGGACCCCGGTGATCGTGCCCCTCACGATGGTCGCCCCGGCAAGCGTGGTGGTTCTGACGGAACAGCCCGCGGCACCGCCCACGGTCGCCGTGCCCAGCGAGAGCGTGGGCGTTATCAATACAGGCAAGGTATCGGTGAACGTTCGGGTACCGTTCACGCCTCCACCGTTGCGGATGCTGATGATGTAGGAAATGGTCTGCCCCGAGGCCACGTCGAGCTGGGCTGTGGTGGTGACGCCGGTGGTTCCTTCCCGCTGCGACTTGACCACCGAAAAGTCCGAGGCCCGCAGGTAATAGCTCGCCGTGGCGGCGGCGGCGTTGGAGCCCGACACCATGGTCAGGCTGCCGGCCGGGATCGAGTTGGCACTGAGCGCTGCCACCGTCTGTGACACCACGATGCTGAAGCTGCAGCTGCCGGCCGTGACGCCCCCCGGAATGACCGCGCCACTGGGAATGGTGGCGGTGCCGAGGTTGATGGTGCCGGTGATGGTCGTCAGCGCGGACCGGGTGGTCGCCACGCCGTCCGAAAAACAGGTCACGGCCCGCGACACCGGGTTGCCGATTTTCATGTTGGTCGGCAACACGTCGATCAGTGCCGCGGTCAGGGTGTTGGTGATGGTGTTCGGGTTGGTGATGACGATGGTCAGCGTGGTCGTGCCCACCGTGGCCGACGAAGTGGTCTGGGCAAACGACTTGCTGATGGTCGGGGCGTTGGGCAGCGACACGTTCTGCACCTGGAACGTCGCGGCCGCCTGGGCAGCGTTGGTCCCGACCGAAGTCGACAGGCTGCCCGCCGGAATGGTGTTGTTGTAGAAAGCCGCCACCGTTGCAGACACCTGTACGCTGAACGAACAACTGCCGCCACTGGTGGCACCTCCCGGAATCTGTGACCCTGAAACGACGACTGTGCTGGTGGCCCCGGCTATGCCCGTAATCGTGGCACTGGCAGGGCGTGTGGCACTGGCGCCGTCCGAAAAGCAGGACGCCGACAGCGCTGGCGTGGTGTAGATCGCCATGCCCGAGGGGAAGGTGTCCGTCAGCGCCTGCGTCAGGTATATCGGTGTCTTGTTGGGGTTGTTGATCGTGATGGTCAGTACCGTTGTGCCGGGTGAGGTGGCCGTGGTGGGGCTGAACGACTTGGTAACGGTTGGCGGATCTGGCGGTGCCACGCAGTTGCCGGCGTCACCTACCGCCGTACCACTTTGGACGAGTGTGCTGTTGACAGTCGGGGCCGCAGTGTGGTCTGTGATCCGGTAAGTCTCAATGGGCGCTGCGGCGCTGCCAACGTATACGCTTCCGGAGAACGGATCCACTGCAACCGCGGCAATGCCGTATGCGGCCGACAGGCCCGCGACCGTGGCGGTCTGCACCACCTGGGCACTGTTGATGGTGTAACCGGTGTAGTTGAGCGACAGCTTCAGGAAGCGCACCGGGTCGGTGTTCGTGACCAGCCAGAGGGCGCCGGTCTGCTGGTCCGCAAAAATGTCGCCGCTGGTATTGACGAGCGGGTAGGTCACCGTGCCGGTGCCGGTCGTCTGGTACACCGTGGTCCACGACACACTGCCAGGGCTCTCCGGGTCGAGCAAACCGATGTTGACCAGCGGGCCGGACGTGGTGGACGTACCGTTGATAGGAATGTTCGTCACCGAATTGCGGGTGCCCAGGATGAACATGCGGCGGTTGGAGGTGTCCCGGTCCAGCGTGGCGCCCACGAAGAACTGGATGGTGCTGGTGGCAGTCGTTCCGCTGGTCTGTGTGTACGTGAACGACGGCGGCGTCTGGATGATGGTGCCGCCGGCCATCTGCGCAAAGGTGATGCTGCCCGTGGTATTGCTGAACGTCGCCTTGTACATGCTGGCACCGGCAGCACCGACCTGGCTGGCAAAGTAAAGCGCGCCATCGCCCTCGAAGCCCGACAGGGCGTTGGGCCCGGCCACCGGCGTCACGGCGGCTGTCACCCAGCTGCTGGCGGTGGCGTTCCAGTAGTTGAGGTTGGAACCCGCGGTCGCCCACAACGCGCCGCAGGCCGACGGTACGGCCTGTGCCCAGCCCGCCGCAAAAAGCAGCACCAGCGCCACTGCAGCACGCAGGGCTTGGGTCAGGCGAAGAGACGTTGCCGTGAGGCGGAACATTGCCAATTGGTTTCCAGAACAATGCGGCGAACCTCAAAATCCAGTCGCCGGCCCCGGAATCTTACGACAGAAGCCTTCATCCAGACACAAATTGTTGCGTCTTCGGTCGTGCGGTCGGGCGGCTGGCTGTGGCGCACATGCCACAGGCAGCGTGACGGAATTGGCATTTCAGTACGTCAATTCCAGCACCGAAACCCGATTCTCAGCCACCGGCCAGGTGCGTCCGGCCACGCGTTCGCCGTTGAATTCACCGGTGACGGTGCGCATGGCGGCGTCGGCCAGCTTGAGTTTGGCGCTGGCGTCGCCGGCGCCAGGCCGGACGCCGGGCAGCTGGGCCTTGCCGTCCAGGCTCATGCGGTCGCGGGCCGGGTCAAAGTAGCCGCGCGGGCGCACAAAGCTCACCAGGGCCTGGGCGTCCCGGTCGGCGTCGGCGATGCGTTCAGGGCGCAGGTGCACCAGCGCACTGCTGCGGGCAAACGGGCTGCGGTAGATGTGGGTGGTGGCATAGCCGGGCGCGCTCACCACGAACTCGTAGGCCTGGCCGGTCTGGGCCGTGAACGGGCCCCAGACGCCGTCGGCGCCCACGGTTTTGCGGTGCACCGCGGCGCCCAGGCGCTCGCCGGTGGTGGGGTGGGTGGCGTACACCTCGAGCTGGGCACCCGGCAACGGCAGGTTGTTGCTGAAATTGCCGGTTTTTGGGTCGGCCGGGTTCACGCCCAGGCCGGTGATCTGGCCATTGAGGACGGGTGCCGCCTCGGGCACGATGCCCTGCGTGCGCGGCGCCTGGCCGGTGATGAAGCGGTAGGCGGCCTCGAACGCGGCGGGTGAATAGGAAGTCTCGCGGTGGTCAATGCGCGGGATCACCACATTGGTGGCGCCCTTGAGCTCCGGGCCTGCCGCCGTCACACCGGTTGGCTTGCCGGCCATGCCGATCCACAGGCCGTCCGGCTGGGCGAACTTGTCGTTGTTGTCCGAGCGGATGGTCAGCCACTGCACCGGGCCGGTGACTTCGTCGCCGGCGGCGTTCTTGGGCGCGTTGAGGGCGGTCAGGAACGGGCCGGTGCCGGCAAATTCATTGGCCTCGCGAAAGCCCTTGAGCGACCAGACACCGTGGTTGGGCGTGCCGCCCAGGATGGCGTGGCTGACCAGCTTGTCGCCGCCGCCGTTCTGGATGTAGTTGCGGATGGCGTTGCCGCCGCGCGAATTGCCCATCAGCACCACCTTGCTGGCGCCGGTGGCCTTGAGCACCTTGTCCACTTCGGCTTTCAAAAAGGCCATGTGCTCGGCGGTGGAGCTGCGTCCGGGCTGTTCCTTGCTGTCGTCGTCACGCGCCAGCGGGTAGGGGTGGTTGATGGCGTACAGCCGCTCGCGCGGCCAGCCGTTCGACTCGAACCGCCACAGCGTGGTCTGCCACAGGGCGGCGGTGTCGCCGTTGCCATGCACAAACACAATGGGGGGCAGCGGCGGTGCCTGCGTCAGGCTGGCGCAGCCGGCGAGCAGCAGGGCGGACGCGCCCAGGGCCAGGAAGGAACGGCGGAACATCATGCTTGTCTCCTGTCAAAAACGGCTGCGGCCCGCGCCGGTATTGCGCGAGCCGCTATTAATTTTGTAGCAATCTGGTGCCGGCGTCAGGCAAACACACCGGCGGTGTCCTGCATTCTGGCCGACACCTCGCCCAGGTGGTGCAGGGTATCCCCGAAGCTCATTTCCAGCTGTGTGAGCTTCTTGAAGTAGTGGCTCACGATGTACTCGTCCGTCACCGCGATGCCGCCGTGCAGCTGCACCGCCTGCTGGCCCACAAAGCGCATGGCCACGCCGAGCTGGTACTTGGCCCTGGCCAGCGCGCGGCGGCGCTCGTCGGCCGGCGCGTTCAGCTTGAGGCTGGCGTAGTAGCTCATCGAGCGGGCCAGCTCCTGCTGCATCTTCATGTCGGCCACGCGATGGCGCAGTGCCTGGAAGCTCGCGATCGGCACGCCAAACTGCTTGCGCGTGTTCATGTACTCGACCGTGATGGCCATGGTCTTGTCCATCACGCCCACGGCTTCGGCGCAGGTGGCGGCAATGCCGATGTCCACCGCATGCTCCAGCGCGGCCATGCCTTCGGTGGTGACCAGCGTAGCGGCGGCGTTGGCCAGCGTCACCTCCGCGGCGCGGCCGCCGTCCTGCGTGCCGTAGCCCTGCGTGGTGACCCCGGCGGCGCTGCGCTCGACGATGAACAGCGCGAGCTTGCCGTTGGCCTGGGCCGGCACCAGGAAGGCATCGGCCTGGTCCCCGGCGGGCACCAGGCTCTTGGTGCCGGTGAGCGCCCAGCCCGCACCGGCCGGCGCGGCCATGGTGTGGCAGATGTCGAGCCGGTAACGCGCGGCGCGCTCCTGGTGGGCCAGCACGACCAGCGCCTCGCCGCTGGCAATCTTGCCAAGCCAGGCGTCCTTGACGGCCTGCGGCGCGTAGCCGCCCAGCACGCCACCCGCAATCAGGGTCTGGGCAAAGGGCTCGAGCACGATGCCGCGGCCCAGCTCTTCCATCACCACCATGCCCTCAACCGGACCCATGCCGAGGCCGCCGTCGGCCTCGCTGATGTACAGGCCGCACAGGCCCAGCTCGGCCAGTTCGGTGTAGGCCGCGCGGTCAAAACCGCCGGCCTTGGACGCCTTGTAGCGGCGGTCAAAGTCATAGCCCTTGTCCACCCACTTGCGCACCGCGTCGCGCAGCTGTTCCTGGTCGTCAGAAAAATCGAAATCCATGTTCTTGTCTCCTTAGCCGAGGACCGTCTGGGCCACGATGTTGCGCTGCACTTCGTTGGACCCGCCGTAAATGGTGGTCTTGCGCATGTTGAAGAAGGTGGCTGCCAGCGGGGCGTTGCCCAGCGCACCGCCGGGGAAGTTGCCCTGCCAGCCGGCCTCCATGGCTTCCTTGATGAACGGCAGGCTGTAGGGGCCGGCGGCCAGCATCATCAGCTCGGAGTAGCGTTGCTGGATCTCGCTGCCACGGATCTTCAGCAGGCCGGCGATATCCAGCGAGTTCTTGCCCGACTTTTCGGCGCTCAGCACCCGCAGCACCAGCATTTCCAGCGCCACCACGTCGACCTCGAGCTTGGCAATCTCGTCGCGGAACCGGGTGTCGTCATACACACCTTCGGCCTTGGCGATGCGCTTCAGGCGCTCCAGCTCGCGCTTGGCACGGTTCACGTCGGCGATGTTGGTGCGCTCGTGGCTCAGCAGGTGCTTGGCGTAGGTCCAGCCCTTGTTTTCTTCGCCAATCAGGTTCTCGGCCGGCACCTCGACGTTGTCGAACCAGACCTCGTTCACCTCATGCCCGCCGTCGAGCATGATGATGGGGCGCACCGTCACGCCGGGGCTCTTCATGTCGATCAGCAGGAAGCTGATGCCGGTCTGGGGCTTGCCCTCGGTGCTGGTGCGCACCAGGCAGAAGATCCATTCGCCGTACTGGCCCAGCGTGGTCCAGGTCTTCTGGCCGTTGACGATGTACTTGTCGCCCTGGCGCTCGGCACGCGTCTTCAGGCTGGCCAGGTCGGAGCCCGAGCCCGGCTCGCTGTAGCCCTGGCTCCACCACACCTCGCCGCTGGCAATGCCGGGCAGAAAGCGCTGCTGCTGCTCGGCGTTGCCAAAGGCCATGATCACGGGCGCCACCATCACCGGGCCGAAAGGCACCACGCGTGGCGCACCGGCCAGCGCGCATTCTTCCTCGAACAGGTGCTTCTGCACCGCATTCCAGCCGGGGCCGCCAAACTCCTTGGGCCAGCCGTGGCCCAGCCAGCCCTTCTTGCCAAGAATTTTTGCCCAGCGCTGCATGTCGTCGCGCGTCAGGTGCAGGGCGTTGTGCACCTTGTGTGAAATGTCCTTGGGCAGGTTTTCGTGAACCCAGGCGCGAATGTCTTCTCGGAATTTCTGTTCTTCAGGGGTAAATGCCAGATCCATGGTGGTCTTCCGTGTGGGCGGCGCGGGTCGGTGCGCCAAGCCGTGCGAGTTTATGCACGGTCGTTCTATTCGCTCTGTCCGGGTTGCGACATCCCGAGCTGATCAAGGACATTTTGCAGTGCAGAACGCAGTTGGGCGACCTCGCTTTCCAGGGCACTGACGCGGGCGGCCAGCGGGCGCGTGTCGTCCGCCAACGGGCCGGCTGCATCCGGCGGCGCGGCCAGCGTGCCGGCGTCCACCGGCCCGCACAGCAGGTGCGCCCAGCGCTGCTCGCGCGCACCCGGCGCGCGCGGCAGCTTCACCACCAGCGCGCCGCCCTTGTCGGCGCTGCGGTCCTGCAGCTCTTCCAGAAAGGCGTCGACTGACGAGATGTCGGCAAAGCGGTACCAGCGCTCGCTGTTGATGCGCAGCTCGCCAGCCGTCTGCGGGCCGCGCAGCATCAGCAGGCCCAGCAGCACGGCGGACTGCTCCGGCACGCCCAGCACGCGCTGGAAGTTGTGCTCGTAGCGTGGCACGCGGCTGCCGCTGGACTCGAACACCAGGCTCAGCAGCCTGAGCGCGTCCAGCGCTTCCTGCACCTGCGGCTCGGTCAGGTTCATCAGCGGGTCGCGGCTGGTCTTCTGGTTGCAGCCCAGGGTGAGGGTGTTCAGCGACAGCGGGTAACTGTCGGGCACGGTGCGGGCTTTTTCCATCAGCGTGCCCAGCACGCGCGCTTCGACCGGGGTCAGTAGTCGCAAAGTCATAATTCCGCCTTCATGAAAAACATCGTGATTCTGATCTCGGGCAGCGGCTCCAACATGGCGGCCATTGTGCGGACCGCCCAGCGCGACAACTGGCGCAAGCTCTACGGCGCCCAGGTGGCCGCCGTCATCAGCAACCGGCCCGACGCCGAAGGCCTGGCGCTAGCGCGCGAGCATCTGGTGGCCACCGACGTGGTGGACCACAAGCGCTACGACAGCCGCGAGGCGTTTGACGAGGCGCTGGCCCGCGTCATCGACACGCGCCAGCCCGCGCTGGTGGTGCTGGCGGGCTTCATGCGCATCCTCACGCCAGGGTTTGTGGCGCGCTACGCGGGGCGGCTGGTCAACATCCACCCGTCGCTGCTGCCGGCGTTCACCGGGCTCAACACCCACCAGCGCGCGATCGACGCCGGCTGCAAGCTGGCCGGCGCCACCGTGCACCGCGTGACGGCCGAGCTGGACCATGGCGAGATCCTGGCGCAGGCGGCGGTTCCGGTGCTGCCGGACGACACGGCCGCCACGCTGGCCGCCCGCGTGCTCTCGCAGGAGCACCTGATCTACCCGCGCGCCATCGCCCAGTTGCTACAAAATCAATAGCGCCTCAGGCAATATTGGCGCGGGCTGGGGCCGATTTCATTCAGAAATGCGGGCAAAACGGGGCTGCCGCACGCCGTCGATGGTCACTTCCTCGTTGAACATCGCTGCCGGGCGCACCCACAGGCCTTGCTGGCCGTACAGCGCGCGGTACAGCGTCATGGGCTCCAGCGTCTCGCTGTGACGCACGGCGCCTATCACTTCGTACAGCAGGCCCTTGTAGTGGCGGTAACGCCCGGGCGGGGTTTCGATTCGCGGGGGCAGGTCGGTGTCGGTCATGGGGTGGGGTGCCAGGCCGGATGAAGGGCCAGGTGGGACAATGCAGCCATGCATCCTAAAGCCCTGCTCGACGCCTGTGCCGAGCTCGTCCAGCTCACCCTGAAATTCGACCACCCGGCCGACGCCGTGGTGTCCCGCTACTTCCGCGACCACCGCGCGCTGGGCCCGCGCGAGCGGGCCACGCTGGCCGAGACGGTGTACACCGTGCTGCGCAAGAAGCTGCTGTTCGACCATTTCGCGCCCTCGGGCAGCGGCCCGCGCGAACGGCGGCTGGCCATTCTGGGGTTTCACGGTCCGCGCGACTTCCTCAAAAGTGCGCTGACCGAGCAGGAAAAGAACTGGCTCGACCAGTGCGACAGCATCCAGCCGGCCGACCTGATGGAGCGCCACCGGCACAACCTGCCCGAGTGGCTGGTGCAGCCGCTCAAGGACCAGCTCGCAGGTGAGTTCTGGCCGCTGGTGGACGCCCTGAGCCAGAGCGCGCCGCTGGACCTGCGCGTCAATGCGCTGAACGACAAGCGCGCCGAGGTGCAGAAAGAGCTGGCCCGGGCCGGCATCCCCTCGGTGCCCACGCCGTACTCACCCTGGGGCCTGCGGGTCGAGGGCAAGCCGCCGCTGGCCAAACTGGACGCCTTCACCCGTGGCGCCATCGAGGTGCAGGACGAAGGCTCGCAGCTGCTGGCCCTGCTGCTGGACGCCAAGCGCGGCGAGATGGTGGTGGACTTCTGCGCCGGCGCTGGCGGCAAGACCCTGGCCATTGGCGCCTGCATGCGCAACACCGGGCGGCTGTACGCGTTCGACACCTCGGCCCACCGGCTGGACGCGCTCAAGCCGCGGCTGGCGCGCAGCGGCCTGTCCAATGTGCACCCGGCCGCCATTGCGCACGAGCGCGACGAGCGCATCAAGCGGCTGGCCGGCAAGATCGACCGGGTGCTGGTGGACGCCCCCTGTTCGGGCCTGGGCACGCTGCGCCGCAACCCCGACCTGAAGTGGCGCCAGTCGCCGCAGTCGGTGCAGGAGCTTGTGGCCAAGCAGACGGCCATCCTGCAAAGCGCGGCGCGCCTGCTCAAGCCCGGCGGCCGCTTGGTGTACGCCACCTGTAGCGTACTGCCGCAGGAAAACGAGGGCATCGCCGAGGCTTTCACCGCCGCCAACCGCGAATTCACGCCGCTGGTGGTGGGCGAGGTGCTGGGCTCGCTCAAGGTGGCGGGCGCGGCCAGTCTGTGCAGCGGCGGCGAATCGGGCGCCAGTTACCTGCGGCTGTGGCCGCACCGGCATGCGACCGATGGCTTTTTTGCCGCTGCGTGGACGCGAAACTGACGCTGAACTGATGCGGATCGCGCATGTTGGCGTAAATTGCACCCGCGTACGAGTTATCCACAACTTATACAGAAGTGGGCGGCTTAGAATGCTTGCAAACCAGAAAAACCGTCCCACCTGACGTCGTTCGCTGTTTGAAAGAGACTTTTTTCCATGTTGATTCCTGACTGGGCTGTGCTGAACGCGGCCATTGACTGGCTGGCCCACGGCCTGTGGAACATCACCTGGTGGCAGATTGTTCTGTACACGCTGGTGACCACGCATCTCACCATCATGGGCGTGACCATCTTCCTGCACCGCGCGCAGTCGCACCGCGCGCTGGAATTGGGCCCGATTCCCTCGCATTTCTTCCGCTTCTGGCTCTGGCTGGGCACCGGCATGGTGACCAAGGAGTTTGTGGCCATCCACCGCAAGCACCACGCCAAGGTCGAGACCGAAGAAGACCCGCACAGCCCGCAGACCCGTGGCCTGAAGAAGCTGCTGCTGGAAGGCACCGAGCTGTACCGCGCCGAGTCGAAGAACATGGAAACCATGGCCAAGTACGGCTACGGCACCCCCGACGACTGGATCGAGCGCAACCTGTACACCCGCTATTCCTGGCAGGGCGTCGGCCTCATGCTCATCATCAACCTCGCGCTGTTCGGCGCCATCGGCCTGGCCGTGTGGGCTGTGCAGATGGCGTGGATCCCGGTCATGGCCACGGGCGTGATCAACGGCATCGGCCACTACTGGGGCTACCGCAACTTCGAGTCGCCGGATGCCAGCACCAACGTGAGCATCTGGGGCATCATCATCGGCGGCGAAGAGCTGCACAACAACCACCACACCTATCCCACCTCGGCCCGGTTCTCGGTCAAGCCGTACGAGTTTGACATTGGCTGGATGTACATCAGCCTGATGCAGAAGATCGGCTGGGCCAAGGTCAAGAAGACGCCGCCCAAGCTGCAGCTCGGTGACATCAAGCCCGTGGCCGACGAGAAGACCCTGGAAGCGCTGATCACCAACCGCTATGAAGTGATGGCCGGCTACGCCCGCGAAATGCGCCGCGTCTGCAAGGCCGAGATCGCCGCCCTGCAGGCCCGCCAGGGCGACCTGTCGCTGCTCAAGACGGCCAAGCGCTGGCTGCACCGTGACGTGGAGAAGGTGCCTGCCACGGCCCTGCCACAGCTGGCCCAGGCCCGCGCTGCGCACCCGGTGCTCGACAAGATGGTGACCATGCGCGAAGAGCTGCGCCAGCTCTGGCTCAACACCAGCCAGTCGCGTGAACAGCTCGCCGCCGACCTGCAAGCCTGGTGCCGCCGCGCCGAGGAAAGCGGCATCGCCCAGCTGCAGCAATTCTCGATGCGCCTGCGCGCTGCGCGAGCGTAACGGCTCCCCCTGAAGCGGTCCGGCCCAGCCGGTTCCGCGCTGGCACTGGAAACAAAAAGCCCCGCATCGCGGGGCTTTTTCCATGGGGCCTCGCTGAATTACTTCAGCTTGGTTTCCTTGTATTCCACATGCTTGCGAGCCTTGGGATCAAACTTCATGATCGCCATTTTCTCGGGCATGGTTTTCTTGTTCTTGCTGGTGGTGTAGAAGTGGCCGGTACCCGCAGTGGATTCCAGCTTGATCTTTTCGCGTCCGCCTTTGCTTGCCATGGTGGTTCTCCTTAAGCCTGGCCACGTGCGCGCAGGTCTGCGAGCACGGCATCAATACCGTTCTTGTCGATCAGGCGCAGCGCGGCGCTCGAAACACGCAGGCGAACCCAGCGGTTTTCAGACTCGACCCAGAAACGGCGGTATTGCAGGTTCGGCAGGAACCGGCGCTTGGTTTTGTTGTTGGCGTGGGAAACGTTGTTCCCGACCATCGGGCCCTTGCCCGTGATGTCGCAGACGCGTGCCATAAGCACTCCTTGAAACCGGCCGTCACTCACGTGAGGGCCTCACCTCGCCCTGACGGGGGCGGTAACCGGCCGAAAACAGCTTATTTCAGCAAAGCCTGCAATTATAGCCCACCCCCGAAGCGGCTGCGCCGCCTCCCCCTCAAGGGGGCGCCACCAGCGGCCCGGCAAAGCCGGTTCCGCGGTGGCACTGGAAAACAGCTACTCCTGTTGCTCCAGATACCGTTGCGCGTCCAGCGCGGCCATGCAGCCGGTGCCCGCGCTGGTGATGGCCTGGCGGTAGACGTGGTCCTGCACGTCGCCGGCGGCAAAAACGCCGGGCACGCTGGTCTGGGTGGCAAAGCCCTTCAGGCCGCTCTGGGTGACGATATAGCCGTTTTCCATGGCCAGCTGGCCCTGGAAGATCTCGGTGTTGGGCGCATGGCCGATGGCAATGAAGCAGCCCTTGAGCGTCAGGTCTTCAGTGGCGCCGGTCTGCACGCTCTTCAGGCGCACGCCGGTCACGCCCGTGGCGTCGCCCAGCACCTCGTCCAGCGTCTGGAACAGCTTCAGCTCGATCTTGCCGGCCTTGACCTTCTCATGCACCTTGTCCACCAGGATGGGCTCGGCCTTGAACTTGTCGCGCCGGTGCACCAGGTACACCTTGCTCGCGATGTTGGACAGGTACAGCGCTTCTTCCACGGCCGTGTTGCCGCCGCCGATCACGCAGCAGAACTGGTCGCGATAGAAAAAACCGTCGCAGGTGGCGCAGCCGCTCACGCCCTTGCCCATGAAGGCCGTCTCCGACGGCAGGCCCAGGTATTTGGCCGAGGCGCCGGTGGCAATGATCAGCGAATCGCAGGTGTACTCGCCGCTGTCGCCCTTGAGCGTGAACGGCCGCTTGCTGAAGTCGACCGCGTTGATGTGGTCGAAGATGATTTCCGTCTTGAAGCGCTCGGCATGCTCCAGAAAGCGCTGCATCAGCTCCGGGCCCTGCACGCCATGCACGTCAGCCGGCCAGTTGTCCACCTCGGTAGTGGTCATGAGCTGGCCCCCCTGGGCAATGCCGGTGACGAGCACCGGGTTGAGGTTGGCGCGGGCGGCATAAACGGCCGCGGTGTAGCCGGCAGGGCCGGAGCCAAGAATCAGGACTTTGGCGTGCTTGGAATTGGACATCGTCGTTACCTTGTGTGGAAAACGCCACAGCTCGGTGTACAGTTTGGGCTTCAGTAGCAAGTATCAAGCAGCAGGGTCTGCACGCTGCTTGGCTTTCTCAATCACTGCGATTGTAAGAACCCATCGAACCGGGTCGTGCCTGAAGGGATTTGACGATGTCGATGCTTTCCAATCTTGAGCTGATACGCAGGGTGCCGCTGTTTGCGCTGCTGACGGCGGTGCAGGCCGAGTCCGTGGCCGCCGCGGTGACCAAGCGCCGCTTCAAGCGCGGCGAAATGATCGTCGAGCAGGGCGAGAAGTCCAACACGCTGTTCATCATCCTCACGGGGCGGGTGCGGGTGGTCACATCCGACAAGCGCGGGCGCGAGGTCATTCTGGCCACGCTTCAGCCCGGCGACTACATCGGCGAGATGAGCCTGATCGACAACGAGCCCCATTCCGCCACCTGCCGCGCCGAAGTGCAGACCGACATGCTGGTGCTGGGCCGTACCGAGTTTGCCCGCTGCCTGCCGGAAAACAGCTCGATGGCCTACGCCATCATGAAGGGCCTGGTGCAGCGCCTGCGCCAGGCCGACCGCAAGATCGAGTCGCTGGCACTGATGGACGTGTATGGCCGGGTCGCCCGTGCCCTGCTGGAGTTCGCCGTGCCCGACCGCGAGGGCGAGATGGTGATCCGCGACAAGATTTCCCGCCAGGACATCGCCAAGATGGTGGGCGCCTCGCGCGAGATGGTCAGCCGCGTCATGAAAGACCTGGAAGACCGCGGCTTCATCGAGACCCGGCCTGACGGTTCGATGCTGGTCAAGGACCGTCTGACCACGCTCGGCTGAGCCGCTGCTGCGCCAGCGGCGCGGCCACCTGCGTTAAGCTTGGGGCGGCCCGCATGACCTACTCGCTCAACACCCTGAACAACCCGCGTGCAGACGCTGCCGGCGCCCGCCCGGCGGCGGGCCGCTTCGCGCATGAAATCGCCCTGGTGCTGGGATTTGCCGCGCTGCTGTTCTGGCTGCTGGCGCTGCTCAGCCATTCCGCGCAGGACGCTGCCTGGTCCACCTCGGGCAGCGGCGGCGCCGTGCGCAACTGGGGTGGCCGCCTGGGCGCCTGGCTGGCGGACCTGAGCTACTTCAGCCTTGGTTTTTCCGTCTGGTGGTGCTTTGCCGCCGCCGTGCGTGCCTGGATGGCGACCCTGGCGCGCTGGATGCGTGGCGCGCAGCCCGTACCCGCCCCCGCCGGCCCGCCGCGCTTCAGCCGCACCCGCACCGCCTTCTGGCTGGGCCTGGTGGTGCTGTTGCTGGCCAGCACCGCGCTTGAATGGTCGCGCCTGTACCGGTTTGAGCCGCGCCTGCCCGGGCATGCCGGCGGCGCGCTCGGCTACCTGACCGGCCCGGCTGGGGTGCAGTGGCTGGGCTTCACGGGCTCCGGCCTGGTGGCGATTGCGCTGGCCGTGCTGGGCGCGGCGCTGGTGTTCCGCTTCTCATGGGCCCAGGTGGCCGAGCGCCTGGGCGGCTGGATTGACGGCTTCATCGAGTCGCGGCGCGAGAAGCGCGAGATCGCGCAAGACCTGGCGGCGGGCCAGATCGCGGCGCGCGAACGCGAGGAAGTGCTGACCGAAGAGCGCATCGACATCGAGGAGCATCACCCCGCGCCGGTGATGATCGAGCCGGTGCTGGTGGACGTGCCGCGCAGCGAGCGCGTGGCCAAGGAACGGCAGAAGCCGCTGTTCACCGAGCTGCCCGACAGCAAGCTGCCGCAGGTGGACCTGCTCGACGGCCCGCAGGGCCGCCAGGAGACCGTGTCACCCGAGACGCTGGAGATGACCAGCCGGCTGATCGAGAAAAAGCTCAAGGACTTCGGCGTCGAGGTGCGGGTGGTGTTGGCCCAGCCCGGCCCGGTGATCACGCGCTATGAGATCGAGCCCGCCACCGGCGTCAAGGGCTCGCAGATCGTCAACCTGGCCAAGGACCTCGCGCGCAGCCTGAGCCTGGTGTCCATCCGCGTGATCGAAACCATTCCGGGCAAGAACTACATGGCGCTGGAGCTGCCCAACGCCAAGCGCCAGAGCATCCGCCTGAGCGAAATCCTGGGCTCGCAGGTCTACAACGACGCCAAGTCCATGCTGACCATGGGCCTGGGCAAGGACATCATTGGCAACCCGGTGGTGGCCGACCTCGCCAAGATGCCGCACGTGCTGGTGGCCGGCACCACCGGCTCGGGCAAGTCGGTGGGCATCAACGCCATGATCCTGAGCCTGCTGTACAAGGCCGAAGCGCGCGACGTGCGGCTGCTCATGATCGACCCCAAGATGCTGGAAATGAGCGTCTACGAAGGCATCCCGCACCTGCTGGCGCCGGTGGTGACCGACATGCGCCAGGCGGCCCACGGGCTGAACTGGTGCGTGGCCGAAATGGAGCGCCGCTACAAGCTCATGAGCAAGCTGGGCGTGCGCAACCTCGCAGGCTACAACCACAAGATCGACGAAGCCAAGGCCAAAGAGCAGTTCATCTACAACCCGTTCAGCCTCACACCCGACAGCCCCGAGCCGCTGGAGCGACTGCCGCACATCGTGGTGGTGATCGACGAACTGGCCGACCTGATGATGGTGGTGGGCAAGAAGATCGAGGAGCTCATCGCGCGGCTGGCGCAGAAGGCGCGCGCGGCCGGCATCCACCTGATCCTGGCCACCCAGCGGCCCAGCGTGGACGTGATCACCGGCCTGATCAAGGCCAACATCCCCACCCGCATTGCGTTCCAGGTCAGCAGCAAGATCGACAGCCGCACCATCCTGGACCAGATGGGCGCCGAGGCGCTGCTGGGCATGGGCGACATGCTCTACATGCCCAGTGGCACCGGCTTCCCGGTGCGCGTGCATGGCGCCTTTGTCAGCGACGAGGAAGTCCATCGTGTGGTGGCCTATTTGAAGGAGCAGGGCGGCGAGCCCAACTACATCGAGGGCGTGCTCGAAGGCGGCACCGTGGACGGCGAGGACGGCGACCTGGCGGGCGAGGGCGGTGGCGGCGAAGGCAGCAACGAGCTCTACGACCGCGCCGTGGACATCGTGCTGAAAAACCAGAAGGCCAGCATCTCGCTGGTGCAGCGCCACCTGGCCATTGGCTACAACAAGGCGGCCAACCTGCTCGACCAGATGGAAAAGGCGGGCATGGTCAGCGCCATGAACGCCCGCGGGCAGCGTGAAATCCTGGTGCCCAAGCGGCCGGAGTAAGCTTCCCCATGAACCACCGCCGCCGCAACCTCCTCTCGATTGCTATTATTTTTATAGCGGCTCACGCAGTGTCCGCGCGGGCTGGAGGCCTGGAAAGCCTGGAGAATTTTGTCAGAACGGCAAAAACCGGGCGGGCCGATTTCAGCCAGGTCGTCACCTCGCCGCCGCGCGAAGGACAGGCGGTGCGCAGCAAGACTTCGACCGGCACCTTCGAGTTTTTGCGGCCCAACCGCTTCCGCTTCCATTACATCAAGCCGTTCGAGCAGACCATCGTGGCCGACGGCCAGACGCTGTGGCTGCATGACCTCGACCTGAACCAGGTCACCGCACGCAAGCAGGCGGCGGTGCTTGGCGCCACTCCCGCCGCACTGATTGCGGCCGCGCCCGACCTGGGCGCGCTGCAGCAGGACTTTGCGCTGCAGGCGGCGCCCGACGCGGACGGCCTGCAATGGGTGCAGGCCACGCCGAAGCGTCGCGACGGCCAGCTGCAAAGCGTGCGTGTGGGCTTCCGCGGCGACGCGCTGGCGGTGCTGGAAATCCTCGACAGCTTTGGCCAGCGCTCGGTCATGCGCTTCAGCAACCTGCAGATCAACGCGCCGCTGCCGGCCGATGCGTTCCAGTTCAAGCCGCCGGCCGGCGCGGACGTGATCCGCCAGTAGCGTGGCGTCCACGCCCCACGCCGCCCACACGCCGCTGGCCGAGCGGCTGCGCCCGCGCACCCTGGGCGAGGTGATTGGCCAGCAGCACCTGCTGGGCGAGGGCATGCCGCTGCGCATCGCGTTCGAGTCGGGCCAGCCGCACAGCTGCATCCTGTGGGGGCCGCCTGGTGTGGGCAAGACCACCATTGCGCGGCTGATGGCCGACGCGTTTGAGGCGCAGTTCATCACCATCAGTGCGGTACTGGGCGGCGTCAAGGACATCCGCGAGGCGGTGGAACAGGCGCAGATGGCGCAGGGCACCGCGCTGGAAGGCGCCAGCGGCCTGGGCGGGCGGCGCACCATCGTGTTTGTGGACGAAGTGCACCGCTTCAACAAGAGCCAGCAGGACGCCTTCCTGCCGCATGTGGAAAGCGGCCTGTTCACCTTCATTGGCGCCACCACCGAAAACCCGTCATTCGAGGTCAACTCCGCACTGCTGTCGCGCGCGGCGGTGTACGTGCTGCAGCCGCTGGGCGAGGCCGATCTGGCGCAAATAGTGGACCGGGCCCGCGCCACCGGGGCGCTGCCGGCCATGGAAAAGACCGCAGAAGACCGGCTCATCGCCTACGCCGACGGCGATGCGCGGCGGCTGCTCAACACGCTGGAAACACTGGCCGTGGCCGCGGCGCGCGAAAAGCTGGCCGAAGTGACCGACGCCTGGCTGCTGCGCGTGCTGGGCGAGCGCATGCGCCGTTACGACAAGGGCGGCGAACAGTTCTACGACACCATCAGTGCGCTGCACAAAAGCGTGCGCGGCTCGGACCCGGATGCCGCGCTCTACTGGCTGGTGCGCATGCTCGACGGTGGCGCCGACCCACGCTACATGGCGCGCCGGCTGGTGCGCATGGCCAGCGAAGACATCGGCCTGGCCGACCCCCGCGCGCTGCGCCTCGCGCTGGACGCCGCCGAAACCTACGAACGCCTGGGCTCGCCCGAAGGTGAGCTGGCGCTGGCGCAGTGCGTGGTGTACCTGGCCGTGGCGCCCAAGTCGAACGCGGTGTACAAGGCCTTCAATGAAGCCCGGGCCTTTGTGAAAAAGGACGGCACCCGCCCGGTGCCCCTGCACCTGCGCAACGCGCCAACGCAGCTCATGAAGGACCTGGACTACGGCAAGCACTACCGCTATGCGCACGACGAAGCCGGTGGCTTCGCGGCCGGCGAACGCTACCTGCCCGACGGCATGGCCGACCCGGGCTTTTACCGGCCGGTGGAACGGGGCCTGGAGATCCGCATTGCAGATAAGCTGCGTGAACTCAAGAACCTGAACAATCAGAAAAACTAATTAAAGAAAAAAGCCCCTGATTGAGGCGCTTTCGCAAGGGTAAACCCCCGGCGAACCCCCTTTTTGGCAGCGGATACCGTTAGCTACAATCCACTACACAAACCCGCCCATGGAGCTGCTTGGCGGGTTTTTTGCTAGATGGAAGGTTGTGCCCACAAGGCACATCAGTCAATCAGAGAAGGCCAGGCCGGTATGTCCCGGCTCCAGCGGGCCGCGGGCCGATCAAAAAACGGAGAATTTCTATGGAAATATTGCTGCAGCAGATCATCAACGGTCTGGTTCTCGGCAGCATGTATGCCTTGGTAGCGTTGGGCTACACCATGGTGTACGGCATCATCAACCTCATCAATTTTGCGCACGGTGAAGTGCTGATGGTCGGTGCGCTGACCAGCTGGACCATCATCGGGCTGATGCAGGCCGGCATGCCCGGCGCGCCGGGCTGGGTGGTGCTCATCATCGCGATGATCATTTCCTGCGTGGTGGCCGCCGCGCTCAACTTCGTGATCGAGAAAGTGGCCTACCGGCCGTTGCGCAACAGCCCCAAGCTGGCGCCGCTGATCACCGCCATCGGCATGTCCATCCTGCTGCAGACGCTGGCCATGATCATCTGGAAGCCGAACTACAAGCCGTACCCGACGCTGCTGCCCAGCGCGCCCATCAGCCTGGGTGGCGCCGTCATCACGCCCACCCAGATCATGATCCTGGGCCTCACCGCCGTGTCGCTGGCCGTGCTGATGTACCTGGTCAACTTCACCAAGCTCGGCCGCGCGATGCGCGCCACCGCCGAGAACCCGCGGGTGGCCGCACTCATGGGCGTCAAGCCCGACATGGTGATCTCCGCCACCTTCATCATCGGCGCGGTGCTGGCCGCCATCGCCGGCATGATGTACGCGTCCAACTACGGCACGGTGCAGCACACCATGGGCTTCCTGCCCGGCCTGAAGGCCTTCACGGCGGCCGTGTTTGGCGGCATCGGCAACCTGGCCGGCGCGGTGGTGGGCGGCATCCTGCTGGGGCTGATCGAGGCCATCGGCTCGGGCTACATCGGCATCCTCACCGGCGGCGTGCTGGGCAGCCACTACTCCGACATCTTTGCATTCATCGTGCTGATCATCATGCTCACGCTGCGGCCCTCGGGCCTGCTTGGCGAGCGTGTGGCAGACCGCGCCTGAAGGAGAACCCGTCATGCAAAAAAACAAGCTTGCTGTTTACCTGGCCATCGCCGCCGCGCTGCTGATCCTGCCGCTGGTGCTGCAGTCTGCGGGCAATGCCTGGGTGCGCATCGCCGACATGGCGCTGCTGTACGTGCTGCTGGCGCTGGGCCTGAACATCGTGGTGGGCTACGCCGGCCTGCTGGACCTGGGCTTCGTGGCGTTCTTTGCCATCGGCGCCTACATGTACGGCCTGATGGCCTCGCCCCACCTGACCGACGCCTTCCCCTGGTTTGCGCAGATGTTCCCCAACGGGCTGCACACCCCGCTGTGGATCATCATTCCGCTGGCGGCGTTCCTCGCGGGCATATTGGGCATCCTGCTCGGGGCGCCCACGCTCAAGCTGCGCGGCGACTACCTGGCCATCGTGACGCTGGGCTTCGGTGAAATCATCCGCGTGTTCCTGAACAACCTGGACCACCCGGTCAACATCACCAACGGCCCCAAGGGCCTGGGCCAGATTGACTCCATCAAGTTCTTCGGGCTCGACCTCGGCAAGACGCTCAACATCGGCGGCTTCGACATCGCGTCCGTCTCGCTGTACTACTACCTGTTCCTGGTGCTGGTGATCGTCAGCATCGTCATCTGCCACCGGCTTGAGGTGTCGCGCATCGGCCGCGCCTGGATGGCCATCCGTGAAGACGAAATCGCCGCCAAGGCCATGGGCATCAACACCCGCAACATGAAGCTGCTGGCCTTCGGCATGGGCGCCACCTTTGGCGGCGTGTCGGGCTGCATGTTTGCCGCCTTCCAGGGCTTTGTGTCACCCGAATCGTTCAGCCTCATGGAGTCGGTGATGATCGTCGCCATGGTGGTGCTGGGCGGCATCGGCCACCTGCCGGGCGTGATCCTGGGCGCGGTGCTGCTGTCGGCCCTGCCCGAGGTGCTGCGCTACGTGGCCGGGCCGCTACAGGCCATGACCGACGGCCGGCTGGACTCCGCCATCCTGCGCCAGCTGCTGATTGCGCTGGCCATGATCATCGTGATGCTGATGCGCCCGCGCGGCTTGTGGCCCGCGCCGGACCACGGCAAGTCGCTGCAGAACGCCAAGTAAGGAGAGAGCGACATGGCAGATACCGTACTCAAAGTCGCCGGCATTTCCAAGCGCTTCGGGGGCCTGCAGGCCCTGAGCGATGTGGGCATCACCATCGAGCGTGGCCAGGTCTATGGCCTGATCGGCCCCAACGGCGCGGGCAAGACCACGTTCTTCAACGTCATCACCGGGCTGTACACGCCCGACAGCGGCACCTTCGAGCTGGCCGGCAAGCCCTACCAGCCCACCGCGGTGCATGAAGTGGCCAAGGCCGGCATTGCCCGCACCTTCCAGAACATCCGGCTGTTCGCCGAGATGACCGCGCTCGAAAACGTCATGGTCGGCCGCCACATCCGCACCGGCTCGGGCCTGATCGGCGCCATCTTCCGCACGCCGGGCTTCAAGGCTGAAGAGGCCGCCATCGCCAAACGCGCGCAGGAACTGCTGGACTACGTGGGCATCGGCAAGTTTGCCGACTACAAGGCCCGCACGCTGAGCTATGGCGACCAGCGCCGCCTGGAAATTGCGCGCGCGCTCGCGACCGACCCGCAGCTGATTGCACTGGACGAGCCCGCCGCCGGCATGAACGCCACCGAAAAGGTGCAGCTGCGCGGCCTGATCGACCAGATCCGCAAGGACAGCCGCACCATCCTGCTGATCGAGCACGACGTCAAGCTCGTCATGGGCCTGTGCGACCGCGTCACCGTGCTCGACTACGGCAAGCAGATCGCCGAAGGCACCCCTGCCGACGTGCAGAAAAACGAAAAGGTGATCGAGGCCTACCTCGGCACCGGTGGCCACTGAGCCCGGAGAACATTCATGGCACAAACACTACTCAAAGTCACCGGCCTGAAGGTGGCGTATGGCGGCATCCAGGCGGTGAAGGGCGTGGACTTTGAAGTCCGCGAGGGCGAACTGGTGTCGCTGATCGGCTCCAACGGCGCCGGCAAGACGACCACCATGAAGGCCATCACCGGCACGCTGCCCATCAACGCGGGCGACATCGAATACATGGGCAAGAGCATCAAGGGCCAGGGCCCGTGGGACCTGGTCAAGCAGGGCCTGGCCATGGTGCCGGAAGGCCGCGGCGTGTTCACCCGCATGACCATCATCGAAAACCTGCAGATGGGCGCCCACATTCGCAACGACAAGGCCGACATCGCAGCGGACATGGACAAGGTGTTCACCATCTTCCCGCGCCTGAAGGAGCGCCGCGACCAGCTCGCCGGCACCATGTCGGGCGGCGAGCAGCAGATGCTGGCCATGGGCCGCGCCCTGATGAGCCGGCCCAAGGTGCTGCTGCTGGACGAACCGTCGATGGGCCTGTCGCCCATCATGGTGGACAAGATCTTCGAAGTGGTGCGCGACGTTTCCGGCCAGGGCGTGACCATCCTGCTGGTGGAACAGAACGCCAGCCGCGCCCTGAGCATCGCCAACCGCGGCTACGTGATGGAGTCCGGCGAAATCACCATGACCGGTGACGCCCGCGAAATGCTCAACGACCCGAAGGTGCGGGCGGCGTATCTGGGCGAGTAGCCTCAGTCCACCTTCGCGCCCGACGCCTTCACCACCTTCTCGTATTTGGCGAGTTCGGCTTTCATGAAGTCGCCGAACTGCTCGGGCGTGGTGGGCACGGGTTCGGCCATCAGGCCGGCGAAGCGGGTTTTGGCCTCGGGCGAGTTGAGTGCGGCCACGAAGGCGGCGTTGAGCTTCTGCACCACGTCGCGCGGTGTGCCGGCCGGCGCCACCAGCCCCCACCAGGTGTCAATGGCAAAGCCCTTGAGCGTATCCGCCACCGGTGGAATGTCGGGCAGGGCGCTGGAGCGGCCCAGTGTGGTGACGGCCAGCGCCTTGAGCTTGCCCGCGCGGATGTTGGGCGCGGCGGTGGCCAGGTTGTCAAAGTTGTAGTCCACCTGGCCCGACAGCAGCGCCAGCTGCGCCGGGTTGCCGCCGTTGTACGGAATGTGCACCGCAAAGATGCCGGCGTCGCGCTTGAACATCTCGCCGGCCAGGTGGCCAGCGCTGCCATTGCCGCCACTGCCGTAGTTCAGCCGGGCCGGGTTGGCCTTGGCGTAGGCAATCAAATCCTGCAGGGTGTTGATCTTCAGGCGGGTGGCGGTGTCGGCGTTCATCACCAGCACGTTGGGCACGCGCAGCATCTGCGTGATGGGTGCAAAGTCTTTCGCCGCGTCGTACGGCATCTTGCTGAACAGCCAGGGGTTGATGGCGTGCGTGGCCACCGCGGCAATGCCAATCGTCAGGCCATCGGGCGCGGCCTTGGCCACGATGTCGGCGCCAATGTTGCCGCCGCCGCCGGGCTTGTTGTCAATGATCACCGTGCCCAGGCTGTCCTTGACGCGCTCGGCCATCAGCCGCGCCGTCACGTCGATCGGGCCGCCCGGCGCGTAGGGCACCACCAGGCGGATCGGCCGGGCCTGTGCCAGTGCCAGGGTGGGCGCGGCCAGCGCGGCGGCGGCGGAAATGACGAGGTGGCGGCGTTGCAGTGTCATGCGGTCTCCTTGTGTTTGTCGGCTTCGGTGGTGAACGAGTCGGCGTAGAACTCATCGGGCGGCAGACCGCCCAGCGCGGTGTAGTCGGCGCGGGCCGAGTCCACCACAATCGGCGCGCCGCAGGCATACACCTGGTGGCCCGACAGGTCTGGAAAGTCCTCCAGCACCGCCTTGTGGACAAAGCCGGTGCGGCCCGTCCAGCCGTCTTCCGGCAGGGCGTTGGAAATGACGGGCACGTACTTCAGGTTGGGCATCACCGCCAGCTGCGCCTGCACCCAGTCGTCCAGGTACAGGTCGGCCGGGCGGCGGCCACCCCAGTACAGCGTGGCCGGGCGGGTGATGCCCTTGAACTGCATGTGCTCGATCACGGCCTTGATGGGCGCGAAGCCTGTGCCCGACGCCAGCAGCACCATGGGCTTGGCCGAGTCGTCGCGCAGGTAGAAGCTGCCGTAGGGCCCCTCGACCCGCAGGATTTCCTTTTCCTTCATGGCGCCGAACACGTGGTCGGTGAACTTGCCGCCCGGCATGTGGCGGATGTGCAGCTCCACGCCCGGGCCGTTGTGCGGCGCATTTGCCATGCTGTAGCTGCGGCGCGCACCGTCGCGCAGGATGAACTCCACATACTGGCCCGCGTGGTAGCGGAAGGTGTCGTTGGCCGGCAGCTGCAGCTTGACCAGCATCACGTCGTGCGACTTTTTCTCCAGCGCCGTCACGCGCGACGGCATCTTCTTGATGGGGAAGGCGCTTTCGTCGGTGACCTGGCGCGACTCCAGCACCACGTCGGTCTGCGGCACGGCGCAGCAGGTCAGGATGTAGCCCGCGGCTTCCTCTTCCGCACTCAGCGCCTTGGTCTGGTGGGTGCCGTGCACCACGGTGCCTTCGAGCTTCTTGCTCTTGCAGGAGCCGCAGGCGCCGTCCTTGCAGCCATAGGGCAGGCCAATGCCCTGGCGGATGGCCGCGGGCAGGATGGCCTCTTCAGGGTTGGCGGTGAAACTGCGCCCGCTGGGCTGCACCGTGATCTGGAACATCTTTGGGTATCCTCGGGAGGTCTTGTACGTCTGTAGCCCCTGATTTTGCCTTCAAACCAAAGCCCTCTCGGCGCCCGCCCGGCGCGCTTCCGGCGCCAGCGCCTCCTGATCGTGGGGTGCGGTGACGTGGGGCAGCGCGTGGCGCGGCTGCTGGCGCCGCGCCTGCGCGTGCTGGCGCTCACGTCTTCGCCCGCGCGGGTGCCTGCCCTGCGCGCGCAGGGCATCACGCCGCTGGCCGGCAACCTGGACGCACCCGCCACCCTGCGCCGGCTGGCCGGGTTGGGCACGCGCGTGCTGCACCTGGCGCCGCCGCCGGGCAGCGAGCAGGGCAGCCGCCCCGCCTGGTGGCTGGACCCGCGCACCCGCGCGCTGACGCAGGCGCTGCGCCGGCGCAGCCCGCCCGCCGCGCTGGTGTATGGCTCCACCAGCGGCGTGTATGGCGACTGCGCAGGCGCCTGGGTGAACGAAACCGCGGCCCTGAAGGCCAGCACCCCGCGCGCCCAGCGCCGGGTCGACGCCGAGGCGCTGGTGCGTCACCTGGGCCGCGCCTGCCTGAGCGGCGTGCGCGCCAGCATCCTGCGCATCCCCGGCATTTACGCGCCCGACCGCGAAGGCGGCACGCCGCGGGCGCGCCTCCTCAAGGGCACGCCCGTGCTGGCTGCGCCCGACGACGTGTACACCAACCATATCCATGCCGACGACCTGGCGCGCGCCTGCGTGGCGGCGCTGTGGCGCGGCCGCCCGCAGCGCGTGTACAACGTCAACGACGACAGCCAGCTCAAGATGGGCGACTACTTTGACCTGGCGGCCGACCTGTACGGCCTGCCGCGCCCGCCTCGCGTGCCGCGCAGCACCGCGCAGGACGCGCTGCCGCTGATGTTGCTGAGCTTCATGAGCGAATCCCGGCGGCTGGACAATACGCGGCTGAAGCAGGAATTGCGGCTGGTGTTGCGGTACCCGACGCCAGCCACAGGCCTGCTATAAAGTTAATAGCAATAAATGCAGCATGGATGCGGGCTGGAGCTGAATTGAGCACTCAAAATGCAAGCCAGAAGGCGGTGACCCCGGTGATCCTGTGCGGGGGCTCGGGCACGCGGCTGTGGCCGCTGTCGCGCGCCGGCTTTCCCAAACAGTTCCTGTGCCTTACCGGCAACGAAAGCCTGTTCCAGCTGGCCGCGCGCCGCCTGGCCGGGCTGTCGGCTGTGGGCGTGCCGGTGTCGGCGCCGCTGGTGGTCACCAACGACGAGCACCGCTTCCTGGCGGCGGAGCAGCTGCGCGAGGCGGGCATTCTGCTGGGTGCCGCCCTGCTGGAGCCGGCCGGGCGCAACACCGCCCCGGCGCTGACGCTGGCCGCCCTGGCTTGCCTGGAAGCGGGCGACGACCCGGTGCTGCTGGTCACCCCGGCGGACCAGACCATCGCCGACGAGCCCGCCTTTGCCCGCTCCATGCAAGCCGCCATTGCCGAGGCGCAGGCCGGCGCCGTGGTGATATTTGGCGTGGTGCCCGATCGGCCGGAGTCGGGCTACGGCTACATCCGAGTGGCGCGGAGCGCCGCTGCGGGCGCGTCGCAGGCGCCGGCGCAGCCGGTGGAGCGCTTCTTTGAAAAGCCCGACGCCGCCACCGCCCAAAGCTACCTGGACGCCGGCGGCCACTACTGGAATTCAGGCATGTTCGTTCTCAAGGCCTCGGTCTGGCTGCAGGCCTTGGCGCAGCTGTGCCCCGCCGTGGCGCAGGCCACCCGCGCTGCCTGGGACGCGCGCACGCACGACCCGCGCAGCCCCGCGCTGGACGCGGCATTCGTGCGACCGGGCCAGGCCGAGTTCAATGCCATCGCAGGCATCTCGATCGATCACGCGGTCATGGAGCCGCTGGCCGCACGCGGCCCGGCGGCTGCCGGGCTGCCTGCGCTCAAGATGGTGCCGCTGGACGCTGGCTGGAGCGACCTCGGCGCCTGGGACGCCGTGTGGCAAGCCCTGCCCAAAGACGGCGACGGCAACGCCCCGCTGGGCGACGTGCTCACCACCCGCAGCCAGGGCAACCTGGTGCATGCCAGCAGCCGGCTGGTGTGCCTGGTGGGCGTGCGCGATTTGATCGTGGTGGAAACGCCCGACGCCGTGCTGGTGGCCGACCGCGCCAACAGCCAGGACGTGAAAACCGCTGTGGCCGCCCTCACCGCCGCCGGGCGGCCCGAGCTGGCCAGCCACCGCAAGGTGCACCGCCCCTGGGGCTGGTACGACAGCATCGACGAAGGCCCCCGCTTCAAGGTCAAGCGCATCATGGTCAAGCCCAAGGCCAGCCTCAGCCTCCAAATGCACCACCACCGCGCGGAACATTGGGTGGTGGTGAAGGGCACGGCCGAGATCACCCATGGCGACAAGACCCTGATCCTCACCGAGAACCAGTCCACCTACATCCCGCTGGGCGAGGTGCACCGCCTGGCCAACCCCGGCACCATGGCGCTGGAGATCATCGAGGTGCAGTCCGGCAGCTACCTTGGTGAAGACGATATCGTGCGGCTGGAAGACAGCTACGGAAGAAAGTGAACCCCAGTTGCTATAAATTTAGTAGCGCTTCACGCAGTATCTGCAAGGGCTACAGTCCATTTTTGCATGTACCCAGGGCTCTGGACGGAATCTCTCACCATGTTCCGGCTGATTCCGCAATATCAGACCTTCCCCAAAGCGCCGGGCGACAAACGCGTAGCTGTTTGTGGCCGGAAGTTAAATCCCGGCCGGCTTCATCATCGTGCTCATGCGGTCCACCGCCTTGAGCTTGATGGTTTTGACCTCTGCCCCCTGCAGCACCGTGAGGGTGATTTCGTCATCCGGGTTGGCGTGCTGCCACACCTGCTTGTAAAACGCCTCCAGCGTGGCCACCTTGGCGCCGTCCACCGCCAGCACCACATCGCCCGGCTGCAGGCCGGCGGCCTGGGCGGGGCTGTCCTTGTTGACGCGCAGCACGCTCACGCGGCCGCCTTGCTCGCTGGAGGTGAGGCCCAGCCAGGGCCGGCGGCTGAGCTTGCTGGTGCCGGTTTGCTGCAGTTCGCCCAGAATGGGCTTGAGCAAATCCACCGGCACAAACATGTTGCCGGGCAGGCGTGTGTTCTGCCCCAGCGCATCCATCACAAACAGGCTGCCAATGCCCAGCAGCTCGCCGCGCTGGTTGAACAGCGGCGCGCCGCTGTGGTCGCCAATGGGCGGGCTGGTGAACAGCGCGGCCTCGATGTGGTATTCCCAATAGCCGGAAAAGGGCCGCTTGCTGACCAGCTGCGTCATGGCCACGTCGCCGTCCTCCCCGCCGGTGGCGGCCATCAGTGCATCACCCGTGGCGGCGTCTTTCAGGCTGCCCAGCGGCACCGGCGCCACGCCGCGCAGGGGCAGCAGCGGGCGCAGCAGGCCAAAGCCGGTGGCCAGGTCATAGGCCACCGGGCGGGCCGGCAGCGTCTTGTTGTCTTGCGTGACCACCTGCACCGAGTCTGCCTCCAGCAGCAGGTAGCCGATGGTCAAAATCAGCCCGTCAGGCCCGATCACCGCGCCCGAGCCGCTGCGCTCGCGCCCCAGCGTCTCGGCCGAGCGGGCGCCGTCCGCCGCGCGCACCTGCACGCCCACCACCGCCGCGTTGGCCCGGGTGAGCGCGTCAATCACCGCTTGGGCGGCGGGGGGCTGTGGGGTGGCTGCGTGGGCCAGCGCCAGCAGCGAGGTGGAAAAGAAGGCGAGCCAGAGGCGGGGGAGGGTGCGCATGGGAGGCTCCTGCGGGTGTGGGGGATGCCACAGACAAAGAATGCGCTGGAAATGAAGCCGAGACAAGTGCGGGGGAATTGTTGCAATCCCTGAGCGCGCGCACGGGTTTGCCGGGCATTGACTGTCAACCCCTATCGTCCCGCTTGAACCATCGGCCAGTCCATTTGGACAGTCCGGCACGCAACCGGGATGCTTCCCGCATGAACTGCGCGTCCTTCAATGCACTTGAAAGCTGTTGCACCTCCGCCTGCAGCAACGAATTCGCTTCCAGGGCCTTACGTGCCGCGTCTGCCTGCTCACTGGCATTACGCGCCCAGTCAAGTCGCTGCTGGTCAAGCCATGCATTGGCTTCTTGCAGGGTTTTCAGGTAGACCTCCAGTTCTTCAGCCCTCTGTTTCCAGCGGTTTCGTTGGTCAACAAGCCAGGCAATTTGCTCGTTAAGTGCCGCGCGCTGCTGTACGAACGACAGCGAACGAAGCCATCCGATACCAACCGCGCAGGAGTCGAATGCGGGTGGGATGGAATCCGATTTGGCGCCGTCTACCGTCGGTCTGGTGACTTCGCCTCGCGCGGCAAGCAAGAAGTCGAGGTGTGCTCGTGCGATCTCGGCAGCGTGGGGTCGTTCGAGACGCCAGTTCAGATATTCGGGGGACAAGGCCAAGGCAGCTGGTACCAGGTACGCAAAAAACAGCCCGGCGAGCGCCTGCGTCCGAACAGGCTCGTCTTGAGGCAGAGCGAGCAGAGGTGAGTCGCCGTACACGTTCGCCTGTCGACCGAGAAAAACGGCCTCGAACGCCACACTGGAGTTGATGGTGTGGACAGTTGCGCACCGAGATACAAACTCAATCGAGTCTTCCGACTGGTCTACATCAACGAAAGGAAAATGCCGGACGTGGAAGTGTGCACTCGGATGGTCTCGAACCAGAACACGGCCACTACGCTCTGTGGCTTGCCATGCCCTGTAGACAACATCAATACCAGTCACGCCTTGGCCGAACGCGACCGTGTTGGAGTCGTCTTCCACCTGCAACGCAACACCATGGGAGTACTTCGGTGCCTGTTGTGACAGAGCACGAACTCTGTCAGCTGCCCTCGTCCAGGCCCAGCGCGCACTGTCGAAGTCTATGTCGCTGGGCTGCCGCAGGTACTCCCCGACGACTGCGGGCGCCTCACTGTCGCCATTGACGCCCTTGAAGTCAACGTACATGGACGGACAGAATACGGGCGCACGCAGCGGACCCAGCTCAAGGTGTATGACCGGCAGGTCATGAAGCCGAGCAGCTCCCTCAAGCGACGGCATGTTGCTCCAGGCAACAACGGCACGTAATCCGCGTGTAGCAAGCTCCCCGAGTGTCGATGCGTACCAGTTGCTCAGCTCTTCATCGACCTGAGTCAGAAGAAAGTGGAAGAGGGTCAGCGGGTCATTGCACTGCCGCTCTAGCCGTGCGCCAATCGCTGGTGGTATGAGGTGTGTATGCAGCGCCTCAAGTTCAGCTCTTTCCGGGGCCTTGAAGGGGATGCCAGCAAGCTCCATGTCGTCGCCAGCTGGAACACCGTCGAACCGCAAGTGGGCTTCGTCCGCCAGAACCTGAAGGCTTTCACCAAGACTGGACCACAGGAGCAGCAGAGGCGCCAGATGGATTGCGCCCGCTCCGCGGTCGGTGAATGGAATCGGTGCAAAAGCGAACATCGCGGGCTCCGGGCGGTGCAAATGGCCATGATAGAGGCCGCTCGAACCTCACTGTGACCTTGCCCTCGTTTGGTGTAGCTCTTAGCCCGACGATTACGCGGCCTTTTTGCGCTGTGCCTCGTACCAGCGTTGCTCGAACTGCATAGGGCTGAGGTAGCCCAGCGAGGAATGAAGCCGGCGGTGATTGTAGAAAGCCATCCAGTCCATCACAGCCTGTTTGGCCTGCTCTCGCGTGGCGAACTTGTGCCCATGCACGCAGGCCGTTTTCAGGCGGCCCCAGAAGCTCTCGGTCGGCGCGTTGTCCCAGCAGTTGCCCTTCCTGCTCATCGAGGAACGCATCTTCCAGTCTTTCAAAGCATCCTGGAATTCGCCGCTGCAATACTGGCTGCCCCTGTCGCTGTGGAATATCAGACCAGTCGGCGGGCGCCGCCGCCACCACGCCATGGCCAGCGCGTCCTTGACCAGGCCCGCCTGCATGTGCGGCTGCAGGCTCCAGCCCACCACCTGACGGCTGAACAGGTCGATGACCGCAGCCAGGTACAGCCAGCCCTCGTCGGTGGCGATGTAGGTGATGTCTCCACTCCACAGCTGGTTGGGTGCCTCGGGGGTAAAGCGCCGCTGCACCAGGTCTGGTGCCACCGGCAGACTGTGGCGGCTGTCGGTGGTGACCACAAACTTGCGCTTGGTTCTGGCACGGATACCGTGCTGCTGCATCAACTTGCGCACCCTGTCCTTGCCCACCCGGATGCCCCTGGCCAGCAGTTCCTTGTGCATCCGAGGCCAGCCGTATTCCCCCTTGACCTCGGCGTGGATGGCGCGGATGTGTGCCAGCAGTGCTTCGTCGCTGTGGCGCCCGCCGGGCCTGCCAGCGATGTCCTGTGGGCGGCGCAGCCAGTTGAAGTAGCCGCTGGCGCTGACCTCCAGCACGCCGCAGGAGACGCTCACCGGGTACTGCTGCCTCATTTGGTGAATCCAGGCGTACCTCGCAGCGTGTCCTGCGCGAAGTACGCCGCGGCTTTTTTTGCGATGTCGCGCTCCATCCTCAGGCGCGCAACTTCCGCTCGCAAACGCGCTATCTCCATCTGCTCGGGCGAGACCCCCACGGCCTTGTTATCGCCCCCAGCGCCGCTCAACGCGCCTTTGGCTGCCTGGCGAACCCAATTGCCCAGACTGGCCTTGGGGATCCCCAACACCTTGGCCACCACAGCAATGGCCTGACCGGCGCTCACCTGACGGACCGCCTCCAACTTGAACTCCTGCGTGTACTGCGCACGCACCTGCTTTGCTGCTGTCATTCCTTGACTCCTTGTCGGTATTTTCAACAAGGACTAAGAACTCCACTTTTCAGGGGCAAGGTCAGCCGTGGTCTGCCGCAACGACTGCGTGGCGTTGCACCACCACGGGCACACGCGCCTGTCGGGCCGCGAGATGTCGATTTACGACCGCGTGGTGCGCAACTCGGCGGTGCTGGAATCGCATGTTGGCGTGTGGATCAAGCAGGCGTACTGGCGCAGCCTGCTGACGGGTGACGGCTACATCACGCGCGAACCCCTGACCATTGGCCTGGTGGTCGATGCCGAGCCCCAGGCCCGGCGCAACAGCCCGCTGGTGCAAGACGCGCTGGCGCTGGGCGCCCGGCTGCGGGCGCTGCTGCCCCATGCGCGGTTGAAGCTGCTGCCGCCGTCCCTGGGCTGGAAAAACGCCGATGGCCTGCATGTGCTGCTGGTGGCTGACGCGCGGTACGACATTCGCGCACTGCACCCTGCTCGGGCCGACCTGCTCACGGTGGCGTGGCCGCGGGGCGCCGCGGCGGCCTGGGCGCGGCTGCCCTGGTGGGACGAGTTTGGCGCGGTGCTGCCACCCGTGCAGGGGCCGGCGCTGGCGCAGGCCCTGGTGGACATGCTGGGCCCCCGGCGCTGGCGCTTGCGGGTCGAGGTGCTGGCGCAGGCCGACACCATGGCCAGCGCCGTGCGGCTGCAGCGCCATCTGCGGTCGCACGGGCTGCCGTGCTGGGTGGCGGCGGGGGCGCCGGCTGATGCGACGCAACGCATGGCCGATGTGTGCATAACAATCGGTGCCAGCACGGGCGAGCCGCGTGGTGACGTGCTGCAACTGGCCTGGCCGGGCGGCGACGCACCCATGCCGGGTGCGGCCTGGCTGGCCGAACAAATGGAGAAGCGTGTTGGAAGTACTTTTCGTTCATCCTAATTTTCCGGGGCAGTTCCGCAAGGTGGCGGCGGCGCTGGCGCAAAAGCCCGGCGTGCGCGTGGTCGGCGTGGGCGACGAGTCCTGGATGAAAAGCGTCGTGCCGCTGGAGGGTGTGCCCGTGGTGCCGTACCCGGCGCCGCCTGCGGGTGCTCCCGACCAGCTGCACCCCTGGGTGCGCAACTTCGATTCCGCGGTGCGCCGTGGGCAGCAGGTGATCAAGACACTATCGGACCACAAGGAGGCCGGGCTGGAGCCTGACGTGATCGTCACCCACCCGGGCTGGGGCGATGCGTACTTCCTGCGCGACTTTTTTCCCGGCGCCAAGGTGGTGGGGTTGTTTGAGTACTACTACCACGCGCGCGGGGCCGATGTGGGCTTTGACCCGGAGTTTCCGTCGAGCTTTGACGACATCTTTCGTCTGCGCGTGCTCAACGCCACGCAACTGCTGGCGCTGGACTCGTGTGACGAAGGCTTTTGCCCCACGCAATGGCAGCGCAGCCGCTTCCCGGCGGTGTGGCGCGAGCGGCTGGGCCTGCTGCATGACGGCATTGACACGGCCACCGTGTGCCCGGATGCCACCGCCCAGGTGCAGCTGCCGGACGGCACCACGCTGAAGGCGGGCGACGAGGTGCTGACATTCGTGAGCCGCAACCTCGAGCCCTATCGCGGCTACCACATCTTCATGCGCGCGTTGCCGGCCATTCTGGACGCGCGGCCGGATTGCCACGTGGTGATCGTGGGGGCCGAGGGCTCGGCCTACGGGCCACCGTCGCGCTCGGGCACCAGCTACCGCCAGCGCTATCTGGACGAAGTGGCCGACCAGCTGGACATGTCGCGCGTGCACTTCACGGGCACACTGGCCCATGCCGACTATGTGCGGGTGCTGCAGGTGTCGCGCCTGCATGTGTACCTCACTTACCCGTTCATCCTGAGCTGGTCCATGCTGGAGGCCATGTCGGCCGGCTGCCTGGTGCTGGGTTCGGCCACGCCGCCGGTGGAAGAGGTGATTGAGGAAGGCAAAAACGGTTTGCTGTTCCCCTTCAGCAGCCCGCGCGCGCTGGCCACGCGTGCGATTGACGCACTGGCGCATCCGGCCGACCATGACGGGCTGCGCCAGGCGGCGCGCCAGACTATCGTGGACCGCTATGATTTTGAAACCGTGTCGTTGCCCGCTTACCAGCGGATGATCGAGATTTGAGGAAACCTGCCCATGGCCAAATCCATTGCCAGCCTGCTCCACGAAGCAGGCACCCACCTGGCCCAGTACGACCTGGGGTCGGCGTTGCAGCTTTACCGCGAAGCCATGGCGCGCGAGCCGGGCAACGCCGCAGCTGCCATGGGCATGGCCATGGTGCTCAACCGCACCAACAAGCCGGGTGAGGCGCTGCAGTTGCTGACGCGCATCTGGGCTTCGGTGTCGCGGGCCAAGCAAAAGCTGCCGCCGGCGCAGCAGGCCACGGTGCTTGCGCAGATGGGGCTGGCGCAGCAGGAGCTGGGCCAGCTCGGGGCAGCGCTGGAGTCCTACCGCCAGGCGGCGCGGCTGGTGAATTCGGAAGACCTGAACCGCCGCATCAAGCAGATCGTGCCGTTGGTCAACAGCCCGGCGCCGGTACAGCAGCTCATCCTGCATGGCCGTGCGCTGATGGCCGCGCGCCAGGTGGAAGAGGCTGCGAAGACCTACATCGGTGCACTGAAGCTGCAGCCCGACAACGCGGACGTGCTGCACGAGCTGGCCATGGTGCTGCAGGAACTGGGCGCCCATGACCGCGCGTTGCCGCTGCTGCAAAAGGCCGTGATCCTGGCGCCGGACCGGCCCGAGTTCTTCAACGACCTGGGCATGCTGTTCCAGCGCCGGGCCGACTTCACCAAGGCGGTGAGCTTTCACAAGCGGGCCATCAAGCTGGCACCCGGTTTTGTGTTTGCGTACATCAACCTCGGCGTGGCGCACAAGCGCCTCGGCCAGAACGACGAGGCGCTGGCAGCCTACCGTGCGGCGCTCAAGATCGACCCCAATTCGCCAGAGGCGAACAACAACCTCGGCAACCTGCTGCGCGTGATGGGCCAGCTGCCGCTGGCCCAACAGCACCTGGAAAAGGCCTTGAAGCTGCGCCCCGGCTACGCTGACGCGCAGGCCAACCTGGACGCCGTGAAGCTGGCGCAGCAGGAGGCCAAACATGTGGCGGCGGCACCGGCTGCCAAAAAGCCGGCTGCGAAGACGGCCACGCCCAGGAAAGCACCCGCCAGGAAGGCGCCAGCCAAAGCGGTGCCGGCCAAAGCACCCGTGGCCAAAGCCACGCCCGCCAAAAAGGTGGCGGCCAAGGCTCCGGTGGCCAAAAAGCCCGCCGTGAAAAAGCCCGTCGCCAAAAAGGCGGCAGCCGGGAAGCCCGCTGGCAAACGCAAATGACCATCCTGCTTACAGGCGGCGCCGGCTATATCGGCACCCACACCGCCGTGGTGTTGCTGGCGGCGGGCCAGGAGGTGGTGTTGCTGGACAACCTGTGCAACAGCCGGCGTGAGGTACTGGGGCGCTTGCAGCAGATCACCGGCCGCAGCGTGAAGTTGATCGAGGCCGACGTGCGCGACACGCCGGCCGTAGCGGCTGCGCTGCGCGAACATGCCTGTACGGCGGTGGTGCATTTCGCGGGGCTCAAGGCGGTGGGCGAGTCAGTGCAAAAGCCCGTGGATTACTACGCCAACAACGTGCAGGGCACGGTAAGCCTGCTGCAGGCCATGCAGGCCACCGGCGTGCGCTCGCTGGTGTTCAGCTCCAGCGCCACGGTGTATGGCGCACCGCAGTACCTGCCGCTGGACGAGCAGCACCCCACGTCAGCCACCAACCCCTATGGCCGCAGCAAGCTGCACATTGAAGAGATCCTGGCTGATGTGTGTGTGTCAGACGCTTCGTGGCGGGTGGCGGTGCTGCGCTACTTCAACCCGGTGGGCGCCCATGCCTCGGGGCTGATCGGCGAAGACCCGCAGGGCATCCCCAACAACCTCATGCCGTATGTGGCCAAGGTGGCGGGCGGCGAGCTGCCGCGACTGGGTGTGTTCGGTAACGACTACGCCACGCCCGACGGCACCGGCGTGCGCGACTACATCCATGTGATGGACCTGGCCGAGGGCCACCTGGCGGCGCTGAACTTCCTGCCCACCACCACCGGCTGGAACGCCTTCAACCTGGGCACAGGCCAGGGCTACAGCGTGCTGGAGATGGTGCGGGCGTTCGAGGCCGCCAGCGGGCGGCCGGTGCCGTACGATATCAAGCCCCGCCGCGCGGGCGACGTGGCCAGCTGCTACGCCAACCCGGCCAAGGCCGCGCAGCGGCTGGGCTGGAAGGCCACGCGGGGGTTGCAGGAAATGTGTGACAGCACCTGGCGCTGGCAGCGCAGCAAGGGCTGACGGCCGGACGCGTGGGGCAGGGGAGTGCGGCGCTTCAAGTGCTGGTGCCCGGGGCCGGAATCGAACCGGCACGCCTTGCGGCGGGGGATTTTGAGTCCCCTGCGTCTACCAATTTCACCACCCGGGCAGCGCAAAGAAGCAAGCCGGAAATTATGGCACAGTGGTGTCCATGAACTATCCGACGATTGAGGATGCCATTGGCAAAACGCCGGTGGCGGCACTGCAGCGCATTGGCGCTGCCGACAACGCGAAGCGCGGCAATGTGGTGCTGGGCAAGCTGGAAGGCAACAACCCGGCCGGCTCGGTGAAAGACCGGCCCGCGCTGTCGATGATCCAGCGTGCCGAAGAGCGCGGCGACATCAAGCCCGGTGACACCTTGATCGAGGCGACCTCGGGCAACACCGGCATTGCGCTGGCCATGGCGGCAGCCATCAAGGGCTACCGCATGGTGTTGATCATGCCGGAGGACCTGTCGATCGAGCGGGCCCAGACCATGAAGGCCTTTGGCGCCGAGCTGATGCTCACGCCCAAGAGCGGCGGCATGGAATACGCGCGCGATCTGGCCGAGAACATGCAGCGCGAGGGCAAGGGCCGCGTGCTGGACCAGTTTGCCAATGCCGACAACCCGCGCATTCACTATGAAACCACGGGCCCCGAGATCTGGGAGCAGACCGGCGGCAGGATCACCCATTTCGTCAGCGCCATGGGCACCACCGGCACCATCACCGGTGTGTCGCGTTTCCTGAAGGAAAAGAACCCCGCCATCCGCATCATCGGCGCGCAGCCCAGCGAAGGCTCGCGCATCCCGGGCATCCGCAAGTGGCCGCAGGAGTACCTGCCGAAGATCTACGACCCGAAGCATGTGGACGAGCTGGTCTATGTGAGCCAGGACGACGCGGAGGAGATGTGCCGGCGCCTCGCGCGCGAGGAAGGCATTTTTGCGGGCATCTCGGCCGCCGGGGCCTGCTGGGTCGCGCAAGAGGTGGCAAAACAGGTGGAGAACGCCACCATCGTCTTCATCGTGTGTGATCGCGGCGACCGCTACCTGTCGACCGGCGTGTTCCCCGCATGACCGCCGCCTTCAGGTTCTGCCCCAGCTGCGCCACGCCGCTGCAGCTGCTGGCCCAGCTGGAAGACGGCGGCGAGAAGCAGCGCCTGCGCTGCCCGGCCTGTGGCTGGACCCACTGGAACAACCCGACACCGGTGTTGGCCGCGGTGATCGAATACCGCGGGCAGATCCTGCTGGCGCGCAACGCGGCCTGGCCAGGCCGCATGTTTGCGCTGATCACCGGCTTCATGGAAGCGGGCGAGACACCGCAAGAGGGCATCGCACGCGAGATCAAGGAAGAAACCAACCTGGACGCCAGCGCGCTCAACCTGATTGGTGTGTACGACTTCCAGCGCATGAACCAGGTGATCATTGCCTACCACGCGGTGGCCGATGGCGAGGTGAGCCTGTCGCCCGAGCTGGCGGAGTACAAGCTCTACAACCACGCCGATGTGAAGTGCTGGCCCGCCGGCACCGGCTACGCGCTGGCCGACTGGCTGCGCAGCCGCGGCCACGCACCGCAGTTCGTGGAATTCCCGAAACGGGGCTGAGCCTTAAAATTGCGGCCCAGCAAGGATTGACCGATGAACATCGACAAAGAACTCGACACCCGCGGGCTGAACTGCCCGCTGCCCATCCTGAAGGCCAAGAAGGCCCTGACCGACATGCAGACGGGCCAGCTGCTGCGCGTGGTGGCGACCGACGCGGGGTCGGTGCGCGACTTTCAGGCGTTTGCCAAGCAGACGGGCAACGAGCTGGTGGAACAGCAAACCACCGGAGCGGATTTCATCCACGTGCTGCGCCGTCGCTGACCAGGCGCTTGAGGTAAGCGCCAAAGCGGGCCCCGACCTCGGGGTGCCTGAGCGCAAACTCCACCGTCGCTTCCAGAAACCCTTCCTTGCTGCCGCAATCGTAGCGCTTGCCTTCGTAGCGCATGGCGTACACGCCTTCGGTGGCCATGAGTCCGGCAATGCCGTCGGTGAGCTGGATTTCGCCCCCCGCACCACGCGCCTGGCCGCGGATCATGTCAAACACGCCGGGCGTCAGGATGTAGCGGCCTGACACCCCCATGCGGGAGGGCGCCGCTGCGGGCTCGGGCTTCTCCACCATCTGCCGCACCTTGATGAGCTGGCCGTCCACCTCGTCCCCGGCCACGATGCCGTAGCGGCGCACATGGTCGGCCGGTACTTCCTGTACGGCTAACAAAGATGTCTGCAAACGCGCGAAGGCAGTGACCATTTGTGTCAACACGCCGGGGCCGTTGCCGCGCCCGGTCATCAGGTCGTCGGCCAGCAGCACGGCAAACGGCTCCTGGCCGACCAGGGGCTCGGCACACAGCACGGCATGGCCCAGCCCCAGCGAACGGGGCTGCCGCACATAGGAACAGACCATGTCCTCGGGCGACAGCGAGCGCACCAGCGCCAGCAACTCGTGCTTGTGGCTGGCCTCCAGCTCGGTCTCGAGTTCGTACGCGGTGTCGAAATGGTCCTCAATGGCACGCTTATTGCGGCCCGTTACAAAAATCATGTGGCGAATGCCTGCGGCGTAGGCCTCTTCCACGGCGTACTGGATCAGCGGCCGGTCCACGACGGGCAGCATCTCTTTGGGCTGGGCCTTGGTGGCGGGCAAAAACCGCGTTCCGAGGCCGGCGACCGGGAAGACCGCCTTGTTAATTTCTGTGATTTTTTTCATCGACGGAGTCATGTTTCGGGGCTAAAGTGTGGCCGCAATGACACAAACAGTAAGCAAACACTTCTGCTTCTGAAAGAACAAGACGCTAGGGATCATTGAGTGGACATCTTACTTCTTGAAAGGCTGGTACCGGAGGCGCTGGCGTGGCTGGAGTCGCGCCATGGCGTCGAATACCGGCCCGAACTGGCAAGCGACGTCTCGGCGCTGCGCAAGATGGTCTACAAGGCAGAAGCCGTGGTGCTGCCGCGCAAGGTAGTGGTGACCCGGGAGTTTCTGGACTTTGCGCCGCGCCTGCGCGCCGTGGCCCGCATGCATGTGGGCACCGACAACACCGACCTGGAAGCCTGCCGTGAACGCAACGTGCGGGTCATCCAGGCCACCACCGCGAACGTGCGCTCCAACGCCGAATACCTGCTGGCCAGCCTGTTGCTGCTGTACCGGCGCAGCATTGGCTCGGCCCTGATCGGCGACCGCCATGCCGACATCCGCATGGGACGCGAACTCAACGGCAGCGTGGTGGGCATCTTTGGCCTGGCGCCCACGGCCCATGCGCTGGCCATGATGTTGCACGCGCTGGGCGCCAAGCTGATTGGCTACGACCCGGCGGTCCACCACACGGCGCCGATCTGGCAGCGGCTGCAGGTCAAACCGGTGAGCCTGTCGGAGCTGATGGCGCAGTCCGACGGGGTGTCCGTCCAGGTGATGTACGCGTCGCGTTACCAGGGGTTCATCAACCACAAGGTGCTGGCCCACTGCAAGCCGGGCCAGCTCTGGGTGGGTACCAGCCGGTCACTGCTGTTTGACGCCGATGCGCTCGCGGCCGCCCTGGCCGACGGCCGCATCGAGGCCTGCATGCTGGACGGCGCCGAGGCCGGCTTTGCCTCGCGCGGCTCGCCGCTGCACGAACGCGACAACCTGTTCCTGACGCCACGCATCGGCTCGCACACGCGGGAGTCGCGCCTGCGCGCGAGCTGGTACATCGCGCACCGTATCCACGAAACCCTGACGGCCACGGCCCGCACCAGCGGGCTCGATTCCCTGACCAGCGTACCGATGGAACTCGAAGCCGCCGGCGGCCCGGCCAGCCAGCCGGCCGAGCCGCAGTTCATCATCCGCTAGGAACTGCCGGGGGTCAGCCCAGGCGCTGCAGCTGGTCGCGTACCTTGACCAGCGTGGCTGTGAAGTCGGCCACACGCTTCTTTTCCTGGTCAATCACGGCCGGCGGGGCCTTGGCCACAAAGGCCTCGTTGCCCAGCTTGGCGGTGGCCTTGGCAATCTCGCCTTCCAGCCGCGCAGCTTCCTTGCCCAGGCGGGCCTTTTCAGCGGCGACGTCCACCTCCATGTGCAGGCACAGCCGGGCCTCGCCGACCACCGCCACCGGCGCGGCCTGTGCGGCGGCGGCCCAGGCGGCTTCGTCGTCGAACACCCGCACTTCGTTCAGCTTGGCCAGGGCCTGCAGAACAGGCGCGGCCTCTCGCATGAAGGCGGTGTCGCCCAGCACGTACAGCGGCAGACGGGTGGCGGGCGACACGTTCATCTCCCCGCGCAGGTTGCGGCAGGCGTCCACCAGGGACTTGAGCTTGACCACATGGGCGATGGAAGCCTCGTCAATCTTCTGCGGCTGCGCTTCGGGGTAGCGCGCAATGCTCACCGATTCGCCGGGCAGGCCCGCCACCACCGACACCTTTTGCCAGAGTTCTTCGGTGATGAAGGGGATCACCGGATGCGCCAGCCGCAGGATGGCCTCCAGCGTGCGGATGAGGGTGCGGCGGGTGGCACGCTGCTGGCCTTCGCTGCCGGTCTGGATCTGCACCTTGGCGATCTCCAGGTACCAGTCGCAGAACTCGTTCCAGACAAAGTCGTAGATGGCGTTGGCCACGTTGTCCAGCCGGTACTCGGCAAAGCCTTTGGCCACTTCGGCCTCGGTCTTTTGCAGGATGGACGAAATCCAGCGGTCGGCCTGGCTGAACTGCATGTAGCCGTGGAACGGCCCGCCGGGCTGGCACTCTTCCTTGGTGTGGTCCTTCAGGCCGCAGTCGTGGCCTTCGCAGTTCATCAGCACGAAGCGGGTGGCGTTCCAGAGCTTGTTGCAGAAGTTGCGGTAGCCCTCGCAGCGCTTGGGGTCGAAGTTGATGTTGCGGCCCAGGCTGGCCAGCGCGGCAAAGGTGAAGCGCAGCGCGTCGGCGCCATAGGCCGGAATGCCGTCGGGAAACTCTTTCTCGGTGTTCTTGCGCACCTGGGGCGCGGTCTCGGGCTTGCGCAGGCCGGTGGTGCGCTTGTCGAGCAGCGGCGCCAGCGAAATGCCGTCGATCAGGTCCACCGGGTCGAGCACGTTGCCTTCGCTCTTGCTCATCTTCTTGCCATGCGAGTCGCGCACCAGGCCGTGGATGTACACATGCCGGAACGGCACGCGGCCGGTGAAGTGTTTGGTCATCATGATCATCCGGGCGACCCAGAAGAAGATGATGTCGTAGCCTGTCACCAGCACGGTGCTGGGCAGGTACAGGTTGTAGTCGCTGACGGGGCTGTCGTTCACCTCGGGCCAGCCCAGGGTGGAAAACGGCACCAGCGCCGACGAGTACCAGGTGTCGAGCACGTCGGGGTCGCGCGTCAGCGTCTTGCCGGGGGCCTGCGCCTGCGCCTCGGCCTCGGTGCGCGCCACGTACACCTTGCCATCTTCGTCGTACCAGGCCGGAATCTGGTGGCCCCACCAGAGCTGGCGGCTGATGCACCAGTCCTGGATGTTGTTCATCCACTGGTTGTAGGTGTTGACCCAGTTCTCGGGCACAAAGGACACCTCGCCGTCTGCTACAACTTTGATAGCGCCCTGCGCAATGCTGACGCCGGTTGGGCCCGGTTGTGTCATGGAAACGTACCACTGGTCGGTGAGCATGGGCTCCACCACCTGGCCGGTACGCGCGCAGCGCGGCACCATGAGCTTGTGCTTTTTGGTTTCCACCAGCAGGCCCAGCGCTTCCAGGTCCTTGACCACGGCCTTGCGTGCGACGAAACGGTCCATGCCGCGGTACTTGTCAGGCGCGTTCTCGTTGATGGTGGCGTCCAGCGTCAGCACGCCGATCATCGGCAACCCATGGCGCTGACCGACGGCGTAGTCGTTGTTGTCGTGGGCGGGCGTGACCTTCACCACGCCGGTGCCGAAGGCGCGGTCCACATACTCGTCGGCGATCACCGGGATATGACGGTCACACAGGGGAAGCAGCACCTGCCGGCCGATCAGATGCCGGTAGCGCTCGTCTTCCGGGTGGACCATCACCGCCACGTCGCCCAGCATGGTCTCCGGGCGCGTGGTGGCGACGGTCAACGAGCCTGAGCCATCCGCGAGCGGGTAGGCGATGTGCCAGAGGAAGCCGTCTTCCTCCTCGCTTTCGACTTCCAGGTCGCTCACGGCCGTCTTGAGCACCGGGTCCCAGTTGACCAGGCGCTTGCCGCGGTAGATCAGGCCCTGTTCGTACAGCCGCACGAAGGTTTCGGTGACGACCTTCGACAGGCCTTCGTCCATGGTGAAGTATTCGCGGCCCCAGTCCACGCTGTCGCCCATGCGGCGCATCTGGGTGGTGATGGTGTTGCCGCTTTGTTCCTTCCACTCCCACACCCGCGCCACAAAGTTCTTGCGGCCCAGGTCGTGGCGGCTGACCTTCTGGTCCTGCAACTGCCGCTCCACCACGATCTGCGTGGCAATGCCGGCGTGGTCGGTGCCGGGCACCCAGACAGTGTTGAAGCCCCGCATGCGGTGGTACCGCGTCAGGCTGTCCATGATGGTCTGGTTGAAGGCGTGGCCCATGTGCAGCGTGCCCGTGACGTTGGGCGGCGGCAGCTGGATGGCAAACGACGGCTCGCCCGCCCTGGCGGCCTGGGTGCCGCGGTAGCCGGCGGCGGCGTAGCCGCGCTTTTCCCATTCGGGGCCCCAGTGGGCTTCTATCGCGGCGGGTTCAAAAGACTTGGAAAGGCTGTTCAGGCCGGGTTGCTGCAGGGTGTCGGTCATCCCCGAATTTTACCGGGGGGTGTCTTTCGCAGCGGCGATGCAGTCTTTCAACACCTGGGCGTCGCCCACCTGGTTGGCCAGCAGCAGGATCAGCCGCGCGTTGAGCAGCTCCGACTGTTCGCGGCTCAGGCCGGTATGGGCGTCCAGCAGCTGTTCGTAGAAGCCGTCGGCGTCCTGCAGGTTCAGGGTGGTCTTCATGCGGTTTCCTCCACGGTGCCCAGTGCCCGGGCCACGGCGTGCACGAGCGATGCGTCGATGCTTTCGCCGGTGGCGGCCACATAGGCGTCGGGGCGCACCAGGGCCCAGGCGTGGCCAAACACATGGCAGGCGCCCTGCAGGTGGCCCTGCGGGTCGCGCACATGTTCCAGCGCACCGGCGGGGCCGTCAGCGCCCAGCACCTGCACCGCCCGCACCGGCGCGTGGGCGCACAGGGCGCGCAGGCGCTGCAGGCTGGCAGCGCTGAAGCTGCCGAACACCAGCACCAGCAGCCGGCCGTCGGCCCACTGCAGCAGCTCGTTGACGAGGCCGGGGCTGCCGTCGGCCCAGCGGAAGCCGACGTTCTGCACCGACAGCCCGCCCGTGCTGTCGCACGCGCTGGACTGGGTGTAGCTGTTGGCCACCGCCATGCGCCCGGTGTTGACGAACTGGCGCGCAAACACATGCTGCCTGGCCAGGCTGATGGCGGCGGTGCGGAACAGGCGCTCCACGCCATCCGCCGGCCGCAGAAAGCGCGCTGTGCGGTTGGTGACCAGCACGTTCTGGCGCGCGGCCTCGTGCCGCTCCTGGTGGTAGGTGTCCAGCAGCGCTGGCGCGGCGCGGCCTTGCAGCACGGCGGCCAGCTTCCAGGCCAGGTTGTCGGCGTCGGCAATGCCGGTGTTGCCGCCACGCGCACCAAACGGGCTGACGACCTTGGCCGAGTCGCCCATGAAGAACACGCGACCATGGCGCATCTGGTCGATGCATTCGCTTCGGTAGGCATAGGGCCCGACCCAGACGATCTCGACTTCCGTGTCGGGGCCGAACTGGCGGGCCAGGCGCTCGCGCACCACGTCTTCGCGGCTCACATAGGCCGGGTCGGCGTCGGGGGCCATCTGGTAGTCGATGCGCCAGACGTCGTCGCCCATCAGGTGCTGCCACACGGCCCGGCCTTCGTTGAACGGCGCTTCGACCCAGGTGTGGCGCTCCACCGGCGGGTGCTTGGTGAAGCGCACATCGGCAATGCACCAGCGGTCGTCGCCCTTCTTGGCAGTGACGGAGGCCTTGCACCAGGTGCGGAAGGGGCTGCGCGAGCCGGTGGCATCAATCACGTGCGCGGCGCGGATCTGGTAGTCCCCCGCCGGGGTGGTGACCGACAGCAGCGCGGACTGGCTGTCCTGCTCGAAAGCCGTGACGCGGTTGCTCCAGCGCAGATCCACATGGCCGAGCGCCTGGATGCGGTCCACCAGGAAGGCCTCGATGTAGAACTGCTGGATGTTGATGAAGGGCGGCTGGCTGGACAGGTTGTAGGCGCTTTGCTGGCGCAGGTCGAAGGAATAGACCTCGTCGTTGCCGGCAAAGGTGCGCCCCACGCTCCACTGGATGCCTTTGGCGGCGATGGGCTCGTACACCCCCAGCCGGTGAAAGATCTCCAGCGACTTCTGCGTGTAGCAGATACCGCGCGACGAGGCGCCCTTGACGCCCACGGTGTTGTCTTCGTCCAGCAGCACGGCGGCCACGCCCAGCCGCGCCAGCGCGCAGCCCAGCGTGAGGCCGGTGATGCCGCCACCGACGATGACCACCGCATGTTCACCAGGCCGGCCGGTGCCGATTTCCGGCGGCGGCACAAACGGGTATTCGGGCAGCACGTAGCCCGAGCCCTGGGTGAATTCGTAGCCGTTGCTGAAGGCTGTCTGTTCGTAGCGGGCCAAGGGGGCTCCCCAGTCAGGTCTTGGCCACGTATTCGGGCCGGTCGTTTTGCTGCGGTTTGAGGGGCGCGGCCACCTTGCCAGCGGCGCGGTCGCGGCGCCACTGCTCCTTGCGCGCCGTCCATTCGTTCAGGCGGGCGTGGGCGGTCTTGCTCTCCTGCAGCATCTGGAATTCGTCGGCGCGCTGGGCCGTCAGCTCCAGCCGCACGCCGTTCGGGTCAAAGAAGTAAATGCTGTCAAAGATGTGGTGGTCGGTGATGCCCAGCACCTCCACGCCATGCGCTTCCAGGCGGGCCTTCATGTCCTTCAGCGCCTGGATGGAGTCGACACGGAACGAAATGTGGTTGACCCACAGCGGCGTGTTGGGCGAGGGCAGGGCCGCCTCGTCGTTGCCCAGGTCAAAAAACGCGATGAACGAGCCGTCCTGCAGGCGGAAGAAAAAGTGCGTATACGGGCAGTACTCGCCCGTGCTCGGCACCACATCGCTCTGGATGATGTGGTACAGCGGCAGGCCCAGGATGTCTTCGTAGAAGTGCCGGGTTTCCTCGGCGTCCCTGGCGCGGTAGGCGTAGTGGTGCAGCTGGTGGATGGGCGCGGGCGCGGGCAGCGAAGCGGCATCTTTGAGGACGGCGGCCATGGTGTCTCCTGGGCGAAAAGGGCGGAACTGCAATTTACTATTGCGTAACGCATTTACTATAACGTAACTCGACCGGCACGCAAACCGGTGAAACCTTGTGAATTGAGAACCATTATCAATACTATCGCCGCCATAGCGAAAAGCAATTTTTCAGATTGACGCTGCCAATTAGACGTGCGCCCCCAAACCGGGCTACGCTTTGCCGGTCTTTGGGCAGACCTGTTCAAAGCGCAGCGACATTTGTTCAACCCACGAAGGAGATTTCCATGGCAGCACTCAAAGGCTCCAAGACGGAAGAGAACCTGAAGGCCGCGTTTGCTGGTGAGAGCCAGGCCAACCGCCGCTACCTGTATTTCGCAAACAAGGCCGACGTCGAAGGCCAGAACGACGTGGCAGCGCTGTTCCGCTCCACCGCCGAAGGCGAAACCGGCCACGCCCACGGCCACCTCGAGTGGCTTGAGCAGTGCGGCGACCCCGCCACCGGCCTGCCCATCGGCCCCACCCGCGACAACCTGAAGGCGGCCGTGGCCGGCGAAACCCACGAGTACACCGACATGTACCCCGGCATGGCCAAGACCGCCCGCGAGGAAGGCTTTGACGAAGTGGCCGACTGGTTCGAGACGCTGGCCAAGGCCGAGCGCTCGCACGCCAACCGCTACGCCAAGGCGCTGGCCGAGCTGGTGGACTGAACAAGCGTCCATCCCCCGAGGCGCTTCGCGCCTCCCCCTCAAGGGGGCGCCACCCGCGGTCTGGCTGAGCCGGTCCCGCGGTGGCCCCCGAATGGAGAGTCATACAGCCATGGCACGAGAAGGCAGCCTGGAAGCCCCCACCCGTCACCCGCTGGACTGGAAAAACGCCGAGTTCTGGAACGAGGACGCCGCGTTCCACGAGATGGAGCGCATCTTTGACATCTGCCACGGCTGCCGCCGCTGCGTGAGCCTGTGCGGATCCTTCCCTACCCTGTTCGACCTGGTGGACGAAGGCAAGACGGGCGAACTGGACGGCGTGGACAAGAAGGATTACTGGAAGGTGGTCGACCAGTGCTACCTGTGCGACCTGTGCTACCTGACCAAATGCCCCTATGTGCCGCCGCACGAGTGGAACCTGGACTTCCCGCACACCATGCTGCGGGCCAAGGCTATCAAGTTCAAAAAGGGCGACGTGACCGGTGGTGAGAAGTTCCTGGCCTCCACCGACACCCATGGCCAGTTTGCCGGCATCCCGATCGTGGTGCAGGCGGTCAACGCGGTAAACAAGACGAAGTTCGCGCGCGGCGTCATGGAAAACATGCTGGGCGTCGACAAGGACGCCTGGCTGCCCGAGCTGGCCACCAGGAAATTCCGCTCCGGCGCCGCGGAATCACCAGCGTTCCCGGTGAAAGACGGGGCCAAGACGCCCGGCAAGGTCGCCATCTATTCCACCTGCTACATCAACTACAACGAGCCCGGCATTGGCCACGATCTGCTGAAGGTGCTGGCACACAACGAGGTGCCGTATGTGCTGGTGGAAAAGGAAAAATGCTGCGGCATGCCCAAGCTGGAGCTGGGTGACCTGGACTCGGTGAATGCGAGCAAGGAAGCCAACATCCCGGTGCTGGCGAAGTACGCCAAAGACGGCTTTGCGATCCTGAGCGCCGTGCCCAGCTGCACGCTGATGTTCAAGCAGGAGCTGCCGCTGATGTACCCCGACGACGCCGACGTGCAGGCCGTCAAGGAAGCCATGTGGGACCCGTTTGAGTACCTCATGCAGCGCAAGCGCGACGGCCTGCTGAAGACCGCATTCCCTCAGCCGCTGGGCAAGATCAGCTACCAGATTCCGTGCCACGGCCGGGTGCAGAACATTGGCAAGAAGACCGAGGAAATGCTCAAGATGGTGCCGCAGACCTGGGTGCAGACCAACGAGCGCTGCTCGGGCCATGCCGGCACCTTTGGCGTGAAGAAGGCCTACCACCAGCAAGCGCTTAAGATCGGCAAGCCGCTGTTCAAGAAGATGGCCGACCACCCGGGTTCGGGCAAGGCCGAGGACGGCAGCGTGGCCGCGGCCAGCGGCCTGCCCGACTACATCAGTTCCGACTGCCCGCTGGGCGGCCACCACATCGCCCAGGGTTTTGAAGTCAACCAGCTGGGCGCGCCGAAGCTGGAGCACCCGCTGACGCTGGTGCGCATGGCCTACGGCTTGAAGTAACCCCGGAGCTTTCCACCATGCAACTCACCGGAAAAATCACCCGCGACAGCCTCATGACGCTGGAGGCCTACAGCAAATACCGCAAGCAGCACAAGGCCGACATCATTGCCCACCGCAAGCTGCGCTCGGTGGCGCTGGGCGAGCACATCACGCTGCAGTTTGAAAGCGAGACCAGCATCCGTTACCAAATCCAGGAGATGCTGCGCATCGAGAAGATCTTTGAAGAGGAAGGCATCGAGCAGGAAATCGAGGCCTACGCGCCGCTGGTTCCGGACGGCAGCAACTGGAAGGCCACGATGATGATCGAGTACCCCGACATCAACGAGCGCAAGCGCGAGCTGGCCCGGCTGATCGGCGTGGAAGACCGCATGTTCGTGGAGGTGGAGGGGCACCCCCGCGTGTACGCCATCGCCGACGAAGACCTGGACCGCGAGAACGACGAGAAGACCTCGGCCGTGCACTTCGTGCGCTTTGAGCTCACGCCCGCCATGTGCGCGGCCGTGAAAGCGGGGGGCAGCGTCAAGCTGGGCTGCGACCACACCCACTACCCGGCGCACCTGACAATTGCGCCGGAAACGCTGGCATCGCTGGCGGGAGACCTGAAGTAAGCGCTGCCCAGTCGCTATCAATTTGATAGCGACTCACGCAGGCTCGGTGCAGGCCAGAGCCTGATTTTCCTATGAGGCGGGGCTGAAAAGCTCGACCCGGTCGGTGATGATGCCGTCGGTGCCCAATGCGATCAGGCGCTGCGCGGCCCACTCGTCGTTGACGGTGTAGCTCAGGGTGCGGAAGCCGGCGCTCTGGGCCTGCGTCACGCTCGCGCGGTCCCACAGCGCGTGGTTGCAGACGATGGCCACGCAGTCCAGCGCCAGCGCGGTTTCCAGCCAGCCAGTCCACAGGGTGTCCAGCAGCAGGCCGCGCGGCAGTGCCGGTGCGCTGGCTTTGGCGCCCTGCAGCGCCTCGGGCCGGAAGGACGTGAGCAGCGGCGGCACCGCCGCGCCAGCCCAGAGGCGGGCCGCCTCGCGCGCCACCACCTCGCCGGTTTTTTCTTCGACGCCCGGCGTGGGCTTGATTTCAATGTTCAGCAGGTAGCCGTTGGCCAGGCAGTACCGGGCCACGTTGTCCAGCGTGGGCAGGGGCTCGCCCGCGTAGCCGCGTGAATGCCAGCTGCCGGCGTCCAGCTGCGACAGCGCTGCCCAGGGCTGGTCGCCGCCCATGCCCTTTCCGCTGGTGGTGCGCTCGAGCGTGGCGTCGTGCATCAGGAACACCACGCCGTCGGCCGACAGCTTGGCGTCGCACTCGAACATGCGGTAACCATGCGCCGCGCCAAGCCGGAAGGCCGCCAGCGTGTTTTCGGGGGCGAGCTTGCCAGCGCCGCGATGGGCAATCCAGCGGGGGTAGGGCCAGGGGGCCATGCCAGGGGCCCGGCTCAAAGGCGCTTGCCGGACGCGGCGTCGAACCAGTGCACCCGGTCTTCGCGTGGCGCCACGTGGATGGTGCTGTCGGGCGCGGGAACGGGTTGGCCTTCCTCGCTGCGCACAATGACCTGTTCGTCGCCGAGTCGGGCGTAGATCAGGCGTTCAGCGCCCAGCAGCTCGGTGGTTTCCACGCGCAGTTCCCAGCCGCTGCTGCCGATGTCCAGGTGCTCGGGTCGCACACCCATGATGGTGCCGGTGCGGGCGCCCGGCGCATTCTTCAGCAGGTTCATCGGCGGCGAGCCGATGAAGCTGGCCACGAAGGTGGAGGCCGGCCGGTGGTACACCTCTTCGGGCGTGCCAAACTGCTCCATCACCCCGGCGTTCATCACCATCATGCGCTGGGCCAGCGTCATGGCTTCCACCTGGTCGTGCGTCACGAACAGGCTGGTGATGCCCAGCTCGCGGTGCAGTTTTTGAATCTCGAGCCGGGTCTGGGCGCGCAGCTTGGCGTCCAGGTTGCTCAGGGGCTCGTCAAACAGGAACACCTGCGGCTGGCGCACGATGGCCCGGCCCATGGCCACGCGCTGGCGCTGCCCGCCCGAGAGCTGGCGCGGCTTGCGGTCCAGCAGATGGCCCAGCTCCAGAATTTTGGCGGCCTTGTCCACCCGGGTCTTGATGTCGTCGATGGGGACCTTCTTGATCTTCAGGCCGTAGGCCATGTTGTCGAACACGCTCATGTGCGGGTACAGCGCGTAGTTCTGGAACACCATGGCAATGTCGCGCTCGGCGGGCTCCAGGTCATTCACGACCCGCCCGCCAATGGAGATTTCGCCGCCGGAAATCTCCTCCAGCCCGGCCACCATGCGCAGCAGCGTGGACTTGCCGCAACCCGACGGGCCGACGATGACGATGAATTCGCGGTCGGCAATGTCGGCGTTCACGCCATGGATGACCTGCAGTTCCTGCTTGCCCTTGCCGTACTTCTTGATGACGTTGTTGAGTGTGATGGAAGCCATTATTTTTCCGTATCAACCAGACCCTTGACGAACCACTTCTGCATCAGCATGACCACCAGCGCCGGTGGCAGCATGGCCAGGATGGCGGTGGCCATCACCACGTTCCATTCGACATAGACCTCGCCGAATATTGCGCGCTTGATGCCCAGCACCACCGGGTACATGTCCTCGTTGGTGGTGACCAGCAGCGGCCAGAGGTACTGGTTCCAGCCATAGATGAACTGGATCACAAACAGGGCCGCAATGCTGGTGCGCGACAGCGGCAGCAGCACGTCCTTGAAGAAGCGCATGGGGCCGGCGCCGTCCATGCGCGCAGCTTCCACCAGCTCGTCCGGTACGGTCAGGAAGAACTGGCGGAACAGGAAGGTGGCGGTGGCCGACGCAATCAGCGGCACCGTCAGGCCGGCATAGGTGTTGAGCATGTTCAGGTTCGACACCACGGCGTAAGTCGGGCCGATGCGCACTTCCACCGGCAGCATCAGGGTGACGAAGATCATCCAGAACACCAGGTTCTTCAGCGGGAAGCGGAAATACACGATGGCGAACGCCGACAGCAGCGAAATGACGATCTTGCCCACGGCAATGGTCACCGCGCTGACCAGGCTGACCCACAGCATGGGCGCCACCGGCGCGATGGTGGAGCCGCCACTGGTCTTGCCGCCAAACAGCGCGAGCCGGTAGCTTTCCAGGAAGTTGCCGCCCGGCCACAGCGAGATCGGGTTGCTGGTGGCGATCTGCTCGGCCGTCTGGGTGGAGCCAATGAACGTGATGAACACCGGGAAGACCACGATCATGACCCCGGCTAGCAGGATCAGGTGCGAGAAGAAGTCGAGGATGGGATTGCGCTGGATCATGGCGGCGGGTCTAGTAGTTGACCTTTTTCTCGACAAACTTGAACTGCGCGATGGTCAGGGCGATCACGATGACCATCAGGACCACCGACTGGGCAGCCGAGCCGCCCATGTCCTGCGCCTTGAAGCCGTCGTAGTACACCTTGTAGACGAGGATCGCGGTGTCCTTGCCGGGGCCCCCATGGGTGGCAGCATCCACAATGGCGAAGGTGTCAAAGAAGGCGTAAACCACGTTGATCACCAGCAGGAAAAAGGTGGTGGGCGACAGCAGCGGGAACACGATGCTCCAGAAGCGCTTCCACGGCGTGGCGCCATCAATCGTGGCTGCTTCAATCAGCGAATGCGGTATCGACTGCAGGCCCGCCAGGAAGAACAGGAAGTTGTACGAGATCTGCTTCCACACGGCGGCCATCACGATCAGCGCCATGGCATGGTTGGCATTGAGCAGGTGGTCCCAGGGCAAGCCCATCTTCTGCAGCGCAAATGCCACGACGCCGTAGGGCGAGGCGAACATCATGAGCCACAGCACGCCCGCCACCACCGGCGCCACCGCGTACGGCCAGATCAGCAGTGTCTTGTAAACCGCAGCGCCGCGGATCACGCGGTTGGCCATCACGGCCAGCAGCAGGGCGATCACCAGGCCCAGTGACGCCACCAGCAGCGAGAACACGGCCGTGGTCTTGAACGACGCAAGGTAGGTTTCGTCTGCGAACAACTGGCGGAAGTTGTCCAGGCCGACGAACTCGGCGGCCGTGGTACCGAAGGCGTCCTGCTGCAGCACGCTCTGGTACAGCGCCTGCCCGGCAGGCCAGAAGAAGAACACCAGGATGATGATCATCTGGGGTGCAATCAGCGCCCAGGGCAGCCAGGCTGATTTGAAGAGGACTCGTTTTTCCATCGGGGCCTATTAAAGCAAACGGCGGCTTGCCGCCGTTTGACCGGTGCAAGCCGCCAGGGGAGGGCAGTGCGTCAGGACTTGCTGTTCGCCTTCTGGAAGCGCTCCAGCTGCTCGTTGCCGCGCTTCACGGCGGCGTCAAGTGCTTCCTTGGCGGTCTTCTTGCCGGCCCACACCTGTTCGAGTTCCTCGTCGTTGATGGTGCGGATCTGCACGAAGTTGCCCAGGCGGATGCCGCGCGACTTGTCAGTCGTCTTGCGGATCATCTGGGTGACGGACACGTCCGTGCCGGGGTTCTGCTTGTAGAAGTTGCTCTTCTCGGTCAGCTCGTAGGAGGCCTTGGTCAGCGGCAGGTAGCCGGTGCGCTGGTGGCTCTTGGCGGCTTCCTCGGCCTTGGACAGGTGGGCGAAGAACTGGGCCACGCCCTTGTATTCCGGGTCCTTCTTGCCCGACATGACCCACAGGCTGGCGCCACCGATCACGGTGTTCTGCGGTGCGCCGGGCACATCCGGGTAGTAGGGCAGGGCACCGATGCCCGAGGCGAACTTGCCGTTGCGCTTGATGTTGCCGTACAGCGCCGACGAGCCGGTGATCATGGCGCATTCACCTGAAACGAAGGTCGCATCGGCGGCGTTGCCACGGCCCTTGTAGACGAACAGGCCGCTCTTGGCCATGTTGGCCAGGTTCTCGATGTGGCGCACATGCAGCGGGCTGTTGAAGGTCAGGCGGGCGTCAATGCCGCGCATGCCGTTGCCCTTGGAGGCGAATTCGGTGTTGTGCCAGGCCGAGAAGCTCTCCAGCTGCGTCCAGCTCACCCAGCTGGTGGTGAACGGGCACTTGTGGCCGGAAGCCTTGAGCTTGGCGGCGGCCAGCGCCACCTCGGGCCAGGTGGTGGGCGGCTTCTCGGTGTCCAGGCCGGCAGCCTTGAAGGCGTCCTTGTTGTAGTGGAACACCGTCGTCGAGCTGTTGAACGGGAAGCTCAGCATCTGGCCGTTGGGGGCCGTGTAGTAGCCGGCCACGGCGGGCACATAGGCGTTGGCGTCAAAGGTCACGCCGGCCTTCTTCATGACCTCGCCCACCGGGACGATGGCGTTCTTGCTGGCCATCATGGTGGCGGTGCCGACCTCGAACACCTGCAGGATGTGCGGCGCATTGCCGGCCCGGAACGCGGCGATGGCGGCGGTCATGGACTCGTCGTAGCTGCCCTTGAAGGTCGGCACGATCTTGTAGTCCTTTTGGGTAGCATTGAAGTCCTTGGCGAGGTCGTTGACCCATTCGCCGAGGGCGCCACCCATGGAATGCCACCACTGTATTTCAGTCTGGGCCTGGGCGGGGAAAGCGATGAATGCGGCCAGTGCGGCAGCGGTGAGTTGCAGTTTCATGGGTACTCCTTGATTTGGACGTCGCAGATTACGATGGATTTGTGACAGGCGATTTAACCTGTACCTGCAACGGCCCAACAAGCGGGATTTCCATGAGCCAAGTCCCTTTGGCGACCAGTCATGTTGCACTGCGGTAACATCCGGCTTCAGCCGGGTGGTACGTTCTGGCTGAGCACTTCCAGGACCCGATGAACGCCCCTACAACGCTCCACCAGCTCATGGCCGCGGTCGACGACGCACCGCGCCTGCGCGAGATCCCCTACAACTACACCTCGTTCTCCGACCGCGAGATCGTGATCCGGTTGCTGGGCGCCCGCGCATGGGACGTACTCAACCTGCTGCGCGAGGAGCGCCGCACCGGCCGCTCGGCCCGGATGCTCTATGAAGTGCTGGGGGACATCTGGGTGGTGCAGCGCAACCCCTACCTGCAGGACGACCTGCTGGACAACCCCAAACGCCGCCGCCAGCTGGTGGACGCACTGCAGCACCGGCTGCATGAGGTGGAGAAGCGCCGCGACCCGGCCGCCGACCGCGAGCGTGATGCATTGGTGGGCGAGCTGCTGGTGGCCGCGCATGGCGCCATCCGTGACTTTGACGCCGCCTTTACCGAAACCGCCGAGCTGCGCCGCAAGGCCCAGCGCGTGCTGGGCAAGCTCACAGCAAAAGACAACATCAAGTTCGACGGCCTGAGCCGCGTGTCGCACGTGACGGATGCGACCGACTGGCGCGTGGAATACCCGTTTGTGGTGCTGACGCCCGACACCGAGGCCGAGATGGCCGGGCTGGTCAAGGGCTGTATCGATCTGGGTCTGACCATCATTCCGCGCGGCGGCGGCACCGGCTACACCGGCGGTGCGATTCCCCTGACCTGGAAGAGCGCGGTCATCAACACCGAAAAGCTTGAGGCCATTACCGAGGTGCAGATGCTGCAGCTGCCGGGCGTGGCCGAGCCGGTGCCCACCATCTGGACCGAAGCGGGCGTGGTGACTCAGCGGGTGGCTGACGCGGCGGAGCGTAGCGGCTATGTGTTTGCCGTGGACCCGACCTCGGCCGAAGCATCCTGCATCGGCGGCAACATCGCGATGAACGCAGGCGGCAAGAAGGCCGTGCTGTGGGGGACGGCGCTGGATAACCTGGCCGGCTGGCGCATGGTGACGCCGCAGGCGCAGTGGCTCGAAGTGACCCGGCTGAACCACAACCTCGGCAAGATCCACGACGCCGAACTGGCGAGCTTCGAGCTCAAGTACTTCGAGGCCGATGGCAAGACGCCGATCCGCACCGAGCGGCTGGACATCCCGGGCCGCAGCTTCCGCAAGGAGGGCTTGGGCAAGGACGTGACCGACAAGTTCCTCAGCGGCCTGCCCGGCATCCAGAAAGAGGGCTGCGACGGCCTGATCACCAGCGGCCGCTGGGTGGTGCACCGCATGCCCGCCCACACCCGCACCGTGTGCCTGGAGTTCTTTGGCAACGCCCGCGACGCCGTGCCCAGCATTGTGGAAATCAAGGACTTCATGTTCGCCGAGCAGAAGCGCTCGGGCGTGGTTCTGGCCGGGCTGGAGCACCTGGACGACCGCTACCTCAAGGCCGTGGGCTATGCCACCAAGAGCAAGCGTGGCGGCTTCCCCAAGATGGTGCTGGTGGGGGACATTGCCGGCGATGACGCCGATGCCGTGGCGCGGGCCACCTCGGAGGTGGTGCGCATCGCCAATTCGCGCAGCGGCGAGGGCTTTGTGGCCATCAGCCCCGAGGCGCGTAAGAAGTTCTGGCTGGACCGCAAGCGCACGGCGGCCATCAGCAAGCACACCAACGCCTTCAAGATCAACGAGGACGTGGTCATTCCGCTGCCGCGCATGGCCGAGTACACCGACGGCATCGAGCGCATCAACATTGAGCTGAGCCTGCGCAACAAGATCCGCCTGGCCGACGAGCTGACGAGCTTTTTCACCCGTGGCAACCTGCCCCTGGGCAAGGGCGACGACGCCAGCGAAATCCCGTCTGCCGAGCTGCTGGAAGACCGGGTGGCCCAGGCCGTGGCACTGATTGGCGAGGTGCGCACCCTGTGGCAGGGCTGGCTGGCGCAGGCCGACGCGCTGTTCCCCCAACTGCAGGACCACACCCTGCGCGCCAGCTGGAAGACCCAGATCCGCGCACCGCTGCAGAACATCTTTGCGGGCTCCGCATTCCAGCCCATCCTGGACGAATGCACCGCCATCCACAAGCGCGTGCTCAAGGGCCGGGTGTGGGTGGCGCTGCACATGCACGCGGGCGACGGCAACGTGCACACCAACATCCCGGTCAACAGCGACGACTATGAAATGCTGCAGACAGCGCATGAGGCCGTCAAGCGCATCATGGTGCTGGCGCGCTCGCTGGACGGCGTGATCTCGGGCGAGCATGGCATCGGCATCACTAAGCTGGAGTTCCTGACCGACGCCGAGCTGCAGCCGTTCACCGACTACAAGCGCCGGGTCGACCCGGAAGGCCGTTTCAACAAGGGCAAGTTGCTACGAAATCAGGAGCACCTCACGCAGTCTGGAAGCGGGCTGGAGGCTGATTTGACCAACGCCTACACTCCCAGTTTCGGCCTCATGGGGCATGAGTCGCTGATCATGCAGCAAAGCGACATCGGGGCCATCGCCGACAGCGTGAAGGACTGCCTGCGCTGCGGCAAGTGCAAACCGGTGTGTGCCACCCATGTGCCGCGTGCCAACCTGCTGTACAGCCCGCGCAACAAGATCCTGGCCACCTCGCTGCTGGTGGAGGCCTTCCTGTACGAGGAGCAGACCCGCCGCGGCGTGAGCATCAAGCACTGGGAAGAATTTGAAGACGTTGCCGACCACTGCACGGTGTGCCACAAGTGCTTGTCCCCCTGCCCGGTGAAGATCGACTTTGGCGACGTGTCCATGAACATGCGCAACCTGTTGCGCAAGATGGGCAAGAAGTCGTTCCGCCCCGGCAACGCGGCCGCCATGCTGATGCTCAACGCCACCAGCCCCGAGACCATCAAGCTCATGCGCAGTGCGATGGTGGACGTGGGCTTCAAGGTGCAACGACTGGCCAACAAGCTGCTGCGCGTGGCGGCCCGGCGCCAGACGGCGCGGCCGGCGGCGACCGTGGGCAAGGCGCCGGTCAAGGAGCAGGTGATCCACTTCATCAACAAGCAGCTGCCCGGCGGCCTGCCCAAGAAGACGGCGCGCGCCCTGCTGGACATCGAGGACAAGGACTACGTGCCCATCATCCGCAACCCGCAGGCCACCACGGCCGAGACGGAGGCGGTGTTCTATTTCCCGGGCTGCGGCTCCGAGCGGCTGTTCTCGCAGGTGGGGCTGGCCACGCAGGCCATGCTCTGGCATGCGGGTGTGCAGACGGTGCTGCCACCGGGCTACCTGTGCTGCGGGTACCCACAGCGTGGCAGCGGGCAGTTTGACAAGGCTGAAAAGATCATCACCGACAACCGGGTGCTCTTCCACCGTGTGGCCAACACGCTCAACTACCTGGACATCAAGACCGTGGTGGTCAGCTGCGGCACCTGCTACGACCAGCTGCAGGGTTACAAGTTTGAGGACATCTTCCCCGGCTGCCGCATCATCGACATCCACGAATACCTGCTGGAAAAGGGCATCACGCTCGCTGGCGGCAAGGCCTACCTGTACCACGACCCCTGCCACAGCCCCATGAAGCTGCAGGAGCCCATGAAGACGGTGAAGGCGCTGGTGGGCGACAACGTGCTCAAGAACGAGCGCTGCTGTGGCGAATCGGGAACGCTGGGCGTCACCCGGCCCGACATCGCCACGCAGGTGCGCTTCCGCAAGGAAGAGGAGCTGCGCAAGGGCGAGGCGGCGCTGCGCAGCAGCGGCCAGGTGGCGGCGGACGCCGATGTGAAGATCCTGACCAGCTGCCCGAGCTGCCTGCAAGGCCTGACGCGTTACGGCAACGACCTCAACAACGGCCTGCTGGAGGCGGACTACATCGTGGTCGAGATGGCCAACCAGATCCTGGGCAAGGACTGGATGCCGGCCTATGTGGCCGCTGCCAACAACGGCGGCATCGAACGCGTGCTGGTCTGATGCAGCAGCCCGGCTGCCCGCTGTGCGACGCCGAGGGCGGTGCGCTGGTCTGGCAGTCACCGTGGCTGCGCGTCATCCGGGCCGAGGAGGCCGGGTTTCCGGCGTTTTACCGGGTGGTGTGGGCGGCCCATGTGGCGGAGCTGTCGGACCTGTCCGGGCCAGACCGCCAGCGCTGCCTGGACGCGGTGGTGGCCGTCGAGCAGGCCCTGCGCGAACACCTGCAACCCGCCAAGATCAACCTGGCCGCCCTGGGTAACATGGTGCCGCACCTGCACTGGCATGTGATTGCGCGCTTTGACTGGGACAGCCATTTCCCGGCGCCGGTTTGGGCGGCGGCCCGGCGTGAAGCGCCCGCCGCGCTGCTGGCAGAGGTTGTCGCCAGACGGGCCGCGCTGGAGACGGCGATGGCGGCACGCCTGGAAGCCCTGCCTGCTTAAATCGCTGCGGTTCGTGAAATTCTCACGCTTGGGCAGCAGGTGGGGTGATTCGGGTTAGAGTTTGCAGCTAGCCCAATGGGTAAAAACCACCTACAGTTTGGGTGTTTGTTCGACGCGCCGGGCCACGCCACGGCGGATGGCCGCAAAGGTTCTGGAGGTTGCGATGCTTGCCCGATATGTCCACGCCAGTCGTTTGGCGCCCGTTGCTTTGGGTGTTGGCCTGCTGCTGGCTGCCGTTGGCGCGCAGGCACAGCTGGCCGGCGAGGTTGAGTTTGCCCGTGGGGTCGGGTTCGCCCAGACGCCGGGCCAGACCCCTCGCACCCTGGGCAAGGGGCTGGAACTCAAGGAAGGCGACCGCCTGACCACCGCCGATGGTGCGTCGGCCATCATCAAGCTGGCCGACGGCACCCGGATGACCGTGCGCCCCAACTCCGAGCTGGTGTTGTCGCAGTACCAGTTCAAGGAAAACGCAAACGACAACAACATGCTCATGCAGCTGGTGCGGGGTGGTTTCCGCGCTGTCACCGGCCTGATTTCCAAGAGCTCGCCGAACGCTGCCCGGGTACAGACCAACACCGCCACCATCGGCATCCGTGGCACCGACTTCGACGCACGCGTCTGTACGCGGGACTGCGGCACCGAGTCTTCCAAGGTCACGGAAAACTCCCGTCCCAATGAAGTGCTGGCCAGCGCCAAGGTGGTCTCGGCCCAGGGAGAGGTTAACGCGCTGGACGCTGCCGGGCAGCGCCGCCGGCTGGTGGATGGCGGCAGCATCTATCCGGGTGACACGGTGGAAACCGGCGCCGGCACGCGTGCCGTGCTCGCCTTTCGCGACGAGAGCCGCCTGACATTGGGTTCCGGCACACGGTTCCGCGTCGACAATTTTGTTTTTGACGAGAAGAACGCAGGTGAAGGCCGTTTCCTGGTGTCGCTGCTGCGCGGCTCGGTGCGGGCACTCACCGGCCTGATTGCCAAGGCGAACAACCGCAACGTCGGCTTCAGCACGGCCACGGCCACCATTGGCATCCGGGGCACCGGTGTCGACATCAATTGCACGGGCGCCTGTGCCGGGGAGACCGGCGGTGGCGCCGATTCCGGTCTGACGCTGTTCACCTGGCTGGGCTCCGTCGCGGTGACGCCACAAGGTCAGACGGCGCTGCAACTGTTGCAGGCTGGCCAGGGCCTGTTCATTTCGCCGACGGGCATCCGGCCCATTGCCTCGCAGCCCCCGATCGACGGTCCGCGGCCCGATACCGTCAATGTGCCGGCCAAGCTGTTCTCCCGCGACAACGTGTCGGATTCGCAGGAAGGCCTGTTCGTGTTCGTGCGTGACGGGCACATTGAAGTCGCCAGCAAGAACGAAGTGCTGCATCTGGGCAAGGGCGAGGCGGGCTTTGCCGGCAACGATGGCAACACGGCGCGGCCCAACTCCATCCCCAAATTCATCGAGTTTGACAAGCTGCCTTTGCCGACCACCAAGAACCCCCTGCTGGTCAGTGTTCTCGCAGATTCGGGTATCAAACCGTCGACGGTATGCAAGTGAACTGGCGTCCCCGCGTGACAAACGTGGGGATGCGATGCGACAATTTGGTCAGTGTGGACTGACCTCACGGGGTAATACAGAATGAAGAAAAGCGGCAGCGCCCGTCGCACACGGGTGGTAGCGGCGGCAGCGCTGTGGTGCATGGGGGGACTCGCATATGCCCAGGCGCAGCCGAACGCTGCCCTGGCCCCCGCGCCAGCCCCGGTCTTTGCCATCAAGGGCTTCAAGGTCACGGGCGACAATCCGTTGGGTGACGGCGAGACGGCGCGAATCCTGGCGCCCTATCTGCGTGCGGATGCCAGCATGGACACCTTGCAGAAGGCCACTTCCGCGCTTGAGGAGGCGCTGCGCAACCGGGGCTTCGGCCTGCATCGCGTTGCACTGCCGCCACAGGACGTGGGAGACACGGTGACGCTGGACATCGTGAAGTTCACCATCAGCAAACTCACGATCGACGGCAACAAGCTCTACGACGAAGGCAACATCCGCCGCAGTGTGCCGGAGCTGCGCGAAGGCCACACGCCCAATTTCAAGCGGATGGCCATCCAGACGGCCATTGCCAACGAGAACCCGAACAAGCAGGTCCAGGTGGGTGTCAAGGAGGCCGAAGAGCCGGACAAGATCGACGCCACCATCACCGTCAAGGAAGAGCGTCCCTGGACGTTTTCGCTCGGGCTGTCCAACGGCGGTTCGGAGTCCTCCGGCCGGGACCGGTTCACCGTGTCGGGGGGCCATACCAACCTGTTCAACCGGGACCACCAGTTCAACGGTGCCTACACCACGTCACTCGAGCGCTTCAGGGATGTGAAGCAACTGGGTCTGTCTTACCGGGTGCCGCTCTATGAGTTGGGCGGCGTCTTGGGCGCAAGCTACACACGCTCGGACGTGGTGGGCAACTTCGGCGCCTTCACCAGCACGGGCGCAGGCCATACATTCGGCATCAACTACACCGCCTACCTGCCACCCGAAGGGGGCCGCCGCAGTTACCTGACGCTGGGCTTTGATGACAAGGTGTTCAATGCCTCCAAAATCAACGACATCCCGGTGCCCGGTCAGGTCAATCGCCGCAGCCGGCCGGTGACGCTCGGCTACACGGCGCGTGTCGAGTCAGACAGTTCCGTCTGGGGCTACAACACGGAATTTGCAATGAACACCAGCAGCGGTGCCGGCAACGACCTGCTGTCTTACCAGACCGAGGACCCGCGCATCCAGACCACCCGCTGGAAAGCCCTGCGGGCGGGCATCAACTACACCACCAATTTTGCGGAAAAATGGCTGTGGGGTGTGCGCAGCCAGTTTCAGTACAGCCCGGACATCCTGATTTCGGGGGAACAGTTCGGCATCGGCGGGTCGACGTCGGTTCGCGGCACCCGCAGCGAGCGCCCCATTGCGGGCGACCGGGGTGTTTCGGCCTCGCTGGAAGTGACAACGCCTGAACTGGCGCCCGGCCTTCGCGTGGTGGGTTTCCTGGATGCGGGCTGGCTGGCCAACAACAATCCGAACGGTACCTCGAAGCCGTCCAGCGACCGGCTGGCCGGCGTCGGGCTGGGCTTGCGCTTCGGCAGTGGCCCCGTGTCTGTTACCGCCGACTACGGCCGCCTGGTACGCGGCAGCGTGGTGCCTCTGACCATCAACACCGGCTCACCGCAAAAGGGCGACGACAAGCTGTACGTCAACATGTCCGTGAGGTTCTGATTCATGGCGGGCTTGCAGGCGGGCGCGCCAACCCCCGTGTCGCTCACAGTCCATCGGCAGTCGCGCGTGCTGGAAATGTCGTTTTCCGATGGTGCGCAGTTCCGCATCCCGTTTGAGCTGATGCGCGTTTATTCACCATCGGCTGAAGTACAGGGCCATGGCCCCGGCCAGCAAGTACTGCAGACGGGCAAGCGGGACGTGGACCTGCTCGCGCTGGAACCGGTGGGCAACTATGCTGTCCAGCCGGTTTTTTCAGACGGGCACAACAGCGGCATTTTCTCGTGGGCTTACCTGTACGAATTGGGCGCCCGGCAGGACGCGCTGTGGGCGCAGTACCTGGCGCGGCTGGCCGAGGCCGGTTCGGACCGCGACGCGCCCATGCCGGCACGGGGCGGGGGTGCCTGCGCGCACCACTGAAGCGTCGCCGAATTTCATCCATTTCCCGACACATTCCCCGCTTTGGTGCAGGGTTGTCGGCAACGCATGGGCCTTTCGGGCCTAGCATTCAAGAGTATGGCAACAACGCATTTTGGCTTTGAGACGGTGGATGAGCGCGAGAAGGCCCGCCGCGTGCGCGGTGTGTTTGATTCTGTCGCGTCGCGCTATGACCTGATGAACGACCTGATGTCGGGGGGCCTGCACCGCGCGTGGAAAGCCTACACGGTGATGGTGGCGAATCTGCATGAGGGTTCCCGGGTGCTCGATATCGCCGGTGGAACCGGTGACCTGTCGCTCGCGTTCGCCAGAAAGGTGGGAACGACTGGCCAGGTGGTTCACACTGACATCAACGAGGCGATGTTGCGGACGGGCCGAAACCGCCTGCTGGACGAAGGTCTGGCGTTGCCCACGCTGGTGTGCGACGCTGAACACCTGCCGTTTGCAGACAATCATTTTGACGTGGTAAGCGTTGCCTTCGGGCTGCGCAACATGACCCACAAGGACGTAGCGCTGGCGGAAATGAACCGCGTGCTCAAGCCCGGTGGCAAGCTGATGGTGCTGGAGTTTTCCCGGGTCGCCAAGCCGCTGCAAAGGGCCTACGACTGGTATTCGTTCAATGTGCTGCCCCGGCTTGGCAAGCTGGTGGCGGGGGACGATGCAAGCTATCGCTACCTGGCGGAGTCCATTCGCATGCACCCCGGACAGGAAGAACTCCGGGGCTTGATGAAGCAGTGTGGTTTCGGTCATGTGGATTGCCACAACCTGTCTGCCGGCGTGGTCGCATTGCACGTTGGAATCAAGTGTTGACCGGGTTGGCACAAGCACAAGCACAAGCATGGAGGCTGGCATGAAATTCATGGCATTCGTACTGGTGGGCGCTATCGTGCTCGCAAGCCCGTTGGCGCAGGCCAAGCGTCTGGGGGGTGGTAGCTCGATCGGCAAGCAGTCGGGCAATGTGACGCAACGCAATGCGGCGGCGCCCGCGCCGGCCACGCCGGCCCAGAACGCAGCGGCTCCCGCCAAGCCTGCCACTGTCAGCCCCCCGGCGGCGGTTGCTCCCAAAAAGCCGTGGGCCGCTATGCTGGGCGGGCTTGCGGCGGGCCTGGGGCTGGCCTGGCTTGCGCACAGCCTGGGACTGGGCGAAGCCTTTGGGCCGTTCCTGCTGATCGCGCTGCTGGTGCTGGCCGCCATGGTCGTGGTGGGTTGGTTGATGCGCTCGCGCAAGCCTGCCGTTGCCTCAGGCGCCTATGCTTTCCAGGGTGCCGGGGCGGCCAGCGACGCCACGGCGCCGCGTGAATACAGCCCCGACAAGGTCGGCAATGATGCGTCGGCCCGGCCCTGGGAGCGCAGTAGCATGGCGTTCGAGGCCGGCAGGTACGGCGGCGGAGCGCCCGGCACCGGTGTGCAGATCGGCTCGGCGCTGGCAGGATCGCAGGCTTGGGGTATCCCGGAAGGCTTTGACGTACAGGGATTTCTTGGCGCGGCGAAGCGAAACTTTGTGACGCTGCAGGATGCCTGGGACCGCTCCGACATGACCACGTTGCGGTCCATGATGACCGACGGCATGCTGGAGGAAATCCGCACCCAGCTCGCGGAGCGCGAGAGCCACACCGCCGGCCAGCCCAACAAGACCGATGTGGTCATGCTGGAGGCACAGTTGCTGGGAATCGAAGACCTGGGCAACGACTACATGGCCAGCGTCGAGTACTCGGGCATGATCCGCGAGCAACCCTCTGCAGGCCCGAGCCCGTTCCGCGAGGTCTGGAACATGACCAAGCCCAAAGACGGTGGCAGCGGCTGGCTGGTCGCCGGGGTGCAGGCACTCCAGTGACGCTGCCAGGGCCCGCGGGGCGGGCCGCATAATCGGGGACCATGGCAACACCGTCCCCTTTTCCTTTTCTGGATGGCCTTTTTGAGAGGCTTGGCGCAGGCCTGCAGCCGCCGCCCTGGGCGGTGCACGAGGTGCAGCAGCGCCTGGTGTTGCTGCTCAATCACGTGCTGATGCAGGAACCCGAGGCCCAGGCCCGGCTCGCACGCCAGAAGGGGCGTGTGGTGCAGGCCAGCTGGCGCGTCTTTGCGATCCGCCTGGCGGCCACACCGGCCGGCCTGCTGGAAGTCGCACCGCCGGATGCCGGGTCTGACCTCACACTGGTGCTGACCCAGGATTCACCGTGGGAGCTTGCGCAGGCCGTTCTGCGTGGCGACAAGCCCGCAGTGCGCATTGAAGGGGACGTGCAGTTCGCAGCGGAAATCAACTGGCTGGTCGACCATGTTCGCTGGGATGTCGAGGAAGACCTCTCACGCCTGATGGGCGACGCGCCGGCCCACGCCCTGGGGCAGGCGGCGCGCGGCATGACCCGTGCGCTGCGCCAGTTCATCGGCGCCCGGCCGGGTGGCAGCCCCGCATGACGCGCTTTTTCCGCGGCGTCTTCATCGTCTTTGTGGCCCTGCGTTACGGGCTGGATGAACTCGTTCTCACGAGCTTCCAGAAGCCCTGGCTGCGGGTGATCGCGCGGATCGTGTCGGTGGGCCGCAATCTGCGCGCACCACGCGGTCAGCGTTTGCGCGAGGCGCTGGAGCGGCTCGGTCCGATCTTCGTCAAGTTCGGCCAGGTTCTGTCCACCCGCCGCGACCTTCTGCCCGCCGACATCGCTGACGAGCTGGCGCGTCTGCAGGACCGGGTGCCGCCGTTCGACTCTTCGATTGCCATCGCCTCGGTGGAGCGGGCATTCCGCAAGCCGGTCAGCGAAATATTTGCCAGCTTCGAACGCGAACCTGTGGCCAGTGCGTCCATCGCGCAGGTGCATTTCGCGGTGCTCAAGGACCGGCAGGGCCAGGCACGCGAAGTGGCCGTCAAGGTTCTGCGACCTGGCATGCTGCCAGTCATCGAAAAAGACCTGGCGCTGATGCGCATGATGGCGGGTTGGGTCGAAAGCATCTCGGCTGACGGCAAACGCCTCAAGCCGCGTGAGGTGGTGGGCGAGTTCGACAAGTACCTGCATGACGAGCTCGACCTGGTGCGCGAGGCGGCCAATGCTGCCCAGCTGCGCCGCAACATGGCGGGCCTGAACCTTGTGCTGATTCCGGAAATGATCTGGGACTTCTGCCAGCCGGAAGTGATCGTGATGGAACGCATGCATGGCGTTCCCATCAGCCAGATCGACCGGTTGCGCGAAGCCGGGGTGAACATCCCGCAGCTGGCGCGCGACGGGGTCACGATCTTCTTCACGCAGGTATTTCGCGATGGCTTTTTCCACGCCGACATGCACCCCGGCAATATCCAGGTGAGCCTGGACCCGGCCACGTTCGGGCGCTATGTGTCGCTGGACTTCGGCATCGTGGGAACGCTCACCGAGTTTGACAAGGAATACCTGGCCCAGAACTTCACCGCCTTTTTCAGGCGGGACTACAAGCGCGTGGCCGAACTGCACATCGAATCCGGCTGGGTGCCACCGGAAACGCGGGTGGACGAACTGGAGGCAGCCATCCGCAGCGTCTGCGAGCCGTACTTTGACCGCCCGCTCAAGGAAATCTCGCTGGGGATGGTGCTCATGCGGCTGTTCCAGACCTCACGCCGTTTCCATGTGGAGATCCAGCCGCAGCTGGTGCTGTTGCAGAAGACCTTGCTCAACATCGAAGGCCTCGGCCGGCAGCTGGACCCGGAGCTTGACCTGTGGAACACGGCCAAGCCGTTTCTCGAGCAGTGGATGCTGGAGCAGGTGGGGCCGCAGAAGCTGCTGGAGGAGCTCAAGGCCCAGGCGCCGCGCTACGCCAAGCTGCTGCCGGACCTGCCGCGGCTGATGCACGAATACCTCAAGCGCAGCCCGCAGGCCCAGCGCCGGGAACTGGAGGACCTGCTGGCCGAGCAACGCCGGACCAACCGCCTGCTGCAGGCCATCATTTACGGTGGCATTGGTTTTGCATTGGGCCTGCTGGCCATGCAGGTCATTGTGCGCGTGCACCTTTTCTAGCTTTTTTTGCCGATAATGCGCGGCAGCCGGCCGGGCCGGGGTGTCTAACCCATCTCTTCTGTGGAGCGTTGTGATGCTGATAACCTTCATCGTGCTGTACCTGCTTGCCTCGGTGGCCATCGGCCTGTATGCCGCGCGCAATGTGCACAACACGGCTGACTATGCAGTGGCCGGGCGCAGCCTGCCGCTGGCCGTGGTGATCGCCACCACCTTTGCGACCTGGTTTGGTTCCGAGACCGTGCTGGGCGTTTCAGCGCGTTTTGTGTCGGGCAACCTGGGCGCTGTGGTGGAGGACCCGTTCGGCGCCTCCATGTGCCTTGTCCTGGTCGGCCTGTTCTTTGCGTACAAGCTGTACCAGAAAAACCTGATCACGCTTGGCGACTACTATCGCCAGCGCTACGGCAGGGGGATCGAGATCACCTGTTCGCTGATCATCATGCTCAGCTACCTGGGGTGGGTGGCGGCCCAGATCACCGCTCTGGGGCTGGTTTTCAGCCTGCTGTCGCAGGGCGCCATTTCCCTGACGACCGGCATGGTGATCGGCACTTCCATCGTGCTCGTCTACACCATCTACGGTGGCATGTGGTCGGTGGCGCTCACGGATTTCGTCCAGATGATCGTCATCGGGCTGGGCCTGCTGGCCATTGCGTGGTTTGCGGCGGACCTGGCGGGCGGGGCCGGCAAGGTCGTCGAATATGCAGCGAAGGAAGGCAAGTTCCAGTTCTTCCCGACGGGCGATGCCAAGGAATGGATCTTCTTTTTTGCGGCAGCCATCACGATGATGCTGGGCTCCATTCCGCAGCAGGACGTGTTCCAGCGTGTGATGTCGTCCAGGGACGCCAAAACGGCGGTACGCGGCCCCGTGATCGGAGGCACCCTCTATTTCCTGTTCGCGCTGATTCCGATGTTCGTGGTGACGGCGGCCGTCATGGTGATGCCCGAGACGGCAATGGCCCTGCTCAAGGACGACCCGCAGAAAGTCCTGCCCACGCTGGTGATGGAAAAGATGCCGGTGATCCTGCAGGTCGCCTTCTTCGGCGCCCTGCTGTCGGCGATCATGTCCACCGCGTCGGCGACCCTGCTGGCGCCCAGCACCACTTTTGTGGAAAACATCCTGCGCAACCTGAAGCCTGGCATGAGTGACCAGGCCACACTGCGTGCCATGCGCATCAGTGTGCTGGTGTTCACCTTCTGTGTGCTGATGTATGCCATCACCATGCAGGGCACCTCGATCTATGAACTGGTGTCCGGTGCCTACCAGGTGCCGCTGGTGGGGGCTTTCACGCCGCTGGTGTTCGGGCTGTACTGGAAGCGTGCAACGACCCAGGGCGCGGTGCTGTCGGTGGTGCTGGGTCTGGGCACCTGGCTGCTGTTCATTGCAACGCCGGCGCTGTCGGAGGCCTTCCCCCAGCAGCTGGCCGGCCTGCTGGCAGCCATCGGCGGCATGGTGGTGGGCTCCCTTGCGCCGCAATTCGTGGCCAACCACAAGGGGCACGTGCATCACTTCGAGGGCAGCCAGGGCGCCTGACCTGCGGGCGGGCGCAGGCGGCGGGCGGTTTGAAAACGCCCCCGCCGCCTATAATTGAGGGTTTTGCAATCCTGACCCTCCACAGCCATGCCTATCTACGCCTACAAATGCGAGTCCTGCGGGCACAGCAAGGACGTCCTGCAGAAAGTATCCGACGCGCCGCTGAGCGAGTGCCCTGCGTGCGGCAAGCCGACGTTCTCCAAACAAGTCACCGCCGCGGGCTTCCAGCTCAAGGGGTCGGGCTGGTACGCCACCGATTTCAAGGGTGGCGCTGCCGCCGCCCCGGCACCCGCTGCCGACGGCGCCGCCAAGCCCGCTGAGACCAAGCCGGCCGACACCAAGCCCACCGATACCGGCAGCAAGGCCGAGGCTGCGCCTGCCGCTTCGGGCGGTTGCGGCAGCGCTTGCGCGTGCCACTGAAGCCCCGGATGGCCTCGCTTCGCAAATGGCTTTTCGCCGGCCTGCTGGTCATCGTGCCGGTGGCCATTACCGTGTGGGTGCTTCAGTGGATCATCGGCACGCTGGACCAGACGCTGCTGATCCTGCCGGCGGCCTGGCATCCGGACAAGCTGCTGGGTATCCACATCCCCGGCTTCGGGGTCCTGCTGGCCCTGGGCATCCTGCTGGCCGTGGGCGCTGCCGCCAGCAATTTTTTCGGCCGGACCCTGCTGGGCTGGTGGCACAACCTGCTGGGTCGCATCCCGGTGGTGCGTTCGATCTACCTCAGCGTCAAACAGGTGTCGGACACGCTGTTTTCCGAAACCGGCAACGCCTTCCGCACCGCGGTGCTGATCCAGTGGCCGCGCGAGAACATGTGGACCATCGGCTTCGTCACGGGCACGCCGGGCGGGGACGTGGTCAACTACCTGCACGGCGAGTACCTCAGCGTGTATGTGCCGACCACCCCAAACCCCACGGGCGGCTATTTCGTGATGCTGCGCCGCGAGGATTGCATCGAGCTCAGGATGAGCGTGGACGATGCGCTCAAGTACATCGTCTCCATGGGCGTCGTCGTGCCGGGCGGCCCCTTCAATCAGAACATCAAGTAACGCGCCCTTTGCGGCGCAGCCATGCCATGTCTCAAATGCGTACCACCTATTGCGGTCTGGTGACCGAGGCCCTGATGGGTCAAACCGTAACCCTCTGCGGCTGGGTCAACCGGCGCCGCGACCATGGCGGGGTGATCTTCGTGGACCTGCGCGACCGCGAAGGCTATGTGCAGGTGGTCTGTGATCCCGACCGCGCCGAGATGTTTGCGGCGGCCGAGGGCCTGCGCAACGAGTTCTGCATCCAGGTCAAGGGCCTGGTGCGCGCGCGCCCCGAAGGCACCACCAATGACAACCTCAAGAGCGGCAAGATCGAGGTGCTTTGCCATGAGCTGAAGGTGCTCAACCCGTCCGTCACGCCGCCGTTCCAGCTCGACGACGACAACCTGAGCGAGACCACCCGTCTCACGCACCGCGTGCTGGACCTGCGCCGCCCCTACATGCAGAACAACCTCATGCTGCGCTACCGCGTGGCCATGGAGGTCCGCAAGTTCCTGGACGCCAACGGCTTTGTGGACATTGAAACGCCGATGCTCACCAAGAGCACGCCCGAAGGCGCGCGCGACTACCTGGTGCCCAGCCGCGTGCACGACGGCATGTTCTTCGCGCTGCCGCAGAGCCCGCAGCTGTTCAAGCAGCTGCTGATGGTGGCCGGCTTCGACCGCTACTACCAGATCACCAAGTGCTTCCGCGACGAAGACCTGCGGGCCGACCGCCAGCCCGAATTCACGCAGATCGATATTGAAACCTCGTTCCTGACCGAGGAAGAAATCCGCGCGATGTTCCAGGGCATGATCACCACCGTGTTCAAGAACACCATGGGTGTGGACCTGGGCGATTTCCCGGTCATGACCTACCAGGATGCGATGCACCTGTATGGCTCCGACAAGCCCGACCTGCGCGTGAAGCTGCAGTTTGCCGAGCTGACCGACGTGATGGCCGATGTCGACTTCAAGGTGTTTTCGGGCGCCGCCAACATGAAGGGCGGCCGCGTGGTGGCCCTGCGCGTGCCGGGTGGGTCCAGGGAAACGGGCGGCATCAGTCGCGGCGAGATCGATGCCTACACCGAGTTCGTCAAGATCTACGGCGCCAAGGGCCTGGCCTACATCCGCGTCAACGAGCTGGCCAAGGGCCGCGACGGTTTGCAGAGCCCCATCGTCAAGAACATCCACGACAAGGCCCTGCAGGCCGTGCTGGAGCGCACCGGCGCGCAGGACGGGGACCTGATCTTCTTTGGCGCCGACAAGGCCAAGATCGTCAACGACGCCATCGGCGCGCTGCGCATCAAGATCGGCCACAGCGAGTTCGGCAAGAAGAATGGCCTGTTCGAAGCCGGCTGGCGCCCGCTGTGGGTGGTTGACTTCCCGATGTTCGAGTTCGACGAGGAAAACCAGCGTTACACCGCCGTGCACCACCCCTTCACCGCGCCCAAGGAGGGCCACGAGGACTGGATGGTGACCGCACCCGAAAAGTGCATCTCGCAGGGCTACGACATGGTCCTCAATGGCTGGGAAATGGGCGGCGGCTCGGTCCGTATCCACCGCGCGGACGTGCAGAGCAAGGTGTTTGACGCCCTGAAGATCGGGCCGGAAGAGGCGCAGCTCAAGTTCGGCTTCCTGCTGGACGCGCTGCAGTATGGCGCACCACCGCACGGCGGCCTGGCCTTTGGCCTGGACCGCATCGTGACGCTTATGACGGGCGCGGAGTCCATTCGCGACGTGATTGCCTTCCCCAAGACCCAGCGCGCCCAGTGCCTGCTGACGCAGGCGCCGAGCCCGGTGGACGAAAAGCAGCTGCGCGAACTGCACATCAAGCTGCGCAACCCGCAGCCCGCCTGACCCACCCTTGCGGCAGAATCAAAGGGCGCCCGGCGGGCGCCCTTTTTCATGAGCCGTATCCACAAAATCCCGGAGTCCGTGCTGGTGGTGATCCACACCCCGGCACTGGACGTGCTGCTGATCCGGCGGGCCGACGCCGGCACCTGGCAGTCGGTCACCGGCTCGAAAGACGCACCCGACGAGCCGTTCGTGACCACGGCCATCCGTGAGGTCGCCGAGGAAACCGGCATCGACTGCACGCACGGCAGCGCGCTGCACGCCGGCCTGCGCGACTGGGGGCTGGAGAACGTCTACGACATTTACCCGCGCTGGCTGCACCGCTACCCGCCGGGCGTCACCCGCAACACCGAACATGTGTTCGGGCTGCAGGTGCCGGTGGGTACCGCCATCACCCTCAACCCGCGTGAGCACACCGCATGGCGCTGGCTGCCCTGGCAGGCTGCCGCGGACGAATGCTTTTCGCCCTCCAACGCCGAAGCCATCCTGATGCTGCCACGCTTCATCGGTTAAGGTCAGCGCATGGACATTCTTCGCGTCGCCACCTACAACATCCACAAGGGAGTGCAGGGCATTGGCCCGGCCCGGCGACTGGAAATCCACAACCTCGGCCATGCGGTGGAGCAGCTGGACGCCGACATTGTGTGCCTGCAGGAGGTGCGCAAGGTGCACCGGCGCGAGCAGCACCACTTCACGCGCTGGCCCGAGCTGCCGCAGGCCGAATTCCTCGCTCCCGAGGGCTACCACGCCGTGTACCAGACCAATGCTGTCACGCGCCATGGCGAGCATGGCAACGCGCTGCTGACGCGCTGGGACATCGTCTCGCAGGGGCATGAGGACATGTCCGACCACCGCTTCGAGCAGCGCGGCCTGTTGCATGTCACCGTCCGGGTCAATGGCCAGCCGGTGCATGTGATCGTGCTGCATCTGGGCCTGATCGCAGCCAGCCGCGCCCGCCAGATCGGGCAGCTGCAGCAGTTCATCGGGCGCGAGGTGCCGGACGGCGCGCCGCTGGTGGTGGCGGGGGATCTGAATGACTGGGGCGCCAAACTGCGGCCGGCCATGAATGCCATGGGCCTGAAGGACTTTGCGGGGAGTCGTCAGATGACCTTTCCGGCCCGGGTGCCGCTCACCCAGCTGGACTATGTGTACGCGCGCGGCCTCCGCCCGGTGGGGGTGGAAATTCCCCGCGGTCGGGTCTGGTGGCGCATGTCGGACCACCTGCCACTGATTGCCGAGTTCGCGTTCTAGCCATGGTGCGTTCCACGATGCCATTGCGCGATGGCCACCAGCTGCAGCTGCTGGAAGGCGCCCGCGAGTTTTACCCGGCACTGATCGAAGCCGTGTCGCGGGCGCGCACCCGGATCCAGCTGGAGACCTACATTCTTGACTTCACGGGCAGCACCCAGGCCGTGCTGGAAGCGTTGATGGACGCCGCGCGCCGTGGCGTGCGGGTGCAGATGGCGGTGGACGGTGTGGGCACCGGCGTGCTGCCGGCCGACTGGGCCCAGCGCTTTCAGGATGCCGGCCTGGAGTGTCGCGTGTTCGTGCCGCTGGGCACCCTGGGGCTGCTGATTCCGAGCCGCTGGCGCCGCCTGCACCGCAAGCTGGCCGTGGTGGATGGCCAGCTGGCCTTCTGCGGCGGCATCAACCTGCTGGACGACCACCATGACCCCTACCATGGCGCGCTGCAGGCGCCCCGGCTGGATTACGCGGTACGCGTCACGGGTCCGCTGGTGGGCGACATGCAGGACACCATGAACCAGCTGTGGCTGCGCATGGAGGCGGCGCAGCGCCTGCGCCAGCGGCAGCTCACCGGCGCGATGCAGTCGTTCCGGGCCCTGCGCAGCGTGCCGGAGACTGGGGTGGCGGCAGCCGGGGAGGGCCCGATCCACCATGCACGCGCCGGGTTGCTGCTGCGCGACAACCTGCGCAACCGGCTGGTGATCGAGCAGGCCTACCGCAGGGCCATCGGCATGGCGCGGCGCGAAATCATCATCGCCAACGCCTACTTCCTGCCCGGTTACAAGCTGCGCAAGGCGCTGGTGACGGCCGCACAGCGCGGGGTACGCGTGCAGTTGCTGCTGCAGGGCCGCTACGAGTACTTCATGCAGTACTACGCCAGCCGTCCGGTCTATGCCCAGCTGATGCAGGCTGGCGTGGAGATCCACGAATACGCGGCCAGCTTCCTGCACGCCAAGGTGGCCGTGATCGACGGCCACTGGGCCACGGTGGGCTCGTCCAACCTCGACCCGCTGAGCCTGCTGCTGGCGCGTGAGGCCAATGTGGTGGTGGACGACCGTGACTTTGCCATGCGCCTGCGCGAGCGGCTGCTGCAGGTCATTGCCCGCGAGGGCCAACGCATCGAGGCGGCGGCGTTTGCCAGCCGTTCGCTGGCGCAGCGCGTGCGCGAACGGCTGGCCCTGGGTTTGATGCGGCTGGCCCTGTTCCTCACGGGCAAGCGCTATTGATGGGTGACCTGGTTGTCCAGCTGCCCGAAGGCCTGTACTGTCCGCCCGGTGGCTTCTACATCGACCCCTGGCGTGCGGTGGACCGGGCCGTCATCACCCACGCCCATGCCGACCACGCGCGCAGCGGCCATGGCCACTACCTGGCTGCTGCCCCGGCAGGGGGCGTGCTGCGCGCCCGGCTGGGCGACATCAGCCTGCAGACGCTGGCGTATGGCGAGCGCATCCATCACCATGGTGTGACGGTGTCGCTGCACCCGGCCGGGCATGTGCTGGGCTCGGCCCAGGTGCGGCTCGAATATGCCGGGCAGGTCTGGGTGGCCAGCGGCGACTACAAGGTGGCTCCTGATCGCACCTGCGCGCCGTTCGAGCCGGTGCGCTGCGACGTGTTCATCACGGAATCGACCTTTGGCCTGCCCATCTATCGCTGGCAGCCAGACAGCGAGGTGTTTGCCGCCATCAACGCCTGGTGGCAGGGCAACGCCAGCGCCGGCCGCGCCAGCGTGCTGCTGTGCTACAGCTTCGGCAAGGCCCAGCGCATCCTGAGCGGCATTGACGCGTCCATCGGCCCGGTGGTGGTGCACGGCGCCGTCGAGCCGCTGAACCGTGCCTACCGCGACGCCGGGGTCGCGCTGCCCGCCACCCGGCTGGTGAGCGAAGTGACCGACAAGGCCGACTTCCAGCGCGCGCTGGTGCTGTGCCCGCCCGGCGCCGCTGCCGGGCCCTGGATCAAGCGCTTTGGCGACTACAGCGACGGTTTTGCCAGCGGCTGGATGCAACTGCGCGGCGCGCGCCGTCGGGGCGGGCATGACCGCGGCTTTGTGCTGAGCGACCATGCCGACTGGCCGGGCCTGATGGGCGCCATCGGCGCCACCGGCGCACAGCGCGTCATCGTCACCCACGGCAGTGTGCCGGTGATGGTGCGCTACCTGTCCGGGCAGGGCCTGCAGGCGGAGGCCTTTGACACGGAATACGGTGACGACCGCATCGAGGAATCCGCGCCGGCGGAGCCTGTGCCATGAAGCGCTTTGCCGAGCTGTTCCAGGCGCTGGACACCACCACCTCCACCAATGCCAAGGTGGAGGCGCTGCAGCGCTACTTTGCTGCAGCGCCGGCGCACGACGCTGCCTGGGCGGTGTACTTCCTGGCGGGCGGCAAGCCACGCCAGGTGGTGCCTGCTGCGCGGCTGCGCGCACTGGCCTGCGAGGTGGCGGGCATCGACGACTGGCTGTTCGAAGAGTGCTACCGGGCCGTGGGCGACCTGGCCGAAACCATCGCCCTGGTGCTGCCACAGGACGGTGTGCCGTCGGATCTGGGCCTGGCCGAATGGGTGGAGCAACGCCTGCTGCCGCTGCGGGGCCTGCCCGAAGAAGAGGTGGCGCAGCGGGTGCGCGGCTACTGGCGCGAGCTGGACGCGCAGGGCCGCTTTTTGCTGACCAAGCTGGTCGGGGGCGGCTTTCGCGTCGGCGTGAGCAAGCTGCTGGTGCAGCGCGCGATCGCGGCCCACGCTGGCATTGACGCGCGCCGCGTGGCCCAGCGCATGATGGGCTACACCGACGGCAAGGCCATGCCATCCGCTACAAAATTCATAGCGCTTTGCGCAGATGTGGAGCGGGCTGGAGGCCGAAATGATGAAGATCTGGGGCAGCCGTACCCGTTCTTCCTGGCCCACCAGCTTGACGCCACCACGGCGGCCCAGCTCGAAGCAGCGCTGGGCCCGACCGACGGCTGGCAGGTGGAATGGAAGTACGACGGCATCCGCGGCCAGATCGTCAAGCGCGCCGGGCAGGTCTGGCTGTGGTCGCGCGGGGAGGAGCTGGTGACCGAGCGCTTCCCGGAAATCGTGGCGGCGGCGCAGGGTCTGCCCGACGGCACCGTGCTCGACGGCGAGGTGCTGGTGTGGGCCGAAGACCGGCCCGCGCCCTTTGCCCTGCTCCAGCAGCGCATCGGCCGCAAGACGCTCAGCCGCAAGGTGCTGGCCGACGCGCCAGTGCGCTTCATGGCCTACGACCTGCTGGAGCGTGCCGGCACGGACGTGCGGCCACAGCCCCAGCATGAGCGCCGCCAGTGGCTGGAGGCCACGGTGGCGGGCACGGCCCTGCTGCTGTCGCCGGTGGAGCGGCGCGACAGCTGGGCCGCCCTGGCCGAACTGCGCGGGGAGTCGCGCCAGCGCGGCATGGAAGGCTTCATGCTCAAGCGGCGGGACGCTGCCTATGGGGTGGGCCGCACCAAGGCCGATGGCCTGTGGTGGAAGTGGAAGATCGAGCCGCTGCGCATTGACTGCGTGCTGATCTATGCCCAGGCCGGCCACGGCCGCCGCGCCTCGGTCTACACCGACTACACCTTCGCTGTCTGGAGCCGGGCGCCACACGACAAGGCCGAGGCCGACGCGGTGCTCGACGCCATCGCACGGCGCGAGCCCCCGCAGCCGGGGGCGCTGCAACTGGTGGCTTTTGCCAAGGCCTATTCCGGCCTGACCGATGAGGAGTTCAAGCAGGTGGACGCCGTCATCCGCAAGACCACGCTGGAAAAATTCGGCCCGGTGCGCAGCGTGCGCCCGTCGCTGGTGTTCGAGCTGGGCTTTGAAGGCATCAACCGCAGCCCGCGCCACAAAAGCGGCATCGCGGTGCGCTTCCCGCGCATGCTGCGCATCCGCAGCGACAAGCCGCTGCACGAAGCCAACACCCTGCAGGACCTGGAGTTGCTATTGAATTGATAGCGCGCCACGCAATCTCCATGCGGGCTGGAGCCCTAAAACCCTTGTGACTTGTACGACCCCGGCGCGGTGTTAGCATGCTGCGATGCTGACGAAAGCCGAACCCTCCATGAACCCAGCCGACGACGACGCTGGCACACCCGTGTCAGTCAAGATCCGCGAGCGCATCAAGGCAGCGCGCAAGCGCTTCCATGCCAACGACAACATTGCCGACTTCATCCAGCCCGGCGAACTGGAGAAGCTGCTCGACGAAGTGGCCAGCAAGATGGAAGGCGTGCTCGACAGCCTGGTGATCGACACCGAGCGCGACCACAACACCAGCGACACTGCGCGCCGCGTGGCCAAGATGTATGTCAAGGAAGTGTTCAATGGCCGCTACGTCAAGCCGCCGGCCATCACCGAATTCCCGAATGCCGAGCACCTGAACGAGCTGATGATTGTCGGCCCCATCACCGTGCGCAGCGCCTGCAGCCACCACTTCTGCCCGGTGATCGGCAAGATCTGGATCGGCGTGCTGCCCAACGAACACACCAACGTCATCGGCCTGTCCAAGTACGCGCGGCTGGCCGAATGGGTGATGGGCCGGCCGCAGATCCAGGAAGAGGCGGTGGTGCAGCTGGCCGACCTGATCATGGAAAAAACCCAGCCCGACGGCCTGGCCATCGTCATGGAGGCCAGTCACTACTGCATGGCCTGGCGCGGCGTGAAGGACATGGACAGCAAGATGATCAACTCCGTCATGCGTGGCGTGTTCCTCAAGGACTCGACGCTGCGCCGCGAATTCCTCGCCCTGATTCCTCACAAGAACTGAAAGCCACGCCATGCTCGTACGCCTGCTTTACGCCAGCCGCGCGGTGGACACCACCCCCGACGCGATCGAAGCCATCCTCGCGCAGTCGCGCCAGTCCAACCCGACCTGCGGCATCACCGGCATCCTCTGCTACGGCGGTGGCATCTTCCTGCAGGCCATCGAAGGCGGCCGCATGGCGGTGAGCGACCTGTTTGGCCACATCCAGAAGGACGCGCGCCACAAGGACGTGGTGCTGCTGCACTACGAAGAGATCACCGAGCGCCGCTTCGGTGGCTGGACCATGGGCCAGGTCAATCTTTCCAAGATCAACCACTCGATCCTGCTGAAGTACTCCGAGCGGCCCGAGCTGGACCCGTACGCCGTGTCCGGCAAGGTCTCGCTGGCGCTGCTGGAGGAGCTGATGGCCACCGCGTCCATCATCGGGCGTGCCTGATCCTGTAGCGCTGCTCGGCTGCGATTTTTCCAGCAGCCCCACCCGCCGAAAACCCATCGTTCTGGCGCTCGGCCACGAGACCGGCGGCCGGGTGGTGCTGGAGCGGCTGGAACGCCTCGAGTCGCTGGACGCGTTTGCCCAATGGCTGGCGCAGCCGCAGGCCTGGGTTGGCGGTTTTGACTTCCCGTTCGGCCTGCCGCGCGAGCTGGTGGAAGCGCTGGGCTGGCCGGTGCTGTGGCGCGACTGTATGGCGCTCTACAGCACCTTGAGCCGCGAGCAGATCCGCACGCAGTTCGCCGCGTTCTGCGACGCGCGCCCGGTGGGCGGCAAGTTCGCCCACCGGGCGACCGACCGGCCCGCCCAGTCCAGCCCCAGCATGAAATGGGTCAACCCGCCCGTGGCCTACATGCTGCATGCGGGTGTGCCGGCCCTGCTGGCCGCAGGCGTGCACCTGCCCGGCCTGCACGAAGGCGACCGGCACCGCGTGGCGCTGGAGGCCTACCCCGGCCTGCTGGCGCGCGAGGTGCTGGGCAGCACCCCCTACAAGAGCGACGACCGTGCCAAACAAACCCCCGAGCGGCTGATTGCGCGCAAGGACCTGATCACCGCGCTGGAGCACGGCCAGACCCGCCTGGCCCTGCGCCTGAAGCTCAGCCACGCGCAGCGCGATGCGCTGGCGGCCGACGCCAGCGGCGACAGTCTGGACGCGGTACTCTGCCTGCTCCAGGCGGCCTGGGCGCAGCGCCACGGGGCACCGCGCTACGGCCTGCCCAAGTTCGACCCGCTGGAAGGCTGGATCGTCACCGCCTGAGCCATGCAGACCGAACGGCTGGACATCACCCCGCTGGACCTGCAGGACGCCGGCTTCATCCTTGAACTGGTCAACGACGCCCAGTGGCTCGCCTTCATTGGCGACAAGGACGTGCACACGCTGGACGACGCCCGCCACTACCTGCGCACCGGCCCGCTGGCCATGTACGCGCAGTACGGCTTCGGCCTGTGGCGGGTCAGCCTGCGGGCCACGGGCGAGGCGCTGGGCCTCTGCGGGCTGGTCCGGCGTGAGGGGCTGGACGATGTGGACATCGGCTTTGCCTTTCTGCCCGCGCACCGCGGTCAGGGCTATGCACTGGAGGCTGCGCGCGCCGTGCTGGCGCACGGATTCGGCCCGCTGGGGCTGCCGCGCATTGTCGCCATCACGTTGCCGCACAACCAGCGCTCCCGCCAGTTGCTGGAAAAACTGGGCATGACGCTGCAGCGTGCGCTGCGCCTGCCGGCCGACGGGCCCGAGAAGCTGCTTTATGCCGCCGAGCCCTGAGGGTCCAGCGCGCTGAAGGCCTGCAGCGCTTCCGCGTCTGTTCGGTACAGGCGCAGCAGCGGGCCGTCGTCCAGCGCGCCAGCGCGGCGCAGAACCCGCTCCACGGGCAGCTTGATGCCACTGATGTGCAGCGTGATGCCACGCTCTGCCAACCGCAGGCGCAACTGCATGAATGTTTCGACCCCGGTCACGTCAATGCGGTTGATGGGGTGAGCGAACAGGCACACGTGCTTCACATGCGCAGATGCCGCAAGGTGCTCGGTGATGGCGCGCTCCAGTGCCGTGGCGGACGCGAAGTCCAGCTCGTCGTCCATGCGCAGCGCGTAGAGCCCGGGTACCAGCGGCGGCAGCGTCCAGAGGTGCCGGTCACGCAGGCTGCCGTCGGGATGCAGGCCGACTTCAATGATGCGCGGGTGCAGCCGCAGGTACAGGAAGTGCGCCAGCCCCAGCAGCACCCCGGTCAGCACCCCCCAGTAGATGCGCGGGGCCGTGAGCAGCGTGACGGCAAACGTCGCCAGTGCGATGCCGGCCTCGACCCGGTTGATCTGCCACAGGCCGGGCAGGGCCCGGGGCCGCACCAGGTTGGCCACTGCAGCCACCACCACCGCCGCAAGCACGGCGCGCGGCACATGGGCCAGCGCAGGTGTGAGAAACAGCAGAACCAGCAGCACCACCAGCGCGGCCGACACCGTGGCCCAGCCGGTGCGTGCACCCGAGTAGAGCGTGATGGCCGAGCGCGAGAAAGAGGTGCTGGTGGGAAATGCGCCTGACAGGCCCGAGACCAGCTTGCCAAGCCCCTGGCCGACCAGGTCGCGACTGGCGTCCCAGCGCCTGCCATCGTGCTGGGCTTCAATCTTGGCGCTGGAGGCCATCTCCAGCGAACTCACGAGCGTGATCACCATCGCTGGCACCACCAGGGTCGCCATGGTGTCCCAGCCGGGCCAGCCAGGCCAGTACGGGGCCGGAAGGCCCACGGGCAGGGCACCAATGACAGCGCCGACGGCCGAATAGCCCGTCCACTGGCTCAGCAAGGCTGCCGCTGCAACGACCATCAGCACCACGGGCAGCCGGGGAGCGACGCGCCGGGCCACCACAAACAACACCAGGCTGACAAGGCCGTAGCCTGTGGCCGTCAGGTCGAACCGGGGCGACTGCCACAGGCTTTCCAGCGGGCCTTGCAGGCCCAGCAGTGCGGGCAGCTGTGACGCGATGATGAGCAGCGCCGCAGCCTGGCTGAACCCGGTGAGCACCGGCGAGCTGACCAGGTTCAGCACCCAGGAGGCCCCGCCGGCACCCAGCGCCACCTGCAGCAGGCCCGACAGCAAGGCCAGCCAGGCCGCCAGTGCGACCCACTGGGCGCTGCCGGGCTCTGCCAGCCCGATCAGGGCCGTGCCCACCAGCACACTCGTCAGTGCCGAAGGCCCCACCGACAGGCGGGTGGAACTGCCGAACAGCACGGCCACGAGCATGGGCAGGAAGGTGGCATACAACCCCGTGACCAATGGCATGCCTGCCAGCGCCGCGTAGGCCACCGACTGCGGGATCATCACCACGGCCACGGTGAGGCTCGCGCTGGCTTCCCCGCGCATCAGCGCCACGTCGGGGCGCGGCCAGCCAAGAAACGGGAACCAGCGGTGGAGGTCGGGCATGCGCCGATTGTCCCCTAGCGCTGTGGCATGTCTTTGGCCGAGTACCCCAGGGAGACTGTGGCGTCTTCGGGAATCGGGGGCATGGTGTTGTTCCAGGCCTCCCAGGCGGCGCGCATGTGGGCCATGCGCTGCGGCTCGCGTGGGGCCACGTTGGCGCGCTCGCGCTCGTCGGCCGGAATGTTGAACAGGTAGTCGTGCCCGTCCACGCGCAGGTACTTCCAGTCACCGTCGCGCAGCGCACGCTGGCCACGGTGGTTCATGCGCCAGTACAGCGGGCGCGCGAACCGGTGGGCCGGGTTGCGCAGCACCGGCAGCAGCGAGACGCCGTCCAGCGGGTACGCCGCGTCCGCGGCCACGCCGGCAGCATCGAGCATCGTGGCGGACCAGTCCATCGTCATGCACGGCTGCCCGCTGGTGCCGCCCGGTGCGATCTGCGCCGGCCAGTGGGCGATCCAGGGCACGCGGATGCCGCCTTCGGTCAGGTCCATCTTGCCGCCCACCAGCGGCCAGCTGTCGCTGAACCGCTCGCCGCCGTTGTCGCTGGTGAACACCACCAGCGTGTTGTCTGCCAGGCCCTGCTGGCGCAGCGTATCCATCACCCAGCCGATGCCTTCGTCCATGTGCTGGATCATGCGCCGGTAGGTGTGGATGTTGCCGCCGTGCAGGTGGAACAGGTTGTCCTTGACCTCCTGCGCCAGCGCTTCGTCGTCGCGCGTTTCCCAGGGCCAGTGCGGTGCGGTGTAGTGCAGGCTCAGGAAGAACGGCTGGCCGCGCCTGGCCGCTGGCGCCATGCGTTCCACATGGCCCGCCGCACGCCGCGAGAGCAGGTCGGTCAGGTAACCGTCTTCGGGGTGTTCGGCCTCCCCTTGCCACAGATCGTGCGTGCCGCGCGAGTCACAGTGCGTGAAGTAGTCCACGCCGCCCGACATCGGGCCGAAGAATTCGTCGTAGCCCGAGCGCAGTGGCCCAAACGCTGGCGGGTAGCCCAGGTGCCATTTGCCGATCAGCGCGGTGTGGTACCCCGCACCCTTGAGCAGTGACGGCAGCGTGGGGTGTTCGGGCGGCAGGCCCAGCGTGGTGCTGCCCCGGCTCTTGCTGTTGATCGGCTCCTCCGCCGCACCGCGCAGCCGGTACTGGTAGCGCGCGGTCATCAACGCAAACCGCGTGGGCGAGCACACCGGCGAGTTGCTGTAGCCCTGGGTGAAGCGCAGGCCGCCGGCGGCCAGGCCGTCCAGCACAGGCGACACCGGCACGCGGCCGCCGTAGCAGCCCAGGTCGGCAAAGCCCAGGTCGTCGGCGACGATGAAGATGATGTTGGGGCGCTGCGCCATCAGTCGTTGGCCTGGAAGTTCACCGCCTTCATGATGCGGCCCCAGCGCGCCGTGTCCTCGCGCATGGTCTTGAGCAGCGCCTCGGGCCCGTCGCCCACCGGGTACATGCCATTGACCAGCAGTTGCTGGCGCACTTCGCGTGAGTTCACCGCGCGGCCAAACTCGGCACGCAGCTTGTCCAGCACCGGCTTGGGCGTTCGGGCGGGGGCGTAAAAGGAAAACCAGGCCGAGGCCACCACCTCCTTGAAACCCAGTTCGGTGAAGGTCGGCACCGCCGGCATGGGTGGAGAGCGCCGGGCGCCACTAGTGGCCAGTACCTTCACCCGGCCCGTGGGCAGCATGGTGATGGCGCCCCCCACCGTGTCGAAGTACAGCGGCACCGTGCCACCCATCACGTCCTGGCGGGCCGGGGTGGAGCCCCGGTAGGGCACGTGCACCATCTGCAGGCCGGCAGCACGGTTGAGCATCTCGCCCAGGAAGTGCGACGGTGTGCCCGCGCCATACGAGGCAAAGCTCACCCGGCTGCCGTTGTTGCCCTGGGTTTTGGCCCAGGCGATGAATTCGGCCAGCGTGTTGGCCGGTACATCCTTGTGCACCACCATCGCAAGCTCGAAGCTGGCGGCATTGACGATGGGCGCGAAGTCATTGATCGCGTCGTAGCTCAGGTTCTTGTAGGCATTGGGGAACATGGTCATCATGCCCGCCGTGCCCAGCAGCAGCGTATGGCCGTCGGGCTCGGCGTTCTTCACCACTTCCACGGCAATGCGGCCTGCCGCGCCGCCCCGGTTGTCGATGATGATGGGCCCCAGGGTGGTCCGCACCGCGTCGGCGATGGCGCGTGTCAGCACGTCCTGCGTCCCGCCTGCGGGCACGCCGATCAGCACCCGGATGGGTTTGGACGGGTAGGTCTGTGCGCTGGCCAGCGGCGCGGCGGCCAGGCCCCCGAGCGCAGCGAGCAGGTGACGACGTGAAAGCGGTGAATGGGTGGGGATCATGGTGAAGGTCCTTCCGGCGCACCGGTTGCATCCGGCAATGTAGTGCGCCGACAATTGATTGATCAAATCAACCATTCTCCCGGTTTACCCTGATGCCATTGCCTGCCCGCCTTGCTTCGCCTGGCTCACTGGATGATTTGCTGCTGTACCGCATCAACCGGCTGCTGAGCGTGGCCGGCAGCATGGTCATCCGTCTGTGCGAAGGGCGTTTCGGTATCACGCGGCGCGAGTGGCGCGTTCTGGCGCTGCTGGCGCAGGATGAAGGGCTGCTCTCGTCCCAGCTGGCGCAGCGCGCCCAGCTGGACCGCGCCCGTACCTCCAGGGCCATCACTTCCCTGGTGGGCAAGAAGCTGCTGCGGCGGGAAACCCGGCCGGGTGACCGGCGCCAGGCGGCGCTGGTCCTCACGGACACGGGCCGCGAGCTGTATGCAAGGCTGTACCCGCTGGTGGTGCAGATCAATGACCGCCTGCTGGCGCGACTGGCGCCGGACGAGGTGGCCCAGCTGGATTCCGTACTGGACGGCCTGCAGCAACAGGCGGACGAACTGGTGCGCCATGCAGCGCTGCCCAAGGCCGACCGCCGCCGCGGCGCACGGACCGGACGCAACATCGCATGACGCCGGGTGACGATTCCGCGGTGATGCAATGGCTGGCGGCGCGTGGCTGGCAGGCCTTTGACTTCCAGCGTGAGGTGTGGGCGGCTGTTGCCGCTGGGCGCAGCGGCCTGCTGCACGCCACCACGGGCTCCGGCAAAACCTACGCGGTCTGGCTGGGTGTGCTGGCCGTTTTGTTGCAGCGGCATCCACCAGGGCGCCAGCCGCAGCCGTTGCGTGTGCTCTGGATCACGCCGATGCGCGCGCTGGCGTCGGATACGACACGCGCCCTGGCCGAGCCGCTGCAGGCGCTGTCGGCGAACTGGACCATTGGCCAGCGCACCGGGGACACGTCGTCATCTGAACGTGCGCGACAGGATCGCCGCCTTCCTACCGCATTGGTGACCACCCCGGAGTCGCTCAGCCTGCTGCTCAGCCGGGAACAGTCGCGCAACGAATTGCAGGACGTGGCGTACGTGGTCTGTGACGAATGGCATGAACTGATTGGCACCAAGCGCGGCGTGCAGGTGCAGCTGGCGTTGGCCCGCCTGCGCCGCTTCAATCCGGCACTGGTCACCTGGGGCCTGAGCGCCACGCTGGGAAATTCAGAGCATGCCATGGCGGTACTGTGCGGCCTGCAGCCAGCCCGACCCCCGTTGCTGGTGCGTGGCCGGATGGACAAACCGCTGGTGATCGACACGCTCATCCCGCCCGATCCGGGTCGCTACTCGTGGGCTGGCCACCTGGGGGCGCGGATGCAGGCGCCCGTGGTGGATGAAATTGACAAGTCGGGGACCACACTGGTGTTTACCAATGTGCGTTCACAGGCCGAGATCTGGTACCAGCTGCTGCTGGAGTGCCGGCCGCAATGGGCGGGGCAGATTGCGCTGCACCACGGCAGTCTGGACAAGGCGGTACGCGAATGGGTGGAGCAGTCGCTGAAGGCGGGTAGCCTGCGTGCCGTGGTGGCGACCTCTTCGCTGGACCTGGGCGTGGATTTTCTGCCGGTGGAGCGTGTGCTGCAGATAGGGTCGGCCAAGGGCGTGGCCCGGTTGTTGCAGCGTGCCGGCCGCAGTGGCCATGCGCCGGGCCGCGCCAGCCGCGTGACGCTGGTCCCCACCAACACCATGGAGCTGGTGGAGGCTGCCGCCGCACGCCGGGCCGTGCGGGCCGGACGCATGGAAAGCCGTGAGTCGCCCGTCAAGCCCCTGGACGTGCTGGTCCAGCACATGGTGACCGTGGCGCTGGGCGGTGGCTTCCAGGCGGACGTACTGTTTGACGAGGTTCGCAGCGCGCCGGCCTACCAGGCGCTCACGCGTTCCGAGTTTGACTGGGCACTGGCCTTCTGCGAACGCGGTGGCGAAAGTCTGACGGCCTACCCGGACTACCACCGGGTGAAGCGGGACGACGCTGGTGTCTACCGCGTGCCGGACCCGGCCATTGCGCGGCGCCACCGGCTCTCCATTGGCACCATCGTGAGCGATGCATCGATGCAGGTGAAATACCAGAACGGGACGAAGATCGGGACGGTAGAGGAGAGTTTCATCGCACGGCTGCGCAAGGGCGATTGCTTCTACTTCGCAGGGCGCCTGCTCGAATTCATCCGCGTGCAGGACATGGCGGCCCATGTGAAGAAGGCGCAGAAGGCGCGGGGCACAGTGCCCGTCTGGGGTGGCAGCAAGATGCCGCTTTCCAGCGAGATGGGTGAATCGGTGTTGCAGCTGATGCAGGAGGTGGCCCGGGGGGACTTCACCGAGCCGGAGCTGGAGGCAGCGCGGCCCATGTTGCAGACCCAAATGAAGGTGTCACGGCTGCCAACACCGGACACCCTGCTGGTGGAGCAGTACCGGTCCCGGGAAGGCTGGCACCTGTATGTACATCCGTTTGCAGGCCGGCATGTACACCTGGGCCTGGCCAGTCTGGTGGCCTGGCGCCTCGCCCGCCATGCACCGAATACCTTCAGTCTGTCGGTGAACGACTACGGGTTCGAATTGCTGGCCGCCGAAGCCTTCGATGCCGGGCCGGTGCTCGACCGGCGTGTGTTTTCCGCGGACAACCTGCTGGCCGATGTGCTGGCGTCGCTCAACTCGTCCGAGCTGGCGCAGCGTCGCTTCCGCGAGATTGCGCGGGTGGCAGGCCTGGTGTTCAGCGGGTATCCGGGTGCGCCCAAGAGCCTGAAGCAGGTCCAGGCGTCCAGTGGCCTGTTCTTCGAGGTGTTCAGGAAGTACGACCGCGACAACCTGCTGTTGACGCAGGCGGAACAGGAAGTGCTGAGCCAGGATCTGGACATCGGCCGGCTCGGCGACGCCTTGCAGGCGATTGCGCGCAAGCGCGTCGAAGCAGTGCAGCTGCGCCACCCGAGCCCCATGAGCTTGCCGCTGATGGTGGAGCGATTCCGCGAGAAGCTCACCACCGAGCAGCTGAGCGCGCGGCTGGACCGCATCTTGCGCGACATGGAGCGTGACGAGTCGTAAAACCGTCTTGTCCTACAGGAGCATCGGCGCCGTCCCACGCCCGTTGGCCGGTGGCCTGCCTACAGTGAAGCCGTGCCCCTGCCAGCCGCAGCGGCCGCATTCATCAACTGCAGGAAAGGAATCATCATGAACAAGAACCAGATCGAAGGCCGCGTGGACCAGGCCAAAGGCAAGCTCAAGGAGGCAGCGGGCAAGCTGATCGGCAACGAACAGCTCCAGGTGGAAGGCCGGGTGGAGCAGGCCGGCGGCAAGCTGCAGGCCAAGGTGGGTGACATCAAGCAGGCCGCCAAGGACAAGGCCCGTGACCTGATCGACAAGATCTGAGGTTCGGGGGAAGGAGAATCAACATGAACCTCTCACGTCAAACCGTGGCGCTGGCGTCGGCCGGCGCCCTGATGTTGATGCTGGCCGCCTGCGGGAAGAAGGCCGAAGACCAGACGGTGGGCCAGAAGCTGGACGCGGCGGTGGCGCAGACCGGGCAGGCCGCCGCATCCGCCAGGACCGACGCCAGGGAAGCCGTGCAGCAAACCAGGGATGCAGTCAAGGAAACCGGCGAAAAAATGGCCGACAAGCTCAGCGACGCGACCATCACCGCCGAAGTGAATGCAGGCCTGGCCCGCGACGCCGACCTCAGTGCCATCAAGATCAACGTGGATACGCGTGATGGCAAAGTCACGCTGACGGGTCCGGCGCCAACCGCCATGGCCCGCGACCGCGCCACGGCCATCGCCCGTGGGGTCAAGGGCGTGAATGCAGTGGATAACCAGCTCGTCGTCAGGGCGGGCTGAACGCCGGGAGCCGCCGCGCTCCCGAACGTCGCCATTGCTCAGGGGTGGCTGGCTTGCACGATGACATCGTGCACAAAGCGCAGCTTGCGCAAGGCGCCTGGTGTCAGGGCGAACGGATAGGCGTCGTCCTGGCCCAGACTGCGGTTCATGCTGTTGAGCAGCAGTGTGACAGGCACCCATTGCGCGACCAGCTGGTCGAAGCCGGGCCGGCACGCGTCGCTGAACGGGTCCTGTAGCGCTCCCAGGTCGTCCGGCACCTGGCCGGGCAGTGCCAGTCGCGTTCCATACGACGAAGCGGTTTCCAGCAGGTCCACCATGTGCAGGTAGTGGGCCCAGGTCTCAGCCCAGTCTTCCCATGGATGTGCGGCCGCGTAGGCACTGACGTGGTTCTGCTGCCAGTCCGGGCCGTCTGCCCCCTGGGCATAGTGCTGGTCCAGTGCTGCCGCGTAGTCCTGTTCATGGTCACCAAAGACATCACAGAAACCGGCAAGCCAGGGCCCGGCGCCGATCAACTGGTCCCAGTAGTAATGGCCCGACTCGTGGCGAAGGTGGCCCAGCAGCGTCCGGTACGGTTCATGCAGTGCCACCCGAAGGCGCACACGTTCGTCATCGTCCGCTTCGGCAATGTTGAGGGTGATGACACCGGCGTCGTGCCCCGTCACAACCGGGTCCGTGCCGGGCAGGTCAGCGAGGAATTCGAACATCGGCCCTGACGCAGCGCCATCGGTGGTGTTGGTGGCGACCAACCCGAGGCGCGCAAGGGTATAGAACAGCCTGCGCTTAGCGCGCTCGATCCGGCGCCAGCGCTCGTGGTTGCGCGGCTCGGACAAGTCCGGCAGCAGCCTTGTGTGGCGGCAGGCGATGCAAAGCGGGTTGGGGTCCTGTGACAGGACCGCGAAGTTGCAGGCCTGGTGGACGGGCCGGTTGAGGCACGGCCGGTAGCGATCGTCGTCACCCGCCGCGGCCAGCGCGAGCTGGTCGGGCAGAAACGAGAGCACGCTGCCGCAGTGCAGGCAGCGCACATTGTCAAAGAAGACCGGCTGCCCGCAGACGGAGCAGCTGAAGATCTTCACGCCGCCGGATCAGGGGCGGACGGTCAGGCTGTTGCGAACCTCGCGCACACCCTTGGTGTTGCGCGCGATGTACTCGGCCTGTGCCTTTTCAGTGCTGGACTTGGCAAAGCCCGACAGCGCCACGGTGCCGTTCAGGGTTTCAACCTTGATGGCGCCGGCATCGACGGTTTTGTCTTCGACAAACTTGGCCTTGATGGCGGTGGTTATGGACGCATCGTCAACATAGGCACCCACGGTCTCCTGGCCGCGCACGACGGCGCAGCCAGCGCTGACCAGCGTGATGCCGGCAAGGGTGGCAAGGGCGAGGGCACGGGCGTATTGGGTAGTTTTCATGGTTTCTCCTTCAGGGTTGGGAACTGGTATGGGATAGGGGGTCAGTGCGCCGCGTTGTGGGCGGCGTCTTCGCGGGGCTGCCGTGCGTCCTGCGACAGCAGGGACACCAGCAGGCTGGAAAAATCGGAGGAGCGCAGCGTCGCGGCCAGCAGCGCGCCGACGGAAATGAGTCGCCAGGGCTTGACGATGACGGCCGCAGCGCCCAGACCCGCGGCGATGCCGACCAGCTGCAGCGGTTTCTCGCGCGCGTAGTTCTCGATCAGCGGCTGTGCAATCCGGGCTGTGGCATTCGCCGGGTGTCGGCTCCACCAGGTACGCAGGACGCGAAGGCCCGTGTGCCAGCCACCCGATCCGCTCGGGCGGGGGGATGGCTGCGATCCGCCTGTGTCGCCGGCGTCCCCGCGCATTTCGCGGGCCAGCCGGATCCGGCTGGCGACCAGTCGTTCGACCGGGGTCATGACTGGCCGGCCGCGGCACGCAGGACCTGCGCGTCGGCGGCAATCTGTGCGCGGGTTTCCGGGAAATAGCTCGTGCCCATGGGCCGGCGGGCCAGCAGCCAGGCGATGAACGCCAGTCCGAGTGCGACCGCCGGGGCCGCAGCAAGCGCCCAGTGGAACTGGCCCTGCAAGGCGCCAAGCATGGTGGCAGTCCCTGCCAACACCAGAAAGACCGCCAGCAGCACCAGAGCGGCAACCCAGGCAAGCCCGCGCCGCACCGTGTCAAGGCCCAAGCCCGTGGCTTCCTGCTGGACCAGCGCTGCATACGCAGACGCATGATCAACGGCGAGATCAGGTCGGCTGATCAGCAGGGAAAAGACGGGATGAACCATGGCGGCTGGTTGTCCTGCGATCAGTCGCGCCGGCGGCTTGCCGCAATCACCAGTGCGGCCAGCGCAGCGCCGGCGGCTGCGGCGATCAGCACGGAGCGGACGGGCTGTTCTGCGACATACCGGCTGGTGGCCTCGGTGTAGTGGCTGACCCGCTTCTGCACCTTGGCGCCAGCGTCGGACGCGGCGTGGATGCCGCGCGTGGCCATGTCCTGTGCGCGCGACGCGATGCGTTCGATGGCTTCTTCAGTGGAATGCAGAACGTCGCCGGAGAGCTGGCGGGCGGCGGCTTCGCCGTCGCGCAGCAGGGTGGAAGTGTTCGAAGTATTCATGGTGTTTTCCGGGGTTCAGTTTTTCCGCACAAGACTGATGACGAAACTGACAAGAGCCATGACCGCGAAAATGAAGAAAAGAATCTTGGCGATTTCGACGGCGCCAGCGGCAATGCCGCCAAAGCCGAAAACGGCCGCAATCAGTGCGATCACGAGGAAGACAACGGCGTAGTGCAACATGGGGGTTCCTTAAAAAATACGGGGTAGCCCGCGAGCTGGCGTCCACGACCGAAACGCCTGCGCCTAGGTTAGGCGCAGGCAGCCTCTCTGTTGATCAGCGTGAGACGGGTGCGGCTGTCATCCGCCGCGGCGTGGCGCTGTAGGAGCGCGCCGACGCGGGATGCGCCTTCAGTGCTGTGCGCTGGGCATCATGGCCAGGATGCGGGTGCCCTTGCCGGGCGCGGACTGCACCGACAGCCGGCCGCCGGCGGCCTCCACGCGATGGCGCATTCCGGCGAGTCCATGGGTGGATGGCCGGACCTGCGCAGCGTCAAAGCCGATACCGTTGTCGCTGATCTCCACCTCCACGTGGGTGTCGTACCGGCGCAGGCTGATGTCGACCAAGCTGGCCTGCGCATATTTGCCGATGTTGGTCAGGGACTCCTGGATCAGGCGGTACACGGTGAGCTGCCGCGACTCGTCAAGCTGGACTTCGTCCAGCACGGTGGCGACTTCAACGCCGGAGCGTTCGCCAAATTCACGCGCCAGGATTTCAAGCGATGCCACCAGCCCAAGATTGGACAGCGATGACGGGCGCAAGTCTTCAATGATGCGACGCTTCAGCGCGATGCCGCTGTTGAGCGTTTCCGTCAGGTGCTTCAGCCGCTCCTGCAGGTCAGGCGTCCCCACGCCGAGCTTGGACTTGAGCCGTGCCACGTCAAGCTTGGCTGCGGTCAGCAAAGCGCCGAGTTCGTCGTGCAGTTCCCGGGCGAGATGGCCGCGTTCTTCCTCGCGCACCAGCTGCAGGTGGGTGGCCAGCTCCGCCAGACTGGCGGTGCGCTCGCGCACCTGCTGTTCAAGCAGGTCGCGCTCCTTCTGCAGCGCTTCCTGCTGGCGTTCGGCAGCCACCGTGAGCGCGTTGGTTTGGCGCAGGTACAGGTAGAACGCGAGCAGGCCCGCCATGGCGACAGCGGCGATGCCGATACGCGAAAGCTGCAAGGCGCGATTCACCTGAAGCTGCCCGAGCTCCATGCGCCCGGCGGCCGACGTGATGAGTGCGATCGCATGGTCGCGGATCGCATCCATGTGTTCCTTGCCGACGTCGGTGGTCAGAACGAACTTCCAGGCGTCCTCGTTGCCCTGCTTGCGCATGCGGACGCTCAGGTCCATTTCGGTCAGTTTTCTCTGGACGTTGCGTCCCAGCTGCGCCAGCGTCTTGGATTCTTCGGGGTCGGGGGCATAGACCTCGCGCAGGCTGTCCATGGTCTGGCTGATGTCTGCCAGCGCGTTGTCATAAGGCTCAAGATAGCGCGGGTCGCCCGTCAACAGGTAGCCGCGCTGGCCGGTCTCGGCGTCCAGCATGTGTTGCAGCAGCTTGTTGAGCGAACCCCGCGTGCGCGATGCCGTGGCGATCTCCTGCAGTGCAGCGGTCGAGCGCTTGTAGCCGGTTTCATTGATGAATATCAGGATGCAGGCCGCCAGCACGGCCAGCGGCATGCTGATTGCCATGTTCGGACGGGTCAGAAACCCGGGCAGTGAAAACCATCGCATGGAAACCCCCGCGCAGACGGCGCTGTGAATAGAATCAGACTGCACCCACGCCACACCAGAAAGAACCAGTCATGATCAAAGTCGGAATTGTGGATGACCACGCCATCGTGAGGACGGGGCTCAGGCAGTTTTTTTCCGAGCAGGTGGATCTGCGTGTTGTCGGCGAGGCTGGCAGCGGCCGCGAGGCCATCGACCTTGTCCGCACCACCGAACTTGACGTGCTGGTCATGGACCTTTCCATGCCCGGACAAAGCGGCATTGATGCACTGGCCATGATCCGCGCCAAGGCCCCGGACGTGGGCATCCTCATCCTGAGTGGTTACCCCGAAGAGCACTATGCAATGAACATGATCCGCCAGGGTGCCAGCGGCTACTTGAACAAGGAGTGCGAGCCGATGGAAATCGTCAACGCGATCCGCACCATCTCGCTGGGCCGGCGTTACATCTCCCCGTCGGTGGCGGAGCTGCTGGCCCAGCAGCTCAACCGCAAGGAAGGCGGTGCACCTCATGAGCAGCTGTCCGAGCGCGAATTCCAGGTGTTCCTGAAGCTCGCCCGCGGAGAGACGGCGGGCGATATCGCCAAGTCGCTGTCGTTGAGTGTCAAGACCGTGAGCACGTACCGCACCCGCCTGATGGAAAAAATGAGCCTGGCGTCCAACAGCGACCTCACGTACTACGCGCTGAAGAACAAGCTGATCGACTGATCACGGGCCGCTGGGGGCCGGGCTGCAGTGGTCAATGCAGAAGTCCACCAGCGCATCAATTTCATTGGACTTGTCGAACACCGCGTCGGCGCCGAGCTGGGTGCACCGCCTGCGCATGTCGACAGTGGCGTAATTGCTGAGCACCACCACGCGCTGGCCCGGACGCCGGTTGCGGCACGCTTCCAGCACGCCGAGGCCGCTGCCCTGCCGTAGGAAGAGGTCGACAATGGCGAGATCCCACTGGCTGCTGTTGTCCTGCAGCCAGGCGCGGCCATCACTTTCGGTTTCAGCGAACCCAGCGGCCTTGACGCACGTCAACTCTTCCAGCGTATCAATGAGATTCTCGCGGATGGTTGCGTTGTCTTCGACGATGTAGGTTCTCAATGCCACGGTAGTGAGTTGCCAGTGCCTTGGTGCTGCGTCTGCCTGCCATGCCCGCCAGGCCCTCTGGCACCAGGCTGTATCGCAATGTATCGCGCTGGTTCAGAAAATTGTGCCAGCGACGTCGCCGCACGCCTGTAGGACGCATCCTACCGGTGGATATGCCGTCGGCGCAATGCCTGCACGGTGCGGCTGTAGGCAGGGGCTGACGCCGTGTGCGGCCTCCCGCCGATGGCGATGCAGTGCGGCCTGCCGGACACTGGAACGTCAGTCACACCGTGGCTGCGGTCGAAAGATGCCAGATGAAGCCCTTTTCCCTGAAACCGCCCTGGCGCCTGCCGTTCCGGATTGCGGCGGCGGTGGCCGGAGTGGTGGCCGCCATGGTGGTGTTGGTGCTGGTATTCCCATGGGACTGGCTGCGCGGGCCGCTGAACCGCTACGTGAGCGAACGGACGGGACGCCAGTTTGAAATCACGCGCCGGCTGGAGGTGGTACCGGGCTGGCGCACGCGGGTCCGGCTGGACGGCGTGGCGTTTGCCAACCCTGGATGGGCGACCGATCCATTCCTGATCAAGGCCGAGTCTGCAGAATTCGAGATCAGGCTGCTGCCATTGCTCCTGCACGGCCGCCTTGAACTGCCCACACTGGTGCTGCGGCGGCCCCAACTGGGCCTGCAGATGGAGCCGGACGGCCGGCGCACCTGGGCGCTGGGACGTGATACGGCGGACCCGGGGACCGTGCCGGTGGTCGGTCTGCTGGAGGTAGACGCGGGCGAACTGCACTACCTCGCTGCAGCGCAGGGGGTGGACATCCGCACCACCTTTGCGATCGACCCGGCTGCGACGAACCGCCGGCCATTGAGCTTTCAGGGTCGCGGCCGCTACCAGCAACAACCCCTGTCCCTTTCCGGCAGCGCCGGCAGTGTGCTGGTACTGAATGCGCCGCTACAGCAGCCGTTTCCGCTCGCGCTGCAAGCGGTTGTAGGGGCTAGCACGTTCAGCATGACGGGGACGATTGCCACGCTGGCGGGGCCGGATGGGGTGGACGCCGAGTTCGCGCTGGCGGGTGCGAGCCTTGCCGATCTTTACAAGCTCACCGGGGTGGTGCTGCCGGCTACACCGCGCTACCGGCTTGGCGGGCACCTGGCCCGGTCGGGACGCCAGTGGAACCTGACGCGGATTCGCGGGCTCCTCGGCCAGTCAGACATTGCGGGTGACATGACGCTGGACCGCACGCAGCCGGTTGCCATGCTGCGTGGCACGCTGAGCTCGCGGGTCATGGACTTCGAAGACCTGGCGCCGCTGGTGGGGCTGCAGGCCAGGGCCCAGCGGGCCGCGGCAGACCGCACGGCGCCTGGCGCACGCGTGCTGCCGGTCGCCACGCTGGACCTTGAGCGCCTGAAGATGATGAATGCCGATGTGCGGTTTCAGGCGGCACGCATTGCCCATGTGAAGGCCTTGCCGCTGGAGCGCGCGCAGGTTCATGTTCGCCTGACCGATGGCGTGCTGTTGCTGGATCCGCTGCAACTGGGGGTTGCGGGCGGAACGTTGGCGGGCCGGCTGCAGATCAGTGCGAACACCCGGCCGGCGGGGGTGGCGTTGCGGCTTGACGCCCGGGCGCTGCAACTCAACCAGCTGTTTCCAACCGTCCCGGCCCTGCGCAGCAGCCTTGGCCTGTTGCATGGGCTGGTGGACCTGCGTGCCAGTGGCAATAGCGTGGCCCAGATGCTGGGCGCGGCGTCGGGGGACGTGTCGCTGGCCATGGGCCCGGGCCAGATCAGCAACCTGCTGCTGGAATACATGGGGCTCGACGGGGGGGAGATCTTCAAGTTCATGTTGCGAGGCGACCGCAACGTGGCGCTGCGCTGCGCGGCCGCGGCATTTGACGTCCGGCAGGGCCTGATGCGCAGCCGCGCCATGGTGCTGGACACATCCGATACCGTTGTCCACGGGACCGGCACCATCCATCTGGCGACGGAATTGCTGGACCTGACCTTCATGCCGGAGCCCAAGGACACCAGCATCCTGAGCCTGCGCTCGCCCCTGAAGGTCAGTGGCAGCTTCGCGGCCCCGAAGGCCGGGGTGGACAAGGGCGCGCTGGCCGGGCGGGCAGGCCTGGCGCTGGCATTGGGCATGATCAATCCGCTGCTGGCACTCGCCGCCACGCTGGAAACCGGCCCTGGGGTGGACGCTGATTGCAAACAGGTGCTGGCGCAGGCCGCGGCGCCCGCCACCGCAAAGCCCGGCGTCAAGCGGCCCTAGGCGGGCTCAGTGCTGGCCGCAGACCGGGCAGGCCGGATCGCGCGGGAGGCCCATCTCGGTGAACTGCAAGGTCCGCCCGTCCAGCATGAGCAGGCGGCCCGTTGCCGTGCGGCCGGCGCCGCAGATCAGCTTCAGGGCTTCGGCGGCCTGCAGGCTGCCGATGATGCCGACCACGGGTGCAAACACGCCCAGGGTGGCGCAACGCGTTTCTTCGGGGGGCGACTCTGGCGGAAATACGCAGGCGTAGCACGGTGACGCGCTGTCGCGGGGGTCGAATACCGCCAGCTGGCCATCAAAGCGCACGGCCGCCCCCGAGACGAGTGGCTTGCCATGGGCCATGCAGGCGGCATTGACAGCTTGCCGGGTGGCAAAGTTGTCGCAACAGTCCAGCACCACATCGGCGTCGGCCACCAGACGGTGCAACCGGGCGGCGTCGGCCCGTGCCTGGATGCAGGTGACCCGGACATCAGGGTTGAGGGCGGCAATGGCCTGCGCTGCCGATTCGACCTTGGGCTGGCCCACTCGCGCTACGCTGTGGGCGATCTGCCGCTGCAGATTGGTGAGGTCCACCACATCGTCGTCGACCAGCGTGATATGGCCGACGCCGGCGCTGCCCAGGTACAGCGCCACCGGAGAGCCCAGCCCCCCTGCACCGACCACGAGTGCGTGCGATGCCAGCAGCTTGCGCTGGCCTTCGACGCCGATTTCATCGAGCAGGATGTGCCGCGAATACCGCAGCAGCTGGTCGTCGGTCATGCCGTCGGCAGCGACGATCAGTTTTCCTTCTTGTCGTCCTTGCGCTCAACCAGGGTCTTGCTGACCAGCACCGGCCGGCCCTTGAGCTGGTTCAGCGCCTGCACCAGCTGGAAGTCCTTGTCGCTGCCGAATTCGGGGATCTTGCGGTCCTGCGGCGGCTTGCGGGCTTCTTCTTCCATGCGCTTGCGGGCTTCGTCACGCGCTTTTTCGCGTGCGGCGTCCCTGGCCTCGGCCCCTTGGCCGCTGCCCAGGTGCTTTTCAAGGTCGGCTTCGCGGGTGCGCAGCGCGGCGAAGATGTTGCCTTCTTCAGTTTCATCGACCATCACGTCGGGAATGATGCCCTTGGCCTGGATGGACTTGCCGCTGGGCGTGTAGTAACGCGCGGTCGTGAGCTTGAGTCCGGTGTCGGGTCCAAGCGGTCGCACCGTCTGCACCGAGCCCTTGCCGAAGGTCTGGCTGCCGAGGATGGTGGCGCGCTTGTGGTCCTGCAGCGCGCCGGCCACGATCTCGCTGGCCGAGGCCGAGCCTTCGTTGACCAGTACCACGAGCGGCACGTTCTTGACGGCCGCGGGCAGGCGGCGCAGCGGGTCGGCACCAGCACGGCGCTGATAGAACTCGGGCGATGCCTTGTAGACGAATTTGCTCTCCGCCAGCTGTCCGTTGGTGGAAACCACGGTCACGTTTTCGGGCAGGAACGCAGCCGACACGGCCACGGCGGCATCCAGCAGGCCCCCCGGATCGTTGCGCAGGTCCAGCACCAGGCCCTTGAGGTTGGGCTCGGCCTTGTAGATCTCTTCGAGCTTGCGCGCGAAATCGTCCACCGTGCGCTCCTGGAACTGGCTGAGCCGAATCCAGGCGTAGCCGGGTTCAACCACCTTGCCCTTGACCGAAACCGTTTTGATTTCTTCCCGCGTGATGGTGACCGGGAAGGTGCGGTTCTCGTCCTTGCGGAAGATGGTCAGGTTGACCTTGGTGGCCGGCTCGCCGCGCATGCGCTTGACCGCTTCATTGAGCGTCAGACCCTTGACCAGGGTGTCGTCGATCTTGGTGATCAGGTCGCCCGGCTTCAGCCCGGCGCGAAACGCGGGCGAGCCTTCGATGGGGGACACCACCTTGACCAGACCGTCTTCCTGCGAAATTTCGATGCCCACACCCACAAAGCGGCCCGAGGTGCCTTCCCGGAATTCCTTGAAGGACTTCTTGTCGAAGTACTGAGAGTGCGGGTCGAGGCTGGCCACCATTCCCGAGATGGCGTCCGAGATGAGCTTCTTCTCGTCCACCGGCTCGACATAGTCGGACTTGACCATGCCAAACACCGCGGCGAGCTGCTGCAGCTCTTCCAGCGGCAGGGGCGCGAGCGAGCCGCGTGCAACGGTTTGCAGCGACACCGTGGTGAGGGCACCCGCCAGGGCGCCCACCGAAATCCAGCCCGCGATCTTGAGTTTGTGGCTCATAAAACAGTCCTCTTGACTTCAATATACACCGATGCAAGGCGTATGACGACGCCTGCGCGGATCCGTTCCGGAGGACTGGGGGTATTTGCCCGCATCCGGCGGCATTTACCCGGGCTTTACCTGCGCCGGCTCAGTTCTGCCGCTGCAAGGTCGACACGCTCCCCTGGGCCAGCGTGCGGCCGGCGTCCAGGTCGGCGCTCACCAGGGTTGACTCGACATCGCGCCAGCTGGCTGCCAGCTCGCCGCCGCACCCGGTCCGGGCGCGGCGCAGCGCTGCAGCGAACACGCTGTTGCGAAAACTGTCTGACGTGCGCAGGATGAGGTAGGTTTCCTGGTCGCGCGGGCTGAGCTGGCTGGCGTGGACGCGGTCCATGCGCGACAGTGCCCGGGTGAGTTCCGGCTCGGAGATCAGGTTGCACAGCCGTGCGGCCGTGGCCAGTGCGTGCACCGCAGCCGCCTCGCCGATGGCCGCCCGGGCTTCCTGGGCCCGGGCGGCAGGCGCGGCAAGCGCCAGCAGGGTGGCGGACACGGCCAGGGCCTTGAGGGGATGGGACGCCAGATGCATGATGGGCTCCTGAGGTTTGACCAGTGATGGGTCCACTCTAGGCGTCCGCCGGTAGCCGCCCTTAGGGCGGTGGTTGCACCGGGATAGGGAAATTTCCTAAGCGTTCAGCCCTTGCCCTGGGCGGCTACGGCCGCCGCCGCGCGGGCGGCCGCCTCGGCGTTACCCAGGTAGTAATGGCGGATCGGCTTGAGGTCGGCGTCCAGTTCATACACCAGCGGAATGCCGTTGGGGATGTTCAGGCCCACGATGTCGTCGTCGCCGATGTTGTCCAGGTACTTGACCAGGGCGCGGATGGAGTTGCCGTGCGCCGCCACCACCAGCCGCTTGCCGGCCCGGATGGCCGGTGCCAGCGACTCGTTCCAGTAGGGCAGCACACGGGCCACCGTGTCCTTGAGGCATTCGGTCAGGGGAACCTGCTCCGGGCTCAGCCGGGCGTAGCGGATGTCGCCGCGCTCGCTGCGCGGATCGGCGGGGTCCAGCGCCGGCGGCGGCGTGTCATAGCTGCGGCGCCAGACCAGCACCTGGGCATCGCCATACTGCTTGGCCATGTCGGCCTTGTTCAGGCCCTGCAGCGCGCCGTAATGCCGCTCGTTGAGGCGCCAGCTGTGGACCACCGGCAGCCAGGTGCGGTCCATTTCGTCCAGCACGTGCCACAGAGTTCGGGTGGCGCGCTTGAGCACGCTGGTGCTGGCCAGGTCGAACTCGTAGCCTTCGGACTTGAGCAGACGGCCCGCGGCCTTGGCCTGTTCGATGCCGGTGGGCGTGAGGTCCACGTCGGTCCAGCCAGTGAAGCGGTTTTCAAGATTCCAGGTGGATTCGCCGTGGCGGATCAGGACAAGCTTGTGCATGGGCAAGGGTCAAAAACGGGGCCGCGCAGGCCGGTGGATGGAGGGGTCAAGCCCTCCATTCTAAAATCGCCCCTTTGCCGCCCTGTACAAGAAAGGTACGACGTGAAGTTTTTTGTGGACAACTGGATGCTGATTGCAATGGCATTCGTCTCGGGCGCCATGCTCATGTGGCCCCTGGTGTCACGCGGTGTGCGCGCCGGCTCCCTGACGGCCAACGGCGCGGTTCAGCTGATCAACCGCGAGAAGGCGGTGGTGGTGGACGTGAGCGAGGCGGAGGAATTTGCGGCTGGCCATGTGGGCGGAGCGAAAAACATTCCGGTGGGCCAGCTGGAGGAAAAGCTGCCGGAGGCGGTCAAGAACAAGGCGTTGCCGCTGATCCTGGTGTGCCCCACCGGTGCCCGTGCCAACCGCGCGTTGGGTGTGGCCAAGAAACTGGGTTACGAGCAGGCCCAAGTGCTGGGCGGCGGGCTCAACGCCTGGAAAGAGGCTAACCTGCCGCTTGAAAAAGCCTGAACCGCGCCCTGGCGCCGACTGACACCATGCAAACCGTCAAGATGTACACCACGGCCGTCTGCCCCTACTGCATTCGCGCCAAACAGATCCTCAAGGCCCGCGGCGTCGACCAGATCGACGAAATCCGGGTGGACATGCTGCCCGACGAGCGGCAGAAGATGATGGACCTGACCGGCCGGCGTACCGTGCCGCAGATCTTCATCGGCACCACCCATGTGGGGGGCTGCGACGACCTGATGGCGCTGGACAGCCGCGGCGGGCTGACGCCCCTTTTGAACGGATAATCCCTGCATCCCGATACCGGCCCGCTTGGCAGTTCCCAGGCGGGCCTTCTTTTGACCTGAAAGACCCTCATGGCCGACCAGCAAGACCCCGTGTTCCAGATCCAGCGCGTTTACCTCAAGGAGGCATCGCTGGAGCAACCCAACTCTCCCCAGATCCTGCTCGAGCAGGAACAGCCGGCGGTGGACATCCAGCTCGGGGTGGACGCCACCCCGGTGGCCGAGGGCATTTTCGAGGTCTGTGTGACTGCCACCGTGCAGACCAAGGTCAAGGACAAGACGGTGTTCCTGGTGGAAGTGAAGCAGGCCGGCATTTTTGAAATCCGCAACCTGCCGCCCGAGCAGATGGGCCCGATCATGGGCATCGCCTGCCCGCAAATCGTGTACCCGTACCTGCGCGGCAACGTGGCCGACATCATCACGCGCGGCGGCTTCCCGCCGGTGCACCTCACGGAAATCAACTTCCAGGCGATGTACGAACAGCAGCAGGCGCAGGCCGAGGCCGACGCGCCGCGCATCGTCACGCAGTAAGCTTTCAGGCCCGATCGGCCTACAGCCCGCATGGATACTGCGTAAGGCGCTATGAAAATCATAGTACTCGGGGCGGGCGCCTGGGGCACTGCGCTGGCGGTGAGCGCCGCCGCGCGGCACCGTGTCACGCTGTGGGCGCGCGATGCCGGGCAGGTGCAGGCCATGGCCAGCGCCCGCGAAAACCACCGCTACCTCCCCGGCGTGGCGTTGCCGCCCTCGCTGACGGTCCTGGGCGGAGGGCTCGGCGCGCTGCCCGCAGCGAGCGCGGACCACGATCTCGCCATCATCGCCACACCGATGTCCGGCCTGCGCGCCATGCTGGCGCTACTGCAGGCGTCGTCGTCGCCCGTGGCCTGGCTGTGCAAGGGCTTTGAGTTGCCGCAGGCGGGCGGCCATGGCCTGCTCGGCCATGAAATCTGTGCCGAGGTGGCGCCCGGGCTGCGGGCGGGGGCCCTGAGCGGGCCCAGTTTCGCGCTGGAAGTCGCGCGGGGCCAGCCCACGGCGCTGGTCGCTGCCAGCGCGCACGCCGCCGTGCGCGACGCCCTGGTGACGGCGTTTCATGGGCCGTCGTTGCGCGTCTATGCCAACGACGACCTGTCTGGCGTCGAAGCGGGCGGGGCCGTCAAGAACGTGCTCGCGATTGCCACCGGGCTGTGCGACGGCCTGGGCCTGGGGCTGAATGCGCGTGCCGCCCTCATCACCCGCGGGCTGGCCGAAATGACGCGGCTGGGTCTGGCGCTGGGCGCACGGGCCGAGACCTTCATGGGCCTGTCGGGTCTGGGTGACCTGGTGCTGACGGCCACGGGCGACCTGAGCCGCAACCGGCAGGTCGGCCTGCTGCTGGCCCGGGGCCAGTCGCTGCAGCAGGCGGTGGCGTCGCTGGGCCATGTGGCCGAGGGCGTTTACTGCGCCCACACCGTGGCGCAGCGCGCCCGTCAGCTGGGCGTGGACATGCCGATCACCGGTGCGGTGGTGGCGCTGCTGGAAGGCCGGCTGGCACCACAGCGTGCCGTGGCCGAGCTGATGGGTCGCGACCCGGCGTCCGAGGCCGGCTGCTGACCCACCCCGCAGGCGGTCTCACGGCGGCGTGGCGGTCACGGTGCATGGCACGGTGACCACTACCTGGCCGCCGGCCGGCAGCGCCGGGATGGCGTAACCCGACTGCAAGGTGCCGATCGGGATGGTGGCGCCGCCGCAGCTGGCACCGCCGCTGGCGGTGCAACCCGCGTCCGTGGTACAGGCCAGCCCCGTGGCAGCGGGGTCTGTCAGCACGCTGTTGTCGGCCGGGGAGGGGCCGGCATTGCCGACCGTGATGGCGTACACCGTGGTGGCGCCGGTCGCCACGGTGTTGGTGTTGTTGGTCTTGCTGATGGTCACGTTCGCCAGGCCCAGGATGTTGTTGATGTCCTGGGCATCGTTGTTGGCCAGGTTGCTGTCCACCAGGCCGGGTGGCAACTGCAGTGCCGCCGTGCTGGTGAGCTGGCCACTGAGCGCCGAAATCGACGCCGTGATGGTAAAGATGACAGTGGTTCCCGCCGGCAGGGTGGGGATGGTCAGGCCCGCACCCTCAATGCCGCCGATGGTGGTGGACGCCGGGCATTGTGCCCCGCTGCCGAACGCCTGGCAGCTGATGCCCAGCTTGGTGAGTCCGGTGTCGGCCGGGTCCTTGACGATCACGCCGTCGGCCGGGCCGGGCCCGTTGTTTACCACCGTCAGGATGTAGGTGGTGCTGGAAAGTGTCACCACGGTGGTGGTGTTGTCGGTCTTGGTGACCTGCGGGTCGGCGTTGGGCGTGCACTCGCGCAGCGAGATCTGGGCGCTGGCAAAGCTGTCACCGTTGGTGCTGCCGGTGCGGGTATCCCACAGCGCGAGCACCACCGACGTGACGGTGGCCGTGAAGGTGCGCTGGCGCACGGTCCAGGCGTCACCGGTCACCAGCGTTTCCAGCGCGTAGGTGTCGGTGCCGCCCAGCACCACCGTGCTGGCCCCGGAGGTGATGCGGAACTGGATGGCCGGCGTGGCTGTGGCCGTGACGTTGCCCGGGACGATGGCGTTGGAGCCGTAATACAGCCAGGTGTAGGTTCGCCCCACGGTCAGTCCGCTGACAGTCTGCGACCAGAAGCGGTAGGCCGCGCCGGTGTTGTTGCCATTGTTGTAGAGCCAGGTGCTGGCCCCGGCCACGCTGCGGCTCACATCGCCAGGAAACGGGTTTTGCACCACCAGGCCGGCGTAGTTGCGGGCGCCGGACTGGATGCCCACGCCGGTGTCCGGCACATCGGTGTTCAGCGGGTACTGGCTGATGGTGGCGCCCAGCGCGGCCGCGGTGTCCGAGAAATCGCCATTGCTCACCAGATTGGCGGACTGCTCGGTGGTGCCGGCCGGGCAGATGCCGGCGGCCGTGACCACGGTGGTGTTGGCGACGCCGACCGCATCGGTGTCGGTCGCGCTGTTATTGCCGGGGTTGGGGTCGGTCAGCGCAGGCGGCGGCGTGATGTTCACGCTGTTGGCCACCGAGCCGCTCGCGGCGCTGACCAGGGCATTGAGTTCAAACGTCACGGTGCTGCCGGCCGGCAGGGTCGGAATCTGGACGCCGGCCTCGAAGGTGCTGGTGGTCAGGCCGCCGGGACAGATCGCACCGCCCGCCGCGGAGCAGTTGACGCTGAGCTTGCCGAGGTTGGCCGCCGCCGGATCGGTGATGGTGGTGCCGTCGGCGGCCGAAGGCCCCGGGTTGACCACCACGATGGAATAGGCGGTGACGCCGCCGGAAGTGACCGTGCCCGCGTCGTTCGACTTGGTGACGGACAGGTCCGCCGACGGCACCGAAATCACGGTGGTGGCGGTGGCGATGTTGTTGCCGGGCGACGGGTCGGTGAAGCCGGCGGGCGGGGCCGCGGTGGCGGTGTTGGTGAGGGTGCCGGCAGATGCCGCCGTGCCGCTGATCTGGATGCGCAGCTCCGCGCCGCTGTTGATCTGGATGCGTGGCAGCGTGACGCTGTTGCCGCTGCCGGCGCCCCCGGTGCCCGCGCCGGCGGTGTCGCAGTCGGCGGTGCCGGCGATCACGGTGCAGACCCAGGTCACGGTGCCGATGTTGGCGGGCACGATGTCGCTCACTGTGGTGCTACCGGCCAGGTTGGCCGGGCCGGCATTGGTCAGTGTCAGCACGTACTGCACCGCGCTGCCGGTGTCGGCGGTGGCAGGCCCGGTCTTGGCGATGGCCAGGTCGGCAGTGGTCGGCGGCGCGCCGGCCACCACCACATCTTCCTGGGTGCTGGACGATGCAGCGTAGTTGCTGCCGCCCACGGTATTGCCCGCCACGTTGGTGTCGCCTGGCGAAACCGTCGGGTTGGTACCGGCCAGCGCGGCCACGCCGCTGTCGCGGGCCGGGTCGGTGAAGTTCACCGAAGCGGGGTTGTTGTAGGTACCCGAGGTGGCGCCATTCAGGCTCACGTTGAAGCTCAGCGTGAACTGCGCACCGGAGCCCAGCGTGAAACCCGCGACCGGATCGCCCGGCGTGCCAAACACCAGGGTGGACGTGCCGCTCACGGCCACCGGCGACGCCGGCCCGCTGGCGCCCGCGCCGTAGGCGACCACAGCGTTGCCGCCGCTGAGCGTGAAGGGCGGCGGCAGCGGGTCGGCAACGGCGACACCCCAGACAATGCCAGCCCCCGCGGCGTTGCGCACGTTGATGCGGTAGGCCGCCGTGGTGTCGGGGGGCACTGTGCGCGCCGGGGTCGTGGTGAGTTTGGTGACCGTGAGTTCGGGCAGGCACTCGTAACCGGGGCGGATACCGGGAACCGCACTGGACGCGATGGATGCGTTGCTGTTGCCGGTGCTGCCGGGGTTGGCCTGCATGTTGCCTGAAAAACCCAGGAAAAGGTCTTCCCGCGACTTGCCGTTGGCGCCACCGCCCAGGCTCAGCGAGCCCAGTGCCGCGTTGCTGTACACCGCGCCGCCGCCACCGCCGCCGCCCGGGCCTTCACGTTCGCCGCCGCAGCAGTTGCCCTGCACGCCGGTCGGGCTGGGGATGCTGGTGTTGGTGTTGTTGAGGTTGGAATCGGCCCCGTCGCCGCCGCGCGCCTGGACCGTGATGTTGCCGTGGCCCGTGCCGGCCGTGACCAGCACCGAGCCGCCCGCACCGCCGCCACCGCCGGCGTCGTTCGACACATCGGAATCCCAGCCGCGCTGGCCGTCGGCACGCAGCAGGCCGGCGCCTGCGAAATTGCCGGCGCGCACCATGATGATGCCGCCACCATTGCCACCCGCACCACGCGGGCTGGTGCCGTCGTTCAGGCTGCCGGAGCCACCGCCGCCGCCCATGAAGATGCGCGATGCCAGCAGCACGCCGTCCTGGGGTGCGCGCGAGCCGCCGTAGCCACCCGTGTCGTTCAGGCCGTCACCGTTGTAGGTCTGGCCGCCGTTGCCGCCTTCGCCGCCATTGCCGCCGCCGCCACCGGCGGCGTTGTGCGAGTTGCCGCCACCGCCCGCATTGCCGGGCGCACCGCGCTGGAAGTTGCCCTGGTTGTAGCCCATGGCGCCGCCATTGTCGAGCTGTGTCGGCGCCGCATCACTGAACCGGGTTCCACTGTTGTAGCCGCCGGCCACTGAAGTCTGCACATAGCGTGGCGTGCCGGCGATGCCTTCGCCCTTGCTGCCGCCATCGGCCGTGTTGTTGCTGCGGTAGCCAAAAGTGCCCGACGGCGATGCTGAATTGTTGACACCCTGCACGCCGCCGCGAAACCCGCGGTTGGAGGCGTCGATGTGCGGCCCGGTGCCAGTGAAGGTCAGCCGACCGGCGACGTCCATGGCCACAACGCCGCCCACCAGCCCGTTCCAGGCCAGTGGGAGCACGGGGTTGGCGCCGTCGATGGTCACGCTCGGGTATTGCGGCACACGCACCACCTGGTAGGTGCGGCGCGGCTGCTGCGTCAGGTTCTGGGTGTAGGCGACGGTGAGCGCGGGCGTGAAGGTGACGTTGTTGCCGGCCACCGCCGTGGCCCGCACAAACTGGAACGCCCCGGTGCTGTTGAGATTGGTGTAGCCATTGGCCTGCGACACGCTGCTGCCGGGGCTAGCGTTGGCGCCCACGTTGTCGCCGTAGCGTTCGTTGTTGCGGGTGTTGAGGGTGGCGCCCTGCATCTGGATGATCAGCAGCAGGTCGCCCACGGCCACCGCATCGGCAGCGCCGGAAGCGGCGCCCAGGGTGAGCGTGGTGGCGTTCACGGCCAGGTTGCCGTTGCCCTGGTGGTAGCGGTTGACGATGCCGCCCACCACACCCGGCGCATCCTTGCCGGGCGCGCCGCAAACCTGGGCCATGACATGGAGCGGCGCCAGCCACGCAGTGGCGATCAGGGCCAGCGCAGCGGCGCCTCGGCGGAGGCAAAACAGCATGAATTGATGGTAACGGCGCGTTACAGCATCCCCGCGCAGGCCCGTGTAAATGCGGCTTTGTCCTACAGGCGCGGGGTGGGCCTGCCAGTCGCTATGCTTGGGGCCATGACAAGCACTTTTGATTTCTCGCCCGACAGCATTCGCGCGCTGGCGCGTTCCGATGCCAGCCGGGCGCTCGCCGAAGATCTCGGCGCAGGGGACCTGACCGCCGGGCTGGTCGATCCGGGTCGCCGTGCGCGGGCCCGGGTGCTGGCGCGGGAGGCAGCGGTGATCTGCGGCGCGCCCTGGGCCGAGGCCGCTGTCCACCAGTTGGCGCCAGAGGCCGCCATCACCTGGCATGTGGCCGAAGGCCAGCGCAGTCAGGCCGACCAGGTGGTGGTCGAGATCGAAGGGCCGGCCCGCGCGCTGCTGAGCGCCGAGCGCACCGCGCTCAACTTCCTGCAGCTGCTGAGCGCCGTGGCGACGAAAACCGCGGTGTATGTGGAGGCCGTGAAGGGCACGCGCGCGCAGATCGTGGACACTCGCAAGACCTTGCCCGGCCTGCGGCTGGCACAAAAATACGCGGTGCGCACTGGCGGCGGCACCAACCACCGTATCGGCCTGTACGACGCGGTGCTGATCAAGGAAAACCACATCGCGGCGGCGGGCGGCGTCACGCCGGTGCTGCAGGCCGCGGCGCGCGTGGCGGCGCAAGCCAGCTTTGTGGAAATTGAAGTCGAAACGCTGGCGCAGCTGGAAGAAGCGCTGGTGGCCGGCGCCCGCATGGTGCTGCTGGACAACATGCCGCTGCCCATGCTGCGCGAGGCGGTCCGCCTCAACGCGGGCCGCGCCATTCTTGAAATCTCGGGCGGGGTGACGCTGGACAGCGTGCGCGCCCTGGCCGACACCGGGGTGGACCGCATCTCCATCGGCGCCCTGACCAAGGACGTCAAGGCCACCGACTTTTCGATGCGTTTGCAGGAGCTGCCGTGAGCAAAGTGATTGATGTCGAGTACGAACAGCCCGAAACCGTGGGCGCGGCCGTGTGCGAGACCAAGCATGCCTGGGCCCGGGTGCCGGTGGAGCCCGGCCCGAAGCAGCGCGCGGCGCTGAAAGAAAAAATCCGCCGCCTGCTGAAGGAAAAGAACGCGGTGATGGTGTCGCACTACTACGTGCACCCCGACCTGCAGGACCTGGCCGAGGAAACCGGCGGCATCGTTAGCGACAGCCTGGAGATGGCGCGCTTCGGCCGCGACCATGCGGCGCAGACGCTGGTGGTCTCGGGCGTGAAGTTCATGGGCGAGACGGCCAAGATCCTGAGCCCCGAAAAGCGCGTGCTGATGCCCGACCTGGACGCCAACTGCTCGCTCGACCTGGGTTGCCCGATCGACGAGTTCAACGCCTTCTGCGCGCAGCACCCCGACCGCACCGTGGTGGTCTATGCCAACACCAGTGCGGCGGTGAAGGCACGCTCCGACTGGCTGGTCACGTCGAGCTGCGCGCTGGACATCGTGCGCGCGCTCAAGGACAAGGGCCACAAGATCCTGTGGGCCCCTGACCGGCACCTGGGCGGCTACATCCAGCGCGAGACCGGTGCCGACATGGTGTTCTGGAACGGCTCGTGCATCGTGCACGACGAGTTCAAGGCCTTCGAGCTCGAAGCGCTGATGAACGAGCATCCGCGCGCCAAGGTGCTGGTGCACCCCGAAAGCCCGGCCGATGTGGTGGCGCTGGCCCACGCGGTGGGCTCGACCTCGGCCATCCTGAAGGCGGCGCGCGAGATGGACGCGCAGGAATTCATCGTCGCCACCGACAACGGCATGATGCACAAGCTGCGAACCCTGAACCCCGGCAAGGTGTTCTACGAGGCGCCGACCGCGGGCAACAGCGCCACCTGCAAGAGCTGCGCGCACTGCCCCTGGATGGCCATGAATGGCCTGGCCGGGCTGGCCGACGTGCTGGAGACCGGCCGCAACGAGATCCATGTGGACCCGGCGCTCGGCCTGCGCGCCCGCGTGCCCATTGACCGGATGCTGGCCTTCACCGCTGCGCTGAAGGCCGGTCAGCCGGCGGGCACGCTGGTGCCGAACATCGGCGCCGCCTGAGGCGCTGCGCGCTGCAGCGGCGCAAACGCCAGCATCGCGCGCACCACGGCATCGGGTGCCTCCAGCTGCGGCCAGTGGCCGACTTCCGGCAGGCTCACGATGTCGGCGTCAGGCACCACTTCGCGGTAGCGCCGCGCCATGTGGGCCCCGGAGTTCGGGTCGAGCGCGCCATTGATCAACCGCACCGGCACGGCGCCTTCCACCAGCGGTGCGACCAGCCGGTCGCGCAGCGCCTGCCGTTCGTGCCAGAGCTTGCCCACCTGGTGCGTGACGCGCCGGCCGTGGCCATGGCTGACCAGCGCCCAGAAGTTGTCCAGCAGGTCCTGGGCCGGCGGCGACCCGGGCGCGAACACGCTGGTGATGGCGCGCTCGAATGAGCGTTGCGGTATGCGTGGCCCGAGCCAGCGGCCCAGCGGCGAGATCAGCAGGCGCTGGATCGGGCGTGGTTCGTACGCTTCGGGGCAGACACCGCCATTGAGCAGCACCAGCGAGTCGATGCGCGGCAGGCTGCCGTCGGCCTGCCGGCGGGCCAGCAGTTCCTGCGCCACTGTCACGCCCAGGTCGTGCGCCAGCACATGCATGTGGTGGATGCCCAGCCGCTGTGCCAGTGCGTCCACAAGGTCGGCCTGCGCGTTCAGGCTGTAGCTGTGGTGCGCCGGCTTGGCGGAAAAGCCCATGCCCAGCAGGTCCGGCGCCACCAGCGTGAAGTGGGCTGTCAGCGGCGTCCAGATGCGGTGCCAGTCCCACGAGCTGGTGGGGTAGCCGTGCAGCAGCATCAGCACCGGGCCCCGCCCCTCGCGGATCACAAACAGCCGCTGGCCGCGCACGCCGAAGAATTCGCCGCGCTGCAGCCAGGCCCCGAGCACGGGCGTCAGGCCGGCCATGCGAGTCGCGCGACGATGACCGTCAGCGCCAGCTGGCAGCCCACACTGGTCAGATGGGCGACTTGTCGCAACGGCAAGCGACGCGCCTGCACCGCCAGCCAGTACAGCAGGCGCGCCGCAACGAATGTGCCGCCAGTGGCTGCCACCATGCCTGCGCTGGCGCCGGGCAGGAATGCGTGGCATATCAGCATGGCCACGAACAGAAGCGATTGTTCGAGCGTGTTGCCGTGTGTACGAATGGCAATGACAAGGTCCTTGTGGCCACCGTCGCCCCAGGTGACGCGGTGCCGCAGCCGCAGCCGCGACACCTGGAGTGATAACACCGTGATCAGCACGGTAAGGGCGACCACCACCCATGCTGTGGCCTGTAGTAGCTGCGCATTCATCAAAACATCTCTCCCCGGGGGGCTGTTGGACCGAGGCATGAGCCTAAGACCAGCGGCCAGCGGTGCCAATAGCACCTAGGGGCAGGGGGTCAGCCCGGAGCTGTGTCGTCGGCCAGCACGCGGCCGTTCAGGAAGGCCCGCAGCCGCATGGGCACGATGGGCTTGGGCAACACCGGCAGGCCTGCTGCCGTGGCCCGCCGCACCAGCTCACCGGTCAGGTCGCCGGTGACGATTAGCGCCGGCAGCTTGCTGTGGGTGGCCGTGCGGATCTGCTCGATGGCTTCGACGCCGCTCACCGCGCCGCTCAGGCGCAGGTCGGCGATCACGGCGTCCGGCTGGAAGCCGGTGGCCAGCGCGTCCAGCGCCTGCGGCAGGCCCGCTGTGCCCCGGCTCTGCCAGCCCCAGGCCGACAGCAGGCCCTGCAGCGCGTCACGCGAGTCGGGGTCGTCCTCGATCACCAGCACGCGCCGGCCCGCTGGCATGGCGGTGCCGGGGGCCGCCGTTGCCGGCGTTGGCGCTGCTGGCAGCGCCGTGCCCCGTGCAAGGCGCAGGCTGAACACACTGCCTTCCCCGGGCTGCGACTGCACGGCAATGCCCAGGCCCAGCAGCTCGCTCAGGTGGCGCGCCGTGGCCAGGCCCAGGCCCAGCCCCTGGCGTCGGTCACGCTGCGGGTTGCCGGCCTGGTAGAACTCGTCAAAGATGTACGGCAGGTGGGCCGCGTCGATGCCGCGGCCGGTGTCGTGAACCGCCAGCAGCACGCCGTCCGCCGCGTCCTGAACGCGCAGCTGCACGCGGCCCTGGTCGGTGTAGCGGATGGCGTTGGACACCAGGTTGGCCAGCACCCGACCCAGCAGCTTGCGGTCGGTGTGGACCAGCGCGTCAGTGGGGTCGGCGCCGAGTTGCAGGCCGCGGGCCGTGGCCAGCGGCCCGTGGGTGCCCAGCAGTTCGCGCAGCAGCGGCTGCAGTGCAAAGGTCTCGATGCGCGGCTCCACCGCGTGGGCTTCGAGCTGCGACAGCTCCAGCAGGTCGTCGACCAGACTGCCCATGTTGTCGGTGCAGTCCACGATGCGCGCGGCCAGTGTGGGCACATCGGCCTGCTGGCCATGGCGGTGCAGGGTGTGGGCGAGCAGCGCCAGCGCGTTGAGCGGCTGGCGCAGGTCATGGCTGATGGCGGCGAGGAACCGCGCCTTCGACGCGTAGGCGGCTTCGGCCTGCTGCTGGGCCTGCTGGCGGGCCTCGTTCTCGCGCTGCAGGGCCTGAATGAGTTCGTCATTGCGCTGGCGCTGGCGGGCGGCTTCGGCGATGGCGTGCGCCTGCTGCACGCCGCTGCGCAGCACATAGGTGCCCAGCGCCAGCGTCAGCCCGGCCAGCAGCAGGTGCGACGGCAGGCCGACCCAGAGGTCGCGCACAAACAGCGGCACGAACACGCCCGCCACATAGGCCAGAAAGGCCGGGCCGTGGTGGGCCAGCCGCCCCACGCTGCCATGCACCACGGCGGCCAGGCCAATGTGCAGCGCCCATTCCGCCACCAGGTCGTCGGGCGCCAGCAGCACAAAGCTGCCCAGGCCCCAGGCCAGCGACTGCACCCCCGCGCTGACCAGCAGCCAGCGCGACCAGCGGGGCAGGTCGGCCGGCGCCACCGGCTGGGCGCGCTGGTAAGCCTGCGCCAGGGCCACGCGCCCCAGCCGCACCGCCAGAAAGGCGGCCAGCCACAGGGCAATGGGCAGCTGCGGCGCCGCATTCCAGAACAGGCTGCTGATGATGAAGGCTTCCACAAAACCCACAAAGGCCGACACCGGTGTGCCGCGGTACAGCAGGTCAATGCGCTGCGCGTCCACCGGTTCGCGCAGCAGCGGCCCGAGCAGGCCGGCCATGGCCAACTACAGCATCCCCCGCTCGCGCGCCACCACCAGCAGGTGGGTGCGGTTGCGCGCGCCCAGGCTGTCCAGCAGCGCCGTGATGTGCAGCTTGACGGTGCGTTCGGCAATGCCCAGTTCGTCGGCAATGCGCTTGTTGGGCAGGCCTTGGGCGATCAATGACAGCACCTCCATCTGGCGCGCGGTGGGTCCGCCCGGCGACGGAGCGGCGGCCGGCAGGTCGAACGCCAGGCCGCCGCTGGCCACGGTGTCGAGCCGCGCCAGGATCTCGTCGACCCCCAGCGATTTGCCCAGGAAGCCGCTGGCGCCGGCGGCGCGAGCCGATGCGGCAAGTGCCGGGTCTTCGTCGCCCGAGATCAGCAGCCTTGCCACCAGCGGGTGCTGCACCGCGAACTGGCGCAGGCCCTCGATGCCGTTGCGCTCGCCCAGCCGGTAGTCGATCAGCGCGATATCAAACTGCCGATGCTCGGCGGCCCGGTCCAGCCCCTGCTGCAGGGTGGGGGCGATTTCAACCAGCAGGCCGGGGCGCGCGGCCTGCAGCGCATGGGCAAAGCCCACGCAGAACAGCGGATGGTCGTCAACCAGAAGAAGATGCATGGTCAGGGCTGCCGCAGCCGCCCGGGCCCTGCAGCCTCAGCGCCTGGGCGGGGTGAGGGTGGTGGGGCCGGTGCTGGCCGCGAGTTGCGGAAAGTCCAGACTGTAGTGCAGGCCGCGGCTTTCATGCCGGGCCTGGGCCGAGCGCACGATCAGCTCGGCCACCTGCACCAGGTTGCGCAGCTCGAGCAAATCACGCGTGACGTGGAAGTGCGCGTAGAACTCCTGGATCTCGCCCTGCAGCAGCGCGATGCGGTGCGAGGCACGCTCCAGCCGCTTGTTGGTACGCACAATGCCCACGTAGTCCCACATGAAGCGGCGCAGCTCGTCCCAGTTGTGGGCAATCACCACCGCCTCGTCGGCGTCGGTCACGCGGCTGTCGTCCCAGTCGGGCAGGGCGGGCGGCATTTCCAGCGGCGAGGCCAGGATGTCCAGCGCCGCGGCGCGCGCGAACACCATGCATTCCACCAGCGAGTTGCTGGCCAGCCGGTTGGCGCCATGCAGGCCGGTGTAGGCGGTTTCGCCAATCGCGTGCAGGCCCAGCAGGTCGGTGCGGCCATGCAGGTCGGTGTGGATGCCGCCGCAGGTGTAGTGCGCGGCCGGCACCACCGGAATCGGCTGCTTTGAGATGTCGATGCCGAATTCGAGGCAGCGCGCGTAGATGTTCGGGAAATGTTCCTGGATGAAGGCCAGCGGCTGGTGCGAAATGTCCAGGTGCACGCAGTCGATGCCGTGCTTCTTCATTTCAAAGTCGATCGCGCGGGCCACGATGTCGCGCGGCGCCAGCTCGGCGCGGATGTCGTGCTGCGGCATGAAGCGGGTACCGTCCGGCAACTTGAGCTGGCCGCCCTCGCCGCGCACCGCTTCCGAGATCAGGAAGCTCTTGGCGTGCGGGTGGTACAGGCAGGTCGGGTGGAACTGGATGAACTCCATGTTCGTCACCCGGCAGCCGGCGCGCCAGGCGGCGGCAATGCCGTCGCCGGTGGCGGTGTCGGGGTTGGTGGTGTACAGGTACACCTTGCCCGCGCCGCCCGTGGCCAGGATGGTCTGCGGTGCGCGGAAGGTCACCACCTGATCGGTGCGTTCGTCCAGCGCGTACAGGCCCAGGCAGCGGTTCAGCGGCAGGCCGCGCTTCTTGCCGGTGATCAGGTCCACCAGCGTGTGGTGCTCGAACAGCGTGATGTTGGGCGTGCGCCGCACATGCTCGATGAGTGTCTTCTGCACCGCCGCGCCGGTGGCGTCGGTCACGTGCACGATGCGCCGCGCACTGTGGCCGCCTTCGCGCGTCAGGTGCAGGTGGCCGTCTTCCTGTGAAAACGGCACGCCCAGCTCGCGCAGCCAGTTGATGCTCTCGGGCGCGTGTTCCACCACAAAGCGGGTGGCCGCCGGGTCGGACAGGCCGGCACCGGCCACCAGCGTGTCGTCCACATGCGCGTCAAAGCTGTCGCCCTCGGCCAGCACCGCGGCAATGCCGCCCTGGGCCCAGCCGCTGGAGCCGTCGCTCATGGCGCGCTTGGTCAGCACCGCCACGCGGTGGGTGGGGGCCAGGTGCACGGCGGCCGACAGGCCGGCCAGGCCGCTGCCGACGATCAGCACGTCGAAGTCAAAGGAAGTGGGGTTCACGGTGCGGGTGTTCAGGCGGGCGAATAGGCCAGGCGCACGTAGATGGGGGCGAAGGCCTCGGCCTGCGTCACCTCGATCAGCGTTTCCTTGGCCAGCTCCAGCATGGCAATGAAGGTGACGATGAGCACCGGCACGCCGCGGCTCACGTCAAACAGGTTTTCAAACTCCACGAACTTGCGGCCCTGCAGCTTGCGCAGCACGATGCTCATGTGCTCGCGTACCGACAGCTCTTCGCGGGTGATCTTGTGGTGCTGCACCAGCTTCGCGCGGCGGACGATGTCGCGCCAGGCTTCCTGCAGGTCGGCCACGTTCACGTCCGGAAAGCGCGGCTGGATCGACTGCTCGATGTACACCTGCGCGCGCAGCACGTCGCGCCCGAGCTGCGGCACCTCGTTCAGGCGCGCGGCGGCCAGCTTGATCTGCTCGTACTCCAGCAGGCGGCGCACCAGCTCGGCGCGCGGGTCTTCCGGCTCCTGGCCCTCGGCCGTCTTTTTGGGCGGCAGCAGCATGCGCGACTTGATCTCGATCAGCATTGCCGCCATCAGCAGGTATTCGGCGGCCAGCTCCAGGTTGCGGTTGCGGATCTCGTCCACGTACACCAGGTACTGGCGCGTCACACCCGCCATCGGGATATCCAGGATGTTGAAGTTCTGCTTGCGGATCAGGTACAGCAGCAGGTCCAGCGGGCCCTCAAAGGCCTCGAGGAACACCTCCAGCGCGTCCGGCGGGATGTACAGGTCCGTCGGCATGGCAAACAGCGGCTCGCCATACAGCCGGGCCAGCGCCACCTGGTCCACCACCTCGGGCATGCCCGGCAGCGGCGCAGCCACGGGCTCGGGCAGGGTGGACGGTGGCGTCGGCGTGGACATTCAGGTGCTATGAATTTTGTAGCGGCTCACGCAGCGCTGGTGCGGGCTGCAGCCGGATTTGACACCTTACTTGGCGTCTGTCTGGTAGACGTAGGGCTTTTGCGGCACCTGGGCCTCGCGGTACTCGCGCCAGGCGGCGCGGTCCACGTTCTTGTCCCACAGCAGGGCCCGGCCGGCGCGCTGCTGGGCCTCCAGCTCCGGCTTGGCGGTTTTGAGGCCGTCAATGAACTGGGTGACTTCGGACGCGTAGTGCGGGCGGCGGAAAAAATTGGCAATGGACATGGGGAACCTCTGGGGGCCGATTTTACCCGGCCACCTCGGGCGAGGGCCGGTTGGCGGCCAGTTCGGCCCCGAAGCCGGTGCGGTCGATCAGGTCTGCCGGCTGGGGCTGCAGGTTCTCCAGGTGCAGGGTGCCGCCGCGCGCCAGGATGGCCTTGTGCAGCTGGCGCAGCGTGTCCAGGCCCGACGTGTCCAGGTGCACCAGTTGCAGCGCGTCCAGCACCACCACTGGCTGGTGCGGGCCGTTTTCCACCGCCTGCACCACCTCGTCGATGCGGGCCACTGCGCCAAAGAACAGGGCGCCGTACAGCTTGTAGTGCAGCACGGCCGCGTCGCCCGGGATGCGCTCGACGCTGAACAGCGCGCTCATGCGGCGGATGAACAGCGCGCAGGCCAGCACCAGTCCGACCTGCAGCGCCACCGTCAGGTCGAACACCACCGTCAGGAAGAAGGTGCCCAGCATCAGCACGCGGTAGTGGCTGCTGTAGTGCTTGAGGCGCGCGAACTCGTGCCACTCGCCCATGTTCCAGGCCACAAACAGCAAAATGCCGGCCAGCACCGCCAGCGGCACATGCAGCGCCAGCGGCGCCGCCAGCAGCACCACCGCCGCTACCGTGAGCGCATGCACCATGCCGGCCACCGGCGTGGTGCCGCCCGAACGCACATTGGTCACGGTGCGGGCAATGGTGCCGGTGGCGGGCATGCCGCCAAAGAACGGCGTGACGAAGTTGGCCACGCCCTGGGCCATGAGCTCCTGGTTCGGGTCGTGGCGCGGCTGGCCGCCCAGCTGGTCGGCCACGCGCGCGCACAGCAGCGACTCGATGGCGCCCAGCAGCGCAATGGTGAGCGTGGGCGTGAGCAGCAGCTTGACGGTCTCCCACGAAAAGTCAGGCAGCGCAAACACCGGCAACCCCTGCGGAATGCCGCCAAAGCGCGAGCCAATGGTCTCCACCGGCCAATGAAAAAACCAGGCCAGCGCACTGAGCGTGATCAGTGCCACGATGGGCCCCGGCAGGCGCGACGTGACCTGGGTGGCGCGCGTCATGCCCGGCAGCGCGGCCGCCTGGTCGATGGCCTGGCGCAGGGCCGAACGCTCTGCCCACAGCCGTGGCCAGAGCACCAGGCCCAGCACGCACAGCGCGCCAAGGCCAAAGGCGTAGGGGTTGAAGCTGCCCAGCGCCTGCGCCATCACCTTGAGCTGGGTGAAAAAGTCGGCCGGCATCTTGGCCACCGACAGGCCCAGCCAATCCTTGAGCTGCGACACCGCAATCAGCACCGCAATGCCGTTGGTGAAGCCGATGACGATGCTCACCGGCACATAGCGCACCAGCCGCCCGAGCTTGAGAAGGCCCATGCCAAACAGCAGCACGCCGGCGCAGGCGGTGGAAATCAGCAGGTTGGCCAGGCCATAGCGCTCGACAATGCCGTAGACGATGACGATGAAGGCGCCCGCCGGCCCGCCGATCTGCACGCTGGAGCCGCCCAGCAGCGAAATGAGGAAGCCCGCGATGATGGCCGTCCACAGCCCGGCCTCAGGCTTCAGGCCCGAGGCGATGGCAAAGGCCATGGCCAGCGGCAGCGCGACGATGCCAACGGTGACGCCGGCCCCCACATCGGCCCCGAAGCGGGCACGGCTGTAGCCGCGCAGGGCATCCAGCAGGCGGGGGTGAAAGCGCGCGAGCTGCAGCCGCGCAAGGCCGGGAACACTCATGGGTGGGGCCAAGCTTACTCCTGCCCACCCGCGGGGTTCAGCGCACCCGCATGCCGGGCTGCGCCCCCGGCCAGGGGCTGAGCACGTAAATGCCCGGCTGGGCCTTTTCGTCGCCATGGCTGGCGGCCAGCACCATGCCCTCGCTCACGCCGAACTTCATTTTGCGCGGCGCCAGGTTGGCCACCATCACGGTGAGCTTGCCCACCAGGTCTTCGGGCTTGTATGCGCTGGCAATGCCGCTGAACACGTTGCGGTGGCGGCCCTCGCCCACGTCCAGCGTCAGGCGCAGCAGCTTGGTGGAGCCCTCGACCGGCTCGCAGTTGACGATCTGCGCGATGCGCAGGTCGATCTTCGTGAAGTCGTCGATGTTGATCACGGGCGCAATGTCCTCGCCGCCTGGTGCTACAGTTTTTGTAGCGGCCTGCGCAGGCTCCACGCGGGCTGGCGGCTCAAACAATGCATCGAGCTGCTTTTCCTCCACGCGCTGCATCAGGTGCTGGTAGCTGCCGACCTGGTGGCCGGCGCCCAGCGGTGTGGCGGCGTTGGCCCAGGTGAGAGGCGCGCAGTGGAGGAACTTTTCCGCCTCGGCGGCCAGCGCGGGCAGCACGGGCTTGAGGCAAGCGGTCATGACCTTGAAGGCTTCCAGGCAGGCGGAGCAAACCTCGGCCGCCTCGGCGGCTTTGCCTTCTTTCACCAGCTTCCAGGGCGCGGCGCTGTCAAAGCGCAGGTTCACCTCGTCGGCAAACGCCATGATTTCCCGCAGCGCCTTGCCATATTCGCGCGCCTCGAAGAAGGCCCGCACCTGCTCCACCAGCGCGGCGGCCTTGGCGTCGGCGGCGCCGCCCACCAGCTTGCCCTGGGGCACAAACTTCACCGCCCGGCTCGCAATGTTCACGTACTTGCCGATCAAGTCGCTGTTGACGCGCGCCATGAAGTCGTCGGCGTTGAAGTCGATGTCTTCATTGCGGCCGTTGAGCTTGGCGGCCAGGTAGTAGCGCAGCCACTCGGGGTTCATGCCCAGGCTCAGGTACTTGAGCGGGTCCAGCCCGGTGCCGCGGCTCTTGCTCATCTTCTCGCCGTTGTTCACCGTCAGGAAGCCGTGCACAAACACCTTGTTGGGCACCTTGCGGCCGCTGAAGTGCAGCATGGCCGGCCAGAACAGGGTGTGGAAGGTGATGATGTCCTTGCCAATGAAGTGGTACTGCTCCACCGCCGGGTCGGCAATGAACTGCGCATAGTCCACACCGATCTTGCCCAGGTAGTTCTTGAGCGACGCCAGGTACCCCACCGGCGCGTCCAGCCACACATAAAAGTACTTGCCCGGCGCGTCGGGAATCTCGATGCCGAAGTACGGCGCGTCGCGGCTGATGTCCCAGTCGCCCATGGCCGTCTTGCCGTGTTCGTCGGGCTTGAGCCATTCGCTGATCTTGTTCAGCACCTCGGGCTGCACCGCACCGCTGGTGGTCCAGCGGTTGAGGAAGTCAAGGCAGCGCGGGTCGGACAGCCTGAAGAAAAAATGCTCCGAACTTTTCAGCACCGGCGTGGCGCCCGAGAGGGCCGAGTAGGGGTTGATCAGGTCGGTGGGGCTGTAAACCGCGCCACACACCTCGCAGTTGTCGCCGTACTGGTCTTTGGCGTGGCAGTTGGGGCACTCGCCCTTGATGAAGCGGTCGGGCAGGAACATGTTCTTCTGCGGGTCGAAGAACTGCTCAATCGTCTTGCTGGCAATCAGCCCGTTGGCCTTGAGGTCGCGGTAGATCTGCTGCGCCAGCTCGTGGTTTTCCGGCGCGTCGGTGCTGTGCCAGTTGTCAAACGCGATGTGAAAGCCGTCCAGGTAGGGCTTGCGGCCGGCCGCAATCTCGGCCACAAACTGCTGCGGCGTCTTGCCCGCCTTTTCAGCCGCGATCATGATCGGCGCGCCATGGGCGTCGTCTGCGCAGACAAAGTGCACCTGGTGCCCCTGCATGCGCTGGAACCGCACCCAGATGTCGGCCTGGATGTATTCCATGATGTGGCCGATGTGGAAGTTGCCGTTGGCATACGGCAGGGCGGTGGTGACAAAGAGCTTGCGCTGGGCTGGCATGGCGTACTTCTGGAAGAGGGTTCTTCTGGGGGAAACCCCTGATTTTAGGAGTTATCGCTAAACTGCCCGCTCTCTCCCGGAACTGCCCCATGCCCACCCCAGACCAGCTGCTGCAAGCCCTGCAAACCGTTGTGGACCCGACCACCGGCCGCGATTTCGTCTCCACCAAGGCCCTGAAGAACCTGCAGGTGCAGGGCGGCGCCGTGTCGTTTGAGGTCACGCTGGGCTACCCCGCGCAAAGCCAGCTGGACGCCCTGCGCGCCGCCCTGGAGGCCGCCGCCAAAACCGTGGCAGGCGTGGAGCAGGTGGCCGCCACCGTGGGCTGGAAGGTGGTGGCCCATGCCGCCCAGCGCGGCGTGAACCTGATGCCCGGCGTGAAGAACGTGATTGCCGTGGCCTCGGGCAAGGGCGGGGTGGGCAAGAGCACCACCGCCGTCAACATCGCCCTGGCGCTGGCCGCCGAAGGCGCCCGCGTGGGCCTGCTGGACGCCGACATCTACGGCCCCAGCCAGCCCACCATGACGGGCACCAGCGGCAAACCCGAGACGCTGGACGGCAAGCTCATGGAGCCCAAGCAGCGGCACGGCCTGCAGATCAATTCCATCGGCTTCCTCGTCAGTGACGACCAGGCCATGGTCTGGCGCGGCCCCATGGCCAGCCAGGCGCTGGAACAGCTCATCACCCAGACCCGCTGGCAGGAGCTGGACTACCTGATCGTGGACATGCCGCCCGGCACCGGGGACATCCAGCTCACGCTGGCGCAGAAGGTGCCGCTGACGGGCGCGGTGATCGTGACCACGCCGCAAGACATTGCGCTGATTGACGCCAAAAAGGGCATCAAGATGTTCGAGAAGGTAGGCGTGCCGATTCTGGGCATTGTGGAAAACATGGCGGTGCACGTGTGCAGCGCCTGCGGCCACCAGGAGCATATTTTTGGCGCCGACGGCGGCCGCAAGATGGCCGAGCAGTACGGCATGGACTACCTGGGCGCGCTGCCACTGGCCATGAGCATCCGGCTGCAGGCCGACAGCGGCAACCCCACCGTGGTGGCCGAGCCAGACGGCGAAGCGGCCAGGCTCTACAAAGCCATCGCGCGCAAGGTGGCGGTGAAGGTGGCCGAGCAGGCCAAGGACTTTTCGTCCAAGTTCCCGACGATCACCATTTCCAAGAACACCTGAGGGCGGCTTCGGCCCGGCACCGCGCGCAAGGCTGCGGGTGGGCGGCGCCAATGGCGCGTGGGAAGCGGCTGCGTAGCCCCTGGCTTTAAGCAAAATCTGCCACTAACCCGCCAGATGCTGCGTGAGGCGCTATCAAAAATATAGCGCCTCCGGCTCGCGCAACGCCGGGCGGGCGCGTGTGGGCGCGGCCTCCAGTGCGTCCAGCGGGCTGGCCGTGCCGCCCGCCGCCACCTTCAGCACATGGGTGTAGATCATGGTGGTGGACACATCGCTGTGGCCCAGCAGCTCCTGCAAGTGCGAATGTCGGTACCCGCCTGCAGCAGGTGGGTGGCAAAGCTGTGGCGCAGGGTATGGACGGACACCGGCTTGTGGACCTCGGCGACCTTGACCGCGTGCTTCAAGGCTCGTTGCAAGCGTTGTTCATACAGGTGATGGCGCCGCTCAATGCCCGAGCAGGGGTCAACCGCCAGCGTTGGTGAAGCAAACACCCAATGCCATGCCCACGACAGGCCTGCGCGCGGTACTTGGCCTCCAGTGCATGCGGCAGGTACACGCCCGGCCTGTTGGCCGCGCGATCCGCAGCCCACAAGGCACGGGCAGCCGCCATCTTGGTCGCGCAGCGGCTGTTCCAGTGAGCGCGGCAGCATGACAACCCGGTCTTTGCCGCCCTTGCCGTCGCGCACGATGATGACGTGACGGTCAAAGTCCACGTCCTTGACGCGCAGGCTCAGCCCTCCATGTGCCGCATCCCGGTGCCATACAGCAGCCGCGCCAGCAACCCCGTGACGCCCTGCATCAGCGCCAGCACGTTCTGCACCTCATCCCGCGTCAGCACGGCCGGAACACGCCGCGTGGGCACCGGCCGCCCGATCTCGTTCATCCAGGGCAGTTCGCAATCGAGCACCTCCTTGTAGAGGTAGAGCAGTGCGCTCAGGGCCTGGCGGTGTGTAGAGGGCGCCACCTTGCGGTCATTGGCGAGCATCGTCAAAAAGGCCTCCACCTCGGGGCGACCCATCTTCCGCGGATGCCGCAGGCCATGAAACCGGATGAACCAGCGCACCCAGTACAGGTAGGTTTGCTCGGTTCGCAAGCTGTAGTGCATGTAGCGCAGGCGCTCGCGCAGCTGGTCGAGCAGCCGCCGGGACTGCAAAGGCGGGCGAGGGCCGGAGCTGCCGGGTTTGACGAAACTGTTAGTACTGTTCATAAATACAGTATCTGACGCAAACCTATGGAAATCAAGGGTTCCACGCCTGGCAAACGTTTGCGTTCGGCGGCAGCCCGCCTTGTTCATAAGCGGGTTTGCAGGGGTTGCGGCGATTTTCGTACGCTGGCGACCGCTGGGAAAACGGACAAATGCTGTTATAAATCAAGCACTTTTAGAACTTTTGTAGGGGTAGAAGTGACGTGTCATCGACTTGTTCATAAGACAGGTTTCACCTCCATATCACGTTAGACCCTATGGGATCATGTGCAATCCACTGGCGGGATCAACGACTGATCTTCCCCCGCGCCATACACGACCCATCCGGCGGGAATGTGTATCCACTCAGCCTGGCGTGTATTTAAATGCGTGGCCAACCTTTCTTGTTCGAAAGACGGGCAAGATCTCGGTTTGGCGGAAATTGAAGTCAAGCCTAACCTTCCCGCCAGCTGGCGCCTGGAGGGCTCCCTCGAGCCCATGCCCGCAGGATGTTGGTTCTTGGCCCTGCCAGGATGCCAGTTTTTCGCTCGCTGTATCGTTATCAAGAAGGCAGGCTTCCAGGGCGCGCGCCACCTGTTCCAGGGCTGCTCGTACGCACACAACAATTCTTCACCGTCGGCGGCAATCAGGAGTTTGGGCGGCGCGAATCTTGCTGCCCAAAGGCTTGCATTTACGGAGCAAAAAATGAGCACTCACCGCGTGTATAAGTCCCATGAATTCATGCAGCCAGCCGAGAAAGAACCAATACGGTCTGTTGTTGTTGAATCTTCGCATTCAGTTATCGTGGCTTGGCATGTGGAGCCCGGCCAAACTATTGCGCCACATATTCACCCCGACGGACAAGATACATGGACCATCCTTTCAGGGGAAGGTCAATATCAAATTGACGAGCAAGGCAACACCGTTGCAATTGTTCCGGGGGATATCGTAGTTGCAAACAAAGGGCAGGTGCACGGTGTTCTTTGCACCAGCGTTGGCCCACTTCGGTTCATTTCAGTGGTTGCGCCTTTGGATGCTGGTTATGAACCGCTATCAGCAAAAACATAGGGGATATCAAGTGCAACAAGCTGCCTCCGCTCCCCAGCCTAACTGTTTGGTCAAGCTGACGCCAACAGGCTCCGCCTGTTGGTACCCTCCGCTTCGCTCCGGCGCAGCTTACCGCGGGCGTTGAGCAGCAGAACACCCACCATGCCCAATAGCAAAATTCATCCAGCGTCACTTGGCCGCTACAAGACTCACGCATCGGGGTCAGGAGGCGGGAACGTTCGTGCACAACGGTAAGGAACTGCCTATGCCCACATTCCAAGGACCTGCGTGGCTGAACATTCTTGAGCCATCCGATCAGACGAAGCACCTTGCCAGCAGTGAAGCCGCAAAAGTCTATCCATCTGACTATGCGCAATACTACCTATTCTCCCGGGCGTAACGGGGAAACAGGTGGAGAATGACTAGGCAAGCTGCTGCCCATGCCGGAAAACATGGCAATATAAACGTCATCCCTAGATGAGATGGATGCCCGGGAGAGATTTTGGTCTCCAAGGAAACCCGCACTCGAAAAAAACTATCTTGAAAATGCTGGAACTCAGTGCAAGAATTTGGAGGATTTTCGTATGCGCATATCAAACATTCAAACGGGCTTCCACGGAAGAATCCTGCATTCTTTCTAGAATCATGAGGATCGTCAAATCCGCGTCCTAGATTGCATGCGGGTCTGGACCCCATTTCGGCATCGAGCTTGGCCGTAAATGGATGGTGTTGATCTAGCCGGAAGGCCAACGCACAGGTGGTAACCTGGTATGGCTATTTTCAATGAAAAATAAGTCGCTTCATTGTATTCAGCAGGCGCCACACTTGAAGAGGCTCGGCACTTCAGAGATGATGACATTACACGCCAAACGGGGAACACGTTCCAGCGGGCCTAGCGCGCGCGGAACTCAACGTTAGACTTTTGGGCGGCGCGAATCTTCCCCAAAGGCTTGCATTTACGGAGCAAAAAAGAGACTCACCGCGTGTTAAGTCATAATTCATGCAGCCAGCCGAGAAAGAACCAATACGGTCTGTTATTTTTGAATCTTCGCATCAGTTATCGTCTTGGCATGTGGCCCGGCCAAACTATTGCGCCCATATTCACCCACGGACAAGATACATGGACCATCCTTTCGGGAAGGTCAATATCAAATTGACGAGCAGGCAACACCGTTGCAATTGTTCCGGGGATATCGTAGTTGCAAACAAGGCAGGTGCACGGTGTTTTTGCACAGCGTTGGCCCACGCCGGTTCATTTCAGTGGTTGCGCCTTTGGATGCTGGTTATGACGCTATCAGCAAAGCATAGGATATCAAGTGAACAAGATGCTCCGCTCCCAGCCTAACTGTTTGTCAAGCTGACGCCAGCAGGCCGCCTGTTGGTACTCGATTCGCTCGGCGCAGCTTACGGAGGCGTTAAACAGCACGAATGCTCACCGTCCTCTGCCTAGTACTCGCCGTAGTGACTTTGGTGGCGCTCGCGACCCACGTCGTTATGTGGTTCTGGGCGTATCAAGAGGTGAAGGGCATCGAATCTTGGTCCCAGCAGGCGCGCGCCCTTAATGCATGGTGGATATTCGACAGAGACCTGCTCCCGAAGGAGCACGACCATCTGCGAGTCACCGCGCTTTGGAGTGGGCTTGCTGGCGCGGGTGGGAGTTGGGCGCTTGTCTATCTCTTGGGGCTGATGAGATGAGCGTTCTGTTTAACATGTCAGTCCATCGGACCGCCTTCGGCGGCCGCTGACCTTCACGTTATAGCTCACGGTCTACGCACTGACAGAACGGAGAAACTTGTGCAGTTCGAATCCCTGCTCCCCGTGCTCATGTTCGTCGCGGGTGCCCTCGTTGCCGGCGGTCTGGCTTACTTTGTCGGAAGGCGGCAGCTGAGCACAACGGGTCGGCGAACATACGTGTTCGCGAGCTTGAGCAGCAGCTGACGCGGCAGGCTGAGGAGCTGAACAACCAGATCGCGGTGAAGTCGCGTTGCATTCTGAGGAACTGGAACGGAACTCGAAGGAACGTAGAGAGTTGCAGGACCAGTATCTCGCAGAGCTGAAGACCAAGGTCCGAGAGGCGGAAGATCGGGGCTACGAGGAGAAACGTCAGGCGGAATTGCGGGCAGACGAGAAAAGTAAGGCATTCTCTGTGAGTGTTCGTCCGTATATCAGAAGCTCAAAGACGATGGCTTCTTCAAGAAAATGAACCGACTTCAAGTCGGGTATCGATACCAACTCAGATCAACGGCATCCCCCTGCTTCGACCCACGTGGTCATCGAACAGCATTACGAGGAGCGCGAAGTGAACCAGAGGTCATCGAAAGAATGACCAAACTCGCGCTCGAGGCAGCTCGTACTGCGGTCGCAATCCAGCAGGCCCAGCTGGCGCGTTCATTCCAATCGCAACCAGCCCGGTGATCGAGGGGTGAGCCATAACATGTCGGTCAACGCGGACGCCTTGCTGCGTCTGGCCGCTCCGCGGCATCCTCCCGCAAGTCGCCGGTTACCTCTACGTTAGGCCGCACAGCCACCTCCATGCCCATTCCACCGCATGTTGCGCAGTTCTGGAGAGCGTTCGCCACGGCAGACAGCCGTGCGACGGAGGAACGCTTCTACGAGGCGTTTTTCTTTGGGGACAGCGCCGCACTTGCCAACGAACTTGCAGAGCTGGTACTGCGCGGCACGAAGAGGGCAACGGCTGCGGCACTGTGGACCTTCGAAGCCCAAGCCAAGCGAGTTCCGGAGCCAGGGGACCTGAGTGTCGTTACCGACTGGTCGGGCAATCCGCTGTGCGTGATCGAGACGAAGTCGATTGAAGTCATGCCGTTCCATGAGGTGTCGGCAGACTTCGCGGCCACAGAAGGCGAGGGTGATGGATCGCTGTTGTTCTGGAGGCAGGCGCACACCGAATACTTCAGCCGCGAATGCGCAAGAGCCGGTCGCGAGTTCAGTGAAGGCATGCTCGTTGTCTGTGAGCGCTTCGAAGTCGTCTTCCGTGGCGCGGAGAGTGCGGCCTAACCCCTCGCTCGAGAGCGGACTGTCCACGGCAGGCCGCCTGGGCCGCGAGCGGCCCACTGTGTATGCTGCCTCTCGCGGCCCAGGCGTCCTGCCGCGGCCATCCGCTCAGCTCGAACGTTATGCCGCATGAAAACCATCGTGCCTCGCAGCCTTAGCTCAGTGGAGATCGCGGTCATCCGCGCAGCGCTTGAGCGCGCGAATGTCGGCCCTGTGCCCGATGGGATGGGGGAAGAGGTGACAAGCCTGATGGTCATGGCTGAGTGTGAATGTGGTTGCCATAGTTTGTACTTCCAGCCGGTGGCCTCGGGAGACTATCGGGTCGCGGATGGCGTTGGCTACTTGCCAAGTGGTCAGCGCGTCGACGTTCTTGTCTGGGCGTCCTCTGGCAGCGCACCGGCGTTTTCTCTGGCGCTTAGCCGTCCATGCAAGTAGCTTCAGCTCTTCGCCGCAACCGACGTACGTTGGGCAAGTGGCCTAACCCTTCATGTGGGCGGGACATCGAAGCGCTATCGCTCTTGTCCGTCTGTCATGTCAGGCTTTGGGCCGCTGGCGGGAAAGTGCCAAGGAGAGGTGTTTGAAGTTCGTCGCCACCGCAATCGCCTACATTGCTTCCCTGGCCATTACCTCTTTATCCTCGTTCTTCGGGGTTATGGTTCTTGCCGGTCCGCACGCGGGGTTGCTGCCGTCCTGGCTGGAGCCGGTAGTCCTGGGTACTGGCTGGCTGGCGGTCCTTGTGGTGCCGGTCCTGTTGGCTCGTGTGGTCTGGCGCCGCATGGGCCGAAGTGAGTCACCCAACCATTCGATGCAGGCGTAGCGGCCCTGACTGGCCGCAGCCTGAGATGAAACGTTCAACCTAATGGACGTGACCGCGGGGAGATAAATCGCGGCATCTCTGCATCCGCGCTACCTTGCGCGCAGGGCCGGTCAGAAGCAAACCTGCACCCCCATAGCGCAAACCCGTTTGACCCGCCATCCCAAGGGCGGGAAACTAGCGCTAGCTAGCCAAAAAAAGGAGCCCGCCCTGTCCACGCCCGCATCCAGCCACCCCGCCCCGGACCCGATTGCCACGGTGCGCCCCATCGTGGCCGCGCACGCCGCCACGCCCGGCCCGCTGCTGCCCGTGCTGCACGCGGTGCAAGACGCCCTGGGCTGCATTCCGCCCACGGTGGTGGGCGAGATTGCGCAGGGCCTGAACCTGTCGCGGGCCGAGGTGCATGGCGTCATCAGCTACTACGCGCATTTCCGCCAGGCGCCGCCCGGCCCCCATGTGGTGCAGGTCTGCCAGGCCGAGGCCTGCAAGGCCTGCGGTGCCGACGCATTGATGGCGCAGGCGCAAGCGCTGCTGGCCTGTGCCCCCCACACCACGCGGGCTGACGGCGCCGTGACGCTGGAGCCGGTGTACTGCCTGGGGCTGTGCGCCTCGTCACCCGCCCTCATGGTCAATGACCGGCTGCATGCGCGCGTCACGCCGCAGCGGCTGGGCCAGATCGTGGCCACCCTGGGGGTGCCGGCATGACGCAGGGCATGACGCGGGTTTTTGTGCCGCGCGACGCGGCCGCGCTGGCCGTGGGTGCCGACGAAGTGGCCGCCGCTCTGGTGGCCGAATGCGCGCGGCGCGGCCAGGCCATCGAGCTGGTCCGTAACGGCTCGCGCGGCCTGTTCTGGCTGGAGCCATTGGTCGAGGTGGACACCCCACAGGGCCGCGTGGCCTACGGCCCGGTGGCGCCGAACGATGTGCCGGCGCTGCTGGACGCCGGGCTGCTGGCGGGCGCGCCCCATGCGCTGGGCCACGGCCTGGTGGACGCCATTCCTTACCTCGCGCGGCAGCAGCGGCTGACCTTTGCCCGCATGGGCGTGACGGACCCGCTCTCACTGGCCGACTACGAAGCCCATGGCGGCTGGGCCGGCCTGCGCCGGGCGCGCGGCATGGCGCCGGCGGCCGTGGTGGACGAGGTGCTGCAGTCGGGCCTGCGCGGGCGCGGGGGCGCGGCGTTTCCGGCCGGCATCAAGTGGCAGACCGTGGCCGAGCAGGGCGCCGCGCAAAAGTACGTGGTGTGCAATGCCGACGAGGGCGACTCGGGCACCTTTTCAGACCGCATGACGATGGAGGGCGACCCGTTCATGCTGATCGAGGGCATGGCCATTGCCGCGCACGCGGTGGGCGCGACGCAGGGCTACATCTACATCCGCAGTGAATACCCGCACGCCATCGCCACCATGATCGAGGCCATTGCCCTGGCGCAGGCCGCCGGCTGGCTCGGCGGGCTCCAGCTGGAAGTGCGCAAGGCCGCTGGCTCCTATGTGTGTGGCGAAGAAACCGCCATGCTGGAGAGCATTGAGGGCAAGCGCGGCATTGTGCGGGCCAAGCCGCCGCTGCCGGCGGTGCAAGGCCTGTTCGGCCAGCCCACAGTCATCAACAACGTGATCACCTTCGCTTCGGTGCCGCTCATCCTGGCGCGGGGCGCAGCGTTCTACGCGGGCTATGGCATGGGCCGCTCGCGCGGCACGCTGCCGGTTCAGCTCGCGGGCAACGTCAAATATGGCGGGCTGGTGGAGCTGGCTTTTGGCACGACGCTGCGCGAGCTGGTGTTTGGCTTTGGCGGCGGCACGCGCAGCGGCCGGCCGGTCAAGGCCATCCAGGTGGGTGGGCCGCTGGGCGCCTACGTTCCCGAGTCGCAGTGGGACTTGCCTTTGGACTACGAAGCCTATGCAGCCGTGGGCGCGGTGGTGGGGCATGGCGGCATCGTGGTGCACGACGACACGGCCAACATGGCCCAGCTGGCGCGCTACGCCATGGAGTTTTGCGCCATTGAATCCTGCGGCAAATGCACTCCCTGCCGCATCGGCTCCACCCGCGGGGTGGAGGTGATCGACCGCATCACGGCCGGCCAGCAACGCGAGCAGCAGGTGACGCTGCTGCGCGACCTGTGCGACACCATGGTCCATGGCTCGCTGTGCGCCATGGGGGGCATGACGCCGTACCCCGTGCTGTCGGCGTTGAATCATTACCCTGAAGACTTCGGCGTGGTCGCGAAGGAGGCCTCCCATGCTTGAACACCAGAACGTGGCCGACTTCGGCACCCCGCGCCGCGAATCCGCCGAACAGGTGACGCTGGAAATCGACGGCCAGCAGGTCACGGTGCCCAAAGGCACGTCCATCATGCGCGCCGCCATGGACGGCGGCACCCAGATCCCCAAGCTCTGCGCCACCGACAGCCTGGAGCCGTTTGGCTCCTGCCGGCTGTGCCTGGTGGAGATTGAAGGGCGCAAGGGCTACCCCGCGTCGTGCACCACGCCAGCCGAGCCCGGCATGAAGGTGCGCACCCAGAGCCCGCGCCTGCAAGAGCTGCGCAAGGGCGTGATGGAGCTGTATATCAGCGACCACCCGCTGGACTGCCTGACCTGCAGCGCCAATGGCGACTGCGAGCTGCAAGACATGGCCGGCGTGACCGGCCTGCGCAATGTGCGCTACGGCTTTGACGGCGCCAACCACCTGAAGGACGCCAAGGACGAGTCCAACCCCTATTTCACCTACGACCCGTCCAAGTGCATCGTGTGCAACCGCTGCGTGCGCGCGTGTGAGGAAACGCAGGGCACCTTTGCGCTGACGATTGAAGGCAGGGGGTTTGAGTCGCGCGTGTCCGCCGGCCAGGGCCAGCCCTTCATGGACAGCGAATGCGTGAGCTGCGGCGCCTGCGTGCAGGCCTGCCCCACCGCCACGCTGCAAGAGAAAAGCGTGATCTGGCTGGGCCAGCCCGAGCACAGCACCATCACCACCTGCGCCTACTGCGGCGTAGGCTGCGGCTTCAAGGCCGAGATGAAAGGTACTGAAGTCGTGCGCATGGTGCCGTGGAAAGACGGCAAGGCCAACGAAGGCCATTCTTGCGTGAAGGGCCGCTTTGCCTGGGGCTACGCCACCCACAAAGACCGCATCACCCAGCCGATGATCCGCGCGAAGATCACCGACCCCTGGCGTGAAGTGAGCTGGAGCGAAGCCGTCGCCCACGCCGCCAGCGAGTTCCGCCGCATCCAGGCCCAGCATGGCCAGGATTCGATTGGCGGCATCACCTCCAGCCGCTGCACCAACGAGGAAACCTACCTCGTGCAAAAGCTCGTGCGCGCCGCCTTTGGCAACAACAACGTGGACACTTGTGCCCGTGTCTGCCATTCGCCCACCGGCTATGGCCTGGGCCAGACCTTTGGTACCTCGGCCGGCACGCAGACCTTCAAGAGCGTGGAGAAGGCCGACGTGATCATGGTCATCGGCGCCAACCCGACCGAGGCGCACCCGGTGTTTGCCTCGCGCATGAAGCGCCGGCTGCGGCAGGGCGCGCGGCTGATCGTGGTGGACCCGCGGCAGATCGGCCTGGTCAGCGGCCCGCACGTCAAGGCCGACTACCACCTGCAGCTCAAGCCCGGCACCAATGTGGCCGTGATCAACGCGCTGGCCCATGTGGTGGTGACGGAAGGCCTGCTCGCGGCGGACTACATTGCCGAGCGCTGTGACGACAAGTCCTTCCAGCAATGGAAAGACTTTGTCGCCCGGCCCGAGAACTCGCCCGAGGCGGTGGCGGCGGTGTGCGGCGTGCCGGCGGTGCAGCTGCGCGGCGCGGCGCGCCTGTATGCGCAGCCGGGCAATTCGGCCATCTACTACGGGTTGGGCGTCACGGAGCATGCCCAGGGCTCGACCATGGTGATGGGCATTGCCAACCTGGCCATGGCCACCGGCAATGTGGGCCGCGAAGGCGTGGGCGTGAACCCGCTGCGCGGCCAGAACAATGTGCAGGGCAGCTGCGACATGGGCTCGTTCCCGCACGAGCTGCCGGGCTACCGCCACATCTCCGACAGCACGGTGCGCGCGCAGTTTGAGGGCGCGTGGGGAGTCGAGCTGAACCCCGAGCCGGGCCTGCGCATTCCCAACATGTTTGACGCCGCGCTCTCGGGCAGCTTCAAGGGCCTGTACTGCCAGGGCGAGGACATCGTGCAGTCTGACCCCAACACCCAGCATGTGGCCGCCGCCATGATGGCGATGGAGTGCGTGGTGGTGCAGGACATCTTTTTGAACGAGACGGCCAAGTACGCGCATGTGTTTTTGCCCGGCGCATCGTTCCTGGAAAAAGATGGCACCTTCACCAATGCCGAGCGGCGCATTTCGCGGGTGCGCCGCGTCATGCCGCCGCTGGCAGGCCATGCCGACTGGGAGGTGACGCAGCTACTGGCCAATGCACTGGGCTACCCCATGCACTACCGCCACCCGCAGGAGATCATGGCCGAGATCGCGGCGCTCACGCCCAGCTTTGCCGGCGTGACCTACGAAAAAATCGATCGGCTGGGCAGCGTGCAATGGCCCTGCAACGACAGCACCGACGAAGCCGGCACCGCCACCATGCACCAGGGCGGGTTTGTGCGCGGCAAGGGCCGTTTCATCATCACGCAGTACGTGGCCAGCGACGAGAAGGTCACGCGCCGCTTCCCGCTGCTGCTGACCACGGGCCGCATCCTGAGCCAGTACAACGTGGGCGCCCAGACCCGGCGCACGGCCAACAGTCAGTGGCACAGCGAAGACCTGCTCGAAATCCACCCGCAAGACGCCGAAGACCGCGGCATCCGCCCCGGCGACTGGGTCGGCATCCAGAGCCGGGCCGGCCAGACGGTGCTGCGTGCCGACGTGACGCCGCGCATCCAGCCGGGGGTGGTGTACACCACCTTCCACTTCCCGGAGTCGGGCGCCAATGTGATCACCACCGACAGCTCCGACTGGGCCACCAACTGCCCGGAGTACAAGGTCACGGCGGTGCAGGTGAGCAAGGTGGCCCAGCCGTCGGACTGGCAGCAGGCCTATTCGCGCTTCAACACCGAACAGCTGGGCCTGCTGGCCGCCGCCCACCATGAAACCTGAGGACGCACCGCTCACCCCGCCCGCCGGCAGCCGCAGCGTGGCCGTCACCGGCCAGCGCCGCGGCCAGCGCTTTGACGCGCAGGACTGCGTGGCCGAAGAGGTGCCCGTGGCGCTGGAATACAACGGCATTTCGCACGCGGTCATGCTGGCCACGCCGGCCGATCTGGAAGACTTTGCGCTGGGCTTTTCGTTGACGGAGGGCATCGTCACGTCGGCGGCCGAGGTGTACAACATGGAACCGGTGGCGTCCCCTGGTGGCGTCACGCTGCGGCTGACCATTGCCGGGGCGCGGTTGGCGGCGCTGAAGGAGCGCCGCCGCAGCCTGGCCGGCCGCACCGGTTGCGGGCTCTGCGGTGCCGAGCGGCTGGCCGACGCCGTGCAGCCTGTGCCGCCGCTGGCCAATGGTGCGCGGTTTCAGGCCGGCGCCGTGTTGCATGCCTTGCAGGCCCTGCGCAGCCGCCAGGCGCTGCATGAGGCCACGGGCGCCACCCATGCTGCCGGCTTTGCCGCGGCGGACGGCACGCTGCGGTGGGTGCGTGAAGACGTGGGCCGCCACAACGCGCTGGACAAGCTCGTGGGCGCGCTGCTGCGCAGCGGCGATGCCGCGGGGGACGGCTTTGTGGTCATCACCAGCCGGGCCAGCTACGAGATGGTGGGCAAGACGGCCCGGGCCGGGGTGGCGCTGCTGGCCGCAGTGTCGGGCGTCACCGGGCTGGCCATTGACACCGCCGAAGCCGCCGGCCTGGCGCTGGCCGGCTTTGCGCGCGGCGACGACCTGACGCTCTATGCCCACCCGGAGCGCCTGCTGTGGAGCGGGGACGATGGACGCTGACAACCTGATCCGCATGGCCAACCGGGTGGGCGACTTCTTTGAAGCCTGGCCCGACCGCGCCGAGGCGCTGGAGGGCATTGCCACCCACCTGAAGAAGTTCTGGGACCCGCGCATGCGCCGCGAATTCCTGGCGCTGGTGGATGCCCAGGCGCCGGGCGTGAGCGCGGTGGTGCTTGACGCGGTGGCGGCGCACCGGGCCTTGCTGGCTCCGAAGGCCGGTTGAATTGCTATTATTTTGATAGCGCCTCACGAAGTCCCCATGCGGGCTGGAGGCACTTTTCCAGGTAATGGAGGCGCTGCAGCGCTATTTCAGGACTTGCACTGCTTGTCGGTGATGACGGCTTCCTTCTTCTTTTCTTCTTCTTTCTTCTTGTCCTTTTCTTCGGCCTGCCGCGATTCTTCCTTGATCAGCAGCGCCACGAACTGTGTCACGGTGTTGTCCACCTGCTGCACGATTTCCTGGATTTCCGCTCGGGAGACTTCCGTGCGCAGAATTTCCACGATGCGTTCCACCGCTGGCGTCGCGGCCGGCGCCGGGGCCGGACTCGGTGCCGGGCTGGGGGCGGGCGCAGGCGCCGGGGTGGGCGCTGGTGCGGGGGTCGGTGCTGGCGCCGGTGCCGGGGCGGGTGCCGGGGCGGGTGTCGGGGCCGGCGCCGGTGTCGGCGCGGGCGCTGGCGCCGGGGTGGGCGCCGGCGGCGGTGGCACGGGCGCTGCCGGCGGCGGTGGTGTGGCCGGGGCGGGCGGTGTAACGGGGGTGCCAGCGGCGGTGTAGGCCACCGGGCTGCCCGTGGTAGACCCAGAAGCGCCAAAGCCAATGGTGCCGCCAGCGGTGGCCGTGACACCCGTGGCGCCTGCGACCACGCCATTCTGGGTGAGGTTGCTGGCGGCGTTCAGCGTGACACTGCCGCCGCTGGACGCGACACTGCCGTTCAGCGTCATGTTGCCGGCGCTGGTCAGGTTGGATGCCGTCAGGATGATGTTGCCGGTGGCGGCAATGCCGCCTGCGCCGACCGTCAACGGGCTGTTGGCGGTGAGGTTCACGCCGCCGCCCGAGGCCGTGATCGCGCCGGAGGTGGTGATGGCGCCGGTGTTCACCAGTGTCATGTTGCCGCTGGCGCTGCTCATGGACACGACACCCAGTGCGCCCGTGTTGGTGAGCTCGATCGGCCCGGCGCCCGACAGCACGGCGCGGAAGCTCGACACCTGGTTGCCCGCGTTGTTGAGCACGGTGCCCGACTGCGACGACGCTGACAGCAGCCCGCTGGTGACCAGCGCACCGGTCTGGGCGATGCTGCCCGCTGTGGCCGACAGGCTGATGGACGCGCCGGTGATGGCCCCCACTGTAAGGTTGCCGGCACTTTGCGTCACGCTGACGGGCCCGCCCATGTTGATCGCGCCACCGGTCTGGCTGAAGCTGCCCGTGGTGGTGAACGAGCCTGCGCCGCTCACGGTGCCGGCGTTCTGGCTGTAACTGGCGGTGGTCAGCGCATTGCCAATCGACAGCGTGCCGGCGGACACCACCAGGCCGCCTGCGCTGTCCAGCGACTGCAGGTTGGTCGTGCCCACGATGTTGTAGTTCACGGTGCTGGCCGCCGGGATCACCACCTTCTGTACGTTTGACGCATCGGGCAGGGCGTCCCAGTTGCCAGCCGAGCTCCAGAGGCCGTCGGCCGCCCCGCCGGTCCAGTTCGACACCGGTCGGATGTTGATGGTGCTGCCGGTGTTGGCCACCTGGGTCAGGGTGTAGTTGTTGCCGCCATTGCCGTCGTTCACGGCGATGCCGCTGACGTTCACGGTCTTGCCGGTGCCGACATGGCGGTCGGCAAAACTGAAGGCACCGCCGGTGAGCGAATCGCCCGCGAACAGCGTGCCGGCCGTCACCACCGCCGTGCCGCTGGCGTTGGTGGTGCCGTCGTACTGGCGAACCACGTTGCTGGTGCTGACACTCAGCGGCGCCGGCGTGATGTTGGCCGTCAGGCCGGTGGGCTGGACGATGCTGTAGTTGCCTGCGTCGCCGCCGGTCAGGCTGAAGCCGGTGACCGTCACGGCCTTGCCCGTGCCCACATGCTTGGTGGCAAAGCTGCCGCTGCCGGTGCCCGTGACGGTGACTGAATCGAGCCCGATCGGTGTCACGCTGGCGGTGCCGCCCAGCGTGGCGGCCACGGTGCCGTCGTACACCTTGTTGGCGGCGGTGACGCCGGTCACGCTCAGGCTGGCGGGGGTGATGTTGCTGGTGTTGTTCGGTGCCTGCGTCAGCGTGTAGTTGTTGCCGCCGTTGCCGTCGTTGACACTGACGCCGCTCACGTTGACCGTGACATTGCTGCCCACGTTCTTGCTGACGAAGCTGTAGGTGCCACCCGCGAGCGTGTCGGTGCTGAACAGTGAACCGGAGGTGATGACGTTGGTGCCGGCCGCGTTGGTGGTGCCGTCATACACCCGGTTGACGCTGCTGGTGCTGACGGTCAGCGGTGCTGGCGTCACGTTGGCGGTGAGGCCGGTGGGCTGCACGATCAGGTAGTTGCCGGCGTCGGCACCGGTCAAGCTGTACCCGGTCACTGTCACGGCCTTGCCGTTGCCCACATGCCGGGTGGCAAAGGTGCCGGCGCCCGTGCCGGTGACGCTGACCGTGTCGCCGCCAAAGCCGGTCACGGTGGCCGTGCCGGCGAGCGGGGCCGTCAGGGTGCCGTCGTACACCCGGTTGCTCGCGGTCACGCCCGTCACGTTCAGGTTGGCCTGTGTGATGTTGGCGGTCAGGCCGGTGGGTTGCACCGGGGTGTAGTTGCCCGCATCGGTGCCGGTCAGGCCGAAGCCTGTCACCGTGACGGGCTTGCCCGTGCCCACATGCCGGTCGGCAAAGCTGGCACTGCCGGTGCCCAGCACGCTGACGTTGTCAAGGCCGATGGGCGTCACGCTGGCCGTGCCGCTGAGCGTGGCCACCGTGTTGGCGTTGTAGGTCTTGTTGTTGGCGGTCACGCCGCTGATGGTCAGGCTGGCCTGGCTGATGTTGCTCGTGTTGTTGGGCGCCTGGGTGATGCTGTAGTTGCCACCGGCATTGCCGTCGTTCACCGAGATGCCGCTGACGTTGACCGTGACGTTGGTGCCGGCATTCTTGCTGACGAAGGCAAAGGTGCCGCCCGTCAGCGTGTCACTGGAAAACAGCATGCCGCTGGTCACGACGGGCGTTCCCGCCGCATTGGTGGTGCCGTCGTACACCCGGTTGACGTTGCTGGTGCTGACCGTCAGCGGCGCCGGCGTGATGTTGGCCGTCAGGCCGGTGGGCTGGACGATGCTGTAGTTGCCGGCGTCGCCACCCGTCAGGCTGAAGCCGGTCACCGTGACCGGCTTGTTGGTGCCGACGTGCTTGGTGGCAAAGCTGCCGCTGCCGGTGCCGGTCACGGTCACGGCGTCCAGGCCAATCGGGGTGACGGAGGCCGTCCCGCCCAGGGTGGCGGTGACTGTGCCGTCGTAAACCCGGTTGGCGGCCGTCACGCCCGTCACGGTGAGCGGCGCCGCCGTGATGTTGCTGGTGTTGTTGGATGCTTGCGTCAACGTGTAGTTGTTGCCGCCGTTGCCGTCGTTGACGGTGATGCCACTCACGTTGACCGTGACGTTGCTGCCGACGTTCTTGCTCACGAAGGAGAAGGTGCCGCCCGACAGCGTATCGCCCGAGAACAGGGTGCCCACCGTGGCGACCGGTGTGCCGGTGGCGTTGGTCGTGCCGTCGTAGACGCGGTTGATGGCGCTGGTGCTGACGGTCAGTGACGCTTTGGTGATGGTGCCCGCTGCGGTGTTGGTGGTCACGCTGTAGTTGTTGCCGCCGTTGCTGTCGTTCAACGTGTAGCCGCCGTTGACCTGCAGCGTGCTGCCATTGAGCCCCTGCACGTTCTTGCTGGTGTACGACTGGGTCAGGCCGGTGAGCGAGTCACCGGCTTCCAGCCCGACGAACGTGACCACACCCGACGAACTGGTGGTGCCGTTGTAGACGCGGCTGTCGGTCACGGCGTTGATCGTCAGGGCCTTCTGGGTCACGCTGGCGTTGGCGGGGTTGTAGGTCACGGCATAGCCGGAAGGCGCCGTCAGCGTGCCAATGCCAATGGCGTAGGTGCCGACGTTCTTGCCCGGGCTGGTGACCGCCAGCGCGCCCGTCAGGGCGTCCTGCGTGAATACGTTGCCGTAGGTGGCGGCGTTGACCAGGCCCGACACCGTGTGGGTGGGCGAGGCGAATATGGCCGTGCCGTCGTACACCCGGGTCTGGGCGTTGGCGTTGATGGTCAGCGCCGGCTGCTGCGAGAACACATACCGGTTGCCCGCCGCGATCGAGCTGGGCACGTTGCCGGTGATGGCGGCGTTGTAGACCGCCGCATTGCCCGACAGCAGCCCGCCGAACGTGTTGCCCGAGGGCTGCGTGGAGTACACCAGCCAGCGGCCGACCCCCAGCGACATGGCGCTGGCGCCCGCGGAGTTGATGTAGTTGCCCCCCGCGGCCAGCACCAGGGCGTCGCCCGTGGCGTTGCTGGCCACCACATTGCCCTGGGTCAGGTTGCCGGCCGTGCGCAGGGTGACGGGCCCGGTGCCGCCCGACACGAAGCCGCTGATCGACAGGTCGCTGGTGCTGTCCAGCACGGTGATGCCACCGGCCGATGTGGACAGTGTGCCGATGCCGGTGAACTGGTTGCCACTGGCGCCGAGGTTGATGGCCGCGGTGTTGCCGCTGCCGGTCAGCAGGCCGGCACTGACCGATGTGGACGCCTGCTGCCCTACCGCGCCAGACATGTTGGTGATGCCCAGACCGGTGCTGGCGGTGATGTTGCCCAGCGTGGCAGCCGTGGCATTGGTCAGCGAGACCGAGGGCGCCGACACCGTGCCCGCGCCGAGTGCCAGCGCGCCGGTGCCAAGCCCGTCCAGCGACACCGAGCCGCCCGACAGCGTCTTGCCCGAGGCCAGCGTGATGCCGCTGCCCTTCAGGCTGGCGGCGCCGCTGGCAGTGGCCACGTCCTGGTTGACCGTCAGCAGACCCGCGGACTCCAGCGCCAGCGACCCGCTGCCGGTGCCGGCAATGCCCACCACGTTGTCCACCGTGCCGACCTGCATGGCGGACGCGCTCCTGACCGACATGCTGCCGGCGTGGTAGCGCCCACTGAGCTGGCTGATCTGGTTGGCCGCGCTGCTCAGCGTGACGGTGCCAGCATCGGCGTTCAGGTTGGCAATGGTCAGGCCCGCCGTCTGCGTGATGCCGGGGCCGGTGGCCGAGTTGTTGAGCAGGCTCAGTGCACTGGTGCCGCTCGGGTTGATGGCGCCGTCGATGCTGACGCCACCGGTGTAGCTGCTGCCGCCCACCACCAGCACGGAGGCCGTGATGTTGTTGATTTCGCTCGACGCCAGATTGAGCGCGGTGGTCTCGGCCGAGCCACCCAGCGTCACGGCACGGTTGGTCGAGAACGGCACCACCATCGTGCGGCCCGCGCCCGAGTTGACGCCGCTGGCCACCTTCATCCGGTCGCCGACAAGCTTGATTTCACCGCCGCCTGTGGTCAGCGTGGTCCCTTGCAGGTCCACATCGTAGGAACTGGCCGGCGCCGGCGCCGGCACGCCCGAGCCGGTGATGGTCAGGGTGGCCGTGCCAGAGCTGCTGACGCTCCCGCCCGTCAATGACACACCCTTGGCACCCAATGCACTCGGGGCCGACACCGTGCCGCTGATGGAGATGGCGGCGGTGGACGACACGCTGCCCTGCACCGAGGTGGCAATGGCGCTCGTTGCGGTGGTGGACGACGAAACGGTGCCGGTGGCCGTCAGGCCCCCGCTGCCGGCGGAAATGACGGCCGTGGTGCCAATGTCCAGGCCCGTGCCGGCAGTGTTGCCGACGGTGGCCGAGCCTGTGAGTGACAACTGGTTGGCTGCCGAGACGGCGCCCAGGATGGTCAGGCCGGTGCCGCTGGTGGCCGACGGGTTGTTGAACGTGCCGGAAACCGTGACGTTGCCGCCCGAGCTGGTGACGGTGGCGCCGCTGTTGATCTGCACGCCGTGGCTGCTGGTGCCGTAGGCATTGGCGCCCGCGCTGCCGGTGAGGGATATGGCGCCCGTTCCGGAACTGACGCGGGCGCCGGAATTGAGCCGGATGCCGGCGGTGTTTTCCACATAACCGGACGCGCCGGTGATGCCCGACAGTGTCAGGCTGCCGCTGGTGGAGGTGATGGTGGCGTTGCTGACCAGCAGCCCGCTGGGCGAGCCCGCGCTGGACGAATGGCTCGTCAGCTCCCCCTGGACTGTCACGGAGCCCGTTCCGGTGTTCTGGATCCGGGACGCCGTGCCGCTCACGTCTTCAATGAACAACGAATTGGGAAAGCTCAGGCTGGACGCTCCCTTGGCCTGCACCAGCAGGTTGCCGCCGGTGGCGGTCAGGGTGGCGCCCTGGATGTAGACCCGTGAATCGGTGCTGCCCAGCGTCAGGCCGCTGCTGGCCTCGACGGTGGAGCGGTCCACGCGCACGCCGTAGTTGCCGGCCGTGGTACTGCCGCTCACACTCACCGAGCCACCCGTGACTTGCGAGGCGCCCAGCGCGTTCTCGATATTGACGCCAAAGCTGGACGTGGTGCTGGACCCGGTAATGCTGACGGCGCCGGTGCCGGCATTCACCGTACCGGCAGAAATCCTGACGCCCTCGCCAACGGCGGCGCCGGTTCCGGACAGCGTGATCGCGCCGTTGGCTGACTGGATGGAGGTAGAACTCAGCGCCAGCGGACCCGACGCGCTGAGTGTGATGGCGCCGCCGACGGCGGTATTGCGGATGCCGTAGCCCAGGCCCAGATTCTCGACGCTGAGGGTGCCGCTGCCGCCGTGCGCCAGCAGGATGCTGCCGCTGCCGGAGTTGCCGGCGCTGACGCGCGTCGCGTTGATCGACGCGGTGCCACTGGCCCCGTCACTGATGCCGCCGACGGCGGTCATCTTCAGGTCGTTGGCATAGATCGTCTTGCCCGTCTGCATGATGATCTGGCCGGCCGATGTGAAGGTGACGTGACCGCTGGCGCTCGGGCCGCGGGCGTCAATGTCACCACCTCCGAGCGACATGATGCCGCCGGCCGTGAGGCTGATGGCGCCGCCCGTGCCGCCACCCGGGGTGGTCAGCACTTCGCGCACGACCAGGTTGCCCGAGCCGCCCGCGTTCAGGGTCACGGCACCCCCGTTGGACCGCACCCCGCCAATGTTGATCTGGCCATTGGTGGTGCTGAAGTTCACGGCGCCGCCATTGGTCTGGAAGCGGTCGTTGACGTCGGCCGTGCCAATGATGTCGCGCCCGGCCGCGATGGTGAAGGTGCTGCCACCCGTCACGCTGCTGAGGTACAGCAGGTTGTCCGAGAGGTTGCTCAGGATCACGTCGCGCGACGCACTCAGCGTGACGTTGCCTGACAGGCCCTCCAGGGCCTGCTCGGAAATGGTGACATTGGTGGTGGTGTCAGGCTCGGCCGCGCCGATCACGTTGTCCGACAACAGGCTGTCGTTGGCGCCGCCGCTGCCACTCACGATGGTGATGTCCTGCGGGTCCAGCAGCAGGTGCCCGGCCCGGCCTTTCGGCGCAGAGGTGTCCACTGACGCCCGGAACTCCAGCGTTCCCTTGCCCGAGGTTTCCACGGCGCCGCCGTTTCCGCCGTTGGCGCCGCCCCGGGCCTCGATCCGGCTGCCCACCCGGGTCGTGTCGTCCGCCCAGAGCACCACCGTGCCACCGTCGCCAGCCTCGGTGGCATTGGCCTTGATGGTGCTGCCGGTTTCGGCCGTGGTCTGTTGCGCGTTGGTCAGGCGGGGGTCCTGGCCCTGCCAGCCGCCGCCGACCAGCACCTCGCCGCCGCCGGCCGTGCCGCTCGCGTCAATGATGGCGCCGCTCTTGAGCCGCACCCGGTTGGCGGTGGCATGGATCTGGCCACCGAGCGTGCCCTTTTGCGCGGTGGTGGTGCCTGCGATCTCGGCGTCGGTGCGGGCCTTGAGCACCACCTTGCCGCCTTCGGTGGTGACCGCGTTGGCGCTGATCAGGCCCGAGTGCCGCAGCGTGCCCGCAAACACACCGACGGCATCGCCCTTGAGCTGGCCCAGGTTGACTGCCTGGTCGGTGGGCGCCTGCAGGTGCAGGCGGATGCCTTCCAGCCCGCGGCCGGTCAGCTCGACCTTCTGGCCAGCAGCCAGCACCGTGGCGCCATTGGGCGATGCCACCACCGCCTGCGCACCGACCTGCACGTCGGTGCCGATCAGCACGGTGTCGCCCTGGCGTGCCAGCACACGCCCATGGACGCCCAGGCTGCTGCCGGTCAGGGTGTCGCCGCCAAACACCAGGCGTCCCGCCAGCGCGTCGGCGTCGGCCATGCGCAGGGTGGACGCGGTGAAGCCGGCGGTGTCCACCACGGCGCCGGCACCGACGGCGATGCCGGCCGGATTCACCAGCACCAGCTTGCCGTTGGAACTCAGCGTGCCAAAGATGGCGCTGGGGTTGGCCCCCATCACCCGGTTGATCGAGGTGCTGGCCGCGCCCGGCTGGGCAAAGTGGGTAACGCTGCCGGCCGGCACGTTGAAGCTTTGCCAGTTGATGGCCGAATGGCCCGTGCCTGCCCCGTTCTGGGTGGTGATGAGGGTTTTGTTGCCCTGGGTGCTGATGCTGGCAGCGCCGTGGACGGCCACGCCCCCGACCGGCTGGGCCAGCACCGCCGGCGCCGTGAAGCAGGCGGCCAGGGACAGCGCCAGCGTGACCGGCCGATGGCCCGCCACGGCCGGGCCGGCTGCGGCGGCGGAAAGCCGGGGCAGCTCGCGCCGTGCGGTGCGAGGGGCGGGAGTTTTCATGGTGGCGGGCGGTAGGGTGAGCGCGGACTTACGTTTTGCTACAGAAGTTATAGCCCAACCCAGCGCCGGGCGCCAGTGCCAAGCCGTCTTCTCAGGCTGCGGCCCTGCCTTAATCCACGCCGCGAAGGCCGGCAGTGGCCGCCGCGCAACGGCTGCCCGGGCTGCCCGGCGCGCGCCCCGCCTCATTCAGGGGTAAGCCAAATACGTGACACTGCAGTCTTACCGGACTGAATGCCATGAAAACCTCATTCTTCGCGCTCGGCTGGCGCACGCTCTGGCGGGATGTGCGCGCGGGCGAATTGCGTCTGCTGATCGTGGCCGTCACGCTGGCGGTGGCGGCGCTGACCGCCGTCGGCTTTTTTGCCGACCGGCTCAAGGGCGGGCTGGCCCGCGACGCGCGCCAGCTGCTGGGCGGCGACGCCGTGGTGTCCAGCGACAACCCGACGCCGCAGGCCTTCATCGAGCGGGCCCGGGCCCTGGGCCTGCAAAGCGTGACGACGCTGGGCTTTCCCACCATGGGCCGGGCGCCGGATGCGCAGGGCGGCGCCAGCAAGCTGGTGGCGCTCAAGGTGGTGGACACGGGCTATCCGCTGCGTGGCAGCCTGCGGGTGGCGCCGGCACCCGAGGCGCCGGGCCAGCCCACGCGTGAGGTTCCCGCGCCGGGCGAGGCGTGGGTCGACGCGCCGCTGCTCGACGCGCTGGGCCTGAAGATGGGCGACGCGCTGATGCTGGGCGACGTTTCACTGCGCATTGGCCGCATCATCGTGACCGAGCCGGACCGCGGCGCCGGCTTCATGAGCTTTGCCCCGCGCGTGATGATCAACCAGGCCGACATTGCCGCCACCAGGCTGGTGCAGCCGGCCAGCCGTCTGAACTACCGCTTTGCTGTGGCCGGGGCTGACCGACCGGTGCGCGAATTCGCGCAGTGGGCCGACGCCGAAGTCAAGAAGCCCGAAGTCCGTGGCGTGCGGGTGGAGTCCATGGAAAGCGGCCGCCCCGAGATGCGCCAGACGCTGGACCGGGCCGAAAAATTCCTGAACCTGGTGGCCTTGCTGTCGGCGCTGCTCAGCGCCGTGGCCGTGGCCCTGGCCGCACGCGGCTTTGCCGCCAACCACCTGGACGACTGCGCCATGCTGCGCGTGCTGGGGCAGAGCCAGCGCACCATTGCACTGAGCTACGCGTTCGAGTTTGCGCTGATCGGCCTGTTCGCCAGCGCACTGGGCGTGGCCATCGGCTACGGCGTGCACTATGTCTTTGTGCTGCTGCTGGCGGGCCTGGTGGAGGCGGCGTTGCCGGCCGCCAGCCTCTGGCCGGTGGCGTTCGGCCTGGGCATGGGGTTGACGCTGCTGTTCGCCTTTGGCCTGCCGCCGGTGCTGCAGCTGGCGCAGGTGCCGCCGCTGCGCGTGATCCGGCGCGACATGGGCGCGCTCAAGCCGGCCTCGCTGGCGGTGCTGGGCCTGGGCGTGGCGGGTTTTGCGGCGCTGCTGCTGGCCGCCAGTTCAGACGTGCTGCTGGGCGCCATTGCGGTGGGCGGTTTTGCGGCGGCGGTGCTGGTGTTTGCCGGCCTGAGCTGGGTGGCGGTGAAGCTGCTGCGCAAGAGCGTCAATGAAGCCACGGCGCCGCGCTGGCTGGTGCTGGCCACGCGGCAGATCTCGGCCCGCCCCGCCTATGCCGTGGTGCAGGTCAGTGCACTGGCCGTGGGCCTGCTGGCGCTGGTGCTGCTGGTGCTGTTGCGCACTGACCTGATCAGCAGCTGGCGCAAGGCCACGCCGCCCGATGCGCCCAACCGCTTCGTCATCAACGTCATGCCCGAGCAGGGCGACGCCTTCCTGAAGGCCCTGAACGACGCGGGCGTTCGCAAGTTCGACTGGTACCCGATGATCCGCGGCCGGCTGATTGCGGTGAACGAGCGCACCGTCTCGCCCGACGACTTCACCGACGACCGCGCCAAGCGCCTGGTGGACCGGGAGTTCAACCTGTCGCACGCGGCGGCCCAGCCGCCGCACAACGAAGTGATCGCCGGCGATTGGAAGCCCGAGGAGCCGGGCGCCATCAGTGTGGAAGAGGGCATCGCCAAAACCCTGGGCCTGAAGCTGGGTGACCGCCTGCGCTTTGACATTGCCGGCATGCCGGTGGACGCGAAGATCACCTCGTTGCGCAAAGTGGACTGGGGCTCGATGCGCGCCAACTTCTTCGTGATGTACCCCGTCAGCAGGATGCCGGACGTGCCCATCACCTACATGAGTGCCTTCCGGGCGCCTGACGTACGCGGCTTTGACAACGCACTGGTCAAGGCCTTCCCCAACATCACCAATGTGGACATGACCGCCACGCTGACCCAGGTGCAGGGCGTGCTGGACAAGGTGATCCGCGCGATTGAATTCCTGTTCGGCTTCACGCTGGCCGCAGGGGTGGTGGTGCTGTTTGCCGCCGTGACGGCCACCCGCGAGGAGCGCGCGCGCGAATACGCCATCATGCGCGCTGTGGGCGCACGGGCCAGCCTGCTGCGCCAGGTGCAGCGCGCCGAGCTGGCCGGTGTGGGCCTGCTGGCCGGCTTCCTGGCCAGCCTGGTGGCCACGGCGGTGGGCTGGGGCCTGGCGCGCTACGCGTTTGAATTCGCCTGGACGGCGCCGCTGTGGGTGCCGCTGGTGGGCGCGCTGGCCGGGGCCGTGCTGGCGCTGGCGGCAGGCTGGTGGGGCCTGCGCGAGGTGCTGGCCCGGCCGGTGATGGTGACGCTGCGCCGCGCGGCCGAATAGCGGCCCAGCCGCGACAATGGCGGCATGAACATTGAGGAAAAACCACCGTTTGCCACCCCGTTCGAATGGATCGGCGGGGAAGACCGCGTCCAGGCGCTCACCGAACGCTTCTACGACCTGATGGACCTGGAGCCCGGCTACGCCGCACTGCGGGCTGTGCACGGCAGCGACCTGACCAACGCGCGCCAGCGCCTGTTCTGGTTTCTGTGCGGCTGGCTCGGCGGCCCGCAGCACTACACCGAGCGCTTTGGCCACCCCATGCTGCGGGCGCGCCACATGCCGTTTCCCATTGCCATCAAGGAGCGCGACCAGTGGCTCGCCTGCATGGACCAGGCGATGCAGGAAACCGGCGTGCCCGCTGACCTGCGCACCCGCCTGAAAGCCAGCTTCTTCCAGACCGCCGACTGGATGCGCAACAGCCACGGCTGAGGATAAAAAATGGCTGCAGCCCGCGCCCCTGCTGCGTGAGGCGCTATAAAAAGCGTAGCAACTGCAACCCGGCTTCCCGCGCTGGCGGGCCTGGCCCGGGCCGCCTCGCATAATGCGGGCGTCGTGATCTTCGCGGCAGGAGGGTTTCATCATGTCCGTTACCTTGTGGGTGCTGCTCGCGCTGGCCGTGGTGGTGTTGATCTGGGCCGTGGGCGTCTACAACCGCCTGGCCCAGTTGCGCAACCGCATGGCCAATGCCTTTGGCCAGATCGACGTGCAGCTCAAGCGCCGCTACGACCTGATTCCGAACCTCGTGAAAGTGGCGCAGCGCTACCTGGCACACGAGGCGGCCACGCTGGAGGCTGTCACGCGCGCCCGCGGTGCCGCTGTGGGCGCGGCCGACGCGGCGCGGGCCCGCCCTGCCAGCGCCGCCGCCATCGGTGCGCTGGGCCTGGCTGAACAGGCGCTGGGCGGCAGCCTGGGCCGGCTGATGCTGGTGGCCGAGGCCTACCCCGAGCTGAAGGCCGACGAAACCATGCGGTCGCTGAGCGAGGAGCTCACCAGCACGGAAAACCGTGTGGGCTTTGCCCGCCAGGCCTTCAACGACCAGGTGCTGGAATTCAATGACGCGGCCACGCAGTTCCCCGCGCTGCTGGTGGCCCGGCTGCTGGGCTTTGCCCCCGCCGCGATGCTGCAGGCCACGCAAAGCGACGAGGAGCGTCAGGCCCCGTCGGTGCAGTTCTGACGCCCGGCGGCTGCCCGCGCCATGCGTTTTTTTGAGCAGCAGGACGCCGCGCGTGGCCAGACGCGCCGGCTGCTGCTGGGGTTTGCGCTGGCGGTGCTGGCCACCGTGGTGGGCGTGCACGTGGCGCTGGTGCTGCTGTGGCTAGGGCTGCGCGCGCTGGTGGGTGGCTGGCTGCCATTCCCGGCGTTTTTCCTGTCGGTCAATGTGGGCGTGACGCTGCTGCTGGTGCTGGGCGGCTGGTGGATTGAAACGTCCAACCTGCGTATGGCCGGCGCCGCCGCCCGGCTGGCGCAGCGCATCGGCGCGCGCGAGGCGCGCCCGGGCCCGTCGCACCGCGAGCAGCAGCTGTGCAACATCGTGGACGAGGTCTGCATTGCCGCCGGCATGCCCCGCCCGCAGCCCATGGTGCTGCCGCGCGAAGACGCGATCAATGCCTTTGCCGTGGGCTGGGACGAAGACGACGCGGTGGTGGCCGTGACGCAGGGCGCACTGGACCACCTGACGCGCGAAGAACTCCAGGGCTTGGTGGCGCACGAGTGCAGCCACATCCATGAAGGCGACACGCAGCTGAACATGCAGCTGGCCGGCATGGTGCTGGGGCTGGAGCTGGTGCACCGCTTTGGCGAGTCCATCACCGATCGCGGCGGTGCCGGTGTGCTGCTGGGCTGGCCGATCCGGCTGATGGGCCTGTCCGGCTGGCTGGCCGGGCGGGTGTTGCAGGCGGCGGTGTCGCGCCAGCGCGAATACCTGGCCGACGCCCGCGCCGTGCAGTGGACGCGCAACCGCGACGGCCTGGGCGGCGTGCTGCGCAAGGTCATGACCCAGCAGCAGCGTGCCCGCGGTGAAGGCCAGGCCCCCACTACGGCATGGCACCCGGCGGTGCGCCACATGCTGCTGGTGGGCGCTGGCCGGCACGCCCAGGGCTGGCTGGAAGCCCACCCGCCGCTCGAGCAGCGGGTGCGCCGCATCTATGGCCGGCCGATGCCGCCGCTGCCGCTGGCGCCGACCGGGGTGGCCGCCTCAACGTGAGCGGCCACGGCGCACCTACGGTTTGTTTTCCGGGGCGGCGGGTTTGGCGGCCTTGAGCTGCTGCAGCTCGCGCTGCAGCGATTCGCGCTGGCTGCGTTCATCCTCGGCACGGGCCTTTTCCTGGAGCAGTTCCTGGCGCAGGGCGTTCAGCTGCGTCGCCAGCTGCTGGGTGGTGGTGGCGGCGGCGCTGGCGTCGGTCTGGCGGGTCAGCGCCGTCTCCAGCGTCTTCACCGACTCCTTGAGCGGCTGCACGGATGCTTCGGCGGCGGCTTTGGCGACATTGGCGGTCGCCACGGCCTGCGTGGTGGCGCGGTTGATGGCGTCGGACGTGGGACTGAGCGTGATGCGCCCGTCGTCTTCGGCCGTGGCTTTCGACTGGTCCAGTGCATTGTTGACGATCTCCTTGGCCGTGGAATGGGTGCAGAGGTCGGCAAACCGCTCAAGCCGGCGGCAGGCTTCGGCAAACGTCCGGGGCGCCTTGGCTGTCTCCAGCAATTCCTTTTCCCTGGCGTCCAGCAGGCTCATGACCTGCGCCTTGACCTTACGTGAGTTGGGTGCAATCAGGAAGGCATCGCTGAAGTTCTTCGAGATGCCCTCGTACGCGGTGTTGGTGGCGCCATAGGTGGTGACGAAGTAGGTGTTGGCCTTGCCCAGGCCCAGCAGCGCCGTGCCCAGCTGGCGGATCACGTTGAAGTTGCCGTCCTCGAAGCTCTTGACCACATCGCGCTCGCTCAGGCTCTGGAACCACCGCAGGCAGTACGAATTCACCAGCGTGATGCCGGCGTCCACATAGTCACGGATGGCGGTGGTGGTGGCGCTGCCGGTAGCCGACCGGGCCGCCGTGAGGGCGGTGTAGTAGGCCTGCACCGGCACCAGCTCTGCCTGTACCGCCGATGTAACGGTGCCCGTGGCGGTGGACACCACCTGGCTGGGCGACGCCTTGTGGATCGCCACCGGGTTCACGTCAATCCCTTTGGGCGAGAGGGACGAACAACCCGCGGTGGCCGCGGTGAGCAGCGCCAGCGTGGCGCAACGAAGCAGCTGTTTCAGCATGTTGATCTCCAGGGGGGGCAGGAAAGCTTCAGGCGAGGCGGGGCTGGCCCACCAGGCCGCTCAGGTAGCCGGTGCCGGTGAAGATGGACAGCTTTTCGCCGGCAGGCGGCTGGCCGTCGGGCGCCAGCCCGAGGTGGACCCAGCTGCCGAACTCGTGAATGACCTGGTTGAAGGCGATGCCTGATGCCGCCACGGCGCGGGCGGTCTGCAGCACCGTGCCAAAGCGCGGCACGGTGAAGTCCACCGCCAGACCCTGCATGTGCAGGCTGTTGGGCGCACCCTTGACGGCGCGGTTCAGCGCCGGGCAGCGGTAGCCGCTGCTGATGAGCAGGGGCAGGCCGCCAAGGCGGGTGCGGACTTCTTCAAGCACCTGCGCGAGCCGCTGAAGGTTGCGAAGCACGTCAGGCGGGGGTGTGTTGTCGATGCCGCGCCGGGCGGCAGTCTGGCTGGCCACCAGCTCGTCGAGGGTGAAGTGGGGCGTCAGGTAACGTGGCACGGGGTTCCTCCGCTGGGCGCATTTTTATGACGCCGAGCGTAAGAGGACCGGCGCCGCCGCGCATCCCCAGAACTGGGGAGATGGGCTCAACCCGGCTTGAGCAGCACCACCACCGCGCCGGCACCGCCTTCGTCGGCCCGGGCCTGCACGAAGGCCAGCACTTCGTCCTTCTGGATCAGCCAGCTGTGGACCTTGCCCTTGAGCACCGGCACCTTGCCGGGTGAGCCCAGGCCCTTGCCATGCACCACGCGCACGCAGCGCAGGCCCTGGCGGTGCGCGTCGCGGATGAAGGCGGCCAGCGTCTCGCGGGCACCGTCGCGGCGCAGGCCGTGCAGGTCCAGCTCGCGCTGGATGCTCCATTCGCCCTTGCGCAGCTTGCGCGTCACGTCGGTGCCGATGCCGGGGCGGCGAAAGCTCAGCGCGTCGTCCACGTCCAGCAGGGTGCTGGCGTCAAACTCGTCGCTCAGGCTTTCCAGCAGCACGCGCTGGTCGTCCAGCTGCTGCTGCACCGGGATGGGTGCGGGCTGTTCCGTGGCCAGCTGCACCCGCGCCGGCTGGCGGATGGGCTGGACGGCGCCCGCCGCGCGCTTGAACAGGTCCTGCTCGGCCAGGCGGCGACGCTCGGCTTCCTTGCGGGCGGCCTCCTGCGCTGCCGCCAGCTTCTGCTGCTCGGCCAGCTTTTTCTGCACCAGCTTCAGGTCTTGCAGGGTGCGGACTTTCACAGCAGGCCTTTCTCGGCCATGGACAGTGCGTCGCCCGCGCCCACGATCACATGGTCCAGCACCCGCACGTCCACCAGCGCCAGCGCGGCCTTGAGGGTTTGCGTCAGGGCCTCGTCGGCGCGGCTGGGCTGCACCGTGCCGCTGGGGTGGTTGTGCGCCAGCACCACGCTGGCGGCCTGGTGGTGCAGGGCGCGCAGCACCACCTCGCGCGGGTACACGCTGGTCTGGGTGAGGGTTCCGCGAAACAGCTCTTCCAGCGCCACCAGCCGGTTCTGCGCATCGAGGAACAGCACCGCAAACACCTCGTGGCCCTTGGCCGCCAGGTGCAGCTGCAGGTAGTGCTTGACGGCGCCCGGCGTGCTGAACACCTCGCGCTCCTTCAGGCGCTGGGCCACGGCGCGGCGCGCCAGCTCCAGCACCGCCACCAGCTCGGCGCGCTTGGCCGGGCCGCCCAGGCCCTTGATGCGCTTCAGGTCGTCGGCACTGGTGTTCAGCAGGCCGGCCAGGCCGCCAAAGCCGTCGAGCAGCTCCTGCGCCAGGTGCAGCACGCTTTTGCCGGCAATGCCGGTGCGCAGGATCAGCGCCAGCAGCTCGGCGTCGCCCAGGGCGCTGGCACCGCGCGCCAGCAGCTTCTCACGCGGGCGCGCGTCGGCAGGAAGGTCTTTGAGGGGCATGGGGGGAGGCGCTGCGCGGGTTTCTACAATGGAGGCCAGTTTATCGAGACTCCCATGGCACCCAACCTGCCCCGCGTGCAAGCGGGATCGTTCCTCACGCTGCATTACCGGCTGGCCGGGCCGGGCGGCGACATCATCAACACCTTCCACGACAAGCCGGCCACGCTGTCGCTGGGCACGGGCGAGCTGTCGCCCGCCATGGAGCAGCGCCTGCTGGGGCTGGAAGAGGGCACCCGCGCCACCTTTGACATCCCGGCCGGCGAGGCCTTCGGCGAGCGCAACCCCGAAATGCAGCAGTGGGTGGCGCGCAAGCTGCTCAACCAGATGGGCGACCCCAACGAACAGTACGAAGTGGGCGACGTGGTGCAGTTCCCCACGCCCGACGGCATGGGCACCTACGCCGGTGCGGTGCAGCAGGTGGGCAAGGACGGCGACGGGGACGGCAAGGCCGACGCGGTGCTGTTTGACTTCAACCACCCGCTGGCGGGCCAGCCGGTGACGTTTGAAGTGCATGTGATCGGGGTGCTATGAGCAGCGAAATGGAAATTCTGCTGGCCGAGCCGCGTGGCTTCTGTGCTGGCGTCGACCGGGCGATTGAAATCGTCGAGCGCGCGATTGCCAAGTTCGGCGCGCCGATCTACGTGCGCCACGAGATCGTGCACAACACCTATGTGGTGAACGACCTCAAGGCCAAGGGCGCCATCTTCATCGAAGACCTGGCCGATGTGCCGCCCGGCGCCACGCTGGTGTTCAGCGCCCACGGCGTGAGCAAGGCGGTCCAGGCCGAGGCGGCGGCCCGCGGCTTCGAGGTGTTTGACGCCACCTGCCCGCTGGTGAGCAAGGTGCACGTGGAGGTGGCCAAACTCGCCAAGGAAGGCTACGAATTCATCATGATCGGCCACAAGGGCCACCCCGAGGTGGAAGGCACCATGGGCCAGCTCGACCATGGCATCCACCTGGTGGAAGACGTGGACGACGTGGCCCGGGTGCAGCCGGCGCAGACGCAGAAGCTCGCAGTGGTGACGCAGACCACGCTGAGCGTGGACGACGCGGCCGAAATTGCCGCCGCGGTGAAGGCGCGGTTTCCGCAGGTACGCGAGCCCAAGCAGCAGGACATCTGCTACGCCACCCAGAACCGGCAGGACGCGGTGAAGGTGATGTCGCCCAAGGTGGATGTGCTGATCGTGGTGGGCAGCCCCACCAGCTCCAACAGCAACCGCCTGGCCGAGCTGGCGCGCAAGCTCGGTGTGGAAAGCTACATGGTCGATTCGCCCGAGGAACTGCAGGCCGAATGGCTGGCCGGCAAGTCGCGCGTGGGGCTGACGGCCGGCGCCTCGGCACCCGAAATCCTGGTGACGCAGGTGATCGACCGGATCAAGGCGCTGGGCGCGGTGTCGGTGCGCAAGATGAGCGGCATTGAAGAGACGGTGAAGTTTCCCCTGCCCAAAGGTCTGAAAATTGAACCGCTATGAAATTGATAGCGCCTCACGCAGGTTCCGTGCGGGTTACAGCCATTTTTTGCATGTAACGCCGCTGTGGAAGCTGCCTGGCGCGGCGCTGGGCCTGAACTGCGCCGAAGTCTGGCTCAAGCTGGAGCATTTGCAGGTAGGCGGCAGCTTCAAGGCGCGCGGCATGCTCAACCGGCTGCTCGCCAACCCGATTCCCGCCAGTGGCGTGATCGTCGCCTCCGGCGGCAACGCCGGCATTGCCACGGCGGCTGCCGCACGGGCGCTGGGCGTGAAATGCGAAGTGTTTGTGCCCGAAGTCTCCAGCGAGGCCAAGCGCGCGAGGCTGCGCGAACTGGGCGCCGAGGTGGTGGTCACCGGCGCGGTGTATGCCGAGGCGCTGCAGGCCTGCCTGGCGCGCCAGCAGCAAACCGGCGCCTTGCTCACCCATGCCTATGACCAGCCCGAGGTGGTCGCCGGCGCGGGCACCCTGGCGGCGGAAATCGAGCAGCAGGGCGGCCTGCCCGGCAGCGTGCTGGTGAGTGTGGGCGGCGGCGGGCTGATTGCCGGCATTGCGAGCTGGTTTGGCCAGCGCGCCCGCGTGGTGGCGCTGGAGCCTGAGCTGGCACCCACGCTGTACCGCGCGCGCGAGGCCGGCCAGCCGGTGGACGTGGCCGTGAGCGGCGTGGCGGCCGATTCGCTGGGCGCCAAGCGCATTGGCAGCATCGCCTGGGACATCACGCAGGCCGAAGTGAAAGACGCCCTGTTGTTGCCCGACGCGGCCATCCGCGCCGCGCAGCTGTGGCTGTGGCAGCAGATGAAGCTCGCGGTGGAGCCGGCGGCGGCGCTGGGCCTGGCCGCGTTGCAGACCGGGGCTTACCAGCCCGCGCCGGATGAGACGGTGTGCCTCGTGATCTGCGGCGCCAACCTGGACCCGGCAACGCTCAACGGGGGCTAGCGTCAACGCAGGGGCTACACCTCGCAGTTGACCATCCAGCCCACGCCGAACTTGTCCACCAGCATGCCGAAGTGCGCGCCCCAGAAGGTCAGCGCGAACGGCATGGTGACCATGCCGCCGGTGGCCAGAGCCTTGAACACCGTTTCGCCGCGGACCGGGTCTTTGGGCAGGTTGACCGACATGGAAAAGCCTGCGTGGCCGCCGAACGGCTGGCCCGGCATGCGGTCGCTGGCCATGAAGCGCTGGCCGCCCGCGTCCAGCGTGGCGTGCATGACCTTGTGCTTCCACTCAGGGGGCAGCTGCGCCTCCATGGGTGAGCCCCCGTAGCGGTGCAGCACGGCAATCTGGCCGCCCAGGCACTGCGCGTAGAAGTTGAGCGCGGCCTCGCACTGGCCGTCAAAGAACAGGTAGGGTTCAATCTGCATGTTGTGCTCCCGTTCAAGGTCTGCGCTTTCATGCTACCGCCGAAAGCGCCTGCCGTGGGGTGGTCACCCCCCGCCCACTAAAATTCAGCCATGCTTGATATCAATCTGTTACGAAAAGACCTCGACGCCGTGGTCGCTGCGCTGGAGAAGCGCAAGTCGCCCCAGGCGTTTCTGGATGTGGCCGCGTTCAAGGCGCTGGAGGCTGAGCGCAAGACCCTCCAGACCCGCACCGAAGAGCTGCAGGCGCAGCGCAACAGCCTGTCCAAACAGATCGGCCAGCTCAAGGCCAAGGGCGAGTCGGCCGACGCCGTGATGGCCCAGGTGGCAGCGCTCAAGGGCGAGCTGGACCAATCGGCCGCGCGGCTCGAACAGCTGCAGCCCGAACTGCAGGCCTTGCTGCTGGCCGTGCCCAACCTGCCGCACAGCAGCGTGCCGGTGGGCGCCGACGAGCAGGGCAACGCGCAAGTGCGTGCCTGGGGCCAGCCCCGGGCGTTTGACTTTGCGGTGCGCGACCATGTGGACATTGGCGAAAAGCTGGGGCTGGACTTTGAAACCGGCGTCAAGCTCAGCGGCTCGCGCTTCACCGTGATGAAGGGCCCGCTGGCGCGGCTGCACCGTGCGCTGTCGCAGTTCATGCTGGACGTGCAGACGCAGGAGCATGGCTATACCGAGTGCTATGTGCCCTATATCGTCAACGCCGATACGCTGCGCGGCACCGGGCAGCTGCCCAAGTTTGAGGGCGACCTGTTCGCCGCCAAGAAGGGCGGGCAGGACGGCGAGGCCGCGGCCGACAACGCGGCGCTGTACCTCATCCCCACCAGCGAAGTGCCGCTGACCAACTTTGTGCGCGACGAGGTGGTGGCTGAATCGGCGCTGCCGATGAAATTCACCGCCCACACGCCGTGCTTCCGCTCCGAGGCGGGCAGCGCGGGCCGCGACACGCGCGGCATGATCCGCCAGCACCAGTTCGACAAGGTCGAGATGGTGCAGATCACCCACCCCGACAAAAGCTATGAGGCGCTGGAGGAAATGACGGGCCACGCCGAGGCCATCCTGCAAAAGCTCGGCCTGCCGTACCGCGTGATGCTGCTGTGCACCGGCGACATGGGCTTTGGCGCCGCCAAAACCTACGACCTGGAAGTCTGGCTGCCGGCGCAGAACACCTACCGCGAGATCAGCTCGGTGAGCAACTGCGAGGCCTTCCAGGCCCGGCGGCTGCAGGCGCGCTTCAAGAACGCGGCGGGCAAGAACGAACTGGTGCACACCCTCAACGGCTCCGGCCTGGCCGTGGGCCGCACGCTGGTAGCGGTGCTGGAGAACTACCAGAACGCCGACGGCTCCGTCACCATGCCCGAAGTGCTGCGGCCCTACATGGGCGGTGTGGAGCGGCTCACGGTGTGACGCCAGCGCGTTGCGCTAGAATACGCCGCTTCGCACCACGCGAAACCGCATTCAGGAGAGGTGGCAGAGTGGTCGAATGTACCTGACTCGAAATCAGGCGTAGGGGCGACCCTACCGTGGGTTCGAATCCCACCCTCTCCGCCAGACACAAACCCCGCCTCGCGCGGGGTTTGCCGTTTTCAGGGCACCGGCCGGCCGGCGGCACGCAGGCGGTACTCCAGCGGGGCCATGGCCTGGCTCAGCTCGTCGATCATCTGTCCATAGCGTGCGCGGCCATTCGGGTCACTGGTGGCCGCCTGCACCCGCACCATCTCGTCGCGCTTGAGCTTGAGCTCCAGGTACTGGCTGGTCAGTGTTTCGGCTTCGGCCTCGGAGATGCGCGACGGCGCGGCCTGACCCGGCTGGTAACCCCAGGAAGCCGGGCCCTGCGGGGCCGTGGTGGCGCAGCCCGCGAGGGCGGCAAGGGCAATCAGGGCGATGGCGTGTCTCATGGCGAGTCCTTTGCAGCAGTGAATGGTTCATTCTATGCACGGTGGCGCAGTCTGGGGCCATGGCAACGCTAGACTGGCAGCCCATGAAACCAGACTTTTCACCCGCTGTCGCCACCGCTGCCGAAGCGGAATGGGTCAACGGCGAACTGATCCGCAACCTCATGCGCACCGCGCGCAGCACCCAGTATGTGGGGCTGGGGCTGATTGCCCTGCTGCTGGCGGTGCTGTGGACCAATGTGAATGCGCTGGCGCTGGGCGTCTGGGCCGGGCTGGCGCTGGGGGTGGCGGTGGTCCGGCTGTGGATCCTGCACCAGTACGCCAGCGAGGCCATGCGCGGCGACGCGGTGGCGCAGTCGGTGTTTTTCGCGCGCTACGGCTGGATCTGGCCGCTGAGCGCGCTGGCCTGGGGGTTGACGCCGCTGTTGCACTTTGACCGGGTGACGCTGCCGGACCAGTTCATCTGCTGGCTGATCCTGGCCGGCCTGGGCATGTTCGCCATCAACAGTTTTTCGTCGCACCTGCGCACCATGCGCGCTTACCTGCACGTGCTGGCGCTGATCCCGGCGGCCGTGATGTTCTGGCGCATTGGCGTGGAGCTGAAGTTCGACGGGCCGACCTACCACTACTGGCTGCTGGCGCTGCTGCTGATCTACTGGCAGCTGTTGCTGCAGGCCGGCCGTCGCCTGCACGTGACGCACCGCAAGAACTTCGAGCTGCAGTACCGCAACATGCAGCTGATTGATTCGCTCACGCGGCAGACCCAGGCGGCACTCGATGCGGTGGAAATCAAGAACCGCTTTCTGGCGAGCGCTGCGCACGACCTGCGCCAGCCCGTCCATGCACTGGGCCTGTATGCCGACTGGCTGGGCAGCGAGCCCGAGCTGGCCAGCGACATCGCGCCCAAGATCGTGGAATCCACCAAGGCCGTCAACGCGCTGTTCGACTCGCTGTTCGACCTGGTCCGGCTGGATTCCGGCAAGATCCGGCTGAACATCGAGCCGGTGCACCTGGACAAGCTGCTGCACGACCTGGAGCTCCAGTACCGACCGCTGGCCAAGGCCAAGGGCCTGCAATTCCGCATGCATGTGGTGCCGGGCACGGTGATGTCCGACCCGATCCTGCTGCAGCGCATCGTGGGCAACCTGATTTCCAATGCGGTCAAGTACACCGCGCGCGGCGGCATCCTGGTGGCATCACGGGTAACGCCCAGCGGGCGCCGCATCGAGATCTGGGACACCGGCATGGGCATCGCACCCGAGCACCAGCGCGAAATCTTCCGGGAGTTCTACAAGGTGCCGGCGCATGCGGGCACCGAAGACGGCTTTGGCCTCGGCCTGTACATCGTGGCGAGGCTGTCGAACATCCTGGGCCACCCGCTCGGGCTGTTGTCGCGCCCGGGCCGCGGCACCCTGTTCCGGCTGATCCTGAACCCGACCGACCCGCAGCAGGCGGCCGAGCGGGCCGCCGCGGCTCAGCTGGTCAGCAGGCCGTGAACGCGTGCGTAGTGGATGGTCTGGGTGCGGCTCTTCACGCCCAGGCGGCGGAACAGCCGCCACAGGTGCACCTTGACGGTGTGCTCGCTGATGCCCAGTTCGTCGGCAATCTCGCGGTTGGACAGCCCGCGGTCAAGCATGATGATCAGCTGCTTCTGGCGCTTGGACAGCTTGTTGTCGGCCGGGGTCAGTTCTTCGAAGCCACCGTCGGCGCTCAGCAGGGCACGCAGGGCGGCGCCGATCTCGCTGGCGCCGGATGATTTCTCGATGTAGATGTCGGCGCCGGCCTCGATGCATTGTTCTTCGGCATCGGCGGCGGGCGACGCCGACAGCACCGCCAGCGGCGTATTGGGAAAGCGCCCCTTGAGCTCGTGGATGCCCGACGTGCCGGTGGTGTCTGGCAGCTTCAGGTCCAGGCAGAACAGTTCAGGTTCGCCATGGGCCTTGACGGCGGCCTCAACGCCACCCAGGCGGTCCAGTTCCACGACGTTGGCGCCGCCACGCATGCGGCGCAGCAGCATCACCACGGCTTCGCGCATCAGGGGGTGATCGTCAATGACATAGAGGCTCATAAGCGGAAAGTTCTTTCATCCCATCGGGGTAACAGCCATCTAGGATAACGCCGAACGCAGGTTTTTGCATACAGAATTCACTGGCTGTCTCAGCCTTCCGTCAGCCGCGCGAGGACCGTCTGTGCGTCCACCCCCGGCTGCCACCACCCGCTGACCTGCGCCACGGCAGCGGCTTCTCCTGCCTTGAGCCCGGCAATCAGCTGGCCCGGCTCGCGCGGGGAATCAAAGGCCGGGCTTTGCAGCAGCAGCACGCCGCCCGGGTCCACCAGCTTGAAATAGAACTTGCCGTCCGCCTCGCGGTATTGCTTGAAGCCGGGCAGGGCGGGTCTGGCCGCCTTGTCCTGCGCCACGGCGACTTGCGCCGACAGGTTGCGCAGGCCCACCGCCTCGCGCAGCTCGGCCATGAAGGGGCGTGACAGCTCGCGTGCCTTTTCCGCGCCGGCTTTCAGAATGGCCTCCACCCGCGCCGGGTTGCCTACCATGGCGTGGTACTGCTCGCGCATCGGCGCAATCTCGCGGTCAATGCGCTCGAACACCAGTTGCTTGGCGTCGCCCCAGGCAATGCCGTCGGCGTAGGCCTGGCGCAGCGCGTCGGTCTCGTCGGCCGACGCAAAGGCCTGGTACAGCTGGAACAGGGCCGAGCCTTCGGTGGACTTGGGCTCGCCGGGCGCGCGGGAATCGGTCAGGATGCCCATGATGAGCTTGCGCATCTGCTCGCGCGGCACGAACAGCGGAATCGTGTTGTCGTAGCTCTTGCTCATCTTGCGGCCGTCCAGCCCGGGCAAGGTGGCCACGGCTTCGTCGATCACCGCCTCGGGTAGCACCAGGTGCTCGCCATACAGGTGGTTGAAACTGGCCGCCATGTCGCGCGCCATCTCGATGTGCTGGATCTGGTCGCGTCCGACCGGGATCTTGTGCGACTTGAACATCAATATGTCGGCTGCCATCAGCACCGGGTACATGAAAAGGCCGGCCGTCACGTCCGCGTCCGGGTCGGTGCCGGCAGCGGTGTTCTTGTCCACCGAGGCCTTGTAGGCATGGGCGCGGTTGAGTACACCCTTGCCGGTCACGCAGGTCAGCAGCCAGGTGAGTTCGGGGATCTCCGGAATGTCGGACTGGCGGTAGAAATACACCCGCTGCGGGTCCAGCCCGGCGGCGAGCCAGGTGGCGGCAATCTCCAGCGTGGAGCGCTGGATGCGCGCCGGCTCGTCGCACTTGATCAGCGCGTGGTAGTCGGCCAGAAAGTAAAAGCTCTCGATGCCCGGGCGCAGGCTGGCCGCCACGGCGGGGCGGATGGCGCCCACAAAGTTGCCCAGGTGCGGCGTGCCGGTGGTGGTGATGCCGGTGAGAAAGCGGGTGACGGCGGGAGCACTCATGTCAGTTCAGCAGGAATTGAAGGGGGGTGAGCAGCAGGCCGATGGCGCTGTAGCCCAGGCTCATGAGCGGCCGCAGCCACCAGGTGCCCACGATGCCCGCGATGACCAGGCCCATCACGATGAAAAAGCCCCAGGGCTCGATGCGCGCGACGGCCTGGGCCTGCTTCCAGGGCAGCAGGCCGACCAGGATGCGTCCGCCATCCAGCGGCGGCAGCGGGAACAGGTTGAAGGCCCACATCACCAGGTTGACCAGCACGCCGGCCTTGGCCATGTCCAGGAAGAACCGCTCGGAAACGCCGAGCGCGACCAGCACGGTGAACAGGATGGCCCAGGCGATGGCCTGCGCGAAGTTGGACGCCGGGCCCGCCAGTGCCACCCACACCATGTCACGCTTGGGGTTGCGCAGGTTGCCGAAGTTCACCGGGACGGGCCTGGCGTAGCCGAACAGGAACGCGCCCGAGGTCGCAAAGTACAGCAGCAGCGGCATGGCGATGGTGCCCAGCGGGTCGATGTGCGGTACCGGGTTGAGCGTGATGCGGCCCAGCATGTGGGCAGTGTTGTCGCCGAAATGGCGCGCCGCGTAGCCGTGCGCGGCCTCGTGGATGGTGATGGCGAACAGTACGGGCAGTGCGTAGATCGCGACGGTTTGAATCAGGTTGGCTATGTCCACCCGGGGATTGTCTCAGACGGGCTCAAAGGCCCAGTCGCGCAAGGTCACCCCGCCCCTGGCGTACCACCACCGGGTCACCGTCATGCATGTCGATCACCGTGGTCGGCTCGGACGCGCAGGCGCCGGCATCGATCACGCCGGCAATCTGGTGCTCGAAGCGCTCACGGATGGCGTGGGCGTCGTTCAGCGGATCGGTCTCGCCGGGCGGAATGAGCGTGGTCGCCAGCAACGGCGCCCCGTGCAGGGCCAGCAGTTCCTGCAAGGCCTTGTGTTCCGGCACCCGCAGGCCGATGGTCTTGCGCTGCGGGTGGCTGAGCCGGCGCGGCACTTCCTTGGTGGCTTCGAGGATGAAGGTGTAGGCCCCCGGCGTGCCCGACTTGAGCAACCGGTACTGCTTGTTGTCCACCCGTGCGTAGTTGGCCAGTTCGCTCAGGTCGCGGCACAGCAGCGTGAGGTGGTGCTTGTCGTCCACGCCGCGGATCTGGCGCAGCCGGTCGGCCGCCGCCTTGTCGTCCAGGTGGCAGGCCAGGGCGTAGCTCGAATCGGTGGGCACGGCCACAATGCCGCCGCGCTCCAGCAGGCCCACCGCCTGCCTGAGCAGCCGCGGCTGCGGGTTGTCGGGGTGCACTTCGAAATACTGGGCCATGGCTCAGGCCTCGACCGGTTCCATTCGCACACGGCTTTCGCGTACCGTGAGCCAGGCACCGGCCGCACCGCACACGGCCACCAGCGCGATGCCCGCCAGCGACCACCGGTCCGGCACATGGGCAAACACCAGCCAGCCGCCCAGCATGGCAAAGCCTATCTGGGCGTAAAGGTAGGGCGTGAGCGTGGCCGCAGGCGCGCGCTGGTAGGCCAGGATGAGCAGGAAGTGGCCCACAGTGCCCATCAAGCCCATCAGGCACAGGCCGGCCCACAGCGTCCAGGATTCCAGCGTCGTCCAGACAAACGGCAGCGCCAGCGACGACAGCAGCGCGCCCACCCAGCCGGTGTACAGATGCATGGTCATGGGGTCTTCGGTCCGTGCGAGCTTGCTGGTCAGCACCTGGAACCAGGCGTTGCTGGCCACCAGGCCCAGGGGCAGCAGCAGCGTCCAGCTGAAGTCGTCACTGCCCGGGCGGATGATGATCATGGTGCCGGCAAAGCCACCCACCACCAGCGTCCAGCGCAGCGGTGACACCCGCTCGTTCAGCTGTGTGGCCGCCAGCAGCGTGATGACCAGCGGCGTGATCATGACGATCGCCGTGAACTCGCCCACCGGCATGTACTTGAGGCTGAAGAACGCGAACAGGCTGGTCAGCAGCAAGAGCACGCCGCGCAGGCACTGGAATCTGGGGTGCGCCGTGCGCAGCACGGCCAGGCCGCGCGTGGGCAGTACGGCCGCAGCGGTGGCCACTGCCTGGAACAGGTAGCGGAACCACAGCGCCATGAGCACCGGCACGCCCAGGCTGATGTATTTGGTGGTGGTGTCCAGGGTGGCAAAGCAGGCCACGGCGGCAATGACCAGCGCAATGCCGGCCAGCGCCCTGTGCCCGCGGCGTGCGTTCACTGGATGCGGTCCGCCAGCAACTCCCACACCGGGGTGAGCTCGCCCGGCAGGTAGGGCAGCTTGCCCAGGTCGGTGTGGCTTTCGTCGGGGCTGTGGAAGTCGCTGCCGCGCGAGGCCGCAAGACCGAATTCGCGCGCGGTCCCGGCGTACTGCAGGGCCTCTGCGGCCGTGTGGCTGCCGGTCACCACCTCCACGGCGCGCCCGCCGTGGGCCTTGAATTCGGTGAACAGCGCGTACTCTTCATTGGCCGTGAAGCGGTAGCGCGCCGGATGGGCGATCACGGCCATGCCGCCCGCCTGCGAGATCCACTGCACCGCGTTGGCAAGCGACGCCCAGCGGTGGGGTACATAGCCCGGCTTGCCTTCGGTCAGGTATTTGCGGAAGACCTCGGACGTGTCCTTGCAGACGCCGGTTTCCACGAGAAAGCGGGCGAAATGGGTGCGTGAAATCAGCTCAGGGTTGCCCACATACTTGAGTGCGCCCTGGTACGCATCCTTGATGCCCACTTTGGCCAGTTGGTCCGACATTTCCATCGCGCGTGCGCCACGGCCGCCACGGGTGGTGCCCAGGCCCTCGCGCATGGCGGGGTTGTCGGGGTCAAAGCCCAGGCCCACGATGTGCACCGTTTCGCCGGCAAAGGTGACGGAGATTTCGGTCCCCGTCAGGTAGCGGATGCCATGGGCCCGGGCGGCGGCCGCGGCCCGCTGCTGGCCGCCGATTTCGTCGTGGTCGGTCAGGGCCCACAACTCCACCCCGTTGGCGGCCGCGCGAGCAGCCAGTTCCTCCGGCGTCAGGGTGCCGTCGGAGACGACGGAGTGGCAGTGCAGGTCGGCATTGAGGATGGACACAGCCGGATTTTAGGCGCTAAGCCCCCGCCAGCCCTGTCAGCAGGCCAATGCCCTTACCATCTGGGCCCTGCATTCGAAAGGCTTCAGATGATCGTTGTGCACCACCTGAACAATTCGCGCTCGCAGCGCGTGCTGTGGCTGCTGGAAGAGCTGGGCTTGCCCTACGAAATCCGGCGCTACGAACGCGACCGCCAGAGCATGCTGGCACCGCCTGAACTGCGTCAGGTGCATCCGCTGGGCAAGTCGCCCGTCATCACCGACGGTGGGTTCACATTGGCCGAGTCGGGCGCGATTGTGGAATACCTGATCGAACAGCATGGCGCAGGCCGGTTGATCCCGGCGGCTGGCACGCCCGAGCGCCAGCGCTACCGTTACTGGCTGCACTATGCCGAGGGCTCTGCCATGCCGCCGTTGCTGCTCAAGCTGGTGTTTGACCAGATCGAGAAGGCCCGCATGCCGTGGATTGCCCGGCCCATTGCCAAGGCCATTTCGGCCAAGACCAAAAGCGCCTTCATCCTGCCCAGCATCCGGCAGCACCTGGACTACATGGAGGCCGAGCTGGCCGCCCGCGACTGGTTCGCGGGGGATGAATTCAGCGGGGCCGACATCCAGATGAGCTTCCCGCTGGAGGCCGCCGCCGCACGCGGGGGGCTCAACGCAAGCCGGCCCCGGCTGATGGATTTCCTTGAGCGCATCCATGCGCGCCCGGCCTACCAGCGTGCGCTGGAAAAAGGCGGCCCGTTCACGGTGGCGGGCTGAGCCGCCATGAAACTGTCCCGCCTGTACCAGCCACGCAACCCGATTTTCTGGCTTGCGCTGGCGCTCAATGCGTTGTCGATGGCGCTGGGCTGGCTGGTGCAAAACCGGCCGCTGAACACGCTCGGGCTGGTCGTCGTGCTGGTGTTTGGCCTGGGCAACGCCATCGTTGGCATGTGGCTGGCCTGGCAGCTGGTGCGCGACCCGCCGCCCGGTAGCCCGCCCCCTGCGCCACCTCAGTGAAGCGCGCCCGCGCTGCGCGCCAGATCGACCGGTGTGGTCAGCGCGCACTGCAACGCCTGTGCCGTGCCACGCACCAGGTCGTCCAGCGCCATGGCCGGTGTTCCTTGTTGCGGCAGCCACGGCACGTGGATGAAGCCGCCGCGCACGCCCGCCAGCGCCGGCTGGGTGGCCAGCGCGTGCATGAGGCCGTAGAAAACATGGTTGCAGACAAAGGTGCCAGCGGTCTGTGACACCTCGGCCGCGATGCCGGCGTTTTGCAGCGCGGCCAGCATCGCCTTGATGGGCAGGCGGGTGAAGTAAGCCGCCGGGCCGTCGGCCCGCACCGGCGTGTCGATCGGCCGCGCGCCGGTGTTGTCGGCAATGCGCGCGTCCTGGAGGTTGATGGCCACGCGTTCCAGCGACAGCGCGGCGCGCCCGCCGGCCTGGCCGAGGCAGACCACCAACGCCGGCTGGTGCTGGCGCAGCAGGGCCGCCAGCACCTCCAGCGACCGGCCAAACTCCGTGGGCAGCTGGCCTGCCACGACCCGGTGCCCGGCCAGCTGCCGGCCATGCAGGGCCTGCGCGATCAGCCAGCTCGGGTTGAGCGTGTCGCCACCGAAGGCGTCAAAGCCGGTGACCAGCGCGACGGGTTGCGACAACATGCCGGTGTTCAAGGGGGCTACCATGAAGGCACTTTAGCGCAGCCCGCTGGCAGGAGACCAAGCATGAAATGGGAAGGCAACCGCGAATCCGACAACGTGGAGGACCGCCGTGGCGGTGGGGGTGGGGGTGGCGGCTTGCTGGGCGGGCGCAGTGTCGGCATCGGCACCATCGTCGTTGCGCTGGTGGGCGGCTGGATTTTTGGCATCAACCCGTTGACCATTCTGGGCCTGCTCAGTGGCGAGGGGGCACCCACGGCGCAGGTCCAGCCGGCGCCGGCCCAGCGCCCGCCAGCGGACGACCGCATGGCGAAGTTTGTGGCCACTGTACTGGCGGATACGGAAGACGTCTGGAAGCAGCAGTTCAGCCAGGGGGGTGCCACCTACCGCGAGCCCCGGCTGGTGCTGTTTCGTGGCGCCACCCAAACCGCCTGTGGGCAAGGGCAGGCGGCCATGGGGCCGTTTTATTGCCCCGGCGACCAGAAGGTGTACATCGATCTGGGCTTCTATGAAACCCTGAAAACCCGTCTGGGCGCACCCGGCGACTTCGCCCAGGCCTACGTCATTGCGCACGAGGTCGGCCACCACGTGCAGAACCTCATGGGCATCAGCGGCAAGATGGACGACATGCGCGCGCGCCTGAGCGCGGCGCAGTACAACGCGCTAAGCGTGCGGCTGGAGTTGCAGGCCGACTGCTTTGCCGGCGTCTGGGCCCACCACGCCCAGAATGCCCGGCAGATCCTGGAGCAGGGGGATGTGGAAGAAGCCATGAACGCGGCCGCGAAGATTGGCGACGACGCCCTGCAACGCGGCAGCGGCGGCGCCGTGGTGCCGGAGAGCTTTACCCACGGCACCAGCGCCCAGCGCCAGCGCTGGTTTGCCACCGGGCTCAAAACCGGCTCGGTCAAGGCCTGCGACACGTTCTCGGCTCGTACCATATAGTGAAATTCTGCAGACCCGACAGGTGCGGGGGCCCGGTGCGACAATAGAGGGCTAAATGACCTCTGCTTTCTCCAACTTATCGCTGGCCGAGCCGCTGGCGCGCGCCGTGGCCGAAATGGGCTACGAGTCCATGACCCCCATCCAGGCCCAGGCCATTCCGGTGGTGTTGACCGGCAAGGATGTGATGGGCGCCGCCCAGACCGGCACCGGCAAGACGGCCGCGTTTTCGCTGCCGCTGCTGCAGCGCCTGCTCAAGCACGAAAACGCCTCCACCTCGCCGGCCCGCCACCCGGTGCGTGCGCTGGTGCTGCTGCCCACGCGCGAACTGGCCGACCAGGTGGCCCAGCAGGTCAAGCTGTACGCCAAGTACACCCACTTGCGCAGCGCCGTGGTGTTTGGCGGCATGGACATGAAGCCGCAGACGCTGGAGCTGAAAAAGGGCGTGGAAGTGCTGGTGGCCACGCCCGGCCGGCTGCTGGACCACATTGAAGCCAAGAATGCCGTGCTCAACCAGGTCGAGTATGTGGTGCTGGACGAAGCCGACCGCATGCTGGACATTGGCTTCCTGCCCGACCTGCAGCGCATCCTGAGCTACCTGCCGAAGGAGCGTACGACGCTGTTGTTCAGTGCCACCTTCTCGCCCGAGATCAAGCGCCTGGCCAACAGCTACCTCAAGGACCCGGTCACCATCGAGGTCGCGCGGCCCAACGAGACGGCGTCCACGGTGGAGCAGCATTTCTACAGCGTGATCGACGACGACAAGCGCCGCGCGCTGAAGCAGATCGTGCGCCAGCGCGGCATCACGCAGGCCTTTGTGTTCGTCAACAGCAAGCTGGGCTGTGCCCGGCTGGCCCGCTCGCTGGAGCGCGAGGGCCTCAAGACCACCGCGCTGCATGGCGACAAGAGCCAGGACGAGCGGCTCAAGGCGCTGGCTGCCTTCAAGTCGGGCGAGGTGGATCTGCTGGTTGCCACCGATGTGGCGGCCCGCGGACTGGACATCAAGGACGTGCCGGCGGTGTTCAACTTCGACGTGCCGTTCAACGCGGAAGACTATGTCCACCGCATCGGCCGCACCGGCCGTGCGGGCGCCTCCGGCCTGGCCGTCACCTTTGTTTCTGCCAGCGATGGCCGGCTGGTGGCTGACCTGGAAAAGCTGCTGAAGAAAAAGATCGACCTGGAAGCGGTGGAGTTCGAGGAAGACCGTCCACGCGGCCGCATCAACGACGGCCGCCGCCACTGGCGTGAAGAGGGCGAAGTTGGTGACCCGCGCGACGCGCTGGACGTCACGGCCCGCAGCCCGCGGGCTCCGCGCCCGGAGCGGCCCGAGCGCTCCTACAGCCGGCCTGCCCCGGCACCGCGGGATCCGTTCTTTGACCAGCCCTATGAAGCGCCGAAAGCTGACGCGCCGCCGGCCTGGGAGTCCACCGCCAAGCCGGCGGGGAACCGCATCTCGGCCAACATCAAGCCCAAGCGGAAGGTGGCGGCCCTGTTCAAGGCCGAGCCCAGCACCTCCTGAGCGCACCCTTCAAAGCTTTTTGGCCTGTAGCCCTCGCCAATGCTGCGTGAGGCGCTATCAAAAGCATAGCAATCCAGAAGCATCATTCACCCGGTTTCTGGGCTTGCTCGCAGGCTTCCTGGATCAGTTCGCGCTGCCCGTCGGCGCCCAGACGCACCGCGCTCAGGCAGCCGCCCCAGACGCAGCCCGTGTCCAGCGACAGCAGGTTGGGACGCAACAGCAGGCCGAGCGTGGACCAGTGGCCAAACGCCACCGTGTGGTCCGCCGTGCGGCGGCCCGGCACATCAAACCAGGGCACATGACCCGGCGGCTGGCTGGCCAGGCCACCGCTGGTTTTGAGGTCCATCGCGCCGTCGGGTGTGCAAAACCGCAGGCGCGTGAGCGCGTTGACGATCACGCGCAGCCGGTCCGCCCCGGCAAGGGTGTCGTCCCAGCGGTCTGGCTGGTTGCCGTACATCTGCGCCAGAAAGGCGCCAGGCTGCGGCCCGCGCAGCACGGCCTCCACCTCGGCGGCGAGCGCCAGGGTCTGCGCCACGGTCCACGACGGCAGCACGCCGGCGTGCACCATCAGCACGCCATGGGCCTGCAGCGCCAGCCGCTGGTGGCGCAGCCAGTGGAGCAGGGCCTCGCGGTCGGGCGCCAGCAGCACGCTGTCGAGCGTGTCGTTGCGGTGCGGCGCCCGCACGCCGTGGGCCACTGCCAGCAGGCTCAGGTCGTGGTTGCCCAGCAGGCATCGGGCCGCATCGCCCAGCGCCATCAGGCGGCGCAACACGGCAGCCGAGTCAGGCCCGCGGTTGACCAGGTCGCCGAGCAGGTATAGCGTGTCGCGGCTGGGGGAAAAATCCAGCTGCGCCAGCAGGCGGCCGAGCGCGGCGTCGCAGCCCTGCACATCGCCAATCAAGTAAAGTGCCATGGTGTCGATTCTCCCCCCTGATTCATGGATTTCCTGCTGATCGCGCTGCTCACGCTGCTCAACGGCGTGTTCGCGATGTCGGAGCTGGCGCTGGCGTCCAGCCGCAAGGCCCGCCTGACCGCCATGGCCGAGGCCGGTGACAAGGGCGCCGCAGCGTCGCTGGCGCTGCTGGACAACCCGACCCAGTTCCTGTCGTCGGTGCAGGTGGGCATCACCTCCATCGGCATGCTCAACGGCATCATCGGCGAGGCGGCCTTCAGCAGCGACCTGGCGCTCTGGCTCATGACGCTGGGCATGCCCGAGCGGCCCGCCGAAATCACGGCCACCGCGCTGGTGGTGACCATCATCACCTTCATCACCATCGTGTTTGGCGAACTGGTGCCCAAGCGCATCGGCCAGCTCTACCCCGAAACCGTGGCCCGGCTGGTGGCGCGGCCCATGACCTGGGTGGCCACCGGCGCCAAGCCGTTCGTGCGGCTGCTGTCGGTCAGCACCCAGGGCGTGCTCAAGCTGCTGCGCATCGACAACTCGGCGGGCCGTTCGGTCACGGAAGAGGAAATCGTGGCCAGCCTGGAAGAGGGCGTGGATGCGGGCGTGATCGAGCACCATGAACGCCAGATGGTGCAGAACGTGTTTCACCTGGACGACCGGCCGCTCACGTCGCTGATGCTGCCGCGCTCGGACGTGCAGTGGCTGGATGCCGGCCTCACCGTCGCCGAGTGCCTGCAGCAGGCCGGCCGCCTGGGCGCGCACTCCTGGTACCCGGTGTGCCGCGGCTCGCTGGACGACGTGGTGGGGGTGGTCAGTGTGGCCCGGCTGCTGGAGCTGGGCCCCGCGCATGAAGGCACGGTGGAGCCTCATGCGCAGCCCGCGCTGTTTGTGCCGGAGACGCTGACGGGCATGGAGCTGCTGGAGCAGTTCCGCGCCAAGTCGGGCCGCATGGTGTTTGTGGTGGACGAATACGGCGTGGTGCAGGGCCTGCTGACGCCGCACGACCTGCTGGAGGCCATCACGGGCGAGCTGCAGCCCGGTGCCCAGGCCGATGCCTGGGCCACCCGGCGTGAAGATGGCTCCTGGCTGCTGGACGGCCTGATGCCCGTGGCCGAGCTGCGCGCCCGCCTCGCCATCCGCGAGCTGCCGGACGAAGACCGTGGCCGCTACAACACGGTGGCCGGGCTGCTGATGGCCGTGTCGGGCCGTTTGCCGGCGACCGGGGAACGCATTGAATGCGCGGGCTGGATCTTCGAGGTGGTGGACCTCGACGGCAAGCGCATCGACAAGGTACTGGCGGCGCCGGTGGCGCCGCCGGCTGAATGACACCAGGAACTGGGGCGCCATGTCTGACGCGATCTACTACGAAAAGCCGGTGTTGCTGCACCGGGACACCCACCGCCAGCGCAAGGTGGCGCCAAGCCAGAGTTTTGCGTTCGCGCGCAAGGCCAACTCGCTGTTCCTGGCGGGTGCCGAATTTGGCGAAGCGGCGCGTGAATACCCGATCGTCTTCACGCGCGCCGGGGGCAAGGTGGTGCCGGTGGCCATGCTGGGCCTGCGTGCCCGCGAAAACCTTTACGTGGACGACAGCGGCCACTGGCAGGCCGCCTACATCCCGGCCTTTGTGCGCCGCTACCCGTTCGTGCTGTCGGAGCTGCCTGGCCAGCAGCTGGGTGTGTGCATCGACGAAGCCTACCCCGGGTTGAATGACCGCGAGGGGGAGCCGCTGTTCGATGCAGCGGGCAACAACACGCCTTTCCTGCAGAACGCGCTGGACTTCCTCAACCGGTACCAGCAGGAATATGTGCGCACCGATGTTTTCTGCCAGCGCCTGACCGAAATGGGCCTTCTGATGGAAATGAACGCCAGGGCTGATCTCACCGATGGCCGCAGTTTCACCGTCAATGGCCTGATGATCGTCGACGAGAAGAAGCTGCTCGCGCTGCCCGACGCGTGGGCGCTGCAACTGTTTCGCTCGGGGGAACTGCACTGGGTGTCCATGCACCTGGCCAGCCTGTCGAACATGCAACGCTTGGTGGACCGGCTGGCGGAACGCAAGGCGCGCATGGAGCCGGCGCCGCGGCCGCCGGCGTGAGTGCTGCGCGTTCAGGAGCCCGAGTCGGGAAAGATCGACGCGTCGATCACTTCCACGGCTTCGTCGTCGACCATCCGCTGGATCAGCGCATCCGCCTCGGCCAGCGTGAGGCCGGAGCTTGCCACGAACCAGCGGCGGTTGACCGGGCGGCTGCTCATCACCGACAGCGTGCGGTAAACATCGGCTGTTCGCAGTGCGCTGGGCAGGTCGGGCCACTGGCGCAGGCGATAGATCAGGTGGTCGGCCGCGCCCTTGTCATGGCCGGCCTGCGTCATCGGCAGCACCCGCAGCTCCGCAAACGACGAGGTCGTTTTCTGGAGCCACTGGGACAGGCTGTCGTAGACGCTGGGCATGATGCTGCCAGTGTCAGGCCTTGCGGGTCGGACCGGTTAAGTATTCGCAGCGACGGCCCTAAGCCGATTGCCTAACCCGAAAGAAGTGGCAGTGCTGTTGCTTTGCCCATGAAAAAGGCCCTGACGCATGCGCGACAGGGCCTTCTTGTCTGGTGCCGGAGAGATGAATCGAACACCCGACCTTCTCATTACGAATGAGCTGCTCTACCGACTGAGCTACACCGGCGTAAGCCCAAGATTATAGCGTGTTGTGGTAGCTGGTCACCCGCTCGACCTCGTTCTTCGAGCCCAGGATCACGCTCACCCGTTCATGCAGCTTGGCCGGCTGGATGTCCAGGATGCGCTGGCGGCCATTGGTGGCGGCGCCACCGGCCTGCTCCACCAGCCAGCCCATGGGGTTGGCCTCGTACATCAGGCGCAGCTTGCCGGGCTTGTCGGGCTCGCGCTTGTCCCAGGGGTACATGAAGATGCCGCCGCGCGTGAGGATGCGGTGCACATCCGCCACCATGCTGGCGATCCAGCGCATGTTGAAGTCCTTGCCGCGCGGGCCATCCTTGCCCTGCAGGCATTCGTCGATGTAGCGCTTCACCGGCGCATCCCAGTGGCGCATGTTGCTCATGTTGATGGCAAATTCCCTGGTGTCCGGCGGGATCTGCACGTTCTCCTCGACCAGCACGAACGAGCCCTGCTCGCGGTCCAGCGTGAACATGGCCACGCCGTCGCCCACGGTCAGCACCAGCGTGGTCTGCGGGCCATAGATGCAGTAGCCGGCCGCGACCTGCCGGTGGCCCGGCTGCAGAAAGTCGCTTTCGTCCACGCCCCGGTCGCCGTCGGGCATCTTGAGCACGCTGAAGATGGTGCCGATGCTCACATTCACGTCGATGTTGCTGGAGCCGTCGAGCGGGTCGAACAGCAGCAGGTACTCGCCCTGGGGGTAGCGGTTGGGCACCACGTAGATGCCGTCCATTTCCTCGCTGGCCATGGCCGCCAGGTGGCCACCCCATTCGTTGGCCTCGATCAGCACCTCGTTGGCGATGATGTCGAGCTTTTTCTGCACCTCGCCCTGCACGTTCTCGCTGGTGGCCGTGCCCAGCACGCCGCCCAGCGCGCCCTTGTTCACCGCCTGGCTGATGCTCTTGCAGGCGCGTGCCACCACTTCAATCAGCAGCCGCAGCTGCGACGGAATGTGGCCGTCCACCCGCTGCTGTTCCACCAGGTAGCGGGTCAGGGAGATTTTCTTTGTCATGGGTCTCTTTCAGTCGGCGAGGGCGCGCGTCACGACCTCACGCACATCATTGCTCAGATCGGCTTTGGCGGCGACGCGGGCGATGGCTTCGCGCGCGGCGCTGCGGCAGGGTTCCACCAGCTTCTTCCAGCGGTCCAGCGCGCGGGCCAGCCGTGCCGCCACCTGCGGGTTGATGGCGTCCAGCTCGATCACGCGCTCGCTCCAGAACACATAGCCTGCCGCGTCGGTGCGGTGAAAGGCACCCGGGTTGGCGCTGCAGTAGCTGAAGATCACGCTGCGTGCGCGGTTGGGGTTGCGGATGTTGAAGTCCGGGTGCTTCATGAGCTGGCGCACCACCGGCAGCACGTCGCCGCCGCGGTCCGGTGCGCTGGCCTGCAGCGCAAACCATTTGTCCAGCACCAGGGCTTCCTCCCTGAACATCGCATGGAAGCGCGCCAGCGCCGGTGCGGCCAGTTCATGCCCGCTGGAAACCAGTGCTGCCAGCGCATTGAAGCGGTCCGTCATGTTGCTGGCGTCCTTGAAGCGCTGCAGGGCCTTGCCGGGCCAGACAGCGTCACCGTCCAGCCGCGCGGCCAGGCACAGCTGGGACAGCGCCAGCCCCGCCAGCGCGCGGCGCCCGCTGGACACCGGGTCGGGCCGGTAGGCGCCGTTGTCGCGGTGGGCTTCAAACGCCCATTCCCAGTCGCTGCGCAGCGCGCGGGCCAGCTGTTCGCGCATGGCCTCGCGCACCGCATGGATGCGCTGCGGGTCCACCGCATCGAGCTGTTCGGCGATGTAGGCCTCCGACGGCAGCGTCAGTACCAGCTCCTTGAAGGCGGGGTCCAGGGTCGGGTTGCGCAGAATGCCGCGCAGCGCCCCGATGTACCCATCGTCCAGAAAAATTTCGTCTGCAGCCCGCACCGGATCTGCGTGAGGCGCTATGAAATTGATAGCGCGTCGGAGCGACAGGCGTTGCGCTGCTTCCCAGCGGTTGAAGGGGTCGCTGTCGTGCGCGAGCAGCGTGAGCAATTGCGCGTCGCTGTAATCGCAGTCGAGGATGACTGGGGCGCTGAAGCCGCGCAGCAGTGACGGCACGGGCTCGGCGTCGACGTCATCGACCGTCAGCGTTTCGCTGGCATCGGTCAGCACATGCAGGCCGGCGGCCAGTTCGCGGCCATCCGGCGCCACCAGGCCCCAGGCCAGCGGGATCACAAAGGGTTCTTTCACCGGCTGGCCGGGCGTCGGCGCGCAGCTTTGCGACAGCGTCAGCGTGTAGCGGCGCGCGGCGGCGTCGTACTGGCCGGTGGCCTGCGCGCGTGGCGTGCCGGCCTGGCTGTACCAGCGCTTGAACTGTGGCAGCAGGTTGGCCAGCGTCGAGCCGGGGTTGGCGTCGGCAATGGCCTGGGCAAAGTCGTCGCAGGTCACGGCCTGGCCATCGTGGCGGGCGAAATACAGTGCCATGCCCTTTGTAAAGCCATCGCGGCCCACGAGGGTTTGCATCATCCGCACCACCTCGGCACCCTTTTCATAGATGGTGACGGTGTAGAAGTTGTTGATTTCCAGGTAGCTGTCGGGCCGCACCGGGTGCGCCATGGGCCCCGCGTCCTCGGGGAACTGGGCGGTGCGCAGCACGCGCACGTCTTCAATGCGCTTGACGGCGCGGGCCGAGGCCTCGCCCGCCAGGTCCTGGCTGAATTCCTGGTCACGGAACACCGTCAGGCCTTCCTTCAGGCTCAGCTGGAACCAGTCGCGGCAGGTCACGCGGTTGCCCGTCCAGTTGTGGAAGTATTCGTGGCCGACCACGCTTTCAATGTTGGCGAAGTCCACATCCGTCGCGGTGGCCTGGCTGGCCAGCACGTACTTGGTGTTGAAGATGTTCAGGCCCTTGTTCTCCATGGCCCCCATGTTGAAGTCGCTGGTGGCGACGATCATGAAGCGCTCCAGGTCCAGCGGCAGGCCAAAACGGGCTTCGTCCCAGGCCACGCTGGCCATCAGCGAGTTCATGGCGTGCTCGGTCTTGTCCAGGTCGCCAGGGCGCACATAGACCTGCAGCAGGTGCTCCTTGCCGGCGCGCGAGGTGATGCGCTGCTCGCGGCACACCAGCTGGCCGGCCACCAGGGCGAACAGGTAGCAGGGCTTGCGGTGCGGGTCCACCCAGGTGGCGAAGTGGCGGCCATCGTCCAGCGCACCCTGTGCCACCAGGTTGCCGTTGCTCAGCAGCACCGGATAGCGGGCCTTGTCGGCGCGCAGCGTCACGCTGTAGCTGGCCATCACGTCCGGCCGGTCCAGGAAGTAGGTGATGCGGCGGAAGCCCTCGGCCTCGCACTGGGTAAAGAACGAGTCGTTGCTGACATACAGGCCCATCAGCTTGGTGTTCTTGGCCGGCACGCAGGTGGTGAAGATTTCCAGGTCAAACGGCTCGTGGCCCGCGGGCAGGTTCTCCAGCACCAGCTGGGAGCCTTCCATCTTGAAGCTGGTGCCCTGGCCGTTGACCAGCACGCGGGCCAGGTTCAGCTCTTCGCCGTCGAGCTTGAGCGGCTGCGCGGGCACATCGGGGTTGCGGCGCAGGCGCATCTTGTTGAGCACCCGGGTCTTGGCCGGGTCGAGGTCGAACGTCAGTTCGACCGTGTCGATCCAGAAGGCGGGCGCCTGGTAGTCGGCCCGGTGGACGGCCGTGGACTGGCCCTGTCCGTCACGCAGTAGCAGCATGGAGTGTCTCCAGAAAGTCGGTGTTCAGCAGTTCGTGGTAGTTGCGAATGTGCGCCATCACATGGGGGCCGTCGAGTTCTGCGGCGGTGTGGCCAGTGCAGACCGCCACCGCCCGCATGCCAGCGCGCCGGGCCGCCTCGATGCCAAACGGTGCGTCCTCAAACACGACGCATTGCGCCGGATCGGCGCCCAGGCGTCGGGCGACTTCCAGAAAGATCGCGGGCTCGGGCTTGCCGGGCAGGCCCTCGTCACCACCCACCACCGCATGCGGCGGTGGCGTCATGGCCAGGTGGCGGAACACGAATTCAATGTTGTGGCGGTCCCCCGCCGTGCCCACGCCCACCTTGTGCCCGCGCGCCATGGCCTGCGCCGCAAAGGCCCGGAAGCCTGTCACCTCGGTGAATACCGGCGCAAACAGCTCGCGGTAGGCGGCTTCCTTTTGCTGGATCAGGGCCCAGGCTTCGTCGTCCGGCAGTTCGCGCTGGAACAGCTCCCGCATGCATTCGGGGCCGTTGCGCCCGGTGGTGCGGCGCATCAGGTCGGGCAGGTCGATGCTCAGGCCGTGGCTGTCAGCGAACACCGCCCAGCTTTTCAGGTGCCAGGGCATGGAGTCGACCATGGTGCCGTCCATGTCGAAGATCAGCGCGGGGCGATGGCTCATACACCCTGCTTCAGGCTGGCTTCAATGAAGGCATCGAGGTCGCCGTCCAGCACCTTCTGGGTGGCCGAGATTTCCACGCCGGTGCGCAGGTCCTTGATGCGGCTGTTGTCCAGCACATAGCTGCGGATCTGGTGGCCCCAGCCGACATCGGTCTTGGTGTCTTCGAGCTTTTGCTGCTCTTCCATGCGCTTGCGCATTTCGTAGTCGTACAGGCGGCTTCGCAGGCGCTGCCAGGCGACGTCGCGGTTGCTGTGCTGGCTGCGCCCGTCCTGGCACTGCACCACGATGCCGGTGGGGATGTGGGTCAGCCGCACGGCCGAGTCGGTCTTGTTGATGTGCTGGCCGCCGGCGCCACTGGCGCGGAAGGTGTCGGTGCGCACATCCGCCGGGTTGATGTTGATCTCGATCGAGTCATCGATCTCGGGGTACACAAACACGCTGGCAAAGCTGGTGTGGCGCCCGCCCGAGCTGTCGAACGGGCTCTTGCGCACCAGCCGGTGCACGCCGGTTTCGGTGCGCAGCAGGCCAAAGGCGTACTCGCCCTCGATTTTGATGGTGGCGCTCTTGATGCCGGCCACGTCGCCTGCGGTTTCGTCTTCCACCGTGGCCTTGAAGCCCTTGCGTTCGGCGTACTTGAGGTACTGGCGCAGCAGCATGCTGGCCCAGTCGCAGGCCTCGGTGCCGCCGGCGCCGGCCTGGATGTCCAGGAAGGCGGGCAGGGGGTCCGCCGGGTTGTTGAACATGCGGCGGAATTCCAGCGCCTCGACGTCCTTGGCCAGCTTGGCGGCTTCGGCCTCGAGGGTCTGCAGGCCGGCCTCGTCGCCCTCGGCCTTGCTCATCTCATACAGCTCGAGGTTGTCCGCCAGCTCGCGCGTGAGGTTGCCGAGCATGACCACCACGCCGCTCAGGGCCTTCTGTTCCTTGCCCAGCTCCTGGGCCTTCTTCGAGTCGTTCCAGACGTTGGGGTCTTCGAGCGAGGCGTTGACGGTTCTCAGGCGCTCCGATTTGGCATCGAAGTCAAAGATACCCCCGTAGCGCTTCGGTGCGCGCGCTCAGGTCCTTGAGCGTGGTGCCAATGAGGTTGATGCGTTCTGCGTCCATGGTCGGGTCCTGCCTGTGTTTGGGTAACCCGCCATTTTAGTTCCCGCAGGGCCCGGGCTCAGGCGATGAAGGGCTCGATCAGGTTCGCCAGCTGCGCCGGCTGGTCGTGGTGCAGCATGTGGCCGGCGTCGGTGACCACGGCGCGCTGCAACTGCGGCACGGCCTTCAGCCGCTCGTGGTATTCGGCCAGGGTGTATTTGCCCTGCCACCACTGGTCGAGGCTGTTGTCGGTGGCTTCCACCGCCAGCACCGGCGCGCTGATCTGGCTGTACAGGGCCAGCACCTCTTCCACCCGGAAAAGCTGCGCATTGACGATCTTGTGCGCTGGGTCGCCCATGATTTCCCATTGGCCCTGCGCGTTGGGCCGCGCCCAGTGCGGCGCCAGCCAGTCGGCCTTGTCCTGCGACAGGCGGGGGTTGGTTTTCATCAGGCGGCTGGCCACGCCCGCCACGTCGGCGTAGGGCTTGAGCGCCATGTCGCCCCGGTGAAGCGCCTTGAGCTCGTCCATCCAGCGGGCGTAGCGCCCCGGCGCCTGGGCCGGCCGGGTCGCCGGCATGCCAAAGCCTTCCAGATTGACCAGCCGCCGGATGCGCCCGGGGCGCGTACCGGCATAGAACATCACCACATTGCCGCCCATGCTGTGGCCCACCAGGTCCACCGGCGCGTCGGGGCTGTAGTGGTCGAGCAGGAAGTCCAGGTCTGCCAGGTAGTCGGGGAACCAGTAGTTGTCGGTGCCAGGGCATTCGGTCAGGCCATAGCCGCGCCAGTCGGGGGCAATGACGTAGCGGTCCCGGGCGAAGGCATCCACCACGAACTGGTACGACGCCGCCACGTCCATCCAGCCATGCACCATCACCAGCGGTGCCTGACCCGGGGTGGGGGTGCCCCACAAACGAACGTGGTACTGGAGGTTGCGGATCGGGACAAACTCGCTGCGCGAGCTTCGGCGGGCTTGGTACATTGACCGGATTATTCAGGAGGCAAGGCATGACTGTCAGTCAAGTCCAGGACAACTACGCCGCGCTGCACCAGGGATTCCGCTGGGCGGTGCCGGAGCAATTCAACATCGCCGAGGTGTGCTGCCGTCGCTGGGCGGCGGCACCCGACGCCGACGACCGCACCGCCATCATCGCCCACCAGCCCGACGGCACGGGCCCACGCTACAGCTTCGCGCAGCTGCAGGACGCGGCCAACCGCCTGTCGAACGTGCTCACGGTGCTGGGCGTGCAGCGGGGTGACCGCGTGGCCATCGTGCTGCCGCAGCGCTTTGAAACCGCCGTGGCCTACATGGCCGTGCTGCAAATGGGGGCGGTGGGCATGCCGCTGTCCACGCTGTTCGGCCCCGAGGCGTTGGAGTATCGCCTGCAGGACAGCGAGGCACGCGTGGCCATTTGCGACAGCGCGTCGGTGGAAGCCATCAACGCCGTGCGTGACGACTGCCCGCTGCTGGAGACGGTGATCGGCGTCGGCGAAGCCAGCCAGATCGCCGACCTGGACTTTGACCTGTCGCTCGCCCAGGAGCCCGGCCGGTTTGCGCTGGTGCCCACCCTGGCGGACGACCCGGCTGTGCTGATCTACACCAGCGGCACCACCGGTCAGCCCAAGGGGGCGCTCATTCCGCACCGTGCGCTGATCGGCAACCTCAGTGGCTTTGTCTGCAGCCAGAACTGGTTTGGCTTTGACGGCGTGCGGAATGAATCGTCGGACGCCGTGTTCTGGAGCCCCGCCGACTGGGCCTGGACCGGCGGGCTGATGGACGCGCTGCTGCCCACGCTGTACTTTGGCCGGCCCATCGTGGGCTGGAATGGGCGCTTCAGCCCCGAGCTGGCGTTCAGCCTCCTGCAGCAGCACGGCGTGACGCACAGCTTCCTGTTTCCCACTGCACTGAAGGCCATGATGAAGGCCTATCCCCACCCGCGGCAGCAGTTCAGCCTGCAGCTGCGGGCGATGATGAGCGCGGGTGAAGCCGTCGGGGACGCGGTGTTTGCGTACTGCCGCGACGAGCTGGGCGTGCTGGTCAACGAGATGTTCGGCCAGACCGAAATCAACTACATCGTGGGCAACTGCTCAAGGTACTGGCCCGCCAAACCCGGCAGCATGGGCAAGGGCTACCCGGGTCACCGGGTGCAGGTCATCGACGACGACGGCCGTGAATGCCCGGTGGGCGTGCCGGGCGACGTGGCCGTTCACCGCTTTGACGTGCACGGCGACCCGGACCCGATCTTCTTTCTGGGCTACTGGAAGAACGAGGCCGCCACCCGTGCCAAGTACACCGGCGACTGGTGCCGCACCGGCGACGTGGCGGTGCGCGACGCCGACGGCTACCTCTGGTACCAGGGCCGGGCTGACGACGTATTCAAGGCGGCGGGTTACCGCATCGGCCCCGGGGAAATCGAGAACTGCCTGGTCAAACACCCGGCCGTGGCCAACGCCGCGGTGGTGCCCAAACCCGACCGCGAGCGCGGTGCCGTGGTCAAGGCCTATGTCGTGCTTGCTCCTGATTTTGTAGCGGCCCGCGCAGCATCCATGAGGGCTGGGCGCGAATTTGATCAAAAAATCATTGCTGAACTGCAGGCCCATGTGCGCGGCAAACTGGCGCCATACGAGTACCCCAAGGAGATTGAATTCATCGACGCGCTGCCGATGACGACCACCGGCAAGGTGCAGCGGCGCGTACTGCGGCTACAGGAAGAAGAGCGCGCCCGTAAGGCATGAGCGAGCTGGAGCTCAAGCTGGCGCTGCCGCCGGACCAGCTGGAGCCCCTGGCCGCCCACCCTGCGTTGCGCCGTCGCAGGGCCGGACCCATGGTGGTGGTGCTCATGCGGGCGCGCTACTGCGACACGGCAGATCGGCAACTGGGCGCGCTGCGCTTGTCGTTGCGCTTGCGCCAGGAGGGCGCAGACTAGGTGCAAACCGTCAAGACCGCACCGGCGGTGAACCTGGCCCTGTGCCAGCGCGGCGAATGGGAGCATCAGGTTGCCGGCCCGCGGTTTGACTGGGTGGCGCTGGTGGCCACGCTGCTTGGGAAGGTGGAGGGTTTTGACACGCTGGCGCGCCGCCTGAGGATGGTGTTCGAGATGCGTTTTGAGCGCCATCTCTGGCCCCTGGCCTGGCCCGACGGCACGCGGGCCGCGTTTAGCCTTGACTTGGGCGAAATCACCACCGGGCGCGGCCAGCGGCGGCGCAGCGTGTGTGTGTCCGAAGTGGAAATTGAACACCAGGGCGGCGATGCCTCGCGCTTGTGGAAGCTGGCGCAGCGCCTCGCGTGTGACCTGCCGCTGGTGCCACTGGCCATCAGCAAGGCCGAGCGCGGCTGGGCCCTGCGCAACGCAACGGCCCCCAACCGATGCGCAGCTGGCGTATGGCCGTGGACGCCGCGGCGCCGGTGGTGGATGCGCTGGCCGGTGCCGTGGCGGCACCCCTGGCCTGCCTGCAGCACAACCTGCTCCATGTCACGCCCGCGCAGCCCGAGTTCGTGCACCAGGCCCGGGCGGCACTGCGGCGCCTGCGCAGCGTCTTGCGCGCCATGGGCGGGCTGCGCGAAGCCCGCGCGGTGCGCCGGCCGCTGCGTGGGTTGCGCCAGCCTATGCACGAACTGGGTGGGGTGCTGGGCGCAGCGCGTGATGCCGATGTATTCCTGCTGGAATCGCTGCCGGTGCTCGCGGCCACGACAGGTGTTTCGCCCAGTGCGCTGGCGCCGCTGGCAAGGCGCGCCACGCGCTGGCGCGAGGCTGCCTATGCCGCCCACGATACCCAGCTGCGCCAACCCGTGTTGGCCGCGACCTTGTTGCGTGCCGAGCGGCTGGTGTGGACACTGTCGGGCCCGCGCGGCACGGCCGCCAATCGCCCCGCGCGTTCGGCCCGCGAAGTGGCCGCCGCCCTGGCGCAGGCCGCGCACCAGCGTGTGGCCCGGGCGGCCCGGCGACTGGCTCGTGAGGGCCCCGGGGCCCGGCATGCCCTGCGCATCGAGGTCAAGCGCCTGCGTTACCTGGTGGACCAGTGGCAGGGCGTCTGGCCCGCGCCGCGCACGCCGCCCTACCTGGCGGCCCTAGAAGGTTTGCAGGACCTGCTTGGCACTCTCAACGACGTTGCGGTGGCGGACGCCCTGCTCGCGCGCCTGCGGGCGCTGGCGCATTTGCAGACGGCCTGGCGAACCCATGCGCAAGCGCTGCTGGTACGTGACCTGCCGCCGTTGAAGGACCGGCTGGCGGTCCTGTTGGCAACGCCCGTGCCCTGGTCTGGTCCAGACCCCGAGGGTTAACCCGAGACACTGCCGGGTTTATGCGGCCTATCAAAAACCATGATTGGCTTCGCCGGAGGTGCGCCAGTACAGTGCAGCTGTCCGTACAACAAAACCGAAGGAGACTTGCATGCACAGCCGCACAGCCATCCGTGCCCTGACACTGAGCCTCGTGACCGCGTTTTCCGCCGCGCAGGCGGGGACGGTGTCAGTGGTGACCGCGTTCCCCAAGGAGTTGACCGAGGCCTACAAGAAGGCATTTGAGTCGCGCAACCCGGGCATCAAGATCGAGATCCTGAACAAGAACACCACGGCGAGCATCGCCTACATCAAGGAGCTGCCCCCGGGCCAGCGGCCCGACGTGATGTGGGCGTCGGCCCCCGACGCCTTTGAAGTGCTGGCACGCGACAAGCTGCTGCAGGCCGCCCCCGAGGTCAAGAACCCGCAGGCCCCGGCCAAGATCGGCAACTACCCGATCAACGACCCGGAGAACCTGTACTACGGCCAGGCCCTGGCCGGTTACGGCCTGATGTGGAACACGCGTTACATGCAGGCCAACAAGGTGCCCGCGCCCAAGGAGTGGGCGGATCTGATCAAGCCCGAATACTTTGGCCATGTGTCGATTTCGTCACCGTCGCGCTCGGGCACCACACACCTGACAGTGGAGACCATCCTGCAGGGCGAGGGCTGGGAAAAAGGCTGGGCGCAGATCCTGCAGATCGCCGGCAACTGCGCCGCAGTGACCGACCGCAGTTTCGCCGTGCCCGACGGCGTGAACAACGGCCAGTACGGCGTGGGCATCGTCATCGACTTTTTTGGTCTGGCGGGCAAATATTCGGGCTACCCGGTGGAGTTTCATTACCCGTCCGTCACGGCCGTGGTGCCGGCCAACATCGCGCTGGTGGCGGGTGGCAAGAACAACGACGAGGCCAAGAAGTTCATCAGCTTCACGCTCTCGCGCGAAGGGCAGGAGCTGCTGTTCGACCCGAAGATCAGCCGCCTGCCGATCCTGCCCAACGCCAGCTTTGGCAACAAGGTGCCGGCCGGCTACCCCGACGCGCATGAAATCGCCAAGCGTGCCAAGGTGCAGTTTGACTCGCATGTCTCCAGCGACCGCTACCAGGTGGTGGTGAGCCTGTTCGACCAGATGGTGACCTTCCGCCTGAAGGACCTACAGGCCGCCACCAAGGCCATCCACGATGCCGAGCGCAAACTCAAGGCCAAGCCGAACGCGCAGGCGGCGGACCTTATCAAGCAGGCGCGCAGTTTTGCCTATTCGCCGCTGGTGTCCGACAGCATGATCAAGGACCAGCAGTTCCTGGAGCTGTTCCGCAAAAACAAGAAGGACGTGGCGGTGGCCAAGCAGCTCACCGGGCTGGAAGACCTGTGGAGTTCCAAGTCCAAGGCTAATTACGAGAAAGCCCGCGACCTGGCCAACCAGGCCGCGGCGCTGATCAAGTAATCCCCTTTACCACCGGCGCGGCGCGGTCCCGCGCAGCCCGGCTTCAATGAAAGTTGTTGTATGTCTGCAGTCATGACAGAACCTGTCACGCCCGGAGAGTCCGGGGCCGCGCGGCCACGCCGCCAGATCGCCTGGGGCCCCTGGGTACTGGCGGGGCTGGTGCTGGCCTTCCTGGGTGTGTTCTTGCTGTTGCCCGTGGGGCAGGTGATCTACACCGCGTTTGTCACAGAAACCGGCGCACCCACACTAGGCCACTTCGCCAATTTCTTCGGCCAGACCCTGCTGCGTGAATCGTTCATGAACAGCCTGACGGTGGCGCTGGCCTCGGTGTTTTTTGCCTCGGTGATTGCCATCCCACTGGCCTACCTCACGGTGCGTTTCGAGTTCCGCGGCGCGCTGCTGATTCAGACGCTGGGTGTGTTGCCGCTGATCATGCCGCCGTTCGTGGGCGCCGTTGCACTGCAGCTGATTTTTGGCCGCAGCGGTTCAGTGAACCTGCTGCTGAACGACTGGTTCGGTTTCACCGTGCCCATCATGGACGGGCTAGTGGGCGTGACCTTCGTGGAAAGCATCCATTACTTCCCGTTCATCCTGCTGAACCTGGTGGCGGCCATGCGCAACATCGACGGCGCCATGGAAGAGTCGGCGCTGAACCTGGGCGCCAAGGGCTGGCGGCTGTTCTGGCGCATCATTTTCCCGCTGTCATTGCCAGGCTACCTGGCCGGCGCCGCGCTGGTGTTCGTCAAGGTGTTCGACGATCTGGGCACGCCGCTGGTGATGGGCGTGACCAACATGCTGGCCCCGCAAGCCTACCTTCGCATCACCTCAGTGGGAATTGAAGACCCGCTGGGTTACGTCATCAGCGTGATCATGATTGCGTTTTCCATCCTGGCGCTGTGGATGGCGGCGCGGGTGATGAAGGGCAAGGATTACTCCACGCTCCAAAAGGGCGGCAACTCGCTGCAAAGACGCCAGCTGCGCGGCTGGGAGTCAGCGCTGGCCTACGGCTGGGTGGTGTTTGTGTTGCTGGTCACGCTGGCACCGCACATCGGCATTTTGCTAATGTCGTTTAGCAAGGTGTGGAGCTACTCGGTGCTCCCCGACAGCTACACCATCGCCCATTACGGCACGGTGTTCACCGATTCCAAGCTGATGATCTACAACACCCTCAAGTATTGCCTGATGGCGGCGGGGCTGGACATCATCCTGGGCACGGCCATCGCGTACCTGATCTACCGCACGCAGTTGCCGGCGCGCCAGTGGCTGGACTACATTGCCTCCATCGCGCTGGCCATTCCCGGCCTGGTGCTGGCGATTGGCTACCTGCGGATGTTCAAGGGCGTCAACGTGCCGTTCACCGACACGCCCATGGTGGCCACCTGGCTTCTGATCATGATCGCCTATGCGGTGCGGCGCCTGCCTTATGCCTTGCGCTCGTGCATGGCGGCGCTGCAGCAGGTGCACATCTCGCTGGAAGAAGCCGCCAACAGCCTGGGCGCCGGCAAGATCAGCACCGTGCGCCGCGTGATGGTGCCGCTGATGATGGGTGGCATCCTGGCCGGGTTTGTCACCAGCTTCATCACCGCCGCGGTGGAGCTGTCGGCCACCATCCTGCTGACCTCGGCGCAAAGTCAGGCGCCCATGAGTTACGGCATCTATCTCTACATGCAGAGCATCTCCGGCCGCGGGCCGGGGGCGGCCCTGGGCGTGATCGCGGTGGCCGTGGTCGCGTTGGGAACCTATCTGTCGCATCGCGTGATTGAAAAATCCCGTGAGCCGGTGCGCGCCAGTCACGAATGAAGGAAGTACAGCCATGAATCTCCATAAAGTTTCCGTCGAAGCCCGCCACATCAATCTGAGCTACGGCACCACTGAAGTGCTGAAGGACGTCAACATCCGCATCGAACCGGGTGAGTTCTTCGCCTTGCTGGGCCCCTCGGGCTCGGGAAAGTCCACGCTGCTGCGGCTGATCGCCGGCTTCAACCAGCATCAGCGCGGCGAGCTGCTGATCGACGGCAAGGACATCACCGGCACACCGCCGCACTTGCGCAACGTGGGCATGGTGTTCCAGAATTACGCGTTGTGGCCGCACATGACGGTCTGGGACAACGTGGCCTTTGGCCTGGTGGAGCGCAAGGAACCCAAGGAGGCCATCCGCCGCAAGGTGGGTGCCGCGCTGGAGCTGGTGGGCCTGCTCCAGTACGCCGATCGCCGGCCCAGCCAGCTCTCGGGTGGCCAGCAGCAGCGCGTGGCGCTGGCGCGCACCGTGGTGATCGAGCCCAAGCTGTTGTTGCTTGACGAACCCCTGTCCAACCTGGACAAGAACCTGCGCGTGCAGATGCGCGAGGAGCTCAAGAACCTGCAGCGCAAGCTCGGCCTGACGACCATCTTCGTCACCCACGACCAGGAAGAAGCCATGACCACGGCCGACCGCATGGCCGTGCTCGACAAGGGCGTGCTGCAGCAGGTGGGCACGGCCTCCGCGCTGTTCGACTTTCCGACCAACCGTTTTGTGGCCGGCTTCGTGGGCACGGCCAACCTGGTGGAGGGCAAGGTCACGCAGGTCACCGGCGAAACACTCACCTTCCAGGCCGACGGCATGGGCGTGATGGTGTTGCCGCGCACCAGCGAGACACCGGGCACCGGCCCCGCCACCATGGCGTTTCGGCCGCACACGGTCAACATCCGGGTGCGCGACGAACACGTGGACGCATCTCGCTCCTGGCTGGATGGCCGGGTGGAAAGCTCGGAGTTCCTGGGAGAGTCGTCACGCTACCGCGTGCGTGTGGGCGAGGCCGTCATCGTGGCCAACCAGCCGCACTACTCGGGGCTTTCGCTGTTCCAGCCCGGGGCCGACGTGCGGCTGGGCATTGAATCCAGCCAGGTGCGGTTTCTCACGCATTGATGCTGGCCCCAACTGACGGAACCACCGTGGAAATTTACCAGCTACGCGCCTTTGTCACCGTGGCCAAGATCGGCCACCTGACACGTGCCGCGGAGGCGCTGCACGTGACGCAGCCCGCCGTCACCGGGCAGATCAAGGCGCTGGAGGAAGAGCTGGGCATCGCGCTGTTTGACCGGCGTCCCGGACGCATCATGCTCACCCGCGCGGGCGAGCGCATGTTGCCCGAGGCCGAGAAGGTGCTGGCCGCTGCCGGCTCGCTGCTCGGCCAGGCGCGTGAGCTGCAGGGCGAGGTGTCGGGCTCGCTGGTGATCGGCACCGTGGGCGACCCGGATTCCTTGCGCCTGGGCTCACTGCTCGGCGGGCTGGTCAGTGCGCTGCCGCTGCTGGAGATCAAGACCCGCTCGGGCGATGCCGAGACGCTGCGCGAAGCCGTGGTCACCTCCACCCTGCAAGCCTCCTTCTACATCGGGCCCAACATCCCGCGTGATGTGAATGGCCTGCCATTGCAAACCTTGCAGTACCGCATCGCGGCGCCGTTTTCCTTCAGCCACCGCGTGCTGCACGCGGGCTGGCGCGAGATCGCCGACATGCCCTGGGTCGGCGCTCCGTACAGCAGCCACGCACAGACCTTGCTGCGCGACCTGTTCTCGCGCCAGGGCCTGTTGCCCAACATCGTGCTCGAATCCGACGACACCGCCGCGCCACTGAGCCTGGTGCGCGCCGGGCTGGGTCTGGCGCTGCTGCGCGAGGACGTGGCCGTGCCGGCCGCCGAGCGTGACGAGGTGGTGATCTGGCCACACACGCGGGTGGCCGCCATGCTGAGCTTCATCTACCCCAAGACCGCCGAACACGATCCGGCCATCGTCGCGGCGTTGTCGGTGCTGCGCACCATCTGGGGCCTGTCGCCGCGCTGAGCACGGGTAAACCCGTCGCGCGCGCGGGCTGATGCCGCGCATCAGAAAGTGTGATTGGTCAGCGCGCGACGATTCACCTAGCCTTGTGTCACCACTTCAGGAGACACACCATGCACACCTCTCTGCCCCGATGGATCACCGCCGTCGCCACCGTTGTTGCTTCATGCAGCGCGATGGCGGGCACCGTCACCGTGCTCACATCGTTCCCGAAAGAACTCACCGATGTGTACAAAAAGCGGTTCGAGGAAAAGCACCCGGGCATCAAGCTGGAAATGCTCAGCAAGAACACCACCGCGGCGATAACCTTCATCCGCGAGCAGGCCGCTGGCCAGCGCCCCGACGTGATGTGGGCGTCCGCGCCCGATGCGTTCGAGGTGCTCAAGCGCGACCGTCTGCTGGACCGCGCGCCCGAGGTGCGCAACAGTTTTGTGCCGCAGAAGATCGGCAGCTACCCGATCAACGATCCCGACGATGCCTACTTCGGCCAGGCGCTGTCGGGCTACGGCATCATGACCAACAGCCGCTACATGCAGGCCAACCGCTTGCCGCCGCCCAAGGAGTGGGCGGACCTGGTGCGTCCGGTTTATCACGGCCATGTGGCGATGTCTTCGCCATCACGCTCGGGCACCACCCACCTGACGGTGGAGACCATCCTGCAGGGCGAGGGTTGGGAGAAGGGCTGGAGCCAGCTGCTGCAGATTGCCGGCAACTGCGCCGCCGTGACCGACCGCAGCTTTGGTGTACCCGAGGGCGTGAACAACGGCCAGTTCGGCATTGGCCTGGTGATCGATTTCTTCGGCCTGGCCGGCAAGTACGCGGGCTTTCCGGTGGATTTTGTCTACCCCACGGTCACCGCAGTGGTGCCTGCCAGCATCGGCCTGGTGGCTGGTGGCAAGAACCCGGCAGAGGCACGCAAGTTTGTCGCCTACACACTGTCGCTGGAAGGGCAGGAGCTGCTTTTCGACCCGGCCGTCAGCCGCTTGCCGGTGTTGCCCTACACGGTGGCGGGCCTGAAGGTGCCGGGTGACTACCCCAACATCTATTCGGTGGCACGCAAAGCGAGGGTGCAATTCAACTCGCGGGTGTCGGAGGAGCGTCGCCAGCTGGTCAGCACGCTGTTCGACCAGATGATCACCTTGCGCCTGAAGGAACTGCAGGCCGCCACCAAGGCCATCCACGAGGCCGAGCGCAAGCTGGCCGGCCGGGCCAACCCGAAAGCCGCCGAACTGCTGCAGCAGGCCCGCAGTTACGCCTTCTCGCCGTTGGTGGACGAGCGCAATGTGGCGCAAGGGCAAATGCCCGAGCTGTTTCGCAAGGACAAGAAGGACGCGGCGGCGGCGCGCCAGACCAGCAGCCTAGAAGAGCTGTGGGCAACCCGCGCCAAAACCCACTACGCGCGCGCCGAAGCGCTGGCCCGCGAAGCCGCCGCGCTGGTCCGGTGACGCCATGCAGCACGTGGCACAGCCCATGGTCTGTGATTGCCATGTGGAGGTGATGGACGCGGCGCGCTGGCAACTGGCGGCGGTGCCCGGTGTGGCGCCGCCCGTGCCGCTGCGGCGGGTGCAGCGCCGGTTGGCTGGCGGGCGCATGGCCCACGTGACGCTGGTGCAACCGCAGGCCTACGCCGGCGCGCATGGCTGCCTGCTGCACGCGCTGGCGCAACTGGGGGGCCGCGCGCGTGGCGTGGCCGCTGTGTCGCCCTGGGACAGCCCGGAGGAAGTCGCCCGGCTTCATGATCACGGTGTGCGCGGTACGCGTGTGGTGTGCCCACCCGATGCACCATGCGGGCCGCAGCTTCTGGCACACATCGCGGTGCTGCATCGCCTGCTGCCACGGTGCTGGCACATTGAAGTGGCCACCAGCCTGGGCTGCCTCGCCGCATTGGCACCGGCCCTGGCCCGGCTGGACCGGGTGTTTGTGGCGACACCCGGCGTGTTGTCTGCGCCGCCACCGCTGGGCGCCGAGGCGCAGCAGTTGCGCTGGTGGCTGGCCATGGGCAACCTTTACCTCAAGCTGGTGTTCGCGGCCCGCATTCCTCCTGGTGCGTCGGCGGCGGCGGCGTTGCTGGATTTCGCCCTGGACGCCGCGCTGGACCGCGTGTTGTGGGGCAGCGGGCGGCTGGCGCAGGCCCGGGCCGGCTGGCGCGTGCCCGAGCCCGTGGCGCGCATACTGGACATCAATGCCCGCGAGTTCTACGGCTTCCCGCGCACGCCGTAAACTGGCGAACATTCCAGCACAGACCATCGCAGTACCCCCCATGAATACCGTCCAGCTCGGCCAGAGCGATCTTCACGTCACTCCCATCTGCCTCGGCACCATGACATTTGGTGAACAGGTCAGCGAGCCTGATGCCCACCGCATTCTGGATCACTCACTGGCGCGCGGCGTGAATTTTCTGGACACGGCGGAGATGTATTCGGTGCCGGCGCGGGCCGAGACCTGCGGGTCGACCGAAACCATCATCGGTAACTGGTTGGCCCGCAACCCGGGCGTGCGCCAGAAGGTCGTGCTGGCCACCAAGGTGGCCGGGCCATCGCGCGGCATGCCCTGGGTGCGCGATGGCGCAGGCATGACAGCCGCCGACATCGTGGCCTCGTGCGAAGGCTCGCTGCGGCGGCTGCAGACCGACGTGATCGACCTGTACCAGATCCACTGGCCCGAGCGCCACGTGCCGGCGTTCGGCATGGTGTACTACGACCCGTCCAAGGAGCGTTCGCAGACCCCGATCCATGAGCAGCTGGAGGCGCTGGGCCGGCTGGTGCAGGCCGGCAAGGTGCGCCATATCGGCCTGTCCAACGAGACGCCCTACGGCGTGCACGAGTTCGTGCGTCTGGCCGAACAGCACGGCCTGCCGCGCATCGCCACCGTGCAGAACGTCTACTGCCTGGTGAGCCGTGCGCTGGACAACGGGCTGGACGAAACCCTGCACCGGCTGGGCGTGTCGCTGCTCGCCTATTCCCCGCTGGGCTTCGGGCTGCTCACGGGCAAGTACGACGCGAGCGGCACCGAGGGGGCCGACGCACCCAAGGACGCGCGCATTGCCAAATACGAGTCGGTGCGCAAGCAGCGCTGGGGCCGTCCCGAGGCACTGGTGGCGGCGCGCCAATACAACGAACTGGCCCGCGACAATGGCCTTACGCCAGTGCAGATGGCGCTGGCCTTTTGCTACACCAATAGGCGGGTGGCCAGCACCATCATCGGAGTGACCTCGCTGGCGCAGCTGGACGACAACCTCAACGCCTGGGGTACGCAACTGTCGCCCGAGGTGCTGGCCGAGATCGACCGTATCCGCTGGGAACTGCGCGACCCCGCCCTCTGAGCCCATGGCAAAGAAGGGACACGTCAGCGAAACCCCGGCCACGGCCCTGCTCAGGGCCCATGGCGTGGCCTTTACCGAGCACCCGTACGAGTACCTCGAGCACGGCGGTGCCCAGCACAGCGCCGAGGTGCTGGGGCTGGACCCGTTCACCGTGGTCAAGACGCTGGTGATGGAGGACGACAAGGCCCGCCCGCTGCTGGTGCTGATGCATGGCAACCGCAAGGTGTCCACCAAGACCCTGGCGCGGCAGATCGGCGTGAAATCGGTAGCGCCCTGCCAGCCCGAGGTGGCCAACCGGCACAGCGGCTACCTGGTGGGCGGCACCTCGCCCTTTGGCACGCGGCGCGCCATGCCGGTCTATATCGAGGAAACCATCCTGGCGCTGCCGCGCATTGCCATCAATGGCGGGCGGCGCGGCTATCTGGTCGGCATCGACCCACAGGTCTGTGTTGCATTGCTGGACGCCAGGCCCGTGCGCTGCGCGCTGGACGAATGAGCGCGCTGGCAAAATAGCGCCTCTTCCGCTGGAGACCCTGTTGCAAGCCATTTATCCATTCCTGGCCACCGTGGCCGCGTACCTGCTGGGCTCGCTGTCCTTTGCGGTGATCGTCAGCCGCCTCATGGGACTGAAGGACCCGCGCACCTTCGGCAGCAAGAACCCCGGTGCCACCAATGTGCTGCGTTCCGGCAGCAAGGCGGCAGCGGTGGTGACCCTGCTGCTCGATGCCCTGAAGGGCTGGCTGCCCGTGGTGCTGGTGCGCTGGTTTGGCAAGCCCTACGGGCTGGAAGACGGCACGGTGGCGCTGGTCGGCCTGGCCGCTTTCCTCGGGCACCTGTGGCCGGTGTTCTTCCGCTTCCAGGGCGGCAAGGGGGTGGCCACCTTCATCGGTGTGGTGTTCGGTGTGGACCTGCTGCTCGGGTTGGCCACGGGGGCGACCTGGCTCATCATCGCGTACTTCTTCCGCTATTCCTCGCTGGCCTCGCTGGTGTCGGCGGCGTTTGCGCCGGTGTTCTACCTGATGGGCGACCGCATCCAGTGGTACAGCGAGCGCGCCGTCCTGTTCATGTTGTTCTTCATGGCGCTGCTGCTGGCTGTGCGGCACCGCGAAAACATCAACCGCTTGCTGGAAGGCAAGGAATCGAAACTGGGGGCCAAGAAATGAGCACGATCCAGCGTTTTCACGTCGGTGCGCGGCTGAGCGAGATGGCCGTGCACAACGGCACCGTGTACCTGGCAGGCCAGGTGCCCGATGACCCGACCAAGGACATCGCAGGGCAGACCGCCGAGGTACTGGCCAATATTGACAGGCTGCTTGCCGAAGCGGGCACCGACAAGTCGCGCATTCTCATGACCCAGATCTTTCTGGCCGACCTGGACGATTTCCCAGGCATGAACGCCGTCTGGGACGCCTGGGTGGTGCCGGGCCAGACCCCGCCAAGGGCCACCGTGCAGGCCCGGCTGGCCCGGCCGGAATGGTTGATTGAAGTGGTGGTGACCGCGGCCGTCTGAGGCTGCGCTCAGGGCTCGATCACGCTCCGCGTGACCACCGGGGGTGCTTCACCCAGGTGGAATTTGAGCTTGCGGTCGCGCAATGACACGTCATCGGCCGTCACGCGGTCGAACCGGCGCAGGTGTTCCGTCCATGACTCGTCGGTGATCTGCTCCACAAAGCGGCCGGGCTCGTACATGTCGTGCAGCAACACCCACTCGAGGGCGCCCTGACGCATCCGGCTGCGCCGGCTTTCCTGCATCAGGGCCCGAAACTCCTGCGCCCGCGCCGGGTCGATCCGGTACTCGATCTGCACCTGGATGCGACCGGTGCCGGGCGGCTCATGGGCCACCGGTACCTTGAACACGCGCGACGGCGTGAGGTCTTCCTCCATGTTGTGCGCCGGCATCAGGCGCTGCGCAAGGAACATGGCCAGCACGCCCGTGAATGCCGCAGTGCCCAGGCTCACATGAATGGTGGTCAGCGTGGCGACCTGCCCCCAGAGGGCGGCGCCCGCGGCGGTCGAGCCCATGATCGCCATCTGGTAGATCGACATGCCGCGCGCGCGCACCCAGTCAGGCAGGGCCATCTGCGCCGCCACGGTCAGGGAGTTGGCCACGGAAATCCAGGCAATGCCGGCAAAGAACATGGCGGGTACGGCCAGGTAAACGCTGGGTGCCCAGGCGACGGCCAGCGTGCCGGCGGCCTGCAGCATGGCGCCCGCCAGCAGCAACCGCTCATGTGAGATGAATTGCCGGATGCGCTGCATCGACAGTGCCGCCAGGATGGCGCCGGCACCCATGGCGGCCAGCAGCAGGGTGAAGGTGCCCGCGCCACCTCCCTGCAGGCCGCGCGCCACCAGGGGCAGCAGTGCCAGCAGGGCCGTGGAATGCAGGAAAAACAGGGAGATGCGCACCAGCACACCTTGCAGCCGGCGGGACTGCTTGACGAACTGGACCCCCACGCGAATGGCGCTGCTGAGCCGTTCGCGGCCCAGCGGGTTGACCGTGTGCTCGCGCCGCCAGCGCATGATCACAAAGCCGGCGGCCAGCGACAGGACGGCGTTCAGGCCAAACACGTATTCGCTGCCGGCGCTGGCGATCAGCGCCCCCGCCACCAGCGGGCCGATGATGCGCGACGCGTTCATCGCCACGCCATTGAGCGCCAGCGCGGCTGGCAGCTGGACCCGCGGCACCAGCTCCGGCACGATGGCGGCAAATACCGGCCAGCGCATGGCCAGCCCCACGCCGTTGGCGAACGTCAGCACCAGCAGCAATGGCGCCGTCATCCAGCCCATCAGGATGGCCATACAGGTCAGTGTGGCCATGGCCGCCACCCAGAACTGCGTGACCATGAAGTAACGGCGCCGGTCGAGGATGTCAGCCAGCGCGCCGCTGGGCAGGCCCAGCAGGAACACCGGCAGGGTGGACGCGGACTGCACCAATGCCACCCACAGTGGCGACGGCGCCAGCGACGTCATCAACCAGGCGGCCGCGACATCGTTCATCCACATGCAGGTGTTGGCGGTGAGCCAGGTGGCCCAGAGCATGCGGAACACCGGTTGCCCGAGCGGCGAGAACGCCGAAGGCGGGGCCGCCGCCGGGGTGGTGGGCGGGGCGTCGAGTGGTTGGTCCAGCGGCATGGATCAGTAACGACGCTCGAGCACCAGCTGGTCGTTGTCGCGACGCATCTGGAAGCGCGTGAGGAAGCTGTTGCCCAGCAGGATGTAGGGCATGGCGTGCGGCGCCACCACGGCATCGACGCCATGAACTTCCACATCGCCAATACGGACGGAATCCAGCCGCACCTTCCAGGCCGCTACCACGCCATTGGCGGTGGACAACTGGCCTTGCTGCCCGCTGCGGTAGTTCAGGCCCATGCGGTCGGCGTCTGCAGCCCCCATGGCGACCATGGTGGCGCCCGTATCCACCATGAACTGCACCGTGCGCCCGTTGATGGCCCCGAGCGTCATGAAATGGCCGCCCGTCCCGGCCGTCAGGACGATCCGGCTGCCGCGGGGACCGCCCCCGCCACGGCCGCCCACACTGGCGGGCGCATCGCCCACACGCAACGTGTGGCGCTTGCCATTGATTTCCAGCACCGCTTCGTCCCCCGAGGTGGAGACCACCCGCACGCCCTGGTGTGACTCACCCGGGGGTACGGCCTTGGGGGTTGCGCCGTCGACGATCAGCAGTGCACGGTTGCCCAGCATGCCCTGCAGCGCGACGGTCTGCGCGAGCGCAGGCCCCGACAGCGCCACCGCAAGCAGCAGTGCCAGCAGCGCTTGCATCAATCCCTGAAGTTGTTGAAGCTCAGCGGCACGTCCGTCACGTCCTTGCGGATCAGCGCCATCGCGGCCTGGAGGTCATCGCGCTTGGCGCCGGTCACGCGTACGGCGTCGCCCTGGATGGCGGCCTGCACCTTGAGCTTGCTGTCCTTGATGAGGCGCGTGATTTTCTTGGCCAGTTCGGACTCGATGCCGTTGCGCACCTTGATGACCTGTTTGACCTTGTCGCCCCCGACCTTCTGGACATCGCCCTTGTCCAGGAAGCGCACGTCCACATTGCGCTTGGACAGCTTGTTGCGCAGGATGTCTTCCACCTGCACCAGCTGGAAATCGGCATCGCCGAACAGCGTGATTTCCTTGTCCTTGAGTTCGATCGCGGCGGATGTGCCCTTGAAATCGAAGCGCGTTCCGATTTCCTTGGCTGCGTTGTCCACCGCGTTCCTGACTTCGACCAGGTTGGGTTCGCAGACAGTATCAAAAGACGGCATGAAAACTCCCTCATGGATGTCTCGCGGGCAATGGCCCGGATGCGACAATTCTCCCATGATCGCGGAGCAAAACGTTCACCTGCAGGCCCACAACACCTTCGGCATCGTCGCCAAGGCCCGTGAGCTGGTGCGGGTGACTTCCGTAGACGACGCCCGGGCCGTGGCCGCCGAGCCGGCGCTGTCGGCCCAGCCCAAGTTTGTGCTGGGCGGCGGCAGCAACATCGTGCTGACGGGGGATGTCAAGCCGCTGGTGCTGAAGGTCGAAATCATGGGCCGCCGGCTGGTCGAAGAATCCGCCCGGGCCTGGGTGGTGGAGGCCGGCGCAGGCGAGAACTGGCACGACTTCGTGGTGTGGACGCTGGCGCAAGGCATTCCGGGGCTGGAAAACCTGTCGCTGATCCCTGGCACCGTGGGGGCTGCGCCAGTCCAGAACATCGGCGCCTACGGGGTCGAACTGCAAGACCGTTTTGACGCGCTGGACGCCGTGGATTTGCAGACGGGGCGCAGCTTCACGCTGGATGCAGCGCAGTGCGCGTTTGGGTACCGCGATTCAGTGTTCAAGCACCAAGGCGGGCTCGGGCTGGCCGGGCGGGCGCTGATCACACAGGTGCGGTTCCGGCTGCCGAAGCCCTGGAAGCCCGTGCTGGGCTACCTTGACCTGGAGCGCAAGATGCAGGAAACGGGCATTCGCGAGCCGTCGGCCCAGCAGATCCATGAATGGGTCTGTGCCATCCGTCGCGCCAAGCTGCCCGACTGGCGTGTGCTGGGCAATGCCGGCAGCTTCTTCAAGAACCCGACCGTCTCGCCCGAGCAGTGCAGCGACATCATCGCGCGCGAACCGGGCATCGTGCACTACCCCATGCCCGACGGCAGCGTGAAGCTGGCGGCAGGCTGGCTGATCGACGCCTGTGGCTGGAAAGGCAAATCGGTGGGCAACGCGGGGGTGTACGAAAAGCAGGCACTGGTACTGGTCAACCGCGGTGGGCTCGCCAACCCGGCCACAGGTGGTGAAGTCATGACCCTGGCCCGGGCCATCCAGACCAGCGTGTACGAGCGGTTCGGCATCCGGCTCGAACCCGAGCCGGTGGTGGTTTAAGGCCCCGCCCCTCGAATGCGGGGTTGCTGGCGTTCGGTGGGTTGCCTACATTGCTGTTTTCTGCCGGAGTATCCGACGATGCTGAATGCCAAAACCGCTCTCGTGTCTGTCGTCCTGTCGTGCCTGGCATTGCCCGGTCATGCGCAGTTCGGCTCTCTGCTGAATGCCATCACCGGGCGAAGCAATGCGCCCAAGCCAGAGCAGGCCGCCGCCGCTGCCCAGGGCACGCCGTCCATGCCCCAGGCCACGCCAGCCGAAATCGAGGCAGCCCTGGCGGCCCCCATTGCCCCACTGGAGGCGGCGGGGCTGGCCAAAGGGCAGGCCACGCTCAAGGGCAAGCGCTTCTACATTGCCGAATACCGCGTGCTGTTCGAGATCGGCGGTAGCGTGACCGCCAACACCCGCGCCGCCTATTTCGGCGGCACCAACTACGGCGCGACCAACGTACGGGTCAACTACCTGGTGCCCACACCCGACATCAAGCTGCTGCAGGCGATGACCGACAAGGCCTACGCCGACTTTCTGACCCGGCTGGAAGCGGCGGGGCTGAAACCCGAGCCCGCCGAGGCCTTCGTGAAGGAGCACGGTGCGATCTACGAGGCCACGCAGGAGGCGAGCAAACCCGGCGCCGAGGTGTATGAAGACGTGGAGCTGGGCTACGGCAAGCGCAAGTACCTGGTGCTGGTGCCCACCGGCACGAAGATGGTGCCGCGCGGCTTTGCCGGCATCGGTGCCGGCAACATCGGCAAACGCATCGACTTCAGCAAGGGCAACCTGGAGGCCGTGTCGGTCGGGATGGTGGTGAACCTGGCGGCGCAGGAGTCATCGGGCGGCGGCTCGTCGCTGTTCAAGCGTGGCTCCAACGCCAACGCATCGGCGGCGATGGAAGTGGCCATGGCGCCCAAGCAGTTGGGTGTGCTGCAAACCCACGCCCTGACCCACGTGGTCAGCCTGAATGGCCCGCTGCCCGTGCCGGGCCAGTTTGCCAACCTGCGCGAAACCGGCGGCTACGACACCCAGAAGGACACGGCGGTCAAGGCGCTGCAGATTTTTGGCGCCCTGACGATGGGCGTGGCCGCCAACACCAGCAAGCGGATTGACATGGCGCTCGATGTGGACAACGCCGCGCTGGCTCGCCACGCCCTGCAGGGCATGGCGGCGGTCAATCAGGCCGCAGTGGCGGGCATTAACTAGGCTGCTTGCCGCTGCCGAGCTGGGGCAGCACCGCGCCATCACCCAGGGCCAACAGGCCGCTACGGCTGTAGATGCCCAGCTTCTCGCGTGTGTCCACGATGTCCAGGTTGCGCATGGTCAGCTGGCCGATGCGGTCGGCCGGCGAGAACGGCGCGTCCTCGACCTTCTCCATGCTCAGGCGCTCAGGCTTGTAGGTGAGGTTGGGGCTCTCGGTGTTCAGCAGCGAGTAGTCGTTGCCGCGGCGCAGCTCCAGCGTCACTTCGCCGGTGACGGCAAGCGCCACCCAGCGTTGTGCGGTTTCGCGCAGCATGATGGCTTGCGGATCGAACCAGCGGCCCTGGTACAGCAGTCGGCCCAGTTTCAGGCCGTTCATGCGGTACTGCTCGATGGTGTCTTCGTTGTGAATGCCCGTCACCAGCCGCTCGTAGGCGATGTGCAGCAGCGCCAGACCGGGCGCCTCGTAGATGCCCCGGCTCTTGGCCTCGATGATGCGGTTCTCGATCTGGTCGCTCATGCCCAGGCCGTGGCGACCCCCGATGCGGTTGGCCTCGAGGATCAGTTCCACCGGGCTGGCAAAGGTCTGGCCGTTCAGGGCAACGGGTTGGCCTTCCTCGAAGCGCACCGTCACTTCCTCGGCCTTCACGGGAACGTCATCCTTCCAGAAGGCCACGCCCATGATCGGGTTGACGATGCGGATGCCGCTGTTCAGGTGTTCCAGGTCCTTGGCTTCGTGCGTGGCGCCCAGCATGTTGCTGTCGGTGCTGTAGGCCTTCTCGGCGCTCATCTTGTAGCCAAAGCCGTGCGCCGTCATGAAGGCGCTCATCTCGGCGCGGCCGCCCAGTTCGTCGATGAACAGCTGGTCCAGCCAGGGCTTGTAGATGCGCAGGCTGGGGTTGGTCAGCAGGCCGTAGCGGTAGAAGCGTTCAATGTCGTTGCCCTTGAAGGTACTGCCGTCGCCCCAGATGTTGACGTCGTCTTCTTTCATGGCCGACACCAGCATGGTGCCGGTGACCGCACGGCCCAGCGGCGTGGTGTTGAAGTAGGTGATGCCGGCAGTGCTGATGTGGAAGGCGCCCGCCTGCAGGGCGGCAATGCCCTCGTGCGCCAGCTGCAGCCGGCAGTCCACCAGGCGGGCGTTCTCCGCACCGTACTCCAGGGCCTTGCGCGGGATGGCGTCGTAGTCGGGTTCGTCGGGTTGGCCCAGGTTGGCGGTGTAGGCGTAGGGCACCGCGCCCTTGAGCTTCATCCAGAGAAGGGCGGCGCTGGTGTCCAGTCCGCCCGAGAAGGCGATGCCGACCTTCTGGCCGACAGGGAGGTTTTGCAGAATCGTGGCCATGGTGATGGGGCTTCAGCCGAAGTGGCAGATGTAGTGGTAGGCGTCCGTCACGCGGATGTCGAACTTCGAGTTGCCCGGTACGCTGAACCGCTCGCCCGCCGACGACCGGACCCACACATCGCTGCCGGCCAGTTTGTACTCGCAGGCGCCGGCCACGCATTCCATGATTTCCGGGGCGCCGGTGTTGAAGGTCAGCGTGGCAGGCAGCACAACCCCCACCGATTTGCGCGTGCCATCGGGAAAGGTGACGCTGTGGCTGACGCACTTGCCGTCAAAGTACACATTGGCCTGGGTGGTGACGGAAACGCCGTCAAGGGTCTGGGTGGTCATGGACGCGAAGGCCGGATGGGCCCGGGTTTGTTGGAATAAACCATCAATTTTAACGGTCGGGCCATGCCGGAGCAGGCTGCGGCGATGAATCCAGAGGCCTTTGCCTTGCGTACTGCAGGGGAAGCACGACAATTCCATGATGGCTTATGACACCCCCGACCTGCAGTTGATCGCATTGATCGAGCGAATTGCCGCCCAGAACCAGGGCAGCGAGGCCGCCTTGCGTTCGCTTTATGATCTGACCAGTGGCAAGCTCTACGGCGTGGCCCTGCGCGTGGTGGGCAACCGCGACTGGGCGGAAGACGTGCTCCAGGAGGCATACCTGAACATCTGGCGCATTGCAGCCGACTACAAGGTGGGCCTGAGCCCGCCCATGGCCTGGATGGGCGTGATCGTGCGCAGCCGCGCGCTCGATTTCCTGCGCCGCCGCGCCAGCGAGCGCGCCGACGCCACGCTGGAGCTGGACGACATGCTGGCCGATACCGTTGCAGGCGATACCCCCAACCCCATGGACACCACCCAGGCCAGTGAGCAGGCCTGGGCGTTGCACGAATGCCTGCGAAAGCTCGATGGCCGGCAACGCGAAGTGGTGAGTCTGGCGTACCTGCGTGACCTGAGCCACGGTGAACTGGCGACCCAGCTCAGGCTGCCCTTGGGCACGGTGAAGACCTGGATCCGCCGCGGGCTCGAACAGCTGCGTGGCTGCATGGCGAGGTTTGCATGAACCTCGTCAACAAACCCGAATTGCTGGACCAGCTGGCCGCAGCGTACGCTTTGGGCACGTTGCGCGGCGGTGCCCGCCGGCGGTTCGAAGCCATGGCCCGTCAGAGTGTCACGGTGCGTGCCAGCGCCCTGATCTGGCAGGAGCGCTTTGCGTCGATGACCGAGTTGCAGGCCGCCGACCTGCCCAGCCCGAATGTCTGGAAGCGTATCGAGAACCTGCTTCATGCTGCGCCACCCGTATCCAGCGCGCCATCGCCGGCCGTCCCCGGTCTCATGGACGGCCTGCGGCGGGCCCTTGGGCTCTGGCGTGGTGCTGCGGTGGCGGGTGGTCTGGCCAGTGTGGCGGCCGTGCTGGTCGGGGTGAGTCTCAGCCGCGAAGTCCGCTTGCAAGGCTCCCAGCTGGCAGAACTCAGTCAGCAGAAAGACCAGCTCGCGGCGCAGTTGAAGGCAGCCCCGCAGATTGAGTATGTGGCGGTTCTGGCGGATGACAAGTCCGAGGCGTCCATGTTGGTGACCTTCGACCCGAAGAACCAGCGTCTGGTGCTCAAGCGCGTGGGCGGCTACCAGGAGGCTTCCGACAAGTCGTTGCAGCTGTGGGCACTGCCACCGTCCGGTGGGCCGAAATCGCTGGGGGTGCTTGGGCAGGACAAGGTGCTGCGCCTCGCCGCCGGTGAAGCCCAGGTGCGCGAGGTCCCCGCGCTGGCCATCAGCCTCGAGCCCCGGGGCGGGGTGCCGGGCGAGGGTGGCCCGACCGGCCCCGTGCTGTTCAAGGGCGCGCTGTTGCAGACCGAGAAATAGGGTTCAGCCGAGGAATCCGAGGTTGCGGTCGCTGAAGTTGGCGAGATTGGGCAACACCAGCGCCTGATCGGTGGACGATACCCCGAACCAGCTGGCCAGCGTCGCACCGAACTGCTCGACGCTGATGGCGGGCAGCAAACGTCCCTGGCCCACATCGTCCGGGCCGTTGTTGGCCAGTACGGGTGGCCTGCCCACGAACGAGCGGCCCTGTACGCCGCCGCCCAGCACCAGCTGCATGCCACCCCAGCCATGGTCGGAGCCGTCGGTGTTGCTCAGCAATGTCCGCCCTAAATCCGACGCGGTGAAGGTGGTCACCTGGGACGCAACCCCCAGGGCCACCGTGGCCTGGTAAAAGGCTGCAAGGGCATCACCCACCGCAGACATCAGGCCCGGGTGCACCGTGGCCAGGCTGTCGTGGGTGTCAAAACCGCCCAGGGACACAAAAAACACCTGACGCCGGGCACCCAGTACATCGCGGGCCGCCACCATGCGTGCCACCATGGCAAGCTGGCTGGCGAGGTTGTTCCCTGCCGGAAAGGGAGTGGCGAGGCTGGCGGACGCCAACGCCGCGGTCAGCTGGTCATTGGCGTCGATGGAGCGCCGGGCGATCCGGGCGTACTCGGCTTCCAGCAGGTGCGTGCGCGGACCGGACATCAGGCCCTGCAAGGCGGCCGAGCAGGCACTGGAGCCAAACAGCGCACCCTTGATGCCATTCACCGGGACGGATCCGTTGGGCGTGACCTGGTACTGGACCGCGCTGCGACCTGCCAGGTAAACCGCATTGCCTGCCACGCTCACGCAGGTGAAGGTTGCGTTGCCGTTGCCTGCTGCAAACAGGTCACCCATTCGGCCGCCCCAGCCAGACGTGGCGCCTTCGGGCGACGATGCCTGCCAGAACGACTGCTGGTCGTTGTGCGAAAAAAGCTTGGGCGGAAGCGGTACCGCCTTCGCGCTGTACTGGGCCTTGGTGGTGGGCTGGATGAGTGTGCCCATGTTGAGTACCACAGCCATGCGTCCCGCGTCGAACACGGGCAGCAGCGGCGCCAGCCCGGGCGCCAGCGCAAACTGCTGACCGGCTGGCAACGGCACCGCGGGCGTGAGGACGGTGGCGGACAGCGCAGCCCGGTCCAGTGCGATGTTGCTGCGAAAGCCGCGATAGAGGTCGTAACTCGGCTGGTCCCAGGGCACCAGCGTATTGGCCTGGTCGTTGCCGCCGTAAAGAAAGACGCACACCAGCGCCTTGTAGTCGGTGGCGGTGGCTGCGGCCGCCTCACCCATGGCGGCCAGGCTCATGGCCCATGGCGTTGCGCCAGCTGCCAGGGACAGCGCTGCACCCCGTTGCAAAAACGCGCGACGGGACGCGGAGCCGGCGGATGCGCTGCGTTTCATGGCATGGTCCTATTTCTGCACGATGTACTCGGGCGCGGCCATGACCAGCAGCAGTGCCGCCTGAACCCGGTTGAGTTTGCCGGCATCGGTTGTCGCCGTGATGGTGTCCAGCGCCGCCTTGAGCGTGGCCAGCGTTGCCGCCGACAGCTGGCCCGCCGCGAGAACCAGGTTGACTTCTGCCAGCAATGCCGATGAATCGGCAGCGAGGGCCGTCAGGCTGGTGTAGCTTACCCGCACATCGCCGATGCCGTTGCCGGCGATGGCACGCTGCATGTAGTTCACATACCCCGCGACAGACGACTCGGTGGCGATCTGGAATTCCGGCGCGACCAGCCCCTGCGTGGCCAGCGCGCTGTTGGGGGGAACATAGCCGGGGCGGAAGAAGTTGAAGACCGACGGTGCCCGCAGCGGGCTTTGCCCGAGCTTGGTCGCTGGATCCGACAAATCCCCGATGGCCCAGGCGTCGGCGGGCGATGCGGCGCCAAAGGCCCGGGCCCAGTTCAGGAAGCGCAGCACCGGCTCCCGCAGCTTGCCGAAGCCGGGCTGACCCAGTGCGGCCGGGTCGCGTGCCTCCACGTCCAGCAGGATGGCGCGCACCACGCTGGCCAGATCGCCACGCACCCCCATGCCGTTGTTGGCATACACAGCGGCCACGCGTCCCACATAGGCCGGGCTCGGGTTGCTGGTCACCAGCCGCTGGATCAGCTGGCGGCTGATGAAGGGCGCGTGGTTGGGGTGATTGAACAGCGTGTCCAGTGCCATGCGCAGGCTGGTCAGTGCCGGGGTGCCGGCGGCAATGGTGACCCCGAGAAAGCTCTTGCTGCCGGTTTCGTACCGGCTGGGCACCTGGGTCATGGGACGCCGGTGGATGTCGGCAGGGAACGGCGCCGTGAAGCCCGAGGTGTCGGCATCCCAGCCCGTGAACACGCGGGCCAGCCCGCTGACGTCGTCCGGGCCATAGGTTTCGACCGGTTGGCCATTGACGAGGCGCACCGTGCCGTCCGGATTGAGCTGCACCAGACCAATGGTGAAAAGCTGCATCACCTCCCGCGCGTAGTTTTCATCGGGCTGGCTGCCGGTGACGGCATTGGCCTTCGCGTTCCCGCGGTAGGTCAGGAAGTGACCCATGGCGGTGGTCAGCGTGACCTGCTCCAGCAGCGTACGGAAATTGCCAAAGGCATTGGCGTCCAGCACATCCAGGTAGTTCGCAATCGCAAACTGGCGGAACGCGGTGTTGATACCAAGCACCGAGACCACCAGCAACTCCGACAACGCCAGCACCATGCGTTGGCGCAGGGCGTCGGGGCTGCTGATGAACTTGCGCCAGAGCATGGGGTCCAGTCCCTGCATGTTGTTGCGGAACGCTTCCCCGTCGTAGCCTTTCGCCAGCAGCCAGTCGACATGGCCCTGGCTGCGAGGCATCGCCATCTGGGTGTCCAGCCAGGCGCTGTAGCTGCCTGACTGCAGGGCACTGATGTCAGCCCGCGTCGCACCCGGGGTGGCCTGGGCGAGGAATCGGGCGGCTTCTGCGGCAGTCTGCGGGCTGCGGGTGCAGGCGTCGGGTGACACCTGGCAGGCAAAGTCGGCCAGCGTGCCGACCCGCATCAGGGCGTTGCCGGACAGGGGCCCCAGTACATACACCTCGGTACCTGCGACGCCGATGTAGTTGCCGCTGGCGGCGTAGTACCGGTAGATGAACGGGCTGTCGGTGCGGTTGGGCGATGGGCCGGGAAACCAGGCGGGGTAAGCCGCTTCGGCCCAGTTCATCAGCGCCGTGGCGTCCGGCGTGGGGGACGCCGCCTGTGGCACAGCGCCCGGGGCGCGCAACAGGCCGGGACTGGACACGGCCGCGTCGGTGGCCTTCAGGGCTTCGGGTGCGCCGCCACCACAGGCGGCCAGGACTGTTGCAACGCCGCCCAATCCCGCCAGCCGCGAGGCGTCAGACGCGTCACCGGCGGTCCCGCCAATGGTACGGCCGGCTGGAGGCATCAGCGCCAGTGGTAGCGGGGACCGTGGTGGTAGTGGCCGCGTGCGTAGCCCAGATTCAGCGACACCCCCACCGGCGGATAGTAGGGCCGGTAGTAGTAGGGCCGGGCCACCACGCCGGTCTGGACAACGGTCGCAGGCTGCACGTAAATCGTCTGCGCGGCCGGTTGCACGGGCATTGCGGCCAAAGGCGCAGCCTGTTCCGGCAGCGCCTGCGAGGTACCCACAGGCGTGATCTGCAGCCGTACATACTGGCCCGGGTCGTTTGGCATCTGGACGCTGTACTGCTTGCCGGCGTATTCGTAGACCACGTTGTAGGCCACGGTGCGGTTTTCGTAGAACGTCTGGGTGCTGCACTGCTGGACGTTTTGCACCTGGCTGCCCGGCGCACCCTCGATGCGGTCGCCAAGCAGGGCGCCACCCACGATGCCCAGGATCGTGGCTGCGGCGCGGCCACCGCCATCGCCGACGGCGTTGCCCATGGCCCCGCCGGCCAGCGCCCCCATCACGGCGCCCGCCCCGGACTTTTGCTGCGGCACGGCCACTGGCTGGTTGGTGCATACCTGGCGCGGCACGGCAACCTGCTGGATCACCGGTGTGCTGGAAATGACGCGACCCATTTCATCGGCCTGGGCAGAGGAGGTGTACAGGCCCAGAGTGGCCAGTGCGGCAAGGGAAAGTGCGGTGTGTTTCATGGTGTGCCCCAGGTGCTCAGTCGGGATGCTTAAAGTTTAAGCATTTGGAGCCTGTGCGCCAGCGACAGTTCAGTAAATTCCGAGTAAAAGTTTGCGAATGCTGGCGTCAGCGACGCAGCCGCAACGCCCAGGCTGCCGGATCGAAGCCGACCGTGACGCCGTCGCCCCAGTCGACCACAGGGCGCTTGATCACGCTGGCCTGCGTCAGCATCAGGTGACGGGCTGCACTGGCGTCCCGCACCGACGCCTGCAGCGCGGCGTCGAGCTTGCGCCAGGTGGTGCCCTGGCGGTTGACCAGTTTTTCCCAGCCCAGGGCGGCGAACCAGTGGTCCAGCCGGGCCTCGGGCACGCCCTGTTTCTTGAAGTCATGGAATTCGTACACAACGCCGTGCGCGTCCAGCCAGGCACGGGCCTTCTTCACGGTGTCGCAGTTCGGGATGCCATGGAGGGTGACGACAGGGCTGTTCATGCTACCGATCTTCCCACCAAACGCCGGTGGGCGACAATTCCGGCCCTATGCAAACACTTGACGACTGGCTGGCGCATTGCGAGCGGCTGCACCCGAAGAACATCGAGCTGGGGCTGGACCGCGTGAAGGCCGTGGCCGACCGCATGGGCCTGCGGTTTGAGTGCCCGGTCATCACCGTGGCGGGCACCAATGGCAAGGGCTCGACCTGCGCCATGCTGGAGGCCATTGCGCTTCAGGCGGGCTGGCGCACCGGGGTTTACACGTCGCCGCATCTGGTGCACTTCGAGGAGCGCTGCCGCGTGCATGGCGACATCGTCCAGCCGGCGGACCTGGTGCCGCATTTCGAGCGGGTGGAGCAGGCGCGAGACGGTGTGTCACTCACCTACTTCGAGTTCACCACGCTGGCCATTCTGAGCCTGCTGGCAGCGTCGCGGCTGGACCTGGCGATTCTGGAGGTGGGGCTCGGTGGGCGGCTGGATGCCGTCAACATCATCGACGCCGACTGTGCCGTGATCACCAGCATCGACCTGGACCACATGGAATTTCTCGGCCCCGACCGCGAGAGCATTGGCTACGAGAAAGCCGGCATCCTGCGCACCGGCCGCCCCGCCATCGTCAGCGATCCGATGCCGCCGCAAAGCGTGATTGACCGGGCCCGCGAGGTGGGCGCCGACCTCTGGCGGCTGGGCCACGACTTCAATTTCTCCGGCGACAAGCAGCAGTGGAGCTGGGCCGGCCGCGGCCGACGGTACGCCGGGCTTGCCTACCCGGCCCTGCGGGGCGCCAACCAGCTGGTGAATGCCTCCGGGGTGCTGGCGGCGCTGGAGTCGCTGCGGCAGCGGGTGCCCGTGACGGCGCAGGCGGTACGCAACGGCCTGGCCATGGTGGAGCTGCCGGGCCGCTTCCAGATCGTGCCGGGCCAGCCCGCGCTGGTGCTGGACGTGGCACACAACCCGCATTCGGTGGCAGCGCTGGCGGCCAACCTCGACGCCATGGGCTTCTACCCCACCACGCATGCCGTATTCGGTGCCATGGCCGACAAGGATCTCGCGCCCATGCTGGCCAAACTCGGGCCGCTGGTCGACCGCTGGTACTTCACCGACTTGCCCACCGCCCGGGCGGAATCTGCCGCCGGGCTGCTCGTGCGGTGGCAGGCCGCCGAGTCCCGCAAGGACGTCGAGGGCAGCACCTGGCCAGACCCCCTGGCCGCCCTGCGCGCCGCCATCGCCGCTGCAGACCCCGCTGATAGAATCGTGGTCTTCGGATCGTTCTACACCGTCGGGGGCGTCTTGAAGGACGGCATCCCCCGCCTTCAGGCCGCACACCTGGCGGACTGAGCCCAACCAAGGCACCCTTTTCATGGCCTTTTTCAAGTTCCGCAAGGCTGGCGACGACACCGCGGCAACGGCTGCACAACCCGAAAGTGTGGAAGTCTTGCGTCGCCGTGCCCGGCATCGCCTGATTGGGGCTGCCGTGCTGGTGCTGGTGGGCGTGATCGGGTTTCCCCTGCTGTTTGACACCCAGCCACGCCCGGTGGCGGTGGACATCCCCATCGAGATCCCGGATCGCAACAAGGCCAAGCCGCTGGTCGTGCCAGCCTCACCGGTGGCTGCGCCCGCAGCGTCGGGGGTGGTGAATGCGCAGCAAGCGGCTGTGCCCGCTTCTGCACCCCGAGTGGCTGTGACCGAAGGCCTGGGGCCGAAGGGAGAACTGGTGTCGGCTGTCCCCGCAAAAAGCGAACCCAAACCCGAACCCAAGCCAGAGACAAAAGCGGCTGCAGCCCCCGCCAATACTGCGCAGGGTGCTATCAAAAGTGAAGCAAAGCCCGAACCCAAAGCAGCGGTCAAGGCCGACGACGGCGCCCGCGCCCAGGCGCTTCTGGAGGGCAAGTCGGCGCAAGCCACGGCCTCGGCGCCTGCCGGAGATGGCCGCTACGTGGTCCAGGTGGGCGCGTTTTCCGACGCCGACAAGGCCCGGGAAACCCGCCTCAAGGTGGAGCGGGCCGGCCTCAAGACCTACACCCAAGTGGTGGACACCAAGGACGGCAAGCGCACGCGGGTGCGCGTCGGCCCGTTCGCGAACAAGGCCGAGGCCGACCGCGCTGCCGACAAGATCAAGAGCCTTGATTTGCCAGCCGCCATTCTCACCTTGTGAGGGCAGGCATGGCGGTGCTTGACTGGGTGTTCGTGGCGGTGCTTGTGGCATCGCTGGCGCTCGGGGCCTGGCGCGGGTTGGTGTACGAGGTGCTGTCGGTCGCAAGCTGGATTGCTGCTTTTGTGCTGGCCCAGTGGCTGGCGCCGGATGTGGCGGCGCTGTTGCCGATGGGCAAGGCTTCGGAGCCGATGCGTTACGCAGCGGGGTTTGTGGTGGTGCTGGTGGGCGCGGTATTTGCCGGCGGCTTGCTGGCCTGGTTGCTGAAGAAGCTGGTGGAGGCGATCGGCCTGCGGCCGGTGGACCGCACGCTGGGCGCCGCTTTCGGGCTGGCACGCGGCCTGGTATTGCTGCTGGCCGCTGCCGTGGTGGTGAACATGACGCCGCTCAAAAGCGGTACCTGGTGGCAGGAATCAGCCGGCGCCGGGGTCTTGACGGTGGCACTCAAGGGCATGAAGCCGGTGCTGCCTGGCGAATTCGGGCAGTACCTGCCCGGCTAAGGAATGGGATTCGTATGTGTGGAATTGTTGGTGTTGTCAGCAGCGCCCCGGTCAACCAGCTGATCTATGACGCCTTGCTGCTGTTGCAGCACCGCGGCCAGGACGCAGCGGGCATTGTCACGCAGCAGGAACGCAAGTTCTTCATGCACAAGGCCAAGGGCATGGTGCGGGATGTGTTCCGCACCCGCAACATGCGCGCGCTGCCCGGCAACTGCGGGCTGGGCCAGGTGCGTTACCCGACGGCTGGCAACGCCTACAGCGAAGAAGAGGCCCAGCCGTTTTACGTGAATGCGCCGTTTGGCATCGTGCTGGTGCACAACGGCAACCTGACCAACGCCCACGCGCTCAAGGCCGAGCTGTTCTCGGCCGACCACCGCCACATCAACACCGAGAGCGACTCCGAAGTGCTGCTCAACGTGTTCGCCCACGAGCTGGAAAAATCCACGCGCGGTGTGCCGCTGCAGCCCGATGACGTGTTCACCGCGGTGAAGAATGTGCACCACCGCGTGCGCGGCTCGTATGCCGTGATCGCCATGATTGCCGGCCATGGCGTGCTGGCGTTCCGCGACCCGTACGGCATCCGCCCGCTGTCGGTGGGCCGCAGCAAGGACGGCACCTGGATGGTGGCCAGCGAGTCGGTCACCTTGGAAGGTACGGGCCACCAGTTCGAGCGCCATGTGGCGCCCGGCGAAGCGGTCTTCATCGACCTGCAGGGGCAACTGCATTTCCTGCAGTGTGCCGACAACCCCAAGCTGTTCCCCTGCATCTTCGAGTTCGTGTACCTGGCCCGGCCCGATTCGGTGCTGGACGGCATCTCGGTCTATCAGGCGCGGCTGAACCTCGGCGAAACACTGGCCAAGCGGGTGGTGTCGACCGTGCCGCCGAGCGAAATCGACGTGATCATCCCCATCCCCGAATCCAGCCGGCCCAGCGCCACCCAACTGGCACATCTGCTGGGCATTCCGTACCGCGAAGGGTTTGTGAAGAACCGCTACGTCGGCCGCACCTTCATCATGCCGGGGCAGGGCGTGCGCAAGAAGTCGGTGCGCCAGAAGCTCAACGTGATCGGCAGCGAGTTCAAGGGCCGCAACGTGATGCTGGTGGACGACTCCATCGTGCGCGGCACCACCAGCCGCGAGATTGTGCAGATGGCGCGCGACGCCGGGGCAAAGAAGGTGTACCTGGCCAGCGCGGCGCCACCGGTGCGCTACCCCAACGTCTATGGCATCGACATGCCCACACCCAGCGAGCTGGTGGCCCACGGCCGCACCATCGAGGAAGTGCGCGAGCTGATTGGCTGCGACGCACTGATCTACCAGGACGTGGAGGGCATGAAGCGGGCCATCGGTTCACTGAACCCGAAACTCGATGGCTTCGACGCGTCGTGCTTTGACGGCGTGTACGTGACCGGCGACATCGACGCCGCCGGCATCGCCCGCCTGAATGAATCGCGCGTGGGCCAGGAAGAGCAGGACGAAGACACGTCCCGCCTGGCCCTGCCGAACGCGCAGGAAGCCTGAACCCCGCCCAGCATGATCAAGAAACAACTCCCTGACGGCCTGCACATCGACACGCTGGCCGTGCGTGCCGGTATTGACCCGAGCCAGTACGGCGAAAACAGCGAAGCCCTGTACCTGACCAGCGGCTTCCTGCAGCCCGACGCGGCCACTGCAGCACGCCGCTTTGCCGGCACCGAGGAAGGCTTCACCTACGGTCGCACCTCCAACCCGACCGTGACGGCCTTCGAGAATCGCCTTGCGGCCCTGGAGGGCACCGAGGCCGCCATCGGTGCGTCCAGCGGCATGGGCGCCATCCTGATGATGGGCATGGGGCTGCTCAAGGCGGGCGACCATGTCATCTGCTCGCGCTCGATGTTCGGCTCGACCATCAACCTGTTCGCCAAGGAATTCGCCAAGTTCGGCGTGCAGACCAGCTTTTTGTCGCAGACCGACGTGGCCGAGTGGCGTGCAGCGGTCAAGCCCACCACCCGGCTGCTGTTTGCTGAAACGCCGACCAACCCGCTCACGGATGTGTGCGACATCCAGGCGCTGGCCGACATCGCGCACAACGCCGGCGCACTGCTGGCGGTGGACAACTGCTTTTGCTCGCCCGCGCTGCAGCGCCCGGTCGAGCTCGGCGCCGACCTCATCATCCATTCGGGCACCAAGTACCTCGACGGTCAGGGTCGTGTGATGGCGGGCGCCATCTGCGGGCCGTCGAAGCTCATCGTCGATGTGTTCGGCCCGGTGGTGCGAACGGCCGGCATGGTGCTGTCGCCCTTCAACGCCTGGGTGGTGCTCAAGGGCATGGAAACCCTGCGCATCCGCATGCAGGCGCAAAGCGCCAATGCGCTGGCCGTGGCGAAGTGGCTGGAAGCCCACCCGGCCGTGACGCGGGTTTACTACCCCGGCCTGGCATCGCACCCGCAGCATGCGCTGGCGATGCGCCAGCAGTCGGGCATGGGCGGCGCGGTGGTGTCGTTCGACGTGCGGGGCGCCACACCCGAGTCGGGCCGGGCCAACGCCTTCGCGGTGATCGACCGGGCGCAGGTGATCAGCATTGCCACCAATCTGGGCGACACCAAATCCATCATCACCCACCCCGCCACCACCTCGCACGGCCGCCTGAGCGAAGACCAGCGCCAGGCCGCCGGCATTGGCCAGGGCCTGATCCGCCTGGCGGTGGGGCTGGAACATGTGGACGACATCACGGCCGACCTCTCGCGTGGCCTGGACACCCTGAAATGACCCGTATCAGAACCCGTTTCGCACCGTCTCCCACCGGCTTCATCCACCTTGGCAACATCCGCTCGGCGCTGTACCCCTGGGCGTTTGCCCGCGCGACCGGCGGCGACTTCATCCTGCGCATTGAAGACACCGACCTGGAGCGCAGCTCGCAGGCCGCGGTGGACGTGATCATTGAAGGCATGGCCTGGCTCGGGCTGGACCACGATGAAGGCCCGTTCTACCAAATGCAGCGCATGGACCGCTACAAGGCGGTGCTGCAGGACCTCAAGGCCGCCGGCCATGTGTACCCCTGCTACATGAGCATGGCCGAACTTGACGCGCTGCGCGAACGCCAGATGGCGGCCAAGGAAAAGCCACGCTACGACGGCACCTGGCGCCCCGAGCCCGGCAAGACGCTGCCGCCAGTGCCTGAAGGCGTGCAGCCGGTGCTGCGCTTCAAGAACCCGCTGGGCGGCGTGGTGGCCTGGGACGACAAGGTCAAGGGCCGCATCGAGATCAGCAACGACGAGCTGGACGACCTGGTGATCGCCCGGCCCGACGGCACGCCCACCTACAACTTCTGCGTGGTGGTGGACGACATCGACATGCGCATCACGCATGTGATCCGCGGCGACGACCACGTGAACAACACGCCACGGCAGATCAACATCTTCCGCGCGCTGGGCCAGGAGCCGCCGGTGTACGCCCACCTGCCTACCGTGCTCAATGAGCAGGGCGAGAAGATGAGCAAGCGCAACGGCGCCAAGCCCGTCACGCAGTACCGCGATGAGGGCTACCTTCCCGACGCCATGGTGAACTACCTGGCCCGCCTGGGCTGGAGCCACGGCGACGACGAAATCTTCAGCCGCGCGCAGTTTCTGGAGTGGTTCAATCTCGACCACCTGGGCCGCAGCGCCGCGCAGTTTGACGAGGCCAAGCTGCGCTGGGTGAACGCCCAGCACCTGAAAGCCATGGCCGACGACGCGCTCGCACCGCTGGTGGCCGCGCAGCTGCACAAGCGCGGCCTGGCCGCGGACGAGCGCCTGCCGCGGCTCTGTGCGTTGTTCAAGGACCGTTGCGACACCACCGTGGCGCTGGCGGACTGGGCTGCACGCTTTTATGCGGACGTGGTGCCCTCGCCCGAAGAAAAGGCGCAGCACGTGACCGACGCCGTCAAGCCCGCCGTGGCCCTGTTGCGCGACAAGCTCTCGGCCTGTGCCGTTTGGGACAAGCCGTCCATCAGCGCCGCCATCAAGGAAGTGCTGAGCGCCCAGGGCCTGAAGATGCCGCAGCTGGCCATGCCGGTACGCGTGCTGGTCATGGGCACGGCCCAGACGCCGTCGCTGGATGCGGTGCTGGAACTGGCTTCGCGCGAAACTGTGTTGAAGCGCTTGGAAGCCGTTTGAATTTCGGGCTATAATTCAAGGCTCGGAAATTGACGAGGCTGCGTCACAGCGGCAACGGCAAATTTGGGGGTATAGCTCAGCTGGGAGAGCGCTTGCATGGCATGCAAGAGGTCATCGGTTCGATCCCGTTTACCTCCACCACCGAACAGTTCAGGTTTTGACCCTATCGTCTAGAGGCCTAGGACATTACCCTTTCACGGTAAGTACCGGGGTTCGAATCCCCGTAGGGTCGCCAAATTAACCTCGGTTAACAAGGCACAAGCTGTCAGCACTTGGCCCCGCAAGGGGTGAACGCTGGCTACCAGGAGTGGTAGTTCAGTTGGTTAGAATACCGGCCTGTCACGCCGGGGGTCGCGGGTTCGAGTCCCGTCCACTCCGCCAAACGCACAAGGGCTTGTTGCTGCTGCAACAGGCCCTTTTTCTTTGCCTGCATGGCTCAGCCATTTGCAGACCGTTCCTGCGGTTCGCTCTGCTTTTTCCAGCTCTGGATCCAGCCTAAGGTTCGCCCTTGTTGTTGAACCCCAAGGAGCCATCCCCATGAAATGCCCCACCTGCCCCGACAGCACGCTGGTGATGACCGAACGCCAGGGTGTGGAGATTGACTACTGCCCTGCCTGCCGCGGCGTCTGGCTGGACCGCGGCGAGCTGGACAAGCTCATCGAGCGCGCCGGGACGCCGCCGGCGGCGGCGCAAGCGGCGGCGCCAGCGCCGCGCCAACCCGACTTTGTGGACTCCGACTACCACCAGGGCCGGCGCCACGACAAGTACCGCCGCAAGTCGTGGCTGTCTGAAATTTTTGACTGAGGTTACCCATGCTTGAAATCGCCTTGCCCCTGCTGGCGCTGGCCGCCATTTTTTTCTACTGCGCCTGGTTCGAGCGCCGGCGCGACAATCTGCGTGACGCGAAGCTGCTGGCCGGCATTGGCGCCGGCGGCATGGCGCTGGGCATGCTCAGCGCCATGGGCTGACGCGGCCGCCGCCGTCTCAGCCCCGCGGGCCGGGCAGCCGCAGCAGCCCGGTCGCCAGCGCCGTGCCGAGCACGATCACCACCCCGCAGCCCACCATCCACAGCGTGATGGCTTCGCCCAAGGCCACGGCGCCGTAGGCCAGCGCGAACACCGGCACCAGAAAGGTCACGGCCAGGGCGCGGGCGGGGCCGGCCGATTCTATCAGGCGGAAGTACAGGATGTAGGCGATGGCGGTGCACAGCAAGGCCAGCGCCACGATGGCGCCCCAGGCACGCGGGCCGGGCATCTGGGCCGGCCACAGCCACAGTGTGGGCAGGGCCAGGCCCAGCGTGGCACCAATCTGGCTGCCGGTGGCGGTGGCCAGCGGGTTCACACCGGTGAGATAGCGCTTGGTGAAGCTGGCCGCAATGCCGTAGCACAGCGTGGCCAGCAGACAGGCCAGCACCGCCCAACCGGTGCCGCCGGGCTTGAAGCTGGCCTTGCCCCAGGCCAGCAGCGCCACGCCGATGAAACCGATGGCCAGCCCCAGCAGGCGCGAGCCGGTGGGCTTGTCCTTGAGCCAGGCCCAGGCCACCAGTGCGCCAAACAGCGGCACGGTGGCGTTCAGGATGGAGGCCAGGCCGGTGGTGATGGACAGCACCGCCCAGGACAGCAGCGCAAACGGAATGCCTGAATTGAGCAGGCCCACGAACAGGATGGGCCGGTAATGCGCGCGCAGCGCCGGCCACTGGCCGCGCCACAGCAGGATGGGCAACAGGAACAGCGCCGCCAGCCCCACGCGCAACCCGGCGGTGGGCAGCGCCCCCAGTTCGTCGGCGGCAAGGCGCATGAACAGGAACGACGAACCCCACAGGGCCGACAGCGTCACGAAGTCCGACAGCGACTGCCGGCGCAGCCGTGTCGCGGCGTCAGTGCCCAGCACCGTACTCAAGGCAACACGCCTTCCAGCCGCAGCAAGGCCGTCTTGCGTTCCAGCCCGCCCGCGTAGCCGGTGAGGGCGCCGTCGCCTCCCAGCACGCGGTGGCAGGGCACCACCACGCTCACCGGGTTGCGGCCCACGGCCGCGCCCACGGCGCGTACCGCAGCGGGTTTGCCGATGCGCTGGCTGATGGCGCCGTAGCTCACCGTCTGCCCGGCGGGGATGCCGAGCAGCGCCGTCCACACGGCTCGCTGGAAGGCGGTGCCGCCTTGCAGGTCCAGCGGCAGGTCAAAGCGTGTGCGATGGCCGGCGAAGTATTCCGCCAGCTGTGACACTGCCTGGCGCAGCACCGGGTGGCCGGGCTGCTGCGGCCAGGTGCGGGTGTCGGGCAGGTGCTTCTGGCCCTCAAACCACAGCCCCGCGAGGCCGTGCGCGGTGGCGGCCACGATCATCGGCCCCAGCGGGCTGGCGTAACGGGTTTGAACGATGGTCGGGTCGAACTTCATGCAAGGCTCCTCAATTCATGCTGGCCCAGGCGCGGATCACGGCGTAGCTGCGCCAGGGCTTCCAGGCCTGCGACGCCGCCTCGGCCGCGCGGGCCGGGTGTTTGTCCTGCTGCACGCCCAGCGCCTTGTGCAGCGCCACGTCGCCTGCTGGAAAGGCGTCCGGCCAGCGCAGCGCACGCATGGCGATATATTGCGCTGTCCAGTCGCCAATGCCGGGCAGTTCCTTCAGCGCGGCCACGGTCGCAGCCACGTCCGCGCCGCCGTGCAGCGCGATGCGCTTGTCCGCCACCGCGCGGGCAATGCCCACGATGGCGGCCTGCCGCTGCTTCACGATTCCGAGCTGCCCGAGGGCATCGCCGTCGGTCTGGGCCAGCACGGCCGGCGCGGGGAACAGGCGCGTGAGCTCGGGGAAGGGCGTTTCAATGCGTTCGCCAAACCGGTCCACCAGCCGCTGCGCCAGCGTGCGCGCGGCCGCCACCGTGATCTGCTGGCCCAGCACGGCGCGCACCGCCAGCTCGTAGCCGTCCAGCGCACCGGGCACGCGCAGCCCGTCGCCTTGCGGAAACGCGCTGTGCAGCACCGTGTTGATGGCCTGCGGGTCGGCGTCGAGGTCCAGCGCTGCCCGCAGCCGGCGGATCACCAGCGGCAGCACCTCGCGCAGCGACTCGCTCACCCGCAGCACCACCTGGCTGTGGGCTTCGTCAAACTCGCCCACCAGCCAGCCGGTGTGGGTTTGGCCGCCGGACTCGATGCGAAAAGTGCGCCCAAGCCGCATGGGTGCTGCGTGAGGCGCTACAAATTCAATAGCATCTATGAGCCGCTTCCGGAAGAAGTCCAGCATGGCTGGCACGTCGTACGGCGGCCGGTAACCCAGCCGCACCAGGGTGCCCTGGCCATCCGTGCCGGCCGCGCCCGCGCGCCGCAGCTGGGTCGGGTTGAGTCCGTAGTGCGCCACAAATGCCGCGTTGAAGCGCCGCACGCTCGCAAAGCCGCTGATCAGTGCCACCTGGGTCACGGGCAAGTCGGTGTCGGCCAGCAGCTGCTTGGCCGTGAGCAGGCGCCGCGTCTGCAGGTACTGCAGGGGTGACACGCCAAACTGCGCCTCGAAAATGCGGCGCACATGGCGGTCGCTCACGCCCAGGCGCGCGGCCAGCTGATCGACCGACGGCGCGGCATCGGCCCAGGCTTCCGGCTCGTCCAGCAGACGGGCCGCCTGGCGCGCGAGGATGGCGCTGGCGTCCTGGATCGACCAGGCCACTGCGCCCGGCGCCAGCTCCGGGCGGCAGCGCAGGCAGGGGCGGAAGCCCGCGCTTTCGGCCTGCGCGGCCAGGCCAAAGAAGCGGCAGTTCTCGCGCCGCGGTGTGCGCACCCTGCACACCGGCCGGCAGTAAATGCCGGTGGAGGTGACGCCGGTGAAGAAGGCGCCGTCAAAGCGCGCGTCGCGGGCCTTCAGCGCCAGGTAGCAGGCGTCGGGTTGCAGGCTGGCGGGCTCGGTGCTCATGCGGCCAATGATACGCAGCGGCCGGTTGCCGACTGGCCGTTTCCGGACATGAGGCCGGGGCCGGGCCGGCGGCGGGTGTCGAAGGGCTGCGGCCTACAATCGCGCGTCCCTCCTGCTCGTGATCGGCTCCCTCCCCATGCAGCTCTCCCCCTCGATTTTCAAAGCCTACGACATACGTGGCGTGGTGCCCGCCACCCTCACCGACGAGGTAGCCTACGCGCTGGGCCGGGCCTTTGGCCAGGTGGCGCTGGGCGAGGGCGAGCGCACCGTGGCCGTGGGCCGCGACGGGCGCCTGAGCGGCCCGGCCCTGAGCGCTGCGCTCATCCGGGGCCTGCAGGCGGCCGGCGTGGACGTGATCGACATCGGCATGGTCACCACGCCGCTGCTGTACTTTGCGGCCAGCACGCTGTGCAGCAGCGGCATCCAGGTGACGGGCAGCCACAACCCGCGTGACTACAACGGCTTAAAGATGGTGATGGCCGGTCGCGCCATTTATGGCGACGAGATCCAGGCCCTGCGACGCCTGATGGAAGCCGGCCAGTGGGCGCCTGCGGCACGCCATGGCACGGTGCGGCTGGTGAACCTGCTGGCGCCGTACCGCGACCGCATCGTGGGCGACGTGAAGCTTGCGCGGCCGCTGAAGATTGCGGTGGACTGCGGCAATGGTGTGGCCGGCGCTTCGGCGCCCGGCATCTTCCGCGCGCTGGGCTGCGATGTGACCGAGCTGTTCAGCGCGGTGGACGGTAACTTCCCCAACCACCACCCCGACCCGAGCAAGCCCGAAAACCTGCAGGACCTGGTGCGCGTGCTGCAGACGACGGACGCTGAGCTGGGCCTGGCATTTGATGGCGACGGCGACCGGCTGGGCATCGTCACCAAGGACGGCCAGACCATCTACCCCGACCGGCAGATGATGCTGTTCGCGCAGGACGTGCTGGGCCGCGCGCCGGGCGGCACCATCGTGTTTGACGTGAAGTGCTCGCAGCGCCTGGCGCCCGCCATCCGCGCCGCGGGCGGCACGCCGCTGATGTACAAGACTGGCCACTCCCTCATCAAGGCGAAGATGAAGGAACTGCAGTCGCCGCTGGGCGGCGAGATGAGCGGCCACATCTTTTTCAAGGAGCGCTGGTTCGGCTTTGACGACGGCACCTACGCCGGCGCGCGGCTGCTGGAAATCCTGTCGCGCCACCCGGACGCCAGTGCGGTGCTGAACGCACTGCCCACCAGCTTCTCGACGCCGGAGCTGAACGTGAAGTGTGCCGAGGGCGAGCCCCACGCGCTGGTGGCGCAGCTGGTGGCCGCGGCAACGTTCGAGGCGGCGGCCGAGGTCTGCACCATCGACGGCCTGCGGGTGGACTGGTCCGACGGCTTCGGGCTGATCCGCGCCTCCAACACCACGCCGGTGCTGGTGCTGCGTTTTGAAGGCCACACACCCGAGGCGCTGGCGCGCATCCAGGCGCGCATGGTGGCGCTGCTGCACACCGTCAAGCCCGGGGCTGCGTTCGAGCAGGCCGCGCATTGAGCGGAGCCCGCGTTTGAAAGTGCTTATCGTCAAGCTCTCGTCGCTTGGCGATGTGGTGCACGCCATGCCGGCCGTGCAGGACATCCGCGCCGCCCACCCCACGGCGCAGATCGACTGGGTGGTGGAGCGCGGCTTTGCGCCGCTGGTGCAGCGCTGCGCGGGCGTGCGCCGCGTGGTGGCCTGCGAGCTGCGGCGCTGGCGCAAAGCGCCGCTGTCGGCGGAAACGCGCGCTGCCTGGACGGCCTTCCGCATGGAACTGCAGGCCGAGGCCTATGACGCGGTGATCGACCTGCAAGGCCTGACCAAGTCGGCCCTGGTGGCCTGGATGGCGCGGCTGGCGCCCGGTGGCCGCCGCTACGCGCTGGCCAACCAGACCGACGGCTCCAGCTACGAGCGGCCCACGCGCTGGGTGGCCGATGTGGCGGTGCCGGTGCCACCACACAGCCACGCGGTGGCGCGGTCGCGCCTGCTGTGTGCACAGGCCCTTGGCTACACCGTTCCTGAATGGGAGCAGTTTGGGCTTGCAGCCCGCACCGAACCTGCGCAGGCCGCTACAAAAATCATAGCGTTTGTGCATGGAACCTCGCGCGACGACAAGTGCTGGCCCGAGGCGCACTGGCTCGCGCTGGGCCAGCGGCTCATCGCCGCCGGCCACCGCATCGGCCTGCCGCACGGCAGCGAGGCCGAGCGCGCGCGCAGCGAGCGGCTGGCCGCCGCGCTGGGCCCGCAGGCCGAGGTCTGGCCCCGGCTCGACCTGGGCGCGCTGACCGACCGGCTGGCCGCCTGCACGGGTGTGGTGGGTGTGGACAGCGGCTTGAGCCACATTGCAGTGGCGCTGGATCGGCCCCATGTGCAGCTCTACAACTTCGACACCGCCTGGCGCACCGGGCCGCATGACAGCGGCCGGCAGCGCAGCGTATTCGCCCAACCCGCACCGTCGGTTGACGCGGTCTGGCAGGCCTGGCAGCAGGTGAGCGCGCCATGATCCGTGCGCTCTATTCGTCTCTGATGTGGCTGGCCCAGCCGTTTCTGCGCCGCAAGCTGGCGCGCCGGGGCCAGGCCGAGCCGGGCTACCGGGTGGCGGTGGAAGAGCGCTTTGGCCGCTACAGCGCCGAAGCGCCGCAGGGGCTGGTGTGGCTGCACGCCGTGTCGCTGGGCGAGACGCGGGCCGCCGCCATCCTGCTGGACGAATGGCGTGCGCGCGAGCCAGGCCTGCGCGTGCTGCTCACGCATGGCACCGCCACGGGCCGCGCCGAAGGCGAGCGCCTGCTGCGCCCCGGCGATGTGCAGGCCTGGCTGCCCTGGGACACACCGGGCGCGGTGCAGCGCTTTCTGCGGCAATTCCGCCCGCGCCTGGGCGTGTTGATGGAAACCGAGGTCTGGCCCAACCTGGTGGCGCAGTGCCGGGCCCATGGCGTGCCGCTGGTGCTGGCCAATGCGCGGCTGAGCGACAAGTCGCTGCGCCAGTCGCTGCGGCTGGCGCCGCTGTCGCGCCCTGCCTATGCCGGCCTGACGGCGGTGTGGGCCCAGACCCAGGCCGACGCCCAGCGGCTGCGCGAACTGGGCGCCCCGGTGCAGGGCGTGTTCGGCAACCTCAAATTCGATGCCACGCCGGACGCCGCGCAACTGGCACAGGGCCGCGCCTGGCGTGCTGCCGGTGGCCGGCCGGTGGTGGTGTTCGCCAGCTCGCGCGAAGGCGAAGAGGCTGAATTCCTCTCAGTCCTCAAGCAAAAATGGCCTGCAACCCGCGTGGAAACTGCGCAAGGTGCTATTAAAACAATAGCAGGTGAAGTGGATGCCCGGGCCGTGCAGTGGCTCATCGTGCCGCGCCACCCACAGCGTTTTGATGAAGTGGCGGCGCTGGTGCAGGCGCAGGGCTTCAGCCTGTCGCGCCGCAGCGCCTGGGCCGACGCGCCGGCGCCGGCCGACGTCTGGCTCGGCGACTCACTGGGCGAGATGGCGCTGTACTACGGCCTCGCGCATGTGGCGCTGCTGGGCGGCAGCTTTGCGCCGCTGGGCGGGCAGAACCTGATCGAGGCCGCCGCCTGT
>JAXMEQ010000006.1:0-277688 GCA_046348225.1 Ramlibacter sp.
CGGTAGACTCAGCGCATGAAGATCATCGACTCCCTTGTGACCCAGGCTGCGGGCATTACAGCCATCCGGCGCGACATTCACGCGCATCCCGAACTGTGTTTTGAAGAGGTTCGCACCGCCGACGTGGTGGCAAACAAGCTCACCGAATGGGGCATTCCCATCCACCGCGGCCTGGGCAAGACCGGCGTGGTCGGCATCGTGAAGAACGGCACCTCCAGCCGTGCCATCGGCCTGCGCGCCGACATGGACGCCCTGCCGATGCAGGAGTTCAACAGCTTCGCGCACGCCAGCAAGCATGCCGGCAAGATGCACGCCTGTGGCCATGACGGCCACACCGCCATGCTGCTGGCGGCGGCGCAGCACTTTGCCAGAAACCGCAACTTTGATGGCACGGTCTACCTGATTTTCCAGCCGGCGGAAGAAGGCGGTGGCGGCGCGCGCGAAATGATCGCCGACGGGCTGTTCGAGCAGTTCCCCATGGAAGCCGTGTTTGGCATGCACAACTGGCCCGGCGCCCAGGTGGGCAAGTTTGCGGTGAGCCCGGGGCCGGTGATGGCGTCGAGCAACGAGTTCAAGATCACCATTCGCGGCAAGGGCAGCCACGCCGCGCTGCCGCACAACGGCATCGACCCGGTGCCGGTGGCCTGCCAGATGGTGCAGGCGTTCCAGACCATCATCAGCCGCAACAAAAAGCCGATTGACGCGGGCGTCATCAGCGTGACCATGATCCACGCCGGTGAAGCCACCAACGTGGTGCCCGACAGCTGCGAGTTGCAGGGCACAGTGCGCACCTTCACGCTGGACGTGCTGGACATGATTGAAAAGCGCATGCAGCAGGTCGCGCAGCATGTGTGCGCGGCCCACGACGCGCAGTGCGAGTTCGAATTCGTGCGCAACTATCCGCCCACCATCAACCATGCCCGCGAAGCCGCGTTTGCGCAGCGCGTGATGGCCTCCATCGTCGGCGAAGCCAATGTGGAAGCGCAGGAACCCACCATGGGGGCGGAAGACTTCGCCTTCATGCTGCAGGCCAAACCTGGCGCCTACTGCTTCATCGCCAATGGCGATGGCGCACACCGCGAGATGGGCCACGGCGGTGGCCCCTGCATGCTGCACAACCCGAGCTACGACTTCAACGACGACCTGATCCCGCTGGGCGCCACCTACTGGGTGCGCCTGGCCGAGGAATGGCTGGCGGGAGAGCCGGCATGATGGAAGTCACCCAGGCGTTTTCGGCCACTTACGCCGAAGCCCGCGTCAAGTTCCTGGAGGCTGCGGCCACGGCCGGTCTGGCGGTGGAGTCCCATGTGCACCCGCTGAAGGGGCGCGACGGCGAAACCCTGGCCATGGACGTGGCCCGCGACGGCCCCGCCGACGCGCAGGCCGTGCTGCTGGTCTCCAGCGCCTGCCATGGCGCCGAAGGTTACTGCGGCACCGGTGTGCAGGTGTTTGCCCTGCACGACGCCGAATGGCGTGCCAAGGCGCGCGACCAGGGTGTGGCGGTGGTCTACATCCACGCGCTCAACCCCTATGGCTTCTCGCACATCCGCCGCGCCACCCACGAGAACGTGGACCTGAACCGCAACTTTCACGACTTCAGCCGGCCGCTGCCGGTGAATGCCGCCTACCGTGAACTGCACCCGCTGCTGCTGCCGCCCGAATGGCCGCCCACGCCCGACAACGTGGCCGCCATCAACGCCTACATTGCCGAGCGCGGCCAGCCGGCGTACCAGGCCGCCATCTCGGGTGGCCAGCATGAGTTCTCGGACGGCCTGTTCTTCGGCGGCACCGCGCCGACCTGGAGCAACCAGACGCTGCGCGGCGTGCTGCGCCACCACGGCGGCGCTGCCCGTCGCATTGCCTGGATTGACCTGCACACCGGCCTGGGCCCGAACGGGCATGGCGAACGCATCTACGCCGGCCGCGACGATCCCACCGCCGTGCAGCGCGCCCGTGCCTGGTGGGGCGGCGGCGGCGCCACGCACGTCACTTCCATCTACGACGGTTCGTCGAGTTCCGCGTTCCTGACAGGCCTGATGTGGACCTCGGTCTACGACGAATGCCCGCAGGCCGAATACACCGGCATCGCCATGGAATACGGCACCGTGCCGGTGCTGGACGTGATGCAGGCTCTGCGCGCCGAGCACTGGCTGAACCTGCACCCCGACGCCCCTGCCGCGCTGGCCCGGCAGATCCGCCAGCAGATGCTGGACGCCTTCTACACCGACACCGACAGCTGGAAGGGCCAGATCGTCAGCCAGGCCCGGCAGTCGATGTTCCAGGCCGTGGATGGCCTCAGCCAATAGAAAAATCGGCTGCAGCCCGCGCCAGCCTTGCGTGGGGCGCTATGAATTTCATAGCGCCCTGGCGGATCATTCCGTGAAGCGGCGTTGGGCGATTTCGAGCAGGCCGTCAAAGATCAGGCTGTCGACCAGCTCGAACTGCACCGACATGCTGGGCGCCATCTTCCAGCCGGCGCCACCGGTCATGATGCAGGCCGGCTCGGCGCCGCAGTGCCGTCGCACATGCTGGACCATGCGTTCCACCGCGCCGGCAATGGCATAGGTGCCGCCACTGGTGAGCGCATCGCTGGTGTTGGTGGGAAACTCGCGCACTTCGCCGGTGGGGACATGCAGGCCGGCGGTGCCGGATTCGAGCGCGCGCAGCATGATGCCGTGCCCGGGCAGGATCAGCCCACCCAGAAACCGGCCGCTGGCGTCAATCGCTTCCACCGTCACCGCAGTCCCGACCATCACCACCACCAGCGGGCGTGCGGACTCCCGCGCCAGCACGCGGTGCCAGGCACCAATCATGGCCACCCAGCGGTCGCTGCCCAGCCGGGTCGGGTGGTCGTAGCCGTTGGTCAGCCCGGCCTCTGCCGCGCTGGAGACCACCCATTGGGGGGCCACGTCCCACAACTCCATCTGCTCTTCCACCCGGCGCTTCACGGCGTCGCCCGCCACGATGCAGCCGAGCATGCGCTGCGGTGGCGGCAGGCCGGCCCAGGGCCCGTCCGCCAGCTTTTCGATGTTCTCCAGGAACTCGGCCCCCTGCGCCAGCGGTGCCTGGCCTGCCCGGGGCGACGCATAGTGCGCCCATTTCAGACGCGTGTTGCCCACGTCGATCGCCAGAAAGGCCATGGTCATGCCCCGCGCGCGTCGGCCAGCATGCGGCCCAGCGAGCCCAGCGAGGTGGCCAGGGCCTGCTCCAGGGCCAGCAGCTGGGCACTGCGTGCCACCGCATCCGCAGTCTGCTGCTGCATCTGCTGGTGAATTTCCATTGGCGCTTCCACGCTGAGTTCCGGGCCCCCTGCCACGTCAGCGGCCGCGTTTGCCAGCGCCGTCAGGCGTGTGCTCCAGCCCCGGAACGTGGCGGGCATGGCCTGCGAAAGGTGCAGCGCCAGCGCAGCACGCAGCGCCAGCACTTCACGGGTCTGGTTCAGCGTTGCGCGGGCCATGGCACTGATGGCACGCAAGGCCTTGAGTCGCGTCACCAGAATTTCACAGCGCGCTGCATCCTCGCGCACCTGCTGCTGTGCGGCCGGGTCGGCTGCTGCGGCCGCATGGCGCTGCTGGAGCTGGGTGCGCATGTCCTGCAACCACTTGGCACCCTGCTCGACCAGCTGGTCCAGCGCGCGGTATTCCACCTCCATGTCCACCAGCGTCCGCTCCGTCACTGCGGATTCGCCGGGCTGGCTCTTTTGCAGCAGGCTGGCCAGCGTGCCAAGGGCCCGGGTGGCTTCGGTGATCTGCTCCACCTGCGCGGCAAATTCCGCGCCGGCGCTGCGGGCCTTGCCGGTCGTGCGGGCCCACCAGCCGCGTGTCTGCAGCAGGCTGAAGTCAAGCTGCTGCTGTACCGTCTGCAAGGCTTCCAGCGCGCCACGCACTGTGGCCAGATCGCGCCCCCCGGCTTGCGACTCCAGCGCGCGCTGGACGCCGACCAGGTTGTCCACCTGCAGCAGGCCCACATCGGCCGCCATCTGGTCGAGCCAGGCGCCCGGCGACGCCGCCGCCTTGGGCCGCATGCGGGCCAGCTTGGCAGGTGACATCAGGGAAGCAGTGCGGTCGTGGTCGTTCATGGGGAATCGGGCTGCGCAGCAGGGCTGCCTCACCCCCAATATAAACCTTCGGTGGTTCAGATGGCGCCGACCCAGCAGGCTCGCTGGATGGCAGCCATCTTGTTGTCCACCTTGAGCTTGTTCATGGCGTTGGCGATGTGGTAGTTCACCGTGCGGTCGCTGCAGTTGAGCCGTGCGGCGGTTTCGCGCGCGGTCAGGCCCTCGAAGGCCAGGACCAGACATTCGCGCTCGCGCGGACTCAAGGTCGAACGCGCCTGGGCAATCGAACGTTTGACCAGCGGCCAGATGTTGAGCGCCGACCACACCAGGGAGGCAGCCTCGGCGCGGTCATTCAGCTCGCGCGGGCTGAACATGAAACACTCGAAGGCCCGCCCGGCCGGCAGCGAAAACTCGACCCGGATCACGGTCTGGAAGCCGTGCGCCAGGGCCAGCAGCCGCCAGCGCCCCGCGCTCAGGTGGTCGGACTTGGCGATGTGCTGCCAGGCCACCAGCGGCGCGTCGGACTCGCGCCAGGGCGCGCCAAAATCGCGGCTTTCAGCCAGCGCGTTGGCCGCATCGGCAATGACAGGCGGATGCACAGCCAGGACCTGCCGGTCCTCCACCGTCCCGAACGGGTCCGGGCCAAGCACCACCACGGCCGCCACCGAGTACTCCCGCAGTGCGCAGACCCAGTCACTGAGCATGCCGTCAAGGCTCACGCTGTCAAAGTTAACAGGTACACCGCTCAAGTAGTTCGTCCGGTTTCACGACAGGCTGTGACAATATCATCATTGACTGTGAACAAGCGCACCACCACCGTTCCCATGCAAGGGCCTGACATGCTCTCGTCGGCACGCCGCCTGCGCGGACGGGCGGCGGGAGCCTTGCGTGCCGCCGTGACCAACGAGCTGGTGCGGCCGCTGATCGAGCCCATCCTGCATCCGTCGCGCTGGCGCATCCGGGCGCTCGGCCTGTCCACCACGGTGGGGCACCCGCTGTTCTACCTCTTCTGGGCCAAGCTGTTGCCCCAGCCCTATGAGCACGCGGGCCTGCGCCTGCTGATGGGTGCCATGGGCCTGTTCCTGCTGCTGTACCAGCCATTCAGCAGCAACCCGCCGAGCAAGCGTTCGGCCGTGCTGTTCACACTGATCTTCTGGATCACGCTGCCGGTGTTCTTCTCTTGGATGTACCTGTGCAACGGTGGCAACGCGGTCTGGCTGGCAAGCATGAGCGCCATGTTCCTGATCTATTACCACCTGACCGACTGGCGTATTGCCACGCTGGGTTCGGTCTCGGGCGGTGCAGTGGCCTGGCTGGCGTTCCGCGCGTTCGGGCCGGTCTTGCCGCCGATGCCGCTTGAGCTGGTCGCCACCAACGCCATCGTGATGGGATTCAGCTGGTACATGGCACTGGCGCTGGGCCTGTCGTCGTCCAACCTGCGACGCGAGCAGGTCAACCACACCCTGACGACCATGGGCATCATGGCGCACGAGCTGCGCACGCCGCTGGCCACCATGTCGCTGATCGGCGACGCGGTGAAGAACGAGTCGCCCCAGGTGCCCGAAGAATCGGCCCAGCGGCTGGACCAGCTGGCAGCGCGCCTGAACACGCTGGTGCGCAACATGAACCACCAGATCGACACCCAGATCGCCAACGCCCGCCTGCTGCGACTGCCGCAACACAAGGAGGCGATTGGTGCGGGCGACCTGGTGCGCGAGGTGCTGGCCGACTACCCTTACCGCAACAGCCGCGAGCGCGACTGCGTGACCCTGCATGTCCGGCGTGATTTCCGCTTTGAAGGGTCCCGGGCGCTGTTCTCGCAGGTCATCGACAACCTCGTGAAGAACGCGCTGCGCTCGCTGGCTGCGGCCAGCACCGCACCCAAGGCCGGTGACCTGTTGATTGAGGTGGGTACGCTGCACGGGCGTGGGCGGATTGTGCTGACCGACCGGGGGGTCGGCATCGAGCCGGATCTCCAGCAGCGCATCTTCGAGCCGTTTTTCTCCACGGACCGCGGCACCGGCCACGGGCTGGGGCTGGCCTTCTGCAAGCGGGTGATCCAGGGCGCCAACGGCGTCATCCGGGTGAAATCCGAGCCCGCGCGCGGTGCGATATTCACAATTGAACTGCCGCTGCTGGACTAGCACAATGGCTTTGACATGAGCTTTTCCCTGTTCCAACGCCCCGGCACCATCGTCTTTCTCGACGATGACCCCGACTACCTTGAAATGCTGGCGCTGGTGCTGCCGAGGCACTGGCACGTGAAGCTGTTCCTGCGTCCGAACGACTGCATCAATTACCTCCAGCAGGAGCCACCGTTCTGGGAAGCCGACGCCTGGAACCAGCAGCAGCTGGTGGACCACTGGCGCGAAGGCAAACCCCTGATTCCCCAGGCGCTGGCCTACTGGTCCAAGTACACGGAACGCCACGCACTGACGCGCATCTGCGTGGTGGACTACTCCATGCCCGCCATGGACGGCCTCCAGACGCTGGCCGAGCTGGTGGACTGGCCCGGCTCGCGCGTGTTGCTCACGGGGCAGGCAGACGAGCAGATTGCGGTCAGCGCGTTCAACCGCGGCCTGATTGACCAGTTCATCGCGAAGCAGACCCCCGACATATCGCACCGGCTGATTGAGGCCGTGCAGCACCTGTTGCTGGCACCCGATCCGCGCCACGCCCAGATCTGGCGCGCCACCCTGACGCCCGAGCAGAACGCGCTGCTGCGCGTACCATCGGTCGGCCGCGACCTCGCCGACTTTGCCAACAAGCGCTGGGTGGAGTACCTGGTGATCGGCGATCCATTTGGCGTGCTTGGGATGGACGCCGCCGGTCATGTGAGCTGGCTGCAGCTGGAGCCAACCGGCGGGCTGCGCGACCTGGCGGAACTTGCCGAAGCCGAAGGCATTGGCGCGGCGGCCCTCGAGGATATCCGCGAGGGACGCAAGCTGATCGACATCGAGTTGCGGCAGGCACTGGGCCACGGCGCACCACCCGAGCTCAACCCCGCGTTCGCCATCGGGCGTGATGCTCATTTGCTGGGCGCACTTTTTACCGTGCCGGCCCGCTACTGCCCGGATCCGGCCAACAGCTACTCAAGCTGGCTGGCCCGTCAGGAGCGCCGTCGCGTGATCGACTAGGCCAGCACCGTCACGGGCGACCGCCGGGCAATGGGCCAGTCCCATGGCCTGACCGTCGGGGCCAGCTCGGCGGTCACGGTCTCCACATGGGACATTTCGGCGTCTGTGAGCGCGGCGTTGAGCGTCAGTCGAACCATGGCGCGGTTGCGGCTGGTCGCCGGCGCGCAGAACACCGCGCCAAATACACCCCGGGCTTCCAGCGCATCGCGCAGCGCCAGGGTGTCGGATTCAGTGCCGACCTCCAGCGAGATGATCTGTTCGCTGCCCTGGTGGATGGGGTAGCCCCGCTCAGCGAGGCTGCGGCGCAGGCGCCGGGTATTCGCATGCAGCTTGGCGCGGGCATCGTCGCTGCGCTTGATGACATCCAGTGTGGCTGCCAGCCCTGCAATTTCATGCGGCAGCAAGGCAGAGCTGAAGATGCCGGGAAAGCTGTGGCACATGAGGTAGTGGCGCAACTCGGGCGGTGCCGTGAAGAAGCCGGCCCGCCCGGCAAAGGCCTTGGCCAGGCTGGCCGTGATGAAGTGCACCCGGTGCGTCAGGCCCAGCTCGGCACAAAGACCGGCGCCACGCGGTCCGTGCGTGCCAAGCGAGTGCGACTCGTCCACCAGGATCATGCAGCCATGCTGCTCGGCCGTCTCCACGATGGCGGTGAGCGGGCACAGCGCACCGGTGGTGCTGTACACCGAGTCCACCACCACCAGGCCGGGCCCGTGACGCGCTGCCATCTTGGCCAGGTGGGCGGGATCGTTGTGGCGAAAGGGGTGGACGGGTGCGCCCGAGGCGCGCGCGCCTTCCCACAGCGACATGTGCGCCAGCATGTCCATGTAGACCGGCGTCTGCGGATCGGCCGCCACCTGCAGCAGGCCCAGGTTGGCCGTGTAGCCCGACTGGCAAATGTAGCCGTCGTCCTTGCCGATCCAGTGGGCAATCGCATGCTCCAGCTGACCGGCCGGATGTCCGTCCAGATGGAACACGCCAGACTGGATCACGAATTCGCGGTCATGCCGCAGCGAGTCGAGTTGTGCCTGCACGATGGCAGGATGGCCCGTGATAGCGAGGTAGTCATTGCCGTCAAGCCGGACCGCGTTGGGGCCAGCCCGCCGGCCATGTGTGACAAACTTGCCACCCCATTCCTCCGTGAACCGTGGGGCGAACGCTGCCAGCCTGCGCTGCAGGTTGGCACCGAGTGCCGGATTGACGGAGGGGATGCTGACTGATTTTTCAACGACTTCCATGATGCACCTCGTAAAAGATTGGTGCATTCATTGAAGTTCGAAACAGAAAGCTTCGTGCGTACCCCCCTGTCAACTTTGACAGGGGGGTACTGTATCCAGATGGTCTGCCGTGATAGCAGATGTAAGCGATGAAGCCTAATTCATTAGGCCGTCCGCGCTCAGGCCAGCTTGCCGTGGCAGTGCTTGTACTTCTTGCCGCTGCCGCAGGGGCAGGGGTCATTGCGCCCGACGCGCGGCAAGGCGTCAGCCTCGGTCTGGCGGCGCAAGGTCGCTTCGTCCACGGTGGTCTCGACCTCGCCCGTTTCAGTGGGTGCGCTGTACGTCACGTTGGCGATGTTCTCGGCCTGGCTTTCCAGCGCCTGGGCCGCTTCGCCGATTTCGTCGCTGGACTGAACACGTACCGTCATGAGGACCTTGGTCACGTCGTTCTTGACCGAGTCCAGCAGCTGGCCGAACAGTTCAAAGGCCTCCCGCTTGTACTCCTGCTTGGGCTGCTTCTGGGCGTAACCACGCAGGTGGATGCCCTGGCGCAGGTAGTCCAGCGCCGACAGATGCTCGCGCCAGTGGGTGTCAATGCTCTGCAGCAGCACCATACGTTCAAACTGGGTGAACTGTTCGCCGCCCACCTGCGCAACCTTGGCATCAAACGCGGCATGGGCCGCCTTCAGCACCTTCTCGAGGATGTCTTCGTCCGTGATGGCCGTCGCGTCCTGCACATCCTTGGCCAGCGACAGATCGAGCTGCCATTCATCCCGCAGGGCCTGCTCCAGGCCCGCCAGATCCCACTGCTCCTCGATCGATTCTGCCGGCACGTACTGGCGCACCAGGTCGGTAAAGCAACCTTCCCTCAGTGATGCAATCTGGGCTCCGAGTTCGGTGGCATCAAGAATGTCGTTGCGTTGCTGGTAGATCACCTTGCGCTGGTCATTGCTGACGTCGTCGTACTCCAGCAGCTGCTTGCGGATGTCAAAGTTGCGGGCTTCGACCTTGCGCTGTGCGCTCTCGATGCTGCGCGTGACGATGCCGGCTTCAATGGCCTCGCCGTCCGGCATCTTGAGGCGCTCCATGATGGCCCGGACGCGGTCGCCGGCAAAAATGCGCATCAGCGGGTCGTCCAGGCTCAGGTAGAAGCGCGACGAGCCCGGGTCACCCTGGCGACCGGAACGGCCTCGCAGCTGGTTGTCGATGCGGCGTGACTCGTGGCGCTCGGTGGCAATGATGCGCAAGCCACCTTGTGCCTTCACAAATTCGTGGTCCCGGACCCATTCCTCGCGGAGCTGGGCGATACGCGCCTGCCGGGCGGCGGCGTCCAACGACTCGTCCGCCTCCACCGCCTCGATCAGCTTTTCGACGTTGCCGCCGAGCACGATGTCCGTCCCGCGTCCCGCCATGTTGGTCGCGATCGTGATCATCTTGGGCCGCCCGGCCTGGGCCACGATATCGGCCTCGCGCGCATGCTGCTTGGCGTTGAGCACCTGGTGCGGCAGGTTTTCCTTGTTCAGCAGCTGGTCGATGATTTCGGAGTTTTCAATCGAGGTCGTTCCCACCAGTACGGGCTGGCCGCGTTCGTAACACTCGCGAATGTCCTTGATGGCGGCTTCGTACTTCTCGCGCGTGGTCTTGTAGACGCGGTCGAGCTGGTCGTCGCGACGGCTGGGCCGGTTGGGTGGAATGACCGTGGTCTCGAGACCGTAGATTTCCTGGAACTCGTAGGCTTCTGTGTCGGCCGTGCCGGTCATGCCCGCGAGCTTGCCGTACAGGCGGAAGTAGTTCTGGAACGTGATGGAAGCCAGCGTCTGGTTCTCGGGCTGGATGGCCACGCCCTCCTTGGCTTCGACGGCCTGGTGCAGGCCGTCGCTCCAGCGGCGGCCTGACATCAGGCGGCCGGTGAACTCGTCGACGATCACCACTTCGCCGCCCTGCACCACGTAATGCTGGTCGCGGTGGTACAGGTGGTTGGCACGCAGCGCCGCGTACAGGTGGTGCATCAACGAAATGTTGGCCGGGTCGTACAGCGAGGCGCCTTCGGCGATCAGGCCCAGGTTGAACAGGATGCGTTCGGCGTTCTCGTGCCCCTGCTCGGTCAGGAACACCTGGTGCGACTTCTCGTCGAGCGTGAAGTCGCCGGGCTTGATGATGCCCTCACCGGTTCGCGGGTCGGCTTCGCCCTCCTGGCGCACCAGCAGTGGCACAACCCGGTTCATGGCGATATACAGGTCGGTGTGGTCTTCGGCCTGGCCGCTGATGATCAGCGGCGTGCGGGCTTCGTCAATCAGGATCGAGTCCACCTCGTCCACGATGGCGTAGTTCAGGCCCCGCTGCACGCGGTCCTGCACTTCGTAGACCATGTTGTCGCGCAGGTAGTCAAAGCCGAATTCGTTGTTGGTGCCGTACGTGATGTCGGCGCGGTAGGCGGCCTGCTTTTCCTCGCGCGGCATCTGCGGCAGGTTGATGCCCACCGTGAGGCCCAAGAAGTTGTAGAGCCGCCCCATCCAGCGCGCATCCCGTCCTGCCAGGTAGTCGTTCACGGTCACAACGTGCACGCCCTTGCCCGTCAGTGCATTCAGGTAGACAGGCAGCGTGGCGGTCAGCGTCTTGCCTTCGCCGGTGCGCATTTCGGAGATCTTGCCGTTGTGCAGGGCCATGCCCCCCAGCAACTGCACGTCGAAGTGACGCATCTTCATGACGCGCTTCGAACCCTCGCGCACCACGGCAAAAGCCTCCGGCAGGATGGTGTCGAGCGCCTCACCACCGGCAACGCGGGTCTTGAACTCTTCCGTCTTGGTGCGCAGCTCGTCGTCGCTCAGCTTCTCGTACTGCGGCTCCATCGCATTGATGCGGTCGACCGTCTTGCGGTATTGCTTGAGAAGACGGTCGTTGCGACTGCCGAATAGTTTGGTCAGGAAATTGGTTGCCATGAAAGCAGGACCGCCCTGCCGGCCCACCGGGGCCAGCAGGGCAGCGCAATCCTTTGTCTGTCAGGAAGAAATGGGGCTGGCGCTTTGCAATGCAATAGCATCGCCGGCGCCAGCCAAGCCTGCGATTTTACCTTCGACCGGCGGCGCCCGGCGCCGGCGATGCAGGTGCGTTCACCCCGGCCTGCGCAACCTGGGCTCCCGGCAGCCGCTGGCCTGCCTGCAGGAACTTCTGCGGGTCTTGCGGAACGCCCTGTACCAGCACCTCAAAATGCAGATGAGGGCCGGTTGAGCGGCCGGTGGTGCCCACCTCGGCAATCATCTGGCCGCGCTTGATCAGGTCGCCTTTTTTCACGAAAACGCGGGAGGCATGGGCGTACCGGGTGATCAGGTCGTTGCCATGGTCCACCTCGATCAGATTGCCGTATTCCTGGTGGTATTCCTGTGTCACGACCACGCCGCCCGCCGCCGCATGGATGGGCGTTCCGGGTGCCGACGGGAAATCCAGCCCGGTGTGCAGGGCCGAACGCCCGGTGAACGGGTCGATACGCCAGCCGAATGTGGAGCCCAGGTTCGCCGATGTCACGGGAAGCTGTGTCGGCACCATCATCTTGCGGATCTTCTGGTCAAACAGGCGCGACTCCATCACGGTCAGCAGGTCCGCGCGCGAATCCGATATCTTCTCAAGGTCTGCCAGCGTGGCCTGCAGTTCCTCCATGGTCAGGGGCCGCCCGGATACCAGTGCGCCGCCACGGCCAGGCGTGGCCTTGATCTCGTTCGGGTTGACGCCGGCCAGACCCGACACACGCTCGCCCAGCGCCTCGAGCTGGACCAGCTTGGCCTGCATCTCGCCGAGCTTGCGGGCCATGGCGTCGAGGTTTTCGCGCATAAAGCGGTCACGCTGCTCAAACTCACCGCGCACCATGAGTTGCACCAGCGAACCGATGACCGGCCAACCTTCCCGGGCGCCCTTGAGAAAAACCCAGTGGTACAGGCCCGCGGCCATCACCATGAGCATCAGCGACAGCGCCACCAGACTCAGCATGAGTCGGGTACCGCTCAGGTGGATGGCCCGGCTCCTCGCCAGCCACGCATCCGTGATAATGAAATGCACCAGTTTCCCCTCAACGCCTGCATGTCCACCAACCGCCGCCTTCACCCGGTCAGCCTGCAGCAGGCTGCCCAGGAATCGCCCACGCTGGCAAGACTGGCCGAGCTGGCGCGCGATTCCGGCGAAAGGCTCAAGGCGGTTGAATTGCTGATTCCCGCTGCGCTGCGTTCGTCGGTACAACCCGGTCCCGTGGATGGCACGGACTGGTGCTTGCTGGTGAACAACAACGCCGCAGCTGCGAAGATGAGGCAGGTGCTACCTGCACTCCAGGCTCATCTGCGCAGCCGGGGGTGGGAGGTTAACTCAATTCGGCTCAAGGTACAAATAGTACAAAAGTGAGCGATTGAATCTGGTGCCGATTATCGGATTCGAACTGATGACCTACCGCTTACAAGGCGGTTGCTCTACCAACTGAGCTAAATCGGCGAACTGCGGATTTTACTGGCACGAGCGCGCTACTTGACGCGCTTGAGGGCCGGCCGGGGACCGGCCGGTGGTCTGGGTGGCTCTGGCGCATCGCTGCCATCGGCACCCTGCCCTTCGGGGGGCACGAGTTGCACCACGCGCGGGTCGCTGTCGGCCGCAAGGCCGGTGCTGGGAACGGCGGGGACACTGCTCAGCGGCGACTGCCGGGCACTGTCGCCCGTCCCCGAGGTCACCACCGGCATCGGGAAAGCCATCCCCTGGCCATTCTCGCGAGCGTAGATGGCGATGACCCGGCTGACGGGCACCATGATCTCGCGCGCAGACCCGGCGAAACGGGCCTTGAACTCGATGAATTCGTTGCCCAGCTTGAGCGAGCTGGTCGCATCAAAACTGATGTTCAGGACAATCTCGCCGTTCTTCACATACTCGCGCGGCACCTGCACCGTCTCGTCCACCAGCACTGCGACATACGGCGTGAAGCCGTTGTCGGTGCACCAGTCGTACAAGGCGCGGATCAGGTACGGGCGCGTGGAGGTTGACTCCAGGGCGTTCATCATCAGCTCGACCAGGCAACCGGATTATTTGCGCATGACCTTTTCGGACGGTGTCAGCGCCTCGATGTAGGCCGGCCGCGAGAAGATGCGCTCGGCGTACTTGAGCAGCGGTGCGGCGTTCTTGCTGAGGTCGATGCCGTAATAGTCAAGGCGCCACAGCAGCGGTGCGATGGCCACATCCAGCATGGAGAAGTTCTCGCCCAGCATGTATTTGTTCTTGAGGAACACCGGCGCCAGCTGGGTCAGGCGGTCGCGGATGTGGGAACGGGCCTTCTCCAGCGCCTTTTCGTTGCCCTTGGTTGCGCGGTTTTCCAGCGCGCTCACGTGAACAAACAGCTCCTTCTCGAAGTTGAGCAGGAACAGCCGCACGCGGGCCCGGTCCACCGGGTCGCCCGGCATGAGCTGCGGGTGCGGGAAGCGCTCGTCGATGTACTCGTTGATGATGTTCGACTCGTACAGGATGAGGTCACGTTCGACCAGGATGGGGACCTGGCCGTAGGGGTTCATCACGTTGATGTCTTCCGGCTTGTTGTAGAGATCAACGTCGCGGATTTCAAAGTCCATGCCCTTTTCGAACAGCACGAACCGGCAACGGTGGGAGAAAGGACAGGTGGTTCCCGAATACAGCACCATCATGGTGGAGGCTCCTAAAAATCAAAAAGAGTGGGGAGCCCTCAGGCAGCCCACTCATGCAATGACGCGACCGGCCGGGCCGGTCGCGCTTTCGCCTTACTTAATGTCTTTCCAGAACGCGGCGTTGAGGCGCCACGCAATCACGGTGAACAGGCCCAGGAACATCAGGACCCAGACACCCACGCGCACGCGGGTGTTCTGCGCAGGCTCGGCCATCCATTGCATGTAGCTCACGAGGTCGCCCACGGCCTGGTCGTATTGCAGCGGTGTCATCGTACCGGGCTTGACTTGCTCCCAGCCCTTGAACACCTTGACCTCATGGCCATGTTCCTTTTTCTCTTCAAACACCGGACGGCGCTCACCCTGCAGTTCCCACAGCACGTTGGGCATGCCGACGTTGGGGAACGCCAGGTTGTTCCAGCCCGTGGCTTTGGTGTCGTCGCGGTAATAGGTGCGCAGGTAGGTGTAGAGGTAGTCTGCACCCGTTCCGCCATGGCCGGAACGCGACCGCGCCACCAGCGTCAGGTCGGGCGGGTTGGCGCCGAACCACTCCTTGGCCTGGTTCGGGTCAATGGCGGCCTTCATGGTTTCGCCGACCTTGGCAGAGCCAAACAGCAGGTTGTCCTTGATCTGTTGTTCCGTCAGGCCGATGTCGGTCAGGCGGTTGTAACGCATGAACGCTGCCGAGTGGCAATTCAGGCAATAGTTGACAAACAGCTTGGCGCCGTTTTGCAGCGCCGCGAGGTCATTGGTCTTGTTCGGTGCCTTGTCCCAGGCAATGGTGTCGCCACCGGCGGCATGCACCGCCCCCGCCGAGAGACCCAGCGCGGCAATCAACGTGAGAATGAGTTTTTTCATTGTTGTGGTCTCCCGTTCAGTGCGCTGCAAAGGTCACACGGTCCGGAACCGGTTTGGGCTCGCCCAGCCGGCTCCACCAGGGCATCAGCAGGAAGAAGCCGAAGTAGAAAAGCGTGCCCACCTGGGAAACGCGCTCGCCAATGGGCGACGGGGGCTGCACGCCCAGGTACCCGAGGACGAGGAAGTTGATGACGAAAACGCCGTACAGGTACTTGTGCCAGTCCGGGCGATACCGGATCGACTTGACCGGGCTGAAGTCAAGCCAGGGCAGGAAGAACAGGATGATCACGGCACCGCCCATCACCACCACGCCCCAGAACTTGGCGTCGATGGCGAGCATCAGGGCACAGGCCACCACGGCCGCGCCGATGATGGCGCCCTTGAACAGCGTGGGCAGCTTGAAGCGCATGACCGACAGCGCAGCACCCGCCACCACGCACAGCACCAGCACGTACATCATCTCGCTCGTGATGGCGCGCAGCATCGAGTAGTAAGGCGTGAAGTACCAGACCGGCGCGATGTGCAGCGGTGTCTTCAGCGGGTCGGCCGGAATGAAGTTGTTGAACTCCAGGAAGTAGCCGCCGAACTCGGGCGCGAAGAAGATGATGGCCGTGAACGCCATCAGGAACACGCTCACACCCAGGATGTCGTGCACCGTGTAGTACGGATGGAAGGGGATGCCGTCAAGCGGGTGACCCTGGGCGTCCTTCGGGGCGTTCGGGCCCTTGATTTCCACGCCGTCCGGGTTGTTGGAACCCACTTCATGGAGGGCAATGATGTGCGCGGCCACCAGACCCAGCAGCACCAGCGGCACCGCGATCACGTGGAAGCTGAAGAAGCGGTTCAGCGTGGCGTCAGACACCACGTAGTCGCCACGGATCAGCAGCGCCAGGTCGGGGCCGACAAACGGGATTGCAGAGAACAGGTTCACGATCACCTGGGCGCCCCAGTAGGACATCTGGCCCCAGGGCAGCAGGTAACCCATGAAGGCCTCGGCCATCAGGCACAGGAAGATCGCGCAGCCGAAGATCCAGACCAGCTCGCGCGGCTTGCGGTAGCTGCCGTAAAGCAGCCCGCGGAACATGTGCAGGTACACGACCACGAAGAAGGCCGAGGCGCCGGTGGAATGCATGTAGCGGATCAGCCAGCCCCAGGGCACATCGCGCATGATGTATTCGACCGAGGCGAACGCCACGGCTGCATCCGGCTTGTAGTGCATGACCAGGAAAATGCCGGTCACGATCTGGATCACCAGCACCAGCAGCGCCAGCGAACCGAAGAAGTACCAGAAATTGAAGTTCTTGGGCGCGTAGTACTCGGACAGGTGCTCCTTGTACAGCTTGCTCGCGGGGAAGCGGTTGTCAACCCAGTTGAGCAGCTTTTCGCCGGCACTGGCGTTGGGGGAAATTTCCTTGAATTCAGCCATTTGTGTACACCTCAGGCCTTCTTGTCTTCACCGATCAGGAGCTTGGTCTCCGACAGGTACATGTGGGGCGGGACTTCAAGGTTGTCCGGCGCAGGTTTGTTCTTGAACACGCGGCCCGCCATGTCGAAGGTGGAGCCGTGGCAGGCACAGAGGAAGCCACCCTGCCAGTCGTCGGGCAGCGAGGGCTGGGCACCGGGCTGGAACTTGTCGCCGGGCGAACAACCCAGGTGGGTGCAAATGCCAACCGCCACAAACACGTCGGGCTTGATGGAACGGTTTTCGTTCTTGGCGTAAGCCGGCGTCGGGTACGCGTTGCGATCAGATTTCGGATCCGCCACCTGGGCATCGGTCTTGCGCAGCGAGGCCACCTGCTCGGGGGTGCGGCGCATGATCCACACCGGCTTGCCGCGCCACTCCACCGTGAGCTTTTCGCCCGGCTTGATGGCCGAGATGTCCACTTCAACGGCGGCACCGGCCGCCTTGGCCCGCTCGGAGGGCTGGAAAGTACTCACGAAGGGAACGGCGGTTGCCACGCCGCCCACAGCACCGACGCATGTTGACGTGATCAGCCACGTCCGTTTGCTGGTGTCGACTGGGGTGTCACTCATGGGGAATCCTCAATGAACATCGCGTATTAGGGTCAACCCGCGATTGTAGCTGAGCGCAACAGCTGAATTCAACGCTCGGACAAGTGCTTGACAGCCCGGGCCCGCCGACGATACTGCGGGTCCACCAATCAAGGAGAAGAGCGCATGGGAATGATGCAGGAGTTCAAGGAGTTCGCGGTCAAGGGCAATGTGATCGACCTTGCCGTCGGCGTGATCATCGGCGGCGCGTTCGGCAAGATCGTGGATTCGGTCGTGGGCGACCTGATCATGCCGGTCGTGGGGGCATTGTTCGGCAAGCTGGACTTCTCCAGCCTGTTCGTGGTGCTGGGCAATGTGCCACCCGGCACGGCCATGACGCTGGACGCCCTCAAGAAGGCCGGGGTGCCGGTTTTCGCCTACGGCAACTTCATCACGGTGGCGGTCAATTTCGCCATCCTGGCGTTCATCATTTTCCTGATGGTCAAGCAGATCAACCGCCTCAAGCGCGAAGCCCCTGCACCGGCACCGGCGCCCGCCGCACCACCGGAAGACGTGCTGCTGCTGCGCGAGATCCGCGACAGCCTCAGGAAGTAGCCGCGACCAGGCGCCTGGCGGTGCGCACCGCCGCCACCAGGCTTGACGCATCGGCCTGACCAGAGCCGGCGATGTCGAACGCCGTGCCGTGGTCGGGGCTGGTGCGCACCAGCGGCAGCCCCAGCGTGACGTTGACGCCCTGCTCCACCCCGAGGTATTTCACCGGGATCAGCCCCTGGTCGTGGTACATCGCCACGACAACATCAAACTCGCCCCTGCGTGCCCGCATGAACACGGTGTCTGGCGCGAAGGGGCCACTCACATCCAGTCCTTCGGCCCGTGCGGCGGCCATGGCAGGCATGATGGTGTCCAGCTCCTCCCGGCCAAACAGTCCACCCTCGCCGGCATGGGGGTTGAGCCCCGCCACGGCGATGCGGGGCCTGCGCCCGAGCATGCGGCCCACCGACTCACCCGTGATGCGCAGGGTCTGCAGCACTGCCGGCTGCGTGACAGCCTCGATCGCCTCGCGCAACGAGACATGGATGCTCACCAGGACGGTGCGTAACTCCTCATTGGCCAGCATCATGCGCACCGGCAAGTCGGCCAGCGGCCGGGCCAGAAAGGCGGCGGCCTCGGCCTGCAACAGTTCGGTGTGCCCGGGGTAGGGCACGCCGGCCGCAGCCAGCGCCTCCTTGTGCAGCGGCGCCGTGACCAGCGCAGCCACCTCGCCGCGCAACGCGGCCCGGGCGGCCCAGGTCACGCAGTCGGCGGCCAGCCGCCCCGCCGCCGCGCTGACCTGGCCCCAGGGCACCGGGTCGCCCGGCGCCCCCACCTGCAGCAGCGGGATGCAACGCGGCGCCACCGCGGGCAGCTGCGCCGGCGATTCGATCAGCGCCACCGGCACCGCCACCTGCCCCGGCCCGGTGACCGCCTGCACCGCGCGCCGCACGGTGGCCAAGTCACCGGCCACCAGGCAGCCACCCAGCACCTGTGGCGCGTCCCGAAACGCCTTGGCAATGATTTCCGGCCCGATGCCGGCCGGGTCGCCGAGCGTGATGGCGATGGGTTTCATGCCGGGTTGTCCACCTCGATGAACTGGTGTTCGATTCCCAGTTGCGCCGCCACATGGCCCGCCACCGCCGGCGCGCCAAAACGCTCGCTCGCGTGATGGCCGCAGGCCAGGAAGGCCACGCCGCATTCACGGGCGTAGTGCGCCTGCGGCTCGGAAATCTCGCCCGTGATGAAGGCATCAGCCCCGGCCGCGATGGCGGACTCGAAATAGCCCTGCGCACCGCCCGTGCACCATGCTATTTTTTTGATAGCGCCTTGCGCAGTATCCACAAGGGTTACAGGCCGCTTGAGCACTTTCTCAAGGTGCTGCGCCAGGGCGCTGGCGCTGGCAAACGGCGCGGCGTCCACCCGCTCGCCCAGAAAGCCGAGGTCCTGCTCGCCGAAGCGGCCGCTGGCCTGGAGTCCGAGTTGCAGCCCCAGCTGGGCGTTGTTGCCCAGCTCGGCATGCCCGTCCAGCGGCAGGTGGTAGGCAAACAGGTTGATCTCATGCGCCAGCAGCAGCGCCAGGCGCTGTTTCAGCCAGCCGGTCACGCGTCCGTCATGGCCGCGCCAGAACAGGCCATGGTGCACGAAGAGGGCGTCGGCCCGGGCCTCGATGGCCGCTTCGATCAGGGCCCGGCTGGCCGTGACGCCCGAGACGATGCGGCGTATTTTCTGCTTGCCTTCCACCTGCAGGCCATTGGGGCCGTAGTCGCGGTAGCGCTGCGGCTCAAGCAGGTTGTCAAAAGCGGCAAGGATCTGTTGCTGGCGGGCCATGGCAGGGGCGTGAAGACGGAATCAACCCGCATTGTCGGCCAAACGGTCTTGGGGTCGTCCCGCATGGTGCACGGTGGCGAGTCCATCCCATAATGAAAACGTCACACGAAAGGTGCCCGATGAGCGCGCTGGAGCTGATGATCTGGAGCATGGCGGTGGGCGCGATCGGCGCCGTGGTGGCCGTGGGCCTGACCGACCTGGTGCAGGTGCGCAGCCCCGGCGCGGCGCAGGGGCTGGTCTACCACCTGGGCACCTTGCTGTTCGTGCTGCTGCTCAGCGGCGTGCTGCGCGAAGTGGCGCCCGCGCTGGCGTCGCCGGCCCTGCACGTGGCGCAGGTGCTGATCGGGCCGCTGTGCAGCGCACTGGGCAACTTCTGGGTCCGGGGCTGGCTGTCGGCCCATCAGCGCGACCGTTTCATGTCGGTCAGCCTGCAGGTTTCCGCGCTGGTCACACCGGTGCTGGGCCTGGCCTGCCTGGCCCTGCCCACCGGTCAGCAGCTCCCCGCTGCCGCGGCCCTGTGCCTGACCAACACCGTGCTGGTGTTCTGGCTCGGCCTGCGCGGCTGGCTGCTGGGCGACCGGCTCGCCCTGGGCATTGCCATGGGCTGCCTGCTGATGCTGCCGGCGCTGGTCGGCCTGTACGCGCTGGCCATGGGGCTGCCGGGCATTGGCGCCGGCCTGCAAGCCCTGTTTGCCCTGTGCGCAGCCCTGTGCGCCGCCGTGATCGGCATGATGCTGTGGCAGCGCAACCGGCACGAACGCCGGGTGCGGCCCGAAGAGGCAACGCCCTCGCAGCTCGATCCGGTGACCAAGCTGTACAGCGGCATCAGCCTGGTCAAGAAACTGATCAAGGCCCAGCGCCGGCGCCGCCGGACGCGGCGCGACGGTGCGGTGCTGGCGGTGCTGGTGTTTGACACCGAACGCGTGCTGGCCCAGGCCGGCAGCAGCGGCCTCAATGAAATGTTCATCCATCTGGCCACGCGCGTCCAGCGTCAGGTCGGGGTGGTCAACCCGGTCGGGCGCTACTACGACCGCTGCTTCATCACGCTGGTGGAGACCATCCATTCGCCCGCCTGGCTGCGCACGCTGGGCCTGCGGGTGGCCAGCAGCCTGCGCCGGCCGATCGAGGTCAACGGCCCGGACGGCCAGCGCGTCGAACTGCGCGCCGACATCGGGGTCGGGGTGGTGCACCTGACCAGCGACCCGGCCGATGTCGAGGACATCCTGCACGACGCGCAGCGCATGGCCGAGGCCGCGCGCCGCACCCGTTCGCGCACGGCGATGCTGGACCCGCAGACCGGCGAGCTGGTCCCGGTGGAACATGCCAACCTGGGGCCGCGGCGCCCTGGCCATGCGGCCCAGGTGCCGCATGTGGTCAGACCCCATCCGCGACCGGGCCGGGCCTGAGCTGCGCCGCCGCAGCCGCGCATTCCGTCCTACACTTCCGGCTGTTGCCGTCCTGGCCTTTGTGATCTCACTGTTATGCGCCGCTACTGGCTGATTTTTTCGCAAGCTGTTACCGTGCTGCTGGCCGCCTGGTTTGTGGTGGCCTCGCTCAAACCCGAATGGCTGAACCGCCGCCCGTCCCTCGGCGGCGTGGTCACCACGGTGGAAGCCCCTCCCACCAGCCCGGCGTCCATTCCGGCCGGCAGCTTCCGCGCGGCGGCGCAGAAGGCGGCGGCGGCCGTGGTCAGCATCAACACCAGCAAGGCGGCCGAGCGGAACCCGAACGCCAGCGACCCCTGGTTCCGCTTCTTTTTCGGCGACCGCGATAGCCAGCCCCAGGCCGACCTGGGCAGCGGCGTGATCGTCAGCGCCGATGGTTACATCCTTACCAACAACCATGTGGTCGAGGGCGCCGACGAGATCGAGGTCATTCTGAACGACGCGCGCCGCACCAAGGCCAAGGTGATCGGCACCGATCCGGACACCGACCTCGCGGTGCTCAAGATCAGCCTGGACCGGCTGCCCGTCATCACGCTGGGCAATGCCGAGACGCTGCAGGTGGGCGACCAGGTGCTGGCCATTGGCAACCCCTTCGGTGTGGGCCAGACGGTCACGGGTGGCATCGTGAGCGCGCTGGGCCGCAACCAGCTGGGCATCAACACCTTCGAGAACTTCATCCAGACCGACGCGGCCATCAACCCCGGCAACTCCGGCGGCGCGCTGGTGGACGTCAACGGCCATCTGATGGGCATCAACACCGCCATCTATTCGCGTTCCGGGGGCAGCATGGGCATCGGCTTTGCCATTCCCGTGTCCACGGCCCGGCAGGTCATGGAAGGGCTGGTCAAGGAAGGCGTGGTCACGCGCGGCTGGATCGGCGTGGAACCCAGCGAGCTGTCGCCCGAGCTGGCCGAGACCTTCGGCGTGAAGGCCCGCCAGGGGGTGATCATCACCGGCGTGCTGCAAAACGGGCCCGCCGCGCAGGCCGGCATCCGCCCGGGTGACGTGATCACCGATGTCGCGGGCAAGCCGGTGACCAGCGTTTCAGGCCTGCTGGCCAGCGTCGCGGCCCTCAAGCCGGGCAGCCCGGCGGCCTTCAGCGTGCAACGCGGCAGCGAGAAGCTGTCGCTGAACGTGACGCCCGGCGTACGGCCGCGGCCACGCGCGGCACAACGCTGAACACCGCGCGCTGGTTGCTATTATTTTGATAGCGCCTTGCGCAATGCTGGCGCGGGCCACAGCCTGATTTGATCAGGAAGGGGTGGCCGTTTCGGTGTTGTCGTCCGGCGCCTTGGAGGCCTTGACGAACCAGCGCGCCGCCACGATGCCGATTTCGTACAGGATGCACATCGGAATGGCCAGCGCGAGCTGCGAGATGACGTCCGGCGGCGTCACCACGGCGGCAATGATGAACGCCACCACGATGAAATACCCGCGAAACGACTTGAGCTGCTCGATCGTGACCATGCCAAACCGTACCAGCAGCATCACCACAATGGGCACCTGGAACGCCAGCCCGAACGCTAGGTAGAGCGACAGGATGGCCTCCACATAGGAGGCAATGTCTGGCGTGGCCGCCACGCTGGCTGGCGTGAAGCCCTGGATGAAGGCAAACATCTTGTCCAGCACAAAGAACTGCACGAATGCAATGCCCACATAGGCCAGGAAGCTGCCGAAGATGATGAGTGGCAGTGCAAACTTCTTTTCGTGGCTATACAGGCCCGGCGCCACGAAGGCCCAGATCTGGTACATCAGCCAGGGCAACACCGCCAGCACGGCCACCATCATCAGCACCTTCAGCGGCACGAAGAACGGCGAGAACACGCCCACCGCGATCAGTTTGGTGCCCGGCGGCATGTGCGCCCGGATCGGCGTGGCAATGAAGTCGATCAACCCGTTCGGCCCAGGCCAGATGGCCAGCAGCACGATGGCCACCGCAATGCCATAGGCACAGTACAGCAGGCGGTCGCGCAGCTCCTTGAGGTGCTGCACGAACGGCTGCTCGGTACCGGCGAGTTCGTCTTCTTTGTTCTGTGGGTCGGACATGGTGAGGGGAGTTTCGGGTCAGACCCGGCGACAGGCCGCGGCCAGCCGGCCGGTCAGTTGAGCTTTTGCGGGCGATAGCGGGCCACGCGCGCCGCGCCCGACAAGGCCTTGGTGCGCACGCCGGCGCGGGCCTTGTACCAGTTGGGCATGGCGCCCTGCTTGACCCGCCACTTCTTTTTCGGGTGCCGGTATTCGGGGTAGGTCACGGGCAACTCGCCTGACAGCGCCGCCTGGGCCTCGCCGGTGGTGGCGGCCCAGTCTTTCTCGAAGTCGCTGGCGCTGGTCTGGATCGAGTTTTCCACGTCACGCGCGGCACCCTCGACCGTTTCCTTCATCTTCTTGAGCTCGTCCAGCTCCATGGACCGGTTGACCTCGGCCTTGACGTCAGCCACGTAGCGCTGCGCCTTGCCCAGCAGGGTGCCGACGGTGCGCGCAACCTTGGGCAGCTTCTCGGGGCCGATGACGATCAGCGCCACCGCGCCGATCAGCGCCATTTTGGAAATGCCGAGATCAATCACCTGGACAGCCCGCTCGCCAGGTCACGACTTGGTCTTGGCTTCGACGTCAATGGTGGTCTTTTCGGGGGCGGCGGTGCTGGCGGTGACCTGGCCGGCCGCGGCCGCCTTGTCATCGGTGCCGACGGAGCCGTCTTTCATGCCGTCCTTGAAGCCCTTGACCGCGCCACCGAGGTCGCCCCCGATGTTCTTGAGCTTCTTGGTGCCGAACACCATGACCACAATCAGCAGAACGATCAGCCAATGCCAGATGGAAAATGAACCCATGGATTACTCCTGAAGAATTGAACGGATTTTAGTGCGCGGGGCGCAGGCAGGGGATTAACCCTTCAACCAGGGTCGGGGGCCGCCCATCACGTGGATGTGCAGGTGGTGCACTTCCTGGCCCCCTTCGGCACCCGTATTGGTGAGGATGCGGAAGCCGCCCTCGGGGTAGGGACGGCAGCCTTCCTGCAGCGCCAGCCGGGGCGCCAGCGCCATCATGCGGCCCAGCAATGCCGCGTGTTCGGGGCCGACCTGCGCCATGGACGGAACATGCACCTTGGGAATGAGCAGGAAATGCACCGGTGCCCAGGGGTGGATGTCGTGGAAGGCAAAGATCTCGTCGTCTTCGTACACCTTGCGTGAAGGAATCTTGCCTTCAACGATCTTGCAGAAGATGCAGTTCGGGTCGGTCGTCATGTCACGGGAAAGGAAGTGGTCAGATCAGTTTGCCGTCGTTGAAGCGCAGCCAGCCACGGATGTAGCGGTACAGGTACCACAGGCCGACGATCCCCCAGGCCACGATGCCTGGCAGCAGGAAGAACAGCCACAGCGGCGACAGCACGACCAGCCAGAGCACCGCCCACCAGAAGGTGCGGATCATGTAGGCATGGTGGCTCAGGTACAGCGCGTCGTTCTCGTCTCCGCGGCGGATGTAGTTGATGATCAGCGCCACCACCGACAGGGACAGCAGCGAAAACGGCGCCAGCGTGTGCAGGCCGTACAGCACGTGCATGATGGTGCGGTCGCCCGGGTTCTTGCCCTCGAACGCGGCAAAGTCGGTTTCACTCATGAGCCTTCTCCTTCACGGTTCAGCGCCTTGCGCAGGGCCTTTTCCTCGATGCCACTGGTGCCCTCACGGCGCTCCAGCTCGGCAATCACGTCAGCGGGCGTCAGGCCGTAATGGGCCAGCGCAATCATGGAATGAAACCACAGGTCGGCCACCTCGCCGACCAGCTTGCTGCGGTCGCCGCCATGGTCGGCGTCCTTGGCGGCCATGACGACCTCGGTGGCTTCCTCGCCAATCTTCTTCAGGAAGGCGTCCGGCCCCTTGTGCAGCATGCGCGCCACATAGCTCTTGTCGGCATCGCCGCCATGGGCGGGCTTGCGGCTTTCAATAACGGCCGCCAGGCGTGCGAGGGAGTCGTTGGAACTCATAAGCCTATTTGTAGATGGATTCAGGGTCTTTCAAGACCGGCTCGGTGACCTGCCAGGCGCCATCACGGTACAGGCTGAAAAAGCAGCTGTGGCGCCCGGTGTGGCAGGCAATCCCGGGCTCATGGCCCTGCTGGGTGACTTTGAGCAGCAGCACGTCGTTGTCGCAGTCCATGCGGATTTCATGCACCGTCTGCACATGGCCCGATTCCTCGCCCTTGAACCAGAGCTTGCCGCGCGAGCGGCTGTAGTACACGGCCCGGCCCAGTTCGGCGGTTTTCTGCAGGGCTTCGCGGTTCATCCAGGCGAACATCAGCACGTCGTTGCTGCCGCGCTCCTGGGCGATGACCGGCACCAGGCCATGCGCGTCCCATTTCACTTCGTTGAGCCAGTCCATCCGGCTATTGTCAACGAAACGGCCGGGCCGGACGCCGCTAGAGCCTGACGGGGATGCCGCGCTCGCGCATGCGGGCCTTGGCTTGGCCCACGGTGTACTCGCCGTAGTGGAAGATGCTGGCCGCCAGCACGGCGTCCGCCCCGCCCTGCTGGATGCCGTCGGCCAGATGGTCCAGGTTGCCAACGCCGCCGGAGGCAATGACCGGTACCGCCACGGCGTCGCTGACCGCCCGCGTCAGCGCCAGGTCAAAACCGGCCTTGGTGCCGTCGCGGTCCATGCTGGTCAGGAGAATCTCGCCGGCACCGCGCCGCGCCATCTCGGCCGCCCAGGCCACCGCGTCCAGGCCGGTGTTCTTGCGCCCGCCATGGCTGTAAACATCCCAGCCCGGCCCCCGGGCGGCCGCGTCTTCCTCGCTGCGACGCTTGGCGTCGATCGCCACCACGATGCACTGGGCACCGTATTTGTCAGATGCCGCGCTGATGACATCGGGGTTGGCAATCGCGGCGGAGTTGAAGCTGGTCTTGTCGGCTCCCGCATTGAGCAGACGACGCACGTCTTCCACGGTGCGGACGCCGCCGCCGACCGTGAGCGGAATGAAGACCTGGGAGGCCACGGCCTCAATGATGTGAAGGATCAGGTCGCGCCCATCGCTGGTGGCGGTGATGTCCAGGAAGGTGAGTTCGTCCGCACCCTGCTCGTTGTAGCGCGCGGCAATCTCCACCGGGTCGCCCGCATCGCGCAGCTCGACGAAGTTCACGCCCTTGACGACCCGGCCCCCCGTAACGTCCAGGCAGGGAATGATGCGTTTGGCCAGCATCAGCCGTTCAGTTCATCCGCGCGGGCCTGGGCCTGGGCGAAGTCAAGGTCGCCGCTGTAGATGGCGCGGCCGCAGATCACGCCCTCGATGCCCTCGTCTTCCACGGCGCAGAGCTGCTCGATGTCGGCCATGCTGCCGAGACCACCCGACGCAATCACCGGGATGGTCAGCGCCTGCGCCAGCCGGACAGTGGCCTCGATGTTGATGCCGCTCAACATGCCGTCACGGCCAATGTCGGTGTAGATGATGGATTCGACGCCCCAGTCCTCGAACTTTTTCGCCAGGTCCACCACCTCGTGGCCGGTGAGCTTGCTCCAGCCGTCGGTGGCGACCTTGCCGTCCTTGGCGTCAAGACCCACGATGATGTGGCCGCCAAACGCGGTGCAGGCGTCTTTCAGGAAGCCCGGGTTCTTGACGGCAGCGGTGCCGATGATGACGTAGCGCAAGCCGCCATCGATGTATTTTTCAATCGTGTCCAGGTCGCGAATGCCGCCGCCCAGCTGGACCGGGATGTCGTCACCCACGGCCTTGAGGATGGCCTTGATGGCGGAGAAGTTCTGCGGCTTGCCGGCAAAGGCGCCATTGAGGTCCACCAGGTGCAGGCGCCGCGCGCCCTTGTCGAGCCAGCTTTTGGCCATCGCGGCGGGGTCTTCGCCAAACGTCGTGGCCTGGTCCATGTCGCCTTGTTTGAGACGTACACAGTGACCGTCTTTCAGGTCAATCGCGGGAATGAGAAGCATGATGCCGGTGACAGCGGGTGGAATTCAGGGTTGCCAGGCCAGGAAATTTCGGAACAGTGCCAGCCCTTGGTCCGCGCTCTTCTCGGGGTGGAACTGGGTGGCAAAAATATTATCGCGCGCAATCGCCGCCGTAAAGCGCGTGCCGTAGTCGGCCTCACCGACGCTGTGGCGTGCATCCGACGTTTGGGCGTAGTAGCTGTGCACGAAGTAGAAGAAGCTGCCGTCGGGAATCCCCGCCCACAGTGCGTGGGGCTGCGCCTGCCAGACTTCGTTCCAGCCCATCTGGGGCACCTTGAAGCGGCTGCCGTCCGGCTGCGTCTGGCCCGCCAGGTCGAACCGGACCACTTCACCCGGGATCAGGCCCAGCCCGTCGGTCGGGCCCTCGTGGCTGCGGTCGAGCAGCATCTGCATGCCCACACACACGCCAAACAACGGCTTGCTGGCGGCGGCTTCCAGCACCGGCTCAAGCAGGCCGGAATCGAGCAGCTCACGCATGCAGTCCGGCATGGCCCCCTGCCCAGGCAAGACCACGCGCTCGGCGGCGCGCACCTCGTCCGGGCGCGAGGTGATGACCACCGTGAAGCCACTGCCCTGCGCCACATGCTGCACAGCCTGCGATACCGACCGCAGGTTACCCATGCCGTAGTCCACAACTGCTACAGTTTTCATAGCGCCTTACGCAGTCAGGACGCGGCTTTCAGCCCGATTTTTCTTGAAAAATCGGTCACAGCGAGCCCTTGGTCGACGGAATGGTGCCCACCGCGCGCGGGTCCAGTTCCAGCGCAGCACGCAGGGCCCGTGCAAACGCCTTGAACACGGTTTCGCACTGGTGGTGGGCGTTTTCGCCGCGCAGGTTGTCGATGTGCAGCGTCACGAACGCGTGGTTCACAAAGCCCTGGAAGAATTCGTGCGCGAGCTGGCTGTCAAAGGTGCCGATCATGCCGCTCTTGAACGGCACATTCATCACCAGACCGGGACGGCCGGAGAAGTCGATCACCACCCGCGACAGGGCTTCGTCCAGCGGCACGTAGGCATGGCCGTAGCGGCGAATGCCCTTCTTGTCGCCCACCGCCTGCGCGACGGCCTGGCCCAGCGTGATGCCCACGTCTTCCACCGTGTGGTGGCCATCGATGTGCAGGTCGCCATCCGCCCGGATGTCCAGGTCGATCAGGCCATGGCGCGCGATCTGGTCGAGCATGTGGTCAAAAAAGCCGATGCCGGTGGCCAGCGACGCCTTCCCGGTACCGTCGAGGTTGACCCGGACGGTGATTCTGGTTTCCGCGGTGTTGCGGTTGACTTCGGCGATGCGGTCGGTGGTCATAGGGCGGCTTCAAGGGCTGCCAGCAGCTGCGTGTTCTCGTCGGCCGATCCGACGGTCAGGCGCAGGCAGTTGGCCAGCAACGGGTGCATTTTAGAAACGTTCTTGACCAGCACGCCGCGCGCCTTCAGGCCTTCGAACACCTTGCCGGCATCCGGCACGCGAATCAGGATCATGTTGGCATCGCTGGGCCAGCTTTTCACGCCGGGCAGCCGCGCCAGCGCCTGCTGCAGCCGCGTGCGCTGGGCACGCAGGTCCTGCGCCTGGGCGGCAAAGGTGCCGGCATGCTCCAGCGCAAAAAGGGCCGCCTCGCAGTTGAGCACGCTGATGTTGTACGGCGGGCGCACCTTGTCGACCTGCTCGATCAGCGCCTGCGGACCCATCATGTAGCCCAGCCGCACGCCTGCCAGCCCGAATTTGCTGAGTGTGCGCATCAGCAGCACATGCGGATGCCGCGCCACGCGGTCGATGTAGCTGCGGCTGGCAAAGGGCTGATAGGCCTCGTCCATCACCACCAGCCCCGGTGCCGCGGCAATGATCTTTTCGATCACCGCATCGTCCCAGAGGTTGGCGGTGGGGTTGTTCGGGTAAGCCAGGTAAACGATGGTCGGCTGGTGCTTTTCAATGGCGGCCAGCATGGCGGCTTCGTCCAGCTCGAAGTCTGCGGTGAGATCCACACCAATGAATTTGAGCCCCTGGAGCTGGGCACTCATGGCGTACATCACAAAACCCGGCACGGGCGCCAGGATCGACGCGCCGGGCGTGTCGCAGGCCATGGCCAGCAGCGAGATGAGTTCGTCCGAGCCATTGCCAAGCATCAGCGCGAACCCTTCGGGTAGACCGGCATAGCTGGCCAGCGCCGCGCGCAGGTCGTTCAGGCGTTCGCCCGGGTAGCGGTTCAGCGCCAGCGCGCCGAGGCGCTGCCCCAGATGGGCCTGCAGATCCGGCGGCAGGCGGTGCGGGTTTTCCATCGCATCAAGCTTGAGCAGCCCGGCCGATGGCTGCACGGCATAGGCCGCCATGGACTGAACATCCTGGCGGAATACCCGCTGCGCGAGGTCGCCTGCGCTCATCGCTTCAGCCTCAGTTCGGCCGCCTGCGCATGCGCCTGCAGACCTTCGCCGTACGCGAGTTCAGCCGCAATGGTGCCAAGCTTCTGGGCCCCGGCCTCGCTCACTTCAATGAGGCTGCTTCGCTTCTGGAAGTCGTAAACCCCCAGGGGCCCCGAAAAGCGGGCGGTGCCCGAGGTGGGCAGGACATGGTTGGGGCCGGCGCAATAGTCGCCCAGGCTTTCACTGGTGAAAGCACCCAGGAAAATGGCGCCGGCGTGGCGCAGCAGCGGCTCCCAGCGGTGCGGGTCGGTGCTGGAGACTTCCAGGTGCTCTGGCGCGATGCGGTTGCTCAGCTCGCAGGCCTCTTCCATGCTGCGGGTGTGGATCAGGGCGCCGCGGTCGTTCAGGCTTTTGGCGATGATGGCCGCACGCGGCATGGTGGGCAGCAGGCGGTCGATTTCGGCCTGCACGCGGTCGATGTAGGCGGCATCGGGGCACAGCAGGATGCTCTGCGCCAGTTCGTCGTGCTCCGCTTGGCTGAACAGGTCCATCGCCACCCAGTCGGGCGGCGTGGTGCCGTCGGCCAGCACCAGGATTTCGCTCGGGCCGGCAATCATGTCGATGCCGACCTGGCCGAAAACCCGGCGCTTGGCGCTGGCCACATAGGCATTGCCGGGGCCGGTGATCTTGTCCACGCGCGGCACGGTCTCAGTGCCATAGGCCAGCGCCGCCACCGCCTGCGCCCCGCCAATGGTGAAGGCGCGCGCCACGCCCGCCAGATGGGCGGCGGCCAGCACCAGCAGGTTTTTCTCGCCGTGCGGTGTGGGCACGACCATGATGATTTCACCCACACCGGCCACGTGCGCCGGGATCACGTTCATCAACACGCTGGACGGGTAAGCCGCCTTCCCGCCGGGCACATAGACGCCCACCCGGTCAATCGGCGTGACTTTTTGCCCCAGCAAGGAGCCGTCCTCGTCGCGGTAACACCAGCTTTCGCCGCCCGCCTTCTTTTGCGCTTCGTGGTAGCTGCGGATGCGCCGCGCTGCGGCCACCAGTGCCGCGCGCTGCGCGTCGGGAATGGCCTCGAAAGCCGCCTTCAGCTCAGCCTGGCCCAGCTCCAGTGCCTGCATGGACGCCACGGCGAGGTGATCAAACCGGCGGGTGTACTCCAGCACCGCGGCATCACCGCGCCGCTGCACGTCGGCCAGGATGTCCGCCACGCGCTGCTCGATCGCGGCGTCCGTGTCCGCCGCCCAATGCAGCCGGGCCTTGAAATCCGCCTCGAACGAAGCGGCGGTGGTGACCAGGCGGAGCGGTGCTGCGGTGGATTGCATGGTGTCAGTTCTTGCCGATCGCGCCGGCAAAGGCCTCAATGATCTTTCGGATGGGTTCCTGCTTGAGCTTCAGTGCCGCCTGGTTGACCACCAGGCGTGAGCTGATGTCCATGATGCGCTCAACCTCGACAAGCTGGTTGGCCTTGAGGGTATTGCCGGTGGACACCAGGTCCACGATGGCGTCGGCCAGGCCGGTCAGGGGCGCCAGCTCCATGCTGCCATAGAGCTTGATCAGGTCCACATGGACGCCCTTGGCGGCAAAGAATTCGCGTGCGATGCCCACGTACTTCGTCGCCACCTTCAGGCGCGAACCCTGCCGGACTGCAGACGCGTAGTCGAAGTCGGCGCGCACGGCCACGCTGACCCGGCATTTGGCGATCTGCAAGTCCAGCGGCTGGTAAAGGCCCTGGCTGCCATGCTCGATCAGGGTGTCCAGCCCGGTCACGCCGAGGTCGGCGCCGCCATACTGCACGTAGGTGGGCACGTCAGACGCACGCACCAGCACCACCCGCACGCCAGTCTGGTTGGTCGGCAGGATGAGTTTGCGGGACTTCTCGGGATCTTCCAGCACCTCGATGCCAGCGGCCTTCAGCAGCGGCAGCGTTTCGTCAAAGATGCGTCCCTTGGACAGGGCCAACGTGATCATCTGATTCTTTCAATGTCCGCGCCGATGCCGCGCAGCTTGGCTTCCATCTGGTCGTAGCCCCGGTCCAGGTGGTAGATGCGGTCTATCACCGTCTCACCCTGCGCCACCAGGCCGGCAATCACGAGGCTGGCCGAGGCGCGCAGGTCGGTTGCCATCACGGTGGCGCCAGACAGCTTGTCAACGCCCTCGATCACGGCCACCTTGCCGTCGGTCTGGATCTTCGCACCCAGGCGGACCATCTCGTTGACATGCATGAATCGGTTCTCAAAGATGGTTTCGGTCACTTTCGACGCACCTTCGGCAATTACGTTGAGCGCCATGAACTGGGCCTGCATGTCGGTCGGGAAACCGGGGTATTCGGTGGTGCGGAACGACTGGGCCTTGAGCCGCCCCTGGGCTTTCACGCGGATGCCGTCCGGTGCCGCCTCGACCGTGGCACCCGCCTCGCGCAGCTTCTCGATGACGGCGTCCAGGTGGTCGGCCCGCCCGTGGCGCAGGAAGACGTCACCGCCGGCGGCTGCCACGGCACACAGGAAGGTACCGGCTTCAATCCGGTCTGCCACCACCTGATGGGTGCAGCCGTGCAACCGCTCCACCCCCTGCACGCGGATACGGCTGCTGCCGTGCCCTTCGATCTTTGCGCCCATCTTGATGAGCATTTCCGCCAGGTCGGGGATTTCGGGCTCCTGCGCTGCATTTTCCAGCACAGTCTCGCCCTCCGCCAGGGCGGCAGCCATGAGGAAATTCTCGGTCCCGGTGACGGTGACCATGTCGGTGGTGATCCTGGCGCCCTTGAGCCGGCTGCGGCCCTTGGGCAGCTTGGCGATCATGTAGCCATGTTCCACCACAATCTCGGCACCCATGGCCTGCAGGCCCTTGATGTGCTGATCCACCGGCCGGGAACCAATGGCGCAGCCCCCGGGCAGGGACACCGTGGCCTCGCCAAAGCGTGCCAGAAGCGGGCCCAGTGCCAGCACCGACGCGCGCATCGTCTTGACGAGCTCGTAGGGCGCCTCCGGCGAGCTGAGCGCACTGGCGTCAATCCTCACCGTCCCGTCATCGGAGCGGTCGGCGCCCACGCCCATGTTGCGGATGAGCTTGAGCATGGTGGCCACATCCTGCAGCCGCGGCACGTTCGTCAGCGTGACCGGGTCGGCCGTCAGCAAGGCGGCGCAGAGTTCAGGCAGTGCCGCATTCTTGGCCCCCGATATCCGCACCTCGCCGTGGAGCGCGCGCCCCCCGCGAATCAACAGCTTGTCCATTTGAGATCAGTGGTGTGCCGACCATTCGGCCGGCGTGTAGGTCTTCATTGACAAGGCATGAACCTCGTCCGTGTGCATTTTCGCACCGAGCGTGGCGTAAACCCGCTGGTGCCGCTGGATCAGGCGCTTGCCCTCGAAATCTGCCGACACGATGGTGGCATACCAGTGCCGGCCATCGCCTTCCAGCGCGATGTGCTCACACGGCAGCCCGGCGGCGATGATGGACTTGAGTTCGTCAGCAGTCATGGTTCAGCCCCGGATCTTGTAGCCAATGCGCAGCAGATGCACGGCAATGGCGCTCACCACGGCAAACGCCGTCCCGACGATGGCCAGGCTGAGCCATGGCGACACATCACTCACGCCGAAGAAGCCGTACCGGAAACCGTCAATCATGTAGAAGAACGGGTTGAGGTGGCTCACACCCTGCCAGAAGGCGGGCAGTGAATGAATCGAGTAGAAAACCCCCGACAGGAATGTCATGGGCATGATGATGAAGTTCTGGAACGCCGCCATCTGGTCAAACTTTTCGGCCCAGAGCCCCGCAATCACGCCCAGCGTCCCCAGAATGGCGGCACCCAGCACCGCGAAGATGATGATCCAGGCTGGCGCCACGAAACTCAGCTTGGTGAAGAACGCCGTCACCACGAAAACACCCGCGCCGACCGCCAGGCCGCGTGCCACCGAAGACCCGACATAGGCAAAGAACCAGCTCCAGTGCGACAGGGGTGTCAGCAACACAAACACCAGGCTGCCCATGATCTTGCTCTGGATCAGCGACGACGAACTGTTGGCAAACGCGTTTTGCAGCACGCTCATCATGACAAGGCCCGGCACCAGGAATGCCGTGTAGCTCACCGTGTCGTAGACCTTGACTCGGTCTTCCAGCACGTGGCCGAAGATCAGGAGGTACAGCATGGCCGTGAGGACGGGCGCAGCGACCGTCTGGAAACTGACTTTCCAGAAGCGCAGCACTTCCTTGTAGAACAGGGTTTGCCAGCCTGTCACGTCTGTGCTCCGGTGGCTTCGCCAGACATGACGTCCAGGAAGACGTCTTCAAGATCCGCCTTGCGGATCTCCACATCTTCGGCCTGCAGGCCGGCTTCCCGTACCGCCGCGAGGTACTGCTCGATTTCGTGGGCGTTGTGCGCCGGAAACTGCACAATGCGCCCGGTGACGCGCGCCCTGGACGCCAGCGCCTTCGGCAACTCGGCATCGAGTTTGAAGCGAAGCACGTTGCTGGAGGCGTTCTTCAGCAGCACACTGGTACGCTCCAGCGCCACCACCCGGCCCTGCTTGAGCATGGCGATTCGGCTGCACAAGGCTTCAGCCTCTTCGAGGTAGTGCGTGGTCAGCAGGACCGTATGCCCCTGTTTGTTGAGTTTTGCAATGAATTGCCAGAGCGTCTGGCGCAATTCCACGTCGACACCTGCTGTCGGCTCATCCAGCACGATCACGGGCGGCTTGTGCACCAGCGCCTGGGCGACCAGAACCCGGCGCTTCATGCCGCCCGAGAGCTGCCGCATATTGGCATTCGCCTTGTCCGAAAGGCCAAGACTTTCCAGCAACTCGTCGATCCAGGCGTCGTTGTGGCGTACACCGAAATACCCAGACTGGATCCGCAACGCTTCCCGTACATTGAAGAACGGATCGAACACCAGTTCTTGCGGCACCACGCCAAGCTGGCGGCGTGCCTGCGCATAGTCTGCTGCCACGTCGTGGCCCAGTACGGTCACCGTGCCGCCAGTGGCTCGCGACAGACCGGCCAGGATGCTGATCAGCGTCGTCTTGCCTGCGCCGTTGGGGCCCAGCAACCCGAAAAATTCACCCTGCTCGATGTCAAAGCTCACGCCATCCAGGGCCTTCAGGGGACCCCGGGCGGATGCATAGGTTTTGGAGACAGACTCGAACGAAATCGCGGACATGGGAGCCCTCGATTCTAAGTCGTCCGCCTGCACAGTGCTGGCGCCAGGCCAGCGCGGCCTCCTCAGGCTGGCTCTGGCAACAGGTCAGCAATGCCGTAAAGGGCAGCCAGTGCACGCAGGCGCGTGGGCAGGGCCTTGACGGCAAATGTCTTGTGACGAACGAGCGCGGCGCGCCTGCATTCCAGCAGTACAGCCAGCGCGGATGAATCGAAATGCTCCAGGGCAACGGCATCGATGAGCACATCCGGGCCCGCTTCGGCATCTAGTGCCTGCACCAGCATCCGCGCAGAGGCTGTCGCCTGCGCATGGGTCAGATCGGCGGGCAGCACCAGCACGGTGGTCACCCCTTCTTGGCGAGGTTGCTCTTGTTGCGCGCGGCCAGTGAGGCGATCAGGCCATCGAGTCCCTTGGCGTTGATTTCCTGGGCAAACTGGCTCCGGTAGGTCTCCATGAGCCAGACCCCCAGCACATTCAGGTTGTAAATCTTCCAGCCAGCGCCATCGCCGGGCGTCTTCTCGAGCCGATATTCCAGCTGGATCGGATCTCCACGACCGCGGATTTCCGTGCGCACCACCAGTTCCGTGTCGGCCGCGTCGGCGCGCAACGGCTTGACCGAAATCGTCTGGTCATTGACCTGGGCCAGCGCACCGGCATAGGTACGCACCAGAAGGGTCTTGAATTCGTCCTGCAGAAGTTTTTTCTGCTCCGGTGTCGCTTGTCGCCACGCCGGTCCGACCGCAGACGCCGTCATCCGCTGGAAATTTACGTGCGGCATGATTTTGCTGTCCACCAGCGCAATGATGCGGTTGATGTCACCGGACTGAACGGTTTTGTCGTTCTTGACGGCCCCGAGCACGTCGTCAGACAGGCGCTTGATGAGCGTATCAGGCGCTTCATCGGCAGCATGCACAGCAGGTGCCAGCCCGAAGCTGGCCACCGCCAGCAGGAAGGCCACGATGCGGCCCGCAAAACGTCGGTTCATGATTCCCTTTCAATGGCGGGGCCCGCCCGCCGCAATAAGTTCGACCCATGCGCCAGACCACTGGTTCCGGCGTTCGCGTCCGCCAGTCAGCCGCGTTTGCAACAGTGTGCAACCACTCACTTGCCGACGGATGCCGGCTCGGGCTGCTCGCCTGCATCCGGCTCGTTGCCGTCAAAAATTTCGGCCCGCCGTCGCTGCAGGTAGATGTCTCGCGTGAAGGTGTATTTGTCCAGCGCCGCCTCGTCAAGCACCGCCCCGGCACGCAGCAGGTTGGACCTGGCATCCACCGCCGGCAATACATAAAGGGCGTTGCGCGAAGCCGACGGATCAACGTGGCTGGCCGGGTCGCCCTGCCGGTCCAGGGTCAGCGCCAGTGTGTCCCGCAGGGTGGACGGACCCAGCAGGGGCAGAACAATGTACGGCCCTGTGGGAACGCCCCACCGGCCCAGGGTCTGGCCGAAATCCTCCCTGTGCCTGTCAATGTTGAGCTCACTGGCAATGTCGAGAATGCCGCCCAGTCCGAAGAACGTGTTGACATTGACGCGCATGAAGTTTTCCGCCGCATTGCGGAACTTGAACTGGAGCGCGCTGTTCACGAACGACCAGACGTCCGAGAGGTTGCCGAAGAAGTTGCTGATGCCCGTGCGCACCAGCGGCGGAGTCGCCTGCTTGTAAGCGGTGGCCACCGGCTTGAGAACGGCCGCATCGACAGACTCGTTGAACTGGGAAACGTTACGGTTGAACGGCTCGAACGGATCGCGTGCGGTGGCGCCGGGCCCGGAGGCGCAACCGGACATCACGGCCGCCATCAGGGTCAGCATGAGCCACCGCGCCAGCCGTTCAGGGCGCCATTGCAGAAGGACCGTCGTGGAGATCGTCATTTTTTGGGAGGCGCGGCGGGCGCCGGTTTTCCGTCTTCGGCCTTGCTGTACAGGAATTGACCGATCAGGTTTTCCAGGACCACAGCAGATTGGGTAGCACCAATGGTATCGCCAGGTGCAAGATTTTTCTCGTCGGCCCCGGGTTCAACCCCTACATACTGCTCACCCAGCAGGCCGCTGGTCAGGATTTTCAGGGAGCTGTCCTTGGGAAACTGGTAACGGCTCTCCACCGTCAACGTCACCCGCGCCTGAAATGTCTTTTCATCCAGGGTAATCGACTCCACCCGACCGACCACCACGCCTGCGCTCTTGACAGCGGCGCGTGGCTTGAGACCGCCCACGTTGTCAAACTTGGCCAGCACGCGGTACTCCGGCTGGAAACTCAGGTTGAGAAGGTTGGCGGATTTCAGCGCCAGAAACAGGATTGCCCCGAAGCCGACGAGGACAAACAGGCCAACCCACACATCATTTTTGGAACGCTGCACAGGTACTCTCCTAAATGCTGAACATCATCACGGTCAGGATGAAATCGAGCCCGAGGACGGACAGGGACGAAATCACCACCGTGCGGGTCGTCGCGCTGGACACCCCTTCCGGCGTGGGCTGGGCCTCAAAACCCTGCAGGAGCGCCACAAATGTCACCGCTACACCAAACACGAAACTCTTGATGAAGCCGTTGCCGACGTCTTTCCAGACGTCCACACCACCCTGCATCTGGCTCCAGAACGCGCCCGCGTCAACACCAATCAACAGAACGCCCACAACGTAACCGCCCATGACCCCCACTGCACTGAACACGGCGGCCAGCAGTGGCATGGCAATCACCCCGCCCCAGAAACGCGGGGCCAGAATCCGGCTGACGGGATCAACCGCCATCATTTCCATGGCCGTGATCTGCTCGCCGGCACGCATCAGGCCAATTTCTGCCGTGAGCGACGCACCGGCACGCCCGGCAAACAACAACGCGGTGATGACGGGTCCCAGTTCGCGCACCAGACTGAGCGCGACGAGCAAACCCAGCGCTTCGGACGAACCGTAGCGCTGGAGCGTGTAGTACCCCTGCAAGCCGAGCACAAAACCCACAAACAGGCCGGACACCGTGATGATCGCCAGCGAGTAATTGCCCAGGAAATGGATCTGGTCACGGATCAGGCCAAAACGCCGGAAGCTGGACCCGCCCAGCACTGTCAAACGCCACAGCAAGCGGGCGCCGTGCCCCCAGTTGGCAAGCGTCTTGCGGGTCTGGAAGCCGACGTCTGACGGTTTGTACCAGGTCACGTGGCCACCCCGCCGAAATCCTGCTCCACGGTGGGCCCGGGGTAGTGAAAACGCACCGGCCCGTCGCTGAGCGCGTTGACGAACTGGTAAACCAGCGGATCCTTCGATTCGCGCACTTCCTGCGGTGTGCCCTGGGCTGCCACCTTGCCATTGGCCAGCACGATCACCTGATCGGCGATGTGGAAGGTTTCCGGGATTTCATGCGAAACCACCACACTGGTGATGCCCAGCGTGTCGTTGAGTTGACGGATCAGGCGCGCCGCGGTGCCGAGCGAAATCGGGTCCAGTCCGGAGAACGGTTCGTCATACATGATGAGGTCCGGATCCAGGGCGATCGCGCGCGCGAGCGCCACCCGCCGGCTCATGCCGCCCGAAACTTCCGAAGGCATCAGGTCGCGCGCGCCGCGCAGGCCCACCGCATCGAGCTTCATCAGCACGATATCGCGGATCAGCCGCTCGGACAGGTCGGTATGCTCACGCAGGGGAAAAGCAACGTTGTCGAACACGCTGAGATCGGTAAACAGGGCTCCGAACTGGAACAGCATGCCCATGCGCCGCCGGACGGCAAAGAGACCCTCACGGTCCAGCTGCCCGACATCGGTGCCGTTGAACAACAGCTCGCCCTTCTGGGCGCGCACCTGGCCGCCAATCAGGCGCAGCATGGTCGTCTTGCCACCACCTGATGCACCCATCAACGCCGTCACCTTGCCGCGCGGAATCGTCAGGTCGATGTCATCCAGGATCGTGCGTTCGCCGTAACCGAAACTCAGGTTGCGGCATTCGACGATGAAGGCGGATCGGGATTCGGTCATGCGGGTCGCGCGCCAGGGCAAATGGGCCCTGGCGGCAATGAGAAAGGCCGAATCATACGGGGTTTACCCCGATCGGGTGTGAAGTCGAGTGCCCGGTCTAGCGCGGCAGGTCGCTGTAGCCCATCAGGAATTCATCCACCGCTCGTGCTGCCTGACGGCCCTCCCGGATGGCCCAGACGACCAGCGACTGGCCGCGACGCACGTCGCCAGCGGCAAAAACCTTGGGTACGCTGGTCGCGTAACCACCAGTAAAGTCGGTTGTGGCCCGGGCATTGCCCCGTCCGTCTTTTTCCACACCAAACTGCTCCAGCACCGTGGCCACCGGATTCACAAAGCCCATGGCGAGCAGCACCAGATCTGCCTTGACAACCTGCTCGCTGCCAGGGACCTCGACCATCTTGCCGTCTTTCCATTCCACACGAACGGTTCTCAGACCCGTGACCTTGCCTTTCTCGCCGATGAATTCCTTCGTGGAAATGGCAAATTCCCGATCACATCCCTCTTCGTGGCTGGAGCTGGTGCGCAACTTGAGAGGCCAGTAGGGCCAGACCAGCGGCTTGTTTTCCTGCTCCGGCGGCTGTGGCATGACTTCAAACTGCGTCACGCTCACAGCGCCGTGGCGATTGCTGGTCCCCACGCAGTCGCTGCCCGTGTCGCCACCGCCAATGACCACCACGTGCTTGCCATCGGCGCGCAGCTGGTGGCCGAGCTTGTCGCCGGCATTGACCTTGTTTTGCTGAGGCAGGAACTCCATCGCGAAATGGATGCCGTCCAGGTCACGACCCGGCACGGGCAGGTCCCGGGACTGCTCGGAGCCGCCACACAGAATGACGGCATCGAACTGCTGCTTCAGTTCGTCGGGCGAGACGCTGTCTTTGGCCCAATTGGTCACCTTGCTGCCTTCGGGCAGCTTGCCCACCATCACGCCAGTACGGAAGGTGATGCCTTCCTTCTGCATTTGCTCGACGCGGCGATCGATGTGCGACTTCTCCATCTTGAAGTCCGGAATGCCATAGCGCAGCAGGCCGCCCACCCGGTCATTCTTTTCGAACACGGTGACCTCGTGGCCCACACGTGCCAGCTGTTGCGCGGCAGCCAGACCGGCCGGGCCGGAGCCCACGACGGCCACCTTCTTGCCGGTCTTGTGTTTCGGGGGACGGGCCTGCACCCAACCCTCCGCCCAGGCGCGGTCAATGATGGCATGCTCAATGGACTTGATGCCCACAGCATCATCATTCACGTTGAGCGTGCAGGCGGCCTCGCAAGGCGCCGGGCAAATGCGTCCCGTGAATTCGGGGAAATTGTTGGTGCTGTGCAGCACTTCAATCGCGTTCTTCCAGTCGCCACGGTACACCAGGTCATTGAAGTCCGGAATGATGTTGTTGACAGGGCAGCCGTTGTTGCAAAACGGCGTGCCGCAGTCCATGCAACGCGCGCTCTGGACCTTGGCTTGCTGCTCGTCCAGCCCGATCACGAATTCCTTGTAGTGCTTCACGCGCTCTGGGACGGGCTTGTAACCCTCCTCGATGCGCTGGTACTCCATGAAGCCGGTGACTTTTCCCATGATGCTTGTCCTTGTCTTCGCTTATTTGGCCGCTACGGCTTCTTTCCTTACGCCGCCCTTCGCCTTGGATGTGGCGGCGGCGGCTTCCTGGCGCGCGTGGATCTCGCCGAGTGCCCGCTTGTATTCCGTGGGGAACACCTTGACGAACTTGCCACGTGCTTCGGTCCAGTTGTCCAGCAATTCACGGGCGCGCTTGCTGCCCGTCCAGCGGTTGTGGTCTTCGAGCAGCTTGCGCAACTGCGCTTCATCCGTCTGGCCGCGATGCCAGACTGCCTTGTCGATGGACGCTTCCTGCTCGGCAGCGGCCAGCACCTTTTCGAGGGTGACCATGGCCGTGTTGCAGCGCTTGGCGAACTGGCCATCCTCGTCGTAAACGTAGGCGATGCCACCGCTCATGCCAGCCGCGAAGTTGCGACCCGTCTTGCCCAACACGGCCACGGTACCGCCCGTCATGTACTCGCAGCCATGGTCACCTGTGCCTTCAACCACTGCCGTGGCACCGGACAGCCGGACGGCAAAGCGCTCACCCGCCACGCCACTGAAGAACGCTTCGCCCGTGGTGGCACCGTACAAGGCCGTGTTGCCGATGATGATGTTGCCGGTCGCTGCGCCGCGGAAATCGATGCTGGGTCGAACCACGACCCGCCCGCCCGAGAGACCCTTGCCGGTGTAGTCGTTGGCGTCACCAATCAGGTAGAGGGTGATGCCACGTGCCAGGAATGCGCCAAACGACTGACCACCCGTGCCCTCGAGCTGGATACGGATGGTGTCATCGGGCAAGCCTTCCGGGTGCACCTTCGTCAATGCACCGGACAGCATGGCGCCGACCGACCGGTTGACGTTACGCGCCACCTCGATGAACTGGACCTTTTCGCCCTTGTCGATGGCTGCGCGGGACTTCTCGATCAGCACCCGGTCGAGGGTCTTTTCAAGGCGGTGGTCTTGCTCTTCCGTGTGGAAGCGCGACACCTCGGCGGGTACGCTGGGCAAGGCAAACAGGCGGCTGAAGTCGAGACCGCTGGCTTTCCAGTGCTCAATCCCCTTGCGGGTGTCCAGAAGGTCTGCACGGCCAATCATGTCATCGAACTTGCGGATGCCCAGCTGCGCCATGATCTGGCGGACTTCTTCTGCGACAAAGAAGAAGTAGTTCACCACATGCTCGGGTTTGCCCGAGAATTTCTTGCGCAGCACCGGATCCTGCGTCGCCACGCCCACAGGGCAGGTATTGAGGTGGCACTTGCGCATCATGATGCAGCCTTCAACCACCAGCGGCGCGGTGGCGAAACCGAATTCATCAGCCCCCAGCAGGGCGCCGATGGCAACATCGCGGCCCGTCTTCATCTGGCCGTCGGCCTGGACTCGGATGCGGCTGCGCAGGCGGTTCAGCACCAGCGTCTGCTGCGTCTCTGCCAAACCAATCTCCCAGGGGCTGCCAGCATGCTTGATCGACGACCAGGGCGAAGCGCCCGTGCCGCCGTCATGCCCGGCGATCACGACGTGGTCGCTCTTGCATTTGGCCACGCCGGCAGCGATGGTGCCGACGCCCACTTCAGACACGAGCTTGACGCTGATGCTCGCGTGTGGCGCCACGTTTTTCAGGTCATGGATCAGTTGCGCCAGATCCTCGATGGAATAGATGTCGTGGTGCGGGGGCGGCGAGATCAGGCCCACGCCTGGCACGCTATAGCGCAGAAAGCCGATGTAGTTGGACACTTTGCCCCCCGGCAACTGGCCGCCCTCGCCGGGTTTGGCACCCTGCGCCATCTTGATCTGGATCTGGTCGGCGCTGCTGAGGTACTCGGCCGTCACGCCGAATCGGCCGGATGCCACCTGCTTGATGCGCGAACGCAGGGAATCGCCGGCGTTGAGCGCATAGTCGGATTCGATGACATCCTTGCCCACGATGTCGGCAAGCGTTTGCCCCTGCTTGATCGGGATGCCCTTGAGCTCCTGGCGATAGCGCGCCGGGTCCTCGCCACCTTCCCCGGTGTTGCTCTTGCCGCCAATGCGGTTCATGGCAACCGCCAGGGTGGCATGGGCTTCGGTGGAAATCGACCCCAGCGACATGGCCCCGGTGGCGAATCGCTTGACGATCTCACTGGCGGGCTCAACCTCGTCCACCGGGATGGCTTTTGACGGGTCGATTCTGAACTCGAACAGGCCGCGCAACGTCATGTGACGCCGGCTCTGGTCGTTGATCAGCTGCGCATATTCCTTGTATGTGTTCCAGTTGTTGGCGCGGGTACTGTGCTGCAGCTTGGCGATGGCGTCCGGCGTCCACATGTGCTCCTCGCCACGCACACGCCATGCGTACTCCCCGCCGGCGTCCAGCATGCCGGCCAGTACAGGGTCATCGCCAAACGCCGCCTTGTGCATGCGGATGGCCTCCTGGGCAATTTCAAACACGCCAATGCCCTCGACGCGGCTGGCGGTGCCGGTGAAGTACTTGTCGATGGTTTCGGTGTTCAGGCCAATGGCTTCGAACAGCTGGGCACCGCAGTAGCTCATGTAGGTGCTCACGCCCATCTTGGACATGATTTTCGACAGTCCCTTGCCAACTGCCTTGACGTAGTTGTAGATGGCCTTTTCCGCTGACAGGTCACCCGGCAGCTCCTTGTGGATGGCCATCAGCGATTCCATGGCCAGATAGGGATGCACCGCCTCTGCGCCATAGCCCGCCAGAACCGCAAAGTGATGGACTTCGCGGGCCGTGCCCGTTTCAACGACAAGACCTGCAGTGGTGCGCAATCCTTCGCGCACAAGGTGCTGGTGGATGGCCGACAGGGCCAGCAGCGCAGGAATGGCGACCTGCGTCGGGCTGACAGCGCGGTCGCTGATGATGAGGATGTTCTTGCCACCCTTGATGGCGTCCACGCTCTCGGCACACAGGGATGCCAGCTTGGCCTCAACGCCTTCATGTCCCCACCCCAGCGGATAGGTAATGTCCAGCGTGTAGCTGCGGAACTTGCCCTGCGTGGTCTTTTCGATGTCGCGCAACTTGGCCATGTCGGCAAAGTCGAGGATCGGCTGGCTCACTTCGAGCCGCATGGGCGGGTTGACCTGGTTGATGTCCAGCAGGTTAGGCTTGGGCCCGATGAAGGACACCAACGACATCACAATGGCTTCCCGGATCGGGTCGATCGGCGGGTTGGTCACCTGGGCAAACAACTGCTTGAAGTAGTTGTACAGCGGCTTGTTCTTGCTCGACAAGACGGCGAGAGGGCTGTCATTGCCCATGGAGCCGATGCCCTCCTCGCCGGCCTGCGCCATGGGACTCATCAGGAACTTGATGTCTTCCTGTGTGTAGCCAAAGGCCTGCTGGCGGTCGAGCAGCGAGACCGGCGACGGCGTTGCATCGGCTGCGCCGACTGCCTCAACGTCATCCAGCTTGATGCGCAGGTTTTCGATCCATTGCTTGTATGGCTTGCTGTTGGCAAGGTTGGCCTTGAGCTCTTCGTCATCAATCATCCGACCCTGCTCGAGGTCGATCAGGAACATCTTGCCAGGCTGCAGGCGCCATTTGCGCACGATCTTGTTCTCCGGAACCGGCAGTACGCCGGATTCAGAGGCCATGATGACGAGATCATCATCGGTAACGCAGTAGCGCGACGGGCGCAACCCGTTGCGGTCGAGGGTGGCACCGATCTGGCGGCCGTCGGTGAACACAATCGAAGCCGGCCCGTCCCAAGGTTCGAGCATGGCGGCGTGGTACTCGTAGAACGCGCGACGGCGCTCGTCCATGGTGGTGTGCTGCTCCCACGGCTCGGGAATCATCATCATCACTGCCTGGCTGATTGGGTAGCCCGCCATCGTGAGCAACTCGAGGCAGTTGTCAAACGTTGCCGTGTCAGACTGGCTGGCAAAGCTGATCGGGTAGAGCTTCTTGAGGTCGGCGCCAAGCACGGGCGAGGACATCACGCCTTCCCGCGCCTTCATCCAGTTGTAGTTGCCCTTGACCGTGTTGATTTCCCCGTTGTGGGCAACGTAACGGTAGGGATGGGCCAGCGGCCACTCGGGGAAGGTGTTGGTCGAGAAGCGCTGGTGCACCAGACCCAGCGCGGAAACGCAACGCTCGTCCTGCAGGTCCAGATAGTAGGTACCCACCTGATCGGCCAGCAACAGGCCCTTGTAGACCACGGTCCGGCTGGACATGCTCGGCACGTAGTATTCCTTGCTGTGCTTGAGCTTGAGGTTCTGGATCGCAGCGCTGGCGGTCTTGCGGATCACATAAAGCTTGCGCTCCAGTGCGTCCTGCACGATGACGTCATTGCCGCGCCCAATGAACACCTGGCGCAGGATCGGCTCCTTCTCCCGCACCGCCGGCGACATCGGCATGTCCTTGTTGACGGGCACATCGCGCCAGCCCAGCAGCACCTGGCCTTCCGCCTTGATCGCGCGTTCCATCTCCTGTTCGCAGGCGAGCCGGGAAGCATGTTCTTTCGGCAGGAAGATCATGCCGACGCCGTACTCACCCGGGGGCGGCAGCTCCACGCCCTGCCTGGCCATTTCGGCACGGTACAACTGGTCGGGCAACTGGATCAGGATGCCGGCGCCGTCACCCATCAGCTTGTCGGCCCCCACCGCACCCCGGTGATCCAGGTTCTCGAGAATCTTCAGCCCCTGCTGCACGATGGCGTGACTCTTTTCGCCTTTGATATGCGCCACAAAGCCGACACCGCAGGCGTCGTGCTCGGCGGCCGGGGAATACAAACCGTGTTGTTGGAGATGCTGGATCTCGGCAGCCGTCGTCATGGCGGGCTCCTATGTTTTTCGCAGGGATAGGGAGCATAGTGCACTGCAACAACAATGCCAAGAAAAATAATTGGTGTCAGATTCCAATTATTTTTCACGTGAGGGTGTCAGCATTAAATCGGGGACACATCATTTGGAGTTCCTCAGCTTCTGGTGCACGCTGCCCGCCTCACGCAAGGGCAGTTACCCCGCCGAGGGGCGACCCGGCCGGGCCTTGGCCACGCGCCGGGCGGTGCGCTTCTGCAAATCCGAGACAAAGGATTCACTGCCCAGGGCCCATCCGTGGAGCGCTGATTGCGTCAACAGGGTCTGTTCAGCGGCGGGCACGCCGGATTGCACAAGTTCCGCATAGGCAGCCTCCCTTGAGAACGGCGTATTTCCAAGCGACCAGTAAAGCGGGTGCGGTGTGACAAGCTTGTCCGTACGCAGCCCGGCGTAGTGCCCGTGGCTGGACCACGGGTATGCCGCGGCGTCGGCCACGAGACCGGCCCGTACCGGATTGAGATCGATGTAGGCCATACAGGCCATCAAATAACGCTCCGCCTGGATCAAGGTCGACTTGTAGCGTCCTTCCCAGAGCGTGCCTGTTCGTACCTGACTGGCATTGAAACGCCTCACGTAGCGCCGACCAACAGCCTGCATCAGGCCAGGGATCGACGCCGCGCCTTCGGGGGTGGCCAGCAGATGAAAATGGTTGCTCATCAGCACGTACGCGTGCACCGCGACGCCGTGCCTGGAAGCGTTCTCCAGCAGCAGTGCCAGCAACGTCTCATAGTCCGCCGTGGTGGCAAAGATGGCCTGGCGGTTGTTGCCGCGCTGGATGATGTGATGGGGATAACCGGGTACGGTCAGCCTGGGAAGACGCGCCATGTGGTTCGGAGGAGGTACCAACTCATGATAATTGGAATCTGACCCCGATTAAAGATTGCAGGCCGAACTCTTCAAGAATGGCGCGAAGCCTGTCGGCGGCGCTGCGTTTCTTCTGCCCCGTATAGCGAGCGATGATGAGTTCGTTCTTGAGGCTGTGCTCCCATCCGACCAGTTCCGTCACCGTGACCTGGTACCCGCGGGCTTCCAGGTAGAGGCAGCGCAATACGTTGGTGATCTGGCTGCCCAGTTCCCGCGTGTGCAAAGGATGCCTCCAAAGCTCCGCCAGGGGCGTTCGCGCCAGGGAGAGCGCCTTGTGCTCCCGCAGACAACTGGCAACTTCCGCCTGGCAGCATGGCACCAGCACCATGAACCTGGCCTGCTTTTGCAGCCCGAAGGCGATGGCGTCATCGGTGGCGGTGTCGCAGGCGTGCAGCGCCGTCACGACATCGATGCGCGGGGGCAGTTCAGCGGATGACGCAGATGCCGCCACGCTCAGATTCAGGAACGCCATCCGCCCAAATCCCAGCCGGCTTGCCAGGTCGCGCGACTTTTGCACCAGTTCGGTCCGGGTTTCGATGCCATAGATGTGCCCGGTGTCGCGTGCCTTGAAGAACAGGTCGTAAATGATGAAGCCCAGGTAGGACTTGCCCGCCCCATGATCCGCCAGCGTGATGTCGGCATCAGCGGGCAACTCTTCCAGCAACTTCTCGACAAACTGGAACAGGTGATAGACCTGCTTGAGTTTGCGCCGGGAATCCTGGTTGAGCCTGCCTTCGCGCGTGAGGATATGCAGTTCCTTGAGCAACTCGACGGACTGATCCGGGCGGATGTCCGGCGCCAGTGCGGGCGCTGCCTGGGCGCGCGGCCTCACGCCTTGGCCCCCACATCCAGCGCAGCCCAGCCCGCATGGCCCAGTGAACGCAGCGTACGCATGTTGGCTTCGTAAATGGCCTCGGGTTCCGCGATGGCCTTCACCGCGCGAGCAATGCTGGCTTCGCGCAACAGGTGCAGTGTGGGATAAGGCGCGCGGTTCGTGCAGTTCGTGATGTCATCAGGCTCGGTGCCTGCGAACTGGTAGGCCGGGTGAAAGCTGGCGATCTGGATCACACCGTCGAGATCGAGCGCGATCAGCAACCGATCTGCGTCGTCCAGGAAGTCATTGAATTCGAGGAAATCGGCCAGGCAGCCGGGCGCCATGAGCAGCGTGGTGTCGCGGACTGTTTCATCCAGCGACACGAGCGCACGCAGTTCAGCCTCCAGATCGGCCAGCAAGGCAGTGGCCGTGACGGCATGGCTGACCGCAAAGTGCACCTGCCCCTTGACATGAACCGCCTTGGCAAAAGGGCACAGGTTGAGGCCAATCACCGCGCGTTCCAGCCAGTCGCGCGTGTCCCGCTGGATGGCTTCGACCAGGGAAGAAGAAGGGCTCACGTGGTGTCCTGACGCGGCGTTGGCGCAGCGCCCGATTCTAGGCGGTCGCGGGCCAGCGCCTCGGCCATGCCACGCGCCAGTCCGATCCCGAACAGGCAGCAGATCCCGGTGACTACCCAGGTCCAATGCCAGCCACCGGCAACACCGGCCACCCACGCCACGGCCGGCGGGCCCAGGAACTGCCCAAGGGCTGAGCACTGGTGCATCCAGCCGACGGTGGTGGACACGGTCCCCGCGTCCGGGGCCAACCGCACGGACAGGGAGAACAGGGTTGCCGGAATCATGCCGCCCACCATGGAAAACAACAGGACGGCGAGGTAGCGCGTCGTCGTACCCCAGGGCACGCCCATCGAAAAAGCCATCCAGGCGCCGAGACCCATGACAGCAAAGCCCAGGTAAAGCAGCTTTTGCGGCGCCGCGCCGCGCTGCAGCAAGCGCCCCGAGGCGATGTTTCCCACAATGTTGGCGGCCGCCGCCAGCGCCGTCAGCACGGCTGCAAGCCCGCCTGGAACGCTGGCTTGTGCGTAGATGGACGGCAAAAATCCGATCACCGCCAGCCATTGCCCGGAATACATCGCGAACGACAGCGCCACCAGCCATGGTCCGGGGGCTCCCAGCGTCAGGCGCAAGCGATCCGGCAATCGCAACGCGGCCGGGGCGTCGCCTCGCGTCACCACTGGCGCGTCGGCCGGGACCGTCCGCCAAACCCACAGGGCCATGCCGAACGACACGCACGCCAGACCCAGCCACCATGCCTGCCAGCCCGACACCGCCATCACGACCGGCCCTACCAGCAAGGCCAGCGCTGTGCCCAGCGGCATGTAGGCACCCCAAAGGCCCAGGGTCGCGTCCATCTGCGCCGGGGGCACCAGCCGGCGGATCAGGCTGGGCGCCGGCATGGCCGCCAGCAGGAAACCCGCCCCCTCCACAGCACGCAGCGCCATCAGGCTGCTGGCGTCCTGGGCCCAGCCGCCGGCTGCACTGGCTACGCCCAACAACAGCAAGCCACCCAGCATGCTGCGGCGCAGGCCGATCCCGTCGGCGGTAAGCCCGGCCAGCAGGCCCAGCGTCATGCCTGCCAGTTGCACCAGCGAGAGCAGAAAACCCGCCTGGACCAGGGTCAAGCTGAGCGCATCGCGCAAAACGGGCAGTGCCGGAGGCAGCTTGCCCACATGCAGGGCCGCGCTGACGCCTGCCAGCACCACCACCACCGCCGGATCGATACGCCTCATGCCGCAGCGCTGTCCAGCAGCCGCTGACCCGTGAGCCGTGCGTGCTCCTTCGCCGCAAACCGGTCCGTCATGCCGGCAATGTAGTCCGCTACGGCGCGGGGCCGGTCGGCGCGGGTCGCAAATCCGGCCTGCATTTCCGCAGGATGCGCCTGGTAGGCCGCAAACAGGTCGCGTACCACCTGCTGCGCCTGCAGCGTGGTGTGCGTAACCTGGGCATGCCGGTACAGGTTGTGGAGAAGGAACTGCTTGAGCTGAACCGACTGCAATCGCATGGAAGGGCTGAAATCCACCAGCGGTGGCAGACGGCGAACGGCGTCCACATTGTCCGGCCGGGCAGCCTCCAGGGCTGCCCGGGTGGTGTCAATCACGTCATAGACCTGGGCACTGAGCATGCGCCGGATGGCCTCATAAAGCAGGCGCCGCCCCAGAAGATGGGGGTGCTCCGCCAATGTCTGCCGGCGGAACCGGTCGAAAAGCTCTACCGCCTCCAGCTGCTCCAGGGTGATCAGCCCGGAGCGCACGCCGTCGTCAATGTCGTGGGCGTTGTAGGCAATTTCGTCCGCGAGATTGCAAAGCTGGGCTTCCAGAGTGGGCTGGGTCCGCTCCAGAAACCGCCGGCCGACCCCACCGGGTTCGACAGTTTCCAGCCGGCGCGCGTTGACCACAGAGCAATGCTTGAGAATGCCCTCGCGCGTCTCGAAGCAAAGGTTCAAGCCGTCAAACTGCGGGTAGCGCTCTTCGAGAGAATCGACCACCCGCAGGCTTTGCAGGTTGTGCTCAAAACCACCGTGCTCCGCCATGCAGGCGTTGAGCGCGTCCTGGCCAGCATGACCGAACGGCGTATGCCCCAGATCATGCGCCAGTGCGATGGCCTCCACCAGGTCTTCATTGAGCCGCAACGCCCGCGCGATGGAGCGGCCCAGTTGCGCCACCTCCAGTGAATGCGTCAGGCGTGTACGGAACAGGTCACCTTCGTGGTTGAGAAACACTTGCGTCTTGTAGACCAGGCGACGGAACGCGGTGGAGTGCACGATCCGGTCGCGGTCACGCTGAAACGCCGTGCGCGTTGGCGCGGCGGGCTCCGCGTGGCGGCGACCACGTGACCTCTGAGGGTCGCAGGCAGCGTCCGCAAGCGTGATGTCAGGCATGAAAAGTGCCCTTAACCCGCATGGATAATGCGTAAGGCGCTATGTTTTTCATAGCAAATCAACGACAGCAATCGTCGATCACTTCACGCACGAGCGCGTCGGCAGCAGCCTTCGTGGTAGCCCGCCCCGGGCCGTCGATCAGCACAAACCGGATTTCCCCCGCCTCGGACTTCTTGTCCACGCGCATCAGTTCCAGATATCGGTCCGCGCCAAGCAACGGCCCCGAAACAGGAAGCCCCGCCCGCGCAACCAGCGCTGCCAGCCGTTTCACAAAGGCGGCGTCGACCAGACCCAGCTTGTGTGAGAGCGTGGCGGCCATGACCATGCCGCAGCCCACCGCTTCGCCATGAAGCCAGCTGCCATAGCCAAGCCCCGCTTCGATGGCGTGGCCAAAGGTGTGGCCGAAGTTCAGGATGGCGCGCAGCCCCGCCTCCCGCTCGTCCTGGCCCACCACCCACGCCTTGATCTCGCAACTGCGCCGGATGGCATGGGCCAGTGCCTGCGGCTGGCGGGCCACCAGCGCCTCCAGGTTCTCCTCGATCCAGCCCAGGAAGGTCATGTCGGCGATCGGCCCGTACTTGATGACCTCGGCCAGGCCCGCGCTGAATTCCCTCTGGGGCAGCGTCGTGAGCGTGTCAAGGTCACAGACAACGCGCACCGGCTGGTAGAAGGCGCCGATCATGTTCTTGCCCAGGGGGTGGTTGATGGCGGTCTTGCCCCCCACGGACGAGTCCACTTGTGCAAGCAAGGTCGTCGGCACCTGGACAAACGGAACACCTCGCATGTAGCTGGCCGCGGCAAAGCCGGTCATGTCGCCCACGACCCCGCCACCGAGGGCATAGAGAACCGTCTTGCGGTCACATCCCTGCCCCAGCAAGGCATCGAAAATCAGGTTGAGTGTCTGCCAGTCCTTGTATTGCTCGCCATCGGGCAGCACAACGGTATGCACTTTTGCATGGCGTCCGGCGAGCGCCCGCTCCAGCTGAGGCGCATAAAGCGGCGCGACGGTGGCATTCGTCACGATCAGCGCACTGGCCGAGCGCGGCAAATCCGCCCAGGACGCCGGATCGGCAAGCAGGCCGGCGCCAATGGAAATCTCGTAACTGCGTTCGCCCAGGGCGATGGCAACCTGATGACGGCTCAAGGTGTCGGGAACTGCGTTCATACCCCGAGTTTAGAGCCGCCCACCACAGCGTGTGTGCCAGCGGTCAGAGGTCAATGCGGTGCAACGCCAGCCAGCTCCAGTTGCATGACGATCATGTTGACCAGCGTAGGGATCGACGGCCGACCTGTCTCGATGATGAAATGGGCCGTCTCACGGTACAGCGGATCACGCAAGGCATGCAGTTCCCGCAGGCGTGCCAGCGGATCGGCGACCTGCAGCAGCGGCCTTTGCGTGTCATGCCGCAGCCGGCGGTACACCTCCTCGGGCGACGAATGCAGGTAGACCACCTGGCAACGCGCGTGCAGCCGTTGGCGATTGACCGCCCGCAGCACGGCGCCTCCTCCGGTCGAAAGAACCCCCGCATGGGCCTGCGTCAGCTCGTCGACGACGTCCTGTTCAAAGTCGCGGAAGCTCTCCTCGCCTTCGCGCTCGAAGTACGCCTTGATGGAACACTGAAGCCTGCGCTCGAGTTCCTGGTCCACATCCACAAACGGCTGCCCGAGGCGGCGTGCCAGTTGCCGTCCTATTGTTGACTTGCCCGATCCGGGCAGGCCCACCAGGGCAATGCAGCGTGAATTCAAACATGCGTCCTGGATCAAGGAACGGTGAAGTTCAAGGACGTCACCCGCCCAGAAGGAGATGTCACGATCGCTGTGAGCCGGTCCCCGTTCTGGCATTTGGCTGTGGAAACCGTCTGCCGGAACGACGTCAGACGGTTGGGGATGGTACTGGTCGGCAGATTCGCTGTGCATCCTGTGTTGTTTGCAGACGTTACCGATATGGAGATCAAGCTGCCGGTCGGCATGCTGTTCCCATTGAGATCGGCAATCAGCAAATCCAGGCTACCTAAAGTGGATGTGCCTACGACTGTATTGGTAAGGGTCCCAGAAATTGTCCCGGCGGAAGTGGAAAACACAATGTTGGCCTGGACCCGCACATCTGCAAGACCCCAGACGCCATCGCACGTGTCCGGCCGTCCGTTGGTACTACCTCCGCACGTTGTCCCACCGGAACGTATCACCGTGAACTCACCTGTATCGTAGGTTCCACTGTTGTTATCGTCACGATACGCGTTGCCAAGGTCAGTAAACGATTCGCCAGCGTCATAGACGTTGTTGAAGTTCGCGTCGACAAAATCCTCTTCCCCGGGGGTGTACGCCAAGACTGCCACGATGCCACTTGTCGGTCGGGTGCCTTGAGAGCGGATGGACACCTTGCACGATGAAAGCCCGCCTGCAGTGACACAAACGGCCGGAATCATGACGCCCGCGGATGCGACGAAGTTGACCTGGGTACCGTCCGGCACCGGATTCCCCTGACGATCCGCCAACGACAAAGTCAGGTCAGTGGAGTTGCCGTCGATATTGAAACCCTCTATCGCGAACTTGTCCACGGCAAGGCTTAGCGCACGCTGCACTGGTCGGCCTGAGGCAACGGTCAGAATACTCGACGTCGCGACCACATTCGTATTCGTTGTCAGCACAGCACGAACCTGAACAGATGTCGGAACTGTGCCTGAAAAAACCGCGACTGACACCAAACCACTGGAGTCGCTCGTGAGTGTGACGGGTGCTACGCCGCCAACAGTGTTCAGCGATACGCCAGTGCCAATACTCGTAACGAGAGAAAGCTGTACCGATTGATTCTGGAGGCCCGTTCCGGAAGAGTCCACCACGCGAAAGCTCAATCTCGACTGCGTCGCACCACCCGATCCAGAAAGGTAGATCAACTGCGGAGTCGCCGACACAAATTGGATATTACTGGCGAGCGGCGCCTGCACGGCAATACCGCCTTGCACAGAAGCGGCGCCTGGCGCAGATACTGAAATTGCAACATTGCTGCCCGAACAGGAACTGCTGTTTGCCGAATACGTTGCAACAGCCTTGCCTGTATTGTCGGTCGTCGCGGTCGCCGGGCTGACCTGCCCGCAGGTCGCCTGGAACGTCACGGGAGTGTTGACGGCAGCCACACCATTGATCAATGCCACAACAGACACGGCGCGATTGCCAAACGCAGGGAGTGAACCATTGCCAAGATCAAGCGCCGTTAGCACGACACTCGAGGCAAAGAGCTGAAAATCAAATGAAGTTGCCAGTGCCGTCGTTCCTACAGTCGCTGCAACGTTGAACGTACCTGCTCCGGCTGCAGAAAGTGAAGCGGGGATGACTTGAATAGATGCAACACCACTGGCGTCCGTCAAAACCTGTCCCGATGCAGGGCTGAACTTCACCAGCGCCGCGTCGCCCGTGAAGGTCACCAGCTTGCCGGCCACCACAACACCCGACGCATCCTTGACGGTAGCCCTGGCGGTGACACCTGCACCGCTGACCACGTTGGTAACGGCATTCGCTGCATCCCTCAACTCCACCACGAGCGTGGGGGTACCCGTGGTCGCCGAGGCCGACCCGCCACTGCCCAGGGTCGTACCGGCACTTCCTCCTCCGCCTCCGCATGCCGTCAACGCGGCGGCCAGTGCGATCCCCATCAAGAACTTCAAATAGTGCATTTTTCTGCTTCCTGCTAAATACAACGGTCGCCTAGCGTGCTGCCGCGCGGTCCGAGATCATTTTTGGTGTGATGAACACCAGCATCTCCTGCTTGCTGGAGCTGCGCTGACGGCTCTTGAACAGATTGCCGACAGCGGGCAGGTCACCCAGCAAGGGCACCTTGGCCTCATTTTCGGTCTCGTTGAGTTCGAAAATGCCGCCAATCACGACGGTTCCGCCGTTCTCCACCAGCACCTGTGTCTTGATGTGCTTGGTGTTGATCGCAATGCCGGCAGCGGTTGTTTCGCCGCGGCTGTCCTTGTTGATGTCCAGGTCCAGAATGATGTTGCCTTCGGGGGTGATCTGGGGTGTCACTTCCAGCTTCAGGGTGGCGCGGCGAAAGGCCACCGACGTCGCACCACTTGACGTGGCCTGCTGGTACGGGAATTCGGTACCCTGTTCGATCATTGCCTTGGTCTGGTCCGCCGTCACGATGCGGGGGCTGGATACCAGCTTGCCCTTGCCGTCGGCTTCAAGCGCTGAGAGCTCCAGGTTGAGGAACCGGTTGGCGGCAGAACTGAACAGGGAAATGGCAAAGGTGGCTGCGTTGTACCCGCCCTGCCCGACCGCCGGCAAATTGACAAATGTGGTGTTGGTCGTGTCCAGGGTACCGCTGCTTTCGCCCGTAGTCGCCGACACCGCGTTGTAGGTACCGCCCAGCGCGAGCCGGTTGGAGCCGGAAAAGGAGTAGCCCGGGTCGCCACCACGGACGCCACGCAGATCACTGCCGCCCAGGCGCACGCCAAGTGACTTCCCGAACGTGTCGGACGCCTCCACGATGCGCGCCTCGATCAGCACCTGCCTCACCGCAATGTCGAGCTTGGCAATCAGCTGCTGAACCTGTTCTAGGCGGGCCCCAACATCCGTCACAAAAACCTGATTGGTCCGCGGTTCTGCAATGACGCTTCCGCGGGCACTCAGGATGCGCGCGGCCGCAGCGGCCCCTCCACCGCCCCCTGTGAGTTGGGCCGCAATGTCTGCCGCCTTGGTGTAGTTCAGCTGGAACGCCTGGGTACGCACCGGCTCCAGATTCTGGATGGCCGCCTTCGATTCGAGGTCCAGCTTTTCCTTCGCGGCGATTTCGTCCTTGGGTGCGATCCACAGAACGTTGCCGTTCTTGCGCATGCCAAGGCCCTTGGCCTGGAGGATGATTTCGAGCGCCTGGTCCCACGGCACATCTTTGAGACGCAGGGTCACGGCGCCAGACACCGAGTCGCTGGTGACAATGTTGAAGTTCGTGAAATCAGCGATGACCTGCAGCAGCGACCGGACTTCAATGTTCTGGAAATTCAGCGAGAGCTTCTCGCCCGTAAAGCCCGGCCCCTGCGACAGCTTGGAAGCATCGACCTTTTGCTGCCGGACTTCCACCACGAACTGGCTGTCGCTCTGGTAGGCGCTGTGCTCCCACAGACCCTTGGGTTCAATCACTACACGGACGCGATCACCCGCCTGAAAGGTGGTGACGGACTGGACCGGCGTGCCGAAGTCCGACACATCAAGACGGCGACGCAAGCCTTCGGGCAGGGTTGACTTGAGGAATTCGACCACCAGGTTTTGGCCTTGCTGCCGGATGTCAACACCCACCTGGTTGTTGGCGAGATCGACCACGATGCGACCAGAGCTGTCCGTGCCACGCCGGAAGTCAAGATCCCGGATCGGCTGCGTATCGCGATTGCGGTTCTCCGCAAACACGGCCGCGCCGGGCGTTGCCACTGCGGCAGCGGCCACCGGCTCAAGCAACACCAGCAACGACTTGCCTTCGATCTGCGCCTTGTAGCCGGCGGCGGCCTTCAAATTCAGCACCAGACGCGTCCGTTCCCCTGCCTGAACCACGTTGACGGATCGAAGGTTGCCCTGGTTGATTTCAACGGCCGAGCGGCCAAGTCCATTGGTCACGCCCGGAAAGTCCAGCGCGATGCGCGCGGGGGCCTGGACGGCAAAACCCGCCGGCAGGGCTGAGAGCGGCTGGGCGAATTCGATTCGAACAACCTCACTGCCACCCTGAATCGACCCCGACACCGACTGAACCGTGTTTTGCGCGTACGAGGCGACGGGCCCGGCGACCATGGCAAGCATGGCCGCAAGCCTCAGCATCCATTGCCACGTTGTTCTGATCTGCTTGCTCATTTCGACCCCTCTTGCAGCTGCAATGTGGCTTTACGTTCAATCCATTCGCCTGCTGAATCCTGCACGATTTCGCGCAACACGATCTCGGATTCCCCGATCTTCATGACCCGGCCATAGTTCTGCCCCAGGTACGCGCCCGCCCGAACCTGGTAGAGCAGGTTGTCCACTCTCAGCAAGGCAATGGGCTGCCCGGCCTTGACCAGACTGCCCACCATGACCATGCTGTCCAGCGGGTAGGCCTCCAGGGGTTCTTTTCGCCGCGCCAGTTCGGGCGCGATCAATCCGGCGTTTGACGACGCCTGGGCTGAATCCTTCTTCAATGCCTGGGTCAGTTTCTGGTTGCTGAACGGTTCCGTCTGGACATCCTGGGTATAGGCCTGCGGCGAGAACTTCTTGGGCTCGGGAATCGGCGGCACCCTGGACTTGGTGGCTGCTCTTTGCTGCGTCATCCAGTCTTGCAACTCTTCCTGACCCGAAGAACCGCAGCCCGACAGGGCGACGCCCACCACGCACAACCCCACGAATTGCCACGTCTTCATTTCTTGGCACCACCCGGCCCGGCCACCTTGCGCTGCGCGGCGACCTCGTCCTTATCCAGGTAACGGAAGGTCTTGGCAGTCGCTTCCATGACGAGTCCGCCGTCACGGCCCGAGGGCGCGATTGACAGATTGTTCAACGTGACAATGCGCGACAGGTTGGCAATATCGGATGCGAACGCACCCATGTCGTGATAACGGCCCGTCACACGCAGCGTGATGGGCAGCTCCGCGTAATATTCCTTGACACTCACCTGGCCTGGCCGGAACAGGTCGAACTGCAGGCTGCGCCCGAGGCCTGCCTGGTTGATGTCAGAAAGCAGGGCATCCATTTCCGCCTTGCTTGGCAACTGCTTTTCAAGCTGTGTAACGTACTGCTGCACCTGCTCGCGCTGCTTTTTGAGCGTGTCCAGGTTGACAGCCTGGTTGAGCTTCTTGGTGAAATCCTCGCGCAACTGCGCTTCACGGGCACGCTCTGCCTGCAGTTCGGTGTCGGAGCCGCTGAGCCATACAAACCACAACGCCACGACGATCACAAACATCAGGGCAACACACGCCGCGTAGCGCGGCACGGCTGGCCAGGATGCAGGATCGTTGGGATTGAGCCCCTTGAACTGCGACAGCAGACCTTCCTGCAGTGCTGCAAAGTCGATCTTGGGAAGGGATTTGGTCGCCATGGATCAGCTCTTCGGCGCGGCCGGTGCCGACGCGCCACTCGCAGCGCCCGCGGGACGCTTGGCCTCACTGGCACGAACCAGATTGACCCGGATGTTGAAGTTGGAAACGCGACGCTGCTCACGGGGCCCCACCGCCACATTGCCAGAGACGATCTCTACCAGTTCGGGCCTTGCAAGCCAATCGCTGTTGTTGGCCAGGTTGCGCAGCAATTCCGACACCCGCTCGTTGGACTGGGCGACCCCCTGCATCGTCACGGCCTGATTCACCTGCCGCAAGGACATGATGTACACACCGTCGGGCAGTTGCCTGACGATCTCATTGAGCAGGTGCACCGGCATGTTGCGGTCAGCCTGGAGATCCTCCACCGCCTGTTGACGGGCGCGAAGCGCGGCGATTTCGCCCTGGAGGTTGGCAATGTCCTTGATCTGGCCTTCCAGACGCTTGATTTCGCCCTGCAGCACCATGTTCACGCCCTGCTGCGCCGAGATCTGGGCCTGGTACCAGAGAAAAATGGCGCCTGCGATCACACCGCCCACCAGCGCTGATGCGCCCAGCGTCGCATAGAAAATCTCGCGCTTGCGCTTGCGCGCCGCTTCGCGGTGCGGCAGCAGGTTGATCAGGATCACTGCAGGAACCTCCGCATCGCGAGCCCGCACGACGTCAGGTACGACGGTGCTTCGCGGCGCATTTTCTTCTCGCGCACGTTGGCCCCAATCTGCATGCCGTCAAACGGGTCGGCCAGGCTGCAGGTGAAAGAGGTTTGCTGCGTCACGGCTTCGATCAGGCCTGGCAGGGCGGCAGACCCGCCCGCCAGCATGATGTGGTCCACCTTGTTATGGGGCGTGCTGGTAAAGAAGAACTGCAGCGCTCGCGCGACTTCCTGGGCCATGCTCTCCACAAAAGGCTTGAGTACACCAGACTCGTAGTCTTCAGGCAGTTCGCCGCTTCGTTTCTTCGCCTCGGCTTCCTCGAGGGAAAAACCGTACTGCCGCACAATCAACTGCGTCAACTGGGCGCCGCCAAAAGCCTGGTCGCGGTCATACAGCACGTCGTCGTTGCAGATCACCTGCATGCTGGTGGTGAACGCGCCGACCTCGAACAGGGCCACCATGGCGTCTGCACCCTTGTTGGGCAGGCCTTCAATCAGGCGTCCTGCGGCAAGACGCGACGAATAGGACTCCACGTCAATGATCACCGGCTTCAGTCCGGCGGCTTCCGCCAGGCCCTGGCGATCCTGCACTTTTTCCTTGCGTGAAGCCGCAATCAGGACCTCGACATCGCCGACGGAGGTGGCGCTCGGGCCCACCACACAGAAATCGAGGCTCACTTCATCCAGCGAAAACGGAATGTACTGGTTGGCTTCCGTCTCGACCTGGACTTCCAGTTCCTGTTCGGTCAACCCGCCGGGCAGGATGATCTTCTTGGTGATCACGGCCGATGGCGGCAACGCCATGGCCACGTTTTTCGTCTTGGTGCCGCTTTTCTTCACTACCCGGCGCATGGCCTCGGCCACTTCATCGAACTTCTCGACATTGCCGTCCGTGATCCAGCCGCGTTCGAGCGGCTCGATGGCGCAGCGCTCGAGCACGAGGTTGCCGTCCTTGTCGCGACCCAGTTCCACCAGCTTGACGCTGGACGAACTGATGTCCAAACCCAGCAGCGGCGCGGGTTGACGGCTGAACAACGACCCCAGATCGATCAAGACAAGCCCCTGAAATTCATGTCAGAACAGGTGTAACAAACTTAAGAATTCACTTCAATGCTAGCAGTAAGCTCCTTGTCCCGCAAAGGTTTTTTCCATTTTTGCCTCGCTGGTCCGTTGCCAAAAACTGACGCCCGACGCTGGCATACTGAACGCTTTCTGCCGGCCGGGGCGTCCGTTGGCCCATGGCGTCAGAACCCGATTTTTATAATGCCTGCGGTACCTTACGCGGATTTCAATGTCATCTTCCACCCCTTCCAGCCCGTCCGGCGAATCCGCGACACCGGCGAGCCGTCGCCCGGCCTGGCTTGACTGGCTGCTGCGACTGGCGCTCTGGGGGGGCGGGGTTGCCGCCGCGGGCGTGCTGTCGGTCGTTCTTCTGGTCGCGGTCGCCCTGGCGGTGGCGTTTCCCAACCTGCCGGACGTGTCAGACCTGTCGGATTACCGACCCAAACTGCCGTTGCGCGTTTATTCGTCGGACGGCGTGCTGCTGGGGGAATTCGGCGAGGAGCGTCGCAACCTGACGCCGATCAAGGACATCCCGAAGGTCATGAAGGATGCGGTGCTGGCCATCGAGGACGCGCGCTTCTATTCGCACGGCGGGGTGGACTATCTCGGCGTGATTCGTGCCGGCCTCGCCAACGTGGGGCGCCTCAAAAGCCAGGGGGCGTCCACCATCACCATGCAGGTGGCGCGCAATGTGTACCTTTCGTCCGAGAAGACCTACACCCGCAAGATCTACGAAATCCTGCTGACCTTCAAGCTCGAACACCTGCTGAGCAAGGACCAGATCCTCGAGATCTACATGAACCAGATCTTCCTGGGCAACCGGGCCTACGGTTTTGCGGCCGCGTCGGAGCAGTACTTCGGCAAGCCCCTGAAGGACATCACGATCGCCGAAGCCGCCATGCTGGCCGGCCTGCCCAAGGCGCCGTCCGCCTACAACCCGATCAGCAACCCCAAGCGCGCCCGCTCGCGCCAGCTCTACATCATCGAGCGGATGGAGGAAAACGGCTTCATCACTGCCCAGCAGGCGGAAGCCGCCAAGAAGGAAGAGTTGCGGGTGCGGTCCGGCCCGGACAACTCCCGGGTGCATGCCGAGTACGTGGCAGAAACCGTACGCCAGCTGGTGCACGCCCAATACGGCGAAGAAACCTACACGCGCGGCCTGAATGTCTACACCACCCTCAAGTCCAGTGACCAGGACGCCGCCTACAAGGCGCTGCGCAAAGGCATCATGGACTACGAGCGGCGCCAGATTTACCGTGGCCCCGAGAAGTTCGTGGACTTGCCGGCCGACCCCAAGGAGCTGGAGGACGCGATCGACGACGCCCTGACGGACCACCCTGACAACGGCGACGTGATGTCGGCGGTGGTACTGGCGGCAGACCCCAAGAAAATCACCGCCATCCGGCAAAACGGGGAATCCGTCGACATCACTGGCGAGGGTCTGCGCCCCGCCCAGTCGGGTCTGTCAGACAAGGCACCGCCCAAGACCAAAATCCGCCGTGGTGCCGTGATCCGGGTCGTCAAGACACCCAAGGGCAGCTGGGAGATCACCCAGCTGCCTGAAGTGGAAGGTGCCTTTGTGGCCATCGACCCGCGGGACGGCGCCATCCGGGCCCTGGTGGGAGGCTTTGACTTCAACAAGAACAAGTTCAACCATGTCACCCAGGCATGGCGTCAGCCCGGCTCCAGCTTCAAGCCCTTCATTTACTCGGCGGCGCTGGAAAAAGGGTTCACGCCTTCCACCATCGTCAATGACGCGCCCCTGTTCTTTGACGCTGGCGTGACCGGCGGCCAGCCCTGGGAGCCCAAGAACTACGACGGCAAGTTCGAAGGCCCGATGCCGTTGCACACAGCGCTGGCCAAGTCCAAGAACATGGTGTCGATCCGGGTGCTGCAATCGGTCGGCGCGCAAAATGCACAGGACTGGATCACACGGTTCGGGTTTGAAGCCGAGCGGCACCCGGCCTACCTCACGATGGCGCTGGGCGCAGGTTCGGTGACACCCATGCAGATGGCCACGGCCTACTCGGTGTTTGCCAATGGCGGCTACCGCGTCAACCCCTGGCTGATCAGCCGCGTCACCGACCAGAAGGGCAAGGTACTGGTGGAGACCCAGCCGCCGCTGCTGACCGAAGCCGCGCGCGCGGTGGATGCGCGCAACGCCTTCATCATGAGCCGGCTGTTGCAGGAAATCACCCGCTCGGGCACCGCCGCACGGGCCCAGGCCACGCTGAAGCGGGTGGACCTGTACGGCAAGACCGGCACCACCAACGACTCGATCGACACCTGGTTTGCGGGCTACCAGCCCACGCTGGCGGCCGTGGTCTGGCTCGGCTACGACACGCCCCGCTCGCTGGGGGACCGGGAAACCGGCGGCGGCGTGAGCCTGCCCGTGTGGATCAGCTTCATGGAAACGGCACTCAAGGGCGTGCCTGTCATGGAGCCTGCGGCGCCGGAGGGCGTCGTCAACGTCGGCGGCGAATGGTATTACGACGAGTACGCCCGCGGCGCCGGGGTCAGCAGCGTGGGTCTGGAAGACAAGGGGGCAGCCGGCGCGGAGGGCCAGCCCGCCAAGCAGGCGCTACCGCCCGCCGACGAGAAAAAGGGCATCCTCGACCTCTTCAGGAATTGAAGTCCAGTGCCTCGCCAGCCTGTTCGCTGGCACAGCGCGACAGGTTGGCCAGAAACTCCCCGTTGCCCTTGGTATCCGCCCACTGCGTGCCGTCAAACCGGTAATGAAAGCCACCGGCACGTGCGGCCAGCCACACTTCATGAAGGGGCTTCTGCAGGTTGATGATGATCTGGCTGCGGTTGCGAAAGGTCAGCGTGATCATGCCGCCCACGCGCTGGTTGTCGATATCAGCGTCTGATTCTTCGTTGATCTGGTCGCAGCGGGCTTCAATGCCGCGCAACAGCGCCTCGGCACGGTCCATGAACTCGGAGTCGGTCATTACAATTTCGCCATGTTGAAGCTATTGGGATCGATTCTAGACAGCCAGCGCGCTGCGGGCCTTGCCCTTGCCCTGAGCGCGGTTGTGCTCGGTGCCTGCGGTCAGAAGGGGCCCTTGTTCCTGCCCAGCGGGCCGGCGGCAGCCAACCGGGCCACCCTGCCGGAAACCCTGCGCCCGGCCGGGACCACCACCGCACCGGCCCCCACCTCCCCGGCCAGTGCGCCCACGCGCTGACACCATTCTTTTCTTGCCGCCATGAAACCACCTGCCTTGCCCGGCCAGCCCCACATTGCCTACCGCGGAAACCAGCTCCACGTGGAAGGCGTGGCCCTGCGGGACCTCGCCGCCGCCCATGGAACGCCGCTGTTCGTCTATTCCCGCGCCGCCATGCTGTCGGCGCTGGCCGCCTACCAGCGTGGCTTCGCGGGGCGCCACGCGCAGATCTGCTACGCCATGAAGGCCAACTCCTCACTCGGTGTGCTGCAGGTGTTTGCGCAGGCGGGCTGCGGCTTTGACATCGTCTCTGGTGGCGAGCTCGACCGTGTGCTCGCAGCCGGTGGCGACCCGGCCAAGGTCATCTTCTCGGGCGTGGGCAAGACCCGCGCTGAAATGCGCCAGGCGCTGGACGCGGGCATCGGCTGCTTCAACGTGGAGAGCGAGGCCGAACTCGATGTACTCAGTGCTGTCGCCACGGCAGCAGGCAGGACGGCGCCAGTGAGCATTCGCGTCAACCCGAACGTGGACCCGAAAACCCATCCCTACATCTCTACCGGCCTGAAAGGCAACAAGTTCGGCGTGGCCCATGAGCGCACGCTGGCCACGTACCAGCGCGCGGCGGCCTTGCCGGGCCTCAAGGTGGTAGGCATTGATTGCCACATCGGCTCGCAGATCACCGAGGAAACGCCCTATCTCGACGCAATGGACCGGGTACTCGACCTGGTGGAAGCCGTGGAGGCGGCCGGCATTCCCATCCACCACATTGATTTTGGCGGCGGTCTCGGCATCGACTACAACGGTGACACGCCGCCCGAAGCCGATGCCCTGTGGGCCAGGCTGTTCGCACGGCTGGACGCCCGCGGCTTTGGCCAGCGCCAGTTCATGATCGAGCCGGGCCGCTCGTTGGTGGGCAATGCGGGCTTGTGCGTCACCGAAGTGCTGTACCTCAAGCCAGGCGAGCTCAAGAACTTCTGCATCATCGACGCGGCCATGAACGACCTGCCGCGCCCCGCCATGTACCAGGCTTTCCACGCCATCGTGCCGGTCGTGCTGGCCGACGGCGTTGCGGCCCGGTACGACGTGGTGGGCCCGGTGTGCGAAAGCGGTGACTGGATCGGACGCGACCGCCAGCTTGCGGTGCAACCCGGCAACCTGCTGGCCGTGCTGTCCGCTGGCGCCTACTGCATGAGCATGGCCAGCAACTACAACACCCGGGGCCGGGCCGCAGAAGTTCTGGTCGACGGCGACAAGGCCACCCTGATCCGGGCCCGCGAAAGCAGCGCCGACCAGTTCCGCCTGGAAAGGCTGGCCTCCTGATCTGCTATTGATTTGATAGCGGCTTGCGCAGCTCCGGTGCGGGCTGCAGCCTTTTTTGCCTGATACGCCGGACCAGGCGCCAGCCCAGCAGCAGCGCCAGGATGGCCGCATAGACCGCCACCTCCGCGAAGTCATTCTTGCCAGCGCGCATCCAGAAGAAGTGCAGCACGCCCAGGCCGGCGATCAGGTACACCAGCTTGTGCAGCAATTGCCAGCGGCGTGCACCCAGCGCCTTGACGGCACGGTTGAAAGAGGTGGCGGCCAGCGGCGTGAGCAGCACAAAGCCCAGAAACCCCACCAGGATGAACGGCCGCTTGGCAATGTCCTTGGCGATGTCGGCCACGTCAAACCCCATGTCGAACCAGCTGTAGCTCAACAGGTGCAGCACGACATAGAAGTACACAAACAGCCCCAGCATGCGGCGAAACCGCGCCAGCGCCGGCAAGCCCGCCACCACCCGCAACGGCGTTACCGCCAGCGTGAGGCACAGCAGGCGCAACGTCCAGTCGCCGGTCGCGCGGATCAGGTACTCGGCCGGGTTGGCACCCAGATTGCCGGTGGCAGCGCCGTACACCAGCCAGGCGAACGGCAAGGCCGCCAGAGTGAACACCAGCGGCTTGGCCGCCGGGCTCATCAAGGCCTTGGCCAGGCCCATCTCAGAAGAATTTCTTGAGATCCATGCCGGCGTAGAGCTGGCCCACTTGCGGCTCGTAGCCGTTGAACATCAGCGTCTTGCGCTTCTTGGCAAACAGGCCGTCCTCGCCAATCCGGCGCTCGGACGCCTGGCTCCAGCGCGGGTGGTCGACCTCGGGGTTCACATTGGAATAAAAGCCGTATTCCTGCGGTGCTGCCTTGTTCCAGGCCGTTTTGGGTTCCTTGTCGGTGAAGCGGATGCGCACCAGGCTCTTGCCGCTCTTGAAGCCGTACTTCCATGGCACCACCAGCCGCACCGGTGCACCGTTCTGGTTGGGCAGCACCTCGCCATACATGCCGAACGTCAGCAGGGTGAGCGGGTTCATGGCCTCGTCCATGCGCAGGCCTTCCACATACGGCCAGTCCAGCACGCGCGAACCGACAAAGGGCATGGTCTTGGGGTCCGCTTGGGTGATGAACTCCACGTAACGGGCGTTGCCCAGCGGCTCCACCTTCTCGATGAGCTTGCTCATGGAGTAACCCACCCAGGGGATCACCATCGACCAGCCTTCCACGCAGCGCAGGCGGTAGATGCGCTCTTCCTGGGCGCTGAGCTTGAGCAGGTCTTCCAGCGCATACCTGGCCGGCTTTTTCACCAGCCCGTCCACCTCCACCGTCCAGGGCGTAGGCTTGAGCGTGCCGGCGTTGCGCGCCGGGTCGGCCTTGTCGGTGCCGAACTCGTAGAAGTTGTTGTAGGTGCTCGCGTCCTTGTAGTCGGTGAGCTTTTCCATGGTCATGGCGCCGGGTACTGCCGTCTTGCCGCCCGGCAACGCCGCCAGCTTGCCGGGCCGGGCCGTCTGGGCCAGCGCGTCGCGCGCCGCCCACGACGCCAGCGCCGCACCAGCCACGCCACCCGCCAGCAGCTTCATCAGGTCGCGCCGGCCCTCATAGACGCTGCGCGGCGTGATTTCGCTGGAAGCGCGGTGGATGAAACCGTCGGAATGGGTCTTGATGAGCATGGTGAATCCTCGTAGTGGTGCTGGGTCGCCGCAGGCGCCCGGTTCTTACAAGGTCCCGTAGCTGTGCAGGCCCGACAGGAACATGTTCACGCCCAGGAAGGCGAACGTCGTGACTGCCAGCCCCACCAGCGCCCACCAGGCCGAGATGGCCCCACGCAGGCCCTTCATGAGCCGCATGTGCAACCACGCCGCGTAGTTGAGCCAGACGATCAGCGCCCAGGTTTCCTTCGGATCCCAGCTCCAGTAGCCGCCCCAGGCCTCGGCCGCCCAGAGCGCGCCCAGCACCGTGGCAATCGTGAAGAACGCAAAGCCGACCGCGATCGACTTGTACATCACGTCGTCCAGCACCTCGGGCGCGGGCAGCCGCTCGGCAATGCGCCGGCGCGCGGCCAGGATGCCCGCGACGATCAGTGCCGAAATGCCGAAATACACGATCCAGTAGCTGCTGCCACCATCCACCTTCTGGCGGAACACCACGGGCTCAAAGCACAGGACCACGCCCAGCAGCCACAACGGTGCCAGCTTGTACCAGCGCGTCTCGCTCGCCTGCTGCTTGATCAGGTAGGCAAAGGCCACCATCGCCGCCAGCGCAAAGGTGCCGTAGCCAATGAAGTTCGCCGGCACGTGCAGCTTCATCCACCAGCTCTTGAGCGCCGGCACCAGCGGCTGGATTTCATGCGCCTCGCGCACCACCGTGTACCAGAGCAGGAAGCCCACCGCCGCGCTGACCACCAGCATCACGAAGGCGCCCAGCGCACGCGTCTTGTACTGGTCTTCAAAGTAGAGGTAGAAGGCTGCCGTCATCCAGCAGAACATCACAAACACTTCGTAAAGGTTGCTGACCGGGATGTGGCCCACGTCCGGGCCGATCAGGTAGCTTTCATACCAGCGCACCATGGTGCCGATCAGCGCCATGCCAACGGCCACCCACGCCAGGCGGGTACCGATCAGTTCCATCGTGGCACTCTGGCCGCGGGCAAACATGCCGATCCAGTAAAAGGTGGTGCTCATGAAGAACAGCATGCTCATCCACAGGATGGCCGACTGGCTGGACAGGAAGTACTTGAGCCAGAACACCTTCTCGGCATTTGCCAGGCTGCTGTCATACGAGAACACCGCCAGCAGCGAGAACGCGGCCACTGCCAGCATCAACACCCGCAGCGGCCGCCAGAACCAGCCCAACCAGATGGCGGCGGGCATGGTGCCCAGCAGGATGCCTTTCTCGTAAACATCCATGAATGACGCATAGCGGGAGAAGGCGAACAGCCCGCCCGCCACCACCATGGCAGCAAAGATCCAGTCCAGCGCATTGCGGCGCGAGAGGAAGCTTTCATGAAGGGTGATGGTGGCCGTGTTCATGGCGTGGTCCCGATCAGTTTGGTCTTGAGCATCTCGAATTCCTTGTCGGTGTCCAGGGTCTGGCGGTTGCTGGACAGTGCCAGCGTTGCCTGTGCACCCGTGCCGGCCGGGGCCAACCAGACCCAGACGCGGCGCTCACGGACGTACAGCATCGCAAAAACACCCAGGATCAGCAAGGCGCAACCCAGGTAAACAATGTTGCGGCCAGGGGCACGCGCCACCTGGAACACGCTGGCCTGCACCTGGGTGAAGTCCTTGAGCTGGAAGGCCATGGGCGCAGGGTACACCGGCACGTCGGACAGCGCCAGTACCGCCTGGGTCATGAAGCCCTGGGTGGTTTCGCTGGGCGCCAGGGCCTTCAGTCCGGCGCGTTCACGCGACAGTTGCGCCAGCTCGAACAGCACACCGTTGAGGATGCGCACCAGCACCTCGCCGGCACGCTGGCGTTCAGCCTCGGGCACATTCTGGTCCAGGAAGTCGGAAATGGCCTGCAGGCCGCCTGGGGCCTTGCCGTCCTTGCCCGGTTCGGCCCCGGCGAAAAGTGCCAGCGCGCGCGTCGCCGAATTGGCCAGCTGGCTGGCCAGTTCGGGCCGGGCCGGGTCGGTGGCCCGCACGGCATAGCGGCGGACCGCCTGCTCGCGCAGGGCCGGGTCCAGCAGCGCCGCACGCAACTGGAGGAAACCGTCCAGCCCGCCCTGATCATCCGCGGGGATGCGCAGGTAGCGGAACGGATCGGACGGCGCCTCACGCATGCCCATCAGGTACACCGGCACGCCATCCCCAGTGTCCACCGGGAGCATGTAGTTGTGGAACTCGCGCGCCTGACCGGCGGCGTCACGCAGCTTGTACGTGATGCTGGGGCCGACGTTGCGCAGCTCCTTCTTGGTCACCGTCTTGTTGGCTGCACCCAGGCGCGAGTCGATCGACTCGCGCAGGTCCACCTTGCGCACGTCCACGCCACTGGTGCCATTGCCTGAAAAATTCTCGACGTTGATCACGCGCAGGGCCGTGTACTCCAGCGTGAGCTTCTCGGCCCCGTCGCCCTGGCCCTTGGTGAGCTGCGACGAGCTGCCGATGGTGCCCTGGATCTCGAACGGCTTGCTGACCCCATTCATGGGCACGGCCTTGAGCGTCACGGCCGAGCCGCCATCGTCAAAGCTGGACTGGTAGATCTCGATGCCACGGTGCCGCGCCGGGTGGTTCACTTCGACGCGCGCCGGAATGGCTTCGCCGGTTTCCTTGTCGTGGATGACGATCTCGCTGGCGAACAGCTTGGGCATGCCCGTGGAGTAGTAGTCCACGATGAACTTCTTGAGCTCGATCGCGAATGGCAGCTCCTGCAGCAGGATGCCGTCGGACTGGCTCAGGATGGCGGTTTCCGACTGCATGCCCTCGGCCACCAGGATGTTGCCGCGGAAGGTGGGGTTTTGCGGCGACAGCCGGTGCTCGCGCTTGACGTCGGCAATCAGTCCGCCGCCGGTGTAGGGCGTCTTGCCGCTGAACAGCATCTGGGCGCGCACGATCAGGTCGCCGTCCAGCAGCCCCCCCAGACAGACCAGCACAATGGCGCTGTGCGCGGCGATGTAGCCGAACTTGTTGGCCGCGCCGGCCTTGGCTGCGACCATCCAGCCATCGCCTCCGGGTGTGGGGCGCTGCTGTAGCCGGACTTTCCAGCCGCCGCTGGCCAGCGTCTGGCCGATGCGCCGCGCAGCCGCTTCGGGCGCGTCAACCACGGTTGCCTCGGCCCGGTGATGAAACGCCTTGAGGCTTTGCTCGCGGATGTTTTCCTTGTAGACCTTGAGGTCATTCAGGATCTTGGGGGTGTTGCGCGCGATGCACAGCGAGGTGCTGGTCACCAGAAACGCGAGGATCAGCAGGAACCACCAGGCGCTGTACACGGCGTTGAGCTTCAGTGCGCTGAACACCTCGGCCCAGAACGGGCCGAACTGGTTGACGTAGTTGTTCAGCGGCTCATGCTGCTTGAGCACGGTGCCGATCACCGAGGCGATGCAGATGATCGTCAGCAGCGAGATCGAGAACCGCATCGACGACAGCAACTCCACTGCGGAACGCACGGCCTGCGAGCCGGTCCTGACGCGGAGTCCTTCAGTGGTGACGGTCATGGCGTATTGAAAAACAAAAAAGGGCGGGCCATCCTGAGATGCGCCCGCCCGTGTTTGGTTGGTTTGTTGGCGGTTGGTTCAACGCGAGAAGAAAATTTCAGCGCAGGCCGGCAATGTAATCTGACACCGCCTTGATTTCGCGGTCGTTGAGCTTGGCCGCCACCTGGTTCATCTGCACGCTGTTCTTGCGCACGCCGTCACGGAAGGCGGTGAGTTGGGCCACGGTGTAGTCGGCATGCTGGCCGCCCAGGCGCGGGTACTGGGCCGGAACGCCGGCACCGTTGGGGCTGTGGCAGCCAGCGCAGGCAGCGATCTGGCGGTCCGCGATGCCACCGCGGTAAATGCGCTCACCCAGGGCCACCAGTTCCTTGTCCTTGGCAAAGCCGGGCTTGGCCGGCCTGGAAGCCACCCAGTAGGCAATGTTTTTCATGTCTTCGTCGCTCAGCGTCGCCGCGAAGCCCTGCATGATGGCGTTGGCGCGCTTGCCGGACTTGAACTCCTGCAGCTGCTTGACCAGGTATTCCGGGTGTTGCTGCGCCAGCTTGGGGTTGGCCGGAGAACCCGAGTTGCCATCGGCACCATGGCAGGCCGCACAGACGGCAGTGAACCGGGCTTCACCTGCCACCAGATCCGGCTTGGCGGGCTTTTTCGGGGCGGGCGCGGCGGCAGCCGGCGCTGCCGGCTTTTCCCCGGCGGCGAACGAGGACATCGCGGGCACGGCCAGGGCGGCGGTCATCAGCAGGGAGGCAAGCAACTTCATATCGAGGGTCTGTTTATTGGCGCAAAACTCCGTGATTCTACAATGCGGCCTCGGGTTTCCCCGCAATTCCAGGCTATTCCATGACCAACCCCGCAGGGCTGCCCCCCGAATCCTCCAGCACCGCAGCAGCCACTGCCGTCACGGCCATGGGCTGGATGCACACCGCCAAATTCCTGACCACAGCGCCGCGGCTGGAGTTCCTGCCGCCGCTGGAGGTGCCGGAAATCGCCTTCGTCGGGCGCTCCAACGCGGGCAAATCCACCTGCATCAACACGCTGACGCAGCAAAAGCGGCTGGCCTTTGCCTCCAAGACCCCCGGTCGCACCCAGAGCATCAACCTGTTCACACTGGGCAAGCAGGGCGTGACCGACGCCGTGCTGGCTGACCTGCCCGGCTACGGCTACGCGGCCGTTCCCAAGCAGGACAAGCTGCGCTGGCAGCAGGTGATGGCCAATTACCTGGTCACGCGCGAAAGCCTGCGCGGCGTGGTGCTGCTGTGCGACCCGCGCCACGGCCTGACCGACCTGGACGAAATCCTGCTCGAAGTGATCCGGCCCCGGGTGGAGGCTGGCCTGAAGTTCCTGGTGCTGCTGACCAAGGCCGACAAGCTCAACCGCAGCGAAGCCGCCAAGGCGCTGTCCATTGCGCGACTGCAGGCCGGCGGTGGCGAGGTCAAACTGTTTTCCGCGCTCAAGAAGCAGGGCGTGGACGAAACAGCGCTGCTGCTGTGGCACTGGGCGCACCCGCCCGCCTAGCCCCTGCTTTCAGGCCATTTCGGCCTGCAGCCCGCATGGGGACTGCGTGAGGCGCTATCAAAATAGTAGCGAATGATCAGCACCTATCTGCAAGCCCTGCCGCATGGCATCACCCTGAGCTGCCGCGCCACGGGGCAGCGCGGCCAGCCCGTGCTGCTGTTCCTGCACGGCTTTCCGGAAGCGGCGTTCGTCTGGGACGAACTGCTCGAACACTTTGCCGCCCGGGGCTACCGCTGCGTGGCCCCGAACCTGCGCGGCTTCGAGCAGTCCAGCGCGCCCGCCGATGTGAGCGCCTACCGTCCCAAACATCTGGTGCAGGACATCGCGGCGCTGATCGCCGTCGAATCGCCCCATGCGCCGCTGGCCTGCCTGGTGGCGCACGACTGGGGCGGCGCCGTGGCCTGGAACCTGGCCAACCAGCAGCCGCAGCTCAGCCGGCGGCTGGCCATCATCAATTCGCCGCACCCGGGAACGTTCCTGCGCGAGCTCCAGAACAACACTAAGCAGCAGGCCGCCAGTGCGTACATGAACTTCCTGGTCCGCCCTGACGCCGAAGCCCTGCTGGCAGAGAACGACTTCGCGCGGATGTGGCCATTCTTCAGCAAAGGCCACGGCCAAGCCCCGGCCTGGCTGACCGAGGCGGTGCGGGACCAGTACCGCGCGGTGTGGCGCGCCGGCCTGACCGGCGGCTGCAACTACTACCGCGCGTCGCCGCTGCGGCCGCCACGGCCGGAGGACCCGGGGGCCGCCGCCGTTGCGCTGCCGCGCAGCATGCTGACCATTGACCTGCCCACGCTGGTGGTCTGGGGCATGGACGACGTGGCGCTGCCGCCCGAACTGATCGATGGCCTGTCGGACTATGTGCCGCAGCTGGAGCTGCACCGTGTCGAGGGCGCCACCCACTGGATCGTGCACGAGCAGCCCGGGCAGGTGGCCGGCCTGCTGGAAGGGTTTCTCGGCCGTCAGTAAACGCCGGGCTCGCCGGGCGGCCGCGTCTTGAACCGTTTGTGCACCCAGTAGTACTGCTCGGGCATGGCGTCAATCCAGTCCTGCAGCGCGAGGTTCATGCGCGCGGTGTCGGTTTCGATGGCATCGCCGGGGAAACCGTCCCAGCCCGGCATCACGCACACCTCGTAGCCTTGCGCCGTCATGCGCGTGACCACCGGCACCACGCGGGCGCGCCCCAGCCGGGCAAAACGCGACAGGCTGGGCACGGTGGCCGCGCTCACGCCGTAGAACGGGACAAAGATGGATTCTTCGGGCCCGAAATTCATGTCGGGCAACAGGTACAGCGGCTCGCCCGCGCGCAGCCCCGCCACGATGGGCTTGACGCCATCCGCCCGTCCGAACAGGCGGCCCGTGCCGAAGCGGCTGCGGCCTGCATGGATCCAGGCGTCCACCACCTTGTTGGCCTGGTCGGTGTAGATGGTGGTGAACCGGCGTGGCAACTGCTGCGTGAGCGCCGTCCAGCCCGCGTCCAGCCCGACGAAATGCGGCGCAAAGATCACTGTGGGTGCGCTGCCCTGCAGCTCCGCCAGCGCACCGGTGAGGCCAAGCCGCTGCCGGGTCACCTCCGGCCTGCCGTGCCAGAGCCAGCTGCGGTCCAGCCAGGCCTGCGCGAAATGAATGAACACCTTGGGCACCAGCGCCTGGCGCCGCGCGGCCGTCCAGCCCGGAAAGCACAGTGCCAGATTGATCTGCACCACGCGCCGGCGCGGCACCGCAAGCCCGTAGAGCAGCCAACCCAGCCCCCAGCCCAGCGCCCGCACCCAGGCCAGCGGCAGATGACTCAACAGGCGCATGAACGCCACACCCAGGCGGCTCATCACGGCGTGACGTCCTCTCGAGGCGCCTTGTAGCGCGCGTAGCCCCAGAGGTACTGCTGCGGGCATTCCAGGACAAGCCGCTGCATCGCGGTGTTGATCTGTGCCGCGGCGACGGCGGCGTCGGTGGCCAGCGGCCCGTCCAGTGGCCGCACGTGGATCACGTAGCCGCGGCCGCGCGGCAGGCGCTCGCCCCAGGCCAGCAGCACCTGGGCGCCAGTCTGCTGCGCCAGCCGGGCCGACAGCGTCATGGTGTAGGCGTCGCGGCCGAAGAACGGGGCCCAGACGCCCAGGCCCCGCGGCGGCACCTGGTCGGGCAGCAGGCCGACCGCCTGGCCTGCTTTCAGCGCCTTGAGCATCTGCCGGACGCCCGCCAGTGTGGTTGGCGCGCTGGCCAGCCCCGGCCGGCTTCGGGCACTGTCGATCAGGTTGCGCAGCCATGGCTTGCGGGCGGGTCGGTACAGCACCGTGATGGGCCCGCGTTGTGCCCCGTAGCGTGCGGCGTAGCCCTGCGCCGTGACCTCAAAGCAGCCCAGGTGCGGCGTCAGGAACACGATGCCGCGGCCTTGCCGGTGCGCGGCGTCGATCCACTGGGCGCCTTCCCATTCCATGGGCACCGCCGCCCCGAACCACAGGCGCGGCAGTTCCGCCACCAGGCGGCCCGCTGCGGGCACGGCGGCGCGCACCACGGGTGCCGCAAGACCCGCCTGCGCTGCATTGGCCCGAAGGCGCGCGCGGTACACCGGCGACCCCAGGTACGCCAGCCAGCCCAGCACCCCGCCCAGCCCGTGCAGCAGCCACAGCGGCAAAACCGACAACGCACGGAACAGGGGCAACATGGGTCTGGTTAAAATGGCAGGGTCGCCGAGTTATGAACTACTTGCAGGGCGACGTTAAACAAAGCTGCTAAAGCGTTCGCCGAAGCTCCATGCCAGGCAACGCGCCTTGCAACCAACGGAGTTTATTCAAATGGCGAACGATTTCCTCTTCACGTCCGAATCCGTGTCCGAGGGCCATCCCGACAAGGTGGCCGACCAGATTTCTGATGCGATTCTCGACGCAATCTTCAAGCAGGACCCGCGCAGCCGCGTGGCCGCTGAAACGCTGACCAACACCGGCCTGGTCGTGCTGGCCGGCGAGATCACCACCAACGCCCATGTGGACTACATCCAGGTGGCGCGCGACACCATCAAGCGCATCGGCTACGACAACACCGAATACGGCATCGACTACAAGGGCTGCGCCGTGATGGTCTGCTACGACAAGCAGTCCAATGACATCGCCCAGGGCGTGGACCATGCGTCCGACGACCACCTGAACACCGGCGCTGGCGACCAGGGCCTGATGTTCGGCTATGCCTGCGACGAAACGCCCGAGCTGATGCCCGCGCCCATCTACTACGCCCACCGCCTGGTGGAGCGCCAGGCCCAGCTGCGCCGCGACGGCCGCCTGCCTTTCCTGCGCCCGGATGCGAAGAGCCAGGTGACCATGCGCTATGTGGACGGCAAGCCCCACAGCATCGACACCGTGGTGCTGTCCACCCAACACGCGCCGGACCAGAGCGAGACGCCCACCCGGATGAAGGCCTCGTTCAATGAAGCCATCATTGAAGAGATCATCAAGCCCGTGCTGCCCAAGGAGTGGCTGCAGAACACGCGCTACCTGATCAACCCGACCGGCCGCTTCGTCATTGGCGGCCCGCAGGGCGACTGCGGCCTGACCGGCCGCAAGATCATTGTGGACACCTACGGCGGCGCCTGCCCGCACGGCGGCGGCGCGTTCTCGGGCAAGGACCCGTCCAAGGTGGACCGCTCGGCCGCCTATGCCGCGCGTTACGTGGCCAAGAACATCGTGGCCGCCGGCCTGGCCAAGCAGTGCCAGATCCAGGTGGCTTACGCCATCGGCGTGGCCAAGCCGATGAACGTCACGGTCTACACCGAAGGCACGGGCGTGATCCCCGACGACAAGATCGCCGCGCTGGTCAACGAGCACTTCGACCTGCGGCCGAAGGGCATCATCCAGATGCTGGACCTGCTGCGCCCCATCTACGAAAAGACGGCGGCCTATGGCCACTTTGGCCGCGAGGAGCCGGAGTTCACCTGGGAGCGCACGGACAAGGCGGCGACGCTGCGCGCCGCTGCCGGGCTGAAGTAAGACGCTACTTCAGCGGTGACTGCTGGCGCGCGTATTCCACGCGCTTCAGCGCCACATAGGTCGGGCGGTCCATCTCGCGCAGTTGGCGCGGGTGCCGCTCGGTGGCGGTGAACCAGTGCTGGATGCGCTGCTCCACCTGGGCCGGTACGGGGGCGCCCAGTGAGTCGATGTAGGCGTCGATCGCAAGGTAGTAGCGCATCGCATTGCGCTCGACCACACCGCGCATGCCGTCGATGTAGACCGGCGCACCCTGTGCGTCGCGGCCCAGCACCGTGAAGCCGGCCTTTCCGGCGCCCGCGGTGGCCAGATAGGCCTCCATCGCCAGCCGCCCGGTCAGCCCGTAGGCGTAGGCATAGCTCAGGTGCAGGAAGGTGCGCCGTGCGTCAATCGGCACCGCCTCCACCGCAATCCGGTAGTCGCGCGTGCCCATGGGCCCGGAAGCCGCCGCGAGCCGGGCCTCAAAGTAGTCGTTGCCGGACGCCGCCAGGCGCCAGTCCAGCTCCAGCGGGTAGGCGTCCTTCACGGGCTGCTCCGCCTTGTGGCCGATGCGCAGCGCCAGACGCGGGCCGCCGGCGCCCTGGCTGACACTGCAGTACTTGGTGTTGAAGGGCAGGATCAGCACATCGCACCAATGCGACGGCGTGCCCAGCGCGTCGACCACGGCAGCGAACGGGTGGTCCAGTACGGCAAAGACTTCGCCGCGCAGCCCGTCGCGGGACTGGAACGACTCGATGAACAATGCCCGCTGGAAGTCGTTGCGGGCCAGCGGTGCCGCCAGCGCGGCATGCCGCGCCTTGAGTGCTTCCGCGCCGGGCGCTGGCGGCGCCGCCAGCGGCAAGGCGCCCGCAGTGGCCGCACCCGCCAGCAGCAAGACCCATCCCAGAACCCTTAAACGAACAGCGTGAGGCATGCAGCCATGCTAGGCCGCCAGACGGCCGTTTGGTGTCAGTCCAGCGCCCGCGTCGCGGGGTGCCGGCGTCCTACGGCGCGGCCGTGCTGGTACGGAACACCACTTCGCCGGTCGGCACGTGCACCACGCGGATTTCCTGGCCCTGGGGCAAGGTCACGCTCTTGGCGGCCACAGCCACGGCAAGGGACAGATCATCAAAACTGCGACGCAGGCTGGTGGAGGGCAACAGGCGGCTATGCAGGGGGTGGCTGCTTTCAATCCGGTAGTGCTCGGAGGGCATGGCGATCTCCTGTCATCACGCTTCATGGTAGCCAGCGGTGGTGAAACCGCCGTGATGATTTGATGCATTGCGTGAAATTGGTAACCAGACGCTACCCTGCGCAGCAGCGCACAGGATTTGCCGCACAGTCAGCACAGCGGCACGGGCAATACTGGCGTTGTCACCCGTCCCGCGCGCACCTAGAGTCAATCGCACGGCATTGGCCGCAACGAAAGGGTGTCATGGGCGTGCTGGCGCGGGAGTCAGACGGTGGTGCACCCGGCCTGCGGGCCCGGGACGTGCCAGACTGCGCCCTGCCCGGCCCCGCAGCGGCATTGATTGCAGGCAGCCGATGGGCCGCCGTGCACGAGGCCGACGGCCCGCTGGTGGTGTCTTACTCTTTCGTACAACCGTTTGCGCCCGGGACTGCGCGGGCGCTCGCTGGCGCCGCCGGTTTCACGGCCACGCAGGCCCCGTTCAGCGAGGCCGATCAGGCCACCGTGCGGCAGGTGCTGGCACGGATCGAGACGGTCTGCAAGTTGCGCTTCGTGGAAGTGAATGAAGGCACCGGCCTTTGCGGCGACTTGCGTTACGCCTACTCGGCCGAACCCAACCAGCTGGGCCATACCGGCTACGCGTTCTATCCCTCCAGCGCCGACATCGGCGGCGACATCTGGCTCGGGCTGGCCCAGGCGGGTGCCGAGTGGGCCCAGTACCGGCCCCACCTGATCCTGCACGAGACACTGCATGCGCTGGGACTGCAGCACCCCGACAGTGGCCCGCACCCGCTGGCGCCCGCCGATAACGTGATGTTCAACACCGTGATGAGCTATTCGGCCCTGCCAGGCGATCAGGCGGGCGCGCTGAGCCACTTTCCCGCCCAACCGATGCCGCTGGACATCGCAGCCCTGCAGCAACTCTATGGCGCTGCGGACCATGCATCCGGCGACACGGTTTACGACCTGGCCAGCCCGGCACTGCGTGACGGCTTTCAGGCGCTGTGGGATTCCGGCGGCATCGACCTGCTCGACGCCAGCGCGGTGGGCCACGCCGTAGCGCTGGACCTGCGCGAAGGCACGCGCAGCGACATTGGCGTGTGCGTCCATGCCTTTGGCCGCTTCGGTGAAGCCGGGCTAACGCTGCGTTCCGTCACTTACACCAGCACGCTGGCGCTGGCCCCGGGCACGCAGATCGAAAACGCCCGTGGCTCGGCGTTTGACGACCTGCTGACCGGCAATTCGCTGGACAACCAGCTCGACGGCGGGCCGGGCACCGACACCGCCATGCTGGCCTGTGCGCTGGCCGACTGTCGCATCACCAGCACCGGCAGCAGCGTGCGCGTGGTCGGCCCCGAAGGCCGCGACATCCTGACAGGCGTCGAACGCCTGGTGTTCACCGACACCCGGCTGGCGTTCGACCTCGACGCTGCCGCCGGCCAGGCCGCCCGGCTGGTCGGGGCCCTGCACGGTGCAGCGGCCCTGCACGATGCCTCTCTGGTGGGCCGCGCCCTGGGCCTGCTGGACGCGGGCGCGGACCCGCTGGCACTGGCCCAGGCCATGCTGGAAGGCCTGCCCCAGGGCCCGCTGGCGCCGGCCGCACTGGTCACCGAGCTGTACCAGCATGTGGTGGGCCACGCACCCGCGCCACGGGAACTGGCTGTCTACACGTCAGCACTGACCAGCGGCCAGTACAGCCCGGCCTCCCTGCTGGTGCACGCCACGCAATGCGAGGCGAATCGCGTCGCCATCGACCTGACAGGCCTGGCGCAAACCGGGCTCGCGTACCTGTTGCCCGGCTGAAACGTCTAGGCCACGAACAGCGGCAGGTCGGCCTTTTTCAGTGTGCGCAACACGAAGCTCGACTTGCTGTGGCGGATGCCCTTGATCTTGTACAGCCGTTCGCGCAACAGCCGCTCGTAGTCCTTGGTGTCCTTCACGGCCACGCGCAGCAGGTAGTCGTATTCACCCGACACCAGATAGGCCTCGATCACCTCCGGAATGGCGGCCAGCGTTTCACCAAACTTTTCCAGCGTGTTGTCCGAGTGGCTGTCCAGCGTCACCTGTACCAGCACCGTGTCGCCCAGCCCCACGGCCTGCGGGTTCAGGCGGATGGTGTAGCCCTCGATCACCCCGGCCTCTTCCATCTTCCTGATCCGCCCCCAGCAGGGCGTGGCGCTCAGGCCCACGGCCTGGCTGATCTGCTGCAGGCTGGCGCGTGCGTCCGCCTGCAGTACCTGGAGAATTTTTCTGTCGATGCTGTCCATCAGGATGAATTATCTGCATTTCTTGTATTCAATGAAAATTCTTGTCGAGAAACGCAGAAATCGCCATCAAATCAGGATGCTTTTTCCAGCGCGATTGGCAGATACTTCTTTCATGGAAGCAGCGCTTACCCGCACCGGCTTCCTGGCAAGGGCCCGGCAGGTTACCGCCGGCCGGGGCGCTTGATCACTCCACCGTGACGCTCTTGGCCAGGTTACGTGGCTTGTCCACGTCGGTGCCGCGCGCCAGCGCGGTGTGGTACGCCAGCAGCTGCAGCGGCACCACATGCAGCAGGGGCGACAGTTCGCCATAGTGCTCGGGCATGCGGATCACGTGCACGCCTTCGCCGCTTTCGATGCGGGTGTCGGCGTCGGCCAGCACATAGAGCACGCCGCCGCGGGCGCGCACTTCCTGCATGTTGCTCTTGAGCTTTTCCAGCAGCGCGTCGTTCGGTGCCACCGTCACCACCGGCATCTCGCTCGTCACCAGCGCCAGCGGGCCGTGCTTGAGCTCGCCGGCGGCATAGGCCTCGGCATGGATGTAGGTGATCTCTTTCAGCTTGAGCGCACCTTCCAGCGCAATGGGGTAATGCAACCCCCGGCCCAGGAACAGCGCGTTCTCCTTGTTGGCAAAGTCTTCCGCCCAGCTGATGACCTGCGGCTCCAGCGCCAGCACGGCCTGCAGCGCGGCGGGCAGATGGCGCATGGCCTTCAGGTGGCGCGCCTCGTCGGCGTCGCTGAGCTGGCCCTTGACCTGCGCCAGCGCCAGCGTCAGCAAAAACAGCCCCGCCAGCTGGGTAGTAAAGGCCTTGGTGGAGGCCACGCCGATCTCCACCCCCGCGCGGGTGATGTAGGCCAGCGAACATTCGCGCACCATGGCCGAGGTGGCCACGTTGCAGATGGTCAGGGTGTGCTTCATGCCCAGACCCTGCGCGTGGCGCAGCGCGGCCAGCGTATCGGCCGTCTCGCCCGACTGCGTGATGGTGACCACCAGCGTCTTCGGGTTGGGCACGGATTCGCGGTAGCGGTATTCGCTGGCGATTTCCACCTGCGTGGGCACCTTGGCAATGCTCTCCAGCCAGTACTTGGCGGTGCAGCCGCTGTAGTAGCTGGTGCCGCAGGCCAGGATCAGCACCGAATCAATCTCCTTGAAAACCGAGAACGCACCGTCGCCAAACAGCTCGGGCGTGATGCCGACCACGCCTTCCAGCGTGTCGGCGGTGGCGCGCGGCTGCTCGAAAATTTCCTTCTGCATGTAGTGCCGGTACGGGCCCAGCTCGGCCGCGCCGCTGTGGGCCTGCACCGTCTTGACGGTGCGCGTCACCGGCTTGTGGGCCTTGTCCACCACCCAGTATTTGCCCAGTTGCAGGTCGACCACGTCGCCCTCTTCCAGGTAGACGATCTGGTCCGTCACGCCGGCCAGGGCCATGGCGTCGCTGGCCAGGAAGTTTTCATTCTGGCCCACGCCCAGGATCAGCGGCGAGCCAGCGCGCGCGCCGATCACGCGGTGCGGCTCGTCCTTGCAGAACACCGCAATCGCATAGGCGCCATGCAGGTGCTTGACCGCGGCCTTGACGGCTTCAAACAGGTCGCCGTCGTACAGGCTGTCCACCAGGTGGGCAATGACTTCCGTGTCGGTCTGGCTGGTGAACAGGTACCCCTTGGCCTTGAGCGCGGCGCGCAGCTCGTCGTGGTTTTCAATGATGCCGTTGTGCACCAGCGAGATGCGGCCGGGCCGGCTGGCCGAATCGGCACCCGGGCCGTGGCTGAAATGCGGGTGCGCGTTGTGCACGGCCGGCGCGCCATGGGTGGCCCAGCGGGTGTGGGCAATGCCGGTGCCGCCCTCGATCTTTTCTGCGCTGACCTGTTCCATCAGCTCGGCCACACGGGCCGTGCTGCGTGCGCGCTGCAGGCCGTCGCGGTACACGGCCACGCCACACGAGTCGTAACCGCGGTACTCCAGCCGCTGCAGGCCCTGGACGAGGATGGGAACGATGTTGCGCGTGGAAACCGCGCCGACGATGCCGCACATGGTGTGCCTCCTTGCAATGCGATGTGAGGCACTGTAGGCTTGGCCTTGGAAAATTTCAGGTCAATTTAATAACTTATTAGAAATACAATTTCTCTTATACCAGATATCAATATTTAATTTCATAAAAGTTCATTCAATGGAACATTTTGAACTCGACGCGACCGACTTGCGCCTGCTGGACGAACTGCAGCGCGACGCCAGCCTGAGCAACCAGGCCCTGGCGGAGCGGGTGCATGTGTCGCCCCCCACCTGCCTGCGCCGCGTCAAGCGGCTGAAAGACGCCGGGCTAATCGAGCGGCAGGTGGCCATCCTCAGCGACGACCGGCTCGCCCCCCTGCTCGGCCACGGCCTGACGGCGATTGTGGAGATCACGCTCGACCGCCAGGGCGCTGAACTGCTGGACGCGTTTGAGGCCCGCGTCAGCGCCGATGCCGCCGTCCAGCAGTGCTACCGCGTGTCGCCGGGGCCCGACTTCGTGCTGGTGGTCTTTGCGCCCGACATGCCGGGCTACCTGGCCCTGGCGCAGCGGCTCTTCACGAGTGACGCGAACGTGCGCAACGTCAAGGCGTTCTTCAGCGTGAAGCGAAGCAAGTTCGAGCCGTACCGGGCGGTGGTGCGGATCGCCTGACGATCCACTGTTAACCCATCCGTTCGCCCTGGGCCGCCTGTCCTGAGCTTGTCGAAGGGGTCGAAGGGAAGAACGGGACGTATACGGTCCCGCAGCAGGTGCCGGAAATTCGACTACAGGTGTTTCCCCAACAACCCGTCCACCAATCAGTTTTTGCCGTTGAGGGAGTCCGTATATGACGGTTGGGCGTCATGCGGCAGCAAGTTCTTGAAGCCATGTTTCGTGAGTTTCGAGGACGACTCGCACGCAAAGCTCGGACACATAGAGAATGCTTGCGTATCTTGCGATTTGATCCGGGGCACTCAGGTTGAGTACTGCACCGTCTTTGGTAACAAAGTGAGCAATGGCATTGCGATATCGAGGCGTCATGACGTCGTCAAAGAACGTCTTGATAGGCTTTCCGGACCATGACTGGAATTCTGGAGAGATATAGCTAGAAGTTGGAACTAGGTCCCGACGTTGCGACAGTTGGAACTTCTTCTTGGTGGCCCGAGCCCTGAGATTCGATCTAATAGTGCCTAGAAGGCCATCAAGTATCTTCTGATAGCACAGAAACGTATAAAAGTCGCTGTGGGAATTCTTAGCGTCTCTGTACAGTGCATAAACCGGTGCGAGCTCAGTGTGAAGAGTCTTCACATGAGGACTAATGACGACTTTACGGTAAGGTGATACGTAGTCAATCGTCGTGCGTAAGTTGGTTGGATCCTCTACTCTGACCGTAGAAACAAACAATGGACAGTTTGCCAAATAGGCTTGATGGTCCAAGAACGGTAAAACTGCTTTCAAGAACAATTCTTTCGCCTGCACTATGCCTTCAGCTTTGCACTCAAACTCGACGAACGACTGCTCTCCTTTGGAGTTCTTCTTTATCTCGAACATGCCTTCTCGGCAACGAACCCGGCTTAGGACGTACTCCGAAGGGATGTGCAGATAGGAATCGCCATCCTCTGGGGTGAAGTCACCGTTTATGTTTCCGGCGGGAGAAGGCGCCTTGCCAAGGCGGGCGCAGACTTTGAATTCCCGCAGTGTCGAGTCACTGAGCTTCGCTTCGTCAGTCCGAGTCTCATTTTCGGAAATCGCCAGTACGTGTAGCTCGCCCCGAATGCCGGCGGGGCCAAGCTGCTCAACTGGTATAGAAGTGGATGGCTCGACGGTCGTATTCATGACGTCTAACAAGTTAAATCGACATCCCCGTCCCGAACTGTCCGTGTCTTTCGGTGGGCGGCAACGAGGTAGCACGATAGGAATTGCGACCTATTCATCAACTCATTTAGAAGACTAAGTTCACGGCAATTGTTACCCTCGGAATCGATTCTGCCAAGAACGTCTAGCCGTCCACGGTGCGGATGGCAAAGATAAGCTCACTATATTTCGCCCGTTTGCCGATGCACTGGAGGCCACATCAACCGCGCTAGCCCGGTACTACGCAAGTTTAAAGCGCTACATTTTTAGTAGCGCTATACGCAAATATGATTTGGGCTACACGCCAATTTGGCTTGAAACGGGGGAACATGCAGGCGCTTTCGCAGCATAGTGGGTCAGCGTTTTTTCACACAAGGCGTGTCGATCCATTCGACAAGCTCAGGACACGCGGCTCAGGGCGAACGGCTTTTGCGTGGAACACGTAAACCAGGCTACATCACCACCTTCTTTGGCTGCGCCCAGCTCTCGATGCTCAGCTGCAAGCCGAGCGCCGAGCGCCGAGCGCCGAGCTCGGGGCGCCGGCCAGCGCGTCCTTGGTACTGGTGGAGCCGCCGCCAAAGGTGCCGCCGATGCCGTAGTTCACGCGCTCCCTGCAGTTGAAATTCATCCCTTTATTGCCATACGAGAATCCGGAGGTTCAGAGAACAGGTCTGACCGGCGGCGAGCAAGCCCGACTAACCCCTTGTGGCGCCGATCGCGACAAGCACCACGGTAACGAAGTGGGGCCTTGCAGAGCGGTCCGTATCTGGGGCCGGACACAACCCGTGCGACAAACCGCTCTTGTGCAGTTTGCTTCCTGTTTGCAGCAGCTTCCCAGTAAGCCATAGAAAAAAATGCCATCGCCAAGGTACAACTATCGCGTACCGTTGCTTGACTTCGTTGGAAGTGCCTGTAACGGGTTAGGAGTCAGCGCGGTGCATGTGGTGCAGAATGAACGCTTCGTGTGAAACGGAGTTGGGCATGGCTAGACCGGACGGACCTCTTGTTGTGTGCGTGATCAACCTAAAAGGTGGTGTCGGGAAGTCGACGATAGCCGCTCTCCTTGCGCGGCGCGCCTACTCTCACCGCAACAAGGATGTTCTGGCGATTGATATTGATCCGCAAGCGAACCTTAGTCAAGCCCTTATGCGATCCCAGTACACAGCATTTCTCACGAACAAGGATCCTTCGATCGTTGAGGTCTTCGCTGGATACAAGCCGCCTGCCGCCGCTAGGCGAGGTGCGAGCGGCCTTGCTGCCTCAGACGTAGCATTTACTGTCCTTGGCGGCGCATCAAGATCGCTGCAGCTTATTCCGTCGAGATTCGACTTCTCGGACAACCTGACCCAGTCCGTTAGACCCGACCCGAAGGTTTTGGCGAAGTTTTTGTCCTCCGAGTTCCAGCACAAAGATCTCATAGTCATCGATTGCGCACCAACTGAATCAATTCTGACTCACGCCGCTTATCACGCCAGCGGGCTCGTGCTTGTGCCAGTGAAGCCCGAGTACTTTGCAACTATCGGCTTTCCTCTTCTCCGCGAGTCCCTCACAGACTTTTCCAGGCGCAATAGGGGGCATAGCATTGAGGTTGCAGGTGTTGTTGTCAACAATGGCTTTTATGATGGCGGGAACAATGGCGGGCCGGAGAAGACGAGGGCCATTCGCGAGATTCGGGCTGAGGCAGAGAAGAACGGGTGGCATGTATTCGAGCGAGAGATCCCGTTCTCACGGGGTTTCCCCAAGCTAATGCGAGGCGATAACAGCTACTCAGGGAATGCAGATATGTTCTTTCAGTTTGCAAACGAATTCTTCGACCGAGTTGGGATTTAGTCAATGAAGAACATAAGAGCCAGTCGGGGCAGCGTGTTGCGGTCACTGGTCGCAGTGATTGTTGATGAGTGGGGCATGGACGCAGTGCGCGGCGAGCTCGAGAGGCTGTCAGCCCAAGCATTCACTTATGAGCGAGAGAGCGACGTGACCGCCAGCGTTGGTACAGGACGGCGTATAAAGGATAAGCCAAGCGCGTCTGCGTTAGCCGCGAAGGTCAGCTTGCCACCTACACAGAAACAGCTTGTTCAAGATTTGGCTGCGAAGTTTGACAACAAGCACTTCCTCCCGAGCGCCGGCGACATCAAGTACTTTTTTGAAGTGCACGGCGAGGCGCCGCCGCCCGTCAAGCAGCGGAGCGAGGCGTTTCGCCGGGTTCTTCGCCTTCTATCGTCGCTGCCAGAGTCTTCGTTGCGAAAGATCATCACGGACGGTTCGCATAGTGGGCCGTCTAGCCTCGCGCCGCTTTCGGACGCAATACGCGACGTTGGGGCGAAGCGCGGTTCGGTTGAGAGCCCGGCGACTGAGAAGACTGCGGGCGACGGAACTGCGTCTTCTGACGCCTAACGAATGAAAGAGACTTCCCCGTACCGCGCTAGCCACGTCTAAGTGGCGACCAGCAGCCAGATGCCCCGGTGGGAAGTTCACACCTTTCATCAGCACACTATAAAGAGCAAGTCCACGACGATTGTTACCATGCGAATCGATCTTGCCAAGAACGTCTTTGCCGTCCTCGGCTCGGACCGCAGATAAAAGCTCGTTGACTTTCGGCTGTTCACCACTCCACTGATAGCTGCATCAACACGCGCCAACCCGGTACTACGCGATTCAGAATCGCTATACATTTGATAGCGCCTCACGCAGCACCGACGCTGGCTAGAGACCGATTTTGCATAAACCCTGGGCTACGCAGCCGCTTTCACGGCACAGGGCGAACGGAGCTTGCGTGAAACAAGCTAACCCGGCTACTTCGCCACCTTCTTCGGCCGCTGCCAGTTCGCAATGTTCACCTGCTTGCCGCGCGCCACGCTTAAAGCGCCGGGCGGCGTGTCTTTGGTGATGGTGGAGCCACCGCCCACGGTGCCGCCGGCGCCAATGGTCACCGGTGCCACCAGCACGCAGTTGCTGCCCACGTGCACGTCGGCCTCGATCACGGTGCGGTGCTTGTTGGCGCCGTCGTAGTTGGCGGTGATGCTGCCGGCGCCGTAGTTCACCCGCTCGCCCACGGTGGCGTCGCCCAGGTAGGCGAGGTGGTTGGCCTTGGCGCCCTGGGCCAGGGTGGAGTTCTTCACTTCCACAAAGTTGCCGATGTGCACCTCGGCGCCCAGCTTGGCGCCGGGGCGCAGCCGCGCAAACGGGCCAACCAGCGCGCCCTCGCCTACCTCCACACCGGCCTTCTCGCCGTCAATGTGGGTAAAGGGGTGGATCACCGCACCGGCGCCGATCTGTGCATTCGCAATCACGCAGTGGGCGCCAATGCGCACGCCCTCGCCCAGCGTCACGCGGCCTTCAAACACGCAGTTCACGTCAATCTCCACGTCTTGCGCGCACTGCAACTGGCCGCGCACGTCAATGCGCGCCGGGTCGGCAATGCGCACACCCTGGTCCATCAGCGTGCGGGCATGGCGCAGCTGGAAGGCGCGTTCCAGCTCGGCCAGTTGCACGGGGCTGTTGACGCCGTCCACCTGCACCTTGTCGGGGGTTTTGGTGGCCACCACCTCGGCGCCGTCGGCCACGGCGAACTTCACGATGTCGGTCAGGTAGTACTCGCCCTGGCTGTTGTCGTTGGTCAGGCGCGCCAGCCACTGCTTGAGCTGGGCCGTGGGCAGCGCCATCACGCCGGTGTACACCTCGCGGATCTGCCGCTGTTGTGCGTCGGCGTCCTTGTGCTCGACGATGGCCTGCACCGCCTCGCCCTGGCGCACGATGCGCCCGTAACCCGACGGGTCCGGCATGTCCACCGTCAGCAGCGCCAGCCGTTTGCCGGCGCAGTCGGTCAGCAGGCCGCGCAGGGTGGCGGCCTCGATCAGCGGCACGTCGCCATTCAGAATGAGGGTGATGCCATCGTCCGGCAGCACCGGCACGGCCTGCTGCACCGCATGGCCGGTGCCCAGCTGCGGCTCCTGCCGCACAAAGGTGGGGGGCGGGTGGCCGGCGCCCGCGGCAGAGCGTGTGAGCGCGTCTTCCACCTCGGCCGCGCCGTGGCCGGTGATCACCACGACATGGCGGGCCTTCAACCCCGCGGCGGTGTCGATCACATGCTGCACCAGTGCACGCCCGGCCAATCGGTGCAACACTTTAGGCAACCTGCTCTTCATGCGGGTGCCCTTGCCCGCTGCCATGATCACCACGTCCACTGCTGTCATACAAACCCTTTGATGCTTATGCGCACTACCGTACGGTTGCTCCGAATTATCGGCCTGCTGGTCCTGGCCGTGGGGCTTTCAGCCTGCAGCGCGGTGAAGCTGGGCTACGGCAGCGCGCCCCAGGTGGTGTACTGGTGGCTCGACGGCTACCTCGATTTCACCGACGCGCAGGCCCCGCAGGTGCGCGACGAGCTGGACCGCCTGCACCGCTGGCACCGCAGCACCGAGCTGCCCAAGCTGGCCGCCCTGCTGCAGCAGGCCAGCCAGCTCGCGCCCGGCGACATTTCCGCGCCCCAGGCCTGCGCCGTGGTGAACGCGCTGCGCGGCCGCATCGGTGCGGTGGCGCAACAGGCCGAACCGGCGCTGGCTGCCGTGGCACCCGGCCTGACGGCGGCCCAGCTGGAACACCTGGCGCAGCGCTACCAGCGCAATGACGCCGACTTCCGCAAGGAATGGCTGGACGCCGGCCCCGCCGAGCGCGCCGAGCGGCGCTACCGGCAATGGCTGGAACGCGGCGAGTCGATCTACGGCGCGCTGGACGATGCACAGAAGGCCGTGCTGCGCGAGCAGGTGGCCCAGTCCATCTTCGACCCTCAGCTGCAGGCGGCCGAACGCCAGCGCCGCCAGCGCGACGCCTTGCAGACACTGCGCCAGGCCAGCGCCCAGCCTGCACAGGCCGCCGTGCTGCTGCGCGGCTACCTGCTGCGCACGCAGGATTCACCCGACCCGGCCTGGCGCAACCACCGCGACCAGCTGCTGCAGGAAAGCTGCCGCACCTTCGCGCTGCTGCACGCCAGCACCACACCAACCCAGCGCGAGGCCGCCGCACGGCGGCTGCGGGCCTACCAGCGCGACCTGATGGAGCTGGCTGGCGGGTCCTGAGACGGAGCCGCGCATCCCCCAATCTGGCGATGCGCGCCGGTTGCGACGCTGGCAGGCTCTGTGTCACGATGCCGCACCCGCCACCCACCCGCAACGCATGAAAATCGCCTTCACCTCCTGCATGGACGCCGAAAACGCGCCCAGCCAACCCGTGTGGACGGCCATCCAGGCCGACCAGCCCGATGTGCTGATGCTGCTGGGCGACCAGATCTACATGGACTGGGGCCTCTCACTGGCCAAAGAGCCGCAGTGGAAGAAACTGATCATAAAGAAGGGGGAAGAGGGCCTGGCCCTGTTTGCGCAGGACATGCACCGCCGCTACGCGCTGCAGTGGCAGGTGCCGCAGTTTCGTGCCTTCGTGCGCTGGTTCACCCAACGGCCCGGCTACACGCCGCAGCGCCTGCTGGTCACGTGGGACGAGCATGACCTGGCCTGGAACAACGCCTACGGCGAAGGCGTCAATGGCGAAGGCGAGCCGCTGCGCACCGTGCCGCCCGCCGTCAAGGCCGTGGCGCGCCGCCTGTTTGACCAGTTTGTGGCCGTGCTGCGCGACCCAGCCGCGCCCGACGCCTACCCGGCCCTGAACCTGCCCACGCCGCTGATGGCGCTGGTGCCGCCCGTCAAGGGCGTGGAGCAGGGCCCGCTGGATGTGGGCGACGTGCGCCTGATGCTGCTGGACGAGCGCTGGTACCGCACCCACCGCGACCACCCGAACGTGGCCAGCCGCGCACCGCAACTGCTGGGCGCGGCGCAGCAGGCCTGGCTGTTTGGCGCGCTGGGCCAGGCCGGGCTGACCATCGTGGCCGGCAGCTCGCCCATGAAGCACGGCTACCTGCTGGGCCACCAGGGCTGGCACGCCCCGGCCCGCAACGGGCAGCCCGCGCGCGACTACCCCGAATACCAGGCCTTCCAGGACGCCGCCGCCGCCAGTGGCAAGGCCGTGCTGTACCTGGCCGGCGACATCCACAAGAACGCCTGGGGTGGGCGCATCGGTACCAGCCCCATCGTGCAGGCCGTGTCGTCGGGCGCGGGGCTGGGCAACGTGGCGTTCAAGCGGTTCGCGCCCTGCTGGGGCATCGTGGACCTGCCCGCACCGGGCCAGGTGCATTTGCAGCTCAAGCGGCTGGACACCGTGCCGCCCGACCCGGCCAACCCGAGCATCGACAAGAACATCCCGCTGACTTACGGCCCCACCGGCTGGACCAGCCCCATTCCGCCGGGCGAGAGCGAGCCCATCCGCTTTGACGGCAGCACCCAGCTGCAGCGGCCCATGGGCCTGCTGTGCCTGCGGCCGCGCACAGCGCCCTGGCGCGAGCGGGAAGACGAGCTGGTGTTCGGCACCGATGACTTTGAAACGCTCTACGCCAAAGGCCCGTCCACCGTGCATGACGAGTCGCCCGACGTGGTGCAGCTCACGCCGGCGCCGGACGGCCTGCGCATGACGGCGCGGCGGCCCAAGAACGATCTACAGCCCATGGCGGACTTGTTCCACGCCGCCTTCGAGCGCGCGGCCGCTGCGGGCAACCGGCCGGTGGTGCTGTTTGTGCACGGCTTTGGCAAGGGCTTTGCAGATTCGATTGGCCAGGCGGTGACGCTGGCCGACACCTACGACGCCGAGGTGGTGCCCATCAGCTGGGCTGCGGGCGAAGGCGAGGGCCTGCTCGGCCTGCTGGGCGCCGTGCTGCAGGGCCAGACAGAGGCCGAAGACATCTACACCACCGGCCGGCTGCGCAATGCGGTGCTGGCCTTTGGCCGGGTGGGCCTGGCCTTTCCCGCCATCCGCAAAGTGATGGTGGTGCGCAGCCTGGGCTCGCTGCCGTTTGTGGGCGGCATGAGCACCTTTCCCTCCGCCGCCGCGTTGCAGGCGGCATGGGGCCGCCCACCGCACGAAGTGATCGACCGGCTGGTGCTGTCATCAGCGGCCGTGCCCTACAACCGCCACAAAAAATGGCTGGGCGGCTGGGGCCTGCCGGCCTGCGTCACCGTCAACCGCGACGACTACAAGCTGCGCATCTACAACTGGCTGGAGATCGGCCAGGTGCCGCTGGGCATGAGCCCGCTGAACGCTGGCGACCTGGCGCCCGGCGCGCTGTACTTTGACGTGACCGATCTGCCCGGCATCGGGCAGGACCACGACTACCTGTTCCGCACCCTGCCAGGCACGCCGCTGCACGCGCTCAACCGCGCGCTGGTGCGCGGCGAGCCGCTGCCCGACACATTGGCCGGATTCGACCGCCATGGCGCCATCTACCAAGCCCGCCGCAACTGAGCCCGCGCCAGTGGGCGTGGCGCTGGTCGAGGACGACGCGGGTGCCCGCGCGCGCTTCGAGCGCGTGATCCAGGCCAGCCCGCAGCTGCGGCTGCTGCATTCGGTGGGCTGGGCGCGCGACATGCTGGCCTGGCTGGAAAACCACCCGGCCGATGTGCTGCTGGTGGATCTGGGCCTGCCGGATGGCTCGGGCATTGACGTGATCCGCCGCTGCACGCAACTGCAGCCCGCCTGCGAGGTGATGGTCATCACCATGTTTGGCGACGAGTCGCACATGCTCAAGGCCTTTGCCGCCGGGGCCCGCGGCTACCTGCTGAAAGACGGCACCGAGCAGGACCTGGCCGCCCACATCCTGAACCTGCGCAGCGGCGGCTCGCCGATGTCACCCATCATTGCGCGCCAGGTGCTGGCGCAGCTGGGCAGCACCACGGCGCCCACAGCGCCCACCGCCCCGCGCGACACCGCCACCGGCCAGCCCCTGTCGCCCAAGGAGACGGAAGTGCTGACGCTGGTGGCGCGCGGCTTCAGCTACGCCGAGACCGCAAACCTGCTGGGCATCTCGGTGCACACGGTGCACAGCCATGTGCGCAACATCTACGGCAAGCTCAGCGTCAACTCCAAGACCGAAGCCATCTACGAAGCCCGCCAGCTCGGGCTGCTGGGGCCCTGATGCGCGGGCGCTGGCAGCGCGCGCTGGCCTTGTGCCTGGGCCTGCTGGCCCTGCCGGCGCTGGCGCAGGACGACGCCGACGCCTCCCCGCTGCCCGGCACGGTGGTGCTGCGCAATGCCATGGCCGAACTGCAGCCCGAAGGCAGCCTGCCGGTGCAGCGCACGCTCACACTGTCGCACCGCTGGGACAAGGAATTCCCCGGCAGGGGCGGCACCGCCACCTACCGCATCAGCCTGCCGCCGCGCGCCAGCGGCACGGCCGCCAGCGCGCTGCCCATGGCCTTGCTGTTCACCCGCGTGGGCAACCAGGTGGTGGCCTCGGTCAATGGCACGCAGGTGTTTGCGCGCGGCCAGCTGGGCGCGCCCGGCCATGACGCCGCCAAGACGGTGCACCTGGCCGTGGTGCCGGCCGCGCTGCTGGCGCCGGATGGCAGCAACGAGCTGGTGGTGCAGGTCACGGTGCAGCCGTCGCGCTGGGGCGGCCTGTCCACCGTGCGCTACGGGCCCGAGCCGGTGCTGCACGCCGAATACAACACCCAGCGCCAGTGGCGCTATGTGTCGGCCATGGTGTTCTGCGTGGCGCTGGCCATCATGGGCCTGATGGCGCTGGCGCTGTGGGCCCGCCTGCGCGACGCGGTGTTTGCGTGTTTTGCGGCGGCCTCGTTCCTGGGCATCTTCCGCAACCTCGACCGCGTCTGGCCCGAGGTGCCGGTGCCCTGGCCGCTGTGGGGTGTGGTCACGGCCACAGCGTATGCCTGGCACCTGGCGCTGATGTGCCTGTTCGCGCTGCTGGCGCTGGACCTGCACCAGCCACGCGTGAAGCAGGCCGTGCTGGCCAGCCTGCCGGTGTCGCTGGGCCTGGTGCTGGTGTCGTTTGCCGGGCACCAGCCCTGGGCCTGGTCTCTGGCGCTGGGCCTGCTGGCGCCGCTGGGCCTGGTGACCTGGTGGCTCGTGATCCGGTGCGCGCGGCGCGAGCCGGCGCGCCGCGTGACCGCCACGCTGCTGGCCGTCACCGGCGGCCTGGCCGTGCTGGCGGGCCTGTACGACCTGGCGGGGGTGCGCCTGGGCCTGGCCGGGCCGGCGCGCTTCTCGCTCACACCGCACACCATGTTCCTGTTCGTGGTGATCATGGCCGGCATCATCGTGGACCGGTACTCGCGCAGCGTGGCGGGCCTGAAGGCCCTGAACCAGACGCTGGAAGGCCGCATTGCCGCCAAGGAGAGCGAGCTGCGGCAGGCGTTTGACGAGCTGCAGGCGCAAAAGGCCACGCAGGCCGCTGCCGGTGAGCGCCAGCGCATCATGCGCGATTTGCACGACGGCGTGGGCGCCCAGCTGGTGGGCCTGCTGAACCTGGTGCAGCAGCCCGAGCCCCAGCGTGCCGTGCTGGAAGAGCATGTGAAGGCTGCGCTGGACGAAATGCGGCTGGCCGTGGACTCGATGCAGCTGACCGACGGCGACCTGACCACGGCGCTGGCCACACTGCGCTGGCGGGTGCAGCCCCGCCTGCAGGCCGCGGGCCTGGCGATGCACTGGGAAGTGGCGCAGCTGCCCGCGCTGCCCGGCATGACGCCCACCACCGTGCTGCAGGTGCAGCGCATCGTGCTGGAGGCGCTGACCAATGTGCTCAAGCACGCGAAAGCCCGTGCAGTGTGGGTGGTGTGCAGTGCCGGCGACGGCGGCGCGCTGACGCTGGAAGTGGCCGACGATGGTCAGGGCCTGCCCGAAGGCGCCACCGCCCATGGCGGCCACGGCCTGGGCAACATGCGTGCCCGCGCCGAGGCCATCGGCGCCACGCTCACGCTCGGCCCACGCGCCGGTGGCGGCACCCAGGTGCGTTTGCACTGGGCGCATTTGCTATAAATTTAATAGCGCCCCACGCAGTTTCTGTGCGGGCTGGGGGCCAATTTGGCACCGAAACAGGCCTTACGTTCGTGCATAGCGGTGTAGTGCAATCAGGGGAGGCGCATCGCCGTAGCCTCCCCTAGAATGGTTCGCGTTGGCTTCAGGCTTCGCCTCATCCCCTCATGCTTCACCTTCGAAAAGCGGCAGGGCTGTTCAGTGGCTTGGCCGAAGCGCCCAGTACTTTGCAACCGCCATCGAATCGGCAGGAAGAAAATGACTCGTCTTGTTCCCACGCCGGAGCGACTGGCCAAACTGGTCACGCTCATCCGGGGTGAAAAAGTAATGCTGGACGCTGATCTTGCAAGCCTGTATGGAGTAGAGGCACGTGCTCTGAACCAGGCCGTCGCCCGCAACCGAGAACGGTTTCCGGAAGACTTCATGTTTCAGCTGACGGAGGAGGAATGGGCCGCCGTGAGATCACAAACTGTGATCTCACATGGACGTGGCGGCAGGCGCTATGCACCCTACGCTTTCACCGAGCAAGGTGTGGCCATGCTCTCCAGCGTGCTGCGCTCCCAGCGCGCAGTGGAAGTGAACATTGCCATCATGCGTACGTTTGTCCAACTGCGCCGCCTGATGGATTCCAACCGCGATCTGGCGCGCCGCATTGATGCGCTGGAAGCACGTTACGACGAGCAGTTCTCGGCCGTTTTCGACGCCATCAAACAACTCGTTTCCGAAGATCAGAAACGCAAAGGCAAGCGCCCAATGGGCTTCCTCTGATTGGTAGTGCGGCTAGATCCGCATATGGATGCCAAGCGAAATTTCTGCAAGATCGTCAACAAGGCAGCACTGAAAGCACTTTTCAATGAAATTCTGGGTGGGCGTCACTGACAACAGATGGTACGAATTCCTCGCTCAGCGGGATTTCGATGAGGTCAATTTCTGGCAACCGAGCGCCAAGCCGCTGTTTGTTGATGGTTCGTCTGGTATGCCATTTCTCTTCAAGTTGAAGCGACCCCACAACCATATCGCCGGCGGAGGCTTCTTTTTGGGAACCAGCACCCTGCCGCTTTCATTGGCGTGGGAGGTTTTTGGACAGAAAAACGGAGCAGCTTCACTGGAGGAGTTTCGTTCGCTGATTGAGCCCCTGATGAAAACCAGGAATCGGGACCCAGAGATCGGCTGCACGCTATTGGCGAACCCATTTTTTATCAGTGCCTTTGACTGGATCAAAGACCCACCCAGTTGGGCTGGCAGCATCGTTCGCGGAAAGACGTACGACTCTACTGCCGAAGATGGAAGCCAGATCTGGGCGAAGGTGGCCCATCATTTTGTGCACGACGCCAATGCACAGGCACTTAATGAAGAAAGGATGGACGCCCTTCTGTCGCAAGATGATTCCAAGTTCGGTGAGCCAAAACTGGTGAAACCAAGACTTGGGCAGTCAAGCTTCAGAGTGCTAGTGACAGATGCCTACAAGCGGCGCTGCGCGATGACCGGAGAGAGCACTCTAGTTGTACTCGAGGCTGCCCATATCGTTCCATATTCAGGCGTTGGTACCCACGACATATCCAACGGAATTCTCCTGCGCTCGGATTTCCACAGGCTTTTCGACAAAGGCCTGGTTTCCATCACAGCCGACTACAAGATAAAGGTCAGCCCCCGGATTCGGGAGGCATGGTTCAACGGCAAGGCCTACTACCGGTTGGACGATCAAGCGCTGACGGTCATACCGGACGCGGTCCACGCAAAACCCGATCGAGATCGTCTCGACTGGCATTTCAGAAACGTTTTTCAGGGGTAGCCATGTTGACCCAAGCAACTCTTGAAAAGCTACTAGCCTTCCGAAAAGAGAGGGAGTGGGAGCAGTTCCATTCACCCAAGAACGTAAGCATGGCGTTGAGCGTTGAAGCAGCCGAGCTGATGGAAATATTTCAATGGGCCAGTGACGCAGACACCACGGATCTTGCCATTCGACGACGTAAAGATATCGAATACGAGGTCGCCGATATAGCGATACTGCTCTCGTATTTTTGCCATGATCTTGGCATCAGTCTCAACGAAGCAGTTGAGGCCAAGATCGAAGCAAACCGAGAAAAGTACCCTGTAGAAAAGGCGAAGGGCAGTTCGACGAAGTACAACCGCTTGTGAGACTGGCGATGCGGTCGCCCAGTATACGTTCAGATACTCGACCAGCTGACGCTTCCGCGCGCGCACCAGCCGCATTGCCGTAACCAGCCAGACGGACGCTGCGCCGGAAGCAGCCGTCCAGCCAGCGTCAGAATTTCTGGACGATTTGGCGCCCAAGCCGTAACGCTACCGCTTCAATCGCTATAACTTTAATAGCGCTTCACGCAGTTCTGGTGCGGGTTGAAAGCCGATTTGGCCTGAAAGTAAGGCCCACTGAAGGGCTTCGACAGGCTCAGCCCGAACGGGTGAGACCTCAGCCTGAACGGGGTACCGAGGCCTCAGGCCTGCAGCGCAGCCCACATTTCCTTATCGCGCTCGGCCGTCCAGATACGGGGGTTCTTGATGCCCTTGGCTTCGTCGTAGGCGCGGCTCACGTCAAACGGCAGGCAGTGCTCGTAAATGAACACATGGCCGAAGACCGGGTCCATGCTCTTGCGGGTGTGGGCCATGGCGGCCTTCAGGTCCATGCCGGCGGCAGCAGCCTCCTTGCCGGCATTGAACAGGGTGGTGACCCAGCGCTTCGTGTAGTCCAGCGCCTTGTTCACATTGGCATTGCCCTTCATCGCCTCGCCGCGGCCGGGCACGATGGATTCGGCCTTCAGCGCGCGCAGCGCCTCCAGCGTGGCGGGCCATTCCTCCAGTTGGGCGTCGCCGGTGTACACGCCGGCCTCGTACTCCACCAGGTCGCCGCTGAACAGCACCTTCTCGGCCTCCACCCAGGCGATGGTGTCGCCACGGGTGTGGCCGTACCCGGGGCTCCAGATCTGCACCTGCACGCCGCCCAGGTCCACGGTGAGCTTGCCCGGCTTCTCGCCCCGGGCCGCGTCTCCGCCGCCGATCACCATGGTCGGCCAGGTCAGGCCGGGCACGCTGTCGGCGCCGCGGAACAGGCGCGGAAAGCGCTCCATCTCGCTTTGCATGTCTTCCTTGCCGCGCTCCTGGATCAGCTCCAGCGTGCCCTGGCTGGCAATGATCTCAGTCGCGCCCTCGGCAAAGTAGGCGCTGGCGCCCAGCACCCGCACCGCGTGGTAGTGGGTCAGCAGCACGTACTTGATGGGCTTGTCGCTCACGGTGCGGATCCTGGCGATCAGGTCGCGCGCCATGGCCGGCGTGGCGGTGGCGTCGCTGACCATGATGAACTTGTCGCCAATGATCACGCCCGAGTTCGGGTCGCCCTCGGCGGTGTAGGCCCAGCAGTGCGGGCTGAGTTGCTCGAAGGTGATTTTCTTGTCGGCCAGGTCGGCCTGGGATGCAAACGCCTTGCTCATCGGGGGTGTCTCCTGTGGGTTCGGCGGATTTTACCTAATCGTAATCAATTACGCATTGTTGAATTCAACCAGTCCTGCGCCTGCAAGGCCAGCGCGTCCAGCGAGGCGGTGGCGTCCAGGCTCAGCACGCCGGGCTCGCCCGCCGGGTCCTGCAGCGCCTCGAACTGGCTGGCCACCAGGCTGGGCGGATAAAAGTGGCCGGGCCGCTGCGCGACCCGACGCAGGGATTCGGCCTCGGTGATGGCCAGGTGCACAAAGCGCAGGCCCGGCAGCGCGGCGCGCAGGGTGTCGCGGTAGGCCCGCTTCAGGGCCGAGCAGGTCAGCACGGCGCCGGCGGGCTGGGCGGCAAGCTGCTCGCCCAGGGTGCGCAGCCAGTCGGCGCGGTCGTCGTCGGTGAGCGCAATGCCCTGCTGCATCTTGTGGATGTTGCGCTTGGGGTGAAAGTCGTCGCCCTCGACAAGCGGCAGGCCCAGCGCCTGCGCCAGGCGCTGGCCCACGGCCGATTTGCCGCAGCCGGCGACGCCCATCACCACGACATGTGCGCCCACGCTTGTCACTGCGTGTACTGCGCTGCCCCCCGAGGGGGCCTTCGCGCCTTGGGGCGGCCCGGCGTCGCTCATGTCTTTGCGCCGGCCACTTCGCCGCTGGCGAGCCCGCGTTCCAGCATGCCGATCACTTCCTCCGCGAACGCGGCATAACTCATGGCGCCGCCGGGGCGCAGCCAGGTGAAGGTCCAATTGATCATGCCGAACAGCATCATCGTCACGGCGGTCTGGTTGACCGGGTTGAGCCGCTGCGGGTAGGCGCGGCGCAGGAAGCGCGTGACGGCCGAGACCACGTCGCGCTGGCGGTTCAGGATCAGCTCGCGCTGCTCTTCGCCGAGGAACTGCGTGTCGTGCAGCAGCGCCACATGGCGTGTGGCCGAGGTTTCGTACTCTTCCAGAAAGCTGCGGATCAGCTCGTGCAGCGCGGCACGGTCGTCCAGGTTGCGGCGCTGGGCAGTGGCTTCGGCCTGGCCGATGATGGCCAGCAGGCGCTGGGTGTACCGGTCCAGCAGGTCGAACAGGATGGCTTCCTTGCTGTCGTAGTAGTGGTACAGCCGCGCCTTGCTGGTGCCACCCGCCGCGGCGATGTCGTTCATGCTGGCGGCCGGGTAGCTGCGCTGGGCAAAGCACTGGGCCGCGATGTCCAGGATCTCGTCGCGCTTGATGTCGTGCTGCTGGGACTTGGGGCGGGCCATGGCCGAATTATCATGCGCCCACCATGGCCACCCCGCGCCCCGACTTTGCCGACTATTGCTGTGAGCTGCTGGCCAGCGTGGGCCCCTGCGTGCACAAGCGCATGTTCGGTGGCTACGGCATCAGCACCGGCGGCCTCACGATTGCGTGGGTAGTGGACCTCGGGGCTGGCGAAAAGCTCTGGCTCAAGGCCGACGAAGCCACCCGCAGCCGCTACGAGGCTGCGGGCTGCGAGCGCTTTACCTACCTCGCCAAAGGCGTGGAAAAGTCGGTCAACTACTACAGCGCGCCCGAAGACGCGCTGGAGTCGCCTCAGCTCATGGCGCCGTGGGCGCGGCAGGCCCTGGACTGCGCGCTCAAGGCCGCGGCCGGCAAGGCCAGGCCTGCCAGACCGGCCGCGAGGCGACCCACGGCGCGCAAGCCCAGCAGCACCGCCAGCCGCAAGTCGGCCAGGGGCTGAACCACGGCCAGCTGCAGCCGCGACGCAGCGCGCACCGGCGGCTGCACCAGCGCCGGCAGCGGCTCCCAGCTGAAGTAGGCCGGCGCACCGGCCGGCAGGCCCATCGGCTCGATCACGGCACGCTGGCCGGCCGGCACGGTGATCTGGTCACCGACCTCCAGGAACAGGTCGCCCTGCTCGTTCAGCGCGCCGGCGTGGGGCCCTTCAAAGGTGAGCCAGAGCCGGCCATGCGCCACCTTGAGCACCGCGTCTTCGCGTGGATGGAGCGTGATGGCACGGCCGGCGCCCAGCTTCCAGGTGCCAGGCAGCGCGGCGGCGGGCAAGGATTGTTGCGTAGGGGTCAGCGATGTGTATGCCATGACGTTCTCCAGTTAGGCAGTTCGGGCATTGAATGATCGGCGCCCGGCGCTTGGCAGTCCAATGAATTCGGGCTACGCTATTGATTCCATATCCGCATGAATCGGCACCAGCCTCCTGACACCTTCTGACCATGCAGCACTCCCAGACCCACCTGCGCAGCCGGCCCATTTCGGCCGGCCACCTGCGTGCCTTCGAGGCCGTGGCCCGGCACCTGAACTTTCGCGCCGCGTCGGAAGAAATGGCGCTCACGCAATCGGCCGTGAGCCGCCAGATCCAGGCGCTGGAAGAAGAAGTGGGCGTGAGCCTGTTTCTGCGCCACACCCGCGCGGTGGAACTCACCAGTGCCGGCGCCCAGCTGCTGATGGCCGTGAGCCAGGCCCTGCCGCGCATTGACGGCGCGGTGCGCCAGATCCGCCAGAGCGCGGGGCGCAAAAGCGTGTCGCTCACCACGTTTGCGTCCTTCGCGTCGATGTGGCTGATCCCGCGGCTGGAGGCCTTCCAGCGCGACCACCCCGACATCGACATCCGCATTGATGCGTCGGACCAGGCCGTGGACCTGGACGTGGCCGACGTGGACCTGGCCCTGCGCTACGGCCCGGTGGCCAGCATGCCGCCCACGGCGGTGCGCATGTTTGGCGAACAGCTCACGCCGGTGGCCAGCCCGTGGCTGCTCAAGAGCCAGCCCGCCATCCGCACGCCGGCCGACGTGGCCCACTTCGCCTTGATTGAAGCCGGCGACGCCCACCGCACGCACATGGAATGGCTGAGCTGGCGCCGCTGGCTCGACGAACACCAGTTGTCCAAGCTGACGCCCAAGCGCTGGCTGTACTTCAACTACGCTTACCAGATGGTGCAGGCCGCACTGACGGGCCAGGGCCTGGTACTGGCCCGGCTGCCGCTGGTGGCCGAGAGCCTGGCCAATGGCGACCTGATCGAGCCATTGCCCCGGCAACGGCTCGACTCGCCCATGGCCTACTGGCTGCTGGTGGGCCCGCGCAGCGCCCAGCGCCCGGAGATCAAGGCGTTTTGCAGCTGGCTGCTGGCCCAGAGCAAGGCCACGCGTGAAACCATCGGTGAAGTGCCCGACCCGGACACGGTGGACAACATCGACTGAGGTCAGCCCACCGGCCAGACCACCCCGTTGTCGTTCAGGATGGCGTCCAGCGGCAGGTCGTGTGGCTCGGGCTCGAAGTCGTCGAGGTAACCGTTGGTAAAACCCAGCCCCACAGTGAAGGGCTTGGGCTGCAGTGTGGCCAGCGTTCGGTCATAGAAGCCGCCGCCATAGCCCAGCCGGTAGCCGCCCGGCGCATAGCCCACGCAGGGTACGAACAGCAGCGTGGGCACGATGATTTCAGTGTCCTTGGGCTTGGGAATGCCATAGGCGTCTTCTTCCATCGGGCAGCCGGGGTACCAGGCATGGAAGGTCAGCGTCTTGTGCAGCTTGTCCACCACCGGCAGGCCAATGCGGCGCAGCGCGGGTTCATCGAGCAGTTCGCCGTCTTCCTTCCAGCGGTGCAACGCGGGCAGCGGGTCGAATTCGCCCTTGATCGGCCAGTAGGCACCAATCATGGTGTCGGGCCGGCCCACCAGCCAGATGCGCATCACGCGCTGCAAAAGATCCGCGCGCTGTAGGCGGTCGGGCAGGTTCAACCGTTGTTCAATGAGGGCCTTTCGCAAAGCCCGCTTTTCTTCCGACTTGTCCATAATCCCCAGATGCAGTTTCGAACCATTCTGACATTGATCGTCGCTGCGCTCGCCAGCACCGCACAGGCCCAGACACGCGGCGACGACCTGGTGCTGGAAATGAACCAGGCCTTCAAGCGCGGCGACACGCGCAAACTCAGCCAGACCCTGCCCCAGCTGCGCGGCCATGCGCTGGAACCCTGGGCCGCCTACTGGGAGCTCAAGGCCCGGCTGGACAGTGCCAGCCCGCAGGAAGTGCAGGACTTCTTCACCCGCTACGCCGGCACCTACCAGGAGGACCGCCTGCGCAACGACTGGCTGCTGCTGCTGGGGCAGCGCCGCGACTGGACCACCTTCGAGGCCGAGTACCCCAGGTACCGCATGAACGACGACCGCGAGGTACGTTGCTACGCGCTGCTGGTGCAGTACCTCACACAGGGCCCGGCGGCCCCTGCCAGCCTGGCCGACGAGGTACGCCGCAACTGGTTTGCACAGCGCGACGCCGACGACGGCTGCGCCCACGCCGCCAGCCGCATGATTGGTGACCGCGACGGCCCGCGCCGCCTGACTGCGGCCGACGCCTGGCAGAAGGCCCGGCTGGCGCTGGAGGCCAACCGCCCGCGCGCGGCCGCCAGGGCGGTGGAAATCGTCGCCCCCGAGGCGCTGGGCCTGTTGACCGAGCTCAACAGCAGCCCGGTGAAGTTCCTGACCAGCCGTGTCACGGTGGCGTCGAAGGTGCGCAAGGAAATGATCACGCTGGCGCTGATCAAGCTCGCCCTGACGGATGCCGACGGCGCCGCCCGCCAGCTCGAGAACAAATGGGGCGCCCAGCTCACGCCGGAAGAACGCAACTGGGTCTGGGGCGTGATCGGCAAACAGTCGGCCGGCCGGCTGGGCACCGACGCCCTGGAGCATTACGCCCGGGTCAGCCGCGACAGCGACCTGTCGGACGACATGCTGGCCTGGAAGGTACGCGCCGCGCTGCGCGCCGGCAACAAGCCGCGCTGGCCCGAGGTGCTGAGCGCCATCAACGGCATGAGCGAAGAAGCCCGGCGCGACCCGGCCTGGGTCTACTGGAAGGCGCGTGCGCTGCTGGCCAGCCCCAATGCGGCCAACCACCGTGCCGAGGCCACTGCGCTGCTGCAGGGCATTGCCTCGCCGCGCGGCTTCTACGAGCAGCTGGCGCTGGAAGAACTGGGCCAGAAGGTCACGGCGCCCGCGCGCCCGGCGCCGCTGACGGCCGACGAAAAGGAGGCCGCGCGCCTGAACGCCACGCTCAACCGCGCGCTGTACGCCATGGCCATTGGCTTGCGACCCGAAGGCGTGCGCGAATGGAACTACGGCACCAACCTGGCCAGGCCCGGCGGCATGAATGACCGCGAGCTGCTGGCCGCTGCCCAGTTTGCCTGCGACCGCGAGGTGTGGGACCGCTGCATCAACACCAGCGAGCGCACCCGCGCCGAGGTGGACGTGGAGCAGCGCTTCCCCATGCCGTTCCGCGACGCGGTGGTCAAGCGCAGCCGCGAGATCGACCTCGACCCGGCCTACGTGTATGGCCTGATCCGCCAGGAAAGCCGCTTCATCATGGACGCGCGTTCCCACGTGGGGGCCTCGGGGCTGATGCAGGTCATGCCCGCCACGGCGCGCTGGACGGCCCGCAAGATCGGCCTGACCAACTTCACGGCCGACCATATCAACGACCGCGACACCAACATCGCCATCGGCACCGGCTACCTGAAGCTGGTGCTGGACGACTTTGCCGGCTCCATGCCGCTGGCGGCGGCGGCCTACAACGCGGGCCCCAGCCGGTCCCGCAACTGGCGCGCGCCCGGGGGCACGGGCCCGGTACTGGAAGGCGCAATCTGGGCCGAGAACGTGCCTTTCAGTGAAACCCGCGACTACGTGAAGAAAGTGCTGTCCAACACCACCATGTACGCCGCCATCCTCAGCGGCCAGCCGCAATCGCTCAAGGCCCGGCTGGGCACCGTGGGGCCCCGCGACGCGGCCCTGCCCGAGCCCAACAAGGACCTGCCATGACCCGTGTTCTCGTGCTGGGCGGCACCGGCTTTGTCGGCCGCCATGTCTGTGAAAAGCTGGCCCGCCTGCAATGGCATGCCACCGTGCCCACCCGGCGCCTGCACAACGCGCGCGAGGTGCTGACGCTGCCGCTGGTGCAGCCGCTGCAGGTGGATGTGCACGACGAGGCCGCGCTCACGCGGCTGGTGGCCGGGCATGACGCGGTGGTCAACCTGGTGGCCATCCTGCATGGCAGCGAAGCCGCGTTTGACAAGACCCATGTGCAGCTGCCGCAGAAGCTGGCGCGGGCCTGCACTGCCACTGGCGTGCGCCGGCTGGTGCATGTGAGCGCGCTGGGCGCAGCGCTGGACGCGCCGTCGATGTACCAGCGCAGCAAGGCCCGCGGCGAACAGGCCCTGCACGCCGCAGGCCTTGACCTGACCCTGCTGCGCCCGAGCGTGATCTATGGCGCCGAAGACCGCTTCCTCAACCTGTTCGCGCGGCTGCAGGGGCTGTTTCCGTTCATGCCGCTGGCGGGTGCGGACACGCGCTTCCAGCCGGTGTGGGTGGAAGACGTGGCCCAGGCCGTGGTCAACGCGCTGCAACAGCCGGCGAGCGTGGGCCAGACCTACGAAGCCGTGGGCCCCGATGTGCTGACGCTGCGCGAAATCGTTCAACTGGCGGGTCGGCTGACCGGCAACGAACGCCCGGTGATCGGCCTGCCCGCCGCCATCGGCAAGCTGCAGGCCCTGCTGATGGAGCTGGCCCCTGGCGAACCACTGATGAGCCGCGACAACATCGCCTCGATGGCGGTGGACAACGTGGCCACTGGCCGGCTGCCCGGCCTCGCAGCGCTGGGCATCGCGCCCGCGTCCATCGGCGCGGTGGCGCCGGGCTACCTGGGCGTGCGCGGGCTGCGCAGCAGCCTCTCCAGCATGCGCAAGACCGCGGGCCGGTTCTAGCGCGGGTCGCGTTGCCGCATCACGGCAAGAACACCCGGACATCAATCCGGGCGTTTTTTTGCATCAATGGGTGCAGCAGGCCCGCTTAGCATGCGGCCATCGCAACCGGAGACACCCCATGCTCAAGCTCTACATCGGCAACAAGAACTATTCGTCGTGGTCCATGCGGCCCTGGGTGCTGCTGCGGCAGGCCGGCATCCCGTTTGAAGAGGTGATGGTGCGGTTTGACTCGTTTGACGGCGACTCCGCCTTCAAGCAGGCCATTGCCAAAGTCAACCCCACCGGCCGGGTGCCGGTGCTCACCGACGATGGCTTTGCCGTGTGGGACACGCTCGCGATCGCCGAGTACGCGGCCGAGAAGTTTGCCGACAAGAAGCTCTGGCCGCACGACGCACGGGCCCGCGCGCGGGCCCGCAGCATCTGCGCCGAGATGCATTCGGGCTTTGGTGCCCTGCGCAGCGCCTGCCCAATGAACATCGAGGCTGCGCTGCCGCAGATCGGTGCGCTGGTCTGGCGCGACAAGCCCGCCGTGCGCGCCGACGTGCAGCGCATCGTGGCCATGTGGACCGCCCTGCTGGAAGAGCACAAGGGCCCGATGCTGTTTGGCGATTTCAGCATTGCCGACGCCTACTTTGCCCCGGTCTGCATGCGCCTGCGCACCTACGCGCTGCCGGTGCCCGGCCACATCACCGACTACATCCGCCGCGTCTGCGCCCTGCCCGGCGTCAAGGCCTGGATCGACGACGCGCTGGCCGAGAAGGACTTCCTGGACTTCGAGGAACCCTACCGCACGGCGCGCTGACCGGAGCCCGCCATGCCCACAGTGCTGATTGAAACCCGCCTGCCGCGACCACCGGCCGACGAAGAAGCCATCATCGACGCCGTGCACGCGGCGCTGGTGGAGGCATTCCGCATTCCCGGCACCGACCGCGAGCTGCGGCTGGTGCAGCACGCGCCCCACCGCATGACCTGCCCGCCCGACCGCGCGCAGCCCGAGCTGTTCACACTGGTCACGATCGACGCGTTTGCCGGCCGCAGCGTCGACGCCAAACGCGCGCTGTATGCCGCCATCGTGGCGCGGCTGGCGCCGCTGGGCATCCCGCCCGACCATGTGCTGACGGTGCTGCGCGAGCACCCGCTGGCCAACTGGGGCGTGCGCGGCGGCCGCGCCGCCTGCGACGTGGACCTGGGCTTCAACGTCAACGTCTGACGCGTTGCAGGCTGGCCCTAAACTCGGGCCCATGGAAATCTACCGGGTCGGCGGTGCGGTGCGTGATGCCTTGCTGGGCCTGCCGGTGCGCGACCAGGACTGGGTGGTGGTGGGGGCAACACCCGAAGAACTGATGCTGCAGGGCTACCTGCCGGTCGGCAAGGACTTTCCGGTGTTCCTGCACCCGCAGACCCGGGAGGAATACGCGCTGGCGCGCACCGAGCGCAAGACAGCGCGCGGCTACCGCGGCTTTGCTGTGCATGCCGCCCCCGACGTGACGCTGGAACAGGACCTGGCGCGGCGCGACCTGACCATCAACGCCATCGCCCAGGCCGCAGAGGCCACGGGCACCGACGGCCTGATCGACCCGCACCACGGCCAGCGCGACCTGCAGGCCAGGGTGCTGCGCCATGTGGGCGAGGCCTTCCGGGAAGACCCGGTGCGCATCCTGCGGCTGGCCCGCTTTGCCGCGCGCTTTGCCGACTTTTCGGTGGCCCCTGAAACCATGAGCCTGATGCGTCACATGGTGGCCGACGGCGAAGTGGACGCGCTGGTGGCCGAACGTGTCTGGCAGGAACTCGCGCGCGGGCTGATGGAGCCCAGGCCATCGCGCATGTTCGAGGTGCTGCGCGCGTGCGGCGCACTGGCCGTGCTGCTGCCCGAGGTGGACCGGCTCTGGGGCGTGCCACAGCGCGCCGACTACCACCCCGAGATTGACACCGGCGTGCACCTGATGATGGTGCTGGACATGGCGGCGCAACTCGGGGCGGCGCTGCCGGTGCGCTTTGCCTGCCTGGGCCACGACCTCGGCAAGGGCACCACGCCGGCCGATGTGCTGCCGCGCCACATCGGCCACGAGGAGCGCAGCGCCCGGCTGCTCAAAGGGGTGTGCGAGCGGCTGCGGGTGCCGGTCGAGTGCCGCGAGCTGGCCGACGTGGTGGCCCGCGAGCACGGCAACATCCACCGCAGCGGTGCCTTTGGTGCTGCCGCGCTGGTGCGCCTGCTGGAACGCTGCGACGCGTTTCGCAAGCCGCAGCGCTTTGCCGAGGTGCTGCTGGCCTGCGAGTGCGACGCCCGGGGTCGCCTCGGGCTGGCCGACCAGCCCTACCCGCAGCGCCCGCGGCTGCTGGCGGCACTGGCCGCAGCGCAGGCGGTTGCTACTAATTTAATAGCAGCTCACGCAGCATCCACGGGGGCTACAGGCCCAAAGGTCGGCGAGATGATCCATGCCGCACGGGTTGCGGCGGTGCAGCAGGCTTTGCCCGACTGAACCGGCGGGTTGTTGGCCGGCGGCATGCGGCCATGGGCCTGCCATTTGCGATGATGGGTCATGGCCGTGCAGCGCAACTACCTCAACCGCCCCCTCGCCGAAGGCGTGCGCAAAGTGGGTTTCCGCAAGTGGTACGAGCGCGAGCTGCTCTCCAGCCACGCCCACATGGTGCTGGCCTTGCTGGCCACCGTGGCACTGCTGGCCAGCTTCGAGGCCTTCGGCGGCGGCACGGCGAGCGAGAAGCTCATGGATGTGGCCTTTGTCGTGGTGTGTGCCGCCATCGGCCTGTGGGCACTGCGCCGCTACCTGTACCTGCTGATGCACGCCGAGCTGGTGGCCAACCAGGCCAGCTGCCCCCAATGCACCGAATACGGCCGCTTTGACGTGGTCGGCGAGGACCGCCCGCGCCAGCTCACGCGGGTGTGCTGCCGCAAATGTGCGGGCCTCTGGCAGATCGAGGAATAGGCCTCAAACCGTCAACGCCAAGGCGGCGTAGTCGCCCACCTGCTCGCCCAGGCCGGCCGGCACCAGCAGCGCCCCGGCCGTGAGTGCCGCCAGACGGCCATCGACCTGCGCCTGCAGCAGCGGCAACAGCAGCACCCTGTGGTGCCAGAACACGCTGCCCCCGAGGCTGATGCGCTGCAGGTCGAGCGTGACCACCAGGTTGTAGAGCATGCGCCCCAGCACGCGGCACAGCTCGCCCACCTGCGCCAGTGCGGCCGCGTCGCCCGCTTCCGCGCGCGCCAGCACGTCGGCCGGTGGAGCGCCAAAGCGCCGCGCGATGGCGTTGCCCGCCACCAATGCCTCCACATCGCCGAGGTTGCCGCAGCCACACAGCGCGCCCGTGGTGTCGTCGCTCACCAACATGTGGCCCGCGTGGCCGGCATTGCCATGCTTGCCGCGCAACACATGGCCGTCCACGCACAGGCCCACGCCAACGCCGGTGCTCCAGGTCACATAGGCGCAATGGTCCTGGCCCTGCAGCGCGCCCCAGCGGCGCTCGGCCTCCAGCGCGGCGACGCAGTCGTTTTCAATCCGCAGGTGGCGAAAGCGCTGCGCCAGTGGCGCCTCCAGCGGCAGGGCGGTCCAATCGTTGGGCAGGCCACGCGCGGGGCCGGCGATGCCGCCGCACAGGTTGGGCGCCGCCAGCGCGAGCTGGCCCGCTTCCAGCACGAACGGCCCGCACGACGAGACGCCCGCCTGCACCACGCTGGCGGGCGCCACGCCGACCGCGGTGCAGGCCTCGTCCACCAGCCGCAGCACCTGCTGTGCCAGCGCGGTGGGTTCCCCGGTGGTGACGGTGGGTTCGCTGCGCCGGGCCTGCAAGGACGGCAGGCCGTCGGCGCCGGGCGCGTCAGCCGCCAGACTCACCGCCACCTTGCTGCCGCCGATGTCGATGCAGGCCCGCATGGCGCGCCGCTCAGACCAGCCGCGAAATCAACCCGGCCACCAGGCTCAGCACCACGGTGGACGCCAGCGGAATGAACCACTCCCGGCCAAACAGCCGGAAGCGGAAGTCCCCGGGCAGCTTGCCCACCCCCAGCTTGCGCAGCAGCGGCGTGAACCAGCTGATGAGGATCAGCGCCAGGAAGATGACGATCAGCCAGCGGAACATGCGGCCATCATAGGGTGTGGCTGCGATCGCCCGTGGCAAAGCCCAGCGGTTCCCAGTCGTCGCTGCGCGACAGCAGCAGCACCTTGAACAGCTCGCCCATCTCATGCTCGTTGACCAGCTTGAGCGCATGGGCGCGCTGCGCCACGCTGGTGGTCTCCAGCAGGCGTACCAGCCCGCAGTTGAGCAGGAAGCGCGCCTGGGTGGTGTAGCCCAGCGTGGGCCAGCCCGCGTCCTGCGCGGCCAGCGCAATGCCGGTGAAGTTGACATGCGCGGTGATGTCTTTCAGCCCCAGGCTGGCCAGCGGGTTACCGTCGGCCCGGTGGGCCTGGTGGCACATCAGGGTGCCCATGTGGCGCTGCGGGTGGTAGTACTCCGCCTCGGGGAAGCCGTAGTCGATGAACAGCGCCGCCCCCTGCGTCAGCCGGTCGGCCAGGGTGCGCACAAAAGCCTCCGCCTGGGGGTGGATCTCGGTCAGGTAGTCGTGCGGGCCGTCCACTTCGGTAGGCGGGCGCAGCGGGGTGGGCTGGTCGGCCCACACCAGGCCGTCGTGCCAGGCCACGCCGCGCTCATGCCAGACGCCGGACACTCGCGCGAGCAGCTTCACCGGCATGGCGTCCAGCACCTCGTTGCCCACCACCACGCCCTGCATGGCCTCGGGCAGCTCGCTCACCCAGCGCACGCGCTCGCCGTGCGCGGCCAGCGTTTGCTGCTGGCGCGCCCGCAGACTGCCCGACAGGTCCACGATGGTGTAGCGCGTCACGCGGTCGCCCAGGGCGCCCAGCAGTTGCGCCGCCAGCGCGCCCGAGCCGGCACCAAATTCCCATACCTCGTGAGTGCCGGTGGCGTCCAGCGCCTGCGCCACTTGCGCGGCCAGCGCCTGGCCGAACAGCGGCGAGAGCTCGGGCGCGGTCACGAAGTCGCTGCCCGACTGCGGCATCCGGCCAAACTTGCGGCTGCTGTTGGCGTAGTAGCCCAGGCCCGGCGCGTACAGGGCCAGCGCCATGAAGCGGTCGAACGGCAGCCAGCCGCCGGCCTGGGCCATTGCCCGCTGGACCAGCCGGGTCAGCGCACTCGTTAAACTGGTTGCATCTGTCGTCACCCGCAGGATTGTCCCCGAATGTCCCCCACCACCCCCCGCACCGTGCTGGTGACCGGCGCCGCCCGCCGGCTGGGCCGCGAGATCGCGCTGGCGCTCGCCGCCGGCGGCTGGCGGGTGGCAGTGCACTACCGCGGTTCAGCCGAAGATGCTATGAAAACTGTAGCGGCCTGCGCAGCATCGACGCCGGGTGCAGCCGCTTTTCAGGCAGACCTGGCCGATGAGTTCGCGGTCCGCGCGCTGCTGCCGCAGGTGGTGACGCAACTGGGTGCGGTGGACGCCGTGGTCAACAGCGCGTCGGTGTTCGAGCACGACACCGCCGCCAGCTTCAGCTTTGCAGCGCTGGACCGGCACGTGCACACCAACACCGGCGGGGCCGTGCTGCTGGCGCAGGCGCTGCACACCCACCTGGCCGCCCGCAGCGCCAGCGGCGCGGTGGTGAACATGCTGGACCAGAAGCTGTGGAACCCCAACCCGGATTTCTTCAGTTACACCCTGTCCAAGGCCGCGCTGGAAGCCGCCAACACCCTGATGGCCCAGGCTTTTGCGCCCGTGCTGCGCGTGGTGGGCGTAGCGCCCGGCCTGACGCTGACCAGCCACATGCTGAGCGACGACAAGTTCGAGGCGCTGCACAAGCTGTCGCCGCTGGGCCGCTCGTCCACGCCGGCCGACGTGGCCGCCACGGTGAAGTTTGCGCTGGAGAACTCGTCCATCACCGGCACCACCCTGCTGGTGGACGGCGGCCAGCACCTGATGAAATTTGACCGCGATTTTTCGCTGATGTAAGACCGCTGCCATGCTGACCAAAGGCAACCAGACCCTCACCCTCACCGGCCTGCGCTTCGACGCCAACCTGGGCATTCTGGACCACGAGAAAACCAGCCCCCAGCCGATCCAGGTGGACGCCGAGCTGAACCTGGGCACACAGGACCTGCGCCCGCGCGACGACGACATCACCCATGTGCTGGACTACCGCAAGGTGCGCCAGATCATCATTGACGAATGCACCGCCGAGCATGTGAACCTGCTGGAAAGCCTGATCGGCAAGCTCGCTGCCCGCCTGCTGCAACTGCCCAGCGTGCTGGGTGTGCGCGTCAAGATTGCCAAGCTGGAAATTTTTGACGACTGTGAAGTGGCGATACGGGTGGAGACGGGACAGTGGTAGGGCATTGCCGCTACACCGGCAGCCACCGCTGCCAGAAGCGCTGACGAGGCGCCTTCGCGCCCATTTCGCACAGCAAGGCCATAAGCCCTGTCCGACCGTACTGGCGTGCGGCCTGCAGCGGCGTCAGGCCGTCGAATTCGGAGCGCAGGTTCGGGTCGGCGCCGTGGGCCAGCAGGTGGCGCGCAATGGCGTCATGCCCGTGGATCAGGCTCGCCACCAGGGGCGTGCACAGGATTTCCGGGTGCTGGTAGTTGGGGTTGACACCTTCACTGATGTGGTGCTGCACCAGCGCCAGGTCGCCCGACAGGGCGGCCTGGTACAGGTCTTTCCAGTCGCCTGCGGACATGTCGGGGCCTCCGTCAAGAAACAGCGGCCAATGTAATGCACGGCCCGCGCGTAGAACACTGCCCCAAGGGGCAGCAGCAAGGCGGTTTTTCCCTGCCAGTGAGACAATCCACCCATGAGTGCCGTCTGGATTGAGAACGAACCCGCCCCCGCGCCGGCCCCGGCCACCGCCGGGCTGAAGATCGAGCGCGAAACGCACAAGCTCGAGAAGCGGCTGTGCCGCCTGATGGGCCAGGCCATCGTGGACTTCAACATGATCAAAGAAGGCGACAAGGTCATGGTCTGCCTGAGCGGCGGCAAGGACAGTTACAGCATGCTGGACATCCTGCTGAAAATGCAGGCGCGCGCACCCATCCACTTTTCCATCGTTGCCGTCAACCTGGACCAGAAGCAGCCCGGCTTTCCCGAGCATGTCCTGCCGGAATACCTCACGGCCCTGGGCATCCCGTTCCACATCGAGAACCAGGACACGTACTCCATCGTCAAGGACAAGATTGCACCGGGCAAAACCATGTGCAGCCTGTGCAGCCGGCTGCGGCGGGGCATCCTGTACCGCGTGGCCGACGAGCTGGGCGCCACCAAGATCGCGCTGGGCCACCACCGCGACGACATGCTGCAGACCTTCTTCCTCAACATGTTCTTTGGCGGCAAGTTGAAGGGCATGCCGCCCAAGCTGGTGAGCGACGATGGCAAGCATGTGGTCATCCGCCCGCTGGCGTATGTGGCCGAAAAAGACCTGACGCGCTGGGCCGAACACCGGCAGTTCCCCATCATTCCCTGCACGCTGTGTGGCAGCCAGGAGAACCTGCAGCGCAAGCAGGTGGGCGCGATGCTGCGCGAGTGGGACAAAAAGTACCCCGGCCGGGTGGACAACATGTTCAACGCGCTGCAACACGTGGTGCCCTCGCACCTGGCCGACACGGCGCTGCACGACTTCAAGGCCATTCACCCCACCGGCGTGCCCAGTGAAGACGGTGACAAGGCCTTCGACGCAGACGACTTCCCCACCCCGTCCGCGCTGCCGGGCCTGCAGGTGGTGAAGCTCTAGCATGGCGGCACGCCTGCTGGCCCTGCTGGCCGCCGCTTTGCTGCTGACGGGCTGCGCCAGCACCTTCCGGCTGGACAACGAGGTGCGCGCCTTCTCGGCCCTGCCCGCCGTGCCGGCCAACCCGGCGTACCGGTTCGAGCGCCTGCCTTCGCAGCAAAACGAATGGCAGACCCGGGTCGAAGCTTGGGCCGACCCGGCGCTGTTTGCCGCCGGCCTCAAGCGCGACGACGCCGCGCCGCGCTACAGCGTGCAGGTGTTTGCGCGCGTCCAGCGCGTGCTGTCGCCGTTTGCCGACCCCTGGGACGCCTGGGGTGGTGGCGTCGGTGTGGGGGTGGGCGTGACGATCGGCTTTGGCTCGGGGTTCATGTCACCGTTTGGCCGCATGGAGCAGCCCTGGTACCGGCGCGAAGTCAGCGTCATCCTGCGGGAGCTGGCCAGCAACCAGGTGGCCTGGGAAAGCCATGCCGTGGCCGACGGCCCCTGGAGCGACAACGCCGGCGTGCTGCCCGCCATGTTCAGCGCGGCGATGCAGGGCTTCCCGGCCGCGCCCGCGGGCGTGCGCAAGGTGGTCATTGACGTGCCGGCGCGCTGAGCATTCCTGAAAGCCACCGCTTGGACGCCACCCGCATCATCGCCATCCGCCATGGAGAGACGGCCTGGAACGCAGACACCCGCATCCAGGGGCACATGGACATTCCGCTCAACGACACCGGCCAGTGGCAGGCGCAACGCGTGGCGCAGGCACTGGCAGGCGAACCCATCAGCGCCATCTATGCGAGCGACTTGCAGCGCGCCGACGCCACGGCGCGCGCCATAGCCGCCGTGAGCGGCACCCCGGTGGCGTCGCACAGCGGCCTGCGCGAACGGCACTTTGGCCAGTTTGAAGGCAAGACGTTCGCCGAGATCGAAGCCCTGTGGCCCGACGACGCGCTGGCCTGGCGCAAGCGCGTGCCGCACTGGGCGCCTGAAGGCGGTGAGTCCCTGCTCGCGCTGCGCGACCGCATCGAGCAGACCGCCGCCACGCTGGCCGAGCGCCACCGGGGCGAGCAGATCGTGCTGGTGGCCCATGGCGGTGTGCTGGACGTGCTGTACCGCATTGCCACCGGCCAGGAACTGCAGGCCCCGCGCACCTGGCACCTGGGCAACGCCGCCATCAACCGCCTGCTGTGGACGCCCCAGGGGTTTGCTTTGGTCGGCTGGTCGGACACCCGGCACCTGGACGACAATGCCCGCGATGAAACCCACACCTGAGGCCGACAAGCGGCCGGTGCCCGAAGCCTTGCGCGACCTGATTGGCCAGCCGGTGCAGGCCATTGACACGCCCGCGCTGGTGGTGGACCTGGACGCCATGCAGCGCAACATTTCGCGCATGGCCGACTTCGCCAGGAAGCACGACATCCGCTGGCGCCCGCACGCCAAGATGCACAAGAGTGCGGCGCTGGCGCGGCTGCAGATGCAGGCCGGCGCCGTGGGCGTGTGCGTGCAGAAAACCGCCGAGGCCGAGGCCATGGTGGCCGGCGGCGTGACCGACGTGTACATCAGCAACGAAGTGATTGCGCCGCACAAGCTCGCGCGCGTGGCGGCACTGGCACACAAGCTGGCGGCCGCCAACGGGCAGCTGGCGATTGCGGTGGACAGCCTGGACGGCATCACCCGGCTGGCCCAGGCCATGAACGATGCGCGCCCGCGCGCGGCCAGGCCAGCGGTGATCGACGTGTTTGTGGAGATTGACGTGGGCCAGCGCCGCTGCGGCGTGCCCCCCGGGGGCGCGGCCGTGCCGCTGGCGCTGGAAATCCGCAAGCACCCGGCCCTGCGCTTTGCGGGGCTGCAGGCTTACCACGGCCGCGCCCAGCACCTGCGCAGCGCGCAGGAGCGGCGTGACGCCATTGCCGTGGCGGTGGACGACGTGGTGTTCACCCGCAAGCTGATCGAGGCACAGGGCGTGCCGGTGGACCTGGTCACCGGCGCCGGCACCGGCAGCCTGGTGCTGGAAGCAGCCAGTGGTGTGTATGGTGAGCTGCAGGCCGGCTCGTTCATGTTCATGGACGCCGACTACGCACAGAACGAGCGCGACCCGGCGCAGCCGCAGTTCGAGCATGCGCTGTTCGTCAAGACGCAGGTCATCAGCACCGGCGCCACCCAGGTGGTGTGCGATGCCGGCCACAAGAGCCACGCCATTGATTCCGGCCTGCCGCGCGTGCATGCCTTTGATGCGGAAAGCGAGCTGGAGTATTTCAACGGTGGCGACGAGCACGGCATCCTGCGCCCTGCGGCGGGCAGCCACCGGCTGCCGGCGCTGGGCCGCTATGTGTGGCTGGTTCCCGGCCATTGCGACCCGACCGTCAACCTGCACGACTTCATGATTGGCGTCACCGGCGGGCTGCGCAGCGGCAAGGTGGAACGCCTCATCAGGGTAGATGCCAGAGGCGCGCTGACCTGAGTGCGCGGAAAATCTGGCCATGACTTCGAGCCAGATCATTGTTCTTGCGACCCCGGTTTTCTTCCTGCTGATCGCCATTGAATTCGCCTGGGGCTGGGCCCGCGGGCGCAACACCTACCGGCTCAACGACGCCATCACCAGCATCGGCCTGGGCATGCTGAGCCAGATCAGCGCGGTGTTCACGCGGCTGCTGCGGGTGGGCATCTACACCGCCGTGTATTCATCGGTCGCGCTGTGGCCCGACAACGCCTTCTGGACCACCTGGTACGGCTGGCTGCTGGCGCTGGTGTTCTACGACTTCTGCTACTACTGGCTGCACCGCGCGGGCCACGAGGTGGCGCTGTTCTGGGCCGCCCATGTGGTGCACCACCACAGCCAGGACTACAACCTGTCCACCGCGCTGCGCCAGACCAGCAGCGGCGCGCTGTTTGGCTGGGTGTTCTACCTGCCGATGGCGGTGGCGGGCGTGCCGCCGCTGGTGTTTGGCGTGGTGGCGCTGGTGGACCTGCTTTACCAGTTCTGGGTGCACACCGAGCAGGTGGACAAGCTCGGCTGGTTTGACCGCTGGTTCTGCAGCCCCAGCAACCACCGCGTGCACCACGCCGTGAACGACCGCTATGTGGACCGCAACTACGGCGGCATCCTGATTGTGTGGGACCGGCTGTTTGGCAGCTTCCGGGAAGAAGACGAAAAGTGCGTTTACGGCACCCGCAAGCCCCTGAACAGCTGGGACCCGCTGTGGGCCAATGCCGAGGTGTACTGGGGTCTGCTCAAGGACAGCTGGCACGCCCGCAGCTGGGCCGACAAGCTGCGCGTGTGGTTCAAGCCGCCGGGCTGGCGGCCGGCCGACGTGGCGGCGCGCTTCCCGGCGCCGGCGTTTGCCATCGAACAGGTGCAGCAGTACCACCCGCCCATGAGCCGCAGCGTGATGTGGTTTGGCGCCATCCAGTTCCTCGTGCTGCTGCAGGGTGTGGCGGCGTTTCTGTGGTTTGCCGACGGCCTGCCGCGAGCGCAGGCCGCCGTGTGGCTGGGCGTGCTGGTGGCCAGCCTGTGGGTCATCGGCGCGGTGCTGCAGGGCCGTATCACCATCACGCAGGCACTGATGGTCGAGTCCGCCGCGCTGGCCACCGCCACGGCAGCGCTGGGGTTGACTGATCTGCACCGGGTGTTCAAACCCCTCACCCTGCTGCTTGCTATTATTTTTATAGCGTCTCACGCAGACCGGACAAGGGCTACAGGCCGATTTGGCATGTTGTTGATGGCCGCACTGGCACTCTCGCTGGCGGGCGATGTGTTCCTGATGTTCCCGGGCTACTTCATCCCCGGGCTGGTGGCGTTCCTGCTGGCGCACCTGGCCTACATCGCGCTGCTGCGCCAGGGGCAGCGCTGGTTCCCGAGCCGGCGCGCGCTGGCGGCCACGCTCGGCGTGGGCGCGGCCATGTACGCCTTCCTCTGGCAGGGCGGTCTGCCGCCCGCGCTGCGCGCTCCGGTGGCGGCCTATGTGGTGGTGATTGCGCTGATGGCGGCGCAGGCCATCGGCCGCGCCACGGTGCTGCGCGAGCGTGCCGCCATCGGCGTGGCAGTGGGCGCGGGCTTTTTCATGCTGAGCGATTCGCTGCTGGCCATCAACAAGTTTGTGACGCCGCTGCCGATGGCGCAGGTCTGGGTGCTGGGCACCTACTACGCAGCGCAGCTGCTCATCGTGCACCACCTGCGGCCGGGTGCGCGATAGGCTCGTCGCGGGCAATCCGCCCGTCGATCAGCTCCACCAGCCGGTCGCAGCGCGCGGCCAGCCGCGGATCGTGCGTGACCACCACGAACGAAATGCCGCGCTCGGCGTGCATGCGCCGCAGCTGCACAAACACCTCGTCCGATGACGCCGTGTCCAGGTTGCCGGTGGGTTCGTCGGCCAGCACCAGCGGCGGCTCCATGACCAGCGCACGCGCGATGGCCACGCGCTGCTGCATGCCGCCCGACAGCTGGCCCGGCCGCTTGTCAATGGCTTTGGCCAGTCCCACCGCCGCCAGCAGCTCGCGCGCCTTGTCGCGCGCCTTGGGTGTCACGCGGCCCTCGGCCATCAGCGCCGGCATGGTCACGTTCTCCAGCGCCGTGAAGGCTGGCAGCAGGTGGTGGAACTGGAACACAAAGCCCAGCAGGTTGCGCCGGCGCAGCGTGAGGGCGGCGTCATCCAGCGCGTGCACCTCTTCGCCCTGCAGGCGGTAGCTGCCGCTGGTCATGCGCTCCAGCAGGCCCACGATGTTCAGCAGCGTGCTCTTTCCCGAGCCGGACGGGCCGATCAGCGCAATGAACTCGCCCTGGTCCACACGCAGCTGCAGGCCGTGCAGCACCTCGGCCTCGCTGGGCAGCCCGGCGTTGTAGGTCTTGCGAACCTGGTCCAGCTCGATCAGCGCAGGCATGGCGTCAGATCCGGATGGCCAGCGCCGGGTCCATGGCGGCGGCGCGGCGGGCGGGCGCAATCGCAGCCAGCACGCCGCACACCGTGGCAATCAGCGCCACCTGCAGCCCCAGCAGCGGTGGCAGCGTGATGGCAAACAGCGGCAGGCCGTCGGAGCCGCGCACAAAGTTGGTGAACAGCCAGATCATGGCCACCGCCAGAACAAGCCCGAGCGCCGAACCCAGCGCGCCCACCACCGCGCCCTGCACCAGGAACAGCCGCAGGATCTGCCCGCGCGTGGCGCCCATGGCACGCAGGATGCCGATTTCGCGGCGCTTTTGCACCACCGACACCACCAGCACGCTGGCAATACCCAGCACCACCACCACCAGCACCACGGCCCGGATCAGCCCGGTGCTGACCGACTGGGCGTTGAGCGCCGAGACCAGCTGCGCATTGCTCTCCTGCCAGCTCTCGATCTTGTAGGGGAACTGGCGGCGCAGGCTGTCGGCCAGCGCCTGGGCTGCCCACACGTCCTTCACGGTCAGGTCGATGTTGGTGGCACCGCCGGGCAGGCCCAGCAGGTTCTGCGCCGCCCGCAGCGGCACGATGACGGTGCGGCGGTTGAGCTCCTTCACGCCCAGGTCCACCAGCGCCGTGACGCGCACCGCGTCGTTCACGGCGCCGGTCTGCACCGTGAGGCGGTCGCCCACGCGCACGCCCAGATCCGCCGCGAGGTCGCGACCCAGAATGGCCTCGCCGGGCGCCAGCCGCGCGCTGCCGCTGACCACCTTGCCACGCAGGCCGACGATGCGGTCGTAGCGGTCCAGTTCCACGCCCACGAGTGAGATGGCCTGGGTGGCCTCGCCGCGCAGGGCCAGGCCACCGCCAGCCACCATGGGCGACACGGCCGCGATGGCCGGCAGGCGTTCGAGCAGCGGCACCAGCGCCTGCCAGTTGGCCACCGAGCGCAGGCGCTGGGCCCGCGGCTGGGTTTGCGTGAGTCCGGTGGTGCCGGGTTCGGGCGGGGCGGCGGGGGTGACCACGTCGTCCGGTGATCGCAGGCTGATATGCGCCTGCGCGCCCAGTGTCTTGTCGAGCGTGTTGCCTTGCAGGCCGCTGATCAGCGCCGAAATGTAGGCAATGACCGCCACACCGGCCGCCACCCCCACGATGATCAGCAGCGTCTGCATGCGGCCTTCGCGCAGGAAGCGCAGCGCCACGCGCAGTTCAAAGCCGAGCCAGGGCGTCATGCAGGCTCAGCGTCCCATGGCGTTGCCCAGCGCGGCGCCCGCGTCCGGCGCTGCGCCAGGTGCCGCTGCCTGCCCGGGCTTCCACGCCAGCAGCCGGGCCCGCACGCGCTGGCCATCGTGCAATGCGCCGCCCACCAGCACGGTCTCGCCCGCAGTCAGGCCCCCCAGCACCTCGGTGGCATCCAGCGTGCGCAGGCCCAGCTGCACGGCACGCGCCCGGGCCCTGCCGTCGGCGCTGACCAGCACCGTCGGTGAGCCCCCGGGCGTGCTGGCCTGCAGCGCGGCGAGCGGCATGACCAGTGCGCGCTCGCGGCGTGCGGTTTCCACTTCCACCGACAGGGTCATGTCCTCACGTAAATAGGCCGGTGGTACCTGCAGCAAGGTGAACTTCACTTCCACGGCGCCGCGCTGCGCATCCACCGCGGGTGCGATGGACAGCACCCGCGCCGCAAACCGCTGCGAGGCAAAGGCATCAGCCACCACCGTGGCGGGCTGGCCCGCCTGCAGCTGGTCCAGGAAGCGCTCATCCACCTGCGCCAGTAGCTGGGTGGGGCCCGCCAGCGCCAGACTCAGCAGGGGCTTGCCGGGCTGCACGATCTGCCCGGGTTCCACCTCGCGCACCAGAACTTTTGCATCGGCCGGGGCCAGCACCACGGCCTGTGCCAGCCGCGCACGGGCCGATTGCGTGGCCGCCTGGGCCAGTGCCAGCTGGGCCTGGGCCTGCACCAGGTCGGTCCCGGCCTCGGCGTTGGCCTGGGTCTGGGCACGGGCATTGGCTTGCTGGGCCTGCGCCACGTCCACTGCGCGGCGCGCATCATCGAGCCGCGAGCCGCTCACAAAGCCCTGCGCCACCAGCTGCTCCACCCGCGTGAGTTCAGCCTGCGCGGCACGCAGCGTGGCATCGGCCTGGGCCAGCGCCGCACCGGCAGAGGCCCGCCCGGTGCTGCGCAGGCCGGCCAGCCGCGCGGCAGCCTGGCGCTCTGCCGCCACCGCCTGCGTCACTGCGGCGGCCAGCTCGTCAGACTCCAGCCGCAGCAACGCATCGCCCTTGCGGACCTGGGCGCCCTCGGTCACCAGCACCTGGGCCACCCGGCCGATGATGGTGCTGCCCACATCCACCCGCGACAGCGTGGCCACCCGCGCCGAAAACTGCAGCGTGCGCACCAGCGGTGCCGGCTGCAGCTGGACAGCGTGCACCTGCGGGCTGCGCAGCGCCAGGCCGCCCGCCAGCAGCACCGCAGCCAGCACCACGCCCCCCACGATCCAGAGCCCGCGGCGTTGCAGGGGTGTGAGGCTTGCCATGGCCGGTCAGGCCCCGGGCTCGAACAAGCCGGTATCCGTGCGTGGCGGCGCCACGCCCAGGTGACGGTAGGCTGCCAGCGTGGCGATGCGCCCGCGCGGTGTGCGCTGCAGGTAGCCCTGCTGGATCAGGTAGGGCTCGATCACGTCTTCAATCGTGTCGCGCTCCTCGCCAATGCTGGCGGCGATGTTGTCCAGCCCCACCGGGCCGCCGTCGAAGCGGTGGATCACGGCTTCCAGCAGCTTTCGGTCCATCACGTCAAAGCCCTGCGGGTCGACGTCGAGCATGGCCAGCGCCTTGTGCGCGATCTCGCTGGTGATGCGGCCTGAGCCTTTGACGTCGGCATAGTCGCGCACGCGGCGCAGCAGGCGGTTGGCAATGCGCGGCGTGCCACGCGAACGGCGCGCGATCTCGATGCCGCCCTCCTCGTCCATCGGCGCGTTCAGCAGGCCGGCGCTGCGCTTGACGATGCGCGCCAGCTCCTCGGCGGTGTAGAACTCCAGCCGCGCCACGATGCCAAAGCGGTCGCGCAGCGGGTTGGTCAGCATGCCGGCGCGGGTGGTGGCGCCCACCAGGGTGAAGGGCTGAAGGTCGAGCTTGATGCTGCGTGCCGCCGGGCCCTCGCCGATCATGATGTCGATCTGGTAGTCCTCCAGCGCGGGGTAGAGGATTTCTTCCACCACCGGGCTGAGGCGGTGGATTTCGTCAATGAAAAGAACATCGTTCTTTTCCAGGTTGGTCAGCAGCGCGGCCAGGTCTTTCGGCTTTTCCAGCACCGGGCCGGAGGTCTGGCGCAGGTTCACGCCCAGCTCGTGCGCAATGATGTGGGAAAGCGTGGTCTTGCCCAGGCCCGGCGGGCCGAACAGCAGCACATGGTCCAGCGCCTCTTCGCGCTTGCGGGCGGCGCCGATGAAGATTTCCAGCTGCTCGCGCGTCTTGGCCTGGCCCACGTACTCGTCAAACAGCTTGGGCCGCAGCGCACGCTCGATCGCCTCCTCATTGGGCGACGCGGGCGCGGCCGACACCACGCGCCGGGAGGGCGGCATTTCGAAGTCGTCGGTCTGGATGCTCATTTACTTCGCCAGTGACTTCAGCGCGAGCTTGATGCCCTCGCTCACGCCCACATCCCGGGGGAGGGCCTTGACGGCGAGCGCGGCTTCCTTGTCGCTGTAGCCCAGCGCCACCAGCGCCTGCTGGATGTCGGCTTGCGCGTCGCTGGCCACGCCCGTGCTGGCGCTGCCCAGATCGGGGCCAAATTTGCCCTTGAGCTCCAGCAGCAGCCGCTCGGCCGTCTTCTTGCCAATGCCGGGTACCTTGACGAGCCGGCCCGCGTCCTGCGTGGTCACGGCCTGCGCGATGTCGGCCACGCTCATGCCGCTCAGCACGCTGAGTGCGGTGCGCGGGCCCACGCCCGAAATCTTGATCAGCTGGCGAAACGCCTCGCGCTCGCCCGCGCTGGCAAAGCCGTACAAGATCTGCGCGTCTTCGCGGACCACAAAGTGGGTCAGCAGCGTGACCTTGTCGCCCAGCACCGGCAGGTTGTAGAAGGTGCTCATGGGCACGTCCACCTCGTAGCCCACGCCGTTGCAGTCCACCAGCACTTGCGGCGGGTTCTTTTCGGTCAGGGTGCCGTGCAGACGTCCGATCATCGCAGCGCCTCAGGGGTTGACCAGGCCGCGGCGAGCGGCTTCGAGCGCGGCTTCGGCGCGTGACGACACATTGAGCTTGCGGTAGATCTGCTTGATGTAATCGGCAATGGTGTGGCGCGACAGGCCGAACTGCTGGGCAATCTCGGGCAGGGTGTAGCCCTTGGCCACGCGCTGCAGCACCTCGGTCTCGCGCTCGGTCAGGCTGACCTCGTTTTCCAGCTCTCGCACCAGCGCCGTGCGCCGCCCGCTGGCCCCGGCAAAGTGGGCCAGCACCCGGCGCGCGATCGGTGGTGACAGCGGTGGCTCGCCCTGCGTCATGCGCAGCAGCTGGGACACCAGCGTGTCCTGCGGCTGCTCTTTCAGCAGGTAGCCAAAGGCACCGGCCTGCAGCGCGGGGAACAGGTGGTCGTCGTCGTCGTAAATCGTCACCACCACCGGCAGGGCCGCCGGCTGGTGGCGGCGCAGCGCGCCCACCACGTCGGTGCCGCAGCCATCGGGCAGACCCAGGTCGATCAGTGCCAGGTCATAGGGCCTGGCCTGCACGCAGGCCAGGGCCTCGTCGCGCCGGCTCGCGGCGGTCACCTGCAGTGCCGGAAATGCCGCACGCGCCACGTCGCCCAGCCAGGCGCGGACTTCAGGCAGGTCTTCGACGATCAAGGCACTGTTCATGGGAGTCTTGATGTTAGCGGATTGGCCCCGCGCGTCCTTGAGCGGCGACAATACCGGGCTGCTTCCAACGCATGCCATGATCCTTCGCCACAACTTCACGCCACCCAACAACACCCGCCTGACCCACCTGTGCGGCCCGACCGACGCCCACCTGCGCCAGATCGAGCTGGCGCTGGGCGTGACCATCGCCCACCGGCACGAGCAGTTCAAGATCGACGGCGCCAAAGCCAAGGCCCAGCGCGCACTCGAAGTGCTGCAGGCGCTCTATGAAATTGCGGCGCGGCCGATCGCGCCCGACACGGTGCAGCTCACGCTGGCCGGTGACGGCGCCCTGGGCGAAGGCCCTGACGGCGCCATGGCCCTGCAGACGCGCCGGGCCGACCTGAAGGCCCGCACGCCGATGCAGAGCGTGTACCTGGACAACATTGCCAACCACGACATCACCTTCGGCATTGGCCCGGCCGGCACCGGCAAGACCTACCTGGCGGTGGCGATGGCCGTGGACGCGCTGGAGCGCAGCGCGGTGCAGCGGATTGTGCTGACGCGCCCGGCGGTGGAAGCCGGCGAGAAGCTGGGCTTTCTGCCCGGCGACCTGAGCCAGAAGGTGGACCCTTACCTGCGCCCGCTCTACGACGCGCTGTACGACCTGATGGGCTTTGACAAGGTGGTCAAGGCCTTCGAGCGTCAGGCGCTGGAGATTGCGCCGCTGGCCTTTATGCGCGGCCGCACGCTGAACAACGCGTTTGTGATCCTGGACGAAGCGCAGAACACCACGCCCGAGCAGATGAAGATGTTCCTCACCCGCATCGGTTTTGGCGCCAAGGCGGTGGTGACCGGCGATGTGAGCCAGATCGATTTGCCCAAGGGTCACTTGAGCGGGCTGGTGGACGCCGAGCGGGTGCTGCGCCGCGTCAAGGGCATCGCCCACACCCACTTCACCAGTGCCGACGTGGTGCGCCACCCGCTGGTGGCGCGCATCGTGGACGCGTATGACGCCTCCCGCAAGGCGTCGTCTACTACAAAATAGATAGCGGCTTACGCAGCATCCATGCGGGCTGGAGGTACAAATGATTCATGAACTCTCGCTGGAACTGCAGTTTGGCAACTTCGCCGGCCTGCCGCGCCACCAGGCGGTGCTGACGCGCGCCCGCGTGCGCCGCTGGGTGGGCATGGCCCTCAACGCGCCCGCCGATCTGACGGTGCGCATCGTCGGCGAGGCCGAAGGCCGCGCGCTGAACCTGCAGTACCGCGGCAAGGACTACGCCACCAATGTGCTGACCTTTGACTACTCGCGCCAGCCTGTGGTGGCGGCCGATCTGGTGCTGTGCGGTCCGGTGGTGGCGCATGAAGCCCGCGAACAGGGCAAGACGCTGGAAGCGCACTACGCCCACCTGCTGGTGCACGGCACCCTGCACGCGCAAGGCTGGGACCATGAAACGAACGAGCGCGACGCACTGGCGATGGAAGCGCTGGAAGTGCTGTTGCTGGGCGCTCTGGGCTACCCCAACCCTTACTGAATGCGCATCGGGATGGTGATGGGCCCGTCGTTGACGAGCTGCACCTTCATGTCGGCCGCAAAGCGCCCGGTCCGCACCACTGGGTGGGCAGCGCGGGCTTTGTCCACTAGGTAGTCGTACAGACGTCGACCGTCGTCGGGCGCAGCAGCGTTGGTGAAGCTCGGGCGGTTGCCGCCCGACACGTCGGCCGCCAGCGTGAACTGGCTCACCAGCAGCAGGCCGCCGGCCACGTCCTGCAGGCTGCGGTTCATCTTGCCGGCGTCGTCGGAAAAAATGCGCAGCTTCAGCAGCTTGGCCAGCAACTTGTCGGCCTGCACTTCGGTGTCGCCACGCTCGGCGCACACCAGCACCAGCAGGCCTGCGCCGATCTCGCCGATCACGTCCCCCGCCACCACCACCCGGGCTTCACTCACCCGTTGGACCACGCTCAGCATCAGATCAGGTCTTTCTCGTCGTCAAAGTGCGCTTCCACGTCGCTGGGCAGCAGCTGGATGGTGGCGCGCAGGCCGGGCACCGCGCTCATCAGCGCCTGCTCGACGCTGGTGCGCACTGCGGCGGCGCGGCCCAGCGTCCAGCTGGCGGGCATGTGCATGTGCAGGTCCACAAAGCGGCGCTGCGCTGCCTTGCGGGTGGTGAGATGGTCAAACCGGATGGTGTGGTGCTCAAAGCCGGCCAGCACCTCGCGGATCTGGGCCACCACTTCGGGCTCCAGCGCTTCATCCATCAGCCCCTGCGACGAGCGCTTCATCAGGTGAAAGCCCTCTTTCAGGATGTTCAGCGCCACGCCGATGCCGACCAGCGCGTCCAGCCACAGCCAGCCCGTGAGCACCACGCCCGCCAGGCCCACCACCACGCCAGCCGAGGTCCAGACGTCCGTGACCAGGTGCCGGGCGTCAGCTTCCAGCGCGATCGAGCGATGTTCTTGGGCGGCCCGGAACATGGCCCAGGCCAGCAGCCCGTTGAGCGCCGAGCTGCCGACCGACAGCGCCAGGCCCCAGCCCAGCTGCTCCAGCGGTTGCGGGTCAAACAGCCGGTGGCCGGCGGCCCAGATGATGCCCAGCGCGGCGCCGATGATCAGGATGCCCTCGAAGCCGGACGAAAAGTACTCGGCCTTGTGGTGACCGTAGGGGTGGTCTTCGTCGGGCGGGCGCGCCGCGATGGTCACCATCACCAGTGCGAAGATGGCACTGGCCAGATTGACAAAGGACTCCATGGCGTCCGACAACAGGCCCACCGAATCGGTGATGTACCAGGCCAGTGTCTTGAGCGTGATGGTGATGACCGCCACCACGACGGACGCCTGCAGCAGCCGGCTGGGTGTGAGGAAGCGGGCAAGGGTGGCAGCCATTCCCTGATTGTGACGCAGGCAGTAGGATGCGGTGCATGTTCGCCCGGCTGCCCATACCCTGCCTGCTGGCCCTGTGGCTCACCCTGCCGGCCGCGCAGGCCCAGGTGCCGCCCACGCCTGCCGAGGTGGCCGCCTACCGCGGGCTGCACGCGGCAGCGCACCAGGGCGACCTGGCCGCGATCAACACACTGCTGACCCACAAGGCCGGCCTGAATGCCCGTGACACCCACGGCCGCACACCTTTGCATGTGGCGACCCACGCCCGGCAGCGCGCGGCCATTCGCGCCCTGGTGCAGGCCGGCGCCGACACGGCGGCACTGGACAGCGACCGCTATGACGCCGTGACCATCGCCGCGGTCGCCGATGACGAAGAGACCTTGCGCCTGCTGCTGGCCATGGGCGCCAGTGCCCGCCTGATCACCAGCCGCTATGACGGCACCGCGCTGATCGCGGCCGCGCACCTGGGCCACGACGGCGTGGTGCGCCAGCTGATCGCCGCCGGCGCGCCGCTGGACCATGTGAACAACCTGCACTGGACGGCGGTGATCGAGTCCATCGTGCTGGGCGACGGCGGGCCGCGCCACCAGGCAACGCTGCGCGCGCTGATTGACGCCCGCGCCAACCTGCAGCTCAGTGACCGGCAGGGCAACACGCCGCTGCAGCTGGCGCGCTCGCGCGGCTACACGGCCATGGAAAAAATGCTGGAAGCAGCGGGCGCGAAGTGAGCCCGCCGGCGCCAGCGCTCAGGCCAGCGTGACGCGCGCAAACTTGCGCTTGCCCACCTGCACCACGTAGCGGCCCGCCGCCAGCTTCAGGGCCTTGTCGCTGACCACGCTGCTGTCCACGCGCACGCCGCCGCCGTCGATCAGGCGGCTGGCTTCGCTGGTGGACGGCGCCAGGCCGGCCGCCTTGAGCAGCGCCGCGATGCCCAGCGGCGCGCCGGACAGCGCGATCTCGGGAATGTCGTCAGGCACGCCGCCCTTGCTGCGGTTGATGAAGTCCTGCTCCGCCGCGTCCGCCGCGGCGGCGCTGTGGAAGCGGGCCGTGATTTCCTTGGCCAGCAGCACCTTGGCGTCCTTGGGGTTGCGGCCTCCATCCACCTCCCTGCGCAAGGCGGCGATCTCGGCCTCGCTGCGGAACGACAGCAGCGTGAACCAGCGCCACATCAGGGTGTCGGAAATCGACAGCACCTTGGCAAACATTATGTTGGCGTCTTCGCTGATGCCCACGTAGTTGTTCTTGCTCTTGGACATCTTCTCCACACCGTCCAGGCCCTCGAGCAGCGGCATGGTCAGGATGCACTGCGGCTCCTGACCGTACTCGGCCTGCAGGTGCCGGCCCATCAGCAGGTTGAATTTCTGGTCAGTGCCGCCGAGTTCCAGGTCTGCCTTGAGCGCGACCGAGTCGTAGCCCTGCATCAGTGGGTACAGGAACTCGTGCACGCTGATCGGCGTGCCGGCCTTGAAGCGGTCATGGAAGTCGTTGCGCTCCATCATCCGCGCCACGGTGTACTTGGCCGACAGCTGGATCAGGCCCATGGAGCCCAGTGGCAGGCTCCATTCGCTGTTGTAGCGGATCTCGGTTTTCTCCGGGTCCAGCACCAGGCTGGCCTGCTTGTAGTACGTCTCGGCGTTGGCCTTGATCTGCTCGGGCGTGAGCGGCGGGCGGGTGCTGTTGCGCCCCGACGGGTCGCCGATCAGGCTGGTGAAGTCGCCAATCAGGAAGATCACCTGGTGGCCCAGGTTCTGCAACTGGCGCATCTTGTTGAGCACCACGGTGTGGCCGATGTGGATGTCGGGCGCGGTCGGGTCCAGCCCCAGCTTGATGCGCAGCGGCACGCCCGTGGCGTCCGAGCGCGCCAGCTTCTTCAGCCAGTCTTCCTGCGGAATCAGCTCCTCGCACCCGCGCAATGTCACGGCCATGGCCTCGCGGACCCGGTCGGTCACCGGGAAATTTGTAACGGGAGCTTGATTCATAAGGGTTTTTTCAGATGACGGGGGAGACGGGCTGGCTATACTCCCAGACCATCGACTGTGCCTGATTTTAAGTGGCGCAGTTTTTGCAGTTCGGGCATCTGCCGATGCACGAACTGCAAATCCAGACAGCTTCTCTTTGGGGACTCATCTTTTGGAAAACGGCCTGACCGCCGCTGGAGACGCTTTGTTGTCCCGGCTGGCCCGCACGATTGCGCAGCACCCCAGGCACGTGACGGCCCTGCTCGCAGCCCTGTTGCTGGGCGGCGGTGGCGGCGCATTTGCCGTGGCGTCGCTGGCCCCCGATGCGGCGGACCTGCCGGTGCGGGAAGTGCTGGAAGCCGTGCAGCCCCTGCCGCTGCAGGCACAGGCCGAAGCACTGGACGTGCACAGCTTCAAGCTGCTGCGCTCTGACATCACACGCTCGACCGACACGGTGGAAGCACTGCTGGCCCGGCTGGGCGTGGTCGACCCGGTGGCGGCCAGCTTCCTGCGCAGCGACGCGAACTTCCGCAACGGCCTGCTGGGCCGCGCCGGCCGCACCGTGACGGCCGAGGCCAGCGACCAGAACGCACTTGTGCGCCTGAGCGCGCGCTGGGCGCCGGAAGACGATGGCCAGTTCAAGCGGCTGGTGGTCGAGAAAACAGCGCAGGGCTTCCAGTCACGCATCGAGTCGGCACCGCTGACGGCGTCCGCACGGCTGGGCAGCGGCACCATCCGCTCGTCGCTGTTTGCGGCCACCGACGAATCCGGCATCGCAGACGCGGTGGCCGTGCAGCTGGCCGAGATTTTTTCAGGTGACATCGACTTCCATCGCGCGCTGCGCAAGGGCGACCGCTTCAGCGTGGTCTATGAATCGCTGGAAGCCGATGGCGAGCCACTGCGCACCGGACGCGTGCTGTCAGCCGAGTTCGTCAACAACGGCAAGACTTTCAGCGCCATGTGGTTCCAGGAGCCCGGAACCAAGGGCGGCTACTACACGCTGGACGGCCAGAGCCTGCGCCGCGCCTACCTCGCCTCGCCGATGGAGTTTTCGCGCGTGACCAGCGGCTTCAAGATGCGCTTCCACCCCATCCTGCAAACCTGGCGCGCGCACCTGGGCGTGGATTACGCCGCGCCCACCGGTACCCCGGTCCGCACGGTCGGCGACGGCGTGGTGGAGTTTGCCGGCGTGCAAAACGGCTTTGGCAATGTGGTGTTCGTGAAGCACCGCAACAACCACACCACGGTGTACGCCCACCTCAGCCGCATCCTGGTGCGCAACGGCCAGAGCGTGGTGCAGGGACAGAACATTGGTGCGGTGGGCGCCACCGGCTGGGCCACTGGCCCGCACCTGCACTTTGAATTCCGCGTCAATGGCCAGCACCACGACCCGATGACGATTGCGCGCCAGAGCGAAGCTGTCCCGGTCTCCGCGGCGGCCCGACCGCAATTCGACAAGCTGGCCGGTGCAGTCCGGCTGCAGCTGTCGGCGGCCGGTTCGGTCCAGCAGGCCAGCGCCCAGTAAGCGCCCACCCACTGGCCGGGCATGGCGGAGCTTTACATCGGCCTGATGTCTGGCACCTCGCTGGACGGGGTGGATGGGGTACTGGCCGATTTTTCCGGAACCGGCGTTCGCGTTCTGGCGCACGCCGCCCGGCCTTTTGAGGCGCCGCTGCGCGCCGAGTTGCTGGCCCTGAACACCCGTGGTTCCGACGAACTGCACCGCGCCGCGCTGGCCGCCAACGCCCTCGTCGCCGTGTATACGCAAGTCGTGCACGACCTGCTGGCGGCGTCCGACGTCCCGGCGACGGCCGTTCGGGCCATCGGTGCCCACGGCCAGACCGTACGCCATCAGCCCCAGGCCTTTGGCGGGACGGGCTACACACTGCAACTGAACAACCCGGCCTTGCTGGCGGAACGCACGGGCGTGGACGTCGTGGCCGATTTCCGCAGCCGGGATGTTGCCGCCGGTGGGCAGGGCGCGCCGCTCGCTCCGTTTTTCCATCAGGCCCTGTTTGCTGTTCCCGGTCAGACTGTCGGCGTGCTCAACCTGGGTGGCATTGCCAACCTCACGCTGCTGCGCCCGGACGGCACCATGACAGGGTTTGACTGCGGCCCCGCCAACGCCCTGATGGATGCCTGGTGCGAGCAGCACACCGGCCAGCCGTTTGACCGCGGCGGCGCCTGGGCCGCCACCGGGCAACCCCACGCCGGCCTGCTGGTCCACCTGCTGGGTGATGGCTATTTCCGCCAGACGCCGCCCAAGAGCACCGGGCGCGACCTGTTCAACCGTGCCTGGCTGGACACCGCCCTGGCGCTGTATCCGGGGGTGGCTGCGTCCGACGTGCAAGCCACGCTGGCCGAACTCACGGCGCAAAGCTGTGCCAACGACCTGCTGCACCATGGCCCGCAGGCCAGCACGCTGCTGGTGTGCGGCGGCGGCGCATTGAATGGCCATCTGATGGGGCGCCTGCAGGCCTTGTTGCCGGCTTGCGCGGTGCTGTCGAGCACGGAACGCGGCCTGCCGCCATTGCAGGTCGAGGCCACCGCTTTTGCCTGGCTGGCCCGCAAGACGGTGCTGCGGGAAAAACTGGCCCTGCAAAGCACAACGGGCGCCCAGGGCGCCCGTGTGCTGGGGGCGGTGTACCCCGCTTAGGTCGAGAAGCTGGAGCCACAGCCGCAGGTGCTGGTGGCATTGGGGTTCTTGATCACGAACTGGGCGCCCTGCAGGTCTTCCTTGTAGTCGATCTCGGCGCCCACCAGGTACTGGTAGCTCATGGCATCGATCAGCAACGAGACGCCATTCTTGGTCATCACGGTGTCGTCCTCGTTGGTGATTTCATCAAACGTGAACCCGTACTGGAAGCCCGAGCAGCCACCGCCCTGCACAAAGACACGCAGTTTCAGTTCCGGGTTGCCTTCCTCGGCGATCAGGTCGGCGACCTTGGCCGCCGCGCTGTCGGTAAAGACCAGCGGCACGGGCATTTCGGACTGGATGTTTTCAGCAACTGCGCTCATGGGGTACTCCGGGTGACGGTTCAGTTCAAATAGTACTTCTTTTTTGTCGGGTTTTCAGTCACTGGTTGTTTGCCGCCAACTTGAGTAGGGGCTTTTCGTCGCCGCTGGGGTTGGGCTTGAGCTGCCCCGAAATGATGGCGCCCTGGTGCATCTCCAGGGCACGGTAGTAGATGTCGCCGTCGATCCGGGCTTTGGGCTGCAGTTCCAGCAGTTCCCGGGTGTGAACCGGGCCGCGGATGCTGCCGTTGATGATCACGTGGTCGGCATGGATCTCGCCATGCACGCTCGCGCTTTCGGAGATCACCAGGATGCTCGGGCTGTCGGGGCTGGCGGTGATGTCACCCATGACTTCACCATCGACCCGCAGGCCGTCGGTGAACCGCAGGTTGCCCTCGATCCGGCTGCCTTGCGCGATCAGGCTCTTGATCGGCGGTTGTGCCTTTTTGCCAAACATGCTGGTTGCTCCTCAACGATTCATGGTTATCAGAGCTTCACGCCCTGTGCCGCGCGGGTGACGGCGCCCTCCACCACTTTGGCGGACACGTTTTGTACCACGGCCTGGGGGGGCAGGTCGACCACGCCCTCAATGCGACGGTACTGCCGCAGCTGCAGCGGCTGCGCGCCGCCCGGCAGCGGCATGACCCACGGCTTGCCGTTCAGGGTGCCGGCGAGCGTGATTTCCAGCTTGCCATTGAATTCCGGCGCGTTCTTGACGGGCTGGATCACCAACACCTGCCAGCGCAGTTGGCTTTCGCCCATTTTCTCGGCCTGCAACCCGCGGATGGCAATGCCTTCCGCGCCGCTGGCCGGAATCAGCTTCTCGAAAAAGCCCAGATCGTCGCGCAAGGCGCGGTTCTCGGTTTCCAGCAGGCGGATCTGCGCCACCAGCTTGTCCTGCGCGGCGCGCTCGGCCGTGAGCAGGCTGCCCGAGGTGTTGGCCACCGACTGCGCCTTGTCGCGCTCCTCGCGCAGCTGGGCCACCTCGACCCGCAACTTGGCCAGTTCTTCCTTGCTCCCGGTGTCCAGGCCCGCGATGTTCTTGCCGAACTCAAAGGCCCACAGGGCGACGGCACCACAGAACCCGAGCACGATGGCCATGACCACCCAGCGGAACGGCCAGGGCATGGCACTGCGCACCGCCATGCGCGGGGCGCTGATGGTCAGGCGGCGGCGGAGCAGGCGAAAGCGCATGGTTCCTGGCGGGTTGGGGTGAAAACAAAAAAGCCGCTGGCCAAGCGAACTTGGAGCGGCTTTTCGTGGGCAGGTAGCGGGTTAGCGCTTGCTGAACTGCTTGCGGCGACGGGCGCCGTGCAGACCGACCTTCTTGCGTTCGACTTCGCGCGCGTCACGCGTCACAAAGCCGGCCTGGCTCAGTGCGGGCTTGAGCGCTGCGTCGTAGTCGATCAGGGCACGGGTAATGCCGTGGCGCGTGGCGCCAGCCTGACCGGATTCGCCACCACCGTGCACATTGACCTGGATGTCGAAGGTTTCGACGTGGTTGGTCAAAAACAGGGGCTGCTTGCAGATCATGATCGAGGTCTCACGGCCGAAGTAGGACTGGATGTCCTTGCCGTTCACCGTGATCTTGCCGGTGCCTTTTTTCAGAAACACGCGGGCGACGCTGGACTTGCGACGGCCGGTGCCATTGTTCCATTCACCAATCATTCTCAAGGCTCCTTAGATTTCCAGCAGCTTGGGCTGCTGGGCGGTGTGCGGGTGCTCTGCGCCGCCATACACCTTGAGTTTCTTGATCATGGCGTAACCGAGCGGGCCCTTGGGCAGCATGCCCTTGACAGCCTTCTCGAGTGCGCGGCCGGGGTGCTTGGCCTGCATGTCACGGAAGTTGGTGGCCGTGATGCCGCCCGGATAGCCGGAGTGACGGTAGTACACCTTGTCCAGGGACTTGGCGCCCGTGACCTTGAGCTGGGCTGCATTGATGATGACGATGAAGTCACCGGTATCGACGTGAGGCGTGTAAATGGCCTTGTGTTTGCCGCGCAAACGGAGAGCAACTTCGCTGGCTACTCGTCCGAGGACCTTGTCGGTCGCGTCAATCACAAACCACTCGTGCGTCACGTCAGCGGGTTTGGCGCTGAACGTTTTGGTCATGAGTTTTCTCTTTTACGAGGGTTTGGCGGGCCCTTTTCCACGGTCGGTGTTCCTCTGGCGGGAATCTCTTAGGTGGTAGGTGCTTCTTGCGAAGCCTTCGCCGCGGGGCCACAAGAGCGCTGCGAAGCCCGAGATTATACGAAAAATCAAGGGCTTAGCGCAATGCCCGCAGGCCACGGGTTACCATCGCCCGATGTTCAGCTACCGCCACGCCTTTCATGCCGGCAACCACGCCGACGTGCTCAAGCACACCGTGCTGATCGCCACGCTCAAGCACCTGACCGAAAAGGACGCCGCCCTGATGGTGGTGGACACCCATGCCGGTGCCGGGCTCTACCGGCTGGATGGCGACTACGCGGAAACCAGTGGCGAAGCGTCGGACGGCATTTTGCGTCTGGCCGGCGCCACCGGCCTGGCCCCGGCGCTGCAGGACTATGTGGATCTGGTCGCGGCCTTCAACACCAAGTCCGTCCTCAAGGTCTATCCCGGCTCTCCTTTCGTGGCGCACCGGCTGCTGCGGGAGCACGACAAGCTCAAGCTGTTCGAACTGCACCCCACCGACGCCCGGACGCTGGCCGGCAACATCGCCCAGTTGGAGGCCGGCCGCCAGATTGCCGTGCTGCGCGATGACGGGTTTGAGGGCGTCAGGAAGTTCCTGCCGCCACCGTCACGCCGGGCGCTGGTGCTGTGCGACCCGAGCTACGAGATCAAGACCGACTATGCCAAGGTCGTGGCCATGGCGGCCGATGCGCTGAAGCGCTTTGCCACGGGCACCTACGCCGTCTGGTACCCGATCATTCCCCGCCCGGAGGCGCATGACCTGCCGCGCAGGCTCAAGACCCTGGCGACCAAAGCCGGCAAAAGCTGGCTGAATGCGTCGCTGACCGTCAAGTCCAGCAAGATCCTGACCGACGCGACCGGCGAGACCAAGCGGCCGGGGTTGCCCGCCAGCGGCATGTTCGTGATCAATCCGCCGTTCACACTGAAGGCCGCCCTGCAGGAGGCCCTGCCCCAGATGGTGGAGCGCCTGGGCCAGGACCGCAACGCGGCCTTCGCACTCGACAGCGGCGGCTGAGCCGTCAGAAGCGCTTGCGGATGCCGGCGCCAAAGCTGGTGCCGCTGGAGAAGCTGGTGATCCGGTCGCGCATGTACATGGCGTACACGTCGGTGCTTTTGGACAGGAAATAGTCGTAACCCACCGTCCAGGTATCCCGGGTATTGCCCGGCGTGACGCGCGTTTTGGCCGCCCCCCACCAGCACCTTGCCGGCCCCCACTGGCACCGAAGCGCCCCACGACACCGTTTTGGCCTGCGGCACCAGGGTGTCAGACTTGGCCTTGCCGTAGGTCAGAAAGCCCTTGACCACCTTGGCGTCATACGACGCCCCGAGCATCCAGTCGGTTTTCCTGTCGGCGGTGGCGAACGGCGTGGTCGGGTTGGGGTTGCCAATCTGGTCACGCTCGTAGAACGCGGTGGCGGCGAACGGTCCGTTGAAGTAGAGCACGTTGAGGCCCACGTTCTTGGGGCCCGAGTCACCCGCCACCTCGCCGAACTGGTAATGCACGTTGGCCGACAGGCCGCCAAAGCTGGGCGTGCTGTAAATGATTTCGTTGGCCCAGCCGGTGTCAGACGGCGTGGTGGCACGCCAGCCACTGGCGTTGAACAGCGGCACGTTGGCATGCAACACCAGGGGCGAGAACGTGAACGAGTCGCCAAAGGGGTTGAAGATCACCGTCGGGAGGAAGTTGGGAGCCAGCCCGCGACCCAGCGTCAGCGTGCCGAAGCCGCCCGCGAGGCCAACGTTGGCGTCGCGCGAGAAAAACGGGTCGTTGGCGAAGCGGCCCTGCACGCCGGAGTCCACCTGGATAAACGATGTCAGGGCAAAGTTGGCCTTGAGCCCGCCACCCAGGTCTTCCGTGCCTTTCACGCCAAACCACGAGGTGGTCATGCCGCCACTGTTCACCACCGACGCGCGCCCGGCATCACCCGCCATGCGCTTGGAGCCGGCATACACATCCGCCAGACCCATCAGCTGGACGGAGCTCTGGGCCTGTACCGTGCCCGCCAATGCCGCAAGCGTGCATGCGGCGATCAGGTTTGTTTTCATAGGTTCTCCTGCAAGTCAATACGACCAAATCGGCCGTCGAAGCTTCTGCAAAAGCTGTGCCGCAGGAGAAGCGACGAATTTCGCCGCATTTGAGAACTATTGAAAACAGTTGATGCCGCGTTTGCACCGCGTTTTGGTGCATCGCATGTGCACCGGCAGCCATCCCTGCCAATTCCGACTCCGGCGCCAGATTAACCGACCGATCGGTCGGTTAATTCGCTATACTGCGCTGATGACGCTGGCATCCCAGCGCAGGAGACAGGCATGTACACCCAGGCACTGGACCTTCCAGACCCGCAGCAGCCGTCGCTCAAGGCGGTGGCACCGCCCGCCAGCGCATCCGATGCCGCGCGCCAGGCGCACTTTGACGCCCGAATCGACGCTGACGGCAAGATCGAGCCGCGCGACTGGATGCCCGACGCCTACCGCAAGACGCTGGTACGCCAGATCAGCCAGCATGCCCACAGCGAGATCGTCGGCATGCTGCCCGAGGGCAACTGGATCAGCCGCGCACCCAGCCTGAAACGCAAGGCCATCCTGCTGGCCAAGGTACAGGACGAGGGTGGCCACGGCCTGTACCTGTACAGCGCTGCCGAAACCCTGGGCACCAGCCGCGACCAGATGCAGGACGCCCTGCACGCCGGCAAAGCCAAATACAGCTCGATCTTCAATTACCCGACGCTCAACTGGGCCGATGTGGGCGTGATCGGCTGGCTGGTGGACGGCGCGGCGATCATGAACCAGATCCCGCTGTGCCGCTGCAGCTACGGGCCCTATGCGCGCGCCATGATCCGCATCTGCAAGGAAGAAAGCTTCCACCAGCGTCAGGGCTTCGAGTCCCTGATGGTGATGATGCAGGGCACGCCCGAGCAAAAGGCCATGGTGCAGGACGCGGTGAACCGCTGGTGGTGGAAGTGCCTGGCCATGTTCGGCCCGCCCGACGCCGACAGCCCCAACAGCGCCCAGGGCATGCGCTGGGGCATCAAGCGCATCAGCAACGACGACCTGCGCCAGAAGTTTGTGGACGCCACCGTGCCCCAGGCCCGGGTGCTGGGCGTGACCCTGCCCGACCCCGACCTGAAATGGAACGAGGAACGCCAGCATTACGACTATGGCGCGATCGACTGGGACGAGTTCTGGGCCACCGTCAATGGCCACGGCCCCTGCAACAAGGAGCGGCTGGCCACCCGCGTCAAGGCACACGAGGAAGGCCGGTGGGTGCGCGAGGCCGCGCTGGCCCATGCCGCCAAACAGAAAGCCCGCGCCCTGAAGGAGGCCGCATGACCAGCCCCGCACTGAAGGAATGGCCGCTGTGGGAGGTGTTTGTCCGCAGCAAGCAGGGCATCGAGCACAAGCACTGCGGCAGCCTGCACGCCAGTGACGCGCAGCACGCGCTGCAAATGGCGCGCGATGTGTACACCCGGCGCCAGGAAGGCGTGAGCATCTGGGTCGTGCCGTCGGCCGCAATCGCGGCCAGCGAGCCGAACGACAAGGCCGAGTTCTTTGACCCGGCCGCCGACAAGGTGTACCGCCACCCCACGTTCTACGAGATCCCCGACGAAGTGGGCCACATGTGATGGACATGCGCACCACCTCCGCGCAGGCGCCGCTGGGCTACCTGCTGCACCTGGCCGACACCGCGCTGGTACTGGGCCAGCGCAACGCCGAATGGTGCGGCCACGGCCCCGCGCTGGAAGAAGACATCGCACTGGCCAACATGAGCCTGGACCTGATCGGCCAGGCGCGCCTGCTCTACCAGTACGCGGCCGAGCGCATCAATGCCGACCCGGCCCTTGCCGCCGCCCACGCCCACCTGACGGGTGCGCGCGTGAACGGCGCGGTGACCGAAGACACGCTCGCCTACTTCCGCGACACGCACGAATTCCGCAACGGCACGCTGGCCGAGCTGCCGCACCATGGCCCACTGGCCGGCACCGCGGCCGCTGTGCGCGACTACGCCACCACCATCGTGCGCAACTTCCTGTACAGCGCGCTGATGGTGCTGCTGTGGGAACGCCTCGAACAGTCCACCGACGAGCGGCTGGCCGCGATTGCCGCCAAGTCGCTCAAGGAGGTGCGCTACCACCTGCGCCATTCGCGCGACTGGCTGCTGCGCCTGGGCGACGGCACCGACGAGTCGCACCGGCGCACCCAGGCCGCGCTGGACCACCTGCTGCCGCATACCCAGGAGTTCTGGACCACCACCGCCGCCGAGACGCAGGCCGCCGCCAACGGCGCGGGCGTTGAACCGCAAAGCCTCAAGCCCGACTGGGAGGCCATCGTCCACAGTGCCGTGGCCGAGGCCACGCTCACCCTGTCCGCCACCACGGGCTACGTGACGCAAGGCAAGCACGGCGTGCATTCCGAGCACCTGGGCTTTGTGCTGGCCGAGATGCAAAGCCTGGCCCGCACCCACCCGCAGGCCCGCTGGTAAGCCCATGGGCCTGGCCACCGCACAGCCTGCCGTCCAAAGCGACACCGTGGCCCGCGCCTGGGCCGCGCTGGCGCCGCTGACCGACCCGGAGATTCCGGTGGTCACGCTGCGCGAGCTGGGCATCCTGCGTGACGTGCGGCAGGGCGCGCAGGGCCTGGAAGTGGTGATCACCCCCACCTACAACGGCTGCCCGGCCATGCAGCAGATCGAGGACGACGTGCGCGCCGCGCTCTCCGCCCAAGGCCTGGAAGGCAAGGTCATCACCCAGCTTGCGCCGGCCTGGACCACCGACTGGATGTCACCCGCAGCCCATGACAAGCTGCGCGCCTACGGCATCGCGCCGCCGCATGCCTGCGACACCCCCGCTGCGGATGCTGGCAACGTGGTGCGCTTCACGCGACGCCTGGCGCCGGCCAGCGTGGCCTGCCCGCAATGCGGCTCGGCCAACACCACAGAAACGTCCCACTTCGGCTCCACCGCCTGCAAGGCGCTGTACCGCTGCCTGGACTGCCTGGAACCGTTTGACTACTTCAAGCCGCACTGAGCCCCCGCCCGCCATGACCGCTGCCCCCCGCTTTCACCCCCTGCGCGTTGCCCGCGTCTCGCCAGAATCCGACGGTGCAGTGGCCGTGGCGCTGGCAGTCCCGCCCGCGCTGCGCGACAGCTTCCGCTTCGAGCCCGGCCAGTTCCTCACGCTGCGCACCAAGCTGGCGGGGCAGGACGTGCGACGCAGCTATTCCATCTGCTGCCCGCGCGCGCGGCTGGACCAGGCGGGCGAGCTGGAAGTCGGCATCCGCGCGGTGGACGGTGGCCTGTTCTCGAGCTGGGCCACCACCGCCTTGAAGGCTGGCGACACACTGGAGGTGATGCCGCCCGATGGCCGCTTCACGGTGCGCCGGCCCCGCGCGCTGCACCGTGTGGGCTTTGCGGCGGGCTCGGGCATCACGCCCATTTTGTCCATCGTGGCCACCACGCTGGCCGAGCAGCCGGCGTCAAAGTTCACGCTGGTCTATGGCAACCGCCGCATGGCCAGCGTGATGTTCAACGAAGCCCTGCAGGACCTCAAAGACCAGTACCCCGACCGCCTGACGCTGGTCCACATCCTGTCGCGCCAGGCGCAGGAAGTGCCGCTGCTGGAAGGCCGCATCGATGGCCCCAAGGTGCAGGCCCTCATCGACACCCTGCTGCCCGTCAAGAGCATGGACGAGGTCTTCATCTGCGGGCCCGAGGGCATGATCGAAGCCACCGAGGCCGCCCTGCTGGCCGCTGGCGTGCCGGCCGACCGGGTGCACACTGAGCGCTTCACATCGGCCCAACCCGTTGCTGCCGGCGGCCCGCGTCCGGCGGCGGCGCCGCGCGCCCCGCAGGGCGAGGTGGAGCTGACGGTGATGCTCGATGGCCGGCCCCATGTGCTGCGCATGGGCCGCGAGGAGCATGTGCTGGACGTGGCGCTGGACGCCGGGCTAGACCTGCCCTGGTCGTGCCGCGGCGGCGTGTGCTGCACCTGCCGCGCCAAGGTGATGGAAGGCAGCGTCACCATGGACCGCAATTTCACGCTGGAGCCCTGGGAGATGGAACAGGGCTTTGTGCTGAGCTGCCAGGCCCGCCCCGCCACCAGCAAGCTCGTCGTCAGCTACGACGAGCGCTGACGCAAAACCCGCCCCTAAACTTGGGGCATGGTTCAACAACCGGCCAGCCACCGCCTCGCCTACGCGCTGATCTTCATCACCCCGGCGCTGTGGTGCGTCAACTACCTGGTGGCGCGCTGGTCGCCCGGCGTGGTCGCGCCCAATACCCTGGCCTTCGGCCGCTGGCTGGTGGCGGCCCTGCTGCTGGGCGCGTTTACCGCGCCCGAACTGTGGCGCCAGCGCGCCCTGCTGCGCGCACAGTGGCAGCGCTTTGTGGTGCTGGGCGCCCTGGGCATGTGGATTTGCGGCGCCTGGGTCTACATCGCGGCGCGCACCACCACCGCCACCAACATTGCGCTGATTTATTCCGTCTCGCCGGTGCTGATTGCGCTGGCCTCGGTGCTGTGGCTGCACGAGCGCTTCAGCCAGCGGCAGGCGCTGGGCGTGGCCATTGCGCTGGCCGGTGTTGTGCACGTGATCATCAAGGGCCACTGGAATGCCTTGGGCGACGTGCAGTGGGTGCCCGGCGACCTGTGGATCGTGGCCACCACCACCGCCTGGGCCGGCTTTGCGGTGCTGCAGCGGCGCTGGCCCACGCCGCTGGGCACCGCCGCCCACCTGTGCGCCGTGGCGGTGGGCGGGCTGCTGGTGCTGCTGCCCTTCACCGTGTGGGAACTGCTGCAGCCGGGCCAGCCCGCCATCGGCCGGCAGGCCTTGGGCCTGATGCTGCTCGCCGGCGTGAGCCCCGGCGCAGCGGCATTCTGGTGCTATTCGTATGTGCAGCGCCAGCTGGGCGTGGCGCGCGCGTCGTCGCAGCTGTACCTGGGCCCGCTCTATGGCGCGGCCATGGCCTGGCTGTTCCTCGGCGAGCCGGTGGGCTGGCACCACGCCGTGGGCGCGCTGCTGATCCTTCCCGGCATCTGGCTGGTCAGCCAGAAAGCCGGCGGCAAATCTCCAGCGTCGTAGCGGCCTGGTTCATGGTGTAGAAGTGGATGCCCGGCACGCCCGCGTGGCGCAGCTGGTCGCACAGATCTGTCACCACGTCCAGCCCGAAGGCCTTGATGGACGCCGTGTCTTCTCCGTACGCCTGCAGCCGCATGCGGATCCAGCGCGGGATTTCGGCCCCGCACGCGTCCGAGAAGCGCATCAGCTGGGTGGAACTGGTGATCGGCATGATGCCCGGCACCACCGGCACCTCCACGCCCACCTTCAGCAGGTCGTCCACATAGCGGAAATAGGCGTCGCTGTTGAAGAAGTACTGCGTGATGCCGGAGTCCGCCCCGGCCTGCACCTTGGCGGCAAACGCCTCCAGGTCGGCCATCGGCGACTTGGCCTGCGGGTGTGTCTCAGGATACGCCGCCACCTCGATGTGGAACTGCCGGCCGGTCTCGGCGCGGATGAAGGCCACCAGGTCGCTGGCGTAGCGGAACTCGCCGCCCAGGCCATAGCCGCTGGGCAGGTCCCCGCGCAGCGCCACGATGCGCTTCACGCCTGCGGCCGCGTAGGCCGCCAGCCGCTCGCGGATGGACGCCTTCGACTGGCCAATGCAGCTCAGGTGCGGGGCCGCGGCCACGCCCTCGGCCATGATTTCAGTCACCGCCTGCAAGGTGCCGTCCTGCGTGGAGCCGCCCGCGCCGAAAGTGACCGAGCAGAACTCGGGCTTCAGCGCATACAGCTGCTGGCGTGCAGCGCGCAGCTTCTCGGCGCCTTCCGGTGTCTTGGTCGGGAAAAATTCCAGACTGATCGGGAGATTCATCGTTCCCTCCTCATCGTGTTGCGTACACAAAAAATTCGCGGTTGCCATCGCCCCCGCTGATCGGGCTGTCGAGCCAGCGCCGCACCTGCAGGCCCAGCGCCGCACAGGCGGCACGGATGCGCTGCTCCACCACCGCGTGCAGGGCCGCGTCTTTCACCAGGCCACCCTTGCCCACCTGTCCCGGCTGCAGCTCAAACTGCGGCTTGACGAGCATCAGCAATGCGCCGCCGGGCTGCAACAGCGGCACCAGTGCCGGCAGCACCAGCGTCAGCGAAATGAACGACAGGTCCCCGGTGATCAAGCCAAATTGGCCTCCAGCCCTCGCCAGGCCTGCGTGGGTCGCTATCAAAACTGTAGCGTCCAACTCGCGGGCATTTGTCTTTTCCAGGCAGGTGACGTGCGGGTCTGCCCGCAGCCGCGGGTGCAACTGGCCGTGGCCCACGTCCACTCCCACCACGTGTTCCGCGCCGTGCTGCAACAGGCAGTCGGTGAAGCCGCCAGTGGACTGCCCCACGTCAAGGCAGGTCAGGCCCGTCACGTCCACACCGCTGTCGCGCAAGGCGCCTTCGAGCTTCAGGCCGCCGCGCGACACGTAGCGCGACTCGGCCGTGTCCAGCAACTGCAGCTCGGCCTGCGCCGGCAGCTCGTCGCCGTTCTTGGCCACACCGCGCCAGGGCTGTGCACCCAGGCGCCACTGCACGCCCGCCGCGATCAGCCGCTGCGCCTGCGAGCGCGTCGCGGCCAGCCCGCGTTCCACCAGCAGCTGATCCGCTCGCATGCAATGCCTTGTCGTTGCGATACTGCCCGCCGCCCCTTCCAGGGACACCGTGGAACCGGCTTCGCCGGGCCACTGGTGTCGCCCCCTTGAGGGGGAGGCGCCGCAGGCGCTTCGGGGGTGGTTCAATACCTGTAGGTCGCAGCCTTGTACGGGCCCTGTCTGCTCACGCCGATGTAGGCGGCCTGCTCTTCAGTCAGCTCGGTCAGCTGGGCGCCCACCTTCTTCAGGTGTAGGCGTGCGACCTTCTCGTCCAGGTGCTTGGGCAGCACATAGACCTTGCCCGGCTTGTAGTCCTTGCTCTTGGTGTACAGCTCGATCTGCGCGATCGTCTGGTTGGCAAAGCTGGACGACATCACGAAGCTCGGGTGGCCGGTGCCGCAGCCCAGGTTCACCAGACGGCCCTTGGCCAGCAGGATGATGCGCTTCTCGGGGTTCTTGCCCTTCTTCGGGAAGATCACATGGTCCACCTGGGGCTTGATCTCTTCCCACTTCAGCTTTTCCAGCGAAGCGACGTCGATCTCGTTGTCAAAGTGGCCGATGTTGCAGACGATGGCCTGGTCCTTCATGGCGGCCATGTGCTTGTAGGTGATCACGTTCTTGTTGCCGGTGGCCGACACAAAGATGTCGGCCTTGTCGGCGGCGTAGTCCATGGTCACGACCTTGTAGCCTTCCATCGCGGCCTGCAGGGCGTTGATCGGGTCGATCTCGGTCACCCACACCTGGGCACTCAGCGCGCGCAGGGCCTGGGCGGAGCCCTTGCCCACGTCGCCATAGCCGGCCACCACGGCCACCTTGCCGGCCACCATCACGTCGGTGGCGCGCTTGATGGCGTCCACCAGCGACTCGCGGCAGCCATACAGGTTGTCGAACTTGCTCTTGGTGACGGAATCGTTCACGTTGATGGCGCGGAAGGCCAGCGTGCCCTTGGCAGACATTTCGTTCAGGCGCAGCACGCCGGTGGTGGTTTCTTCCGTCACGCCAATGATGTTCTTCAGGCGGCGGCTGTACCAGGTCGGGTCGGTCTTGAGCTTGGCCTTGATGGCGGCGAACAGCTCGCGCTCTTCCTCGCTGCCGGGCTTGGCCAGCACCTTGATGTCCTTTTCGGCCCTGGCGCCCAGGTGCATCAGCAGCGTCGCGTCGCCGCCGTCGTCCAGGATCATGTTCGGGCCTTCGGTCTTGCTGCCACGCGGGCCGAACTCAAAAATGCGGTGGGTGTAGTCCCAGTAGTCCTTGAGCGTCTCGCCCTTGTAGGCAAACACCGGCGTGCCTTCGGCCACCAGCGCGGCGGCGGCGTGGTCCTGCGTGCTGAAGATGTTGCACGAGGCCCAGCGCACCTGGGCGCCCAGGGCCTGCAGCGTTTCCACCAGCACGGCGGTCTGGATGGTCATGTGCAGCGAGCCGGTGATGCGCGCGCCCTTGAGCGGCTGCGCCTTGGCGAACTCTTCGCGGATGGCCATCAGGCCGGGCATCTCGGTTTCGGCAATGCGGATTTCCTTGCGGCCCCAGTCGGCCAGCGACAGGTCGGCAATGGCGTAGTCAGGGTGCAGGGGTTTGAGAACAGCGCTCATGGTCACTCCAAAAAAATGAATTTTTGCGAACCACTGCCGTAAGGGGAACTCACCTCACAAGAACAGTGGGTGAGCGTCGTTGCGGGATTGGAATCCGAGCCTCACGCCGTGCATCTGATGCGATGTGGCGCTGCAACGCTCCTCGGAATGCACAAATTATAATCAAGCCCTTGTCCCGCGCGCCCTGCCGCCCCGCCCACCCCCGGAGTTAGTGTGTCTTTCGCCTCTGAAACACGGCGCCGCCGTACCTTTGCCATCATCTCTCACCCCGACGCGGGCAAGACCACGCTGACCGAAAAGCTGCTGCTGTTCTCCGGCGCCATCCAGATTGCCGGCGCCGTGAAGGGCCGCAAGGCCAGCCGCCATGCCACCAGCGACTGGATGGAGATTGAAAAGCAGCGCGGCATCTCGGTGGCCAGCTCGGTCATGCAGATGCTCTACCGCGACCATGTCATCAACCTGCTCGACACGCCCGGCCACAAGGACTTTTCAGAAGACACCTACCGCGTGCTGACCGCCGTGGACTCGGCCCTGATGGTGATCGACGCGGCCAACGGCGTGGAGGCGCAGACCCGCCGGCTGATCGAGGTCTGCCGCCAGCGCAACACGCCCATCATCACCTTTGTGAACAAGATGGACCGCGAGGTCCGCGAGCCGCTGGACATCCTGGACGAGGTGGAGCGCGAGCTCGGCATGCCCTGCGTGCCCATGACCTGGCCGGTGGGCAAGGGCAAGAATTTCGGCGGCATCATGAACCTGCGCACCCAGGCCATGACGGTGTTTGAATCGGGCAGCGAGCGCCGCCCGCAGGACTTTGAAACCATTCCCCTGGCCGAGCGCGACACGTTGCTCCAGCGCTTTGCGCAGGAGTTCCCGGCCTCGGAAGAAAGCATGGAGCTGGCCGTGGGCGCCTCCCCCACCTGGGACCACGCGGCGTTCCTTGCGGGCCGGCAGACGCCGGTGTTCTTTGGCTCGGGCGTCAACAACTTTGGCGTGATGGAGGTGCTGGACGCGCTGGTGGACCTGGCGCCGCCGCCGCAGCCGCGCAAGAGCTCGCTGCTGGTCAACCGCCAGCCAGTGGAAAAAATCATCGAGCCCGACGACACCGCGTTCTCGGGCGTGGTGTTCAAGGTGCAGGCCAACATGGACGCCAACCACCGCGACCGCATCGCCTTCGTGCGCATGGCCTCGGGCAAGTACACGCCGGGCATGAAGCTCAAGGTGCAGCGCACCGGCAAGGAGTTGCGCCCCACCAGCGTGGTGACCTTCCTGAGCCAGCGGCGCGAGGCGGTGGACGAGGCCTACGCCGGCGACATCATCGGCTTCACCACCCATGGCGGCGTGCAGCTGGGCGACACCATCACCGACGGCGCCAACCTGCAGTTCACCGGCCTGCCGTTCTTTGCGCCCGAGCTGTTCATGACGGTGCTGCTGAAGAACCCGCTGCGCACCAAGCAGCTACAGCAGGGCCTGGCCCAGCTCGGCGAAGAAGGCGCCATCCAGGTGTTCCGCCCCGAAGCCGGCGGCGCCATGCTGCTGGGCGCCGTGGGGCAACTGCAGTTTGAGGTGGTGCAGCACCGGCTGAAGGCCGAGTACGACGCTGACGTGCGGCTGGAGAGCTGCCAGTACACCGGCGCGCGCTGGATCACGGCCGACACGCCGGCCGAGTTGCGCGCCTTCACCGACGCCTACCCGGCCCGCATGGCACGCGACGCCGCCGACACCCTGGCCTACCTGTGCACCAGCCCGTATGACGTGCGGCTGGCGCAGGAGCGCTTCCCCAAGATCCATTTCCACCCGCTGCGCGAGCACGCCGGGTTGAGCCTGGGCAGCGCAGGCTGAGCGTGCGATGTCGCCACTGAGCCAATGGCCCGAGGCCGACCGCCGGCAGATCCTAGGCGTGTTCACCGACATTGACGACACGCTCACCACCGACGGCGTGGTGCCGCCCGCCACGGTGCAGGCGCTGGCAGACCTGAAGGCCGCCGGCCTGCACGTCATTCCCATCACCGGCCGGCCGGTGGGCTGGAGCGAGCCCTTTGCGCGCGACTGGCCGGTCGATGCGATCGTCGCGGAAAACGGCGCCGTGGCCCTGACCGCAAGCCCAATCGGGCTGCAGCCCGCACCAGCACTGCGTGGGGCGCTATCAAAACTGTATCAACAGAGCGACGCCGTGCGGGCCGCCAACTTCGCGCGGATGCAGCAGGTGGCGCAACGCGTGCTGCGCGACGTGCCCGGCGCCCGGCTGGCCCGCGACTCGGCCGGCCGCGAGACCGACATCGCCATCGACCACAGCGAGTTTGCCCACCTGACACCTGCGCAGGTGGAGGCGGTGGTCCGCACCATGCAGGCCGAGGGCATGACGGCCACGGTCAGCAGCATCCACATCAACGGCTGGTACGGCGACCACAACAAGCTCGACGGGGCACGCTGGATCGTGCGCACGCTGCTGGGCCGTGCGCTCGACGCCGAGCTGCAGCGCTGGGTGTATGTGGGCGACTCGACCAACGACCAGCTGATGTTCGAGCACTTTCCCCACAGCGTGGGCGTGGCCAACATCCGCCGCTTCGAGGCACAGCTCACGCACAAACCGCGCTACATCACCCTGGGTGAGCGCGGTGAGGGCTTTGCCGAGGTGGCGCGCGCGGTGCTGGCGGCGCGCTGAGGCCTGGGCGTTACTGTGCCTTGGCCAAACCCAGTTTCTCCACCAGTGCCTTTTCGCGCGCAAAGGTCTCCTGGGCGAACTTGGTGTAGCCGGCCGAGCTCATGTACATCGGGACCATGTCGTAACGTGCCAGTGCAGATTTGTAGCTGTCCAGCTCCATCGCCTTCTTGAAGGCATCGTGCAGGCGTTTCACCACCGCGGGCGGGGTGCCGCGCGGCGCGCCGATGCCAAAAGGCGAGTTCTGCACCAGGTCGAGGCCCAGCTCTTTCAGCGTGGGCGCGTCAGGGAACTTTGCAAGGCGTTGCTCCCCCCAGGTATTCAGCACGCGAATCTTGCCGGCTTCCACCAGGGGCGCGAAGCCGGTGGAATCGGCCGCTGCCATGATGTGGCCGCCCACGATCGCCTGCGCCAGGTCGGCACTGCCCTTGTACGGCACGTGCACGAGGTCCAGCCCCAGCTTCTGGGCGATCAGCTCCATCGTCAGGTGCGGGCTGGTCAGCGTGCCGGTGGAGCCGTAAGACAGCTTGCCGGGGTTGGCCTTGGCCCAGGCCACGAAGTGCGTCCAGGTGCGCAGTGGAGAATCCGTCGGCACCACAATCCCGAACGCATAGCCTGTCACGTTCAGGATGTAGCTGATGTCCTTGACCGGGTCCCAGTTGATCTTGGTGGTGTACGGCAGGCGGAACACGCCCAGCGGAATCTGCGCCAGCGTGTAGCCGTCGGCCGGCGAGGTCTGCAAGGTTTGCGCCGGCAGCGTGCCGCCAGCGCCGGGCTTGTTCTCCACAATCACGGGCTGGCCCAGGATCTTGCCGGCGTTGTCGGCCAGCGAACGCATGGTGATGTCGGTCGGGCCGCCGGCCGGGAAGGCGATGATGAGCTTGATGGGCTTGGCCGGAAAAGCCTGGGCGCGGGCCGTGAACGCTGGCGCGGCCAGCGCGGCGCCCGCGAGTTGAACAAGGTGGCGGCGGCGGATCGGGTGGGTCATGGGGTCTCCTGGGGGTCTGTACAGCAACCCCTGCATTAGACGGACCCACGCCGCTTTTGCCAATCAGGGATTCACGGAGCCGCAATTCCGCTGTGCAGTACAGCGGTCATTCTTCTAGCCTGCGCGTTCGTCAAAGCCCTGCAGCACGTTCACCGCGTTCACCCCCACCTCGGCCACGGCATAACCGCCCTCAAAGGTGAACACCGTGGGCAGCCCGGCGGCAGCGATGTCGCCGCCCACCTGCAGATAGTCGGCAGTTTTCAGGCCAAAGCCCGAAATCGGGTCGCCCTCGAACGTGTCCAGCCCCAGCGCCACCACCAGCGCGTCGGCCCGGTAGGCCGCGATGGCCTGCAGGGCGGTGGCCAGGGCCGTGCGCCAGACCGCAAAGCCCGTGCCCCGCGCCAGCGGCAGGTTGAGGTTGGTGCCCAGCCCGTCGCCGGTGCCGCGCTCGTCGGCATAGCCCAGGTAATAAGGGTATTCGGTGTGCGGGTCACCGTGAAGGCTGACCGTCAACACGTCGGCGCGGTCGTAGAAGATGGCCTGCGTGCCGTTGCCGTGGTGGTAGTCCACATCCAGCACGGCCACGCGGGCGCAGCCTGCGTCGCGCAAGGCCTGGGCGGCGATGGCGGCGTTGTTCAAGAAGCAGTAGCCGCCAAAAAAGTCTGCCCCCGCGTGGTGGCCCGGCGGGCGCGTCAGCGCAAAGGCGCCGCGGGCGCCGCCCAGCACATGCTGCGCGGCCGACCAGGCACACGCCGCGCCCTCCCGTGCCGCCGCCCAGGTGCCGGCGGTGAGCGGGCTGCCGGCGTCATAAGAAAACAGCCCCATGCGCGCCGGAAAGCTCGCAGGCAGCACATCCGAGCGGAAGGTCCGGATGGGCCAGTAAGAGGGGATCGCATCGCGCTGCGCGTTGGCCGGGTCCAGCGCCACCCATTCGTCCCACGCGCTGCGCAAAAAGTCCACATAGCGCGGCGCATGCACGCGGGTGATGACCGCGTCGTCCATGGTCCGTGGGGCGTCGACAGTGCAGAGCTTGCGCGACTGCAACTCGCGCAGCACATAGTCCGCCCGGGCAGGCACCTCAAAACAAGGCACCAGCTCGCCGCGAAACATTTCCACCTTGCCATGGTGGGCGGCATGCGTGTGGTTGTAATACGTCTGCATGGCGTCCTTGCAGCGGTCAGCGCGCCAGCACCGGCGCCAGCGCACGGCCGGTGTGGGTGCCGAGCTTCACCACCTGCTCCGGCGTGTCCGCCGCCACCACGCGCCCGCCGTCGTTGCCGCCCTCGGGGCCGAGGTCAATCACCCAGTCGGCCTCGGCAATCACGTCCAGGTCGTGCTCGATCACCACCACGCTGTGGCCGCCGTCCACCAGCCGGTGCAGCACGCGGATGAGCTTTTCCACGTCGGCCATGTGCAGGCCCACGGTGGGTTCGTCCAGCACGTACAGCGTGTGCGGCGCCTTCTGGCCACGGCGTGTCACGTCGTCGCGTACCTTGCTGAGTTCCGTCACCAGCTTGATGCGCTGGGCCTCGCCACCGCTCAGCGTGGGTGACGGCTGGCCGAGCGTCAGGTAGCCCAGGCCCACGTCCTTGAGCAGCTGAAGCGGGTGGCTGATGTTGGGCATGGCGGCAAAGAAGTCCACCGCCTCGTCCACCTCCATCTGCAGCACGTCGCCAATGCTCTTGCCGCGCCAGGTGACGGCCAGCGTCTCGGGGTTGAAGCGTGCGCCGCGGCAGGTTTCGCAGGGCACCTTCACGTCGGGCAGAAAGCTCATGCCGATGGTGCGCATGCCCTGGCCTTCGCAGCTGGGGCAGCGACCCTCGCCGGTGTTGAAGCTGAAGCGGCCCGGCCCGTAGCCACGCGCGCGGGCTTCCAGCGTGTCGGCAAACAGCTTGCGAATGGTGTCCCAGAAACCGATGTAGGTGGCCGGGCAGCTGCGCGGCGTTTTGCCGATGGGCGTCTGGTCCACCTCCAGCACGCGGTCAATGGCCTGCCAGCCTTCCACGCTGTCGCAGCCGCTCCACTGCGGCGCGCTGCGCTTGCCCACCGCCGCCTGCACATTGGCCAGCAGCACGTCGCGCGCCAGGGTGGACTTGCCGGAGCCCGACACACCCGTCACCGCCACCAGCCGCTTGAGCGGCACCATCACATTCACCTTGGCCAGGTTGTGCAGTGTGGCGCCCTTGACCTTGAGCTGCTGCACGTCGCCGCTGATGGGGCGGCGCGCCTGCTGCGGGTGCTGGATGGCGTGCAGCAGGTAGCGGCCCGTCACGGAATCAGTGGCGCCCGAAATGTCAGTGACTGAGCCCTGCGCCACCAGGTTGCCGCCGCGCTTGCCGGCGCTGGGCCCGATGTCGATGATGTGGTCGGCCCGGCGGATGGTGTCTTCGTCGTGCTCCACCACCACCAGGGTGTTGCCCTTGTCGCCCAGCTTGTGCAGCGCGTTCAGCAGGATCTGGTTGTCGCGCGCATGCAGGCCGATGGTGGGCTCGTCCAGCACGTAGCACACGCCCTGCAGGTTGCTGCCCAGTTGCGCCGCCAGGCGGATGCGCTGCGCCTCGCCACCGCTGAGGGTAGGTGCGCCCCGGTCCAGCGTCAGGTAGCCCAGGCCCACCTCTTCCAGAAACTCCAACCGGCTCTTGATCTCCGGCACCAGGTCACGCGCAATGCCGGTCTCGCGCACGCTCATGGCGCCTTCGAGCTGCAGGCCCTCGACCCAGCGGCGCACCTCGTGCACCGACAGCCGCGCAATATCCGTAATGCCCACGCCCGCAAACCTGACCGAGCGGGCCTGCAGGTTCAGCCGCGTGCCCTGGCAGGTGGCGCAGGCCTCGTCGGCCACGTCTTCCACCTCGGGCTCGGCAAAGGTCTGCTCGCGGCCCTTGTTGTCGTCGTCGCGGATCGTGTCGTCAAAGGCCTTGCGCTGTTCGCGCGTGAGCTTGACGCCCGTGCCCACGCAGTCAGGGCACCAGCCGTGCTTGCTGTTGTAGGAAAACAGGCGCGGGTCCAGCTCGGCGTAGCTGGTGCTGCACACCGGGCAGGCGCGCTTGGTGGAAAACACCTCCAGCTTGCCAATGCCTGCGGCCGGCGCACCCGCCAGCATGGCGGCGCGCAAGCCATCCAGCGGCGCCAGCACATGCACCACACCCTTGCCATGCTCCAGCGCGGTGGCCAAGTGCTGGCGCAGCAATGCCTCGTTCGACGGGCTGACCACGATGTCGGCCACCGGCAGCTCGATGGTGTGTTCCTTGAAGCGGTCAATGCGCGGGAAGCCGGTGGTCGGCACAAAGTTGCCGTCGATGCGCAGGTGGGTGTAGCCGCGCGGGCGGGCCCAGTCGGCCAGCTCGGTGTACACGCCCTTGCGGTTGACCACCAGCGGCGCCAGCAGGCCGATGTGCTGACCGCGGTAGCGCTTGAGCAGCTGCGCGGCAATGCTGTCGGGCGTCTGCGGGCGCACCTCGGCGCCGTCGTGCACGCAGTGTTGGGTGCCCAGCTTCACGTACAAAAGCCGCAGAAAGTGCCAGACCTCGGTGGTGGTGCCCACGGTGCTCTTGCGCCCGCCGCGCGACAGGCGCTGCTCGATGGCCACGGTGGGCGGAATGCCGTACACCGCGTCCACCTCGGGCCGGCCGGCCGGCTGCACAATGCTGCGGGCGTAGGCGTTCAGGCTTTCCAGATAGCGGCGCTGGCCCTCGTTGAACAGGATGTCGAACGCCAGCGTGGACTTGCCCGAGCCCGACACGCCCGTGACCACGCTGAACTTGCCGTGCGGAATGTTGACCGACAGGCTCTTGAGGTTGTGTTCCTTGGCGTTGATGATCTGGATGGCATCGGGCTGCGCCTTGCGCTCGCGCACCACCACCTGCAGTGGCCGCCCTTCCTCCACCGCATGCGCGCCCAGGCCCATGGCGCGGTCGTACTCGCGCAGGGCCTGGCCGGTGTGTGAGGTGGCGTGGGCGCGCACGTCTTCGGGCGTGCCCTCGGCCACCACCAGGCCGCCGGCGTCGCCGCCCTCGGGGCCGAGGTCGATCAACCAGTCGGACGCGCGGATCACGTCGAGGTTGTGCTCGATCACGATCAGCGAGTTGCCGCCGTCGATCAGCTTGCGCAGCGCGCGCATGAGCTTGGCAATGTCGTCAAAGTGCAGGCCGGTGGTGGGCTCGTCAAACAAAAACAGCGTGCCGCGCGTGGCGGTGGCCTGGCGGCTGCTGGTGGCAGCCTTGGCGGCCCCGGCCAGAAAGCCCGCGAGCTTGAGCCGCTGCGACTCGCCGCCCGACAGCGTGGGCACCGGCTGGCCGAGCTTCACGTATTCGAGCCCCACGTCCACGATGGGTTGCAGCGCGCGGATCACGTCGCGGTCGTTCGCAAAAATCGCCGCAGCCTCGCTGACGGTCAGGTCCAGCACGTCGGCCACGTTCATGGCGCGCGGCTTCATGGCACCCACGGGTTGCCGCTCGATCGTCACTTCCAGAATCTCGGGCCGGTAGCGCTTGCCGTCGCAATCCGGGCAGCGCAGGTACACGTCGCTCAGGAACTGCATTTCCACATGCTCAAAGCCCGAGCCGCCGCAGGTGGGGCAACGCCCGTCGCCACTGTTGAAGCTGAACTTGGACGACGTGTAGCCACGCTGGCGGGCCAGCGGCGCAGTGGCAAAAATCTCGCGGATCGCGTCCCACGCGCCCACGTAGCTCACCGGGTTGGAGCGCGCCGTCTTGCCGATGGGCGACTGGTCCACAAACACCACGTCGCTCAGGTGGTCGGCGCCCAGCAGGCGGTCGTGCGCGCCCGGCGTCTCGGTCGCCTTGCCGAAGTGGCGCATCAGCGCCGGGGCCAGCACGTCCTGAATCAGGCTGGACTTGCCCGAACCGCTGACGCCGGTGACGCACACCATGCGCTGCAGCGGGAACTCCACCGACAGGTTCTTGAGGTTGTGCTCGCGCGCGCCTTCCAGAATCAGCCGGGGCGTGGCGTCCGTCACAGCGCGCTTGAAGCCCATGCCCACCTGCTTGCGCGCGCCCAGGTAGGCACCCGTGAGCGTGTCGGCGTGCTTGAGCTCTTCGGGCGTGCCGTCGAACACGATCTGCCCGCCCTTCTCGCCCGGGCCGGGGCCCATGTCGATCATGCGGTCGGCCGCCAGCATGACGGCCGGGTCATGCTCCACCACCACCAGCGTGTTGCCGGCGTCGCGCAGGCGCTTCATGGCCTCGGTGATGCGGTTCATGTCGCGCGGGTGCAGGCCGATGCTGGGCTCGTCCAGCACAAACAGCGTGTTCACGAGCGACGTGCCCAAAGCGGTGGTGAGGTTGATGCGCTGCACCTCGCCGCCGCTGAGCGTGCGGCTTTGCCGGTCGAGCGTGAGGTAGCCAATGCCCACGTCGCACAGGTAGCGCAGCCGGGTGTTGATTTCTTCAAACAGCAGCTTCAGCGCCTGCAGCTCCCCGGCGCTGGCCTGTGACTCGGCGTGCGGCTCCACCCGGTCAAAAAACAGGCGCAGCTTGTCGATGGGCATGAGCATCAGGTCGTGCAGGCTCAGGCCGGGCAGCGCCTCGAGCTGCGCGCGCGTCCATTGCACGCCCACGGGCATGAAGCGCTTGCCTGGCGCCAGCGCGGCGTCGGCGTCCTCCTTGGTGCCGATGCGCCAGAGCTGGGGCTCGGTCTTCAGGCGCGCGCCGCCACAGGTCTCGCACGGCGTGTAGCTGCGGTACTTGGACAGCAGCACGCGGATGTGCATCTTGTAGGCCTTGCTCTCCAGGTATTCAAAGAAGCGCTTGATGCCGTACCACTGCTTGTTCCAGTTGCCTTCCTTGTAGCCCGGCGTGCCGTTGATCACCCAGCCCTGCTGCTCGGGCGTGAGCTTGTACCAGGGCGTGTCGCGCGGAATACCGGCCGCCTCGGCATGGCGCATCAGGTCGTCTTGCGCTTCAGACCAGGCGGGCGTCTGGATGGTCTTGATGGCTCCGGCCCGCAGCGTGAGCTTGTCGTTGGGGATGACCAGGCCATAGTCCACCCCGATGACGCGGCCAAAACCGCGACACGCCTCGCAGGCGCCCACGGCGGAGTTGAACGAGAACATCGACGGGATCGGGTCGGTGTAGCGCAGGTCGCTCTCGGGGCAGTGCAGGCCGGTGGAGAACTTCCACACGTCATGGCCCGTCTCGCCCGCGGCGGCATACACATTCATGCGGCCGCTGCCGCGCTTCAGCGCCACCTCAATCGCCTCCACCACGCGCGCCTTGTCGGTGCCCGCCAACCGGAAGCGGTCGGCCACCACGTCCAGCACCTTGCGCGGGCCGGTGAGGGTGGCCACCTCGCGCTCGGCCTGCACGCGGGTGAAGCCGCTGGCGGCCAGCCACTGCTCCACCTCGGCCGCCGTGGTGTTGGCCGGCAGCTCGACCGGGAAGGTCACCACCAGGCGCGGATCATCCTGCGCGCTGCGGCGGGCCAGCTCGGCGTAAATGGTCTCGGGCGTGTCGTGCCGCACGGGCAACGCGGTCTTGCGGTCAAACAACTGGCCGGCGCGCGCGAACAGCAGCTTGAGGTGGTCGTTCAGCTCCGTCATGGTGCCCACGGTGGAGCGCGACGAGCGCACGGGGTTGGTCTGGTCGATGGCGATGGCGGGGGGCACGCCGTCCACCCGGTCCACGGCCGGCTTGTCCATGCGGTCCAGAAACTGGCGGGCGTAAGCCGAGAACGTCTCCACATAGCGGCGCTGGCCCTCGGCGTACAGCGTGTCAAACACCAGGCTCGACTTGCCCGACCCGCTGGGCCCGGTCACCACCGTCAGCTCGCCGGTGCGCAAGTCCAGGTCGAGGTTCTTGAGGTTGTGCTGCCGCGCGCCGCGAATGCGGATCGTTCCCTGTGTCATGGATGGTGTCTTTCAAATAGGGCCAAACATTTTAGGCACGCTGGCCATAACCTTCGGCGGCGGTGTGGCACCGGCCGCGGGGACCGGTTTCAGGGTGAAATTGGCCTCCAGCCCGCGTGGAGATTGCGTAAGGCGCTATGAAAGTGATAGCAAATTGACTGGCCTTGCGACGCAGCGTGGCGGCCCCGGTTATGAAAAACGGTGAAGCGCATCAGTTCACGCAAGTGGGGGCCGTGGCTATAGTGCATTGGAAGAGTTCGTTCGGCACTGAAGGTTGCACGTCCCGATACGGGGATTCGCAATTGATTTATTGCTGATATTAAACACAGTACATTCACCGAGAACCCAATAGACAAGCTTGGGAGATTTTTATGTCTGTTTTATCCAGCAGCAGTCGCCCTATCATGGCACTGAGGGCGTGTTCCCCCGTAGCAAACTCAAGGACTTTGCGGCAAGCTGCCACCGGGGGTAAGCCTGTCTCCACGTGTAAGAAATCGGGTTTAGAGCGCGCCTCTTGGTCAGGCGAAGTGCGGCCGTGCTGACGCTCACATCCCTCCTGGCGCTCTACGGCTTTGACGACCAGATCCCGGCAAAGTTGGTGCGTCACCAGGACGCCCGGTGGGACGTGAACTTGCTCTGGCGGCAGGGGCACCTCGAGTCATACCAAACTTACCAGAGCCGCCCGGTTTTTCAGGGCGCCCAGCGCCTCGTGTCATTCATTGGTCGACCTGGCACCGGTGCGTTATTCGTGGGCGTCTATGACGTGCTGGGCGTCCGGCGGACAGACAAGTTCCGGCTTCCCAAGGGCTTCCCGCACCCGGAGATGGGCTCGGGATGGCAGTTCGAGTACGACCTGAAGCGCGACGAGGCCTTTCGGGACCTGGAAGGCCGCTTGGTCGTGGACTGGGGCAAGGGCACCCGATCCTGGGTGCAGCACCTGAAGATGCAAAGCAAGCCGGTCACCGAGTTGCTGCCGGCTGGCTACGTCGCTGAATGGCCAGGGTTCGAGGAAGTTGTGCTGCAGCACGACCAGCTCGTCAAAGTAGTAAACAACCCGGAGGCCCACAGGGAGTGGCACCGCATGCTGGCATCCGTGGCCGCCGTGTACCTAGTGTTGGACACCAAGACCGGGCAACAGTACATAGGCTCCGCCTATGGCACCGGCGGGCTGCTAGGCCGCTGGTGCGCGTACGCGAAAAACGTCCACGGCGGAAACAAGCAGATCAAGGCGCTGGCGGCGGAAAGACCTGGCTTGGCTCAGGACCTTCAGTTTGCCGTGTTGCAGACGCTGCCCCTAGCGTCAACGCTCAAAGAGGTAGTGGATCACGAGCGACGTCACAAAGCGAAGCTCGGGAGCCGAGCTCACGGCTTGAACAGCAACTGAGAACCGAACCGAGCGTCCGTGAACCGGCACTATTGAAAGCTTGGTTCTGGCGAGCATCAGCCGTGGAGGTGGTTGTAGTTGTAGGCCTGCTGTTCGCGACCTTCTTTGAGCCACTCGGCGAATTCATTCGCGTCAGCGCACGTTTGGTACAGAACGAACATCGCTGTGTCGAGTTTACGCACGTCGACTGGTGTGGCTTTGCTCAAGCAATTGAGCCGCCGCAACCAATCGTCGCCTCGTGGGAAGTCCATCGAGAAGAATGGCCACTCCGACGAGTGCTCGAGTCCGTCTGCAGACCCTGTGTACTCGAAGGACTTGTCTTCCAGGCACGCGACCAGCACTTTCATTTCTGCGCCCTTTCCGAAGCAGAGACCCTGCCTATGGGCGCAGTATGGGGCCTTGTTGGAAGTTCTGCCAGACCATCCTGGCCACCACCTTCTGCGTGACGCGGAAGATGCGCGCGTCCTTCAGGAGCCGCTCCGTAGCCTGGCTGGGAGCGTCCCACGCCCCGATGACAATGTCCGTGAAGGCGGTGTTGGGGAATCATCTGCAGTCATACATCCGGCATCTGTTGTGGACTCTGACGTGGCCCGCGCCAACATGAAATCTGCGTCGCCGATGCCCTACCCGATATAGATATCAGGTCTGAAGGCGTGGTGACATAAGGCACACACTCATCTAGAATACATTCATGAAGCCTTTTCGCTGGGGTGCCGACAAGAACGAGTCCCTAAAGCTGACCCGCGGTGTGTCGTTTGAGGGCATCGTTGTGGCTATTGAGTCTGATGGTCTGCTTGACGTGGTTGAGCACCCCAACAAGACGAAGTATCCAAACCAGAGAGTTCTCGTCGTCTCGTTCGATGGCTATGTTTATCTGGTGCCCTTTGTTGAAGAGGCGGACCACTTTTTCCTGAAAACCATCATCCCGAGCCGTAAGGCGACGCGGGACTACTTGAAGCAAGGTGAGCCGAATGTCAAACGTTGACGCGTACGAACGAGAAGTCTTGTCTGCCTTTGAAAAAGGCAGTCTCAAGTCAGTCGCGACGAAAACCGAACTCGAAAAGTTCAAGGCTGCCGCGCGAGCGACCGCGTTGAAGGATCGCAGGGTGAACATTCGCCTGTCGTCTGTTGATCTCAACGATATCCAGGTCAAGGCTCTTGAAGAGGGCATGCCCTATCAAACGCTGATTGCGAGCGTATTGCACAAGTACGCCACCGGGCGCCTTGTTGACAAGACCAGCTCTGTACCGGGTCGCTCCACACAGCCTGCCCGTAAGCGAACAACTGACCACCGCGCTTGACCAAGCGTGCGCGTCTGGCATCGGGAGCAACACATCACCAACCGAATCACCGCGAGCAAGGCGCGCGCCAATTTGTATCGGTTGATTGTTGAGACCAGTGCATCCCATCGTCCGGTGGTCATTGCCGGGAAGCGAGGCAGTGCTGTGTTGGTGGCCGCTGAGGATTGGGATGCTATTCAAGAGACGCTACACCTTCTTTCCGTCCCTGGCATGCGCGAATCCATCAAGAAGGGAATGGCAGAGCCTTTGGCCAAGAGCGCCAGGAATCTGTCGCCTGCCGAACGGAGAGTCAAGCCGTGCTGACTACCCCCCTGACCGCCCCCCTCTGCCCCCTCTGCGGCCAGCCCAACGAATGCGCGGCCTCTGCCTCAGGCAGCTTTGACACCCCGTGCTGGTGTGCAGGCGTCACCTTCCCCGCCGACCTACTGGCCCAGGTTCCGCCGGCCCTGCAGAACAAGGCCTGCATTTGCCGCCGCTGTGTGGCGCAGCACTATGCGCGTGATCCTGGTCAAGGTGCGGCCTAACGGCCGCGAGAGTGCGCTGGAGGCGCTGGGCGACGGCTCGTTCTCGGCAACGCTCAAGTCCCCGCCCGTGGATGGCAAGGCCAATGCCGAGCTGGTAGCCCGGGTGGCCAGGCACTTCCAGGCACCCAAGTCGGCCGTGGCCATCAAGACCGGTGCGGGGGCGCGTATCAAGCGGGTCACGGTCGATCTGCCGTAAGGCGGGCCACGCTGGCGCGCAGGCGCATGGCGCCCTAGCTGCGCAGCACGGCTTCCAGCGCGCGGCACTTCTCCACGCCCACGGCCTCCTGGATGCGGGGCAACAAGGCCAGCAAGGCATCGGCGTCGCCGGCTGACTCCACGGCCAGGCTCAGGCGGTAACCGCGCAGGCCCATGCCGGCTGTGAGCTGCACCGCCATGGGGTAGGCCACGCGGTAGCGTTCGGCGGGTGGCACGGCGTGCACGTCGGCAGCCGGTGCAGCGGCGGGCGCAGGCGCCGGCGCCGGGGCCGGGGCCGTAACGGCCACGGGCGCCAGCAGGTTCATGCCCACCAGGTAGTCCACGTCTTCCTGGGTCAGGCCCAGGCCCTGCGCGGCGGTCAGCACCTCGGTCACGGTGCGTTGGCCGTCAAACAGGATGAACGCCGAGCGCTGGCGCGCCGACAGCGCGACCGAGCGGTCCTTGAATGCCTGTTGCCCCTCAGTCGTCTTCGCGTACTTCATGGCACTGCTCTCCTGTGGCCGGGTGCGCGGCCTTGCCTGGCTACTTGCTGGTGGCGCTTGCGGCGCTGGCGGCTGGCGCGGCGGCCGGCGCGTGCAAGGCATCACCGCCGTGCTTTTCGCCGCTCATGTCGAGCGAGTCACCGCCCTTGACGATCACGAACAGGGCCACGGCGGCAAAGACGGCAAAGCCGACGGCGATTTTCCACATGACATTTCTCCGTTGAGTCTCTTGCCGAAAGGCCCGGGTTGCGGGCCCTTGAGCAAAACCCCATTCAAGTGCCACCGCGGAACCGGCTTTGCCGGGCCGCTGGTGGCGCCCCCTGGGGGGAGGCGGCCGCAGGCCGCTTCGGGGGGTGGGAGACTTTTCAGTCCTTGGCGTAGATGTCCACGTCCTTGGTTTCCTTGACGAACAGCGTGCCGATGACGAGCGTCATGGCGGCGATGATGATCGGGTACCAGAGACCGTTGTACATGTTGCCGGTCTGCGCCACGATGGCGAACGCCGTGGTGGGCAGCAGGCCGCCGAACCAGCCGTTGCCAATGTGGTACGGCAGGCTCATGGACGTGTAGCGGATGCGGGTGGGGAACATTTCCACCAGCATGGCGGCGATCGGGCCGTACACCATGGTCACCAGGATCACCAGGTACGTCAGGATGGCGATGACCATCACCTTGTCGACCTTGGCCATGTCGGCCTTGGCGGGGTAGCCGGCGGTCTTCAGGGCGTCAGCCACGGCCTTCTTGAACTCGGCGTCCTTCTTCTTGGCATCATCGGCCGGGATGCCCTTGCTGGTGTAGCCCGGGATCACGGTGTCGCCAATCTTGATGCTGGCGGGCGTGCCGGCGGCGGCGGGCGCGTTTTCGTAGCTCACGGATGCACCGGCCAGCACCTGCTTGGCGATGTCGCACGAGCTGGTGAACTTGACGGTACCCGTCGGGTTGAACTGGAACGAGCACTCGGCCGGGTCGGCCGTCACGACCACCTTGTTCTTCTGCTGGGCGGCGTACAGGTCGGGGTTGGCGGCCTTGGTCAGCGCCTCGAACACCGGGAAGTACGTCAGCACGGCCAGCAGGCAGCCAGCCATGATGATGGGCTTGCGGCCGATCTTGTCGGACAGGGTGCCGAAGATGATGAAGAACGGCGTGCCGATCAGCAGCGAGACGGCCACATAGATGTTGGCGGCAGCGCCGTCAACCTTAAGCGCCTGCGTCAGGAAGAACAGCGCGTAGAACTGGCCCGAATACCAGACCACGGCCTGGCCGGCGGTCAGGCCCACCAGCGCCAGGATGACGATCTTCAGGTTCTTCCACTGGCCGAAGGATTCGGACAGCGGCGCCTTGGAGGTCTTGCCCTCGGCCTTCATCTTGGCGAACGCGGGCGATTCATTCATCGACAGGCGAATCCAGACCGAGATGGCCAGCAGCAGGATGGACACGATGAACGGAACGCGCCAGCCCCAGTCGGCGAATGCCGCTTCACCGATGACGGTGCGGGTGCCCAGAATGACCATCAGGCTCAGGAACAGGCCGAGCGTGGCGGTGGTCTGGATCCACGACGTGTAGGCACCGCGCTTGCCCTGGGGCGAGTGCTCGGCCACATAGGTGGCGGCGCCACCGTATTCACCGCCGAGCGCCAGGCCCTGCAGCAGGCGCAGCACGATCAGGATGATGGGCGCCGCCACGCCGATGCTGGCGTAGGTGGGCAGGATGCCGACGATGAAGGTCGACAGGCCCATGATCAGGATGGTGACCAGGAAGGTGTATTTGCGGCCGATCATGTCGCCCAGGCGGCCAAAGAAGATGGCGCCGAACGGGCGGACGATGAAACCCGCCGCAAAGGCCAGCAGCGCGAAGATGAAGGCAGAGCCTGCATCCAGCCCGCTGAAGAACTGCTTGGCAATGATGGCGGCGAGCGAACCGTAGAGGTAGAAGTCGTACCACTCGAATACAGTGCCGAGTGACGAGGCGAAGATAACCTTCTTCTCCTCGGGCGTCATCGGCCGGGCGACGGCTGTTGTGGACATGGTTTTGTCTCCGGAAGGGTTGCAGCCCCCGACATGGAGGCCTGCAGCAATTCTTGGAGATGGCTCTGACCCTGCTCTGACGTGAAACCAACGCTGGCTTGCGCCAAACGGACGTGTTTCTGACAGACTAGGGTGAAACCCTTGGGCCGCTTTTCATGATGCGGCGAACCGGCCCGCGCGGGCCGCGTTAACCCTTGCCCGGGCGCACCACGGCCGCCGGGCGCGCCGCGGCGGCGTGCCATTCACGGGCAAACCAGTCGTCGCCTTCGATGCAGGCCCGCAGCATGGGCAGGGCGTCGAAGCCCCAGAAGGGCTTGTCGTCCACCACCACGGTGGGCACGCCAAACAGGCCCTGCGCAATGGCGTCGTCGGTGTTGCGTTTGAGCAGGGCCTTGACCTCGTCCGACGCCGGGTCGCGTGCGGGCTGCAACGCCGTGTGCAGGGCCTGCAGTCGCGTGGCGTCGGCCGCGTCGGCGCCGCCGCGCCAGACATGGCGGAAGACGGTCTCGCACACATGGCGGTTGGCGCGGCCGGTGCCGTCGCCACTGGCCAGCGCCAGCCGCAGCAGGGCCAGCGGGTTGAACGGGTGCGCGGCCGGCATCTGCATGGGCACGCCGTGGTGATGGGCCTGCCACAGCACCTGGCGGTACGTCCATTCGCGCTTGCCGGCGATCTCGGCCGGGCCCAGCTGGCCATGGTGCTTGAGCAGGCCGGCAAACAGCACGGGCTTGTAGTCCACCGCATAGCTCAGGCCTTGCAGTGCGACGGGCAAGCGCTCGAACGCCAGGTAGGCGTAGGGCGAGATGAAGTCCAGGTAGAAGGTGAGCGTCTTCACGCGGCGGCCTCCGCGCGCTGCGCGATCAGGGCCCAGACGGCGCGCTTGTCGTCGTCGCCCATGCGGCTCCAGGCGGCGATTTCATCGAGCGTGCGAAAGCAGCCTTCGCACAGCTCGGACGCGGGCGACATGCGGCACACCGACAGGCAGGGTGAAGGCACATTTTGGCCGCCAGCCCGCACCAACGCTGCGTGAGCCGCTATCAATTCTGTAGCACCTGTCATGCACCGGGCTCCGGCACCTGCACCACATCGGCCAGCGGCGCACCGGTCAGGGTGGCCAGGTCTTGCGGGTGCAGGCGGAACACGCCATGCGGGTGGCCGGCCGCGGCCCAGACTTCGTCAAAGCGCAGCAGCTCGCGGTCGATCAGCGTCACCGGCGGGGTGGCGTGGGCCAGCGGCGGCACACCGCCGATGGCATAGCCCGTCTTGCTGCGCACAAACTCCGCGTCGGCCCGGCCGGTTTTGCCAACCAGCGCGTCGACCTTTTTTTCATCGACCCGGCGGTCGCCCGAGGTGATGACCAGCACGGCCGCGTCGTCGCTCTTGCGCCGGAAGATGATGCTCTTGGCGATCTGGCCCACACCAATGCCCAGCGCATCGGCCGCCTGCTGAGCGGTGCGCGCGGCGTCGTCCAGCATGCGCGGCAGATGCGGGTGGCCCTTGTCCTGCAGCACGCGGGCCACGCGCTGCACGCTCTCGGGCAGGGATGTCAGTTCAGCTCCACACATGCCGCCAATCTTACGCGGCAAGGCCCCTGCCCTGCTCGGCGCGGGCCTTGAGCCGCTGCAACGTGATGGGCAGACCTTGCTCCACATCACGCCCCACGGTGCGCCGCAGCCAACCCGCCAGCCAGCCGTGGAACGACACGCGGTGGATCACGTGCACTCCGCCGGGCACGGGCTGCAGCAGGTGCTCGAACCGCATCACATTGCCCAGCACCGGGCACTCCACCGTGAACCGCTCGCCGGGCACCGCATCCACCACCACCATGCGCACCGCAAAGCCCTTGCGCGGCGTCAGGCGCCCCCGGGCGCCCACGGCGAGCGGACCGTCCAGAAAGGCCTGGCGGGTGTCGGGGTCCCATTCGGGCCAGTGGGGCACGTCGGCCCAGATCGCGTACACAGCCTCCGGCGGGGCCAGCACCCGGACGCCTGCTTCGATTGCATCAGTCATGCCCGGCATGGTGCCGCGTGCGGCTGCGCCCGTCTTGGAAAAATCCGACAAGCCTTCAGCGGGCAAAAAAGCGTGGCGCCAGTTCGCTGGCGCCCAGACCCATGGCCGCGGCGGTGTGGTTGCCACTGGCAAGGCCATGGCGGGGCGCGGCGCCGGCGAGCAGCCGGTATTCGCGCGCCATGTGCGACTGGTCAAAAAAACCCGCCTCTACGGCGTGCTGCGCCAGCGGCTCGCTGCCGTGCACCAGGCGGCCGCGCACACTGGCATGCAGGCGGTGCAGGCGCTGCAGTAACACCGGCGTGGTGCCCAGCTCGGCCTGGCAGGCCCGCTGCCACTGGCGTTCGCTCCAGCCCTCAGGCCGGCCGCACAGCCCGCCCTGGGCCCAGCCCGCCAGATCGCGGGCAAAGCGGGTGGCACTGGCCCGCGCAACCCGGGCCGCGCGCAAGGCCTGCGCCACCTGCGCGAACAAGGCTGAGGCCAATGCGTCGTCCGACGGGCCGGGGCCCAGGCGGTCGAGCAAGGCCCCTGCATCCAGCCCGACCAGATGGGCGGGCACCGCCGCGTCGGTGAACTGCGACGCTGGCTCGCCCGACAGCAGCGGCAGGATGCTGGCGCGGCACAGCAGGCTGGCGGCCACGGTGCCCGGGCTGGCCACCACCCCGCGCGCGGTGGTGGCGCTGCCCTGCCCCAGCAATGCGCCAGCGCTGGCCACTTGTGCGCCGGCCTGCAGCGCGCCACGGTACACCAGCGTGAAGATGCCCAGAGCGTGAGCCGGCGTGGTCACCGCCTGTGCCTGGGTGGTGTGCAGCACCGTCACCCCGAGCACATGCGCCGAGAGGTGGCGGGGTGCCGGAATGAAGCGCATGCTGCGTCAGCCCGCGCGCTTGTTCAGGATGGCGGTGGACGCGCGCGAGTTGGGCTTGCGGCCGAGCTGGTCGCTGATGTATTTGCCCGCGTCGATGAGCTTATCGAGGTCAATGCCGGTCTCGATGCCCATGCCGTGCAGCATGTAAACCACGTCTTCCGTGGCCACGTTGCCAGTGGCGCCCTTGGCATAGGGGCAGCCGCCCAGGCCGGCCGACGAGGTGTCGTACTGCCACACGCCCAGCTCCAGCGTGGCCAGGGTGTTGCCCAGCGCCTGGCCGTAGGTGTCGTGAAAGTGGCCCGACACGTCGTCCAGCGCATAGTGCTTGAGGGCAGCCTCCATGGCGCGCTGCACCTTGACGGGGGTGCCCACGCCAATGGTGTCGGCCACGCCCACATGCTGCACGCCGATCTGCTTGAGCAGCCGGGCCACCAGGTCCACCCGCTCGACCGGAATCTCGCCCTCATACGGGCAACCCACGGCACACGAGATGGCGCCCCGCACAAAAATGCCCTTGGCGCGGGCCGCTTCCACCACGGGTGCAAAGCGCTCGATGCTCTCGGCGATGGAGCAGTTGATGTTCTTCTGGCTGAAGGCCTCGCTCGCGGCGGCAAACACCACGATCTCGTCGGGCCAGAACGCCCGGGCCGGGGCCACCGCCGCCTCAAAACCCTTCATGTTGGGCGTGAGCACCGAGTAGCGCACGCCCGGCTTGCGCTGGATGCCGGCCATCACTTCGGCGTTGTCGGCCATCTGGGGCACCCACTTGGGGCTGACGAAGCTGGTGACCTCGATTTCGGTGAGGCCCGCGTCCTGCAGGCGGTGCACCAGGCCGATCTTGACTTCGGCCGGCACTGGCTGCTTTTCGTTCTGCAGGCCGTCGCGCGGGCCTACATCGACAATCTTGACTCTGGAAGGCAGTTTCATATCAGTTCCTAGTATCCGCGCGCAGGGTCCACCACACCGGCGATGGGTTCTCCGCGCTGCAAGGCCAGTATCTTGCCCGCAATCTGCGCGATGCTCTCTTCGCGCAGGGTGCGGGCCGAGGTGTGGGGTGTGACGGTGATTTTGGGGTGGCGCCAGAACGGGTGCTCTGCCGGCAGTGGCTCGGTGCGGAACACGTCCAGCGTGGCGCCGGCCAGGTGGCCGCTGTCCAGCAGGGCCAGCAGGTCGTCGTCCACCACATGGGCGCCGCGTGCCACGTTGATCACATAGCCGCCGGGCTGCAGCCGCGCCAGGGTGTCGCGGTTCAGGATGTCTTGCGTCTCGGGCGTGAGCGGCAGCAGGCAGACCAGCACGCGCGATGCGGCCAGGAAGTCAGGGAGCTGCGCCATCCCGGCAAACCCGCGCACCCCGTCCAACGCCTTGGGCGTGCGGCTCCAGCCGTTGACCGGAAAGTCAAACTGCGCCACGGTGCGCGCGACGCGCTCGCCCAGCACGCCCAGGCCCATGACGCCCACCGGAAACTCCGCGCGCAGCCGCGGCTTGCGGTACGACCACTTGCCAGCGGCCACATCGGCCTCGTACCCGTCGAATTCACGGAAGTGGCGGATCAATGCGTGGCAGACAAACTCGGCCATCTGCACCGACATGCCTGCGTCGTCCAGCCGCACCAGCACCGCGCCGGGCGGCAGCCGCAGCTTGAGCAAAGCGTCCACGCCCGCGCCAATGTTGAAGATGCCCCGAAGCGCCGGCTGCTCGTCCAGAAACTGCTGGGGCGGCGCCCAGACCACGGCGTGGTCGGCCTGCGGCGCGCCGGGGGCCCATTCGGTGATGTCCACACCCGGCAGTTGGGCGCGGAAGCCTTCCAGCCAGGGAGCCGCTTTGGTGTTGCTGCAGCAAAAAGTGATTAGCATGCCGCTATTGTGAGGCGGCGATCTTGAGCAGTTCGGCGCCCTCGGCCACCTGGTCACCCGGCGCGTACAACAGCTCGGCCACGGTGCCGTCGGCGGGCGCGGCGATGGTGTGCTCCATCTTCATGGCTTCCATCACGGCCAGCGCCTGGCCCTTGCGGACCGGGTCGCCGGCCTTCACCGCAAACGACACCACCTTGCCCGGCATCGGCGCCGTCAGGCGGCCGGCTTCGGCATGGGCCTCGCCGGCATGGGCCAGCAGGTCGATGTTCAGGATCTGGGTGGCCCCCTGCGGGGCGAACACATGGTCGGTCTCGCCCTGCGCGTACACGGCCACGGTGGCGCGCTGCCCGGCGAACTGCACGTCCAGCCCCTGCGGCGTCATGGCAAACCACAGCGGGCCCGCCGCACCGCCCACACTCAGGTGCAGGGCACCGTCGTGCAGGTAGCTCAGCTCGGCCGGCGCCGGCTCACCGTGGAACTCAAACGCAAAGCGCCGCACGGTGATGCCATGCGAGCGCCAGCCATCGCGGCGGCTGAACGGGTCAGGCCCCTCGGCGGCCTTTTCATCCAGCAGCGCCTGCGCCACGGCAGCGGCCGCCGCCAGCGGCAGGCCCACCGGCTCCTGGTGGAACAGCACGGCCTGTTCGCGCGGGATCAGCGCCGTGTCCAGGTTGGCCTGCGCGAACGAGGGGCTGCGCACCACATGGCGCAGGAACTGCACGTTGGTGGCCAGGCCCACGATGTGGGTGCGCGCCAGTGCTTCGTCCAGCCGTGCCAGCGCCTCGGCGCGGGTGGCGCCGTGCACGATGAGCTTGGCAATCATGGAGTCGTAGAACGGGCTGATGGCGTCGCCTTCACGCACGCCATCGTCCACGCGCACAAAGCTTCTTTCAAACGCGGTACAGACAGGCTTGCGGTACACGGCCAGCGTGCCGGTAGCCGGCAGGAAATTGTTGTCAGGGTTCTCGGCGCAGATGCGCGCCTCGATGGCATGGCCGGTGATGCGCAGGTCTTCCTGCTTCAGCGGCAGCGGCTCGCCGCTGGCCACGCGCAGCTGCCACTCCACCAGATCCAGCCCGGTGATGGCCTCGGTCACCGGGTGCTCCACCTGCAGCCGAGTGTTCATTTCCATGAAGAAGAAGCTCATGGTGCCGTCCGGCTTCTGTTCCACGATGAATTCCACCGTGCCGGCGCCCACGTAGTTCACGGCGCGCGCCGCTGCCACTGCAGCCTCGCCCATCTGCTGGCGCATGGCCGGCGTCATGCCGGGCGCCGGCGCTTCTTCCAGCACCTTCTGGTGGCGGCGCTGCACGGAGCAGTCGCGCTCGAACAGGTACACGTAGTTGCCCAGAGTGTCGCCAAACACCTGGATCTCGATGTGGCGCGGGCGCTGGACGTATTTCTCGATCAGCACCGCGTCGTCGCCAAAACTGTTTTTGGCCTCTCGCTTGCAGGACGCCAGGGCGGCGTCAAAGTCTTCCGCCTTGTCCACCGCACGCATGCCCTTGCCACCGCCACCGGCGCTGGCCTTGATGAGCACCGGGTAGCCAATGCGGTCGGCCTCGGCCTTGAGCATCGCCGGGTCCTGCCCGGCACCGTGGTAGCCCGGCACCAGCGGCACGCCGGCCTTTTCCATGAGCTGTTTGGATTCGGCCTTCAGGCCCATGGCCTGGATGGCCGACGCCGGCGGGCCGATGAACACCAGGCCTGCAGCGGCACAGGCCTGGGCAAACTCTTCGTTCTCGCTCAGGAAGCCGTAGCCGGGGTGAATGGCCTGCGCGCCGGTGGCCTTGGCGGCTTCAATGATCTTTTCCCAGCGCAGGTAGCTGTCGCGCGGCGCGCTGCCGCCGATGTGCACCGCTTCGTCGCACGCCGCCACATGCTTGGCATGCGCGTCGGCATCGGAATACACAGCCACGGTTTTCACCGCCATGCGGCGGGCGGTGGCGGCCACGCGGCAGGCGATCTCGCCCCGGTTGGCAATCAGGATTTTCTTGAACATTCAGGTTCCTTGCGGCGACGCAGCGCCCGAGAAGAATGCAGCGACACGACGCGCCACTGCCTTGAAAAACTTGAACAACAGCACCAGCGTCAGCACCATGGCCAACACGGTGAGTACCAGCGCCCCACCAAACACCATCGGGTGGGTGGTGGCCAGCCACAGCGCGGCCACCACCAGGCCATCCTCGGCCAGGGACACCGCGATGTTGGAAAACGGCTCGGGCGAGGTGTTCACCGCCGCGCGTGTGGTCATCTTGGTGGCATGCGACGTGGCTGCCAGCGTGCCCCCCAGCAGGGCGGCCACCCAGCCGGCGGTGGCGCCGTCGGCCCCCAACGCAGCGGCGGCCAGCGCCGCGCCCGCCGGAATGCGGATCAGTGTGTGCGCCACGTCCCAGAGGCTGTCGACCAGCGGAATCTTGTCGGCAAAGAACTCCACGAAGCACAGCAGGCCGCTGGCGCCCAGGGCGGCCGGGTGCATCAGCATCTGCAGCCCGGGCGGCAGCGCCACCCAGCCCAGGAAGCCCGCCGCACCGGTGATGAACAGCACCGCGTACAAGCGCAAGCCGCTGGCCCAGCCCAGGGCGGCAGCCAGCGCCAGCAGTTGCGGCGTGTCGAGCAAGTGGTACGGGGTATCCACGGGTGGCGTCTCAGGGCTTGGCCACCGGCACCAGCCGGTCCAGCGTGATGCGGCGAGCCGGATCAGCCTGCCAGACCACGGTGTTGTCAACGGCATAAAGCGCGCAATCGGCGCCGCGCTTTTCCACGCAGTTGCGCAGTGCGCGTTCGCTGGCGTCGGGGCGGCCCGCGCTGGCGGTCCAGTGTCCGCCGGGATGCACGACAAAGGCGCGCGGCAGGGGACGCTGCAACCAGCGTTCGTACGCCGCACGGGCTTCTTCGCTCTTCAGGTAAGGGACGTTCGCGACATCGCTCACATCCGGCAACGGGACGGCGGCTTGCGCTTGGCCCGTGGTAGCCAGCACACCCAGAATACGCGCCGATTCCGGCACCTTCAACGCCACCAGGTATGCGGCGAAGCCACCGGAACGAAGCGCCAAGCTCCCTTGCTCGACGTACTGCCTGCGCTCGTCGCTGACCTCGCCAGCTGGCGACAACAGGCCTGGCTGCGGTGTGTTGTGATAAACAAGTACAGGCGGCTGCGCTAGCAGCATCGAACGGACTTTTAGCAGCGTGGGCAGGTACACGGCGGGGTCATACCCCGCCGCAAACAGCGCTGCCAGGGCTGCTGCATCGGCCTGGACGGTATCGGACGCAGCGAAATAGTTGCGCCGCGCCGACGTGAACACGCGGCCAGCGCTGCGTTCCCACAGAATGGCGAACGCGGCGTGCTGCGCCAGCAGCGCCGCTAATTCGGACTCCGTCTGGAACGCGGAAAGCGCGCCTGCGAACAAGCCGGTACGACGGCTGTTGTGTTCTTCCACGCTGTCCAGTCCGCGGCGTTCGGTCGCAAACGGCACGGGCGCGCAGCGGCCTTGCGGCGACAGTTCGCGACAGAAGGGACGAAATGCCTGGTCCAGCCGCTGCGAAGCTTCGGCCAGCCACTGGCTTTGCGGTTCCGGCACGGATGCGACAGGTTGTACCGCCGGCTGCGCCGCGGCGAGGCCAGCCATCAGGGCCAAGCCGGCCATCAGAGTATGTGCAAGGTTCATGCCGTCAGCCAGGCCGGTTTGCGCTTGTTCAGGAACGACGCGACACCTTCGCGCCCTTCGTCGCTCGCGCGAATGTCGGCAATGCGGCGCGCGGTCTCGGCTCGCAACGCGTCGGTGATGGGCTGGCCCGCCACGTCGCGCACCAGCATTTTGCAGGCGCGCACGGCTGCCGGGCCATTGGCCACCAGCGTTGCAACGATGCCGGCCACACGCGCGTCGAGTTCGGCGCTGGTACACAGCTCATGCACCATGCCCATCGCCTGGGCCTGCGCGGCGCTGAAGCGCTCGGCCGTCGTGAAGTAGCGGCGCGCCGCCTGAGCACCCATGGCCCGCACAACGTAGGGGGCGATAGTGGCGGGCAGCAGACCCAGCCTCGCTTCAGACAGGCAGAAGGTGACGTTCTCCGACGCCACGAGAACGTCACAGATGGACGCCAGCCCCATACCGCCGGCGTAGCAGTCGCCCTGAACGCGGCCCACGATGGGCAGCGGGCACTGGTCCAGCGTGTGGAGCATGTCGGCCAGCTTCTGTGCGTCGGCCCGGTTCTGGTCCCAGCTATAGCCGGCCATGGCGCGCATCCAGTTCAGGTCGGCGCCCGCACAGAACGCCGGACCGTTGGCGGCCAGCATGACGCAGCGCAGGTCGCTGCGCGCGGACAGGTCGGCGAAGACCCGCGTGAGTTCGGCAATCACCTCCTCGTTGAAGGCGTTGCGAACCTCGGGCCGGTTCAGCGTGACGGTGGCCACGCCATGGGCGAAGCCCAGTTCCAGGTGTTTCATCGTCAGGCTTTCAGTACCGTTTGGCCACTTCTTCCAGCATCACTTCCGTCGCGCCGCCGCCGATGGCCAGCACGCGCGCGTCGCGCCAGAGCCGCTCGATCGCGGTTTCGCGGATGAAGCCCATGCCGCCGTGGAACTGCTGGCAGGTCTGCACCACCTCGTTGACCAGCTCACCCGTCAGGGCCTTGAGCATCGACACGTCCTGCACGATGTCATGCCCCTGGGTCACGCGCCAGGCGCAGTGGTACATGAACTGGCGCGCCGCGCGCGTTTTGGCGTCCAGCATCGACAGCCGCTGGCGGATGGTCTGCTGGTCCCACAACGGGCCACCGAAGGCCTGGCGCTGGCGCACGTAGTCCAGCGTGAGCTTCAGTGCCTGCTGGCAATGGCCCACCGCCATGGCACCCAGGGCAATGCGCTCGGTCTGGAAGTTCTTCATCACCGAATAGAAGCCCTTGCCTTCTTCGCCCAGCAGGTTGCCGGCCGGAATGCGCACGTTGTCTAACACCAGCTCGGCGGTGTCGGAACTCAGCCAGCCCGTCTTCTTGAGCGCACGGCCCACGCTGAAGCCGGGCGTGCCCTTCTCCACGATGAAGATCGACATGTCGCGCTTGCCCGGGCCGGTCTTGGCCGCCACGAAGTACAGGTCGGCATGCACACCGTTGGTGATGAACATCTTGGTGCCGTTGAGGACCCATTCATCGCCCTCGCGGCGCGCACTGGTGCGGATGCCCGCCACGTCCGAGCCGGCGCCGGGCTCGGTGATGCCCACGGCCGTGATCAGCTCGCCGGCAATCACCTTCTTCAGGTACTTTTCTTTTTGTGCAGGTGTGCCCGCGTGGTGCAGGTGCGGGCTGGCCATATCAGTGTGCACCAGCACGGTGATGATGAAGCCGGCGTAGGTGGACTGGCTCAGCGCCTCGGCAAACACCAGGTTGGTCATGGCGTCGCCACCGGCGCCACCATAGGCTTCCTCATACATCAGGCCGAACAGGCCGGCCTGGCCCATGCGGCGCAGCACTTCGCGCGGCACAAAGCCCTGCTCTTCCCAGCCGTCGGCATGGGGCTCCACTTCGCGCGCAATGAAGCGCGCCACCTGATCGCGCAGGAGTTCGTGGTCGGGGGTGTCGTAGATGGAGGTATTGCTCATGGGCGCCTTACATGCGGAACACACCGAACTTCGGCTCGGGAATCGGCGCATTCAGCGCAGCGCTCAGGCCCAGTGCCAGCACGCGGCGTGTGTCGGCGGGGTCGATGACGCCGTCGTCCCACAGGCGGGCGCTGCTGTAGTACGGGTGCGATTGGTGGGCAAACTGGTCGAGGATGGGTTGCTTGAACTTCGCCTCTTCTTCGGCGCTCCAGCTGCCGCCTTTGGCCTCGATGCCGTCGCGCTTGACGGACGCCAGCACACCCGAAGCCTGCTCGCCGCCCATGACGCAGATACGTGCGTTGGGCCACATCCACAGGAAGCGCGGGCTGTAGGCGCGGCCACACATGCCGTAGTTGCCGGCGCCGTAGCTGCCGCCGATGATCACGGTGAACTTGGGCACGCTGGCGGTGGCCACAGCGGTGACCATCTTGGCACCATGGCGCGCAATGCCTTCGCTTTCGTACTTGCGCCCCACCATGAAGCCGGTGATGTTCTGCAGGAACACCAAGGGCACCTTGCGCTGGCAGCACAGCTCGATGAAGTGCGCGCCCTTCTGGGCGGATTCGCTGAACAAAATGCCGTTGTTGGCAATGATGCCGACGGGCATGCCTTCAATGTGTGCAAAGCCACACACCAGCGTGGCACCGAAGCGCTGCTTGAACTCGTGGAACTCCGACGCATCCACGATACGCGCAATGATTTCGCGCACGTCATAGGGCTTGCGCGTGTCGGTGGGAATCACGCCGTACAGCTCGCGGCTGTCGAACTTCGGCGGGCGCGGCTCGCGCAACTGCACATCGGGGTTCTTGGTGTTGCGCAGTGTGGCCACGGCCTGACGCGCCAGCGCCAGCGCGTGCGGGTCGTTTTGCGCCAGATGGTCGGCGACGCCCGACAGGCGCGTGTGCACGTCGCCACCGCCCAGGTCTTCGGCACTGACAATTTCGCCGGTGGCCGCCTTCACCAGCGGCGGGCCGCCCAGGAAGATGGTGCCCTGGTTCTTGACGATGATGGTTTCGTCGCTCATGGCGGGCACATAGGCACCGCCGGCGGTGCAGCTGCCCATGACCACCGCGATCTGCGCAATGCCCTGGGCTGACATGTTGGCCTGGTTGTAGAAAATGCGGCCAAAGTGGTCGCGGTCGGGGAACACCTCGTCCTGGTTGGGCAGGTTGGCGCCGCCCGAGTCCACCAGGTAGATGCAGGGCAGGTGGTTCTGCATGGCGATCTCCTGCGCGCGCAGGTGCTTCTTGACCGTCATGGGGTAGTAGGTGCCGCCCTTCACCGTGGCGTCGTTGCACACGATCATGCAGTCCACCCCGCTCACGCGGCCAATGCCCGCAATCACGCCGGCGCAGGGCGCGTCGCCCACGCCGTCCTTGTTGAGGTACATGGCGTGTGCGGCCAGCGGCGCGATTTCCAGGAACGGCGTGCCCGGGTCCAGCAGCATCTGCACCCGGTCGCGCGGCAGCAGCTTGCCACGGGCCACATGCTTGGCGCGGGCGGCTTCACCACCCCCTGCGGCCGCTTTGGCCACCTGGGCCGCCAGGTCGTCCACCAGCGCCTGCATGGCAGCGGCGTTGGCCTGGAAGTCGGCGGAGCGGGCGTTGAGCTTGGTCTCTAGCGTGGTCATGCGGTCGGGTCCTCGGAATGCGTGCGCCGGCATTTGCACGGCTGCTGGAAGCATAGAAGCTGGCCCGGCGCCCGGGCCGTCACAAAGGTAGCAAATCCTGCCACCAAAATCGGCACGCCTCAGGCGGGCAAACCCTTGCGGCGGTAGTCGGCGGGCGTCTCGCCCGTCCAGTCGCGGAACGCCCGCGAGAAGCTTTTTTCGCTGCGAAACCCCACCGCCTGCGCCACCTGCTTGACCGGCCGCGCCGTGCGGCGCAGCAGGTGCATGGCCTGCTCCTGCCGCACTTCGTCCTTCAGCGCCTGGAGCGAGGCGCCTTCTTCCTGCAGCTGGCGGTGCAGCGTGCGCGGCGACATGGCCAGCGCATGCGCCAGGGCTTCAGCGGTGGCTGCGCCCGGCTGCTCCTGCAGCAGCATGCGCACGCGCTGCACCAGCAGCCGGTCGCGCTTGTAGGGCCGCACCACCAGCGACAACGCCTGCGGCACCAGCGCGCGCAAGGCCTTGTCGTCGCGCCGCAGCGGCAGGCCCAGGTAGCGCGCGTCAAAGCTCAGCTCGGCATGCAGGGCGCCAAAGTGCACCGGCCCCGGAAACAGCAAGGGGTACACCGCCGCATGGTTGGGCGCGGCAAACGGAAACGCCACGCCTTCGAGTGCAATGCCCGAGTCCACCAGCCAGCAGCTGATGCCATGGATGTTGCGCAGCAGCGTGACCAGGCAGAACTCGCGCATGGCCGGGTCGAGCCGCCGCTCCACCAGCGCCACCGTGGCCACATCGCCGGCCACATGCAGCGAAAGCACGATGTCGTCGGTCAGCAGGTTGTGGTGGCGCAGCCAGCGCTTGAGCGCCACGCCGAGGTTGGGCGAGGTGAGTGAGGCGCGCAGCAGCATCACATAGCTGCCCCAGGGAAGCCGGCGCGAAAACCAGCCCAGGGCCTCGTCGTCCAGCTCGCGCATGGCCTCACCGGCCAGCACCTGCAGCTGCCAGGACGTGACCATGGCCCCGGCCTTGCCCACCAGCGCGGGCGAGATCTGGGCCCGCGCCAGCGCCGCCGCCGGGTCCACGCCGTACTTGGCGTAGGCCATCAGCAGCATGCGCACAAAGGCGATGGGCGTGACGGCGGCGGCCTTCATGCAGGTTCAGGCGCTGCTGGCGCGCAACAGCGCGGGCAGCTGCGCCATGTCGGTGAAGATCTGCACCGCACCGGCCGCGCGCAGCGCGGCGGGCGCGTCGTGCCCCGCCTCGGCCGGGCTGTAGCCCCACACTGTGGCGCCCGCCGCCACGCCAGCGGTGACGCCGGTGACCGTGTCTTCCACCACCGCGCAACGCGCCGGGTCCACCCCCAGCGCGGCGGCGGCGGCCAGGTACACATCGGGGGCCGGTTTGGAGCGCGGCAACTCGTGGCCGCTGAAGATGCGGCCGCGGAAGTACGGCATCAACCCGCACTTGTCCATCTGCAGCTCGACCTTGAAGCGGTCGGCACCACTGGCGCAGGCAATGCGGCCCTGGAACGCTTCATGCAGCGCTGCCGCCGCCTGCACCGCCCCGGCGATGGGCTTGACGTCGCGCAACAGGCCTTCGTTGCGGCGGGCTCGGAACTGCGCCATCCAGTCATCGGTGATGCGCTGGCCGGTGTTGGCTTCGATCAGCGCCACCTCGTCCTTGACGGCCTTGCCGACAAAGATGCGCATGCACTCGGCCGGGCTCAGCACCCAGCCCAGCTCTTCCAGCATGTCGCGCAGCACCCCGTTGGTGATGGGCTCGCTGTCCACCAGCACGCCATCGCAGTCAAACAGCACCGCGTCGAATCGGGTCATTGCAAATCACCGTCCACATAGAGCCAGCGGCCCTGTTGCTTCACAAAACGGCTGCGCTCATGCAGCCGCACACCCCGCCCGGCCACCCGGTAGCGGGCCACGAATTCCACCTCGGCATGGGTGTCGTCCAGCACGCGGTGGCCGCGCACCTCCAGACCCAGCCAGCGGGTACCGGGCATGGGGCTGGGGTCGGCGGGGCAATGGTCGGGGTGCCAGGTGGCGCGCAGGTAGTCGGTCCGGCCGAGCACAAAGGCGCTGTAGCGCGACCGCATCAATGCCTGGGCGTCGGGCGCCGCCACCGTGCCGTCCAGGTACCGGCCGCAGCACTGCGCCAGCGCCACCGGCTTGCCACGTGCGTCCAGCGCACCACAGGGGCAGGCGTCTGGTGCCATCAGGCCTTGCGCGCCTTGCGCGCTTCCAGGGTCTCGGTGGGTGCGCCCTGCTTGACCCATTCGCCAAAACCGCCCTCGATGTGGGCCACATTGGTCATGCCCATGTCCTGCAGGGTCTTGGCCGCCAGTGCGCTGCGCCAGCCCGCGCCGCAGAACAGGATGAACTCGCGCGACTCGTCGGCAAACAGCTTCTTGTGGTACGGCGAGTCCGGGTCCACCCAGAACTCGAGCATGCAGCGCGGCGCATGGTACGCCCCCACCACGGTGCCCTCGGCCTGCAGTTCACGCACGTCGCGGATGTCCACGATCTGCACCGCCGGGTCGGCCAACCGTTCACGCACCTGCGCCACGCTGTAGGTGGTGACCTGCGCCATGGCTTCGTCCACCAGCGCACGGAACCCTTTGGTGATCGGCATGACAGTCTCCTTCAGGCCAGCGCACGCTGGATGATGATTTTCTGCACGTCGGACGTGCCCTCGTAGATCTGGCAGACCCGCACGTCGCGGTAGATGCGCTCGACGGGAAAGTCGCTCACGTAACCATAGCCGCCCAGCGTCTGGATCGCGGCGCTGCAAATCGACTCGGCCACCTCGCTGGCAAACAGCTTGGCCATCGCCGCCTCCTTCAGGCAGGGACGGCCGGCGTCGCGCAGGCTGGCCGCGTGCCAGATGAGCTGGCGCGCGGCTTCAAGCCGGGTCGCGCAGTCGGCCAGTCGAAAGCCCACCGCCTGGTGCTGGATGATGGCCTGGCCAAAGCTCTGGCGGTCTTTGGCGTAGTCAATCGCCACCTCGAGCGCGCTGCGCGCCATGCCCACCGCCTGCGCTGCGATGCCGATGCGCCCGCCTTCGAGCGCGCTCAATGCGATCTTGTAGCCTTCGCCTTCCTCGCCGATCCGGTTCTCGGCCGGGATACGGCAGTGGTCGAAATTGATCTGCGCGGTGTCGCTGCTGTGCTGGCCCAGCTTGTCTTCCAGCCGCGCCACCACATAGCCCGGCGTGTCAGTGGGCACGAGGAACGCGCTCATGCCCTTCTTGCCGGCGGCCTTGTCGGTCACGGCGATCACGATGGCCAGATGGCCGTTCTGCCCACTGGTGATGAACTGCTTGACGCCGTTGATGACATAGCTGTCGGCTTCCTTCACCGCCGTGGTGCGCAGGGCCGACGCATCACTGCCCACATGCGGCTCGGTCAGGCAGAAGGCGCCCAGCAGTTCGCCCTTTGCGAGGCGGGTCAGCCAGTGCTTCTTCTGCTGCGCGTTGCCGTACCGCATGAGGATGGCATTGACGGGGCAGTTGGTCACGCTGATGGCGGTGCTGGTGCCGCCGTCGCCTGCGGCGATTTCCTCCAGCACCAGCGCCAGGGTCACATAGTCAAGGTTGGCGCCACCAAATTCCTCCGGTACGCAGATGCCATAGGCGCCCAGCGCCGCCAGGCCCTGGTGCGCCTCTTTCGGGAAATGGTGCTCCTTGTCCCAGCGCGCGGCATGGGGCCAGAGCTGCTCCTTCGAGAAAGCGCGCACCGCGTCGCGGATCATTTCCTGGTCAGGGGTCAAGAGCATGGTCGGTTACCAGGTTGCGAAGCGCGTGCCGTCGTGGTCGAGGAACGCGCCCCGGTGTTGAGGGGTCAGGCTGGCGAGCGTTCGGCGCATCGCGGCCACACTGTCGTGCACGCTCAGGGGGGCGCCGGCACCGCCCATGTCGGTTTGCACCCAGCCCGGCGACAGCGCCACCAGAATGGCGCCAGGGTAGTCGTGCTGGGCCGAGGCCACGGCCATGTTGAGTGCGGCCTTGCTCACGCGGTAAGTCCAGCTGTTGCTGGCCGGGACGTCGCCAATGCGCGCCATCTGGCTGCTGATGAAGGCAAAGCGGCCGCCGGCAGCCTCCACCAGTGGCGCCACCTGAGGCAAGGCCTGCATGGCGCCCAGCACGTTGGTGTGCATCACGTGGTCGAAGGTGTCGCGCGTCGGCGGTGTGGTCGCACCGGCGCGGTCGATCACGCCCGCCACGTACAGGGCGATGTCGATCTTCTCGCCGTCGAGCTGCCAGGCCAGGCCGCTCACGCTGGCCGGGTTGGCCACATCCAGCCGCATGGCCGTGGCACCCAGCGCCTCCAGCCGGTCCAGGCCGGCAGCGTCACGCGCCGTGGCCAGCACGCGGGCACCCGCAGCACGGTACTGGCGCACAAACTCCAGGCCAATGCCACGCGATGCCCCCATCACCAGGACGGTTGACATGGCTCACCCGGTCTCATGGTCAAAAGTGGCTGGAACCCGCATGGAACGTGCGTCAGGCGCTATGTTTTTTATAGCAGTTCGAGTGCCACCGCCGTGCCTTCGCCGCCGCCGATGCACAGCGTGGCCAGGCCGCGCTTGCCGCCGCGGGCCTGCAACGCGTGGATCAGCGTGACCATGATGCGCGCGCCGCTGGCGCCGATGGGGTGGCCCAGCGCGCAGGCACCGCCATTGACGTTGACGATGTCGTGGCTGACCTTGAGCTCCTCCATCAGGGCCATGGGCACCACGGCAAAGGCTTCATTGACTTCCCACAGGTCCACGTCCTTGACGCTCCAGCCGGCCTTGGCCAGTGCCTTCTGCGTGGCGCCGACCGGCGCGGTGGTGAACCAGTTCGGCTCCTGGGCATGCATGGCGTGGGCCACGATGCGGGCCAGCGGCTTCACCCCCAGCTTGGCGGCGGTGGACGCGCGCATCATCACCAGCGCGGCCGCGCCGTCGTTGATGCTTGAGCTGCTGGCGGCGGTGATGGTGCCGTCTTTCTTGAACGCGGGCTTGAGCGTGGGGATCTTGTCGAGCTTGACCTTGCCCGGGCCTTCGTCAATGCTGATCACCGTGTCACCGGCGCGGCCCTTGACGGTGACCGGCGTGATCTCGGCCTTGAACGCGCCCGACTCGGTGGCGGCCTTGGCGCGGTTCACGCTGGCGGTGGCGAAGGCGTCCTGCGCCTCGCGGCTGAAGTTGTACTTGGCGGCGCACTCTTCGCCGAACGTGCCCATGGCACGGCCGGGCTCGTAGGCGTCTTCCAGGCCGTCGAGCATCATGTGGTCGTAAATGCGGTCATGGCCGATGCGGATGCCGCTGCGGCCCTTGAGCAGCAGGTGGGGCGCGTTGGTCATGCTCTCCATGCCGCCGGCCACCATCACGTCGTGGCTGCCGGCCAGCAGCATGTCGTGCGCGAACATCGCGGCCTTCATGCCCGAGCCGCACATCTTGCTCAGCGTGACGGCGCCCGCGCTCTTGGGCAGGCCGCCCTTGAAGGCCGCCTGGCGGGCCGGGGCCTGGCCCTGGCCGGCCATCAGGCAGTTGCCGAACAGCACTTCGGTCACCAGCTCGGGCGACACGCCCGAACGCTCCACGGCGGCCCGGATGGCAGCGCCGCCGAGGTCGTGCGCGGCCAGCGAGGCGAAGTCGCCCTGGAAGCCGCCCATGGGGGTGCGGGCCGCGCCCACGATGACGATGGAATCAGACATTGCTTTTCTCCTTCAGATGGATAAACCGCTTTTCGCGTTCATACGGAAACACGTCATGCACATGGCCGGCCTGGATGCGCTCCTTGTGGCCTTGCCAGAACGCCGCATCGAGCAGGTCGGCGTGGTACTTCATGAACACCTCGCGCACGGCGTCGTTGCCCAGCAGGAACGGGCCAAACGTCTCGGGGAACACATCGCGCGGGCCGACGCTGTACCAGATCTCGCCGCTCATCTCGTCTTCCTCGTTGCGCGGCGGCGGCACGCGGCGGAAGTTGCAGTCGGTGATGTACTCGATCTCGTCGTAGTCGTAGAACACCACCTTGCCGTTGCGCGTGACGCCAAAGTTCTTCCAAAGCATGTCGCCCGGGAAGATGTTGGCGGCCACCAGGTCCTTGATGGCGTTGCCATACTCGATCACGGCGCGCTCCACCTGGTCGCGGGCGCGTTCGTCGGTGTCCAGCCCCGCGTCAAACGCCTCCTGCAGGTAGATGTTCAGCGGGATCATGCGCCGCTCGATGTAGACATGCTTGAGGATCACCTCGGTCTGGCCGTCGCCGTCGCGGTCCGAGATCTCGAGCTGGCTCGGCGCGAACTTCTCGATCTCGGCGATCAGCTCGTCGTCAAACCGGTCGCGCGGGAAGGCCACCTCGCTGTACTCCAGCGTGTCGGCCATGCGGCCCACGCGGTCGTGCTGCTTGACCAGCAGGTACTTGCCCTTGATCTGCTCGCGCGTGGTGTCCTTCTGCGGCGGGTAGTAGTCCTTGATGACCTTGAACACGTAAGGGAAGGACGGCAGGTCAAACACCAGCATCACCATGCCCTTGATGCCAGGCGCGATGCGGAACTTGTCGCTGCTGTGCTTCAGGTGGTAGAGGAAGTCGCGGTAGAACAGCGTCTTGCCCTGCTTGGCCAGGCCCAGCGCGTTGTAGATTTCAGCGCGCGGCTTGCGCGGCATCAGGCTGCGCAGGAACTGCACGTAGGCGCTGGGCACCTCCATGTCCACCATGAAGTAGGCCCGCGCAAAGCTGAACAGCATCTGCAGGTCGTCCTCGCCGAAGAGCGCCGCATCAATGTAGAGCTTGCCCTGCCGGTTGTGCAGGATCGGCAGTGCAATGGCCACTTCATTGAAGCCGTTGATGATCTTGCCCACCACGTAGGCGCCCTTGTTGCGGAAGAAGAGGCTGGACAACACCTGGATCTGGAAGTTGGCGCGCAGCTTGGCCTGCGACAACCGCGCGCTCATGGCCTGCAGCACCATGCCGGCGTCGCGCGGCAGGTCTTCAAACTCGCGCTGCAGGCCGAAGTTGTCAATGATGCGGACGATGGTGTCCTGCAGCGTCTCGCGGGTGGGGTAGTAGGCGCGGTAAGTCGGCGTGGCGGCGGGCTCGTCGTTCTCGATGTACTCGGTGCTGACCGCCGGCCGCACGAAGATGAAGTCGTTGTGGAAGTGCGTGCGGTGCAGGATCTTGGTGGTGACCGAGTTGAAGAAGGTTTCGGCCAGCTCGGGCTGGTGATGGTCCACCAGCAGGCCGATGTAATGCAGCTTGACCTGCTGCCACACCTCCATCGGCTGGGCACCGGCCTTGAACTCCTTTTCCAGCCGCATCGTGCATTCCTTGACGCGCAGGTCGTAGAACTCGATGCGTTCGCGCTGGGCGCGCTGCTGGCCATGCCAGTCGGCCGTCTCGAAGCGGTGCTTGGCACGGGCCGACTCGGTGCGGAACAACCGGTAGTGGCGGTTGAAGCCATCCATCATCGCCTTGGCGATGTCGTAGGCCTGCGGGGCGTCAAGACGGGTGGGAAACATGGCCCGTCCTCAGCGGCGGGCCGCCACCACGCCCGCAATGGCGGCGCGGTACAGCGGCTCGATGGTGTCGGTGCTGGCCACGGTCATGCGCAGATCCTGCAGCAGGCCGTCATGGACGCCGAACGCCCAGCCGTGGATGCGCACCTTCTGGCCCTTGGCCCACGCGTCCACCATGACGGTGCTCACACACACGTTGACAACCTGCTCGATCACGTTCAGGTCCACCAGCGCATCAGCACGCTGGGCGTCGGGCAGGCCGTCCAGCAGCACGCGGTGACGGTCGCGCACATCCTGGATGTGGCGGATCCAGTTGTCGGCCAGGCCGATACGCGCACCATGCAGCGCCGCCATCACCCCGCCGCAGCCGTAATGGCCCACCACCATGATGTCCTCGACCTTGAGCATTTCCACCGCGTACTGGATGGCTGACAGCGCGTTCAGGTCGGAGTGCACCACCACATTGGCCACGTTGCGGTGCACGAACACCTCACCAGGCTCCAGCCCGGTGATCTGGTTGGCCGGGACCCGGCTGTCAGAGCAGCCGATCCACATGTACCGCGGCGTCTGCTGCTGGATCAGCCCGGTGAAAAAGCCGGGCCGATCGCGCTCCATCTGGGCAGCCCAGGCGCGGTTGTGGGTGAAGAGATCCTGGATGGATGAGGTCATGGCGCTATTTTCGCCCGCAATCATCCGGCGGGCCCCAATACGCAGAACTACCTGCTACATCGTTTCGGCAAACAGCTCGCGGCCGATCAGCATGCGGCGGATTTCGCTGGTGCCGGCGCCGATCTCGTACAGCTTGGCATCGCGCCACAGGCGGCCCAGCGGGTACTCGTTGATGTAGCCATTGCCACCGAAGATCTGCACGCCCTCGCCCGCCATCCAGGTGGCTTTTTCGGCGCACCAGAGGATGACGCTCGCGCAGTCCTTGCGCACCTGGCGCACATGCTCGCTGCCCAGCAGGTCGAGGTTCTTGGCCACGGTGTAGGCAAAGCTGCGGCCGGCCTGCAGCACGGTGTACATGTCGGCCACCTTGCCCTGGATCAGCTGGAACTCGCCAATGCTCTGGCCGAACTGCTTGCGGTCGTGGATGTACGGAATGACGTTGTCCATGACCGACTGCATGATGCCCAGCGGCCCGCCGGTGAGCACCGCGCGTTCGTAGTCCAGCCCGCTCATCAGCACGCGGGCGCCATTGTTCAGGCCGCCCAGGATGTTTTGCGCCGGCACTTCCACGTTCTGGAACACCAGCTCGCCGGTGTGGCTGCCGCGCATGCCCAGCTTGTCGAGCTTCTGCGCGATGCTGAAGCCCTTCATGCCCTTTTCGATCAGGAATGCGGTGACGCCGCGCGCACCCAGCTCGGGCTCGCTCTTGGCATAGACCACCAGGGTGTCAGCGTCCGGCCCGTTGGTGATCCACATCTTGCTGCCGTTGAGCAGGTAGTAGCCACCTTTGTCTTCAGCCTTGAGCTTCATGCTGATCACATCGCTGCCGGCGCCCGGCTCGCTCATGGCCAATGCGCCCACATGCTCGCCGGAGATCAGCTTGGGCAGGTACTTCCTGCGCTGCTCTTCGGTGCCGTTGCGCTTGATCTGGTTGACGCACAGGTTGCTGTGGGCGCCGTAGGACAGGCCCACGCTGGCCGATGCGCGCGAGATTTCCTCCATGGCAATCATGTGCGCCAGATAGCCCATGTTGGCGCCACCATATTCCTCGCCCACGGTGATGCCCAGCACACCCAGGGCACCCATCTTGGGCCAGAGGTCCATCGGAAACTGGTCGCTGCGGTCGATCTCGGCAGCGCGCGGCGCGATCTCGGCCTGGGCAAACTCGCGCACCGCGTCGCGCAGCGCGTCGATGTCTTCACCCAGCTGGAAGTTGAGTCCTGGAAGGTTGTTCATGGCAGTCTCCTGGTGGTTCAGTTTTTCACGTCGTCGCGGCCGGTGATGGTCATCAGCGTCGCACCCATGGTGGCGATCAGTTTCTCGCGCCCGTCGTCCACCGCGTAGGCACGGCCTTCGGTCACGGTCACGGTGCGGCCGGGCTTGACGACCTGCCCCACCATCCGGAAGCGTTGGCCTTTTGCCGGCGCCAGCAGGTTGATCTTGAACTCGATGGTGAGCACACCGGCGTCGGGCGGCATCAGCGTGAAGCCGGCATAGCCGCAAGCCGAGTCGAGCGCCGTGGCCACCATGCCCGCGTGCAGGAAGCCGTGCTGCTGGGTCAGGCCCGGTGCCCAGCCGAGCATGATCTCCACCTCGCCGGGCGCCACCCGCCCCAGCGACGCGCCCAGGGTGGCCATGGCACCCTGCAGGGCAAAGCTGTCGTGCACACGGCGGGCGAAGCCGGGGTCTTTGGGTTCGAACAGCGGCTGCGCCATGCCTTGCTCCGGGTCGGGGTTTAAATTGACGTTTACGTAAACGTCAATTATGGCCTATTTCGGGGTCTTGCTGACCCTGGCCAGCAGTGCCCGGGCTTCCTTTTCATGGACCTTCACTTCGTCCAGGTTGGCCTGCAGGTCGGCCATCTGCTCCTCCAGCTGCTTGCGGTGCTGGGCCAGCACGGCCAGGAACTTCTTGAGCTGCGGCCCGGTGTCGCGCGGGCTGTCGTAGGTGTCGATGATTTCCTTGGCCTCGGTCAGGCTCAGGCCCAGCCGCTTGGCGCGCAGCGTGAGCTTCAGTCGCGTGCGGTCGCGCGCGCTGTACACGCGGTTGCGCCCGCCGGGGCCGGAACGTTCGGGCTGCAGCAGGCCCATGTCTTCATAGAAGCGCATGGCCCGCGTGGTCAGGTCGAATTCCTTCGCCAGGTCGCTGATGGTGTAGGTGGTCGCCATGGTTCCAAAGTTCTCATGTACCGGGGTGACAGCAGCGCCGCAGGGGCCTGCCTACAATGGGCCGATTAAAAATGACGTTTACGTCAACGTCAACTCCCGTCCGCCCGCATCCTACCCCAGCCCCTCATGAACGAACTTGAACACCAGCTGCAGTACCCCTTTGGCGACGCCATGCCTGCGCCGGGGGGCACCATGGAGGTGGCGCCAGGCGTGAAGTGGATCCGCATGGCACTGCCGTTCGCGCTGGACCACATCAACCTGTGGCTGCTGCGCGACGAGATCGACGGCCGCGCCGGCTGGACCATCGTGGACTGCTGCATCACCCGCGACGAGGCCAAGGCCCAGTGGGAGGAAATCTTCGCCAGCCAGCTCGAAGGCCTGCCGGTGCTGCGCGTGCTGGTGACCCACATGCACCCCGACCACATTGGCCTGGCGCACTGGCTGTGCGCGCGCTGGAACGCGCCGCTGTGGATCAGCGCCACCGACTACAACGCCGCGCGCATCGGCTCGCAAAGCACTACCGGCTTTGGCGGCGAATCGGCGGCGAAGTTCTTCGCCTCGCACGGCCTGACCGACCCGGAATCGATCGAGAAAATCCGTGGCCGCGCCAGCTACTACCCCAGCATGGTGCCGGACGTGCCGCGCAGCTTCCGCCGCCTGCAGGACGGCCAGGGCGTGGCCATCGGCGGCCGGGCCTGGCGCTGCATCAGCGGCTACGGCCACGCGCCCGAGCACATGGCCCTGTATTGCGACGAACTGCACCTGCTGATCAGCGGCGACATGATGCTGCCGCGCATCTCCACCAACGTGAGCGTCTATGACGTGGAGCCCGAGTCCAACCCGCTGGCAGCGTTCCTCGACTCCATCGACAAGTTCGCCCACCTGCCAGCGGACACCCTGACCCTGCCGTCCCACGGCAAGCCTTTTCGCGGCCTGCAGGCGCGCATCGCCCAGCTGCACGACCACCACCGCGACCGCCTCGCTGAAGTGCTGCAGGCCTGCACCGTGGCGCCACAGTCGGCAGCCGACGTGCTGCCCGTGCTGTTCAAGCGCAAGCTGGACCTGCACCAGACCACCTTTGCCATGGGCGAGGCCATTGCCCACCTGCACTTGCTGTGGTTCGGCGGCCAATTGCGCCGCCTGCCGGGTACTGACGGCATTTACCGGTTTTCGCCCGCCTGAAGCGCCTCAGTCGAGGCCGGGTGGCATGGACGGCAGCAGGTCGTCATGCAGCGTGAAGAAGAAAGTGGCGCCTTCCTGCGGGGCGGCGTGGGCCCAGACCCGGCCCTGGTGGCGGTCCAGAATGCGCTTGACCGTGGCCAGGCCGATGCCGGTGCCGGGGAATTCGCGGTCGGTGTGCAGCCGCTGGAAGGCGCCGAACAGCTTGCCCGCGTACGCCATGTCGAAGCCGGCACCGTTGTCCCGCACGAAATAGGCGCCGTCGTCACCCCGGCCAAACCGGATCTCCGTGACCGGGTTGCGCGACGAGAATTTCCACGCATTGGCCAGCAGGTTCTGCATCACGATGCGGATCAGTCGCGGGTCGGCCTGTGCCGTCAGTCCGTCCTGTAGATGGCATTCCACGCGGCGCGCTGTGTCGCGTGCCTGCAGGTCCTGCAGGATCTCGTGCGCCATGCGGCTCAGGTCGACCTGGCGGTACTGCACGGGCGCGCGCGAGACCTGTGCCAGCGACAGCAGGTCCTCGATCAGGTCGCTCATGCGGCCCACCCCGGCCTCGATGCGGTTCATGTAATGCCGGGTCTTGTCGTCGCTGGCGTCGCCCAGGGCACGCATCAGCAGCTTGGTGAAGCCGTCGACCGCCTGCAGCGGGGCCCGCAGGTCGTGCGACACCGAGTATGAGAAGGCCTCCAGCTCCGCGTTGGACCGCTTGAGTGCTTCCTCGGTCGCCTTGAGGTCGGTCACGTCGGCATCAATGCCGACCCAGAAACCCACCGCGCCCGCCTCATCAAGCACCGGCACCGCGCGGTACTGCATGGTGTGGTAACGCCCGTCGCTGCCGCGGATGCGCCGCACGCCGGCGTAGTGGGTGCCGTGCTCCCGGTAGCGGTGCCAGTTGGCCAGCGTCACGTCGCGGTCGTCCGGGTGCAGGGCCTTGAGCCAGTCCGACCCCAGCCCTTGCGGCGGCTGGCCACCCACCAGCTCGTACCAGTGGCGGTTGATGTAGGTCACCCGGCCCTCGGTGTCGGCCGTCCAGACGATCTGCGGGGCCTGTTCGGCCAGTGCGCGGAACAGCGCCTCCTGCCGCGTCAGCTCGGCCGTGCGCTGTGCAATGCGCGCTTCCAGGTCGGTGTTCAGGCTGCGCACTTCCTCGATCAGCCGGGCCTTCTCGATCGCGGCCGTGGCCAGATGGGCCAGCTCGATGGCCACATACTCGTCGCGCTCCGAGAACTCCCCCTCGTACTTGTCTGACAGCTGCAGCACGCCGATGTTCTTGCCGTCCGAGCCCTGCAGCGGTACCGCCAGCCAGCCCCGCATCGGCGGGTGGGAAGCGGCGTAATCGGCAAACCCGCGCCAGCGCGGATGGGCTTCCAGTTCGGCCTGCGACAGGCGCAGCGGCCGGTTGTTCTCGCACACCACGGCGTAAATGCCGCTGCCGTCCGGCGGCGGCAATACCTCGGTCTTCCAGCGGTCGTATTTGGCCGATAGCGAGAACGCGTGGATGGACTGCGCCCAGTCGGTCTCCCGGCTCAGGCTGATGACGGCCTGATGGGCCCCGATCACGCCGCGCGCCTGCTCCACCACTTCCTGCAGGGTCTCGTGCAGGCTCGCGTGCTGGGTGATGGCCTGGGCCGCGTCGGCGGCCCGCTGCAGCGTGAACACATGCTCCTGCACGGCGGCCTCTGCCTGTTTGCGTGCACTCACATCGCGCTCCACCGCAATGAAGTGGGTCAGGCGCCCGCTGTCATCCACCAGCGGCGCAATGTCGATCTCGACCCAGTACGGCTCGCCGGCGCGGGTGTAGTTGAGGATTTCCTCGCGCACCGGGCGCCGCTGGTCCAGTGCCTCGCGGATGCGCGCCAGCGCGGCGCGGTCGCTCTCCGGGCCCTGGAACATGCGCGGCGAACGGCCTACTACCTCGTGCACCGTGTAGCCCGTCATGCGCTCGATGGCCGAGTTCACATAGACAATGCGCGGGCCCGGCTCGTCGCGCGGTTCGGCATCGGTAATGATCACCACGTCATTGAGCCGGCTGACCGCATTGCGCAGCAGGATCAGCTCGGCCTCGGCGTTCTTGCGTGCGGTGATGTCCTGCACCACGCCGGCCCGCCGCAGCGGCTTGCCGCCATCGTCCCGGTACACGCGGCCCAGCTGGTGGATCCAGCGCACGTCGCCGCCAGGCAGCACGATGCGGTACTCGATCTCCAGCGGCTGGTCCGCCAGCATGGCCTGTTCTCGCTTGCGCTGGAACCGTTCGCGGTCGTCCGGATGCAGCGTCTTCATCATGGTGGTGATGTGGCCGTCAAACTCGCCTTCGACAATGCCGAACAGCTCATAGACCTCGTCCGACCACCACAGGCGATCGGTGGCCAGGTCCAGCTCCCAGTTCCCGATGCGGCCGATTTCCTGCGCCTCCACCAGCCGGCGCTGGGTTTCCCGCAGCTCGTTGAGGCTTTGCAGCTGTTCGCTCTGCAGACGCCTGACGTCGCTGATGTCGGTCATCACCACCAGGGCGCCCACAATGTCGTCACCGTGCCGCATGGGGTGATAGCTGCAGCGCAACAGGCGGCCGCCCGGCGCTTGCGGATTGCGGATTTCCAGGTCGAGGTCACGCCCGCTCTCACCGTTCAGCGCACGCGACAGCGGCAGGTCGTCCACCGCCATGTACTGGCTGGTGCCCGGCACATACACGCCAAAACGCCGGGGCCAGGTCTCTTGCGGCGGCAACGTCTCCCCCAGATTGAGAATGCTGCTGGCAGCCTGGTTGCGCAGCAGCACCCGACCATTCAGGTCCACAGCCACCAGCGCTTCCTGCATGCTGTTGAGCACCAGGTCCAGGGTGCTGTACGCCTGCCGGCTGTGGGCCAGCTCGGTCTCCAGCGACTGCTGGCGCAGCTGCAGCGACTCCGCCATCAGGTTAAAGCCGTTGGCGATCCGGGCGAATTCATTGGACGCGCCCGGCCCGGCCACGGCAAGCCGCGTGCCCAGGCGGCCGCGGCTGATGTGCTGGGTGGCGGCCAGAATCTCGCGCGCCGGCCCGGTGATCGTCACCCCGCCCAGCAGCCACGCGGCCACACTGCCCAGCAGCGCCACCAGGGCCACCAACATCAGTTCGCGGGCCTGCCAGTCGCGCCCCGGGGTCAGTACTTCGGCACGGTCAACCGTGACCAGCCCGAACAGGCCGGCCTGCGCCGCACCGCCACCCGGCACCAGCGAGAACAGCCGTGTCTGCCCCTGGGCATCCTGGCCCTCGCTTGACAACGGGACACCCGCGCGCACCGCGGCCTGGATCTCCGGGTTGGCGATCGGACGGCCCACCGGAAAGTTGTCATTGGTGGTGGCCAGCACCACCCCGTTACGGTCCAGCACCGCCACCCGCGCACCGGCCGGCAACTGGATGCTTTGCAGCGACCGGGCCAGCTCGCGCAGGTCGAGCGAGGCAAAGGACACGGCCAGCACCTCCCCGCCCGCCCCCAGCACCGGCAGGGCAAACACGATCACGGGCCGCCCCGCCAGCCGGCCCTGCTGGTATTCGCCGACCGCAAAACCCTTGCTGGCCTGCGCCTCGCGGAAGTAGCGGCGGTCCTTGACAAACACCTCGCGCTGGTCGCCCAGTGCGTTGCACCGGATCTGGCCTTCGGTGTCGATCAGCCCGAAGTTGGCATAGGCGGGGAAGCGGCCGCGGAAGCTGTCGAAGTAACCATCGCACTTGATGCGCTTGCCGTCGTGCAGCGCCGGCAGGTTGACCATGGCCGTGAGCAGCAGCCGCGCCGATTCCGCCACACGCTCCTGGCTGGCGGCCGTGAGCGAAGCGGCAAATTCAATACTGGCACGGGCACGCTCCAGTTCCAGCTCGGTCTGGTTGGAGGCGCGGTAAAGCGAGAACAGCAGCAGTGGCGTGATGGCCGCGATCACCAGCAGGATCAGGCGCGCGCGCAACCCCGAGTGGCGACCCCAGGGCAGGAACTTGAGCAGTGTCTCCGGCTTCACCGGGCCAGTTTACGCCGCGTCGCCGGAATCTGGCCACTGGGGCTACCAGGGCGGCAGGGCATCGTCCCGCAGGGCGTTGCGCAGCCGGGCGTAGTCCGGCACCACGGTGCGCACCGTGTCCCAGAAGCGCGGGCTGTGATCCATCACGCGCAGGTGGCTGAGTTCATGTGCCACCACGTAGTCGATCACCGACTGCCTGAAGTGGATCAGCCGCCAGTTGAGCCGGATCGCGCCATCCGCGCTGGCACTGCCCCAGCGCGTGCCGGCACTGGACAGGCTGAGCTTGCGCCACTGCACACCGAGCTGCGGCGCAATGTGGTCCAGCCGTTCGGTGAACAGGCGCCGGGCCTGGCGCATCAGCCAGGCCTGCACCGCGTCGCGGATCTGCTGCGGTGTGGCCGTGTGGGGCAGGCCCACATGCAGCGTGAGGCGCGGCACCCCGGGCAGGGCATCGGAGTCGCTGTTGAGCACCGCGCCCACGGCGTCAAAGCCGTGCCGCGGGTCCAGCACCACGATCACGCTTTCACCCAGAAACGGCACCGTGGTGCCGTCCTTCCATTCAATGCGGTTGGCCGCCAGCTTGCGCTGGCGCTCCTGCGCCTCGGCCAGCTTGCTGACGATCCAGCGGCCCTTCTCGCGCACCGCAGCGTCCACTTCATAGAGGGGGACCCACTTGGGGGCGCTGACCACCAGTCCGTCGGGCCCGACCACAAAACCGATGGTGCGGCGCTTGCCCCGGCGGAATTCATAGGCCACATGGGTGTCGGCCAGACGCGCCTCGCGGTTGGCACGCGGGTGGCGAAAGCTCGCCGGCGCCATCACGCTGGCCAGCGGCGCGGCCGGTGCAGGCGGCACCGGTTCGGCAGTTGCTATTATTTTTGTAGCGCCTTGCGCAGGCTCCGTGCGGGCTGGAGGCACATTTGGCAATGGCTCCGGCGCAAACAGGTCGAGGGTGAGCTGGAGCAGGTTGCGCATGACGGCCAGTCTAGCGATAAGCGTCCGGGTCGAGCCGGCGCATTTCGGCTTCGATCCAGGCTTCGACCTCGCGCATCAGTTCGTCGGCGTCGCGGCCTTCGCTCGGGATCGGCTTGCCGATCGACACGTCCACCACGCCAGGGCGCTTGATGAAGGCCTTGCGCGGCCAGCATTTGGCCGACGTGACGGCAATCGGGATCACCGGTGCGCCGGTGGCGATGGCCAGCCGCGTGCCGCCGCTCTTGTACTGGCCCTGCTGCCCGCGCGCGATGCGGGTGCCCTCGGGGAACATGATGATCCAGATGCCCTGCGCCAGCAGCGCCTGGCCCTGCGACACGACCTTGTTGAAGGCCTGGGCCCGCTGGCGGCGGTCGATGTGGATCATGTCCAGCCGGCCCATGGCCCAGCCGAAAAACGGCACGTACAGCAGCTCCTTCTTGAACACATAGGCCAGCGGGTGCGGCATGATCACCGGCATCAGGAAGGTTTCGTACGTGGACTGGTGCTTGACCAGCAGGATCGCCGGGCTCTTCGCGCCCAGCGGCAGGTTGTCCCAGCCGGTGATGCGGTGTTCGATGCCCAGAATCAGCCGCGCGCCGCCGATGGCCCAGCTGAGCCAGCGCGCGGCCATCCAGTACAGCGGCACACCGCGGCGCCAGAGCGAGGCCACCAGCATGATGATGCCCCAGGGGATGACCGTGACCAGCATCCACAGCATGTGCACCAGCGACCGCAGGAACGCCATGGCTCAGGCAGCCGCTTTCGGCACAGGCGCCCGCGCGAGCAGGTACTCGGCAAACGCGGCCAGGTCTTCGTGCACCCGGGTGCCGGGCGGAAAGCTGTCCGGCAGGGGTTGACCGCGGTACTGCACGCCCTTGCCCGACAGCACCAGGTGCGGCTCGCACCCGACGGCTGCGCCAGCCTGCACGTCGCGCAGGCTGTCGCCCACCGTCGGCACGCCCTTGAGCTCCACGCCATAGCGCTCGCCGATCTGCTCGAACAGGCCCGGCTGCGGCTTGCGGCAGTGGCAGGCTTCGTCCGGGCTGTGCGGGCAGTAGAACACCGCGTCAATGCGGCCGCCCTCGGCGGCCAGCAGCTTGTGCATCTTGGCGTGCATGGCGTTGAGCGAAGCCACGTCAAACAGCCCACGCCCGAGCCCCGACTGGTTGGACGCCACCACCACATGCCAGCCGGCGTGGTTGAGCCGCGCAATCGCCTTGAGCGCACCCGGCAGCGGCTGCCACTCCTCCGGCGACTTCACATAGTCGTCGCTGTCGGCGTTGATGGTGCCGTCGCGGTCAAGGATGACGAGCTTCATGCGGCCAGCCGGGACAGATCGGCCACACGGTTCATGGCGGTGTGCAGCACCGACAGCAGGCCCAGGCGGTTCAGCCGCAGGTCCAGCTGCTCGGCGTTGACCATCACACCGTCAAAGAAGGCATCCACCGGCGCCCGCAGCGCGGCCAGCGCCTGCAGCGAGCCGGTGTAGTCACCGGCCTCGAACTTCGCGTCGGCCTGCGGTGCCACCTGCTGCATGGCGGCATAGAGGGCCTTTTCAGCATCTTCCTGCAGCAGCACGTCGCTGACATGAGCGTCCACCCTGTCGGCTTTCTTCAGGATGTTGCCAATGCGCTTGTTGGCCGCCGCCAGCGCGGGCGCCTCGGGCAGTGCGGCAAAGGCGCGCACCGCCGCCAGGCGGCGCGTCACATCACCCAGGCGCTGCGGGTGCAGGGCCAGCACCGCGTCCACTTCCTGCGCGCTGTAGCCCTGGTCGCGCAGCGAACCCGCCAGGCGGTCGTCGATGAATTCGGTCAGCAGGGCCACGGTGTCGGGCGCCGCCTGCGGGAACAGGCCCACGGCTTCCGCCAGCAACTCGGCCAGCGACAGCGGCAGGTCTTTTTCCACCAGCATGCGCACGATGCCCAGCGCGTGGCGGCGCAGGGCAAACGGGTCCTTGTCGCCGGTGGGCAACTGGCCGATGGCGAACAACCCGGCCAGCGTTTCGAGCTTGTCGGCCAGCGCCACCACCACGCCAGTGGCGCTGCGCGGCAGCGCGTCGCCGGCAAAGCGGGGCTTGTAGTGGTCTTCAATGGCGTCGGCCACCTCGTCGCCCAGGCCGTCATTGAGCGCGTAGTAGCGGCCCATGGTGCCCTGCAGCTCCGGGAACTCACCGACCATGTCGGTCAAAAGGTCGGCCTTGGCCAGCTGTGCGGCCTGGTCGGCCCGGCGTGCCAGCGCGTCGTCGCCCAGCAGCCCGCCGATCATCGTGGCCAGCGCCCGCACGCGCGCCACGCGCTCCCCCTGCGTGCCCAGCTTGTTGTGGTAGACCACCTTGCCCAGACCCGCCACGCGCGACTCGAGCGTTTTCTTGCGGTCCTGGTCGAAGAAGAACTTGGCATCGGCCAGGCGCGGGCGCACCACGCGCTCGTTGCCGCCGACCACCGCGCTGGCATCGTCGGGGCGGATGTTGCTGACCACCAGGAACTGGTGGGTCAGCTTGCCGGCCGCGTCCAGCAGCGGGAAGTACTTCTGGTTGGCCTTCATTGTGAGGATCAGGCATTCCTGCGGCACGTCAAGGAACTGCTTTTCAAACTCGCACACCAGTACATTCGGCCGCTCGACCAGAGCCGTCACCTCGTCCAGCAGCGCGTCGTCTTCAATCGCACGCACGCCATGGCCGACTTTGGCCGCTGCGGCCGCCAACTGGCGGGCGATTTCGGCCTTGCGCTCGGCAAAGCTGGCGATCACGGCGCCATCGCGCGCCAGCGTGGCGGCATAGTCATCGGCGTGCGTGATCACCACCGGCGAGACGGCGGCTTCAAAGCGGTGGCCCTGGGTGCTTTTGCCCGCCTTCAAACCCAGTGCTTCCACCGGCACCACCGTGCTGCCATGCAAGGCCACCAGGCCGTGGGCCGGCCGAACAAAGCTCACGCTGCTCCAGCCGGGCAGCGCGCAGCCCGTCTCGAGCTGGTAGGTCATGACCTTGGGAATGGGCAGCTTGGCAATGCTTTCGGCCAGGGCCTTCTGCAGGCCTTCGGCCAGCGTAGCGCCCTTGACGTGTACACGTGCCACTAAATGCTCGCGCTTTTCGTCAAGCTGCTGCTGAAGCTCGCCCCTAACCTGAGAGTACTGCAAGCCAAGACTCGCAAGCTTCTTGTTCAATGGCGGTGTAGGGTCGCCATTTGCAAATGCAATTGCAGTCGGCAGAAGCTTCTGTACAACTTCCTTGTCGGCCGCCTGCGCGCTCACCGCCGTGACATGCGCCGCCAGCCGCCGCGGCGAGGCAAAGCTGGTGAGCCTGGAGTCCGCAGACGTCAGGCCCTGGGCCTTGAGCTGGTCAAACAACACGCCGGCAAAGGCGTCACCCAGCTTCTTCAGCGCCTTCGGGGGCAGCTCTTCAACAAACAGTTCGACCAGAAGATTTTGCGTGCTCATGGTCAGGCCGCCTTCTTCTGCAGTTCGGCCACCCATTCGCGCGGTGCCATGGGGAAGCCCAGCCGCTCGCGGCTGTCGTAGTAGCTCTGGGCCACGGCGCGGGCCAGGTTGCGGATGCGGCCGATGTAGGCGGCGCGCTCGGTCACGCTGATGGCGCCGCGGGCGTCCAGCAGGTTGAAGCTGTGGGCCGCCTTGAGCACCTGCTCGTACGCGGGCAGGGCCAGTTGCTGTTCCATCAGGTATTTGGCCTGCTTTTCATGGGCAGCAAAGGCAGTGAACAGGAAGTCAGCATCCGAATGCTCGAAGTTGTAGGCACTCTGCTCTTTTTCGTTCTGCAGGTAGACGTCGCCATAGCTCATGGTGTCGGTCCACTGGAGGTTGTAGACGTTGTCCACGCCCTGCAGGTACATGGCCAGGCGCTCCAGGCCATAGGTGATCTCGCCGGTAATGGGCTTGCAGTCGATGCCGCCCACCTGCTGGAAGTAGGTGAACTGCGTCACCTCCATGCCGTTGAGCCAGACCTCCCAGCCCAGGCCCCAGGCGCCCAGCGTGGGGTTCTCCCAGTCGTCTTCGACAAAGCGGATGTCGTTCTTTTTCAGGTCAAAGCCGAGTGCCTCGAGGCTGCCCAGGTACAGCTCCAGGATGTTGCTGGGCGCGGGCTTGAGCACCACCTGGTACTGGTAGTAGTGCTGCAGGCGGTTGGGGTTCTCGCCATAGCGGCCGTCCTTGGGCCGGCGGCTGGGCTGCACATAGGCGGCCTTCCAGGGTTCGGGGCCCAGCGCGCGCAGGAAGGTGGCGGTGTGGCTGGTGCCGGCGCCGACTTCCATGTCGTACGGCTGGAGCAGTGCGCAGCCCTGGGCGTCCCAGTACGACTGCAGCTTGAGAATGATTTGTTGGAATGTGAGCATCGGTGGGTGGGGCTGGCACGGGCCAGCCCGGACGGACAGCAGTAACCCGCGTAAACCCTTGATTTTACGGGGCAATCGCCGGTTTACCCTTGAAGCATGACGGCCCAACAACTTGTCCTGAGCCTGGTGCTGGCCACCATGGTGTTTTCCGTGGCACTGGAACTGAAGATGGCGGACTTCCGCCGGGTGGCGCAAACGCCCAAGGCGGTGGTGTGCGGGCTGATCCCGCAGTTCATCCTGCTGCCGGTGGGCACCTGGGCCGCCACCCTGGCGCTGGACCTGCCGCCCAATGTGGAAGCCGCCATGATCCTGGTGGCGGCCTGCCCCGGCGGGTCGCTTTCCAACGTCATCACCCACTTCGGCCGGGGCAACACGGCCCTGTCGGTCAGCGTGTCGGCCGTGGCCAGCGTGATCGCCCTGTTTGCCACGCCGTTCAACTTTGCCTGGATGGTGGCCAACAACCCGGCCACCGCCGGCTGGCTGAAAAAACTGGACATCGACCCCTCCGGCATCTGGGTCAGCCTGCTGCTGCTGCTGGCCGTGCCCATGGCCCTGGGCCTGCTGTTCTCGCACCGGCTGCCCGCGCTGACGGCGCGCATCCAGAAGCCCCTGGCCAACTTTTCCCTGGTTGCGCTGCTGGCGTTCATTGTGCTGGGGCTCATCAAGGAGCGGCAGTTGCTGACGCTCGGCCTGCTGCCGACACTGGGCATTGTGGTGCTGCACAACGCCAGCGGGCTGCTGTTCGGCTACCTGACCAGCCGGGCCATGGGCGTGAGCGTGCGCGACCGCCGCGCGGTGATGATCGAAGGCGGCATGCAGAACTCCGGCCTGGCGCTGGGCATCATTGCGGTGCAGTTCAACAGCGACCTGGGCATGGTCATCATCGCCAGCCTGTGGGGCATCTGGCACATCGTGAGCGGCCTGGCGTGTGCGCTGTACTGGCGGCGCCAGGACGCGCGCTCAGCGCCGGCCGCGTAGCCAGGCGGCCAACAGCACGCAAACGCCCAACCCCCAGAGCGGCCACAGGCCCAGCCGCGACACCCACCAGGCAAACGGCGTGCTGCCGCTGCGGCCTTCCACCGGGCCGGTGAGTACCCCCCGCGTATGGCGCGGCAGGCTGTGCGTGACCTCACCCCGGTGGTTGATGATCGCCGTGGCGCCGGTGTTGGTGGCGCGGATGACCGGACGCTCGAACTCCAGCGCCCGCATGCGGCTGATCAGCAGGTGCTGGTCAATCGCCACCGAATCGCCAAACCAGCCGATGTTGCTGACGTTGACGAACACCGTGGGTGCGGTGGCCTCATCAAGGAAGCGCGCGCCCAGTTCTTCACCGAACAGGTCCTCGTAGCAGATATTGGGCGCCAGCCGCTGGCCGGCCCAGTCGAACGAGGGTTGGCCCACCGCGCCGCGGTTGAAGTCGCCCAACGGGATGTTCATGAGCTCGGTGAACCATCGGAAGAACGGCGGGATGAACTCGCCAAACGGCACCAGGTGGTGCTTGTCGTACCGGTACACGGCGGCGCCCGGCCTGAGGCCAATCACCGAGTTGGTGTAGCCGTCCTTGAAGCTGCCCAGCGGCACGCCCAGCAGCGCTGCCTGCTGGCCGGTGGCGAAGCGCCCGCGCAAGGCGTCCCAGTAGCCATCGGGCAGCTGCTGCGGCAACAGGGGCACGGCGGTCTCGGGGGCCACCACCAGGCTGGCGCGGGTGGCCTGAAGCTGGTCGCCGTACCAGCGCAGCGCCAGCGGCACGCCGGTGCCACCCTGGAATTTCTCGTCCTGCGGGATGTTGCCTTGCAGCAGGGCCACCTCCAGGGTACCGGCGCTGCGGCTTGCGCCAGCGCTCCCCATGTGCGCCACGGACGGCAGCGTCAGCACGGCCAGCAGCGCGACCCGCTGCCAGCGGCCGCATTGCAGTAACCGCGGCAGCGTGGCCGCCACCCAGGCCGCCACCGCGCCCAGGCCGTAGGCTCCGAGCCAGGGCGCGTAGCCCGCCAGCAGGCCGTCCACATGGGCGTAGCCGCCAGCGCCCCAGGGGAAGCCGGTCAGCCAGCGGGCCCGGGCCAGTTCAGCCAGGGTCCAGCCTGCTACAAAAATAATAGCGCCCCACGCAGCGCCGGTGCGGGCCAGGGCCACAAATGTTCCGCATGCCAGGGCGTAGTACAGCGCCAGAAAGGCCGCCAGCCCCAGCACCGCCAGCGCGGCCAGCGGCGCCGCCAGGCCGCCGTAGGTGTGCATGGAAATGAACAGCCACCACCAGGTGGTGGTGAGCCAGGCTGTGGCGAACGCCCAACCCAGCAGGAAACCGCGCCCTGCACCCACCTCGCGCTGCAGCAGCCCCACCAGCACGGCCAGCGAGAGGATCTGCAGCCACCACAGCGGTTGCCCGTCCCAGGGCGTGGCGATGGCCAGCGCCTGCGCCACACCGGCCAGCACGGCCACCAGGAAGGGGAGCAGACGCGCAGCCAAACGCCTCAACCGGTGGCGTCCTGGTCCTCGACCGGCGACACCTTGAACCAGCGTACGGCGCCACCCTTGGTGTGCAGCACCACGAAGTTGAGCCCGGCCAGTGTGTGGTGTTCGCCACGCTTGGGCACATGGCCCATTTCGTGGGCGATCAGGCCGCCGATGGTGTCGAAGGCGCTTTCGCCGTCGGTGCGGTTGAGCGCCACGCCAAAGGCTTCGGCCACGCGCTCGATGGAGGTATCGCCGCTGACGCGGTAGGTCCGGTCGGACAGGCCGAAGATGTCGCCCTCGTCTTCGGCGATGTCGAATTCGTCCTCGATCTCGCCGACGATCTGCTCCAGCACGTCTTCAATGGTGATGAGCCCGGCCACACGGCCGAATTCGTCAATGACGATGGCCAGGTGGTTGCGGTTGCCGCGGAATTCGCGCAGCAGGTCGTTCAGGCCCTTGCTCTCGGGCACGAACACGGCCGGGCGCAGCAGCGCACGGATGTTCAGCTCCGGCGCGCGCTGCAGCTTGAGCAGGTCCTTGGCCATCAGGATGCCAATGATGTTCTCGCGGTCGCCTTCATACACCGGGAAGCGCGAGTGCGCAGTGTCGATCACCAGGTGGAGGATTTCGTCGTAGGGCGCGTCGATGTTGATCAGGTCCATCCGCGGCGCCGCGACCATCACATCGCCGGCGGTCTGGTCGGCCATGCGCAGCACACCTTCGAGCATCACGCGCGATTCGGCGCCGATGACATCGTTGTCTTCGGCATCGGCCAGGGTTTCGATCAGTTCAGCGCGCGAGTCCGGTCCGGGGTGGATGAACTCGGCAATTTTTTGCAGAAAGGTGCGCTTGTCTTCCTTCTCGGCAGAAGGGCGCGCAGGGTGGGGGTCGGACACAGCCGCGAGTGCAGGACGTGCAGTGGTTGAGAGGACTCTAGGATAGCCGAATCAGGTGACGTCAGGGCTACCGCCCCGCCTTGTCGCGGGCGTCGCGCACGCCCCGCCGGATTTCCTGTACCGCGGCCAGAATGTCCCAGAACTGCTTGGCCTGGACCTTGAGCCGGTAGTCGGTCTGGGCCAGCTGCTCCTCGACCATTTCATTGACACGGCTGTCCATGGTGGCTGGCGGCAGGCGCAGCCAGGCCTCGGTCTCGGAGCCGTCGCGCTCGACAATCGCGCCGGCATTGCGGGCGATCTTGATCATGGCCGTGTTCTCGCTCAGCGCATGGATGAACAGCATGTCCACCCCTTCATTGCGCGCATGCATCACGGCCCGGTCGAACAGGCGGGCGCCGTAGCCGCGGCCGCGTGCGGACTTGACCACCGACACCCCAAACTCGGCGCACGACTTATGCTCCGGGTCGGTGGAAAACGCCAGGTGCGCCATGGCCAGCAGCTCCAGGCGGCGGTTGTAAATGCCGAAAATCTCGTCACGCTCGAAGTCCAGGCTGTCGGCGTAGCGGCGAATCTGCTCGTCGTTGGCGGCGTAGCCGAAGCGCAGGTAGCGGTCGTGTTCGTCCAGCGAGAGCAGGTGGTTGGCGATGCGCTCACGGTGACCCACCCCCAGCGAACGGATCGGCACCAGAACCGGCGCCGACTTGTCGGGCGCGGCCGACTCCTCGCGGCTTTCCGGCGGACGGAAGAACTCCTTGCCCGCGTCCAGCGATGCCTTGATGAGGAGCTTGGGTTCCAGCATGCAGTCAATATACGGGTTTTCCCCAGTAACTCAACCAACAAATACCCTCGCCCGGGCGGTTAGGCAGGCCGCTCCAGCCCAAAGCAAACGTAAATGACTACAAAGGCAGCGCGGTGGTGGCCTTCACGCGGTCCAGCACGAAGCTGGTCTTGCAGTCCTGCACGCTTGGGTGCTTGAGCAGTGTGTCCATGATGAAGCGGCTGTAGTGGGCCATGTCGGCCACCACCACACGCAACAGATAGTCCATGTCGCCGGTGAGCGAGGCGCATTCGACCACCTCGGGCCAGGTCTGCACGCTGGCGCGGAACAGGTCCATCGGGTTGCGCTTGTGGCTTTCGGTGTGCTTTTCCAGCCGCACGTTCAGGTAGGCGGTGAGGCCCAGGCCCACGGATTCCGGTTTGACCAGCGCGACGTAGCGGTCGATCACGCCCGACTCTTCCAGCCGCTTGACCCGGCGCAACACGGCACTGGGCGACAGGCTCACCGCCTCGGCGATCTGGTCGTAGGTGGCACGGCCGTCGGCCTGCAGGCTGCGCAAAATGAGTTTGTCGAGCTTGTCCAATGCTTCCATTCGCTACATTTTGCAGTTTTGCTGCGTTCAAGGCAACGATCACGCCCAAACACGCAGTAAAAGTGATACCTTGCGCCGATACAGTCTCGACAACCATTTTCCGGAGACGCCCATGAACGCCCCCCTGCCACCCGCCGCCACCCAACCGACGTCCTGGGACAACCCCATGGGCACCGACGGCTTCGAGTTCATTGAATACGCGGCGCCGGACCCGAAGGCCATGGGCGAACTGTTCGAGCGCATGGGCTTCAAGCCGATTGCGAGGCACCGCCACAAGGCGGTGACGCTGTACCGCCAGGGCGGCATCAACTTCATCATCAACGCCGAGCCCGACAGCTTTGCCCAGCGCTTCGCCCGGCTGCACGGCCCCAGCGTGTGCGCCATCGCCTTCCGCGTGAAAGACGCCAAAGCCGCCTATGAGCGTGCCATCTCGCTGGGCGCCTGGGGTTATGCGGGGCAGGCCGGCCCGGGCGAGCTGAACATCCCGGCCATCAAGGGCATTGGCGACTCCATCATCTATTTCATTGACAAATGGCGCGGCAAGAATGGGGCGAAGGAAGGCGACATCGGCAACATCGGCTTCTTTGACGTTGACTTTGAGCCGCTGCCGGGCGCCGAGCTGAACCCGGCGGGCCACGGCCTGACCTACATCGACCACCTGACGCACAACGTGCACCGCGGCCGCATGGAGGAGTGGGCGGGGTTTTACGAGCGGCTGTTCAACTTCCGCGAGGTGCGGTACTTTGACATCGAGGGCCAGGCCACCGGCGTCAAGAGCAAGGCCATGACCAGCCCCTGCGGCAAGATCCGCATCCCGATCAACGAGGAAGGCAACGAAAAGGCCGGCCAGATCCAGGAATACCTGGACCGTTACCGTGGCGAGGGCATCCAGCACATTGCCATGGGTTCGACCAACCTGTACGACACCGTGGACGCCCTGCAATTCAGCGGCGTCAAGCTGCTGAACACCAGCGAGACGTATTACGAGCTGCTGCCCAAGCGCATTCCCGGCCTCAAGGAGGACGTGGCGGCGCTGCAGCAGCGCAACATCCTGGTGGACGGCAAGCCCGGTGAGCTGCTGCTGCAGATCTTCAGCGAGAACCAGCTCGGGCCGATCTTCTTCGAGTTCATCCAGCGCAAGGGCAACGAGGGCTTCGGCGAGGGCAACTTCAAGGCCCTGTTCGAGACGATGGAACTCGACCAGATGCGCCGCGGGGTATTGACCACCGCCAAGGCCTGAGATGGCGGTTGAACCGGTTGTCTATGGCGCCAGCGACCGCCCGCCGCGCGGCGACTACACCCGGGCGGGCGCCGATTACACCTGCGCGCAGGACTACGCCCGCTACACCGCCGCCGACCACGACACCTACCGCCGGCTCTACGAGCGCCAGGCCGCCCTGCTGCCGGGACTGGCGTGCGACGAGTTCATCGCGGCCTTGCCCTCGCTGGGCATCAAGGACCGCATTCCGCGCTTTGAGGAAATCAACGAACGGCTGCACCGGGCCACCGGCTGGGAGATTGTGGGCGTGCCGGGGCTGATCCCCGAGGTGCCGTTCTTCACGCTGCTGGCCAACCGCAAGTTCCCGGTGACGGACTGGATCCGCAAGCCCGAGGAGTTTGACTACATCGTCGAGCCCGACATCTTTCATGACCTGTTCGGCCATGTGCCCCTGCTGTTTAACCCGGTGTTTGCCGACTATGTGCAGCGCTACGGCCAGGGCGGCCTGAAGGCACACGCCCTGGGCGCCTGCGAGCTGTTGAGCCGTCTGTACTGGTACACCATCGAGTTCGGGCTGATCCGCCAGCCGGACGGCCTGCGCGCATATGGCGCCGGCATCCTCAGCTCGTCCGGCGAGCTGCGCTACGCCGTGACCAGCCCCGAGCCGCAGCGCGTACCGCTGAACCTGGACCGGACCATGCGCACCCGGTACAAGATCGACACCTACCAGCAAACCTACTTTGTCATTGACAGCTTCCAGCAGCTGTTTGACATGACAGCGCCGGATTTCGCACCGGTGTACGAGCGGGTGAAAACACTGCCGGAGCTGCCGGCAGACGCCAGGCTTGCCGCCTGACGCATTTCGGCACTGATACAACAGTGCCAGCGGCCGGGCCGGCTCCATTCGGCGCGGGGTAGCGAAACAGCCGGTTCCTCCTACAAAATGGGGAGGCTTTTTCCTGCTGTTACGCCTACGATGACCTCCCCCCTACTGGATCCCCCATTCAGCTTGCCTAAGCACACCAAGGTGCTGGTCGTCCTGGACGTTGTGGAGTCAGTACGGCTCATGGAACAGGACGAGGATGACTTTATCCAGCGGTGGCACTTCTTTGTGGAATACGCGCGGCGGCACGTGCTGCCGCAGCACGGTGGCCGCATGCTCAAAAGCCTGGGTGACGGGCTGATGCTGGAATTTGCCGATGCCCAGGGATGCGTCAAGGCATCGCTTGCACTGCAAGAGCTTTGTCGCCAGAGCAATGACGGACGCCCGGCAGACCGCAAGATGTACCTGCGAATCGGCGCTCACTTGGCGGAGTTTGTCTCCGATGAGCACGACATCTATGGGACCGATGTAAACCTGACGGCACGGGTGGCCACGTTGGCGGGGCCGGGGGAAACCATCATTACCGCGGGCTTGCGAGATCGCCTCACGGCCGGGCTGGATGCAGACATTGAAGACCTCGGTGAATGTCACCTCAAACATGTCCAGGAACCGATTCGGGCTTACCGCGTGGGCCCGGCCGGACATGCGCCGCTGCTGGAGCGTGCAGGTGGCGTGCAGCTGGACCTCAGGCCGACCATCGCAGTGGTCCCGTTTGCGATGCGCAGCGCGGAGCCGGGGCATCACATGCTGGGGGAGGCACTGGCTGACGAGGTTATCGCTGCCTTGTCCAGAACCTCCGAGCTGCACGTCATCTCACGGCTTTCAACCACGGTGTTTCGTGACCGCCATCTTGCTGTTGATGACATACGGGCCCATCTTGGCGCCAGCTACATCCTGTCGGGAACCTGTCGCTGCATGGGAGCTCAGCTGTCGCTGTTTGTTGAACTGATCGATGCCAAATCCAGCCATATCGTCTGGGCAGGCAATCTCAAAGGTGAGGTCACGGGCATTTTTGCCAGCGACGACGCGTTGATCGCGTCACTTGTGGCCTCCATCAGTTCCTCGGTCATGTCACACCAAATGCAACGCGCACGATCGCACGCACTGCCAACACTGGAAGGGTATTCGCTGATGCTGGGTGCAGTGACTCTCATGCATCGCAATGCGCTGTCGGATTTCGATCGTGCACGGGTGTTGCTAGAGCACCTGATTGAGCGCAGCAGGCGTCACCCGATCCCGCACGCATGGCTGGCCAAGTGGCATGTATTGCGCGTACAGCAAGGCTGGTCTGACGATCCGACGCGGGAAGCGCAGCTTGCGCTGGATTCCACCAAACGTGCCTTGGACAACGAGCCCGATTGCGCCCTGGCGCTGACCGTGGATGGACTCGTTCGAACCAACCTGCTTCGCGATACCGACAACGCACTCTTGCGCTACCAGCAGGCCATCGATCTCAACCCAAACGAGTCGCTGGCATGGCTGCTCAAAGGCACCATGCATGCGTTTAGGGGAGATGGCGAAGAGGCAGTAGCCAACACGACCAGGGCACTGTCGCTTTCACCCCTGGATCCGCTTCGCTACTTCTACTATTCGCTCGCTGCAACAGCGGCCTTGTCCGCCGGGCAGCACGAGCGGGCCTTGGCGCTCGCCAAGGAATCGCTGCGTGCCAACAGGACGCATACCTCGACATGGCGTGTGATGGCTATCTCGCAGGTTCAGCTGGGTCAAATCGAAGAAGCACGAGTGTCTGCATCGGAATTGCTGAGGCTTCAGCCTGGGCTGACGGTCAGCAGCTATCTGTCGCGCCACCCGAGCGGGCAGTATGGGACGGGCCAGATGTGGGCAGACGCCATGCGACAGGCGGGCGTTCCAGTTTAGTGACGAGCCCGAACCGGGGGTTACTTTTCATTCATTGAAAGTTGAGTTATTCATGAGCATTCAAAGTATCTTTGCAGGGGCTGCGGGCGCCGCCGGTGCAGCGGGGGCAGCGGGGGCAGCGGGAGCGGCTGGGGCGGCCGGTGCTGCAGGGGCGGCTGGTGCTGCGGGCGCCGCTGGTGCGTCGGAGCTGGCAGCTAACCTGAACTTTTTCCTGAGCACCGGCATGACCCAGTCACGCGCGGCACTGGTTGGCCCATGGCAAGGCGCAACCTTGGGCGTTCACTTGCCTTCACCACTTGACGTGCCCGACAGGCTGGCCCATTGGGAGCCTGGGCCGCGAATTGCGACGTGTGCTGTCGAGCTGATCTCCGGACTTCATTTCGAGGCAGCGCGGCGCGATACGGCCATGAAGATGAGCTTTGTGGACCTAAACAGGCGCCCGCTCAAAAGCCATACGCTTGCAGAGCTTGTGCGTCCGACGAAAGAAGTCTTCAAAAGCCAGACAGTACTGGTTTCCAATTACGCCGAACTGCGCGCTGATCGCCAGGTCGAGATCCTGACTCAAATGCCCAACCAGGTGGCTTATTGGGGATCGGTCATCCAGCTGCAGGCATATCGCTACAAATGGACGCTGGAACTTGTGTCCCTTGCTTTGCTTATGGCCTCTGACATAGAAATGCGCTTCAAACATGCATTTGCGTGCCCGCGGCCTGCAGAGCTGTCGCCCCAAATTCAGTCCATGATTCCCAGTCCTGGGCACGGCAGCTGGCCAAGCGGCCATGCGACCGAGGCCTACACAGTCGTGACGGTTCTTTTGGGCCTGCTGGAGGCCGCCAACGGGGATGCAGACAAGTACGCTGAGCAGCTTGAACGCCAAGCGGCACGGATCGCGGTAAACCGTACGGTGGCGGGCGTGCACTACCCTGTGGACAGCGCTGTCGGACGGTTGCTCGGTACCAGTTTGGGCGAGTTCCTGATTGCTCGCTGTACCGGTGCCAAGGTCCATGAGCGGGTGTTCAACGGCCCGAAGTTCAAGGGACCGCATGATGCCCCGCTGGACTTTGATCCACGCGTGCCGTTGGATGGCAATGTCAGCGACTATTACGAAGTCAAGAAGCCCGCCATCAACATTGCGGCTTCACCGCTGCTCAACTTCATGTGGACGAAGGCCGTTAAAGAATTCCTGCCCCTGAAGTAGTCGCGCCATGAAATGGACCCCCCTGCCGACCGGCGGCTTCACCGGCATCCACTGGGCCCGACCTGGTGCAACAAGTGGCTCGGACCCCTACCTAGTCTGGGCCGAGACGGACCAGTTTGCTGGCTACGGTGGCAAGCAGCCGCGCTGGCTGCCTATTGCGCTGGAGCTGAACCCCGGCGTGAGCATCGCCCAGCTGCTGGCGGCTGCATCGCCCAAATGGCTGCATGTGCCGCGCGTGTACACATCCGCCACCTCGCCCAAGGGCTTGCGGTTTTGCACCGCGCGCGTGCGTCCCGCGTTCTTTCGCCACATCGGACCGGGCGGTGACCTGCACGACCTGGTCAAACGCCTGGAGCTGGGACTGCCTGCGGGTAACAGTACCGATGATCCCACCGGGCACGCCACCCCGCGAGACAACCAAACGCCGCGCCCGTTGCTGACCGGCAAGGTCGTGGGCCTGATTGACGACAGCCTGGCGCTGGTGCATGCCAATTTCCTGGATGCGCGCGGCAAGGCGCGCACGGCGTTTTTCTGGCGGCAAGACCGCGAGGGCAAGGGCGCGGCGCCAGCCGCCCTGGGCTATGGCCATGAGCTGACGGCGGCCGACATCAATGCGGCGATGCAGGCTAATGTATTTGGCGGCATGGTCGACGAAAGCGGCGTGTACGCTGCGCTAGGCCTGTCCACCCTGGGGCAGAAGTCACGCAACGGCCGCGTGCAGTTTCACGCGCTGGATACGGCTGCAAGTCATGGATCGCACGTGCTCGACCTGGCCGCTGGCCCGCGAACTGTCGAATCCCAGATTGCCAACCTGCCCCCGGACTTTGACGCGCCGCCCAGTTGGGACGATGCCAAAGACGATGCGAGCCGCGCACCGATCGTCGCGGTACAACTGGACTATCACACGGTGGCGGACACGTCCGGTGGTTCCATGAACGTTCATGTGCTGGACGGGCTGATGTACATCCTGTCGTGCTGCGCGCCTACGGCGAAAATCGCGGTGAACGTCAGCTTCGGCACCCTCGCCGGCCCCCATGATGGCACTTCGCTACTGGAGGCCGCCATGGACCAGTTGCTGGCCCTGTGTGGCACCCGGCTGGCCGTTGTGATTGCGGCGGGCAACAGCTACCAGCAGCGCACTCATGCCAATATGACCCTGGGCCGCGGCGAGAGCCATATGCTGCACTGGCGCGTGCAACCCGATGACACCAGCCAGAGCTTTCTGGAACTGTGGCTGCCGCCGGGTGCGCAGGGCATTGAGCTGGAAATCACCCCGCCAGGCCGTGCGGTACTGCCGGCGCTGCGCATCGGACAGTCGGGGATGTGGCTGGACGGTAGCGCGCAGCCTGTCTGTGCGCTGATCTATCCCGACCGGGTAGCAACTGGCGAACGTGGCACCTGTGCGCTGCTGGCGCTGGCGCCTACGTTCAGCTTCGACAGGGACACTGCCACCGCCCCCAGCGGCGCGTGGCAGGTCAAGCTGACCAACACCGAAGCCGGGCGCGTCACCGTGGACGCCTACGTGGAGCGGGACGACGTGGTGATCGGTACCCATGGGGGTGCCCGGCAGTCCCACTTTGAAGACGCTTCGTACAACACCAGCGGAAATCCGGACCAGTGGGTGGACCATCCCGACAACCCGTCACTGATCCGCCGCAGCGGCAACTTCAACAGCATCGGTACAGGTGCGCGCACGGTTTCGGTGGGAGGCAAGCGCATAGCCGATGATTCATGGGCCCAGTATTCGCCACGCAATCCCGACCCGGATGCGTCGCGGCCCGAGCGCCCGGGTGTCGTGAAGGTACCCGACACCCATGCCTATAGCGACGAAAACATCATCCTGCTCGGGCTGAAGGCTGCCGGCACGCGCAGTGGCGGGGTAGCACGCCTTATGGGCACCAGCGACGCCGCGCCGCAAATCACCCGCCGCATCCTGAACAGGATGTAAGGAGGCGCCGGCCTACCACCGCGCTGGCAACTTCTTCAGCAACGTGATCCGTTTCACACCCAGCTCCACGTAGCCGCCCTTTTCCAGGTCCTTGAGCAGTCGGCTGACCATCTCGCGCGACGCGCCGACCCGGCTGGCGATCGCCTGATGGGTGATCTGGCGCAACTGCACTGGTGCGTCGGCCCGGGCCGGGCCTTCGTAACTTTCCAGCGTGGCCACCACCCGGCCATAGACGTCCAGCAACGCCATGTTGCGTGCGGTTTCGGTCGCGGCGCGGGCGCGGCGGATGACCTGGGCCACCAGGTCCAGCGCGAATTCAGGTTCCTCGGCAAGATGGTCGCGTACGGCGGCGCGCGTCACCACCGAGCAGACACTGGCTTCCAGCGTCATGACCGATGCCGAGCGGGGGCCGCCATCCAGCGACATCTCGCCAAAGTAGTCACCCGCTTCGATCGTGCCGTACGTGATCTCGCGCCCGTCTTCATCGGTGGAAAACACCTTCACGCTGCCCTGCAACAGCACAAATACCGATTCGCCGACATCGCCTTCATTGAGGATGACGCTGTTTTTCTTGTAGTTGCGAACGGTCCCGCGCAATGCCAGCGCCCTGAGCGAAGGGCTCAAGGCAGCAATCAGTCTTTCTTGGGTGGCGGTCAGGCTGGGCGCAATCATGGCGAAGGGTTCCCTACGGCGTGCACTCTAGCATGCCGTGGGAACCCTTCCCGCCTGGTGGGCCGCGCCTGCGGTGACAAGGACGTATCAGTGCATCCGCTCGTGCCTCAGGGCCGGTGCCACCGGCGGGAGCACGGCGACGCGATTGACCAGCTCCCGCACACCACTGCAGCGCGTTTTCGCGCACAGGCTGCGTACATGGCTGCGCACCGTGGACACCGCCACTTTCATTTGCACGGCGATGTCGGGCGCCGAATGGCCCTGACACAGGATGCCCAGCACATGCTCTTCCGTCGCCGTGAGGCCGTGGCTGCGCGCAAAAAAGCCGAGCATCAGCGACTCGCACACGGACGCACGCGCAAACACCAGCGCCGCGCGCGCCGGTGCAAGGCGCCCCTCACTTCGCAGGGGAATGACTGCAATGGTCAGGCCGGCCTCTTGCTGGCGCGCCAGCGTGACGAAGCAGCGTTTCCCGTCAGCAGCATGCGCCAGGGCGTCATGCAGGCGCTTGTCGTCCTCGGCGCTGCGCGTACGCAGGGTGTTGCCGGCAAGGCCAAGCGCCCGGAAGCGGCCCAGTTCATGGCGTGCGGCCTGGTTGGCATGCAAGAGTGCCGCGCCTGGCGCGGTAATGACCAGGCCATAAGCCAGTTCATCCAGCAGCGATGCAAGCCCTGACCCCAGCCCCGCGGCGGCCTCTGCCAGCAGCCCGCTGTCTGCAAATCCCGTGTCAAGAAGTCCGTCCATCCGTGTTCCCCAACGCTTTGTGACTTGTCGCAAAGCGTAAAAAGGTGCAACGGTTTCAAGCGGTGAATTTGTCCGGATTTTCTGTGAGAAATTTACTGCTACGCGCCATCGCATGCATGTGTTTGCTATGCATTTGATAGCGCCTCACGCCCATTCGGCGAGGGCTTCACGGGTTTTTTCCAGAAGTGCATGCAGGTGCTGGATGCGTTCTGCCGCATGGGCCGGCAGGGCGGTTCTGGCGTCGTCCTCGAGGTTGGCACAAACCGCCTGAATGCCTGCGGCGCCGATGTTGCCAGCCGCGCCTTTCAGCGCATGGGCAGCGCGCGACAGGGCTGCGACGTCGCCCGCCGCCAGTGCCTCCTCGATGGCCTGCAAACGCCGGGGAGCATCGGCCAGAAACAACCCGACCACCTCCCGCGTCATGCTCTGCGCCTCGTCGTCAAACTCCTTGAATTCGTTGAGGCGGCTGTAGTCCATGAGCGCTTCCGTCACACCTTCACGGGTGTCATCCGCCGTGCCTGCCGCTGTCGGTGCCGTCGCCGCACTGGCGCCGGATGCAATCCACTTCTCCAGTGTCTGGGCCAGGGCCGACACCTGCAGGGGCTTGGTCAGATAGTCCTGCATGCCGGCGGCTTCGCACCGCGCGCGGTCCTCGGCCGAAGCCGCCGCGGTCAGGGCGATTACCGGTGGGGCCTGGCGACCCCAGGCCAGCTGAATCTGCTCGGTGGCCTGCAGGCCATCCACGTCCGGCATGTTGACGTCCATGAGGATGGCGCCAAACCGGCGCCCTTGCGCCATCGCATGCGCCACCGCATCCACCGCCTCCCGGCCATCCACGGCCGTATGGATGTCGTAGCCGAGCTTGAGCAGCATCGCGCATGCAACCTTCAGGTTGACGGCGTTGTCGTCGGCTACGAGCACGGTCACATTTTTCTTGACGTCCGTCACCACCGTGCCGGCCTTGCTGGCGCCAGCATGGTCGGAAGAAATGCAGCGCGCAATGGTGTCAAACAGCTGTGTCTGGCGCGCCGGCTTCAGGAGCCGGGCGTCGAACAGGCGGGCGTTGTCGTCGCCCGACGGCATGAAGCCCGAGCTCAGCAACAGCAACGGTATGTCGCGCCATTCAGCAGTCGACTTGATGGTCCGCGCCAGCGTCACACCGTCCATTTCCGGCATGTGCATGTCGGTGATGATGATGTCGGGCAGACGGGCATCCGGCGCAGACGGGTCACCCGCCTGCTCCAGCCATGCCAGCGCGGCCGTTCCCGATTCGGCACTGGCCACTTCCATGCCCCAGAGCTGCAGCTGCCGCGTGAGGATGCGGATGTTGGTGGCATGGTCGTCCACGATCAGCGCCCGGTTGGCCTTCAGCACACCGCCGCCCGCCGGGCCGAACACCTGTGCAATTTCTTCGGTGACGGGTGCGGCCACGGTGAACCAGAAGGTTGAGCCCTGCCCCAGCTGGCTTTCCACCCCGATCTCGCCGCCCATCAGCTTGACCAGTCGCTTGCAGATGGCCAGGCCCAGGCCGGTACCACCGTACTTGCGCGTGGTGGACGCGTCAACCTGGGTGAAGGCCTCGAACAGGGACGCCACGCGCTCGGGCGGAATGCCGATGCCGCTGTCCGTCACCCGGAATTCCATCACGGCGCGGCCGTGTCCGTCGTCGGCCTGCAGCTGACGGGCATGCACGGTGACTTCCCCCCTGGCAGTGAACTTCACGGCGTTGTTGATCAGGTTGATCAGCACCTGGCGCAGCCGCGTGATGTCTCCCCTGATGGCCGTCGGCACGCCGCTGGCAGGGCCGTCTGCGATGTCAATGATGAGCTCAAGCCCCTTTTCCCGTGCGCGCGGCGCGGCGATGTCACAGGCTTCCTCCACCGCGCCGCGCACGCTCAGGGGTTCGGCCTCCAGCTCCAGCTTGCCGGATTCAATCTTCGAAAAGTCCAGGATGTCGCTGATCACCGCAAGCAGCTGGTCGCTGGACAGGCGGATTGTCTGCAGGTAGTCGCGCTGCTCTGCGTCCAGCGGCGTCTCGGCCAGCAGGGTGCTCATGCCGACCACGCCGTTGAGCGGTGTGCGGATTTCATGGCTCATGGTGGCCAGGAAAGCCGCCTTTGCCCGGGCAGCGGCCAGCGCCTCTTCACGCGACGCTTCCAGCTCGGCCGTACGGGCCGCGACCCGCGCCTCCAGCAGCTCGTTGGCCTCCTGCAGGGCTTGTGCATCGGCCCTGACCTGAGCGCGGAAGTCCTGCAGCTGCTGCGCACTGTCATGCAGCACTTCGGACAACTGCCGGACTTCCCGGATATGGGTTGTACGGTCAATGACCGGCACCTCACCGCGACCGAGCAACTCGGCCGCCTGGCTCAGGCCGCGCAGGCGCCGGCCAAGCCCGGTCGCGATCAGAATGGCAATCAGCGTGGCCACCAGCACCAGCGCCGCAATCACTCCGAGCGAAACCTTCCAGGCCCGCGTGATGTCCGCCGTGAAGTCCGCCTGCGGCGCTGCCACCACCAGCGTCCAGCGCAGGCCCAGCGCTTCGCCGAAGGGGCGCTGCACCATCAACAGCGTGCCGCCTTCATAGGGCAGACGCTGCAGTGCCGTGTTGCTGGCCACCGTGTCGGCACTACGGCTGGCCCACAGCGCCTCCAGGGCGGCGAAGCCTGCGCGGATGGCGGGGTTGGCGCTGTCGCGCGGGCTCCGGCGCCGGACTTGCCCGTCGACCGGTTCAAACAGTGCATCGCCGGCCGAACTGGCAACCAGCGCGCCTTTCTCGTCGACCACAAAGGCCGCTCCGCGCGAGCTGATGCGCTGCGTGCGCAGCACGTCGGCCAGCGGCTGCAGGTACAGGTCGGTGCCAAAAACGCCGGCGGCGCCACCGTCCGGGTCGTACACCGGCTGCGACAGGCTGACCATGAGCTGCTTGCGCTCCACCGATACCTGCACGGGCGAAAACACGCGGTCCTTGGCAGTCATGGCACTGCTGTACCAGTGGCTCAGGCGCGGCTCGAAGTTCGCCTTGTCGCTGCGCAGCAGGCGGCTGCGGTCGCCAGGCTGGCGGGCCTGGTAAACGCTGCGGCCGGCGCCGCCCGCTGGCCGGACGGCCACATGCGCACCGTCCGGCGTGTTCTCGACCCCCAGGAATTCGCCGCGCAGGTTCGCGAAGTACAGCGTCGGAACCGCAGCCGATTGCCGGGTCAGTGCAAAGGCCATGGGCTCAAACTGCACAGGGTTGCGCAGCCATTCGCGCGCCTGGGCCACATGCGCCGGCGACATCCGCTCGGGAAACAGGCCATTGAGCACGGCATGGGCCTGTCGCAAATGGTCTTCGGTGCCGGTTTGCACCTGGGCCGCGACATGGGTCAGCACGTTGCCAGCCAGCGCTTCGGCCGCCTGTGCACTGGCGCGCGCCATCAGCCACGCCACCAGCAACGCCGGCACGAGGGCCAACAACACCAGGCTCAGGCCCAGGATCCGGCGCAGCGAGAACAGACGCATCAGGCCGCCCTGCGCATCACAACGCGAGCGCCACAACCTCTGCGGCGTCCATGGGCGTTGTCCGCCCCGGCAGTTCGACCAGGGCGCGGCGGTCAATCCGCACGGCGCCCGTGATGCTGCGCAGCGTGGAGACACTGGCGGTGATGGCCCAGCCAAGGGCATGGGCCTGCTTTTGCAGCAGCATGGTGGCGCTGACGGCGTCACCCACCGGCAGCGTCTGCGCCGCCGTGCCATGCAGCGGGTCCTGCAGCACGGTCAGCGTCACCGGCCCGCTGTGCAGCGCCACGTTGACCTCAAAGCGCGGCAGGTTGCGGCCAGGGTACTGGGCCTGCAGGTACTGGCGTATGGCATGGGCCGACTCCACCAGCCCCAGCGCGGCGCGCACGGCGCGCAGGCCGTGGTTGACCGACTTGGTGTCGGTGCTGTCCACAAACACGGCCAGCAAGCCTTCTCCGATGAACTGCATGTGACGGGCGCCGAACAGGTGAACCGTGTCGCCGGCACTGCCATAGAACTTCTTGACCAGTTCGGTCAGCTCGCCGCTGCTGAGCTTTTCTGCCACGGTGGCGTAGTTCGGAATGTCAACAAACAGTACCGTGGCGTGGTCGAACCGCTCGTCGCCGGCCGTGCCGTCGCCACTCGGCCAGCGCTCACTGAGCTCCTTGGCCAGGCGCTGTTCGTAAAGTTTGGCAAGCTTGTGCTTCTGGTCCTCCAGCGCCGCCTGCACGGCGGCGTCCACCGCCATGCCCTGCAGCGTGGCCTGCATGACACGCTTGTTCAGCTGTGCAGCGGCGGCTTCACGCAGCTCGCCCGGGCGAAACGGCTTGGTGATGTAGTCATCGGCGCCGGTGGTCATGCCAATGCGCATGTGGGCGCGCTCCTGCAGCGACGTGAGCAGGATCACGGGTGTGGCGGCAAGCTTCGGGTCCTGCCGGACCGCCGTGAGCATCTGGAAGCCGTTCATCTCGGGCATCTGCACGTCGCTGATGATCAGGTCGGGCTTGTGCTCCTGCACAAGCTTGAGACCGACGGCGCCATTCTCGGCGGTCAGCACGTCATAACCGTCCTTCTTGAGCACGGAAGCGACAAGCATCCGGGTACCGGCATCGTCTTCCATGACGACGATCAGGGGCATCTTGTGTGTTCCTTTTCAACCTGCGAAGCGACGTGCCCCGTCAGGCAACCGACCACGTCCCTCTCATGGAGGCACTATCTCACAGGGATGCGATTTTCGCCAGTGAAGCACCCATCACTTCCGTGCGAAACGCCAGCTCGACGTGGGCTGCGCCATACAACAGGCGGTTGTCAGCGCCGGGCAGCGTGGCGGTGGATGCAGGAAACACGATGTTGTCGCAGTTGGAGTACCAGCAGGTGAACCCGGCGTGGGTGTCCGGCGCCACGCGCTGGCCCAGATCCGTGACCCAGTCGCCACCGAGCCGCATCTGGCGGCCATTGACGACATGGCTGAATCGGCCCAGCCAGGTTCCACGGTGGGGCGTACCGATGGTGATGACATGCGCCACCCGGTCGGTGCCACCCGTGCTGCGCAGCCAGGCGCGGGCGGCCAGCCCGCCCATGCTGTGGGCCACAAGCACCGGCGGGCGGCCCGTCAGCATCGCGACACGCTGCACCGCCTGCTCGATGATCGGGGCGTAGGCGTCGATCGAGCCAAATACGGGCTCCAGATTCACCGCCACGAAGGCATGACCGTTTGCCCGCAATGCCCGCAGCCACGGCGTCCAGAAGCCACGGTTGCAGACAAACCCGTGAATCAGCACCACACCCACGGCGCCGGGACGGCAGCAGGCGGCATCGAGCTGGTCAGGCACCGCACTGGAGCGAAATGGCTGCCGCCAGCAGAACACGCGTGGGGCCATCAGGCTCTCCGCGAGCCAGGCGCGCACCAGCTGCCCGAAGGGCGGCGCGCCCAGCGGATCGGCGCGGTTGACCCGCCAGACCAGCACAAATTCAGCCGCCAGAATCAGTGCATGGCCCAGCAGGATCAAGCCCGCCCCGAGCAGGGCCAGGACCGGCCTGGACGGCCAGAGCCAGACGGCCCATGCAAGGGCGGCCGCCAGCAGCGCCAGGGTCGTGAGCTGCTGCAGGCGCGCGAGCACGACAACGGTCTCAGGCCAGCGCGATGCTGCGTCCGGTCAAGCGCTGGGCCAGCCCCTGCGCCAGCCGGTTCACGATGCCGTAGATGGACAACTGCGGGTTGGCACCAATGCTGGTCGGGAACAGCGATCCGTCATGGACCGACAGGTTGCCGATCTGCCAGTGCACGCCGTCGGGCCGGGTGACTCCCATCGACTCGGCGGCCGCCATGCCACAGCCTCCCATGACATGCGCGCTGACGACCTTGGTCAGCAATGGCTTCATCGGCAGGCCCTGCAGCGCCGTACGCGCCGCCGGCCAGCTGGTGTACGGGGCCGCCAGTTCATGGACCGGCAATACCTGCTGTGCACCCGACGCGAACTGGATTTCAGCCATGCTCAGCAAGGCGCGGCGGGCGCCGTCCATGACAAAGTCGGTCAACGGATAGTCCAGCGCGGGCGACCCGTCCCCGCGCAGCTTGACGTTGCCACCTGCGGCCTGCTCATGAAAGCCATCACGCAGCAGCGCCAGCAGGACGTGGGTGTTGGGAAACTGCCGCAGCAATGCGGCCTGCTGCTCTCCGTAGCCCGACACCGTGGACGCAAAGATCACGGGGTGCAGCGGCGGCGCTTCCAGCTTGTAGCCGATCGGGCCATCGACGGGCTGGGTCTCCAGGAAATGGTCGGTGTAGATGGTCTGTGGCGCGCCCTGCCAGCCTTCCACTTTCTGAGGCATCACGGCAGCCGACATCACCACCGGGTGCAAGAAGGTCCGCGTACCCAGGCGTTGGTGCGGGTCGGGTGCCTGCGAGCGCAGCAGGACCGCCGGCGAGTTGATGGCGCCGGCTGCCAGCACATAGTGCTTTGCTATGATTTTTGTAGCGCCTTGCGCAGATTCCGCGCGGGCTCCGTTCGGTTTTACTGCATGACAGGTGAGCGATGTGACCTGTCCGTCGGCCAGTTCGAACCGTTCCGCGCGCGTCTCCACCAGCAGCGTGGCCCCTTTGTCCAGTGCGGCTGGAATCGTGGTCACCAGCATCGACTGCTTGGCATTGGTGGGGCAGCCCAGGCCGCAGGAGCCCAGGTTCCAGCAGCCCTTGACGTTGCGCGCAATGGCGGCGGCCTCAATGCCGAGACGGGCCGCACCGCGTCGCAGCAGGTCGTTGTTTTCGTTCGGCGGTGTCAGCCAGGGGCTGATGTTCAGACGGCTTTCGGCCTGGCTGAAATACGGCGCCAGCGCTTCGCTGGTGAAGTCGCGCAGGCCAAACCGGTCCTGCCAGAACTGCAGCGTTGTGGCCGGTGTCCGGAAGGAACTGGTCCAGTTGACGGTGGTGGAGCCGCCCACACAGCGGCCCTGCAGGATGTTGATCGCCTTGTCTTCAGTCTTGCGGGCGGCGCTTTCCTGGTACAGGGACGGGTAGGCCACCGCCTCCTGCTGGGTAAAGTCCGCACTGCTGCGCAGCGGGCCTTCTTCGACCAGCACCACCTTGAGCCCGGCGCTGGTCAGCAACTCGGCCGTGATTCCGGCACCCGCCCCCGAGCCGACGATGGCCACGTCGCAAACCAGCTGCGCCGGCAGCGCGCCGTGGGCGCCACCACGTACTTTCCAGCCGCGCTTCAAACCGTCGCGGATCGGGTCTTGCAAACTGCTCATGGGTCGTCGGGTCGCGGAATCAGATGGTGCGCGGGCCAGGGTAGCCCAGCAGCAGCCAGGTTCCCGCGTCAGAAAAATAGGCGCCCCCCACGATGTCGTGCAAGGCATGGTAGGCCTGCTGGCGCAGTGCCAGGGACGATGTACGCATACCCGACAGCGCATACTGGATGGCCGGCATGTCGGCTTCAGGCCAGGGCGTCGCCAGTCCCGCGATACCGATGCGCCCCGGCGCAGCCGCCAGCAAGGCCAGCAGCTGCGACAACTCTGCCTGGGCATGGGGCGGCAAGGACTGCGTCAGTGCATCAATGCGTTCGAGCAGACCCTGAAGGGCGAGTTGCCTGACGGGCCCCGGCGCGGGCAGGCTGCCATCCAGCAAGGCATTGCCCAGCGCGGCGAATACGGCGCGCGCGGCGTCCGTCAGGCGGCCGTCACGCAGGCCAGGCCGCACCACTGCTGCCGTGCCCCCCGCCAGCACAAGCACCACCGTCGCTGCGGCGCCGAGTTTCAGCAGGCTTCGTCTTTGCATGGCCTGACTATCGCACGCACCCTGCACCAGCCTGTAGAGCGCGCCGCCTAGATAGACTCGGGGTTTCCATGGAAGCAGCACAACAGATCAGGCAGGCCGTGCAGCAGGTGTCCCTGCTGAGACAGGCCTGCGAGGCGGACGCCCCGCTGAAAGCCGCCGTGATATCGGTGAAGCAACTGCAGGCGCGTCGCTTCGCGGGAACGTATGCAGACCTGCTGCAGGGTGGGCAGTATCAGGCGGCTGCGAGTTTCTTCCTGGAGGAGTTGTACAGCGACAAGGACTATGCCGAGCGGGACGCGCAGTTTTCCCGCATTGCCGGTGCCATGCAGCGACTGTTCCCGCAGCAGGTGGTGGCGACTGCGGTGGCGCTGGCCCGGCTGCATGCCCTGACCGAGGAACTGGACCACGCCATGGGAAAGGCGTGGCTGGCGCCCGGTGCAGACGACACAATGCCGGCGCATGTGCGCTATGTGCAGGCGTGGCGTACCGTGGGGCGCCGGCCTGAGCGTGAACAGCAGCTCAGCGTGGTGATGGGCATCGGCGCGGAAATGGTGCGCCTGACCCGGACACCCGGCCTGCGGCTCATGCTGCGGATGATGCGGGGGCCGGCGGCAGCGGCCGACCTCAGTTCGCTGCAACGCTTTCTGGAAACCGGATTCGACACATTTGGCGCCATGGCCCGGCGCAAGAACGGCGCTGAAGCATTCCTGGACACCGTGCAGGAGCGCGAGGCAGCGCTGATCGCAATGTTGTTCGACGCACCAGCTGTCGCTTGTGAGACCCAACTCCGGCAGACCTTAGGAGTTGCCCGGTAGCCCGGGCGCGCCTTCGCTTTGACAATCGCCGCTCAAGGAGTTTTGCATGGAAAAAATCTGGCTCAAAAGCTACCCCGAAGGCGTTCCGCACGACGTTGACCCCGGGCAATACCGCTCGCTGACCCAACTGCTGGAGGAGTCGTTCCGGAAAAATGCTTCGCGTCCGTTCTCTGTGTGCATGGACCGGTGGATGTCGTACCGCCAGCTGGATGAGCTTTCAACGGCATTCGGCGCGTGGCTTCAAGCCCAGGGGCTGGAACCGGGGGCGCGTGTGGCCATCATGCTGCCCAACATCCCGCAGTTCGCCGTGACCATGGCCGCTGTGCTGAGGGCGGGCTACACCTGCGTCAACGTCAACCCGCTGTACACAGCCCGCGAACTGGAACACCAGCTGAAGGACTCGGGTGCAACGGCCATTGTCATTCTCGAAAACTTCGCCAAGACACTCGAGGAAGTGATCGAGAAGACACCCGTCAAGCATGTGGTGATGGCGTCGATGGGCGATTTGCTGGGCTTCTGGTACGGCAACTGGATCACGTTCGCCGTCCGCCACCTGGCGAAGATGGTGCCCGCCTACAAGCTTCCGCTTTCGGATGGGCGCAAGGTCACGGCGTTCAACCGGGCCATTGCCGACGGCACGGCCATGGCACTCAAACCCAGCCAGGCGACGATGGACTCGATTGCGTTCCTCCAGTACACCGGCGGAACCACGGGTTTGTCCAAGGGCGCCGTATTGACCCACCGCAACGTTGTGGCGGCTGTACTGCAAGCGGAGGCGTGGTTTACGCCAGCCCTGAAGCGGGTCGGTGATGTGAGCAGGACCAACAGCATTGCGGCGCTGCCGCTGTATCACATCTTTGCACTGACACTGAGCTTGCTGGCGATACGCTGGGGCTCCAGCATCACGCTGATCCCGAACCCGCGTGACTTCGGAAAATTCATTGAAGTCCTGAAGAAGCGGCCGTTCCACATGCTGCCGGCGGTCAACACACTTTTCAATGCGCTGTTGCAGCACCCGCAGTTCAAGTCCGTCGATTTTTCTTCGCTGTGCGTGTCACAGGCGGGCGGAATGGCGGCCTCCGAAGGGACGGCCCGTCACTGGCAGGAAGTGACTGGCTGCGCGATGGTGGAAGGCTGGGGCATGAGCGAGACATGCGCCATCGGCACCAACAACCCCGTCACGAGCAAGGAGTTCTCCGGGACAATTGGCTTGCCACTGCCCGGCATCGACATCGCAATCAAGGACGACGAGGGGCGGTCCGTTCCCCAGGGAGAGACCGGCGAAATCTGCATCCGTGGCGCCAATGTGATGACGGGTTACTACAACCAGCCCGAGGAAAACCGCAAGGCCTTCACGTCCGACGGATTCATGCGCACCGGCGACATCGGTGTGATGGACGAGCGTGGTTACACCCGTATCGTGGACCGGAAGAAGGACATGATCCTCGTCAGCGGCTTCAATGTGTTCCCCAATGAGCTGGAAAATGTCATTTCACTTTGCCCGGGCGTTGTGGAGTGCGCGGCGATCGGGATACCGGACGAAAAGCAGGGCGAAGCCATCAAGGTGTTCGTGGTCAGAAACGATCCGACCTTGACTGAAGATGACGTCGCGAAGTACTGTCGCCAGAATCTGACGGGCTACAAGGTTCCCAAGTACATTGAATTCCGGGACGATTTGCCCAAAACCAACGTCGGGAAGATTCTTCGCCGTGAATTGCGCACCGCGAAGTAGCGTCTTGAAGCCAGGCAGCCCGCGGAGTTGGCAGGAGCGCGATGGCCGAAGCTTTTGATTTGCCCACGGGCATGGTGGTTCTTGAACGGGGCTGGCTGTCTTCCAACAACATCGTGTTTTCCGGGAGCACCGGAACAGCTGTGGTGGACACCGGCTACGTCAGTCACTGCACGCAAACCCTTGCTCTGATACGGGAGGCGCTCGGGGGCGCGCCGCTGGATGTGATCCTGAACACCCATCTTCACAGCGACCACTGTGGCGGGAATGCGTTGCTGCAGCAAAGCTTCCCGGGCTGCGAGACCCGTATTCCACCGGGGCAATCCCGAGCTGTTCTTGATTGGGATGAGGAAGCGCTGACCTTTGCACCAACGGGGCAGAATTGCCCGCGCTTCAGGTTTGAAGGTGTTTTGCGGCCTGGGGAGTTCGTGATGCTGGGCGAGGCACGATGGGAGATCCATGCCGCGCCAGGCCACGACCCCCATTCGGTGATCTTGTTTGAGCCCTCTTCACGCGTACTGATTTCAGCCGACGCATTGTGGGCGAATGGCTTTGGTGTTGTGTTTCCGGAACTGGAGGGCGAGCAAGGATTTGCCGACGTGGGTCGAACGCTCGATGTGATCGAGGATCTTTCGCCCCGAGTGGTTGTTCCGGGCCATGGTGCATTGTTTTCAGATGTTGACCAGGCGCTGGGCACTGCGCGCAGCCGGCTCGACAACTTCATGCGCAATCCTGCACGGCACGCGGTGCACGCTGCGAAGGTTCTGCTCAAATTCAAGCTGCTGGAGCAGCAACGTATCGAGGTGCCCGTTTTTTTGAAGTGGGCAATGCAGACGCGGTACTTTCGAATGCTGCACGCACGCCATTTCATGGAGACGGACATGGTGCAATGGCTGCAGCAGCTGCTGACGGATCTTGAGCACTCGGGCGTTTTGCGGCATGAAGATCACTGGCTGATCAATACCTGAACACACGCCTTCAAAACGTACCCCGAAAAGAGAAAAGCCCAGCAGTTTCCTGCTGGGCTTTCCGGGCTGTAAGAGCCTGACAATGTCCTACTTTCACACGGGAATCCGCACTATCATCGGCGCAGAAGCGTTTCACTGTCCTGTTCGGGATGGGAAGGAGTGGTACCACTTCGCTATGGTCATCAGGCATAACTTGTTGTCATCTTGACCAGGTCAAGACAACGAATTCATAGAGCAAATCAGCTTAAACAGCGCAAACGCTGCTTGAATCATTTTTGAATGCGTCACTTGGCATAACACCTTGATCAGACTGATCAAAGTTATAGGGTCAAGCCGCACGAGCAATTAGTACCGGTTAGCTTAACGCATTACTGCGCTTCCACACCCGACCTATCAACGTCCTGGTCTTGAACGACTCTTTAGGGGGCTCAAGGCCCCGGCAGATCTCATCTTGAAACGAGTTTCCCGCTTAGATGCTTTCAGCGGTTATCTCTTCCACACATAGCTACTCGGCAATGCCACTGGCGTGACAACCGATACACCAGAGGTGTGTCCACTCCGGTCCTCTCGTACTAGGAGCAGGCTTCCTCAAATCTGCAGCGCCCACGGAAGATAGGGACCAAACTGTCTCACGACGTTTTAAACCCAGCTCACGTACCTCTTTAAATGGCGAACAGCCATACCCTTGGGACCGGCTACAGCCCCAGGATGAGATGAGCCGACATCGAGGTGCCAAACACCGCCGTCGATATGAACTCTTGGGCGGTATCAGCCTGTTATCCCCAGAGTACCTTTTATCCGTTGAGCGATGGCCCTTCCATACAGAACCACCGGATCACTATGTCCTGCTTTCGCATCTGCTCGACTTGTCAGTCTCGCAGTTAAGCACGCTTATGCCATTGCACTATTAGCACGATGTCCGACCGTACCTAGCGTACCTTCGAACTCCTCCGTTACCCTTTGGGAGGAGACCGCCCCAGTCAAACTGCCTACCATGCACTGTCCCCGATCCAGATAATGGACCTAGGTTAGAACCTCAAACACACCAGGGTGGTATTTCAACGTTGGCTCCACCAGATCTAGCGACCCGGCTTCAAAGCCTCCCACCTATCCTACACAGATCTGTTCAAAGTCCAATGCAAAGCTACAGTAAAGGTTCATGGGGTCTTTCCGTCTTTCCGCGGGGAGATTGCATCATCACAAACATTTCAACTTCGCTGAGTCTCAGGAGGAGACAGTGTGGCCATCGTTACGCCATTCGTGCAGGTCGGAACTTACCCGACAAGGAATTTCGCTACCTTAGGACCGTTATAGTTACGGCCGCCGTTTACTGGGACTTCAATCAAGAGCTTGCACCCCATCATTTAATCTTCCAGCACCGGGCAGGCGTCACACCCTATACGTCCACTTTCGTGTTTGCAGAGTGCTGTGTTTTTATTAAACAGTCGCAGCCACCGATTTTTTGCAACCCCATCGGGCTCCATCCGCAGGGACTTCACCTACAAGGGCACACCTTCTTCCGAAGTTACGGTGTCAATTTGCCGAGTTCCTTCTCCTGAGTTCTCTCAAGCGCCTTAGAATACTCATCTCGCGCACCAGTGTCGGTTTGCGGTACGGTCGTGTGTAGCTGAAGCTTAGTGGCTTTTCCTGGAAGCAGGGTATCACTCACTTCGGCTGCAAGCCGCCTCGTTATCACCCCTCATCTAAGCCCGGCGGATTTGCCTACCAGGCACGACTACAGGCTTGAACCAACATATCCAACAGTTGGCTGAGTTAACCTTCTCCGTCCCCACATCGCACTACACATCGGTACAGGAATATTGACCTGTTTCCCATCAGCTACGCATCTCTGCCTCGCCTTAGGGGCCGACTCACTCTACGCCGATGAACGTTGCGTAGAAAACCTTGCGCTTACGGCGAGGGGGCTTTTCACCCCCTTTAACGCTACTCATGTCAGCATTCGCACTTCTGATACCTCCAGCAGGCCTCACGACCCACCTTCACAGGCTTACAGAACGCTCTCCTACCACTCACAGTATGCTGTGAATCCGCAGCTTCGGTAACTGGCTTAGCCCCGTTACATCTTCCGCGCAGGACGACTCGATCAGTGAGCTATTACGCTTTCTTTAAATGATGGCTGCTTCTAAGCCAACATCCTGACTGTTTTAGCCTTCCCACTTCGTTTCCCACTTAGCCAATTTTAGGGACCTTAGCTGGCGGTCTGGGTTGTTTCCCTCTTGAGTCCGGACGTTAGCACCCGGTGCTCTGTCTCCCAAGCTGTACTCATCGGTATTCGGAGTTTGCATAGGTTTGGTAAGTCGCCATGACCCCCTAGCCTAAACAGTGCTCTACCCCCGACGGTAATACTTGAGGCACTACCTAAATAGTTTTCGGAGAGAACCAGCTATTTCCAAGTTTGTTTAGCCTTTCACCCCTATCCACAGCTCATCCGCTAGTTTTGCAACACTAGTCGGTTCGGACCTCCAGTACCTGTTACGGCACCTTCATCCTGGCCATGGATAGATCACTTGGTTTCGGGTCTACACCCAGCGACTGAACGCCCTATTCGGACTCGATTTCTCTACGGCTTCCCTATTCGGTTAACCTTGCCACTGAATGTAAGTCGCTGACCCATTATACAAAAGGTACGCAGTCACCCTTGCGGGCTCCTACTTTTTGTAAGCATGCGGTTTCAGGATCTATTTCACTCCCCTCCCGGGGTTCTTTTCGCCTTTCCCTCACGGTACTAGTTCACTATCGGTCGATTACGAGTATTTAGCCTTGGAGGATGGTCCCCCCATATTCAGACAGGATTTCACGTGTCCCGCCCTACTTGTCGCTAGCTCAGTACCACACAGGTCTTTTCACGTACGGGGCTATCACCCGCTATGGCCAGCCTTTCCAGACTGTTCCGATAAGTCATGTGCTATCACTAGCAGGCTCTTCCGATTTCGCTCGCCACTACTTTCGGAATCTCGGTTGATGTCTTTTCCTCGAGCTACTGAGATGTTTCAGTTCACCCGGTTCGCCTCGCATGACTATGTATTCATCATGCGATACCTTTCGGTGGGTTTCCCCATTCGGAAATCTCCGGATCAAAGCTAATTTGCCAGCTCCCCGAAGCTTATCGCAGGCTATCACGTCCTTCGTCGCCTATCATCGCCAAGGCATCCACCACATGCTCTTATTCACTTGACCCTATAACTTTGACGCCTCTCACGAGAAGCAAAGTCAATCAAGGAATTGCCAGGTCTTTCACCTGGCGCGTTATGCCGCTTCAGATTTCGATTTGACTCGAAATTGAAGTTTCTTTTGACGCAATCAAAAATTCTATGTTGCTGGTGGCACGGTCTGCACTAAACCTTTACGAATGTGCAGTTTCCACCAGCAACGCTGATTCGACTCTATGAATTTTTAAAGAACAGCCGATTGATCAAGAGATCTTGATCAACAACAAAGAAGCCTCTTGCGAAGCTGCTTTGGTGTTGATTTGAAAAGTATCGAAAGAATGGTGGAGGATGACGGGATCGAACCGACGACCCCCTGCTTGCAAAGCAGGTGCTCTCCCAGCTGAGCTAATCCCCCAGGATGGATGGAGGAATGGTGGGTCTGGTTGGTCTCGAACCAACGACCCCCGCCTTATCAAGACGGTGCTCTAACCAACTGAGCTACAGACCCAAGCCGGTCGCTTAATGACCAGGCGCGAACCTGAGTCGTTGGCGACATCCTTCCAACAACCGATAAGTGTGGGCGTTTAAATTTGATTGCAGTTTCCAGAAAGGAGGTGATCCAGCCGCACCTTCCGATACGGCTACCTTGTTACGACTTCACCCCAGTCACGAACCCTGCCGTGGTAATCGCCCTCCTTGCGGTTAGGCTAACTACTTCTGGCAGAACCCGCTCCCATGGTGTGACGGGCGGTGTGTACAAGACCCGGGAACGTATTCACCGCGACATTCTGATCCGCGATTACTAGCGATTCCGACTTCACGCAGTCGAGTTGCAGACTGCGATCCGGACTACGACTGGTTTTATGGGATTAGCTCCCCCTCGCGGGTTGGCAACCCTCTGTACCAGCCATTGTATGACGTGTGTAGCCCCACCTATAAGGGCCATGAGGACTTGACGTCATCCCCACCTTCCTCCGGTTTGTCACCGGCAGTCTCATTAGAGTGCCCAACTATGTAGCAACTAATGACAAGGGTTGCGCTCGTTGCGGGACTTAACCCAACATCTCACGACACGAGCTGACGACAGCCATGCAGCACCTGTGTTACGGTTCTCTTTCGAGCACTAAGCCATCTCTGGCAAATTCCGTACATGTCAAGGGTAGGTAAGGTTTTTCGCGTTGCATCGAATTAAACCACATCATCCACCGCTTGTGCGGGTCCCCGTCAATTCCTTTGAGTTTCAACCTTGCGGCCGTACTCCCCAGGCGGTCAACTTCACGCGTTAGCTTCGTTACTGAGTCAGTGAAGACCCAACAACCAGTTGACATCGTTTAGGGCGTGGACTACCAGGGTATCTAATCCTGTTTGCTCCCCACGCTTTCGTGCATGAGCGTCAGTACAGGCCCAGGGGATTGCCTTCGCCATCGGTGTTCCTCCGCATATCTACGCATTTCACTGCTACACGCGGAATTCCATCCCCCTCTGCCGTACTCTAGCTATGCAGTCACAAATGCAGTTCCCAGGTTGAGCCCGGGGATTTCACATCTGTCTTACATAACCGCCTGCGCACGCTTTACGCCCAGTAATTCCGATTAACGCTTGCACCCTACGTATTACCGCGGCTGCTGGCACGTAGTTAGCCGGTGCTTATTCTTCAGGTACCGTCATCCTCCCGAGGTATTAGCCCAGAAGATTTCTTCCCTGACAAAAGCGGTTTACAACCCGAAGGCCTTCTTCCCGCACGCGGCATGGCTGGATCAGGCTTGCGCCCATTGTCCAAAATTCCCCACTGCTGCCTCCCGTAGGAGTCTGGGCCGTGTCTCAGTCCCAGTGTGGCTGGTCGTCCTCTCAGACCAGCTACAGATCGTCGGCTTGGTAGGCCTTTACCCCACCAACTACCTAATCTGCCATCGGCCGCTCCAATCGCGCGAGGTCTTGCGATCCCCCGCTTTCACCCGTAGGTCGTATGCGGTATTAGCGTAGCTTTCGCTACGTTATCCCCCACGACTGGGCACGTTCCGATGTATTACTCACCCGTTCGCCACTCGCCACCAGGGTTGCCCCCGTGCTGCCGTTCGACTTGCATGTGTAAAGCATTCCGCCAGCGTTCAATCTGAGCCAGGATCAAACTCTATAGTTCGATCTTGAATTGTTTGCCCCTTGCGGGGCCACTCATAAAAACGGAATTGAAGTGAACTTCACTTCTATTCTCATGAGCGTTTAAAGTGCATTGCACTTAGTTCCGAAGAACTTGGCAATCGCCTTCAAACGCCCACGCTTATCGGCTGTATATTTTTAACGAACCCCGCAGAACGTTGCCGTTTTGCGCTTGCTTGCTGCGATCAGCGAAGCCTTGAATTATGACATGTTTTTGAAAGACCTGTCAATCTTCAGGGTTTCTACCAATTGGCATTTGCTTGGAGCATTTGCTGTTTTGGCAGAGCCTCGAATTATACATCGTTTCTTGCGATTCGATCAACTCTTCGAGCCCTTTTTCTGCAGTCCGGTCGCTTTCGCTTCGTTTTCAGCAGAGCCTTGAATTCTATACCGAAATTTTTGTCCCGGTCAACGTTTTCAAGAATTTTCTTTGCTTTCATCGGCCGGGGCATTTGGCGTTGAGCCGGGTGCTTGTCCTGCGCCGTTTTCAGCAGAGCCTGCGACTATAGCACGGCTTTCGAGGGGCTCCCGATCGCGCCCGGGAAATTGTGTGAACGCCCCATTCGCATCAGAGCGCCAGCGGCAGGTTGCGCAGCCGCTTGCCTGTGAGCTGGTACAGCGCAGCTGCCACGGCCGGCGCCAGCGGTGGCACGCCCGGCTCGCCCACACCTGCCGGGGGCCGCTGGCTGGGGACGATCCACGTCTCCACGCGCGGGGCTTGCGCCAGCCGGACCATGGGGTAGCTCGGGAAGTTGCCCTGCTGCACCACCCCTTCATGGATGTCGATGCGCCCGTAGAGTGCCGCCGTCAGCGCGAAGACGACGGCGCTCTCCATCTGCTGCGCCACGATGCCCGGGTTGACGACCGTGCCACAGTCCACGGCGCACACCACGCGGTGGACGCGAGGCTTGCCCTCCTGCAGCGAAACCTCTGCCACCTGCGCAACGATTGAGCCGAACGACTCGTGCAGCGCCACGCCGCGGGCCCGTCCTGCCGGCAGGGGCCTGCCCCAACCGGCCTTCTCGGCCGCGAGGTTCAGCACGGCCAGGTGGCGTGGCGCCTGCGACAGCAACTGCCGGCGCAGGGCCAGCGGGTCCTGCTTCAACGCCACGGCCACTTCGTCCATGAAGCCTTCAGAGAAGAAGGCGTTATGCGAATGCCCGACCGAGCGCCAGAAGCCCACCGGCACCCCCGTGCGCGTGGCCACATGCTCCATGCGCTGGTGGGCGATGCCATAAGGCTTGTCGAACAGGCCTTCAGCGGTGGTCTTGTCGGGCATGTCCACCGGGCCGGCCAGCGCCGGCAGGTTGCGCCCGATCCAGCGCGGCGTGATGGCGTCGCCCGCCGACGTGATGCGCAGGCTGGTGATGGTGCCGCTGGCGTCCACCCCGGCCCGCAGGCGCGCCACATGCATGGGGCGGTAGAAGTCGTGCTGGGTGTCTTCCTCCCGCGGCCAGGCCAGTTGCACCGGTGCGCCGCCGCAGTCCATGGCCACGCGCACCGCTTGCGCCACCGAGTCCACCTCCAGCCGTCGGCCGAAGCCGCCGCCCAGCAGGGTGACGTGCAGCGTCACGTCTTCCACCGGCACCCCCGCCACCTGCGCCGCGATGGCGCGCGCCATCTGCGGCACCTGCGTCGGCGCCCAGACCGTGACTTTGCCGTCCTTGACCTGGGCGGTGCAGTTCATCGGCTCCATCGTGGCGTGGGCCAGGAAGGGCGCGCTGTACCAGGCCTCGATGGTGCGCGCGGTCTGGCTTTCAGCCTGGTCCACGTCGTTCTTTTCATGGAAGACGTTGCCATCGCCCTGGCGCACCGCGTTCTCCAGCATCGCCTGGATGCGCCGGCTGTCCAGCGCACCGAGCGGGCGCTGCTGCCACTGGACCTCCACCGCCTGGGCGCCCTGGCGGGCGTGCCAGCCGGTCTTGGCCACCACGGCAAAGCCGGCCGTGCCACCGGCGTAGGCCGGCAGGCGAACCAGCCGCAGCACCCCGGGCATGGCCAGCGCGGCGTTGCCATTGACCGCCCCGGGTGAGCCGCCCAGCATGGGGCACATGCGCACCGAAGCGAATAGCAGCCCCGGTGGCCGGATGTCCTGGGCAAACAGCGCCGTGCCATTGGTCTTGGCCGGCACGTCCAGCCGTGGCGCGGGTTGGCCAATGAGCTTCCAGTCCTTGCGGTCCTTGAGGCGCACGGTGCCCGGCGGCGTGGCCGAGGCGAACTTCGCCATGAGCCCATAGCCGGCGGACTTGCCAGAGGGGTGCGAGATGACGCCGTTGGTGACCACCAGCTCCGCCACCGGCAGCTTCCATTGCAGCGATGCCGCGCCCAGCAGCGAGGCGCGGGCCGTGGCGGCGGCCAGACGCACCACGTCCCAGGCGTCGGCCACAGTGGACGAGCCGCCCGTGGCGTTGATGCCCAGCTCGCGCGCCACCTTGCCGATCATCCATTCGCCCAGCTTCACTTTGGTGGGCTTTTCCGGCGCCTCCAGGTCCAGCGGGTGAAATGGCAGGCTGCCAATCTGCATGGCCACGTTGCCGTAAATGGCGTCGGCTCCGGCCTGCTCGATGCGCACGCTGGCCAGCGGCACGTCCAGTTCTTCGGCCGCCAGCATGGGCAGCGCGGTGTGGACACCCTGGCCCATTTCGCTGCGCGGCATGGCAAGGATGACGCTGCCATCCGGGGCGATCTTGATCCAGCCGTTGAGCGCGATGTCACCCTCGGTCTTGAGCATGTGGCTGCCCTGCCCCAGCCGGGAGCGTTGCGGCATCACACTCCAGCCCACCACCAGCGCGCCAGCGGCCCCAGTGCCAGCCAGCAGCAGGGTACGCCGCTTCATGCTTGCACCCCCGCCGCGCGCTTGATGGCGGCGCGCACACGCTGGTAGGTGCCGCAGCGGCAGATGTTGGTCATGGCCTCGTCAATGTCGGCGTCGGTGGGTTTCGGCTTTTTCTCCAGCAGCGCGGCGGCGGCCATGAGCATGCCGCTCTGGCAGTAGCCGCACTGCGGCACCTGCTCGGCGATCCAGGCGGCCTGCAGCGGGTGGGGTTTGCCCGGCGTGCCCAGCGCCTCGATGGTCTGGATGCGCTTGCCCGCCACGGTGGACACCGGCGTCACGCAGGAGCGCACCGCCTGGCCATCCACCCGCACGGTGCAGGCGCCGCAGGCGGCCACACCGCAGCCGAACTTGGTGCCGGTCATGTTCAGCACGTCGCGCAACACCCACAGCAGGGGCATGTTGGGGTCGGCGTCGGCCTGGACGGCTTTGCCATTGATCTGCAGTTCCAAAATCGCGCTCCTTGGGGCCGCTGCCCCGTGAGCGGTTGACTATATCGGCGCCCCGCGACGGGCGATAGAGGCGGCTGCCCACAAACGCACCGGATAATCCCGCACTCCCATGGCACTCATCACCCTCCTGAACGCGCAACTGGCCTTTGGCCATGTGCCCCTGCTTGACCACACCGACATTGCCATCGAGTCCGCCGAGCGCGTGGGCCTGATCGGCCGCAACGGCGCGGGCAAATCGTCCCTGCTCAAAATCCTGGGCGGGCTTGAAAAGCCGGATGACGGCACGCTGCAGGTGCAGCAGGGGCTGCGCATTGCCTATGTGGCGCAGGAACCCGTGCTCGACCCGGGTGCTACGGTTTTTGTAGCGGCCTGCGAAGGTGTGGCGCGGGTTCAGGCCCTGATCGAGCAATACACGCACGGTGAAGGCGACCTCGATGCGCTGCAGGGCGAGATCGAGGCGCAGGACGGCTGGAACTGGGAACAGCGCGTGCAGGAAACCCTGCAACGCCTGCACCTGGACGGCGACGCGGTGGTGGGCACCCTGTCGGGCGGCACCAAAAAGCGCGTTGCCCTGGCCCAGGCGCTGGTGACGCGCCCCGACGTGCTGCTGCTGGACGAACCCACCAACCACCTCGACCTCGACTCGATCGAGTGGCTGGAAGGCCTGCTGGTCGATTTCAAGGGCAGCGTGGTCACCATCACCCACGACCGCAGCTTCCTGGACCGCGTGGCCACCCGCATCGTCGAGCTGGACCGCGGCCAGCTGCGCTCCTACCCCGGCAACTTCAGCCAGTACCTGGTGCTGAAGGAAGAACAACTGGCCCAGGAGGCCGTGATCAGCGCCAAGGCCGACAAGCTGCTGGCGCAGGAAGAGGTGTGGATCCGCAAGGGCGTGGAGGCACGCCGCACCCGGGCCGTGGCGCGCATCAACCGGCTGGAGGCACTGCGGGCCCAGCGCGCGGCACGGCGCGAGGCGCTGGGCAGCGTGAAGCTGGACATCGCCAGCGGCCAGAGCAGCGGCAAGATCGTGGCCGAGCTGACGGAAGTGAACAAGGCGTTTGGCGAAAAAGCCATCGTCCGCCATTTCAGCGCCACCATCCTGCGTGGCGACAAGGTGGGGCTGATCGGCCCCAACGGCGCCGGCAAGACCACGCTGCTCAAGCTGATCCTGGGCGAACTCGCGCCCGACAGCGGCAAGGTGCGCCAGGGCGCCAACCTGCAGGTGGCCTACTTCGACCAGATGCGCAACGCACTGAACCTGGACGCGACGCTGGAAGACTTCATCAGCCCCGGCAGCGAATGGATCGAGATCGGCACCAAGCGCCAGCATGTCAAAAGCTACCTGGGAGACTTCCTGTTCTCGCCCGCGCGCGCCACCTCGCCGGTGCGCAGCCTGAGCGGTGGCGAGCGCAACCGCCTGCTGCTGGCGCGCCTGTTCGCCCGGCCGGCCAACGTGCTGGTGCTGGACGAACCCACGAATGACCTGGACATCGACACGCTGGAACTGCTGGAAGACCTGCTGCAGAACTACGACGGCACGGTGTTCCTGGTCAGCCACGACCGCACTTTCCTTGATAACGTGGTCACCAGCACCATCGCGTTTGAGGGCGACGGCTTCTGGCGCGAGTACGAAGGCGGTGTGCAGGACTGGCTGACCCAGTCGCGCCGGGCGCAGGCCATCCGGGATGCCGCCAAACCCGCCGCCAACGCCCCAGTTGCAGACAAAAAAGCCCTGCAGCCCGCGCCGGTGCTGCGTGAGGCGCTACAAAAAAAGAAGCTGAGCTACAAGGAGCAGCGTGAGCTGGACGCCCTGCCCGGGCGCATCGAGGCGCTGGAGGCCGAGCAGAAAGCCATCGCCGCCGAGCTGGCCGACGGCAGCCTGTACACCCGCGATGGCGCCCGTGCCGCACAGCTGACGGCGCGCACCGCCGCCCTGGACGACGAACTGCTGGCCGCGCTGGAGCGCTGGGAGGCGCTGGGCGGCGCCTGACACCGGTTCGGCGCACCGGCTGACACGCCGGGCGGCGCCACGCGGTGACAGTGGCGCTACCCATGCAGACTTGTAACCCAACGTACACCGGTTCCGCGGCCCGGCCCGGCGCCTTCTTTGCCACGCGCATCGCCACGGCCCTGCTGGCGCTGCTGCTGGCGGGCTGCGCCAGCCTGCCCGCCGATGTGCCGCGCCCGGTGTCCAATGCGCTCGCCACGCCGGACGCCACCGCGCTCGGCCAGCTGGTGCAGGCCCGGCGCGCGGCCGCCGGCACCCGGCAGGACTCGGCCTTCCAGCTGCTGGACAGCGTGGACCTGGCGCTCAACGCGCGGCTGGCGCTGATCGACGGCGCGCAGAAAACCCTGGACCTTCAGTACTACGCCATCCACGCCGACAGCAGCACCGAGCTGCTGCTGCAGCGCCTGCGCAGCGCCGCTGCGCGCGGCGTGCGCGTGCGCCTGCTGCTGGACGACCTGAACACGGCCGGCCGCGACGCGCAGGTGCTGCGCCTGGCCGGCGAGCCGGGGATGAGCATCCGCCTGTTCAACCCGCTGCCGGGAGGCCGCGCCTCGGTGGTCGGGCGGCTGCTGGCCTCGGCCAGCGACATTCCGCAACTGCAAAAGCGCATGCACAACAAGCTGTTCATCGCCGACAACGCATTGGGCATCACCGGCGGGCGCAACCTCGGCGACGCCTACTTTGGCCGCGACAGCGCCAGCAACTTCGTTGATCTGGACGTGCTGGCTGCGGGCCGTGTGGTGCGCGACATGTCGCGCAGCTTCGACCGCTACTGGAACGACCCGCTGGCCTATCCCGTGGAGGCGCTGGTGTCACGCGCCGAGCTGGACGCGCTGCGCGCACCCGCCACCGCCGCCGCCCAGGGGCCGACGGCAACGCCGCCTCCCACACCGGTGCCGGCCAATCCCGGCAGCGTGATGCCCGACGTGACCGCCAGCCTGCAGATCAACGAGGGCTTTGACCTGCGCCGCGTGCCGCTGGTCTGGGCACCAGCCACCCTGCTGGTGGACCAGCCGGGCAAGGTCGGCCCGGACGACGATGAAACCGATGCCGGCGAAACCGTGGTCGACGGCCTGCTGGGCCTGATGGACCAGGCCCGCAATGACGTGCTGATCGTCTCGCCCTACTTCGTGCCGGGCGCCGCGATGATGAAGCGCTTTGCCGACCTGCGCGCCCGCGGCGTGCGGGTGCGGGTGCTGACCAACTCCCTCGCGTCCAACGACGCCCCGGCGGCGCACGCCGGCTACGCACGCTACCGGCTGCCGCTGCGCCGGCTGGGCGTGGAGCTGTACGAGCTGCACGCGGTGCAAAAGGGCCGGGTGCGCGCGCTCGGCTCGGCCGGCGCGGCCGACGCCCGCGCCAGCCTGCACTCGAAGCTGGTGATCATTGACAACCGGCTGGCCGTGATCGGCTCCATGAACCTGGACCTGCGCAGCCAGCTGCAGAACAGCGAAGTGGCGCTGCTGATCCGCAGCGCCACGCTGGCGCGCGAAGCCACCCGCCAGATCGAGGCCACGCTGGCCACCGGCGCCTACCGCGTGGAGCTGCTGGAAGGCGAGGTGGTCTGGCGCGCCCCGCCGGGCGCCAGCTTCCCCGACGCGTCGCAGGAGCCCGACGCCAGCGCCATGCTGCGGCTGCTGGTGAACATGATTGGGCCCTTTGCGCCGGACGAAATGCTTTGAGGCCGGTGCGCTGCCTTACATCTTTCGCACCAGCTCCGAATACTTCTTCCAGAACGCCGCGTCCTGTGTGGTCGCAAAGTTGATGCGCATCAGCGTGCTGGGCTTGCGCTCGGCATGGAACAGCGCGCCAGGCGCCAGCAGGTAGCCTTCATCGAGCATGCGCTGGGACAGTGCGTCGGTGTCCACGCCGGTGTCGACCCAGCCAAACAGGCCGGCCGGCTCGGCGGCAAAGCGGCAGCCCGCGTTCAGCGCCAGCTTGACGCTGCGGGCACGCGCGGCATCCAGCCGGGTGCGGATGCGCTCGGCGTGGCGGCGCAGCTGGCCCTGCTCAATGCACAGGGCCAGCGCCTTTTCCAGCAGCGCGGGCGTGGTCAGCGTGGCCAGCAGCTTGGTGTCCAGCAGCGGCTCCACCAGCGCCGGCGGCGCCGCCAGAAAGCCCACGCGCCAGTTGGGCGCCAGAATTTTTGCAAAGCCGCTCACATAAATCGTGCGCTGCAGCCCATCCAGCGCGCTCAGGCGGGTGGCGTGCTCGGGCGCAATGTGGCTGTAGGTGTCGTCTTCAACAATGTGGAAGTTGTGCAGGTTGGCCAGTTGCAGCACGCGGTGCGCGCTGCCGGGCGACAGGCAGTAGCCCGTAGGGTTGTGGAACACGCTCACGCTCACATACAGCTTGGGCTTGTGCACCTCGCAGTACTTCGCCATCACCTCCAGGTCGGGCCCGTCGGCGCGGCGCGGCACCGGCAGGATGTGCATGCCCAGCGCCGACAGGCGCGCGAACTCCACCGCCCAGCCGGGCTCTTCCACCATCACCGGGTCGCCGGCGCGCAGCAGGGTACGGCTCACGATGTCCAGCGCATGGGTGGCGCCCACGGTGGTGATGATGTGCTCGGGCGCGGTGTGCACGCTCAACGAGGCCAGCTTCTTGGCCAGCAACCGGCGCAGGCCGCTGTCGCCCAGTGGCTCGCCGTACTGCAGCGAAAACTCCTGCAGCGCCCGGGTGCCGGTGACCTTGCGAACGGCCGCCGGCAGGAAGCTGGACTCCAGCCAGTCGGGCGGGAACACGCCGGTGCCGGGCTGGGGCTTGTTGCTGATCTTGTGGAACATGCCGCGGATCAGCGCCGTGGCGTTGACCGGCGGCGCGCTGCGGCTGGCCGCACGCAGCGCAAACCAGTGGGCCGTGCTCCAGTGGCCGGCGGCCTCAGCGTTTGCTATTGTTTCGATAGCGCCTTGCGCAGACTCCATGCGGGCTGGAGCTGTTTCCCGCACGAAGAAGCCGCGGTTCTTGCGGGCTTCCACCAGGCCCTGGGCCAGCAGCTGGTCGTAGGCCGCGACCACGGTGGACGGGCTCACGCCGTGCAGCTGCGCGCACTGGCGCACCGACGGCAGACGCGCGCCGGGCGCCAGCAGCCGGTTGCGGATGCGCTCGCCAAAGCGCGCGCACAGCTGCTCGGTGAGGGATTGCGCGGAGGTCTTCATCAGCATGGCGGGGGCATCCTTGGGCTGGGGCCTGTACTGTCGTCAGGGCCAATACAGTTTGGCCACTGAACTGACAAACTGTATTGGTTGTGTATTGGCGCCAAAGATTACATTGAACCTCCCTGATTGACAAGCCCGTCCATGAGCGCCACCGAGCTGACTGCCCTGCTGCTGTTTTGCACCGCGATGAGTTTCTCGCCGGGGCCCAACACCACGCTGTCCACCGCACTGGCCGCCAACCTGGGCCTGAAGCGTGCGTTGCGCTTTTGCCTGGCGGTGCCCGCCGGCTGGACGCTGCTGATGCTGGCCACCGGCCTGGGGCTGGGTGCGCTGATCACCGGCGTGCCGGCGCTGCGCTGGGGCGTCAAGCTGGGCGGCGTGGCCTACATGCTCTGGCTGGCCTGGAAGCTGGCTGGCGCGGGCCAGCTGGCGCAGGTGGACACCGCACGGCTGAACGTGACGTTCTGGCAAGGGGTGGGCCTGCAGTTCCTGAACATCAAGGCGTGGATGCTGGCGCTTACGCTGACCGCCGGCTGGGTGGTCAACGCGGCCGGCCAGCCGGCGGCCAACCCGGGTGAGCGCCTGGCCATCATTTGCGCCGTGATGATGCTGTTTGCCTTCAGCAGCAACTTCACCTACGCGCTGGTGGGCTCGCTGCTGCGTCAGTGGCTGGCGCAGGGCCGGCGGCTGTTGTGGTTCAACCGCGCACTGGCGGGCGTGCTGGTGGCCACAGCGGTCTGGATGGTGACCGTATGAACACCGCGCAGGAAAAGGAAGCCCTGCTCTGGGGCGTGGTGGGCGTGACGCTGTTCGCCGCCACCCTGCCGATGACGCGGCTGGCCGTGGGCCCCAGCGACGCACCCCAGCTCTCGCCCTGGTTCGTGACCTTCGGGCGCGCGGCGGTGGCGGGCGTTCTGTCGGCGCTCTACCTGCTGTGGCAGCACCGCCGGGGCCGGCTCAAGGTGCCGCAGCGCGCCGAATGGTCGCTAGTGGGCATGACGGCGTTTGGTGTGATCGTCGGCTTTCCCCTGTTTCTGGCGCTGGCGCTGCGCCATGTGCCCAGCACCCATGGTGCGGTGGTCACGGCGCTGCTGCCGCTGTCCACCGCCGTGCTGGGCGCGCTGTGGTTCCGCCAGCGGCCATCGGGCGGCTTCTGGGCCTGTGCGGTGCTGGGCAGCGGCCTGGTGCTGGCCTACATGCTGTGGCGTGCCGGCGGCATCTACCTGGGCGCCGCCAACATCTACCTCATCATTGCCATGACCACCGGTGCCTTTGGCTACATCGGCGGCGCACGCCTCACGCCCCGGCTCGGCGCCGAGCAGGTGATCTGCTGGGTGCTGATGACCAGCCTGCCGCTGACACTGCCGCTGGCCTGGCTGTTCGCGCCCGCAAACGTTGCAGCCATCGGCGGCATGGCCTGGCTCGGATTCACCTATGTGGCACTGTTCTCGATGTGGATCGGCTTCTTCGCCTGGTACCGTGCACTGGCGCTGGGCGCGGTGCGCGTGAGCCAGATCCAGCTGATCCAGCCCTTCCTGAGCCTGCTGTTTGCCGTGCCGCTGGCCGGCGAACGGCTGGACGCGGTGACACTGATGTTTGCCGTGGCGGTGATTGCCACGGTCTATGTGGGGAAGAAAATGCCCGTTCACCAGAAGGCCGCCGCATGAAGCTGGACCATATCCCGTTCGTCACCACCGACTGGCAGCACGTTGCGCGGGAACCCAAGCCCGCGCAGGCGGGGCAGGCCTTCTGGCGGACGCAGCAGTTCGGCGAGGTGCGGGTGCGCATGGTCGAATACACACCGGGCTACGAGTCCGACCACTGGTGCAGCAAGGGCCATGTGCTGCTGTGCCTGAGCGGCGAGCTGCATACCGAACTGGCAGACGGCCGCCACTTCACGCTCACGCCCGGCATGAGCTACCAGGTGGCAGACCATGCAGAACCCCACCGCTCCAGCGCACCCGGTGGCGCAACCCTGTTCATCGTGGACTGAACCCATGACTTCAACCCTCACCGACGCCCTGCAACGCCTGCCCGGCCCGGCCGGCGAGCGGTTTGCCGTGCTGATGACCCATGGCTCCATGAAACTCGAGCTGTACGCACCGCAGGGGCATGACCCCCAGCAGCCGCACACGCAGGACGAGCTGTACATCGTGCACGCGGGCGAGGGCGAATTTGTCTGTGACGGCCAGCGCCGCCGCTTCACCGCCGGCGACGCCCTGTTCGTGGCCGCCGGCCAGGTGCACCGCTTTGAAAACTTTTCCAGTGACTTTGCAACATGGGTGGTCTTTTGGGGCCCGCCCGGAGGAGAACCCGCATGAAACTCAACGACCTGGCCACCAACGCGTGGACCCTGGCACGCCGCGCCGCGAAGATGAACCCGTCGATCATCCGTGAAATCCTGAAGGTGACGGAGAAGCCCGGCATCATCAGCTTTGCCGGCGGGCTGCCATCGCCCAAGACATTTCCGGTGTCGGCGTTCTCCGAGGCCTGCGCCAAGGTGCTGCGCGAAGACGGACAGGCCGCATTGCAGTACGCCGCCAGCGAGGGCTATGCGCCGCTGCGTGAAGCGGTGGCCGCGCAGCTGCCCTGGGAGGTGGACCCGTCTCAGGTGCTCATCACCACCGGCAGCCAGCAGGGGCTGGACCTGATCGCCAAGGTGCTGATTGACGAAGGCAGCCGCATTCTGGTGGAAACGCCTACTTACCTCGGCGCATTGCAGGCCTTCGCCCCGATGGAGCCCGCGGTGGTGAGCGTGGCCAGCGACGCCGAGGGCGTGGACGTGGACGACCTCGCCCGCAAGACCGGCGCCGGCGCGGACAAGGCGCGCTTCCTGTATGTGCTGCCCAACTTCCAGAACCCCACCGGCCGCACCATGAGCGAGGCGCGCCGCGCCGCGCTGTCGGCCCGCGCGGCCGAGCTGGGCCTGCCGCTGATTGAAGACAACCCCTATGGCGACCTGTGGTTCGATGCGCCGCCCCCGCTGCCACTGACAGCGCGCAACCCCGACGGCTGCATCTACCTGGGCTCGTTCTCCAAGGTGCTGGCACCCGGCCTGCGGCTCGGCTTCGTGGTGGCACCGCCGTCGGTCAGCCCCAAACTGTTGCAGGCCAAACAGGCCGCCGACCTGCACAGCCCCGGCTTCAACCAGCGCATGGTGGCCGAGGTGATGAAAGACGGCTTTCTGGACCGCCATGTGCCGACAATCCGCGCGCTGTACAAGACCCAGCGCGACGCGATGCTGGCCGCGCTCGCGAAAGAGATGGCCGGTCTGGGTGTGCAATGGAACACACCCGACGGCGGCATGTTCCTGTGGGCCCGGCTGCCCGAGGGCATGGACGCAGTGGCGCTGCTGCCCAAGGCGGTGGACAAGGGTGTGGCCTTCGTGCCCGGCGCGGCCTTCTATGCCGACCACGCCGACCCGCGCACGCTGCGCCTGAGCTTTGTGACGGCCAGCGTCGAGCAGATCAACACCGGCATCGCGGCACTGGCGGCGGCCATCCGCGAAGCAAAGGGGGGCTGAGCATGCTGCGCATCTGGGGCCGCATGAGCTCGATCAATGTGCGCAAGGTCGTCTGGACGGTGCAGGCGCTGGGCCTGACGCACCAGCGCACCGACGCCGGCGGGCAGTTTGGCATCGTGCAGACACCCGAGTACCTGGCGCGCAACCCGAACGCCATGGTGCCGCTGCTGGAGGATGGCCCGTTCACGCTATGGGAATCGAATGTGATCGTGCGGTATTTGTGCGCCAAACATTCCGATGGCCAGCTCTACCCCGGCAGCCTGGAAGGCCGGTTTGATGCCGAGCGCTGGATGGACTGGCAGCAGACCACGCTGAACCCGGCCGGCCGCGACGCCTTTGTGCAACTCGTGCGCAAACCCGGCGGGCAGGTGGACAGCGCCAAGGTAGACGCCTCCATCGCCGCCACCGAGCCGCTGCTGGACCTGCTGGACGCGCACCTGGCGCGCCAGCCCTTCATGGCGGGCGGTACGCTGACGATGGCCGACATTCCGGTGGCCTGTGAAATCCACCGCTGGTGGGGCCTGCCACTGGCGCGCAAGCCGCGCCCGCACCTGGAACACTGGTACCAGCAGATGCTGGCACATCCGGCGTCGCCCGGTGTGCTGGACCTGACCCTTTCCTGAGAGCTGACCGATGAAAACCCGCGCGTTCAAACAAGTTGATGTGTTCACCGCCGTGCCCTACCGCGGCAACCCGCTGGCCGTGGTGCTGGACGGCAGCGGCCTGAGCACCGAAGAGATGCAGCACTTCACCAACTGGACGAACCTGTCGGAGGCCACCTTCCTGCTGCCGTCCACCCAGGCCGGTGCGGATTACCAGGTGCGCATCTTCTGCCCGGGGCGCGAGCTGCCCTTTGCCGGCCACCCCACGCTGGGCAGCTGCCACGCCTGGCTGGAAGCCGGTGGCCAGCCGCGGGGCGATTTCATCGTGCAGGAATGCGGCGTGGGGCTGGTCAAGCTGCGCCGCGACGGCCAACGCCTGGCCTTTGCCGCGCCGCCGCTGCGCAAGAGCGGCCCGCTGCCCGAGGACGACGTGGCGCTGATCGCGCGCGGCCTCGGCGTGGCGCGTGCCGACATCACAGCCCATGCCTGGTGCGACAACGGCCCCAACTGGCGCGGCGTGATGCTGAAGTCTGCCGACCAGGTGTTGGCGCTCAAGCCCGATGCGACCATCCTCGCCGGGCTGGACGTCGGCGTGGTGGGGCCGCGCGGCAAGGTGGGGGTGGTGGCACCCACCGGGCAGGACGACATCGCCTTTGAAGTGCGCGCCTTCTTCCCCGGCAACAACGGCATGGCCGAAGACCCGGTGACCGGCAGCCTGAACGCCGCGCTGGCGCAATGGCTGATCGGCGCGGGCCTGGCGCCCACGCGCTACATCGCCAGCCAGGGCACCGCGCTCGGCCGCGCGGGGCGCGTGCATGTGGAGCAGGCTGGCGCTGACATCTGGATCGGCGGGGGCTCGGTGACCTGCGTGGATGGAACGGTGTTGCTTTGATGACGGCCCGCGTCGACCATCTCGTCGTTGTGGCCGCCACGCTGGCCGAGGGCGTGGACTGGTGTGAGCGCACGCTGGGCGTGACGCCCGGGCCGGGCGGGGAGCACCCGCTGATGGGCACGCACAACCGGCTGCTGCGGGTGGCCACGGTGGATTTTCCGCGCGCCTACTTCGAGATCATTGCTATCAATCCTGTAGCGCCCCACGCAGTACCGGCGCGGACTGGACGCTGGTTTGACATGGATTCACCGGCCCTGCAGGCCCGGATTGCCCAGCACGGACCCCAACTCGTGCACTTTGTCGCCAACGTGTCCGACGTGCAAGCGGCGCTCGGGGCCTGGCAGGCGCTGGGCATTGACCGCGGCCCGGCACTGGCGGCGTCGCGCGCCACGCCGCGCGGCCTGCTGCAATGGCAGATCACGGTGCGTGACGACGGGCAGCGGCTGTTCGATGGCGGCCTGCCCACGCTGATCGAATGGGGCAGCACCCACCCGGCGGGCGGCATGGCCGATGCCGGCGTGACGTTGCAGTCGCTCACCATGCACCACCCCGAGGCCGACGCGCTGCGCGATGCCTACAACGCCATTGGCCTGCACAGCGTGGCCGTGCGCGAGGGCCCGGCCAACCTGGTGGCCACGCTGCGCACCCCGCGCGGCGCGGTCACACTGGAATCGAAAGGGATTTGATGTTCACCCGCGATCAGGTCGAAGCCGCGCAGCGTACCGTCTATGCGGCCATGCCGCCCACGCCCCAGTACGCCTGGCCGCTGCTGCAGCAGCGCCTGGGCTTCAAGGTCTGGGTCAAGCATGAAAACCACACACCGGCCGGCGCCTTCAAGGTGCGCGGCGGGCTCACCTACTTTGAACAGCTCGGCCCGGTGAAGGGCGTCATCAGCGCCACCCGCGGCAACCACGGCCAGTCGGTCGGGTTTGCCGCGCGGCGCTACGGCGTGCCGGCCACCATCGTGGTGCCGCATGGCAATTCGGTGGAGAAAAACGCCGCCATGCGCGCTTTGGGCGTCACGCTCATCGAGCATGGCGACGACTTCCAGGCGGCGCGCGAGCACGCCATGGCGCTGGCGGACGCGCAGGGCCTGCACATGGTGCCCTCGTTCCACCCCGAGCTGATTCGCGGCGTCATGACGTACTGGGTGGAGTTCTTTGAAAGCTTTGCCCAGGGTGACGCGCCCGATGTGGTGTTTGTGCCGCTGGGCCTGGGCTCGGGCTTCAGCGCGGCAGCGGCAGCCCGCGCCCACACCGGCGTCAAAACCCGGCTGGTGGGCGTGGTGTCCGCGCATGCCACCATGTACCAGCAGTCCTTCCGGGCGCGGCGCGCCATTGAATCGCCCGTGACCACGGTGCTGGCCGACGGCATGGCCTGCCGCGTGCCCGAGCCGGGTGCGCTGGAGGTACTGCTGCGCGAGGCCGACGACGTGGTGGCGGTGACCGACGACGAAGTGGCCGAGGCGATGCGCGTGCTGTTTGCCGACACCCACAACGTGGCCGAGGGTGCGGGCGCCGCCTCGCTGGCCGCCGCCATGCAGCAGCGCGAACGCTTGCAGGGCCAGGTGGTGGGCACCACGCTGTGCGGCGGTAACGTGGACAGCGCCGTGTTTGCGCGGGTGCTGTCCCGCGCCTGACACAGCCGGCACCAACACGTCACGCGCGTGACTGGCCCGGCCGGATGGCATGGCCAGAATGCCCTTATGGGCACCCTCTATCTGGTACGTCATGGCCAGGCCTCCTTTGGCGAAGACGACTACGACAAGCTCAGTGAACTTGGTCACCGGCAAAGCCGCCGGCTGGGTGAGTATTTCGCCGCCAAGGGCCTGCACTTCGATGCAGTGGTCACCGGCACCCTGCGCCGCCACACCGAAACCTTCCAGGGCATTGCGCAGGGCATGGGCCTGAAAGCCGACGTGCTGCAGTGGCCCGGTCTCAACGAATACGACAGCGAGGCGGTGATCAGCGCCGTCTACCCGCACAAGCTCGAAAAGCCCACCTCGCCCGAGATGTACCGCCACCATTTCCGCCTGCTGCGCGACGGCCTGAGCCAATGGATGGCGGGCGTGGTGACGCCACGCGGCATGCCCAGCTACGACGGGTTTGTGGCGGGCGTCACGAGTGCGCTGGACCATGTGCGCGCCCAGCACCACGGCAAAAACGTGCTCATCGTCTCCAGCGGTGGGCCGATTTCCACCGCCGTGGGCCAGGTGCTGGGCACGCAGCCCGAGACCACTATCGAGCTGAACCTGCGTATCCGCAACAGCAGCGTGACCGAGTTCGCCTTCACGCCCAAACGCCACATGCTGGTGACCTACAACACCTTGCCGCATCTGGATGATGCGGCGTACAAGGACTGGGTGACCTACGCCTGACGTACGCCTCAGGCGTGCGGTTTGCTGTCCATCACCAGGGCCCACTGGCCCCAGGCGGCGTCGGTGGCTTCGCGCGCGGCGAGCCAGTCGCGGAACTCGGTGGTGTCGCGCGCCTGCGCCACATTGCCAGCGGCCTGGGCGCGTGCATGGGCTTCGTCAAAGCGCTGTTCGGCCCGGACTTCTGCGGCCTGGGTGTCTTCTGCCGCGCTGGTGGCTGCTGCCACGTTGTGGGACCAATCGCTCATCGGGAACCTTTCGAATAACCCCCGAGTATGGGGCCTCAGTCTCCCAGCGCACCGACGGCGGGCCCCAGCACGCTTACCGTGAGGCACAAAACCGCTTGAAAGGGCCTCTCCATGCTGAAGAACAAGGTTGCGCTGGTCACCGGCGCGTCATCCGGCATTGGCCGGGCCATCGCCCTGGTGTGGGCCCGCGAAGGCGCCTGGGTGGTGGTGTCGGACGTGAATGAGCAAGGCGGCGAAGACACCGCCGCGCTGATCCGCGCGCAGGGGGGCGAGGCGCTGTTCATCGCAGCCGATGTCGGCAAGGCGGAAGACGGCCGCCTGCTGGTGGAGCGCACGGTGGATCATTTCGGCCGGCTCGACGTGGCCTGCAACAACGCCGGCATCGGCGGCCCCTCCCTGCCGCTGGCGGACTACCCGCCCGACGACTGGGCCCATGTGATCAACACCAACCTGTCGGGCGTGTTCTTTGGCATGCAGCACCAGATCAAGGCCATGCTCAGGACCGGTGGCGGCTCCATCGTGAACATGGCGTCCATCCTGGGCGCGGTGGGGTTTGGCACGGCCTGCGCCTACACCGCCGCCAAGCATGGCGTGGTGGGGCTGACGCAGGTGGCCGCGCTGGACTATGGCACCCATGGCATTCGCGTCAACGCCGTGGGGCCGGGCTTCATCCACACCCCCATGATCAGCGGCCTGGAGCAGGACGCGGCCACCAACGCCATGCTGGTCGGGGCACACCCGATCGGCCGGCTGGGCCGGCCCGAAGAGGTGGCGGAGCTGGTGGCCTGGCTCGCGTCCGACCGCGCCTCGTTCGTCACCGGCGCCTACTACCCGGTAGACGGCGGCTACCTGGCACGCTGACGGCTCAGGCCGGGCCGGCAAATTCCAGCCGGTAACAGCTGCGAAAGCCCGCCGGCGCCTGCGCCCGGACGAACCGTGCGCCATGCAGGTCGGCGATCTTTTCCACCACACGGTGGCCCAGCCCGAGGCCCAGCGCCCGGTCGACTGGCACCCCCGGCCGCGCGTCGGCGCTTTCATCGGCGGGTGAGGCGCCCCCGCCGGCGTCATCGCACACCTGCACCCAGCGGGCACCCGGGTCGAGCTGTACCGTGACCCGCGTGCCACGCGGCGTGTGGCTCAGCGCGTTTTCCACCAGGTTGCGCAGTGCCAGCCCCAGCAGCACGGCGTGCCCGTGCACGGGGAACGCGCCAGGGCTGTCCAGCGCCAGTTCATGGCCGCTGCGCCAGGCGGTGGGGCCGAAGTCGGCCACCACATCGCGCGCCAGCGTGCCCAGGTCGAGGGGTTGCGCGGCGTCGGCCAGCTCGGCGCGGCTGGCCCGCGCCAGCGCCAGCAGGTCGGCCAGCACCTGACCGGCCCGCAAGGCGTCGCGCTCCAGCTGGGCCAGCGCCGCATCGCGCGCGGGCCCGCCCGGCGCGTCACGCAGCGCGCGGGCCTGCAGCGTGATGGACGCGAGTGGCGTGCGCAGCTCATGGGCCAGCTCACTGGCCAGCTCGCGTTCGCGCGCCAGCGCAGCCTGGTAGCGCTGCGCCAGCGTGTTGATGGAATCCACCACCGTGCGGAATTCTTCCTCGGGATGGGCACTGCGCAGGGTTTGCCCATGCTGCACGTCCAGCGCGTGAACGTCGCGCGAGAGCTCGTACAGCGGCCGCAACCCCTTGCGGATGGCCAGCCCGAGCACCAGCGCCACCACCGGCAACAGCCACAGGCCGGGCTGGGCGATCTGCTCGGCAATGTCCTGCGCCAGATCGTCACGGTCGCGCACACTCAGCAGCACCATCACCTTGCGCTGGTGGGGGTTGCCGTCCCAGCGCGAGAAGGCCCGCCAGCCTGCCGGCGGACTGCCAAGCCGCAGCGTCTCGAACCCTTCGGCGGCATTGAACGGGGGCGTCGGGGCGGCGCCGGTGCGCGTGAGCAGCCGGCCGCTGGCGTCCCACACCACCACGCTCATGGACTGCTGGTAGTCGTGGTTCTTGAGCTCCGGGTGGCTGGCCAGGTCCGCGGCCGGGCTTTGCGGGTCGAACCGGCCTTCATGCTCGGCCAGCAGCAGCGTGGCCACACTGGCCAGGTGGCCGTCGGTCAGCTCGTCGGCCTCGTGGCGGCCGGTCTGGTAGCCGACCACAATGAAGCTGCCCCACACCAGCGCCAGCGCCCCCAGGGCCCAGCCGAGCAGGTGACGGGTGAGCGAACGGCCGCCACTCACGCCCGGTCCTCCGGCACGAAGTACCCCACACCACGCAGCGTGCGGATGCAGGCGTCGCCCAGCTTCCTGCGCAGGTGGTGCACATGCACTTCAATGGCATTGCTGTCCAGCGCGTTGTCCCAGTTGTAGAGCTTGGCCTCGATCTGCGACCGTGACAGCACGCGCGGGCGCACCTCGACCAGTGCCAGCAGCACGCCGAACTCCCGGGCCGACAGATCCACGGGCTGGCCGGAGCGCTGCACGGTGCGCGCCGCCGGGTCGATCCGCAGCTCGCCCACGGCGATGACCGGCTGCGCGCGGCCCGCCGCACGGCGCAACAGCGCCCGCATGCGCGCGGCCAGTTCGTCGGGGTCAAATGGTTTGGTGACGTAGTCGTCTGCACCCATGTCCAGCCCCGCGATGCGCGAGGCCACTTCGTCGCGTGCCGTCATGATGAGCACCGGGGTTGCGGGCTCGGGCAGCGCACCCGCCGGCGAAGCGCGCAACCGGCGCAGCAGTTCGGCGCCGTCGCCATCGCGCAGGCCCAGGTCCAGCAGCACCAGGTCAAACGGCTCGCCCCGCAGCGCCGCCCAGCCCGTCGCCACGCTGTCGGTCAGGTCCACCGCCCAGCCGAGCTGACCCAGGTGGGCCTGCAGGCCGGCCGCAATGCCATCGTCGTCTTCCACCACCAGAATGCGCATGGCTGCATTGTCGCGTGACGAAACGCATCCAGGGGTTAAGGATCGCTTAAGCCAGCCCCGGGAAGCTGCAGCCCCATGCAATCTGCTTCCACGCGCCAGCTGGCGTTGTTGACCGCCAGCAGCGCCGCGCTGCTGCTGGGTTGGGATTTCTCCCGTCTGGACCTGCCGCTGGCGCACTGGTTTGGCAGTGCTGACGGCTTCGCGCTGCGCGAACACTGGCTGCTGGCCAACCTGTTGCACGACGGGGGACGCCGGCTGGCCTGGGCGCTGACGCTGGGTCTGAGCCTGGCTGTCTGGTGGCCCGTGGGCGCGCTGCGCCGGCTGTCGTTCAACCAGCGGCTGCAGCTGGCCGTGACCACACTGGCCACGGCGCTGGCCGTCAGCACCCTCAAGTCCTTCAGTGGCACCAGCTGCCCCTGGGACCTGGCCGAGTTTGGCGGGGTGGCGCGTTACGCGTCGCATTGGCGGTACTGGCTGCAGCCCGACGGCGGCAGCGGCCGGTGCTTTCCCGCCGGTCATGCGTCGGCCGGGTTCGCTTTCGTGGGCGGCTACTTTGTGTTCCGCCACGACGCGCCGGCACTGGCACGGCGCTGGCTGGCCGCCGCACTGGCGGCGGGCCTTCTGCTGGGGCTGGGCCAGCAGGCCCGGGGCGCGCATTTCATGAGCCACACGCTGTGGACTGGCTGGGTCTGCTGGAGCCTGGCCTGGTCCCTGGACGCCGCATGGACATGGGCAGGCCGGGGCGTTACCACCGGTAACATTGAACCCATCCCATGAAATTCCGAATCCTTCCCGACCGCCGCAACCCGGTGTGGCTGATCGGCGCGTCCAGCGCCTGGATGGCCACCGCCGCCAACACCCCGCTGTGGACGGAGCTGCAGCACCTGAACCTGCTGGCCACGCCTGGCGGCCTGGCGTTTGCCTGCGCGCTGGTGCTGATGATCGGCACCACGCTGGCTGCCCTGCTGAGCCTGCTGGCCTGGCGCTGGACGCTCAAGCCGGCGCTGGTGTTGCTGCTGCTGGCGGCTGCGTTCGGTGCGTACTTCATGGCCACTTACCGTGTGGTGATTGACAGCACCATGATGGTCAACGTGCTGCAGACCAACCCCGATGAAACTGCCGACCTGCTCAGCCTGCGCATGCTGGGCGTGGTGCTGCTGCTGGGCGTGGTGCCCGCGGTGCTGGTGTGGCGCACGCCGGTGCACTACGGGTCGCTGCCGCGCCGCAGCCTGCACAACCTGCTGCTGCTGGTGGCGGCACTGCTGCTGCTGGCCGTGACGGTGGTGGCCGCCTTCCAGCCACTGGCGTCCACCATGCGCAACCACAAGCAGGTGCGCTACCTCATGAACCCGCTGAACTCGGTCTATGCGCTGGGGTGGATCGCCGCGCGGCCGTTGCGCCGCGACGAATCGGTCACGCTGCCAATTGGCGAAGATGCCCGCGCCGCGGCCCCCGGCGTGCGCCCGCCGCTGCTGGTGCTGGTCCTGGGCGAGACGGCACGCAGCGTGAACCTGGGCCTCAATGGCTACGGGCGCGACACCACGCCGGAACTGGCCCGCGAAAAGGTGGCAAGTTTTCGCAACGCATGGTCCTGCGGCACCAGCACTGCAGTGTCGGTGCCATGCATGTTCTCTCACCTGGGGCGCGAAGATTTCGAGGCACGCAAGACCAACTACGAAAGCCTGCTGGACGTGATCCACCGGGCCGGGCTGGCCGTGCTGTGGCTGGACAACCAGTCGGGCTGCAAGGCCACCTGCGACCGCGTGCCCAGCGTGGAGACGTCCAACCTCAAGCACCCGCAGCTGTGCACCGGCGGCGAGTGTCTGGACGGCATCATGCTGGAGGGTCTGGAGGCGCGCATCGCCGCCTTGCCGGCCGAACGCCGGGCCCGCGGGGTGGTGCTGGTGATGCACCAGATGGGCAGCCACGGGCCGGCGTACTTCAAGCGGTCGCCACCCGCCTTCAAGCGCTTCCTGCCCGAATGCACCAGCAACGACCTCCAGCGCTGCAGTCGCGAAGAGCTTGTGAATGCCTACGACAATTCCATCGCCTACACCGACCACTTTCTCGCCTCCACCATCCGGTGGCTGCGCCAGCAGTCGGCCTGGGACCCGGCCATGGTCTATGTGTCGGATCACGGGGAGTCGCTCGGGGAAAACAACCTGTACCTGCACGGACTGCCCTGGGCCATTGCACCCGACGTGCAGAAGCATGTGCCCTGGGTGACCTGGCTGTCGGACGGTTTCACACAGCGTAGCGGCATCACGCTGCAGTGCCTGCAGGACGCGCGCGACCAGAAGATTTCGCACGACCACTACTTTCACTCGGTGCTGGGCCTGCTGGGCATCCAGACGGCGGTGTACCAACCCGCGCTCGACGCGTACGCACGCTGCGCACGGCCGCCGGCGGCGCGGTAACCGGGGATCCGTCCTACAAGTGTTGCGGCCGCCGGCGCACAGGCTGCGCGGGGAGGCTGGACCAAGCTGGAGGCTTGACTGGCACTGCCAGAAGGAGCCCCCCCGTGACATTCCGTTCCCCCCATCTTCGCCTGCTCACTGCCACGACCCTGCTGCTGGCCGGCAGCGTCACCCTCGCGGCCGGCAGCCCCGCGACCGAGGCCAAGCGCGCCTACGAGCAGGAGCGTACCGCCTGCATGAGCGGTCAGTCGCAGCAGGACCGCAGCACCTGCCTGCGCGAAGCCAGTGCCGCGTGGGCCGAAGCGCGGCGTGGCGGGCTGACCAGCGCGACCAGTACCGACTACCAGGCCAATGCGCTGGCGCGCTGCAATGCGCAGCCCGCAGCCGACCGCGACGCCTGCGTCCTGCGCATCCAGGGGCAGGGCCGGGTTGAAGGCAGCGTCAACGGCGGCGGATTGATCCGCCAGGTGGAAACGCCGATCAAGTAAGGCAGCGCTGCTCAGGCGGCAGCGGCCACCAGGCCGATGACCCGGCGCGCAGGCCGTTCGGCACGGGCGCGCAACTGGCCGCAGCCACCGTCCACGTCTTGCCCCGCGGAATGGCGCAGCTTGGTCAGCACGCCAGCGCGGTGCAGTGTGCGGGCGATCTCCGCCGCACGCGCCCAGGGCGGACGCCTGAAATCCAGCTCGGGCACGCTGTTGTAGGGAATCATGTTCATCACCGCGTACTTGCCCTTGAGCAGCCGCACGATGCCAGCCAGTTCGTCTGCGGTGTCGTTGATGCCCTCCAGCAGCGTCCACTGGTACTGGATGGGGTAGCCGGTGGCGCGGGCATAGCGTTCGCCAGCTTCCACCAGCGCTTCGGGCGTCATGCGCGGCGCGCGCGGCAGCAGCCGGGCGCGCAAGTCGGCGCGCGTGGTGTGCAACGACAGCGCCAGCGCCGGCTTGACCGGGCCCCGCGGCAGCTCGGTGAACACGCGCGGGTCCCCCACGGTGGAGAACACCAGATTCTTGTGGCCAACGTTGCCTGCAGTCCCCAGAAGCTCAATGGCTTCAAGCACGTTGTCAAGGTTGTGGGCGGGCTCGCCCATGCCCATGAACACCACCTTTTTCACCGGCCGCAGGGTACGCGCCAGCGCCACCTGGGCCACGATCTCACCGCTGCTGACCTGCCGCACCAGACCGCCCTGCCCGGTCATGCAGAACACGCAGCCCACGGCGCAGCCAACCTGGGTGGACACACACAAGCCATCCCGGGGCAGCAGCACGCTCTCGACCGTTTGCCCGTCGCGCAGTTCCACCAGCAGTCGCGACGAACCATCTTCACCCGGGTGTTCCGACTTCAGCCGCGCGAGCCCGTGCAACTCGGCCACCAGCGCCGGCAAGGCGTCGCGCAGTGCCTGCGGCATGAAGTCCTCGATACGCCGTTTGCCAGCGTCCTGCGGCAACGCCTGCGACCACAGCCGCAACACACGGTGCTCGTGCTGGGGCCTGGCGCCGAGGGCGCGCAGGCGTTGGCGGATGTCGGACAGCTGCATGTGACTGATTTTAGTGACGTAGCCCGCGGCAAAGGCGTGTGCGCCCGGGCCGTGGCGCTTCACTGGAGCGGTCACCGCTGCGCGGTGACTGCCCTGCGCGACTCGGCGCCCCAGAGGCGCGCCACAGCCCAGGCGCACGCGCCTTCGCAGTGGCACGGTTGGCATACCGCGGGCGGCGCACCAATCCCTCCGCTTCGCGGCAGGCGGTGCCCGGTGGGGGCGATCGCTGTGGCGGCGAGGAGCGCAGAGCCGGGGGCGGCGCGCGCAGCGCGCTTCGTCGTCATGCTTGCCGAAGCTGTTTGAGCCGCGTGAGCGCAGCGAACACAGCGAGTTCTTCGGCACGACCCCGGATCGAGCACCGCAGCGGAGTTGGCGCCAAGCGCCAACCGCCACAGTGTGAGCCCCCGCCGGGCACCGCCTGGCGCGAAGCCAGCGAAAGAAGAATCAGTACGTCTTGTAGGGAAGGAACTTGCCCGACAACAAGACGTTCACGCGGTCGCCCTTGGGGTCGGGCTGGCGCTGGATGTCCATGGAGAAGTCGATGGCGCTCATGATGCCGTCGCCGAACTCTTCATGGATCAGTTCCTTGATGGTGGTGCCGTAGACGCTGACGATTTCGTACCAGCGGTAGATCAGCGGATCGGTCGGCACCGGCGTGGGCAGCGAACCCTTGTACGGCACGACCTGCAGCCACTTCTGCTCTTCGGCGGTCAGGCCGAAGATCTTGCCCACGGCCTTGGCCTGGGCTGGGGTGGCCGTCATCTGGCCCAGGCACAGCGCCGTGGTCCACTCCTTGGACTCGCCGACCTTCTTGGCCACGTCGTCCCACTTGATGCCCTTGGACACCTTGGTGCTGATGATCTTTTCCGTTACGTCCATGCGGTTCATGTTCTGGCTCCTTTTTTTGACAGGTGGGTTTCAGTGCCCGGCTTTCGCACGGGTCACCAGGAAATCAACAATGTGGTTGCGCAGCTCGTAGTAGCCGCCCAGGTGGTGCAGGCCGGCGCGTGTGCGCTCGCGCGGCAGGGTGTTGACCACCGTTTCGGCAATGCCGCCCGGCGTGTAGCCGTTGGGGCCTTCACTGCCGTTGCTCATGAGCAGGATGCGGTCGGCCAGCAGGATGGCTTCGTCCACGTCGTGGGTGATCATGAACACCGTCTGCTGCGTCTCGCGCACGATGCCCATCAGCTCGTCCTGGATGGTGCCGCGCGTCAGCGCATCGAGTGCGCCAAACGGCTCGTCCAGCAACAGCATCTTGGGCTGGATCGCGAAGGCGCGCGCAATGCCCACACGCTGCTTCATGCCACCAGACAGCTGCGACGGCTTCTTGTCAATGGCCGGCAGCAGGCCCACCATGCCCACAAACTTTTCCACATGGGCATTGACCTGGGCCCGCGTCCAGTCGGGCCAGCGCGACTCGACGGCAAAGGCGATGTTCTTGCGCACCGTGAGCCAGGGCATGAGGGCATGGCTCTGGAAGACCACGCCGCGCTCCAGGCTGGGGCCCGCCACCTCGCGGCCGTCCATGAACACATGGCCGCTGGTGGCCGTGTCCAGCCCGGCCAGCACGTTCAGGATGGTGGTCTTGCCGCAACCCGAGTGGCCGATGATGCAGACAAACTCGCCACGGTCGAGCGTGAAGCTGACGTCGGCAAACACCGGCTTGGCGGGCATAAAGGCCTTGGCCAGCCCTTCGATTTTCAGGAAGCCTTGCATGGCGGGGTCTTTCTTCGGTGCGGTGGCCAGCACGGCGCGTTGGTCCAGCTCACTCCACATAGGTCACCAGCTTCTGCAGTTGGGCAAACATCAGGTCCAGCATCATCCCGACCAGCCCGATCACGAGGATGGCAAAGATCACGTTGGTCAACGACAGGTTGTTCCACTCGTTCCACACAAAGTAGCCAATGCCCGTGCCGCCCACCAGCATCTCGGCGGCCACGATCACCAGCCAGGCAATGCCCATGCTGATGCGCATGCCGGTGAGGATGGTGGGTGCTGCGGCCGGCAGGATCACGCGGAAGGCCTTGCGCAGCGGCTGCACTTCCAGCGTGAGCGCCACATTCAGCCATTCACGCTTCACCGACGCCACACCAAAGGCGGTGTTGATCAGCATCGGCCAGACGGAGCAGATGAAGATCACGAACACGCCCGAGACCGAGCTGTCCTTGATGGTGTACAGCGCCAGCGGCATCCAGGCCAGCGGACTGATGGGCTTGAGCACCTGGATGAACGGGTCCAGCGCCTTGTGCAGCAGCGGGCTCATGCCGATCACAAAGCCCAGCGGCACCGCCACCAGGCAGGCCAGCAGAAAGCCCAGCCCCACCCGGCCCAGCGAATGCGCTAGCTGGATGGCCACGCCCTTGTCGTTGGGCCCGTTGTCATAGAACGGGTCTGACAGCTGCTTGACCACGGTGGCGCCCATCTGGCCCAGTGTGGGGAAACCGGTGGTCTTGGTCGACGCCGGGTCCTTGCCCATCATCTTCTGGTATTCGATCTGCTCGGCCGTCAGTCCGGCAGTGGAGCCCGCGGCGCTGCCGGACGAGAAGGTGGCCACGTACCAGATGCCGAGGAAGGCCAGCAGCAGCAGCACCGAGACCAGCGCGGCCTTGAAGTGGAGGGATTTCATGGTGCGGTGGCGCGGGTTAGCCCATCTTGCTGATGGCGAAGCTCTTCACATAGTCCTCAGGCTTGGCCGGGTCGAACTCCTTGCCCATGACCTTGAACTTGCGGTACGCGCCTTCCGGCGGCTTGAAGCCGACCTGTGCCATCTGCTTCTTGGCGTCCGTCAACAGGAACACCTTCTCGGCGATCTGCTTGTAGTTGACGTCGCCCTTCACATAGCCCCAGCGCTTCATCTGCGTGAGCATCCACACCGCCATGCTCTGCCACGGAACCGGGTCGAAGTTGGCGCGGTCGGGCACGTTCTTGATGTTGCCCAGGCCGTCGGCAAACTTGCCGGTCAGCACCTGGTTGAGCACAGCCTCGGGCTGGTTCAGGTACTGCGCGGGGGCAATCACCTTGGCGATCAGCTCGCGGTCCTTGGGCTGGCTGGCCATGAAGCTGGCGGTCAGCACGGCGCGATACAGCGCGGCAAAGCTGTTGGGGTTCTGCTTGATGAAGTCGTCGCTGACGCCGAATGCGCAGCACGGGTGGCCGTCCCAGATCTCCTTGGACAGGATGTGGATGAAGCCCACCTCGTCGTACACCGCGCGCTGGTTGAACGGGTCCGGGCCGAGGAAGCCATCGATGTTGCCGGCCCGCAGGTTGGCCACCATCTCGGGCGGCGGCGTCACGCGGATTTGCACATCGGTGTCGGGGTTGATGCCGTTCTCGGCCAGGTAGTAGCGCAACAGGAAGTTGTGCATGCTGTACTCGAACGGCACGGCGAACTTGAAGCCCTTCCAGCTCTTGGGGTCGCGCTTGTCCTTGTGCTTGACGTGCAGCGTGATCGCCTGGCCGTTGGTGTTCTGGATGCTGGCCACATTCATGGCCACCTGGTTGGAGCCCAGGCCCATGCTCATGGCCAGCGGCATGGGCGAGAGGAAGTGGCTCGCGTCATGCTCCTTGTTGATCATCTTGTCGCGGATCAGCGCCCAGCCGGCCGTCTTCATGAGCTGGACGTTCAGGCCTTCCTTCTTGTAGAAGCCCAGCGGGTCGGCCATGATCAGCGGGCTGGCGCACGTGATGGCAATGAAGCCGATCTTCAGGTCCTTCTTCTCCAGCGGCGCCTTGTCCTGGGCCATGGCCTGCAGCGAGGTCAGCGCGCCCATGGGCAGCACCGAGGCAATGGCCGCACGCGCCGTGCCGGCGCCCACCGCCTTCAGGAAACCGCGGCGCACGCTGTCCACCGGGAACAGGGCCTTGACCATGGCTGCTTCCATGAAATCGCGCGACAGCTCCTCGGGACTCTGGGCCGCGGCGGCGTGTTCGCCGGGCGCGTGGTCCTGGCCGCAGGCGCAGCGCAGCATCAGCGGGCGGTCGGCGTCGTAAGCGTCATACGTCTTGGGGGTGGCAGGCAGTCTGGACATGGTGCACCTCGTTTGAAAAGATGCAGATGCATTGCAAGCAGCGGGCCCGTTTGGGCCGTCACTGCGGTTTTTGCAGCCCGCCGCCCCAAATCACCCACGCCAGACCGAAGCCTTGTAGGGCCAGCCCTACAAAAGGAGTTGCGAATCAGGCTGCTGCCGCACCTTTGGCGTGGCGCTCGGCATACAGCGCGAGTTCCACGTCGTTCTTGGTGCCGGTTTTTTCGAGGATGCGGGCGCGGTAGGTGCTCACGGTATTGGCGGCGAGGTTCAGCTGTGCACCAATTTCGCTCACGCTCTGCCCGGCCGTGAGCAGGCGGAACACCTGGTACTCGCGGTGCGAGAGGGCCTCGGGCCCGACCTTGGCCGACGCGCCGCCCACGGCGCTGGCCAGCGCCTCGGCAGTGGCCGGTGTCACGTAGCGCCCGCCTGCGGCCACCTTGCGCACCGCCGCCACCATGTCGTCAGGGTCGGCGCTCTTGTTCAGGTAGCCGGCCGCGCCGAGCTTGATGCAGCGCACCGCGTACTGCTTTTCGGGGTAGGTGCTGAGCATCAGCACCGGCAGGGCGGGCCAGCGCTTGCGCAGTTCCTGCAACACGTCCAGGCCGTCGCGCCCGGGCATGGCAATGTCCAGCAGCACCACGCCCAGCGCGCCGTCATGCGCCTGCACGGCGTCCAGCACTTCGGCGCCGGTGGTGGCCTCGGCACAGACCTCGATGTCGGGCGCGTCGGCCAGCACCTGCTTCAGGCCCTCGCGCACGATGCGGTGGTCGTCGCCCAACAACACACGGATTGGTTTGCTATTCATTTTGTAGCGGCATACGCAGGTGGAATGCGGCCCCCAGGCCGATTTGGCTTTCGATCTCGATCACGCCGCCAAAATGGCGGGCCCGTTCGCGCATGCCCATCACACCGTAGGCGGTGGCCGCCTCAAAGGCCTCGGGCGGCGCGCCGCGGCCATCGTCCCGCACGGTGATGCGCAGCTGCCGCGCATCGGCGGCAATGCGCACCGCCACATGGCGGGCCCGGGCGTGGCGGCCCACGTTGGACAGCATTTCCTGGAAGATGCGGAACACGGCCATCGCTGCAGGTTCGGGCAGCTCCGGCGCGGCGTCCACCTGCATCTGCCAGTCCAGCGCCAGCTCGGCCGACTGCACGAACTCGTGGGCCTGCCACTCGAGCGCGGCCCACAGGCCCTGGTGGTCCAGGATGCTGGGGCGCAGGTCGGTGATGATGCGGCCCACGTTGTCGACCGCGTTCTCGATCAGGCGGCTCATGTTCTGGCACTTGCTGCGCATGCGCTCGCGCATGGCCTGCGCCGCCTCGGCCTCGCGCGACTGCTGCTCCGCCAGGCGCTTGTCGAGCCAGTTCACGTCCATCTTCAGCGCCACCAGGAGGCTGCCCAGTTCGTCGTGCACTTCGCGGGCGATGCGGGTGCGCTCTTCCTCGCGTACCTGCTCGGAGTACGCCGCCAGCTCGCGCAGCTGGCCCAGCGCCACCGACAGCTCGCGCGTGCGCTCGGCCACCCGCAGCTCCAGCTCGTCCTTGGCTTTTTGCAGGGCGTCGGCGGCGCGCTTGCGCTCGGTGATGTCCACAAAGGTGATGACCGCGCCGCGCACCTGCGGCCCGTCCATGATGGGGTGGCTGGAATACTCCACCGCGAATGCGGTGCGGTCGCGGCGCCAGAACACCTCGGTGTCGATGCGGCACGGCAGGCCGCGACGGAAGGCATTGAAGATCGGGCAGTCGGTGTCGGGGTAGTGCGAGCCGTCGGCATGCGAATGGTGCGTCAGCTCGTGCATGTTGTGGCCCAGCACATCGGCCGGCTCCCAGCCCAGCATGCGCGCGCCCGCCCGGTTGATGAAGGTGCAGTGCCCGGCCAGGTCAATCCCGAAAATGCCCTCGCCCGTGGACTCCAGCAACAGCCCAAGCTGGTGCTGCCAGAGCGGGTCGGGCGCAGAGGCGGGCGGGTTTTGCCATTTCAGGGCGTCAGCATGCATGGGCTTGGTGCATGCAATGGTCGTGCCAGATTGGTGCGCCCCGTTCGCGCCATTTTGGTGCGCTAAAGTCCCAAATCACCCAGGCTGGGGTGGTCGTCGGGCCGCCGACCCAGCGGCCAGTGAAACTTGCGATCGGGCGCGGCAATGGGCAGGTCATTGATGCTGGCAAAGCGCCGCTGCATGAAGCCCTGTTCGTTGAATTCCCAGTTCTCGTTGCCGTAGCTGCGAAACCACTGGCCCGAATCGTCGTGCCATTCGTAGGCAAAGCGCACCGCAATCCGGTTGCCCGTGAAAGCCCACAGCTCCTTGATGAGCCGGTAGTCCAGCTCGCGCGCCCACTTGCGCTGCAGGAAGCCGCGCACCTGCTCGCGGCCCACCGGGAACTCGGCGCGGTTGCGCCAGCGCGTGTCTTCGGTGTAGACCTGCACCACGCGGTCGGGGTCGCGGGTGTTCCAGGCGTCTTCGGCCATGCGCACTTTCTGCGCAGCGGTTTCGGCGGTGAACGGGGGCAGGGGTGGCTTGGTTTCCATGGGGTTCCTTGAAGTAGACAGACCTGTCTACAATCTACCACATGGATCTGAGCCACCTGCCCGCGCGCGAGCGCATCCTCGTCACGGCGCATGCATTGTTCTACCGCGACGGCATCCGCGCCACCGGGGTGGACCGGCTGATTGCCGAGTCTGGCGTGGCCAAGCTCACCTTCTACCGGCACTTTCCGTCCAAGGACGATCTGGTGCGCGCCTTTCTGGACTACCGGCACGAGCGCTGGATGGCCTGGCTGGTGGACGCGCTGGGCCGCCACGGCGCACGCCCGGGCGGCGGCCTGGCGCCGCTGGTGGCGGCTCTGGCCGAATGGTTTGCCGACCCGGCGTTCCGCGGCTGCGCCTTCATCAATGCGGTGGCCGAAGTCGGCGGCAGCCTGCCCGATGCCGTGGCCATCGCGCGCCGCCACAAGCAGGAGATGACCGACGTGCTGGCCGACCTGCTGCCGCCCGGGCCGCAGCAGTACGAAGCGGCGCACGCCGTGGCCGTGGCCGTGGATGGCGCCATCGTGCAGGCACAAATGGCGGGTGGCGCGGCCGCCCTGGCAGCACTCAAGCAACTGTTGGCGCTGCCAAGCGCCTGAGCGGCCAGAATCCCCAGGTTTGGCGATGGACGTTCCGGCGGAACGTCGCTAGGCTACAAGGATCTCTTGGCCCCGGGATCTTTCCATGCCGCAGTACACAAAGGTCACTTCCAACTTCTTCACCATTGCCGACACCGAGCGCATACCCGCATACGTCGCTCTGGACGGGCGCCTGACGCCCGCCGGGCCCATGACCTATTTCGACATGGGCTTTCTCACGCCAGACCTGAATGGCGACGGGCTGAAGGATCTCGTCATGTCCCTCAACCGGGGCGTGCAACTGACAACGAACCCGGGCTACCCCACTCAGTTTTTCCTGAACAACGGCGCAGGTGGGTTCACAAATGTCACGAGTCAGGTCTCCGGTGGTGTCCTGTCGTTGCGGGAACTCACGGGCTATGCGGCTGGCAATCTGGACACCGACCCGCAACACGAAGTGGTACTCGTCAGCGTGGGGGGCCGCGACCTGGGGAATACCGGCGACTTGATGGCCTACTACGACAGCGCAAGCCAGGCCATCACCAACCGCAGCAGCCTCCTGCCGTCGCTGGCGGCCAGCAACGGCAGTTCTTCAGGCGGCGTCAACAACCCGCGTGCCGTCATTGGCTACGACACTGAAATCGGCGACCTTGATGCCGACGGCGACAACGACATCTTCGTCCTGACATTGGGCGGGCCTGCGAACATGCAGCCCGCCTTCATGCTGCTGAATGACGGGAATGGCAACTTCACCGCACGGAACGATGACGCCCTGACGGCATTCTCGCGCCTGCATTTCGGTGGCGGAACCCGGGACACCTGGTTCCGAGCCAGCCTGCTGGACGTGAATGGCGACGGTGCCATGGATGTCCTGGCCAGCGTGGTGCTGAGGCAGGGCATTCGCTCCAATTTCGTCGCGCTCAACGATGGAAGGGGAAATTTCTCCGAGGCCAGGGTCATCAACCTGCCGCCGCCCCTTTATGGGACCGCGAACACCCAGACCCGCGACAGCATCACAGGCGACCTGAACGGCGATGGCCGCCCCGACATTGTGCTGAGCGAAACACGCAACGAGCCATTCCTCGCCGGACGCGGGATACAGCTTCTGTACAACAACGGGGGCACAGGCTTCACCGACGCAACCGCACGTATCCAGTACGTCAACCCCCGACCCGACGGGACCCAAACCTACACCGACCCGAAGCAAATCGGCCTGCTTGACTTCAATCGCGACGGATTCCTGGACATCATCGAGCGCGGCCAGAATCTGAGTGGCCCCAACGGACAGGCCACCATCAACTTCTCGGTGCTGCTCAATGACGGGGTTGGCAACTTCAGGGAGATGCCGCGATCCGAATTCACCAGCCTCGCATACCTGCAAGCCCCCATCGGCGCAGGCGTGGAGCCCATCTGGACCGACGTCAACAACGACGGCATTGTGGATTTCATCGTGGCGGACACGACCGACGACGGCACCACGTTGCGGATGGGCTTCTCGGTCTACCAGGGTACCAGCGCCTATTCCACGGGGCCGAACGGCATGGATCCCGCCACCGTCGGTGCGCCTGGATTCAACGAACACTACTACCTCAATGCCAATCCGCAAGTGGCTGCACTGGTGGCCCAGGGCAGCTTTGCCAGCGGACTCGCGCACTTCCTGGCGGTCGGTCGAGCAGAAGGAAAAGCCGGCTTTGCCCCGCCGCCTGCCGTTCGTCTGACCGGCGGTTCAAATTCCGACACGTTGCGCGGTGGCTCTGGCAACGACACCCTGACCGGCCTGGCCGGCAACGACACGCTGGACGGCGGCGCGGGCGTGGACACCGCCGTCTTCACGGGTGCGCGGGCCGGCTACACCGTCACACGTGGCGCTGCCAGCCTGGCTGTGACGAGCAGCAGCGAAGGCACAGACACCCTGACCAACATCGAACGCCTGAAGTTCAGCGATGTGTCCTTGGCGTTGGACTTGTCAGGCAACGCCGGCACCACCGCCAAGGTGCTGGGCGCGGTGTTTGGCCGTGAGGGCCTGACCAACAAGCTGTATGTGGGCATTGGCCTGCAGCTGCTGGACGCCGGCACCAGCTACCAGGCGCTGATGCAGGCGGCGCTGGCGGCCAAGCTGGGGGCCAATGCCAGCAACACGGCGGTGGTGAACCTGCTGTACACCAACGTGATCGGCAACGCGCCGGGGCCAGCCGAGCTGGCGCTTTACAAGGGCTTGCTCGACAGCGGCGCCATGACGCAGGCCGCTTTGGGCGTGCTGGCAGCCGATACCGTGTTCAACACCACGAAGATCGACCTGACCGGCCTGGCCAGCACCGGCATCGAGTACCTGCCGCAGGGCTGAGGCCCGCCGTCTTCGTCTGGCACCATCCCACGTTCTGGTGATGGCGCCTGACCGGCCAGACACAGTACGCTTCGCCCAAATGACCACGAAACCTTTCAAGATCAACAGCATCGCTGTCCCGCTGGTGGGCAACGGCTACCTGCGTGAAGGCAATGGCCTGATGCCGATCACGCAGTTCATCAGCTCCATGAAGGCCACCGGCTTCAATGATGTTCGGCTCATCACCAACTCCGGCGTGCTGGCCAACGCCACGGACTCGGCCTACAGCCCCACCCTGACGGCCAGCTTTGAACCGCCCGACGCCGAAGTACTGTCGTTCGCCGTCCGGCTGAAGTCTGAAGGCTTCACCCTCACGTGGATGCCGTTCATCGGCGTGAGCGGCCAGGTCACGGGCTCGGGCAGCGGCGGCGACAAGGCCAACCCGGCCAACTTTGACGCCTGGTTCGAGAACCACAAGGCCGCCATGGTGCAGGAAGCACGGCTGGCCCAGAGTGTGGGCGCCGAGCGTTTTGTGGTGTTCACCGACGATGTGCAGAACCTCATGTACGTCCCGCCGGGCTCGGCGCGGGCGGCCAAGTGGCTGGAGCTGGTGAGCGCCGTGCGGGCCGTGTACAGCGGCGAGCTCACCTGCATCCTGTACGCCGACGGCACGCTGTTCCCCGGCGGCAACAACCACCTGCAGCTGATTCCGCGCGCCATCCTGGACAGCCTGGACACCATCGGCCTCGGGTTCTTCCCCGACCCGTTGACCAACAGCACCAACCCCAGCGTCAATGACCTGATCAACGCCTGGTACACCAATGCGCGCGGCGTCAAGCCGGTGGAGCTGCTCAAATCCATCAGCGATTTTTACGGCAAGAAGGTCTGGATTGGCGACCGCACCTTCCACAGCTTTGACGGCGCCAACATCGACCACGGCCAGGTGCTGCGCGCCGAGCCCCCGCTGGTGCCCGACCCGCAGGAGCAGGCAGACCTGATGGAGTCCTTCCTGCGGGTCATGTCGCTGGAGCAAGGCACCTGGTTCAACGGTGTTTCCCTGCAGAACTGGAACCGCTTCCCCGACTACACCGCTGGCGTGGCCCGTTTCCTGGACTCGGCCGTGGGCGAGAACTTCCAGGGCAAGCTGGCCGAGCAGGTGGTCAGCAACTGGTTCAACGGGCTGAAGCAGTCTGTGGGCATCAGCCGCAGCGGCACGGCACAGGCCGACCGCCTGGAAGGCGGCTACCACCACGACACCCTGAACGGCCTGGCTGGCAACGACACGCTGGACGGCGGCGCCGGCACCGACACCGCCATCTTTGCCGGTGCCAAGGCGGGCTACACCGTCACCCGCAGCGCCACCGGCTTCACCGTGAGCAGCAGCGCCGAAGGCACGGACACCCTGACCAACATCGAACGCCTGAAGTTCAGCGACCTATCGGTGGCGCTGGACCTGTCTGGCAACGCCGGCACCACCGCCAAGGTGCTGGGCGCGGTGTTTGGCCGCGAGGGTCTGACCAACAAGCTGTTTGTGGGCATCGGCCTGCAGTTGCTGGACGCGGGCACCAGCTACCAGGCGCTGATGCAGGCGGCGCTTGCAGCCAAGCTGGGGGCCAATGCCAGCAACACGGCGGTGGTGAACCTGCTGTTTAACAATGTGGTGGGCAGTGCACCCAGCGCTGCGGATCTGGCGTTCTACAAGACCATGCTGGACAGCGGCGCCATCAGCCAGGCGGCTCTGGGGGTGGTGGCAGCCGACACGGCGCTCAACACCACGAAGATCGACCTGACCGGGCTGGCCAGCACCGGCATCGAATACCTGCCGCAGGGCTGAGGCCCGGCCGGCTTACCACTCGCCGGATTCGCGCACGCGCTGGGCCAGGTCGAACTCGATCGGCTCGGCCTGCCAGCCGTGGGCCGGGGACGGCTCGCGGGCGGGGCTTTCGTGGACAGGGGCGCTGGCCATCGGGCCACCGGCGTAGGCAGGAGCTACCGGCAGGCTTGGCGACAGTAATTGGGGCAGTACAGCAGAGAAGCGCATGGCAGTTCCTTTCTGCTTCCCAGTGTAGGAACGGCGCCAGAATCTGTATGTGACGGAGCGCACATCGCCGCAACAAAACGTGCGGCAAGTGTGAAAAAAGCAACGCCGCGGGCGTGGCCTATCGCGGCAGCCAGGCCGTAGCTTCCACCTCCACCAACACCGCGTCGCTGGGCAGCATGCGGCTGACCTCGACCACGGTGCTCACCACCGGCTGCGGGAAGAACAGGCCGCGCACCCGGTTGTAGGCCGGGTAGTGGCGCAGGTCGCGGAAATACTGCACCAGCTTGACCACGTCCTTCATGTCGCCGCCGCACTCCTGCGCCATCTCGCGGATGCGGTTGAGCACAAACCAGCTTTGCGCCACGATCGGCGCCTCGAACACGTCCACCGACATCTGGCCGGTCACGTAGCCCAGCGCCGCCAACTCGTCGCGGGCGGCGGCGGGAAGCTGCTCGTACTGCGTCACCACGCTACGCGACGGGTCCACCGCGATCACGCCGCTCATGAACACGTAGTCGCCCGCGCGCTGCCAGGCGGCGTAGTTGGCCAGGGGTTTGCCGACGCTCATGTGATCGCTCCCAGCGTGCGCGAGACGCGCGCCAGGAAGGCGGCGCATTCATCGCGGCTGACGTTGTTCATGTTGTGCAGCTGCAGCCAGATGGTGCGGCAGTTGCGGGCAAACAGGGCGCGCAGGCCCCGTACAAACAGCTTGCGGCCCGGGTCGCCCATGACCTTTAGCCACCACCAGGGCGCGCCGCCCGTGGTCACCACCGTCAGGCGGCGGATGTGGCGCAGCCCCGGCACCGCCGGCTTGCCCTTGGCCGGCGGCGGCAAAAAAGCCACGCCGGGCAGCCAGACCCGCTCCAGCCAGCCCTTGAGCATGGCCGGCGGGCCGTAAAACCAGGTGGGGTACACAAACACCAGCTGCTCGGCCCATTTCAGCGCGTCCACATGGGGCTGCACCCGCGCCTCGATCAGGCCGGGGTTGGGCAGGTAGGCCTCGCGCTCCTCGCGCGTGAGCACCGGGTCAAAGCCCTCGGCGTACAGGTCGATGCAGCGCAGCTCGTGCCCGGCGGTGCGCAGCGCCTCCACCGCCGCCCGGTACAGCGCCGCGTTGAAGCTGTCCGGGTTGGGGTGGCAGTGGACAACCAGGGTTTTCAAGTCACTTGCCGGTGAGCTTCTTGCGCACGTCCAGGCCAATGCCCTTGTTCACAAACTGGGTGGTCGCCACCTTGGACAGATCGACCTCGCCCGGCTTGTACAGCCCGGCCTTGACCATCTTGTCGTAGAAGTCCTTGATGCGGGCCTCGCTCATGGTGCCGATGCCACGGGTCTGGGCGTCGCCGCTGTCCACAATGCCCAGCTTCTTCATCAGGTCGATCGAGCCCTGGATGCCGGCGTCCGTCGCCTCGGGGTTGGCCTTCTTGATCATCTCGTTGGCGGCCTTGTTGTCGCCATAGAGGTAGTTGTACCAGCCGAGAATGGACGCCTCGACGAACTTGCGCACCGTCTCGGGCTTGGTGCGTACCAGGTCCAGCCGCGTCTCGATGGTCGTGCTGTAGGTGGAAAAGCCGTTGTCGGCCAGCAGGTGGACCACCGGGTCAAAGCCGGCCTGGGCCTTGATGGAGATCGGCTCGCTGATCGAGTAGCCCTGCTGCACCGACTTCTTGTCGGCCAGGAACGGGCCGACGTTGAACACATAGGGCTTGAGCTGCTCGTCCTTGAAGCCATGCTCGGCCTTCATCCATTGCCAGAAGCTGAACTGGCCGTCCTTGCTGATGAAGGCGGTGGGCGCCTTGGTCAGGTCGGAAAACTTGTCATAGCCCTGGCCGGGGTGGGCAAAGATGGCCTGCGGGTCTTTCTGGAAGATGGCCGCCACCACGGTGGTGGGCACGCCGTTCTTGACGTTGTCAAACGTCAGCAGCAGGTTGCCGGTCATCAGGAAGTCGATCTTGCCGGTGGCCAGCAGCGGCCGGTTGTTGACCTGCGGGCCGCCTTGCTGGATGTCCACGTCCAGCCCGTACTTCTTGTAGGTGCCGTCGGCCAGCGCCTGGTAGAAGCCGCCGTGGCCGGCCTGGGCCTTCCAGTTGGTGGCGAACACCACCTTTTCCTGGGCAAAACCGGCTCCAGCCCACGCCAATGCTGCGCAAGCTGCTATGAATTTGATAGCGTTTCGTTTCATCGTGGACTCCGTGGACAAAGGGAAACAGGGGAATTTCAGGTGCTCATGCTTGCACAAACCATGCCCTGCGCACTCAGGGTTTCTCATACGCTGGCAGCCAGCCCCGGGTTTTGCCCGGGTTCATCAGGCCGTGCGGGTCGGCGATTTTCTTGAAGTCGATCTGCGCGGTGTCGATCTCCTTCATGCCGCCGTCTTCAATGGTGTAGACATGGTTGTCAAACACCATGCAGCCGTCGGCCTCGAACTCGGCCATGATTTCGTACAGCCGCTCGCGGTCAAAGTAGCTCACCAGCGGCAGGCCAAACGCCACGCAGCCGCCGAACTGGCGGCCAAACTCGTGGTGCATCAGCACCTCGTCACCCCAGCGCTCCATCTGCCGCTGCACCAGCCCCACGTCAATGCCCTGCCCCGGCACCCAGGGCTGTACGGTTTGCAGGTTGGTCCAGCTTTTGTCGACCTTCAGTGCCATCAGCGTGGTGTGGTTGTAGGCGCACTCAAATGCCGGGTACAGGCCCTGGGGCTTGAGCTGGCTTTCGGTCAGCGCCATCGACTCCGTGCCGCCATGTTTGCGCACCAGCGCGCGCCAAGGCTCCAGCGATTGCGGGTTCACCATGGAGAACACCGCGTCGCGGTCGGCCGGGAAGCGGTCGCCAAACTCGCCCTGGTACCAGGGGGCGATGCGCCGCTCCACCGCGGTGATGAGAAAGGCGTCCAGCGTCTGGCCGATGGCTTCCGTGGCCTCGCAGCCAAAGCGCAGCGCGTCGGCGTAGCTGCCAAACAGCGCGATGTGGTGCACCCAGTCCACCGCCGGCTTCAGGCTCAGGCGCAGCTGGGTGATGATGCCGTTGGTGCCGTAGGCGTGGTGCACCTTTTGAATGTCCGCATCCTTCAGCTCGATGATGCGCGGCGTTTCCTCCAGCGTCACCACGCGGATCAGCGTCACGTTGCCAGCGTCCTTGAGGATGCCGTTGCGCACCGTGCCGGCGCCACCGTAGCCGCCCGCGATGAAGCCACCAATGGTGGCGATGTCGCGCGTGCTGGGGAACATCAGCAGCTCCTGCCCACCCGACACCGCCGGGTGGCTGCGCACGGCCTGCTCCAGGTCGGCGATCAGCGTGCCGGCCTCGCACAGCACGCTGCCGGGCTGCACGTCCAGCACGCGGTTCAGGCCCGTCATGTCCAGCACCACCCCGCCCTGGAGCGGTACGCACTGGCCGTAGTTGCCGGTGCCGCCGCCGCGCAGCGTCACGGGCAGGCGGTGGCGGGCGCAGGCGGCGGCCACGCGCAGCACCTCGGCCTCGTCATTCGGGCGCACCAGCAGGTCGGCGCGCTTGCCGTCGAGCTGCTCTTTCAGCACCGGGCTGTACCAGTAGTAGTCGCGGCTCTTGGCCTCCAGCGTGGCGGGGGCGTCGGTCCAGGAAATGCCGGCAATGTCGGCTTTGAAGGCGTCAAGCGGGGTCATTGGGGTTGTCCGTGGCGGATCACTGTGCGCTGGCGCCCGGCAGGCGTCAGCAGCTCGTATTCATTGCGGGCGGCCAGCAGCAGCAGGTCGGCCGGGCAGTCGGGGGCAATGCGGCCGTCCCAAGCCAGGCCCAGCGCGCGCGCCGGGCTCACCGTGATGGCGTCCAGCCAGTCCATGGCGGGCGCCAGGTGGGCCAGCTGCACGCCCAGGCCAAAGGTGTCCAGCAGGTCATAGCTGCCGTAGGGGTAAAAGCCGTCGGCCACGTTGTCGGTGGCGATGCAGCCGCGAATGCCGTCGCGCGCGGCCTCGCGCAGGCGGGTGATGCCGCGCTCCACCGGGGTGCGGTCCCACGAGCCCTGCAAATACAGGTTGGTGGTGGGCAGCGCCACCAGGTGCAGGCCGACCCGGGCGCACAGCGACAGCGTGCGCAGCGCCTCGTGGTTGTGCTGCACCGTGAGCGAGCAGGCGTGGCCGCAGGTCACGCGGCCCTGCCAGCCGTTGCGCAGCATCACCTCGGCAATGCTGCGCAGGCCGGTGGCATCGTGGTCCAGCCCCTCGTCCACATGAAAGTCCAGCGGCAGCGCGTGCTTGCGGGCCAGGTCAAACACGCGCTGGAGCTTGTCGTCCAGGTGGTCGTTGCGGTAGACAAAGGCGCCCAGCACGCCGCGGGCGCGCGCCACTTCCAGCGCAATGTCTTCGCCGTCAAACGCATCGGCAAACACGTCCAGCGGCGTGAGCGAGACGAATTGCAGCTCCATCCGGCCAGCCCATTCGTCGCGCAGGTCTTCAAACACCGCCAGCGCGGCGGGCTTGTCGCGCTCCACCCAGTCGAGGTGGGTACGCAGGGCACGGGCACCGCTTTGCCAGCTGGCCTCGATGGCGCGGCCCATGCGCGCGCGCAGGTCGGGCCCGCTCCAGCGGGCGCGGTGCTCCGCCATGCGGGCGATGGCGGCAAACAGGTCGCCCTGCACCGCGCCCACGTCCTGCACGGTGTAGGTTTTGTCGATGTGCACATGCGCGTCCACCAGCGCGCTGAGCAGCGTGCCCTGCGGCGGGCCGGCCACGGGCGTGACGCTTTGCACCTGCGCGCCGGCCAGCAGCACGTCAAACGCCTGGGTGTCGGGCGCGTCGCTTTCAAAGCCGCGCAGCCGCGGCGGGATGGCCACCGCCGCGAGCTTCACCGCTCGGCCTTCACTTCAGACTCGTGCCACTTGCCCAGCACCAGCCACGACACAAAGTTGAAGATCAGGTAGATGGCAATGCCGGTAAGCGACACCAGCACCAGCGCGGCAAACATCTTGGGGATCTCGGTACGGAAGCTCGCCTCGAGGATGCGCGAGGCCAGCCCCGTCTCCTTGCCGGCCGCGCCGGCGGTGAACTCGGCCACCACCGCGCCGATCAGGCTCAGCCCGCCCGCCACCTTGAGCCCCGCCATGAAGTACGGCATGGCCGACGGGATGAGCAGGTGCCGCAGCGTCTGCCAGGGGCTGGCGCGGTAGAGCTGGAACAGGTCGCGCAGGTTCAAATCAGCACTGCGCAGGCCGATCACGGTGTTGGACAAAATGGGGAAGAACGCCACGATCCACGCGCACAGCAGCAGTGCGGCGGTGGTGCTGTCGATGAAGATCAGAATGAGCGGCGCGATCGCCACAATCGGCGTGACCTGCAGCACGATGGCAAACGGGAACAGGCTGAGCTCCACCCACTTGCTGAGCGCAAACACCATGGCCAGCAGCACGCCACCCACCACGGCCAGCGCCAGGGCGCCAAAGGTGATCTTCATGGTGAACAGCCAGCTGCCCATGAGCGAGCCCAGGTTGTCCCACAGCGTCACGGCCACCAGGGTGGGCGCGGGCAGGATGTAGTGCGGGATCTGCTTGATGCGCACAAACGCCTCCCACGCGCACAGGGCCAGGATGAACAGCGCCACCGGCAGCGCCACGCGCAGCCAGGGCTGCTGGTGCAGCGGCACGCGGCCGCTGGCCACCATGGTGCGTTCAGCGTTGTGCTCAGGCATGGGCCTCCCCGGCGGAATGCAGCGCGCTGGAGACCTGCACGCACAGCTCGGCATAACGCGGCGTGTTGCGGAAGCTGTCGCTGCGCGGGTAGGGCTCGTCCACGCGGATGTCGGCCACCACGCGGCCGGGGCGCGCAGCCATCACCACGATGCGGTTGCTCAGGTACACCGACTCGTAAACACTGTGCGTCACAAACAGCGTGGTGAAGCGGTTGGCCTGCCACAGCGCCAGCGTGTCGTTGTTGAGCTTGAAGCGCGTCATCTCGTCCAGCGCGGCAAAGGGCTCGTCCATCAGCAGCAGGCGGGGCTGGGTGATCATGGCGCGGGCGATGGACACGCGCATCTTCATCCCGCCCGACAGCTCGCGCGGGTACACGTGGGCAAACTGCGCCAGGCCCACGGTGGCCAGCACCGCCTCAATGCGCTCGCGCGCCGCCTCACGGGCCACGCCCTTCAGGCGCAGCGGCAGCCAGACGTTGTCAAACACCGTGGCCCAGGGCATGAGCGTGGGCTCCTGGAACACAAAGCTCAGGTCGTGCGAGGCATCGCCTGAGCTCCCTGCGCTCCAGCGGATTTCGCCGCCCGACAGCGGCGACAGGCCGGCGATCATGCGCAGCGCCGTGCTTTTGCCGCAGCCGCTGGGGCCCAGAAAGCTCACAAACTCATGCTCGCCCACGGCGAGCGACATGCCCTGCAGCGCCAGCGTGCCGTTGCCGTAGCGCTTTTCAACCTGGTGCAGTTCCAGCAGGGTGGGCATGGGTCAGGGGATGTGGGGTGTGTCGGTCAGGGTGCTCAGCGGCAGGGCCGCGACTTCTTGCAACAACAGTGCCAGCTGGCGGCCGGCCGCGTCGATCACGGCCTGGCCCTTGGCGACGGTGGCCACGGCCGCGTTGCCGGCCGCGCCCATGGGGTTGTAGTCCTGCACCTGCCAGCCCAGCTTGGCGCTGGTGCCGTTGCCCAGGATGGGGTACTTGGCGGCCCGCTCCTGCGCGGTGGACTGGAAATGCCGCGCCTGGGCCATGTCCACAAACTGCGGGCGCAGCGCCAGCATCATGGACGTTTCCATGTCGCCCGCATGGATGCCAAAGCGGTGCTCTTCGGGCGGGAACAGGCCGTTGACCTCGTCCCCCAGCGGCAGAGTGAACCAGTTGGTGGAATACACGATGAGCCCGTGTGCGGTGCGCAGGTCGCGCGCCACGATGTCCATCACGCTGAGCTGGCCACCGTGCGAATTGAACAGCACCAGCTTCCGGATGCCGGTGCGCGCCACGCAGGCGCCCAACTCCATCCACACACGGATGATCGTCTCGGCGCTGAGCGTGAGCGTGCCGGGGAAGCGGATGTGTTCATTGCTCTTGCCCACCTGCTGGGTGGGCAGGAACAGCACGGGCAGTTCAGCCGGCAGGTGCGGCAGCGAAGCGGCAATGACCCCGTCCACCAGCGTGGTGTCCACGCTCACGGGCAGGTGCGGGCCGTGCTGCTCGATGGCCGCCACCGGCAGCACGGCCACGGTGGCGGGCGCGTCGAGCTGCGCAAAGTCGCGCGTGGACAGGTCGGCCCAGAAGCGGGATTTGAGTTTCATCCCGCCATCTTAGGGGCCGCCGCCGGCTCAGGCCTCCGGCGATAACCCCAAGCTGCGCCGGGCTGCCCGCGCGATACTGGCCGCGTCCACCCCAAAGAACTGGCGCAGGGCGGCGCGCGTGTCGCTGCGGCCAAAGCCGTCGGTGCCGAGGGTCACGTATCGGCGGCCTTCGGGGATGAAGGCGCGGACGCTTTCGGGCACGGCGCGCACATAGTCGGTGGCGGCGATCACCGGGCCCTGGCTGCTGGCGAGCTGGCGGGTGATGTGGGGCAGGCTGCCCTCGCCCTGTGCCTCGCAGGCCATGCCGTCACGGGCCAGCTCGCTCCAGCTGGTGACGCTGTACACATCCACCGTCAGGCCCTGGGCGGCCAGCTGGTCGGCGGCCTTGAGCACTTCCGTCAGAATGGCGCCAGATCCCAGCAGCGTGATGCTTTGAGATGAAATCGGGCTGTAGCCCTCATCCACATTGCGTGAGGCGCTACGAAATTGATAGCAACCGCGCACCACGTCGCCCTCTACCCCTGGCGGCAAATCGGGCTGGGCGTAGTTCTCGTTCATGAGCGTGACGTAATAGAACACGTCTTGCTGCTCCACCAGCATCTCGCGCATGCCGTGGTCAATGATGACGGCCATCTCGCCGGCAAAGGCCGGGTCCCACGCGCGGCAGTTGGGGATGGTGGCGGCTATCAGGTGGCTGGAGCCGTCCTGGTGCTGCAGGCCCTCACCGCCCAGCGTGGTGCGGCCGCTGGTGGCGCCCAGCAGGAAGCCGCGGGCGCGCTGGTCGGCCGCGGCCCAGATCGCATCGCCCACGCGCTGGAAGCCGAACATGCTGTAGTAGATATAGAACGGCAGCATGGGAAAGCCGTGCACGCTGTAGCTGGTGGCGGCCGCCGTCCAGCTGGCGATGGCGCCCGCCTCGGAAATGCCTTCTTCCAATATTTGCCCGTCCAGCGCCTCGCGGTAGCTCAGCACCGAGCCAATGTCTTCCGGCTCGTAGCGCTGGCCCACGCTGCTGTAGATGCCCACCTGCTTGAACAGGTTGGCCATGCCGAAGGTGCGCGCCTCGTCGGCCACGATGGGGACGATGCGGGGCCCGAGCTGCGAATCCTTCAACAAGTTGCCCAGCAGCCGCACGAAGGCCATGGTGGTGGACATCTCTTTGCCCGCCGCGGCCGTGGCAAACGCCGCATACGACGCCAGCGCAGGCACGGGTAGGGTCTGCGGGGCAGGACTACCAGGCGACGCCTTTGGCGCCGCGTACCTTTTGGGCAGGTAGCCCCCGAGTGCCGCGCGTCGGGCATGCATGTAACGCATCTCGGCGCTGTCTTCTGCGGGTTTGAAGAATTCAAGGTTCGTGGCCTGCGCGTCGGTCAGCGGCAGGTTGAAGCGGTTGCGGAACTCGATGAGCGCGGCTTCGTCCAGCTTCTTCTGGCTGTGCGTGGTCATCTTGCCCTGGCCGGCCTGGCCCATGCCGTAGCCCTTCTTGGTGTGGGCCAGGATCACCGTGGGCTGGCCACGGTGGTTGGCGGCGGCGGCATAGGCGGCGTGGATCTTGACGAGGTCATGGCCCCCGCGCTTGAGCCGGTCAATCTGCTCGTCCGTCATGCCCTGCGCCAGGCGCTGCAGCTCGGCGTTCTGGCCGAAGAAATGGTCGCGGTTGAAGCGGCCGTCTTTGGCGGCAAAGGTCTGCATCTGGCCGTCTACCGTGTCGGCAAAGGCCTGCACCAGCGCGCCGGTGACGTCGCGGGCGAACAGGCCGTCCCAGTCGCTGCCCCACACCAGCTTGATGACGTGCCAGCCCGCGCCGCGGAAGAGCTTTTCCAGCTCGTCAATGATGCGGCCGTTGCCGCGCACCGGGCCGTCCAGCCGCTGCAGGTTGCAGTTGACCACCCAGACCAGGTTGTCGAGCTTCTCGCGGCTGGCCAGGGTGAGGGCGCTCATGGATTCGGGCTCGTCCATCTCGCCGTCGCCAAACACGCCCCACACTTTGCGCGTGCCGCAGTCCAGCAGGTTGCGGTGGGTGAGGTAGCGCATGAAGCGCGCGTGGTAGATGCTGCTGATGGGCCCCAGCCCCATGGAGCCGGTGGGGAACTGCCAGAAATCCGGCATCAGCCAGGGGTGGGGGTAGCTGCTGAGGCCCCGCGCACCGTGGGCGGGGGCGGTGAGCTCCTGCCGGTAATGGGCGAGGTCGTTTTCCGTCAGGCGCCCTTCCAGAAAGGCGCGGGCATAGACGCCCGGGGCGCTGTGGGGCTGGAAGAAGACCAGGTCGCCGCCATGCGCGCCACCCTCTTCCACATTGCGCGCATGGAAGAAATGATTGAACCCCACCTCAAACAGATCCGCCGCGCTGGCGTAGCTGGCGATGTGGCCACCCAGCTCACCGTACGCCCCATTCGCGCGCGCCACCATGGCCAGCGCGTTCCAGCGCATCAACGAGGCGAGCTTTTCCTCCAGCGCCAGATCGCCGGGGAACGGGGGCTGTGCGTCCACGGCGATGGTGTTGACGTAGGGCGTGACCAGCTCCGGCTGCCAGGCCACCTGCGCCGTGCGCGCCATGCGCACCAGCGCGTCGAGCATGAAGCGCGCACGCTCCGGCCCCTGCGTGGCCACCAGGGCCAGAAAGGCGTCGCGCCATTCGGCGGTTTCAGCCGGGTCCGTGTCAGCGCCGTCGGTGGCCAGAAAGCGGGTGATGCTGTGGTCTGTCATGCACGCCACTGTAGGCAAAGTGGCGCAAAACAGGTTGCTGAAAATGACTCAAGGCCACGTATTAAACGCACAAAATGCCGCCAAAATTAGTTTTGGCGGCAGAATCAAACAACGATGGCTTCAATGCCCCGTTTCTCGATGAGCTGGAGCAACTTGGCCGCCGCACCGCTGGGGTGCTTGCCCGAGCCCGGCGACTCCCACTTTTGAACGGCCGAGACGCTGACGTTCAACATCGACGCCAATACCGACTGGCTCACCTTGGCCTTGCTCACGCGAATGGCGGTGACGCGCTCGGCCGTGTATTCGGGCGGCGCCTCGCAAATGAGCTTGAGCCGAGCCATGTCTTGCCGGGAAATCAGCGCATGGCCCTGCAGGGCTTGCGCCATCTCCATCATCTCGTCCAGCACCCGGCTTTTAGGGGCTTTGGCGGCCTTGGTGCCGACACTGCGTTTGCTAAGAGCCATGACAAATCTCCTTCAAAATTTCAGCGGCAACCAGTTCATCGAGTTTGGCGCTGTCTGCGGCCTGAAGGCCTGCGCCAACGATCTTGGCCGCCTCTACTTCATGGTCGGAAAAGTCGGACCCCGGGTCACTCTTCTCTCGCCCGGCCAGAAAAAAGATGGCGTCCTTGTGCTTCTTGGCAACCAGAGTGCGGGACGAGCCGCTTTTACCTTGCCCCGGCAGGGCGATGCGCTTCTTGCACAGCCCGCCTCCCAGGTCTGCCTCAAACAAACCCTGCTCAATCTCTCGCGCCGCCCGGCACAGCGCTGCATCCCCCACCACCTTACGCGCCCACCGGCTGAAGGTTTTGGTCTTGAAGACTCTTTTCATGGCAGGGATCTTATCTGGCTATAGCACTCAGTGCAATAACTTTGCGATCGGCATCGACAGGAAAAGATCACTGCCCATCGCGAAAGCGCGGCATAGAATGCCGCCAAATAACTTGTTTACGACACAAATGCAGCTAGACACCCTGGACCTGCGAATTCTGGCCGAGCTGCAGCAAGACGGCAGCCTGACCAATGTGGCGCTGGCCCAGCGCGTGCACCTGAGCCCTTCCCCCTGCCTCACGCGGGTGAAGGCGCTGGAGGCGACGGGCGTGATCCGACAGTACGTGGCGCTGGCCGACCCCAAAGCCCTGGGCCTGGGGCTCAATGTGTTCATCAACATCAGCCTGAAGGAACAGAGCAAGGAAGCGCTGGCCGAATTTGAGCGCCGCATTGCCGAGCACGACGAGGTGATGGAGTGCTACCTGATGACCGGCGACAGCGACTACCTGATCCGCGTGGCCGTGGCCGACATGGCCGCGCTGGAGCGCTTCATCCTGGAGCAGCTGACGCCGATACCGGGGATTGAGAAAATACGCAGCAGCTTTGCGCTGAAGCAGGTGCGGTACAAGACGGCGTTGCCGTTGCCGGGGTGACGGCAGAAACAGCGTGCCGACTTTTGAACTGTGCGTTTACCCCAATTCCCCCGACCAAAAAGGGCGAACAACATTGCAAATCAATCAATTCAACTTCGTTACTGATTGAAGCGCCCAAGTGGCATCAACGAACCCGGGCCTAGTGCATCTTGGTCCAAGATAAATTGGCAGACTACGCGAATATTGCTAGGTCAGAGAGTAGTGGCACGCCAGATCAAGTGCTGTTAAGGTCAAGCGGTAAACGGGGAGAAAAAGAGTGCCAGTAGCCAGAAAATTCGATTCGATCATTGAGGATCTAAAAGACCGAATCCAATTCCGCGAGTTGACCGCAGCCCTAAAAGCTGCGGGCGTGGCTAGCGCTATGGGATGGGACAAATTAGCCGCAAAACTTGATGAAGTAGATTCCGCAACCGCGATCAAAGTTGAAGGGTTGCTCAAGAGCCTTCAAAACGGCCTAATCCTAGGCGGCACCAAAGCAGCTTTCATTTTCGAACTTACAGCAGCAGATGCAAATAGTGCAGCGGACGATATTGCACCGTTGGTTGTTCCTCCAGGAAGCTTTACACAACTTTATCCAAAGGCACTTTCCGCTACAGCCCTTAAGGCCCTGGGGAGTGACCACGAGCTGACAGCGAAAATCATTCACTCCAACGGAGATGTATCAGTCGTCTTGTGCTCAAAGCGGAGTCAGGAAGACCGGACGATCTATGGAATGAACGAGGTCACTGCAGCTGTTCAAACTGCGTTCGCTGGCTATGACGAGTTCGTGGCAATCAAACGTACTGACTACCAGATTTTTGATGTTCTAACCGTGCGCAAATCACTTCGAAGAATCGAAGTATTGATCGACCATCCTGATCGGATTAAGTTGCCGGAGTCATCTGACAGTCGATGCCTCAACGTTCTTGGCCGACTTTCAACCTACAGCTCAGTGATCAATACGATCTACCAGCAAAACCGCCCAATAGATCTCAAAGCCTGCGTAAACGCGCTTTATCAAGCAAAAACCGAAGGGAAAGTTTCCAAGCTAAGTTTTCGAACGCCCACAAGATCAGTAAATAGGGGCGCAATGACATCTTCAGAGGATTTGCGCAAAGAACCCTTCCATGAAGCAGGCGTGAACGAAGTAGGCCAGATCACACCCTTTGACATCACTATCTTTTGGGACGCACTGCCCGCTGGACATCCACCGGTCTCAGTTCGCATAGGAATGCCGATATCCGGTCTATCAGAGGAAGATTCCGAAATCCGAGAAGCACGAATTATTTCTGCTCACTCTGACGCAGCGGTGCTGGCAGTTCTTAACAAACTAGTGAGTTATTCAAGCGGATGACCAAAGTGGACCGTTCGCGGCTTATTGAGTTACTTCGGCGAGCCTTTGGCGCGGGCAGAGAGACCGCTATAGGGGAAGCTTTGCTCACATATCTTGATGAACACTCGTCGACAAACCATATCAATCTCCAACTTGTCCGCCAACTTACCCCTGGCGCAGATACCGGTGACCTTGACAAAGAAATTGTTCGCACGCTCAACTTCCTATCGGGTGACGCACATGTCTTGGATCTCCGATTCGAGCTTTTTGACGATGCCCATGACCATGCCCATGACCTCACGCTAGATGAAGCGCGAGGGGCTCTAGCGGACAAGGTTCACCCACTAACAGGTCAAGACGACCCAGCCATCGCTAAGAAGATCGGCATCTACTTCACACCGATTCATAGCGTCAGCAAACAAGCTTCTCATGGAAAAGATGGCGGATGATCCTCAGCGCTGAAAGACTTATGCAGTTGGGCGAAGAGGACGACGTAATTGGCGACGTCTTGGGTCGCCGCCTTGCCAAAACGTATAGCGAGTTTCGCGCAGTGGTTGAAACAGACCTGGTACGAGTCGTTCAGCGCCTCGAAGAGAACCCCCAAATGCATGCGGGGAAATCAGAGGATGAGACAACGCAAGCGATCGTTGACATGCTGGTTTGCATGGGTTACACGGCGAACCACAATGCTCATCGAGGAGGCAACGTAGACATAACAGTAGAGCAAACGCGGAAGAACTTTATTTGGATTGCCGAAGCGAAAATCTTTGGAGATGTGGGTGATCTTCGCGAGGGCTACTTGCAACTTGCAAGCCGGTACAGACCTGGGATGGATGATGCAGGCGTATTTCATGGAGGCCTGATAGCGTATCTTCGACGACCAGGTGCAGCAGGTCACATGTTGAGCTGGCGTAAGCATTTTTTGACTTTGCCGATAGCACAGGGTGCATCGACGGAAGACTGCAAAAGACGGCTAAATCTTGGATTCTTTTCGCAGCATTTGCATGGAGATTTTGGGCTGCCTTTTCGGGTTTGGCATTTGTGCGTCGTCTTGCACTTCAAGCCACTGGACGCAAGCGGACGAGAGGCCGCAAAGTACGCTTGAGCAACAGCTTACGCGGTGCCCGCAATGAGGCAGCCTAGGGCTTAACTTCCATGCCTACCGGCAATTTCCGCCGATCATGCAGGATGACGGCTTGCACTAGGCATAGGCTGGCGCTGGGGCCGCACTTCAATTGATGATGGTCGTGCTCGCGAACTTCAGCCCGAACTTCAGCCACAAAGCCTTGCTACTCAAGGCCAATATTGTTCAACAACACTGCGCTCAAGACCGCACGGTTCTTTGTCCAGAACTTCTCGCGCAGTGCAGTGGGTGCCACTTACCGTGCACCCGCAGACTACCCGGAGCAAAAGGGCGATGCGCAATTTGTTGCTTGAGCTTACAGTGGAAGCCGTAGCCTATATCGCCCTACGTGGCTGAATTAGAGTGCTGCACAGCTTGTTGTTTTCGCTCCAGACTGCGACCGACACGCAAGCCCAGTAAGACTGCCTTTAGAGCAAGATAGTGGGAAACGGTGGCGAATCCCGCGCTTACGGCTGGTGCAAACACTAGTGCGGCCGGCAGCGGCAAACAACGCCGCGCGTGTTGATCGATGCCCATACCAGCACGCGCCGCACCGCAACCAACCGTGCTTTCAAGATCTTGATGCCAACGGACAGAATCGACCATGCCCCCATCAAGGCAGCGGTGCGCCACTAACCGCCCACCATGACCTTGATGCGCCGCAGCGCCCGCCCGCGAATAAACCCGCTCGCCGGCCGGATCAAATACCAATAAGGCGCAAAGCGCCTGCGCGTGGCGGCGTCGGGGCAGGCCACGCGGGTGATGGTGGTCAGCCGCGTGCGGCCGTCGGGCTGGGGCTCGGCGATGTAGGTCATGACCAGCTTGGCGTGGCCGGGCTGGCTGAAGCGCTCAAACGCCTCGGCGCCGGGCAGGCTCACCAGGCCGCCCGATGCCTCCCAGAAGCGGCCGGCCAGGCCCCAGGCAATTTCCCTGTGCCCATCGCGGCCCAGTGGGGTGAAGCGGTGCAGGCCAAAGCCGCCCCACACGTCTTGCGCCGGTGCGGGGCTGGCGCCCAGGCACTGGCGCAGCCGCAGCGGCAGGCCGCGCAACTGCAGCAGGGTGCGCACCAGCGGGTCGTCTGACAAATCAGCCCGGGCCACGGCGTCCAGCACGGCGGCGGGCGGCGCGGCGATGGTGATGTGGTGCGTCTCGGCAAAGTCGTGGCGCGGCAGGTAGCGCTGCAGCAGGCTCATGCGGCGCCCCGCACCACGCCACCCGCGCGCACAAAGTTGCCGGCGCCCAGGTGGTGGATGGTTTGCAGCGCGGCGTTGTCTGGCCGGTAGTCCCACCGGCCGTTGGCAAAAATGCGCGCGTCGGCCGCGGCGGCCACCACCTCGGCAAAGCAGGTGTCGTAGGCGTCTTGCGTATGCGGCTCGGGGATGAGGCGGCATTCCAGCCAGGCGGCGCAGCCGTCTTCCAGCACCGGCATGCCCAGCACGGGGCCGGGCCGCGCCTGCAGGCCGTGGCGCGCAAACTTGTCTTCGTCGCGCCCGCTGGAGCTGCCCACGGCATAGGTCAGCCCCGCCAGTGCGGTGCCGGGCAGGCAGATGGCCAATGCACCACTCGCGGCCAACAGCTCGCGCGTGAAGGTTTTCTTGTCGATCACGATGGCAATGCGCGGCGGGGTGAATTCCACCGGCATGCTCCACGCCGCCGCCATGATGTTGCGCCGCCCGGCGTGGGCGGTGGTCACCAGCACGGTGGGGCCGTGGTTGATGAGGCGGCTGGCGTGGTGGAGTTCTACGGGGGCAAAGTGGCTGGGTGCGGGCATGGAGCGGGTCTTGTCAAAAGGCGCCAGCCGCCAGTGTGCCGGATGCTTCCAGAGCCCGGCGCGGGGCTATCGCGCGCACCTGTTGCGCGCCGCCCGCTTCGCAGGCACGATATTGCTGCACTGCGGGTAAATCTCGTGCCCCGCCACCACCCACCCCCATCCACCGGGCAGCGCGCATGTTTTTCCAGTGGCCCCTGTACCTTTGGCTGATGCTGGCGCTGCCCGTGCTGCCGGTGGTGTACCTGTGGCTGCTGCGCCGGCGGACGCAGGTGGCGCTGCGTTTCAGCCACCTGGGCACGGTGCGTGCGGCCATGGCCGGGCGCAGCTGGCGCCGGCATGTGCCGCCCGCGCTGCTGTGGCTGGCCTGCGCCACGCTGCTGCTGGCAGCCGCCCGCCCGGTGGCCAATGTGCCCCTGCCCTGGGCCCGCAGCACGGTGGTGCTGGCGATCGACATTTCACTGAGCATGCGCGTCAATGACGTCAAGCCCAGCCGCATGGAAGCCGCGCAGGACGCGGCCAAGCTGTTCCTGAAAGACCTGCCCAAGCGGGTGGAGGTGGCGCTCGTCACCTTTGCCGGCAGCACCCAGGTCGCGCAGGTCGCCACGCTGGACCGCAGCACGGTGGTGGCAGCGATTGACGGCATCCAGATGCAGCGCGGCACCGCCATTGGCAGCGCCATTGCCGTGAGCCTGGCCGAGCTGTTCCCCGACCACGGCATTGACGTGGGCGAAATGACCTTCGGCCCCTACGGCCAGAACGCCAACGGCAAGCCCCGCGCCCGCAGCCTGGACGACAAGGTCAAGCCGCCGCCGAAGCAGATCACGCCGGTGGCGCCGGGCTCGTACAGCTCGGCCGTGATCATTTTGCTGACGGACGGGCGGCGCACCACCGGCATTGACACGCTGGAGGCCGCCAAGATGGCGGCTGACCGCGGCGTGCGCATCCACGTGGTGGGGCTGGGCAACCCCGGCGGGGGCGGTGGTTCGTTCGACGTGGACGGCATGGCCATGTACCTGCAGCTGGACGAGCCCACCCTGCGCGAGGTGGCGCGCCGCACTGGTGGCGACTACCACCAGGCGGATTCCAGCGACAAGCTGCGCGAGATCTATGGCACGCTGGGCTCGCAAATGCAGGTGGTGCGGCGCGAGACGGAACTCGCGCCCCTGCTGGCCCTGCTGGCCGCGCTGCTGGCCGCCACGGCGGGCGGGCTGTCGGTGCTGTGGTTCCGGCGGCTGGCTTAGGCTGGCGTGTAGAACATCCACAGCGTCAGCGCCTCTGCCACCAGCGCCAGCACCGGCAGGCCGCACAGCCAGGGCGTGCCGCGCGGCCGCAGCATGAGCAGCAGGCCCAGCGTGGCCAGGGCGGTGGGGCCGGGCATGAGGCCGAAGGCCTGGCTATGCACAAGGTGCAGCAACACACCCGCAGCCGCCAGCGCCAGCCCCAGGACGTGCGCGGGGCGCGGCGGGCGCGGCGCCAGGGGTGCCCATGCTGCCGCAGCCAGCAACACGGCCTGCAGCCACCAGGCCACCGCCATGTGCTGCGCCGCCCAGTTGATCTGCGCATAGCGCTGCCACAAAAACGCCCAGCCCACCCAGGCCCACAGCAGTGCCAGCACCAGCAGCACCGCGCGCGCCGCCCCGGGTTTGCGCAGCGCCGCCAGGGCCATGAGCCCCAGGCCCAGGGCCAGCAGCAGCCAGGGCAGGGGCGCCAGTTCTCGGTGGTAGCGCTCGACCATGCGGGCATACACCGCCGGCGAGAACATCAAAAAGTCAGACAGCCGGTAGGTCCACCACTCCGACACGGCTTACAGCTTTGCGATGTGTTGCGCGATGCGCTGGCGCAGGGCTTCGTCGGGCAGGCGGCCGGTGGCGGCAGCCATGTTCTCGCGCACATGGGCCGGCTGGCTGGTGGCGGGGATGGCGCAGGTGATGGCCGGGTGGCTGACGATGTACTTCAGCACCAGCTGGGCCCAGCTGGTCGCGTCCACCTCTTTGGCCCAGGCCGGCAGCGGGTGGCGTTGCAGTGCCCGCAGCAGCGCGCCTTCGCGGAATGGCCGGTTGGCCAGCACGGCAATGCCGCGCTCCTGCGCCAGCGGCAGCAGGCGCTGCTCGGCCTCGCGGTCCAGCGGGTTGTAGGTGAGCTGCACAAAGTCGATGCGGTGGCTGCGCATGATCTGCTCCAGCTCGGCGTGGCGCCGCCCTTCCGACGTGCTGATGCCCACATGGCGCAGCTGCCCGGCCGCCTTCATGGCCTGCAGCAGCGGCAGCTGCCGCTCCCAGGCCAGCAGGTTGTGCACCTGCAGCAGGTCAAAGCGCGGCACCCGCCAGAGCTTGCGCGACGCTTCGAGCTGCGCCGCGCCGTCGCCCGACGTCCACACCTTGTCGGCCGCAAACGCCTGGCGCGGCAGGCCCAGCCGCTGCAGACCCTCGCCAATGACGCCCTGCGACGAGCCGTACATGGGCGACGAGTCGATCAGCCGCCCGCCCGCTGCAAAAAACTGGCGCATCGCCTCGGTGCAGGTGGCGCGCGCCTGCGTGTCGTCGCCCACGTTGAAGGTGATCCAGCTGCCCAGGCCCACGGCGGGAATGGCCTCGCCCGACGACGGGATGCGCTTGAGCAGCGGCTGCGGCGCCTGCTGGGCCCAGGCCGCGCTGCCCACCAGCGCGGAGCCAAACTGCAAAAGGGTGCGGCGCTTCATGCGTGTCAGTGTGGCACCTTGCGCAATAGTTCCGCCAGATAATCCGGCGAGTGTCTTCGCCCCACCCTGCCGCCACGGCACACGGCCACCAGACCACCATCCTCCTGCTGTCGGGCGCCGCGTTCTTCGGCGGCGCGGCGCTGCGCATCTGTGACTCATTGCTGCCACGGCTGGCCGCCGACTTTGGCCGCACGCCGGGGCAGGCCGGGCAGGTGATCATCAGTTTTTCGGTGGCCTACGGCCTGATGCAGCTGCTGTTCGGCCCGCTGGGCGACCGCTACGGCAAGGCCCGCATGGTCTGGCTGGCCACCGTGGGGTGTGCACTGGGCGCTTTGGTCTCGGCCCTGGCGCCCGGCTTTGACGCGCTGGTGGCGCTGCGCTGCGTGTGGGGCATGGCGGCAGCGGGCGTGATCCCGCTGGCCATGGCCTGGATCGGTGACGCCGTGCCGTATGAGCAACGCCAGGCCACGCTGGCGCAGCTGCTCACGGGCACGCTGGGCGGCATGGTGGCCGGGCAACTGACGGGTGGCCTGTTTGCCGAGACCCAGGCCGGCTGGCGCGGCGCGTTCCTGACGCTGGCCGCCGGGTACTGTGTGGTGGCGCTGCTGCTGGGCCTGCGGCTGCGGCGCATGGACGCGGCACCCCCGTCCGCCGGCAGCGGGGCATCGTTCCCGGCGCAGTTGCTGTCGGTGCTGCGCACCCGCTGGGCCCGCGTGGTGCTGCTGGCGGTGCTGGCCGAAGGCATCCTCATGCTGGGCCCCATGGCCTACCTGCCGGCCTACCTGCACCTGCAGCACGGCTTCTCGCTGGCGGCGGCATCGGCCCTGGTGGCGTTGTATGCGGTGGGCGGGCTGGTGTATTCGGTGTGCGCTCGGCGCATCGTGCCGGCGCTGGGCGAGCGCCGCATGGTCGCCCTGGGCGGCTGCATCATGGGCGCAGGCTTTGTGGCCCTGTGGCTGTCGCCACTGGGCTGGACGGCCGGGCCGGTGACGCTGGCCGTGGGCTTTGGCACCTACCTGCTGCACAACACGCTGCAGACCCACGCCACACAGATGGTGCCCGCCTCGCGCGGCACGGCGGTGGCGGTGTTTGCGTTCTGCCTGTTCACCGGCCAGGCCATTGGCGTGAGCCTGGCCGGCCTGGCCTGGGACCACCTGGGCCCGGCCGTGATGCTGCTGGTGCCGGCCGCCGGCCTGCCGCTCACCGGCTGGTGGTTTGGCCGCGCCCTGCAGCGACGGAAAGCTAACTGAGGCGGGCCTGAAGCGCTACATTTTTTATAGCGGCTCACGCAATCGGGGTGCGGGCTGCGGCGATAATTGGCATGAAACTGATTGAGAAAAGACGCCCGCCGTGACACAGCCCGCCCCCACCCCGGAACCCCTGACCTCCGATGACTATGACGCGCAGGACGCGGTGCTGGACGCGCTGCGCGCACACGACGAGGAAGTGCCGCAGTGGGAGTTTTGTGAGGGCTTCCTGGCCGCGCTGGTGTGCACCCGCCGCGCCATCGCGCCCGACGACTACTGGCCGGTGCTGCTGGGCGACACCTTCCGGCCCATGGAGCACATGGAATTCGTGCTGCGCTGGCGCCGCCGCTGGGCCGAGCTGGAGGCCGCGCTGGACGCGCCGGTGGAAACCATGGACGACGAGCGCACCTTCCACCCCGAGGTGCTGGACACGCGCGGCGCCATCCTGGCGCTGCCGCCCGAGCAGCGCGGTGACGACACGCCGCCACTGGACACCCTGCCCGCCTTTGCCCAGGTGTGGGCGCTGGGCTTCATGTACGCCGTGGAAAACTGGCCCGACGAGTGGCAGCCGCCGCGCGACGCCGACGCCGCCCGGATGCTGGACGAGTCGCTCAGCTGCATCGTGGCGCTGACGGAAGACGACACCGCGCCGCCGGTGCTGTCGATGTACGACGAGAACGGCCCGCCCAGCGTGAGCCAGCAGCGGGTGGACGACTTTGGCGCCGCCATCTGGGCGGTGTACGACCTGCGCCAGCTCTGGAAGAGCCTGGGCCCGCGGGTAGAAGCCGTGCGCCGCGCCCCCGAGCCCGGCCGCAACGACGCGTGCCCGTGCGGCAGCGGCAAGAAGTACAAGAAGTGCCACGGCGCCTGAGGCGCCCAGGGCGCGGCATATCATCCGGCGCATGACCCAAGACCTGTTTCGCGCTGACGCCTACCTCACAGAATGCCAGGCCACCGTGGTGGCCATCACCGACGCGGGCATCGTGCTCGACCGCACGGTGTTCTACCCCCTGGGTGGCGGCCAGGCCGGCGACAGCGGCTGGCTGGTGCTGGCCGACGGCACGGAAATCGCCATCGCCGACACCCGCAAGGGCAAGGACGCCGAGGGCAAGCCCACGAATGAAATATGCCACCAGCCCGCGCCAGAGCAGCGTGAGGCGCTATCAAAATTGAAGCAAGGCGATGCCGTGACGGCGCGCATTGACTGGGCCCGCCGGCACCGGTTGATGCGCTTTCACACCACCACCCACCTGCTGTGCCACCTGGTGCCGCAGCTGGTGAACGGCTGCTCCATCACGCCCGACTATGCGCGGCTGGACTTCAACATGACCGACCCGCTGGACAAGGACGCGCTGACCGCCGGCATCGCCGCGCTGGTGGCGGCCGGCCACCCGGTCACGGTCGGCCAGATCACGGACGCAGAGCTCGACGCCAACCCGGCATTGGTGAAAAGCATGAGCGTGAGCCCGCCACGCGGCAGCGGCGTGGTGCGCACCATCAAGATCGGCAACACCGAGCAGATTGACCTGCAGCCCTGCGGCGGCACCCATGTGGCCAACACCGCCGAGATCGGCAGCGTGGTGGTGACCAAGATCGAGAAGAAAAGCGCCACCACCCGCCGCGTGGTGCTGGGCTTTGCCTGAGGAACTTCGCCCCCCGGCCCGGCTCCCACCATGGCAATGCATTTCTCCCACCTTCTTTCTGCTATTGTTTTTGTAGCGACTCACGCAGTATCCACGGGGGCTGCAGCCCAAAACGCCAAGTCTGTGGTGGTGACGGACCAGGTCCGGGCCGAGCTGCTGGCGCACGCGCCGGAAGGCGTGGCGCCGGGCAAGCCGGTGTGGCTGGGCCTGCAGATCACGCACAAGCCCGAATGGCACACCTACTGGAAGAATTCGGGCGACTCCGGCCTGCCCACGGTGCTGGACTGGACGCTGCCTCCCGGCGTGACGGCCGGCGAGATTGCCTGGCCGCTGCCGAAAAAGATCCCGATCGGCAACCTGGCCAACTACGGCTACGAGGGCACGGTACTGCTGCCGGTGCCACTGACCGTGTCGCCCGCCTTCAAGCCCGGCGTGCTCAGCGGCGAGCTGGACGTGAAGCTCAAGGCCGCCTGGCTGGTCTGCAAGAAGGAGTGCATTCCCGAAGAGGGTGAGTTCACGCTCAAGCTGCCGGTCAAAAGCACCACGGCACTGCACGCCGCGGCGTTTGACGCGGCGTTCAAGGCGCAGCCCAAGCCCCTGCTGAACGGCACGGCCGGCATCCTGCCCGACAGCACGGCGCGGGTGGACGGCAACAGCCTCCAGCTCAGCGTGCAGAACCTGCCGACCGCGGTGCGCGGCAAGACGCTGGACTTCTTCCCGGAAACCCCGGAAGTGATTGAGACGGCGGCCCAGTGGACGCAGGCCTGGAACGGCGCGGTGTGGACGGCCCGCGTGCCGTTGTCGCCCCAGCGCAGCAACAGCCCCGGCGTGATGCCGGTGGTGCTGGCCGCCGACGGCCAGGGCTGGCGGGCCGAGCTCAAGGTGGTGGGCGAATGGCCCAAGGTGGCGCCGCCGGCCACGGTGTCGCCCGCGCTGGCGGCGGCACTGGAAGCGAATGCCGCAGCGCCCGCCGCCACGCCACCGCTGACTTTCATGGCCGCCCTGCTGGGTGCGCTGCTGGGCGGGCTGATCCTGAACCTGATGCCCTGCGTGTTCCCGGTGCTGGCGATCAAGGTGGTGAGCTTCACCCGGCATGCCGACGACCGGCGCGGCCACCGTTTGAGCGGCTTGGCCTACACCGCCGGCGTGGTGCTGAGCTTCATGGCGCTGGGCGCGCTGATGCTGGGCCTGCGTGCCGCCGGCGAGGCGGTGGGCTGGGGCTTCCAGCTGCAGCAGCCGCTGGTGGTGGCGGGGCTGGCCGCGCTGTTCACCGTGATCGGCCTGAACCTGGCAGGGCTGTTTGAATTTGGCAGCGTGCTGCCTTCGTCTCTGGCCAGCCTGCAGGCGCGCCATCCGGTGGCGGACTCGTTCCTTACCGGCGTGCTGGCGGTGGCGGTGGCGTCGCCCTGCACCGCGCCGTTCATGGGCGCCTCGGTCGGGCTTACGGCGACGCTGCCGCCGGCGCAGGCCCTGGCCATTTTTGCCATGGTGGGCCTGGGCCTGGCGCTGCCTTACCTGCTGGCCAGCTGGGTGCCGGCGGTCGCGCGGCTGCTGCCGCGCCCCGGCGCATGGATGGACACCTTCCGCCGCTTCATGGCGTTCCCGATGTTTGCCACCGTGGTCTGGCTGGTGTGGGTGCTGGGCCAGCAAACCGGCATTGACGGCGCCGCCGCCCTGTTGCTGCTGCTGGTGGCGCTCACGCTGCTGGTCTGGGCGCTCACGCTCAGCGGCCGCACGCGGCTGGCACTTGCTATCTTTTCCATAGCGGCTCTCGCAGGGCTGGTGCGGGCTACAGGCCAATACATCACCCAACCGGAGGCGCAGGCCCCGGTCGCGCAGGCGGCGGGCTGGCAGCCCTGGGCGCCCGGCCGGGTGGAGCAGCTGGTGGCGACGGGCCAGCCGGTGCTGGTGGACTTCACCGCCGCCTGGTGCGTGACCTGTCAGTACAACAAGAAAACCACGCTCGCCAACCCGGCGGTGCTGGCCGACCTGGCGGGCAAGAACGTCGCCCTGCTGCGTGCCGACTGGACCCGGCGCGACCCGGCCATCACCGCAGCGCTGGCCCAGCTGGGGCGCAATGGCGTGCCGGTGTACGTGTTCTACAAAAAAGGCAGCGCCCCGGTGGTGCTGTCGGAGATCCTCGGGGTGGAGGAAGTGCGTTCCGTCATTTCAAAACTGTAGGAGTCTGACCATGATCCGCCGTACCTTTGTTGCCGTTTCCGCCCTGCTGGCCCTGGCCGCCGGCGGTGCCCATGCCAGCGCCACCGTGGGCCAGAGCGCGCCCGACTTCACCCTGAAGGACGCTTCCGGCAAGACCGTGAAGCTCAGCGACTTCAAGGGCAAGCACGTGGTGCTGGAATGGACCAACCCGGGCTGTCCGTTTGTGCAGAAGCACTACAACAGCGGCAACATGCCCGCCACCCAGAAAGACGCCATGGGCAAGGGCGTGGTCTGGCTGGCCATCAACAGCACCGAGAAAGCCAGCCGCGACTACCTGGAGCCCGCCAGGCTGGTGGCCTGGAAGCAGGAGCGCAAGTCCACGCCCAGCGCCATCCTGATGGACGAGGAAGGCACGGTGGGCAAGGCCTACGGCGCGCGCACCACGCCGCACATGTACATCGTCAACCCGCAGGGCCAGCTGATCTACGCCGGCGGCATCGACAGCATCCCGTCGGCCAGCGCCGACGACATCCCCAAAGCCACCAACTATGTGAAGGTGGGCGTGGCCGAAGCCCTGGCCGGCAAGCCGCTGACGGCCAGCACCACGCGGCCCTACGGCTGCAGCATCAAGTACAAGAGCTGAAGCAGGGGCCGACGCACCGGCGCCACCCGGTGCGCGGCCGGCGCGCGCATGAGGCTCTAAACTAGGGCGCATGAACCAGCGCGACGACATCGACCACCTGCTGGACGACTGCAGGACCATCGCGGTGGTGGGCCTGTCGCCCAAGCCCCACCGCGACAGCTATGGCGTGGCGCGCTACATGCAGGCGCAGGGCTACCGCATCATCCCGGTCAACCCGAACGCGCGCGAGGTGCTGGGCGAGCGCGCCTGGGCCACGCTGGCCGAGGCCGCACAGCACGAAAAGATCGACCTGGTGAACGTGTTCCGCAACAGCGAGGACGTGCCCCCCGTGGCCGACGACGCCATGGCCATTGGCGCACGCGGCCTCTGGCTGCAAAAGGGCATTGCCCATGACGCGGCAGCAGCGCGGGCGCGCGCCGCGGGGCTGCGGGTGGTGCAGGACGCCTGTCTCATGGTTGAACACGCCCGGCGCCAGCGCTGATGCAGATCGACGCCGACCTGCACGACTTCATTGACGCGCTGCAGCGCGAGCTGCCGCCCCCGCGCGACCCGAATGACCTGGCGGCCCAGGTCGAGCGCTACCAGGCCGCCGCCCGGCGCCTGCCCTCGGTGCTGCTGCCGGTGACGTCGGGTGATTTCAAGCTGCGCCCCGGCGGCAAGACGCTGCCGGCCCGGCTGCACTGGCCCACCGGCGCGCTCAAGCCGGTGCTGATGGCCTGGTTTCCGGGCGGCGGCTGGATGGCCGGCACGCTGGACACGCACGACGGGCTGTGCCGCCAGCTCGCGCACGACCTGGGCGTGGCGGTGGTCTGCGTGCAGCTGCCGCCCGCGACCGAGGGGCCCCTGCTGCACAGCTGCGAGCTGGCCCTGCTGGCGTTGCGCACGCTGCTGGAAGGACGCGCCAAGCTGGGCGTCAACCCGTTGCGGCTGCTGGTGGGCGGCGACGGCAGTGGCGGCCACGCCGCCATGCAGGCCGCCTGGCGGCTGGCGCGGTCCCAGCCCGGCAGCGTGGATGCGGTGCTGGGCCTGTGCCCCTTCGTCAAGCCCGACTTCAATTCGGCCAGCTACGTGCGCTGCGCCTCGTCGCCCGTGCTGTCGCGCGCCGACGCCATCCGGGCCTGGCATGGCCTGCTGCAGGGCCGCTGGGACCTGTGGGACGAACGCGCCGTGCTGATGCACGGCAACGCGCCGATCCAGAACCCGCCGGTGACGGTGCTGCTGGCTGCCGAGCAGGACGTGGCGCACGACGACGCCATCCAGCTGCACGACTGGCTGCGCATGGTGGGCGCGCGCTGCGAGTTTTTTGGCGCCCCGCGCATGACGCACGACTTCACCCGCATGCAGCACGCGAGCGAAAAGGCACGCAAGCTCACCCTCGATGTGCTGGCCGCCTTTGCCGAGATTGCCGACCTCAAAGCCTGATACTTTCACCCACCTCTGACGCCCTGAGACAATCCCCCAATGAGCTTTCCCGCACTCCAGAACGACACCTTCCTTCGCGCCTGCTGGCGCCTTGACACCCCGCACACGCCGGTGTGGCTGATGCGCCAGGCCGGCCGCTACCTGCCCGAGTACCGCGACACGCGGGCCAAGGCCGGCAGCTTCATGGGGCTGGCCACCAATACCGACTACGCCACCGAGGTGACGCTGCAGCCACTGGAGCGCTACGCGCTGGACGCGGCCATTTTGTTCAGCGACATCCTGACCGTGCCCGACGCCATGGGCCTGGGCCTGAGCTTCGCGATGGGCGAAGGCCCGAAGTTCGCGTCGCCCGTGCGTGACGAAGCGGCCGTGAAGGCGCTGCAGGTGCCCGACATGAACAAGCTCAAGTACGTGTTCGACGCGGTCACCTCGATCCGCCGCGCGCTCAACGGCCGGGTGCCGCTGATCGGCTTCTCGGGCAGCCCCTGGACGCTGGCCTGCTACATGGTGGAAGGCGCAGGCTCGGACGACTACCGTCTGGTCAAGAGCATGCTCTATGGCCGCCCTGACCTGATGCACCACATGCTGGCCATCAACGCCGACGCCGTGGCCGCCTACCTGAACGCGCAGATCGAGGCCGGCGCCCAGGCCGTGATGATTTTCGACAGCTGGGGCGGCGTGCTGGCCGACGGCGCCTTCCAGGCCTTCAGCCTGGCCTACACCGCGCGCGTGCTGGCCCAGCTCAAGCGCGAAC
>JAXMEQ010000007.1:0-264584 GCA_046348225.1 Ramlibacter sp.
GCACACTGACCAACAACGTGGCGGTGGGCAGCACGACCGTCGGCGCGCTGGCCGACGTCAGTGTCACCCTGGCGGTGCCATCCAGCGGCACAGCGGGTGCCACGGTAACTGGCACGGTAACCTTTACCAACAATGGCCCGTCACAGGCCGACAACGTCACGCGGACCCTGGTTTTGTCCGGTGGGACCCTGACAGCGGTGTCGGGCACAGGGACCATCGTGGCCGGCAGCGTGACGGCGACCTTCAATACCAGCAGCATGGCGGCGGGTAGCAGCGTGAGCTTCACCTTCACCTACGTGCTGCCCAGCTCAGGGACAGTCAGCCTAACCAGCACCATCACCACCACCACGGCCGATTCAACGGTTTCCAACAATGTCTCGACTGCGACCACCGCAGTTGGAAGCCAGCCAGACGTGAGCGTGAGCTTGAGCTTGCCAAGTACGGCAAGTGCGAATTCAACCGTTTCCGGCACCGTCACGTTCTTCAACCTGGGCAATGGGCAGGCAGACAACGTGACTCGCACCGTCTTCCTGTCAAAGGGAACACTGACCGCAGTTGCTACTGGCGGTACGGTGCAGTCGGGAAGCGTCACGTTGACATTCAATGTCGCAAGCATGGCTGCCGGCACGAGCGCAAGCTTCACATTCAGCTATGTGGTTGGGACAACTGGCAACGTGAGCGCAACGGCCAGCATCGCCACAAGCACAACAGAGACAGTCACGACCAACAACGTTGCAACGGCGATTACGACCATCGGGACTTCGCCGCCAGATCTGTCCGTGAGCGTATCCGTCGGCACCGGACTGCTGGTGGCGGGCAGCAACACGGTCTCGATCACCGTCACCAACCTGTCGGGCATGCCAACGACCGGCACGCTGCTGGTTACCTTGGCTGGTACCACGCAGGCGTTCACCGTCACGTCGTTGTTGTCGGCCGGCCAGAACCAGGTGTTCCAGGCCAACCTCAGCGTTGGGTTGCTGACAACAAACGGGCAGACAATTTCTGCGGCTGTTACGGCCACGTCTGGTGTCGACACGAACCTGGCGAACAACACGACGACGGTTGTCTTTAACGTTGGAGCGACGCTGCGCGGCGTGGCTTGGCTGGATTTGAACAAGGATCGAGTGTTCAACAGCGCAGAGCCGCCGTTGTCGGGCCTGTTGGTCAAGGTCTTCAAGGGAGCGGGCACATCGCCTGTCAAGACCGCTGTGACCTCGTCTACGGGCTCCTATGTTGTTCTGGGTCTTCAGCCTGGAAATGACTACAAGGTGAGTTTCTATAACTGCGTCAATACATCTGACGAGGCATCCTGCACGTCAGTTAGTACAACGCCACAAAACATGACTGGTACCACGGCCGGAGGCCAGGCTTCCACGGGTACTACTACCGTCGTGACCACGCCGGCCGGCACAACAGTGGGCCAGGCCATCGAAACCATCACGCTGTACGCGGGCGACAACACCGTTGACCAGAACCTGCCGCTGGATCCGAGTGGATTCCTCTACGACTCTGCCACCCGTCAACGGATCACTGTTCCTGCAGACGTCAGGCTTTGCGGGCCTGCCGGATTCGTGTCTGCCAATGTGATCGGTGGCGGCGTTGTCGGGCAGTGTGTCCAGCGCACTTTCGTCGGTGGGTACTACGAATTCTTCTTCTCGGGCGCGACGCCACCGCCGAACGGGATCTATACCCTGAGCGTGGTGTCTGCATCCGGCTACCTGACGACGGCCGCACTTCTTGGCGGTGTGACGCAGCCCAATGTCATCGGTGGCGCAACGGTGGCTTCGTACGATGGTGCTGCCTTGCTTCCCGCACGGATTGCCTTCATGCAGCAGGACAACGTGTCTGGCGATGCGACCCGCAATGGTGTGCCGCAGCAACTCAACACCAGCGGTGTACCCGGTGCGACCGCCGCTGCAGCGACGCCTGGAACGCAATATGCGCTCACCTTCACGTTCAACTTTGACGTGGGTGGCGGGCTGCGTGAGGTGTTCAACAACAACATTCCGCTGGACCGGGTAACCGGCGCTGGTGGGGGACCCGCATCCACCACCACGTTTGATATCTCGATCGCCAAGTCCGGTCCGGCCATCATGATGGCTGGTGGGACGGGCACGTACACGATTGTGGTAACCAACCCGGGGCCGACCGCAGCGGCCAATGCAACCGTGACAGACAACATGCCAGCGGGCCTTACGTTGTTGAGTGCGACCGTACAGCCAGCCAATGCCCTGGCGCTGACAGTCGCGCCGACCGGATTGGTTGCCACGACACCAAGCCTTGGTGTGGGCTTCACCACCCTGACCCTGGTGGTGCGCGCAGACGCGTCAGCGGCGGGTACAACCGTCACCAACGTCGCGAGTGTGGCGACAACGACAACCGAGTCCACGACCGCGAACAATTCAGCATCCGCCACGACCCAGATCCAGGGTCTGGATCTGGCCATTGCCAAGCGCGGGCCAACGAGCCTTGCGGCAGGTGCCACTGCCAGCTACGTCCTGACCATAACCAATTCCGGCCCGAGTACGGCAGCCAACGTGACGGTGACCGATGTCATGCCAGCGGGTCTCAGTCTCGTCTCGGCCTCAGTGGTTTCCGGCAGCTTCACGCTTGCGACATCGGCCTCCCAGCTGGTTGCAACGGCACCCACCATGCCGGCTGGCACAGCAGTGATCTCGCTGACGGTCAACGTGGGTGACGCGGTGGTCGGTACCGTAACCAACGTCGCCAGGGTGACCAGTACGACGGGCGACATACAGCCTTCCAACAATACCGCCACAGCGACATCGGCGGTGCTTGGCGCGGATATCGGGATCCTCAAGTTCGGATCGCCGAGCATCACGGCGGCAGGCACGGCGACCTATACACTGGTGCTGTTCAACAATGGGGCAAGCTCGGCGGGTAACGTGACCGTGACTGACGTCATGCCTGTGGGCCTGACGCTTGTCAAGGCGGAAGCCAGCAGCGCCAGCGTCAGTCTGGCCGTGACGCCGCAGCAACTCGTTGCGACGGCACCCGCCATCCGGATGGGTACTACCGTGACCCTGACATTGACCGTGCAGGTGGACTACACCGCCACCGGAACCATCACGAACATAGCCAACATCACGAGCACGACGCCCGACCCGACACCGACCAACAACATTGGTTCCGCGACCTCTGTTGTCAAGGAAGTAGAACCCGGCGTGATCCTGGTGAACAAGACCGGCAACAAGACCGTGGCGGAGGTGGGCGACTCGGTTCAGTACACCATCCGCATGCGCAATACGGTGGCGGTGCCGGTGGCGCGCATCCAGCTGGAAGATTTGCTGCCGGCAGGCTTCCGCTACATTCCGGGCACCTCACGCCTGAACGGCACGGCGACGGCCGACCCCGCCGGCGGCATCGGCCGCCAGCTGGTGTATGACGTCGGCACCATCCCCGGGGGCGCGGTCTTCGAGCTCACCTACTTTGTGCGCCTGGGCGTGGGCTCACAGCAAGGCGACGGCATCAACCGGGCGACAGCCATCTTCCCGGGTGCCCGCGGCACGCCGGTGCGCTCGAATACCGCCTTGTTCAAGGTCAACGTCCAGGGCGGGGTGTTCAGCAACGAAGGGTGTATCGTTGGCAAGGTCTATATGGACTGCGACGGCAACAGTGCCCAGAACAACGACGGCGGCTCGCGCGAACTGGGCATTCCGGGTGTGCGTCTTGTCATGCTTGACGGAAGCTTTATCGTGACGGACAACGAAGGCAAGTACAGCCTGTGTGGTGTGAAGCCGCAAACCCACGTGATCAAGGTGGACCGTTCCACCCTGCCGCGTGGGGCCCGACTGTTGCCGTCGAGCAACCGGAATGCCGGCGTGGGCGACAGCATTTTTGTGGAAATGAAGGGCGGCGAACTGCACCGTGCCGACTTCATTGAAGGCTCCTGCAGCCCTGAAGTGCTTGAACAGGTCAAGGCCCGCCGTGCGCAGGGTGGCGTCAATCTGCCGGAGCCGGACCGGCTGCTGCCGCCCCAAACGCCAGGCTCCTCTGGCGTGCCCGCACCTGCAGGAGGCGTGTTGCGATGAAAAGAGCCACGAAGCCCCCGCACCTGCAGAGCCTGCCCATGGCGCGCCGTGCGCCGGTCGCGGCGGCGGCGATGGCGTTGCTGCATGGCATCGCAGCCGCCCAGCAGCCGCCTGCGCCCAATACCACCAGCGCCGACGTGCCCGAAGCACGCAGCCTGTTCCAGACCGGCGGCCAGGAGAGCATTGGGCCGCGTCCGTTCACCTCGTTCCTGGATCGCCTGTCTTCCCCGGTCGACAAGATTGCGGTCAAGGTGGCGGGCGACAATCTCGCGGCCGACGGCATTTCCGGGACGGATGTACAGGTTCGCCTGCTGGATCGCGACGGGCAACGCGTGCGTGCCGATGTGGACGTCACCATCGAAGTCGATGGTGGTGCGCGGATTCTGCTGCCCGGACGCGCCACTTCCGAAACCGGTGCGAACCGTGGCGATATCGACCGTATCCAGCCTGGTATTCAGTACACCGTCAAGGACGGCGTACTGCAGTTTCAGCTGATCGCCCCTTACAAGCCCGACACCGTCAACCTGCGGATTTCCGTCAAGGGGGTCGTTGAAAAGGTCGTTGTGCGCTATATACCGGAACTGCGCGAGATGATCGTTGTGGGCTTGCTGGAAGCCCACCTGCGCTCCGACAAGTTTGACCCCAACCAGATCGTGCCGGTGCGCGAGAACGACGGCTTTGACAACGAGCTGCGCCAGTTCACCAAGGAATTCAACGGTGGCAGCACCCGTCTGGGCGCGCGCGGGGCCGTGTACCTGAAAGGCAAGGTCAGTGGCAAATACCTGTTGACGCTGTCCTATGACTCAGAGAAGGACACGCGCAAACGCCTGTTCCAGGACATTGACCCCAATGCGTTCTACCCTGTCTACGGGGACTCCAGCTATCGTGGTGTGGACGCGCAGAGTTCCGGCAAGCTGTATGTGCGGCTGGACAAGGGACTGAGCTATGTGATGTACGGCGACTACACCACCGCCGACACCAATCCAGCCCGCTCACTCAGCCAGTACAGCCGGTCTTTGCCAGGTGTGCGCGCCCACTATGAAGAAGGCAACGTCACGGCCAATGCCTTTGTGGCCCGTCAAGCGCTGACGCAAATCGTCGACGAGTTCCCGGCGCGAGGGGTGTCGGGACCCTACTCGGTATCCCGTTCCGACGGAGTGGCCGGCAGCGAAAAGATCGAGATCCTGGTGCGCGACCGCAACCAGACCAGCAACATCATCAAGGCCACGACGCTGACGCGTTCACTGGACTATGAATTCGAGCCCTTCAACGGCCAGATCCTGTTCCGCGCGCCAGTGCCCAGCGTCGACGACCAGCTCAACCCGGTGTCGATCCGCGTCACCTACGAGGTGGACCGCGGGGGCAAGTCATTCACCGTTCTGGGCGGCGATGTCCAGCTCAAGATCAGCGACAAACTGTCCGTGGGGGTGGCTGCGGCGAAGGACAACAACCCGGACGCACCGTTCCAGGTCGTCGGCGCAAATCTGCACCTCAAGCTCAGCAAGAACACGGAAATCATTGCCGAGATTGCCAAGGCAGACAGCGTGGTAGGTGGAACCACTGGCAACTTCACCACCAGGAACAGCAACAACTTTGCTGGCGCCGCCGGTCCTGTGTCCGGCAATGCCGCGCGGGTGGAAATCCGGCATTCGGACGAAACCCTGCGCGCGCGCGCCTACGCTGCCACGGCGGACAACGGCTTCAACAGCAGTTCCAGCGGCATCACCGGCGGGCGCACGGAGTACGGCGTCTCGGCGGGGTATCAAGTCAACAAGCGGTTGTCGCTGAACGCAGAAATCCAGCATTCCGAAGATCGCATCTCCGCGTCGAAAAGTGACTCGGCTTCCGTTGGCGCCGACCTCAAGCTCAGTGACCGCCTGACCATTGGCGCCGGTGCCCGCAAGGCCCAGCAAAGCTCGGTCACCCTGCTGCCGGCTCTTGGCAGCAACTGCCTGGGTGTGGGCAGCGGCAGCGGCACCACGCAGGGCTACAACGTGGGTTACGGCATCAACCAGGTCGGCAACCAGCAGATCGACCCGGCCACCGGACAACCGGTGGTATGCAACCCGGTGTTGCTGCCGACCGGCCCCGCCACCAGCCTTGACAGCTCTTCCTTGTATGCGCGTGCCACCTGGAAGGCCACCGACACAGTATCCGTCAACGGCGAAGTCCAGCGTGAAATGGGGCAGGGCTCCACCACGCTGTACCGCATTGGCGCCGACTGGCAGGTCGCCGACAAAACCCGGCTGTACGGGCGCTATGAGCATTCCCGCCAGTTCACCGGGGCCTATGGCCTCGGGGTTGGCGAGGCTGCGAGCAATCTGGCCATTGGCATGGACACCCAGTACATGCAGGATGGCACGATCTACAGCGAGTACCGGTTGCGCGACGCGTCGGCCGGCCGCGAAGTCCAGTCTGCGCTGGGGTTGCGCAACGGCTGGCGGGTGGCGGAGGGGTTGCGCCTCGTGACCAACGTCGAGCGGCTCAACACCAGCAGTGGCGCTGCCACGGCGGCGGGCATTGGCGCCGAATACACCGCCAGCGAGCTCTGGAAGGGGTCCGGCCGGTTCGAGTGGCGCCAGGATGCGACGAATACCAACTACCTGCTCACGCTGGGGGTGGCGCGCAAGCTGGACCGCAACTGGACGCTGCTGGGCCGCGATTACCTGAACCTGATCGACCCCAAGGCCGCCGGGCCGAACCGTCGCCAGAACCAGTTGCAGGTCGGGTTTGCCTACCGGCCGGTGGACAACAACCAGTTCGACGCGCTCGGCCTCTATGAACGCAAGTCCGAGAACGACCCCGGCGCCGGCGTGCGCACCAGTACCGACATCGTGAGCCTGCGTGCCAACTATCACCCCACACGGGTGTGGTGGGTCTCTGGCCGATATGCGGCCAAGCGCGTCAACGAACTGCTGTTGGGGACGATCAGCGACAGCTACCACGCCCAGCTGTTCGGCACGCGCGTGACTTACGACATCACCAACCGCTGGTCAGTGGGGGTGCTGGGGACCGTGCTGGTGGGCAAGGGCGGCGCCCGCCAGTACGCGTATGGCGCCGAAGTGGGCTACGTGGTGGTCGACAACCTCTGGGTGACGCTGGGCTACAACTTCCGTGGTTTCAGCGACACAGACCTGACCGGCAGCGACTACACCAACCGCGGCTGGGTCCTGGGCGTGCGCTACAAGTTTGACGAAGACTTGTTCCGCAAGAACGACGCCACCGTCAACAAAACGCTCGCCCCCGGAACAGCACCCCAGCGGTAACAAGCCGAAGCCTTGCTGCGCCCGGTGAAACAGGTGCATCCAGACGGGTGCGTGCCGCGTATTCACGCAAGGTGACAATTAGAAGTCACTGTAAATCTTCAGCATAAACTGTTGATTTACATCGATTTTTGATTGAAGATTGTTGCTGGTGTGTCGGGTTGATCCGTGAGACTGTGTATTTCTGCACACAAATCCCCATGAATTCGCTGCAAAGATGTAACATCTTTTTACATCCGACGCCGCCTCTGTAAAATTGTGTATCAGTTCCAGATACACCCAGAAAGAGATGCTCGTTCGTATTGCTACTGTCATTGCGGCCCTTGCCCTGACCGGCTGTGCCCAGACCATGGTCCAGTCAGAAGCGCCAGGCCCGGCCGCGCTTTCGACCGGCCTGGCACCGCAATCGCAGCGCATCACCGACATGCGCATCGCGGCCGACCGCAAGACGATGGACGCGATCCAGAGCCGCCTGCGTCGCCTCAATGAAGAGGGCGTGCCCCAGAACAGCTACCCCCTGGCCAAAGCGCAGTGCTGGCTCGATACCGCCTGGAGCCAGTACCACGAGAACGACCGTACCGGCTACATCGAAGAGTCGCTGGCCGAATCGCTCAAGATTGTGCAGGCGCTGGAAGCCGACAAAACAGTCAAGGTGGGCTACGACACACCGCTGGTGGCCCGCAGCACCCGGCTGCGCAACGACCTGTGGGCCCAGCTCAATGCGCTCAAGACGCGCGACGCCACGCTGATCTGCAATGCACGCACGGTGGCGTGCGGCGAAGTCCGGCTGGTACGCGCTGGCCATGCCGAACAGCAAACCGGCTGGCGCCAGGCGACGCCGCACGTGCAGATGGCGGAAGACGCCGTCCGTCGTGCATCGCTTGAAGCCGCGAGTTGCAACACGCCCACGGCCTCGGCCGAGCAGCAAACCGGCGCCTCCAGCAAGCAGTAGCCGCCCGCGTGGTGGGCCTGCGCTGTGGTGACGTTCAGTCCGGCACCACTGCCGTGACCTCAATTTCCACCTTGGCGCGCTCTTCCACCAGCGCGCTGACTTCCACGCAGGTCATGGCCGGAAAGTTGCGTCCCATCACCTCGCGGTAGGCCTCGCCCAGTTCTTTCAGCCGCGCGATGTACTCCACGCGGTCCACCACGTACCAGGTCATGCGCACCATGTGTTCGGGGCCCGCGCCGGCCTCGCGCAGCACGGCCGCCACATTGCGCAGGGCCTGTGCGGTCTGGGCGATGAAGTCATCGGTCTCGAACTGTTGTTCTGCGTTCCAGCCGATCTGGCCCCCCACAAAAACCATGGTGCCGCGGGCGGCAATGCCGTTGGCGTAGCCGCGCGGGGTGGCCCATCCGGGCGGTTGCAGGAGTTTCATGCTTGCCTCAGTTTGAATCGCTGGAGCTTGCCGGTTTCGGTCCGCGGCAGGCTGGGGGTGAACTCGATTTCGCGCGGGTACTTGAAGGGCGCAATCGTCGCCTTGACGTGGTCCTGCAGCGCCTTGACCATGGCCGCGTCGCCCGCATGCCCCGGCTTGAGCACGACAAAGGCCTTAACGATCATGCCGCGCTCGTCATCAGGTTTGCCGACCACACCGCACTCGGCCACCGCCGGGTGCTTGAGCAGGGCATCTTCCACTTCGGGCCCGCCCACGTTGTAGCCGGCGGTGATGATCATGTCGTCGGCCCGGGCCTGATAGAAAAAGTAGCCGTCGGCGTCCTGCAGGAAGGCGTCACCGGGGAAGTTCCAGCCCGCCTTCACATAGTGGGCCTGGCGGGCATCCTCCAGGTACTTGCAACCCGTGGGGCCGATCACCGCCAGCTTGCCGACGGTGCCGCGCGGGACTTCGTTGCCGTCGTCGTCCACCACTTTGGCCGTGTAGCCTGGCACCACCTTGCCAATGGCGCCACGCCGCACCTCGCTGCCGGCGGACGAAATGAAGATGTGGAACATCTCGGTGGCGCCGATGCCATCCAGCATCTCGATGCCGGTCGCATCCTTCCAGAGCTGGCGTGTCGCGTCGGGCAGGCCCTCGCCCGCACTCACGCAGATGCGCAGCGTGGGCACGCCATGCTGGCGTGCAAACGGCGCCATCTGCCGGTAGAACGTGGGTGCGGTGTAGCAGATGGTGGCGCCCACTTCGTTGATGAGCTTGACCATGGCTTCCGGCGTGTAGGGAATGTCGGGGAAGTACACCGAGGCTCCAGCCCACATCGGGAACACCAGCAACCCGCCCAGGCCAAAGGTGAAGGCCAGAGGCGGTGAACCCATCATGATGTCGTCGGGCGTGGCCCGCAGCACATGGCGGGGCCAGGCTTCGCAGGCGGCCAGCACGTCGCGGTGGGTGTGCACGGCGGCCTTGGGCTTGCCGGTGGTGCCCGACGTGAACGCCATCAGCGCGATATCGTCGGCCGCCGTGGGGCAGGGCGTGAAGCGGCCATCTTTCTGCGCCGCGCGTACGGCCAGCGAGCCGGGTTCGTTCATGAGGTTGAACGGCACGATGGTCTTCAGCACCGGATGCTCGCGCTGTGCCAGCTGTAATTCGTCCAGCAGCTTCGCGTCGCACAGCGCCACCGTGGGCTGCGACTTCTCGATGATGTCGCCCAGCTCGCGGGCCCGCAGCAGCGGCATGGTGGCGACCGCCACCAGCCCGGCCTTGACCACCGCCAGCCAGGCCAGCGCCATGCCAATGGAGTTGCCGCCGCGCAGCAGCACGCGGTTGCCAGGCACCAGGCCGAGGTCTTCGGTCAGCACCTGCGCAATGCGGTCCACACGCGCTTTGGCTTCGGCATAGGTCAAGACAATTTTGGGCGAGCGCAGCATCGGCCTGTCGGCGAAGCCCTTGGCCTGCGCCTTGTCCAGCAGCGCCTCCACCAGGTTCACCGGGTCCGGGATCTTCAGTTCCGGCAAGTCATAGCGCAGCTGCGGCCATTGTTCGCGCGGCGGCAGTCGGTCGTGAACAAAGCGGTCGGTCTGTGCAGTCATGGTTTCACCCCTGCAGGACGGATTTGCCGATGATCAGCTGCTGCACCTCGGTAGCGCCTTCGTAGATGCGCAGCGAGCGGATGTCGCGGTACAGGCTTTCCACGCGCGTGCCCACCTTCACACCCAGGCCGCCATGCATCTGCAGTGCCATGTCGATCACGCGCTGCGCATTCTCGGTGGCGGTCATCTTGGCCATCGCGGCCTCTGCTGTGACGCGCACGCCGCCGCGCTTCTCGCCTTCGTCGCGCAGCCAGGCGGCGCGGTAGGTCAACAGCGCCGCAGCGTCGACCAGCGCCGCCATCTCGCCCAGTTTGGCCTGCGTGAGCTGAAAGTCGGCCAGCGTCTGGCCAAACATCTGCCGCTGCCTGGCGTGCGCCACTGCCTCGGCCAGCGCGCGCCGCGCAAAGCCCAGCGCCGCCCCGGCCACCGAGGCCCGGAAGATGTCCAGCGTTTGCATGGCCAGCTTGAAGCCGCCATTCAGCGCGCCCAGCTGTGCGCTGGCGGGCACTTCGCAGTCCTTGAACTTCAGCGTGGCCAGTGGATGCGGTGCCATCACTTGAATGTGCTCGGTGCTGTCCAGCCCCGGCGCGTCGGCGTCCACGATGAAGGCGGTGATGCCGCGGGTGCCGGCCGCCACGTCGGTCTTTGCGAACACGCAGTAAAAGTCGGCGATGCCGCCGTTGCTGATCCAGGTCTTGGTGCCGTTCAGCGTGTAGTGGTCAAAGGTGCTGCCAGCCCGCGTGGAAACTGCGTGAGACGCTATCATTTTCATAGCGCCCGCATCCGAGCCGGCGTCGGGTTCGCTGAGCGCAAACGCTGCGATCTTGTCGCCCCGCGCCACCGCGCCGAGGTAGGTCGCCTGTTGTGCGGGCGTGCCCGCCAGCGTGATGGCGCCGCTGCCCAGGCCCTGCATGGCAAAGGCAAAGTCGGCCAGCGGCGAATGGAAGGCCAGCGTCTCGCGCAGGATCACCAGCGCGCGCGAGTCCAGTCGTTCCAGCGCGCCGCCATGCGCGGCCGGCACGCAGTAGCGCAGCCAGCCGGCATCGCCCAACCGGCGCACCCACTCGCGGCAGGCCTCCCGGTCGTCGCGCTCGTCCACCGTCTGCGCCTGCGCCCAGGCCACCAGCCGGGGGGCGAGTTCGCGGTGCGCGTCGTCGAAGAAGGGCAGGCCCAGGTGGGCAGTGGAGGGTGTCATGCTCAATCTCCACCAAACACGGGCTTTTGTTTCGCGGCGAACGCCTCATAGGCACGGGTGAAGTCCTGCGTCTGCATGCAGATGGCCTGGGCCTGGGCTTCGACCTCAATGGCCTGCTCAATGGTCATGGCCCATTCCTGCTGCAACATGGTCTTGGTCATGCCATGCGCAAAGGTCGGGCCCGCGGCCAGTTCACGGGCCATGGCCTGCGCCTTCGGCAGCAGGTCCGCGCTGTCATGCAGCGCATTGAAGAAGCCCCAGGCCAGGCCTTCCTCGGCGGTCATGGCGCGACCGGTGAACAGCAGCTCCGATGCCCGCCCCTGGCCGATCACGCGCGGCAGCAGCGCGCAGGCGCCCATGTCGGCGCCGGCCAGGCCGACGCGGGTGAACAGAAACGCGGTTTTGGTGGCGGCGCTGCCGTAGCGCAAATCGCAGGCCAGCGCCATCATGGCGCCGGCACCGGCACACACGCCGTCGATGGCGCCCACCACCGGCTGGGGGCAGTTGCGCATGGCCTTGACCAGATCGCCCGTCATGCGCGTGAACTCCAGCAGCTCGGGCATGCTCATCCTGGTGAGCGGGCCGATGATTTCGTGCACGTCACCGCCCGAGCAGAAGTTGCCGCCCGCGCCGGTCACCACCACCACCTTCACGTCCGTGGCGAAGCGCAACGCATGGAACAGGTCGCGCAGCTCGGCATAGGAGTCAAACGTCAGCGGGTTCTTGCGCTCGGGGCGGTTCAGCGTGACAGTGCCCACGCCGTCGGCAAAGGCCCAGCTGAAATGCCGCGCCTGGTAGTGGGCCTTTGCGTCAAACTGCGCACGCATGGGGTTGGTGGGGCTGATGAAGTGCTTCATGGCGATTCCGTAGCAGACATGCTGTGTTCCTTGACCTTGCCCAGCAGCTTGTGCAGCGTGGCCACTTCCCGTGCACTCAGGCCGTCGAAGGCCGAGACAATCCATTGCTCGTGTGCGTGGGCCATTTCATGGAACTGGCGGCGCCCGCGCGTGGTCAGCCGCACCCGGTAGGCGCGCCGGTCGCCCTCCACATCCACGCGTTCCACCAGGCCTTCCGTCACCAGCTGGTCGGTGATGCCGGTGACGTTGCCGCCGGTGACCATCATGCGGCGCGACAGTTCGTTCATCTTGAGGCCGTCGGGCGCGCGTTCCAGCTGCGACATCAGGTCAAAGCGCGGCAACGTGGTGTCGAACTGTTCGCGCAGACGGCTGCGCACCTGCTTTTCCACCAGCTGGGTGCAGGTCAGCAGGCGCAGCCACAGGCGCAGCGCCTCGGGGTGCTCGCTGTGGGCCCGGGCTTCCAGATCCATGGTCATGTCCCTTCCTCACTTGCTATTGTTTTGATAGCGTCTTGCGCAGTATTGGCGAGGGCTACAGCCTCTTTTTGCTTCAAGGCTTCGCGGTAAAGCTGGTCACGCCCGCTCAGGTACGCACGGGGCCATTCGACCGCGCGGCTGCCCAGGCGTGCGGCCTCGTGCAGGGTCCAGGCCGGGTCGGCCAGGTGTGGGCGGGCCACGGCGCACAGGTCGGCCCGCCCCGCACCGATGATGCTGTTGGCGTGGTCGGCCTCGCTGATCGCACCCACGGCAATGGTGCGGATGCCCACCTCGTTGCGGATGCGGTCGGCAAACGGCGTCTGGTACATGCGACCATAGACCGGCCTGGCCTGGCGGGTGGTCTGGCCCGACGACACGTCAATGAAGTCCGCGCCTGCCGCCTTGAACAGCCGCGCCATGGCCACGGCGTCGTCGGCCGTGTTGCCGCCGGGCGCCCAGTCGTGCGCAGAAATGCGCACGCTCATCGGCAGGTGGGCAGGCCACTCCGCGCGCATGGCGGCAAACACCTCCAGCGGGTAACGACAACGCGCTTCGAGGCTGCCGCCATAGTCGTCGGTGCGCAGGTTGGTCAGCGGGCAGATGAAGCTCGACAGCAGGTAGCCGTGCGCGCAGTGCAGCTCCAGCCAGTCGAAGCCAGCCGCCGCCGCACGCCGCGTGGAGGCGACGAACGCTTCGGTCAGTGCGTCCATGTCGGCCCGCGTCATGGCGCGCGGCACCTGGTTCTGCGGGCCATAGGGCACCGCGCTGGCGGCCAGCAGGGGCCAATTGCCTTGCGGCAGCGGCTCGTCCATCTGTTCCCATCCCAGCTGGGTCGAGCCCTTGGGCCCGCTGTGGCCCAGCTGCAGGCCGATCTTTGCACTGCTCTGGCCGTGCACAAAGTCGGTGATGCGGCGGAACGCCGCTTGCTGCGCGTCGTTCCACAGCCCGGGGCAGCCAGGGGTGATGCGGCCTTCCGGTGTGGGGCTGGTCATCTCCACAAACACCAGCGCCGCACCGCCCAGGGCGCGCGCGCCGAGGTGCACCAGATGAAAGTCCTGCGGCACCCCATCGACCGCGCTGTAGGTGGCCATGGGCGAGACGACGATGCGGTTCTTGAGCTGCACATCGCGCACCTTCAGCGGGGTGAGCATGGGCAGCACCGGCTTGCCACCGGCCAGCCAGGCCTCGTAGCCCTCCAGCCACTGCGCGTCGCGCAGCCGCAGGTTCTCGTGGCTGATGCGCTGGCTGCGCGTCAGCAGCGAATAGGCAAACTGCTCGATTTCCATGCCGCTGTAGCGTTCCACGTTCTCGAACCATTCGGTCGAGTTGCGTGCCGCGTTCTGGATCTTCAGCACCTCCACGCTGCGCCGGGCTTCGTAGCCCTGCAGCACGGTGTCCAGATCATGGCCGGTGGCAAATTCATTGGCCAGGTCAATCGCGTCTTCCAGCGCCAGCTTGGTGCCGCTGCCAATCGAAAAATGCGCGGTGTGGGCGGCGTCGCCCATCAGCACGATGGGCACTTGCCTGCCATTGACGGTCTCGCGGTGCACCCAGGTCTTGCATACCACCCGCGGGAAGCGGATCCAGATGGCCGAGCCGCGCAGGTGCGAGGCATTGCTGATGAGGGCGTTGCCGTCCAGGTACCTGGCGAACAGCCGCTCGCAAAAGGCAATCGCGTCTTCCTGGCTCATGCGGTCCAGCCCATGGGCCTTCCACACCGCCTCGGGCGTTTCGACGATGAAGGTCGAGGTGTCGTCGTTGAACTTGTAGGCATGGGCCTGGAACCAGCCATGCTCGGTCTTCTCGAAGGCAAAGGTAAAGGCGTCGAAGGTCTTGCGCGTGCCCAGCCAGACAAAGCGGCATTCGCGCAGGTCCACATCCGGCTCGAAGGTGGTGGCGTAACGGTTGCGGATGCGGCTGTTCAGCCCGTCGCTCGCGATCACGATGTCGGCGTTGTACTGCGCGGCCAGGGCCTGGTCGTCTGCCACATCGGTTTCAAACACCAGCTCCACGCCGAGTTCGAGGCAGCGGTCCTGCAGGATGTTGAGCAGGCGCTTGCGGCCAATGCCGCAGAAGCCGTGGCCGGTGGAGCGAACCGAACGGCCCTTGAAGAACACCTCGATGTCGTCCCAGTGGTTGAAGGCGTCGGCAATCAGGCGGGCACTGGGCGCGTCGGCAGCACGCAGGTTGCCAAGCGTCTGGTCCGACAGCACCACGCCCCAGCCAAAGGTGTCAAACGGACGGTTGCGCTCGACCACCACCACGCGGTGGCCCGGATCGCGCTGTTTCATGAGCAGCGCGAAGTACAGGCCGGCGGGGCCACCGCCAATGCACAGGATATTCATGAAGAAATAGTTTAGGCCTAAACTAAATCCTGTCAACAGGGTTGGCCCCGGACCGGCGCTGGCGGCGCACAATGGGTGCCAGGGGCCGCCATGGCCCGCAAGGAGTTCAGCGCATGATCTACAAGTTCAAGTCCAAGGCCGCGGGCGATCTCATCATGCTCGAGCCGCAGGGCCGGCGGCTGCTCGACATCATTGGCAAGGATGCTGGTCCCAAAGGCATCATCACGGCCGCCCAGCTGGCGGCGGCCATTGCGGCGCTGGAAGCTGCGGTGGCCCAGGACGAGGCGCAGCGTCAGGGCGCTGCGGCGCCCGACGACGATGCCGCGCCACCGGGCGCCGACAGCGTCAGTCTGCGCCAGCGCACCAAGCCGTTCCTGGACATGCTGCGCCGCTGTGACGCCGCCGGGGCTGACGTCGTCTGGGGCGTGTAACCCGTTCGTTGTCGCTCAGTCGACCTTGGCGCCCGAGGCCTTGACCACGGGTTGCCACTTCTTGAGCTCGGCGTCGATCATCCGGGCGAACTCGGCGGGGGTGTTGCCACTGGGGATGGCGCCATTGGCCAGCAACCGCTCCTTCACTGCAGGCGCGTTCAAGGCCTTGGCGGTCTCCTGCTGGATGCGGTTGACGATGTCCATCGAGGTGCCCGCCGGCGCCAGCAGGCCAAACCACGAGCTGGCCTCAAAGCCCTTGAGCGCGGGGCCACCGGCCTGCTCCACGGTCGGCACATCGGGCAGCGCGGCCGAGCGCTGGGCGCTGGTCACCGCGAGGGCCTTGAGCTTGCCGGCGCGGATAAGCTGCATCGACGAGGGCAGGTTGTCGAACATCACGTCCATGTCACCGCCCACCAGGCCCAGCAGGGCCGGGCCCGAGCCGCCGTACGGAAAGTGCGTCATGTAGGTGCCGGTCATGGACTTGAACAGCTCGCCCGCCAGGTGGATGGAGGTGCCATTTCCGCTGGACGCCATGTTCAGCTTGCCGGGGTTGGCCTTGGCGTACTTCAGGAAGTCGGCGACCGAATGGATGTTGCGCGCGGCGGCTTTCTCCGCGTTGACCACCATCACATTGGGCACGCCCGCCACCAGCGTGATAGGCACAAAATCTTTTTGCGGGTCGAACGGCATGCGCGTGTACAGCCATTTGTTGATGGACTGGGTGCCGACCGTGCCCATCAGCAGGGTGTAGCCGTCGTTGGGGGCCTTGGCCACCAGGTCCGCACCAATGTTGCCGCCCGCGCCGGCGCGGTTTTCCACCACGAACTGCTGGCCGAATGCCCTGGACAGTTCGGGCGCGATCGCGCGTGCCAGGATGTCGGTGGTGCCGCCGGGTGCGAAGGGCACGACGATGCGTACCGGCTTGGTGGGCCAGGTGGCCTGGGCCAGTGCCGGGCTTGCTATAAAAGTAATAGCGGCTGACGCAGCAGCGGCGAGGGCCAGGCGGCGATTTGTCTTGAAGCGGGATTGCATGGTGTCTCCTTCAGGGGCGGGTCAGGGGTTCGATCGCCGGCCGGCAGCGCTGGCCGATCCGGATGCCCAGAGCATGGGCTGCAGCATTCACATGGCTGATGATGCCATCGTCCAGCGCGCTGTGCGCGTCGCCAATGCGCGCGCTGTCATGGGCCACGGTGCAGGCGGCCAGCCCATGGTCCTGCAGGAAGGCCAGCGCCGCAATGCCTGCCGCGTCGCGGCCCACGCCGGCGTCGTTGAAGACGCTCAACAGTGGCCGCGCCGCCAGCGCATAGCGGGCCGAGCTGATGCCGCCATGCGAGCCGCTGACCGCCACGCAGCCGGCGTCCTGCGCACCGAGTTCGGTGATCGAGTCCACCACGCGCAGCAGCTTCATGGCGGAACAGACAAAAAAGCCGCCCGGGGGCGGCTGTTCTGGCAAGGCATCGAGCCCGGCATGGCGCCTCAGTCGGCGTACTGCTTGGCCGCGTCCACGGCGGTCTTGAGCTTGGTGATTTCGGCGGCCACAAACTTCTTGTGCTCTTCCGGTTCCATGCGCTTGTCGTTCACCACGATGGCGCCCAGGCCTTCGTTCTTCTTGATGAAGTCGGCGTCTTTCAGGGACTTCTTCAGGGCTTCGTTGAGCATCTTGGTCACGGCCGGCGGCGTGCCCTTGGGCGCATACAGGCCGTGCCAGATGGTCAGTTCGAAGTTCTTCAGGCCCATCTCGCGCAGCGTGGGGTAGTCCTTCAGCAACTTGTGGTTGGACATGGGCTTGGCCGTGGTCACGGCGAAGGCCTTCACCCGGCCGGCTTCGATCTGGCCGGTGGTGTTGGTGGTCTGGTCACACATCACGTCCACCTGGCCACCGATCAGCGCCGTCATGGCCGGGCCGGTGCCGCCGAACGGGATGGTGGTCAGGGCTTCCTTGGTCTGCAGGGCCGACTGCCACAGCAGGCCGCAGATGTGCGAGGCAGATCCCAGGCCGGCATGGGCCAGGTTGATCTTGCCGGTGTTGGCACGGATGTAGTTCTCGAAGTCGCGGTAGGTGTTGGCCGGCAGCTGGGGCTTGCCAATCAGCGTCATGGGCACGTCATTGACCATGCCCAGGTATTCGAAGTCGTTCAGCGCGTTGTAGGGCAGGCGGCGGTACAGCGCCGGCGTGGCGGCCATGCCGATGTGGAACAGCAGCAGGGTATGGCCGTCCGGTGCGGCCTTGGCGACCTTGTTGGCGCCAATCGTGCCACCAGCGCCGGCGGCGTTTTCCACCACGAAGTTGCTGCCTGGAATCTGCTTGGCCATCGCAATGGCCAGGTCACGGGCCACCCGGTCGGTCGGGCCACCGGCCGCGAACGGCACGACGATGGAAATGGGCTTGGAGCCCGGATAGGTTTGCGCCTGGGCGGCAAGAGCCGCAGCGGCGGCGACAGCGGCGATCAACAGCTTTTTCATGGGGACTCCTAGTCTCTCAGTCAGAATGGACTGCGAAATGGTAGCCACCGTGGCCGCGACTTCCATCGCGGGAACTACTTAGCGCCGCCCCGGGGAAATCCCTTGGAACCTCCCTTGGAACCCCGCTCCCCCTACTACTTGTAGCTGCGGGCGTCCTCGATCACCTTGCCGTCGTTGGGCAGGCTGCCAGGGCTGACCAGCTGCACGTCGCCGCGCAGCTTGGTCACGTCGCGGATGGCTTCGCTGATGCGGCTGTCCAGGCCCTGCGGCGCCGCCAGCGTCTCGACCTTGAGCGTCATCGCGTCATTGGCCATCTCGCCGGTCACCACCAGCCGGGCCTTGACCACCTCCGGGAAGCGGCGCGCGATGTCGGCCACCTGCGAGGGGTGCACGAACATGCCGCGTATCTTGGTGGTCTGGTCGGCGCGACCCATCCAGCCCTTGATGCGGCTGTTGGTGCGGCCGGTCGGGCAGGGCCCGGCCAGAATGGCCGACAGGTCGCCGGTGCCGAAGCGTACCAGCGGGTAATCGTCGTTGAGCACGGTCACCACCAGCTCCCCCACCTCGCCCTCGGGGACCGGGTCGCCGGTGCCAGGGCGCACGATTTCCACGATGACGCCTTCGTCCAGTACCAGGCCCTCGCGCGCCGCCGTTTCGTAGGCCACCAGGCCCAGGTCGGCCGTGGCGTAGCTCTGGTAGATGTCCATGCCCTGACCGGTGAACCAGTCGCGCAGGCTGGGCGGGAAAGCCTCGCCGCCGACCAGCCCCTTCTTCAAGCTGCTGATGTCGCTGCCGGCCTCCAGCGCCTTTTCCACCAGGATGCGCAGGAAGCTGGGGGTGCCAAGATACGCCACCGGCCGCAGTTCGGCAATGGCCTGCAACTGCTGCTCGGTCTGGCCGGTGCCGGCCGGGAACACGGTGCAGCCCAGCGCGTGCGCGCCAGACTCCATGATGAAAGCGCCGGGCGTCATGTGGTAGCTGAACGCGTTGTGTGCCAGATCGCCCGCACGGAAACCCGCCGCATGCATGGCGCGCGCGGCACGCCAGTAGTCGGCCCGGGGGCCCTCGGGTTCGTAGATTGGGCCGGGCGAGGCGTAAATGCGGCGCATCTGCGGGCCGCGCACCGTGGTGGCAAAGCCGCCGAACACATCGCTGGCGCGCTGCGCCTTCTGGCGCTCGAACAGCTCATGCTTGCGCGTCACCGGCAGACGCGCCAGCGCAGCGCGTGACGTGATGCCGGCCGCGTCCACGCCGCGCAGGATGTCGGCAAACGCCGCCGACCGGGCCTGGGCATGGGCCACCAGCCGTGGCAGTGCGGCCATCAGGTCCGCTTCACGCCGCTGTGGATCGCGCGTCTCCAGCGCGTCGAAAAAATCAGTCATGCAGGCTCCCGTCCCGTAAGGAGAATTGTTCTTTTCAGGCCAGCCAGCGCTTGCGGCGCTTGTAGCTCTTCACATCCTTGAAGCTCTTGCGCTCGCCACCGCCCACGCCGAGGTAGAACTCCTTGACGTCCTCGTTGTTGGCCAGGTCCGCCGCCGGGCCGTCCATCACCACGCGCCCGCTTTCCATGATGTAGCCGTAGTCGGCGTAGCGCAGTGCCATGTTGGTGTTCTGCTCTGCCAGCAGGAAGGTCACCTTTTCCTTCTGGTTCAGGTCCTTTACGATCTCGAACACTTCTTCCACGATCTGCGGCGCCAGGCCCATGGACGGCTCGTCCAGCAGCACCATGCTCGGGTTGGCCATCAGCGCCCGGCCAATCGCGCACATCTGCTGTTCACCGCCCGAGGTGTAGGCCGCCTGCGAGGTGCGGCGCGTCTTCAGGCGCGGGAAGTAGGTGTAGACCTTCTCCAGGTTGGCCGCCACCTCGGCCTTGCTCTTGCGGGTGTACGAGCCGGTCAGCAGGTTTTCCTCAATGGTGAGGTGGGCGAAACAGTGGCGGCCTTCCATCACCTGCACCACACCGCGCTGCACCAGGTCGGCCGGGGAAAGGTTCTCGATGCGCTCGCCGCGCAGCTCGATGCTGCCCTTGGTGACCTCACCGCGCTCACCGCGCAGCAGGTTCGACACGGCGCGCAGCGTGGTGGTCTTGCCCGCGCCGTTGCCGCCCAGGATGGCCACGATGCCGCCTTCGGGCACCTGCAGCGAAACGCCCTTGAGCACCAGGATCACGTGGTTGTAGATGACCTCGATGCCGTTGACGTTGAGAACGATGTTTGTAGTGCTCATAGCAGTTGTGTTTGCCAAATGAAAGGCTTGTGCCTTTCATTTGGCGGCTCGTGAGAGCCGCCCCCCTCCCGCCTGGCGGGAGGGGTTGGGGGAGGGTGCCGTCAGTACAGCCCTTGGGCTGACTGTCAGTCCTCAGGACTGACAGTCAGCTGGCGTGCGCGGCGTCAGCTTCTTGTCGGCTGCGTACTTGGCGGCCGTGCTCTTGACCAGCGGCTTGATGATCTGCTGGTCGGCCTCGATCCAGTCGCTGGTGAAGACCCACTTGGTGCCGTCCCAGGTGTGGATGCGGGCTGCGCTTGCACCCACGTGGTCGGCGCACGACGTGCTGACCGGCCGCATCACGCCCTTGAAGCCCAGCGCATCCAGCTTGGCCTGCGTCAGGTTCAGGTTCTCCAGGCCCCAGCGGACCTGCTCACCGGTCATGACCTTGCCCTTGCCGAAGCGCTCCTGGGCGGCACGGATGCCTTCCACGCCCATGGCCGCGCTGACCACGCCGCGCAGGTACAGCGTCTCGCCCACTTCATCGCGCGGCCCGGTGCCTTGCCCCTTGTCATGCAGCTTGGCGAGGATTTCCTTGACGATCGGCGCGTTGCGGTCGGTGCCGTGCTGCAGTGTCACGCCGTTGTAGCCCTTGGCGCCCTGGCCCACGTCCTTCACGTCCGGCTCGGCACTGGACCACCACACGCCGTACATCTTCTCGCGCGGATAGCCGGTGGCCTGGGCTTCCTTCAGGGCGGTGGAGTTCATCACCCCCCAGCCCCACAGCAGGGTGTAGTCCGGACGGCTCTGGCGCACCTGCAGCCAGGTAGCCTTCTGCTCGACGCCGGGGGCCGTCACGGGCAGCAGTTGCAGCTCAAAGCCGTGCATCTTGCTGCGTTCCTGCAGCAGGGGAATGGGCTCCTTGCCGAACGGGCTGTCGTGGTAGACCAGCGCGATCTTCTTGCCCTTGAGCTTGTCCATGCCGCCTTCCTTCTTGCCGATGGCCTGGATGATGGCGTCGGCCGCCACCCAGTAGGTGCCCAGCAGCGGGAAGTTCCACTTGAAGATGGTGCCGTCGGCGCTTTCACTGCGACCATAGCCGGTGGTGATCAGCGGGATCTTGTCGGCCGGGGCCTTTTCGGTCAGGGCAAACGTCGCGCCGGTGGACCACGGGTGGATCAGCGTGGCGCCGCCATTCTTGCCTTTCAGGCGCTCGTAGCATTCGACGCTGCGGGCCGTGTCGTAGCCGGTCTCGCATTCCTCGAACAGGATCTTCACGCCGTTGATGCCGCCGCGTGCGTTGACCAGCTTGTAGTAGTCCACGATGCCGTTGGCCGTGGGCGTGCCGTTGGGCGCGTAGGGCCCGGTGCGGTAGGACAGCACCGGCAGGTATTGCTCCTTGGCTTGGGCGAATGCGCCCGTCGACACCATCGACGTTGCGCCAGCGGCCACGATGGCGGCTGCCAGGACGATCTTGCGTAGCTTCATGTTTGTCTCCTGTTGAAAAAAGTTAAAGCACTGTCAGTAAACGGATAAATGCGGTGGAATGCATCAGTAGTTGCGAGCAATCCGCCGGCCTCAGTGGGGGAACGGCCACAGCCGCAATTTCTGCTTGCCGACCGCCCACAGCCGGGCCAGGCCATGGGGCTCCACGATCAGGAACCACACGATCAGGCCGCCAAACACCATGAGTTCGGCGTGCGAGACGGCGGTGGTGGTGATGGTGATGCCGAACACCCCGGCCACAGCCGGCAGCAGCTGATTCAGGGCAATCGGCAGCACCACGATGAAGGCGGCGCCAAAGAAGCTGCCCATGATCGAGCCCAGGCCGCCGATGATCACCATGAACAGCAGGCGGAACGAATAGTCCACCGAGAACGCCGACGGTTCCCAGGCCCCCAGGTAGATGAATGCCCACAGCGCGCCGGCCACACCGATGATGAAGGAGCTGACCGCGAATGCGCTGAGCTTGGCGTACATGGGGCGGATGCCGATCACCGCGGCCGCCACGTCCATGTCGCGGATCGCCATCCACTCGCGGCCGATGGCACCGCGCACGAGGTTCTTGGCCAGCAGCGCAATCACCGCCAGCAGCGACAGGCAGAACAGGTACTTGCTCGCGGCGCTCTCAATCGGCAGGCCGAAGACCTGCAGGTTGGACACGGCGACCGAGCCCGAGGGCGTGTCCAGCGTGAACCACTTGATGCGCAGGAACATCCAGTCGGCGAAGAACTGCGCCGCCAGTGTGGCCACCGCCAGGTACAGCCCGCGCACCCGCAGACTGGGCAGGCCGAACAGGATGCCGAACAGCATGGCGCACAGGCCACCCAGGATCAGCGCCGGGATCAGCGGCAGGCCGGGAATGCGCACGAAGAAGTTGTAGGCGCCGTAGGCGCCCACCGCCATGAACGCACCCGAGCCGAGCGAAATCTGCCCGCAGTAGCCGACCAGGATGTTCACGCCCACGGCGGCCAGCGAAAAGATCAGGAACGGAATCAGGATCGCGCGCATCAGGTAGTCGCTCGCGAGCATGGGTACCGCGATGAACGCCACCGCTAGCAGCATGAACACCGCCACGCGGTCCTGCAGGATGGGCAGGATCTGCTGGTCTGCCCGGTAGGAAGTCTTGAACTGGCCGTTTTCTCTGTAAAGCATGGCTCTTCTTCTTCAAACGCGGTCAATGATCTTCTCGCCGAACAGTCCCTGCGGACGGAACAGCAGGAACACGAGGGCCAGCACATAGGCAAACCAGATTTCAATGCCGCCACCCACGTACGGGCCGAGGTACACCTCGGACAGCTTTTCGCCCACGCCGATGATCAATCCGCCGATGATGGCGCCGGGCACGGACGTCAGGCCGCCCAGGATCACCACGGGCAGCGCGCGCAGGGCCAGCGTCGTGAGGGAGAACTGCACTCCGAGCTTGCTGCCCCAGATCATTCCGGCCACCAGCGCGGCGACGCCCGCCACGCACCACACGATGAACCAGATGCGGTCCAGCGGAATGCCGATCGACTGCGCTGCCTGGTGGTCGTCGGCCACCGCGCGCAGCGCGCGGCCGGTAGTGGTCTTCTGGAAAAACAGGCTCAGCAGCGCCACCAGTGCCGCCGCAATGGCGGCCGCGATCAGGTCTTCCTTGTTAATCAGGATGCCGCCCTGGAACAGGTTTTCGAACGCCATCACGGGTTCCTTAGGCATGCCGATGTCCAGCTTGTAGACGTTGCTGCCAAAGATGGTCTGGCCCAACCCGTCAATGAAGTAGGTGATGCCCAGCGTGGCCATCAGCAGCGTCGCACCTTCCTGGTTGACCAGGTGGCGCAACACCAGCCGCTCGATCAGCCAGGCCAGCACAAACATCAGTGCGCCGGCCAGCGCGAAGGCACAGAGATTGGCGAACAGCAGGCTCTGGATGCCTGTCCACTGCGGAATCCATTCGGCAAAGCGGGCCATCGCCAGGGCGGCGAACAGCACCATGGCACCCTGGGCGAAATTGAACACACCGGACGCCTTGAAGATGAGCACGAAGCCCAGCGCCACCAGCGAATAGAGCATGCCGACCATCAGGCCGCCCAGAAGGGTTTCGAGGAAAAATCCCATGTTCAGTGCCCCGTCCCGAGATAGGCCTTGATGACTTCGGGGTTGTTGCGTACCTCCTGTGGTGCGCCGTCCCCGATCTTTCTTCCGTAGTCCAGCACCACCACGCGGTCGGAGATGTCCATCACCACGCCCATGTCGTGCTCGATCAGCACCACGGTGGTGCCGAACTCGTCATTGACGTCGAGGATGAAGCGGCACATGTCCTGCTTTTCCTCCACGTTCATGCCCGCCATGGGCTCGTCCAGCAGCAGCAGCTGGGGTTCCATGGCAAGCGCCCGGCCCAGGTCCACACGTTTTTGCAGGCCGTAGGGCAGCTGGCCCACAGGGGTCTTGCGGTAGGCCTGGATCTCCAGGAAGTCGATGATGTGCTCGACGAATTCGCGGTGGCGGATTTCCTCGCGCTCGGCCGGGCCGATGCGCAGTGCCTGCATCAGGATGCCGCTCTTGATCTTGAGGTTGCGTCCCGTCATCAGGTTGTCCAGCACGCTCATGCCCTTGAACAGGGCCAGGTTCTGGAAGGTGCGCGCCACCCCCATCACGGCCACCTCGTGGCTGTTCATGTGCTTGAAGGTCTTGCCGCGAAACGAGATCGTCCCCTGCTGCGGCTGGTACACCCCGTTGATGCAGTTGAGCATGGAGCTCTTGCCGGCGCCGTTGGGGCCGATGATGGCGCGGATCTCATGCTCGCGCACATTGAAGCTGATGTCGGTCAGCGCCTTGACGCCGCCGAAACTCAGCGAGATGTTGTTGACGTCCAGGATGACGTCGCCGATCGTTTTGCTCATATCAGGCCGCCGCCTTTACCGGCGAAAAAGTCTTCGCATCCATGATCTTCAGCGTGGCACTCACGCTGCCGGTGCGCCCGTCTTCGAACTTGACCTGGGTTTCAATGTATTGCTCGGTCTTGCCGCCATACAGCGCATCCACCAGCACCTGGTACTTTTCGCCGATGTAGCCGCGGCGGACCTTGTTGGTGCGGGTCAGCTCGCCATCGTCGGCATCCAGTTCCTTGTGCAGCACCAGGAAGCGGCTGACCTGGCTGCCCGCCAGCAGGGTGTCGGCGGCGAGGTCGGCGTTGACTTTTTCCACACATTCACGGATGAGCTGGTAGACCTCGGGCTTCTGCGCCAGGTCGGTGTAGCCGGCGTACGGCAGGTTGCGCCGCTCGGCCCAGTTGCCCACCGCGTCGAAGTCGATGTTGATCATCACGCAGACTTTCTCGCGCTTGTCGCCCAGCGCCACCACTTCCTTGATGTGCGGGAAAAACTTGAGCTTGTTCTCCACGTACTTGGGGGCGAACATGGCGCCGTCGTTGGCGCCACCCATCAGGCGGCCCACGTCCTTCACGCGGTCGATGATCTTCAGGTGACCCTGCGCGTCCAGAAAGCCGGCGTCACTGGTGTGGTACCAGCCGTCGGCCGTCAGCACCTCGGCGGTGGCGGTGGGGTTCTTGTAGTACTCCTTGAGCAGGCCGGGCGACTTGACCAGGATCTCGCCGTTGTCGGCCACCTTGATCTGTACGCCGTCGATCGGTATGCCCACCGTGTCGGCGCGGGCCTGGTTGTCGGGCTGCAGGCAGACGAACACCGCGGTTTCGGTCGAGCCGTACAGCTGCTTGAGGTTGATGCCAATGGAGCGGTAGAAGGTGAACAGGTCCGGGCCGATGGCTTCGCCCGCGGTGTAGGCCACGCGCACCCGGCTCATGCCCAGGTTGTTGCGCAGCGGGCCGTACACCAGCAGGTTGCCCACGGCGTACTTCAGGCGGTCCAGTCCGCCCACGGGCTTGCCGTCCATCAGGGCCGGGCCGACGCGGCGGGCCACGTCCATGCAGGCGTGGAACATGCGGCGCTTGATGGCGCCGGCGTCTTCCATGCGGATCATCACGCTGGTCAGCAGCCCTTCAAACACCCGTGGCGGCGCGAAGTAATAGGTGGGCCCCACTTCCTTGAGGTCGATCATCACCGTGCCGGCCGACTCGGGGCAGTTCACCACGTAGCCGCAGGCCAGCCACTGTGCGTAGCTGAAGATGTTCTGGCCGATCCAGGCGGGCGGCAGGTAGGCCAGCACTTCCTCGTCGCCGGTCAGCTTGTCGAACGCGGCGCCGGCGCGTGCGCGGTCCAGCAGGGTGTTGTGGGTGTGGACCACGCCCTTGGGGTTGCCGGTGGTGCCCGAGGTGAAGAACATGGCCGCCACGTCGTGCGGGTTGGCTTTGGCGATCTCGGCCTGGAAGAAGCCGGGGTTCTGTCGCGCAAACGCCTTGCCTGTCTCGATCAGCGACTCCAGCGAGGCCAGGCCCGGCTCGCTGTAGTTGCGCAGGCCGCGCGGGTCGTCGAAGTAAATGGCGCCCAGCTGCGGGCACTGGGCGCGCACCTCCAGCAGCTTGTCCACCTGTTCCTGGTCTTCGGCAAAGGCAAAGCGTACGTCGGCATTGTTGATGGGGAACACGCACTCGGCGGCCACGGCGTCCTGGTACAGCGGCACCGGAATGGCGCCGAGCGACTGGGCCGCCAGCATGGTGGCGTACAGGCGCGGCCGGTTGCCGCCGACCATCACCATGTGTTCACCGCGCGCCAGACCGGCCAGGTGCAGACCGCAGGCGATGTGTTCCACCAGCCCGGCCAGCCCGGCCCAGGTCAGGGTCTGCCAGATGCCGTATTCCTTCTCGCGCATGGCGGGGGCCGCACCGCGGCTCGACGCATGCTGCACCAGCAGTTGGGGGAAGGTTGTCTCCATGGCGTGCAGTCTTCTGAAGGTGTTGTTGCAACGGAAACCGATGCTAGGACGGACTTTGACGTTAGGTTGTCTTTGCGACGACAATTTAGGGGAATGTCCTAGTAGGGCCTGCCCCGATATTGATCGGCGTCAAGCCCGCGGCCGACAAAGCCGAAGCCCGTGTCCCGAACTTGCCATGACCACACCCGCCGATCTGCCCCTGCACCTGCGCCGCCGCGCGGCCACCGCCCCTGAACTGGAAGGCATCCCCTGGTTGCGGCTGCTGCAGCCGGCCGAGCGCACCCACGCCGTGGCCCAGCTGATGGTGGGCGACGCGCTGCCCGGGGACTATGTGTGCCGCGTCGGCAAGCCTGTGACCTACTGGTTTGGCGTGGTGGAAGGCCTGCTCAAGATGAGCAGCGACAACGCCCAGGGCCAGACCATGACCTTCACCGGCGTGCCGCCCGGTGGCTGGTTTGGCGAGGGGACGGCGCTCAAGCGCGAGGCCTACCGCTACAACATCCAGGCGCTGCGCAAGAGCGTGGTGGCCGGCCTGCCGGTGGACACCTTCCACTGGCTGCTGGACCACTCCATCGGCTTCAACCGTTTCGTGATGAACCAGCTCAACGAGCGGCTGGGCCAGTTCATTGCGGCCCGCGAGATTGACCGAATGACCAACCCCGACGTGCGCGTGGCGCGCAGCCTGGCCGCGCTGTTCAACCCGGTGCTGTACCCCGGCGTGGGCGAGGTGTTGCGCATCACGCAGCAGGAGCTGGCCTACCTGGTGGGGCTGTCGCGCCAGCGTGTGAATGAGGCGCTGGCCACACTGGAGGCACAGGGCTGCATCCGCACGGAATACGGCGGTCTGCGCATCCTCGACCTGCCGGCCTTGCGCTCCAGCGTGTTCATGAAGCAAACCATGGCCTGACCCGCATGGATAATGCGTGAGGCGCTATCAAATCAATAGCAAGAACAACAGACATGACCGACACGACAACCCGTCTGAACAAGCGCATGGCCGAGCTGGGCCTGTGTTCCCGCCGCGAGGCCGACGACTGGATCGCCAAAGGCTGGGTGCGGGTGAACGGCGCGGTGGCGCCCATGGGCCTGCAGGTGGCGGCCGATGCGCGCATTGAAGTGGACCCCAGGGCCCGCGGCCAGCAGCAGCAGCAGGTCACCATCCTGCTGCACAAGCCCATGGGCTACGTGAGCGGCCAGGCCGAAGACGGCCACCAGCCGGCGGTGACGCTGGTGCAGGCCCGCAACCACTGGAAGGGCGATGCGTCCGGCCTGCGTTTTGCGCCGTCGCAACTGCGCGGCCTGGCGCCGGCCGGCCGGCTGGACATTGATTCGGTAGGCCTGCTGGTGCTGACACAGGACGGCCGCGTGGCGCGGCAGCTCATTGGCGAAGACTCGGGCACCGAGAAGGAATACCTCGTGCGCGTGAGCTACGCCACCCCCCAGGGTGACGTGCTCACCGATGTGCAGAAGGCCTTTCCAGCGGCGCAGCTGGCGCGGCTGCGCCACGGCCTCAGCCTGGATGGCCAACCCCTGAAGCCTGCCCAGGTGGATTGGCAGAATCCCGAGCAGTTGCGCTTCGTGCTGACCGAAGGCAAGAAGCGGCAGATCCGCCGCATGTGCGAGCAGGTCGGCCTGAAGGTGGTGGGGCTCAAGCGCATCCGCATCGGCCGGGTGGTGCTGGGCCCGCTGCCGGTTGGACAATGGCGTTATCTCGGCACTCACGAACGTTTTTGACAGGATCATCATGAAAACATTCGCTACAAAATTCATAGCAGCTTGCGCAGTATTGGCGGGGGCTGCAGGCCAGATTCATGCCCAAACCGGCACGGTCAACGCCATTTGCAGCACCGACCGGCCCTGGTGCGAGCTGGCGGCGCAGGAGTTCACGCGGGCCACCGGCATCCGTGTCAACCAGTCGCACAAACCCACTGGCGAAGCTCAGGCGCAGCTGCGCGCGGAAGCCGCCAACCCCAAGACCGACCTGTGGTGGGGCGGCACCGGCGACCCGTATTACCAGGCGGCCGAGGTCGGCCTGCTCGACCCCTACCGCCCCGCCTACATCAACGACCTGCACGGCTGGGCAGTGCGCCAGTACGCCATGAGCCAGAACCATGTGGGCGGCTTCTACACCAGCGCCATCGGCTTTGGCTGGAACGAGGAGGTGCTGAAAAAGAAGAACCTGCCGCCGCCCAAATGCTGGAAGGACCTGCTGGACCCGCGCTACAAGGGCGAGATCGAAACCTCGCACCCGGCGTCCAGCGGCACGGCGTACACCATCCTCGCGGGGCTGGTGCAGATGATGGGTGAGGACGCCGCGTTTGACTACCTGAAAAAGCTGCACAAGAACGTGACGCAGTACACCCGCAGCGGCCAGGCGCAGGCGCGCAACGTGGCCAAGGGCGAGGTGGGCATCGGCATCAGCTTCATCTTCGGCTTTGACAACGAGCGCGTCACCAACAAGTTCCCGGTGCAATCGGCCGCGCCGTGTGAGGGCACGGGCTATGAGATCGGCGGCATCGCACTGGTGAAAGGCGCGCGCAACAAGGATGCCGCCCGGCGCTACTACGACTGGCTGATGAGCCCTGAGGGCCAGCAGATCGGCGCGCGCGCCAACAGCCTGCAGGTGCCGGCCAACAAGACCTTCAAGCCCGACCCGCGCATCCCGTCCATGGACAACGTGCGGCTGGTGAAGTACGACTTTGAAAAATACGGCAAGTCGGCCGAGCGCCGCCGCCTGGTGGACCGCTGGACCAAGGAGGTGGAGTCCAGCCCGCGCTAATTCGGGCCTAACTCAGCCGGGCGATCATCCAGGCTCCCCTTGCTGCACGTCCCCGCCATGGATAACTTCGCTGAACACACCGTCCGCGCCCTCCTGTTTGTCGCCGGGCTGCTTACGCTGCCCGCGCTATCGCCCGCCGTCGCCACGGCGCTGGTGGATTACCAGCTGGTCGTCGGCGCGCTTGCCCTCGTGCTGTTGGGCGCAGCAGGCCTGCTGCTGCGTGCCGTACGGCGCGAAGCGCGGTGGAACAACCCCCGGCCGTCCCGACAGGAACCCTGATGCGTGTCCTGCTGGTCGAAGACGACGACATGATCGGGCGCAGCCTGTCGCAGGCACTCGAGGCCAATGCCTGGTCGGTTGACTGGGTGAAGGACGGCGAGCTGGCGCAAAGCGCCCTGGCCGATGGCGACTATGCCTGCGTGCTGCTCGACCTGGGCCTGCCCAAGCGTGACGGCACCGAGGTGCTGCGCCGTGCCCGCGCCCAGGGCAACGCCACCCCGGTGCTGGTGCTGACCGCGCGCGACGGACTCGACGACCGCATCAGCGGGCTGGACCTGGGAGCCGACGACTACCTCCTCAAACCCTATGAATTCCGCGAGCTGCTGGCCCGCATGCGCGCCGTGATCCGCCGCCGTGACGGCGCGGCGCATTCCGTCATCGGCAACGGCGACCTGCAGCTCGACCTGACCACCCGCGAGGTGCTTGTGCGCGGCGAGCGCTCGGCGCTCTCGGCGCGGGAGTTTGCCTTGCTGCACGCCCTGCTGGAGCGGCCCGGCGCCATCCTGTCGCGCGAGCAGCTTGAAAACCGCATCTACGGCTGGGGCGAAGAGGTCATGAGCAACGCGGTGGACGTGCTGATCCATGGCATGCGCAAGAAGCTCGGGCCCGATGCCATCCGCAACGTGCGCGGGCTGGGCTGGCGCGTGATGACCACGTTGGCACCCGCCAACCCGGAAGGCGGGGCCGCATGATGCGCGTCTTTCCGGCCGGACGACTGTGCTCGCTGCGCGGCGTGCTGATGATGTGGCTGCTGCCAGCCTTTGTGCTGGTGGGCGCCGTCTCGGCGGCTGGCGCGTACTGGACGTACAAGAGCATGGTCAGCACCTTCATGGACGACCAGATGCAGCTGCTGGCCGACTCGCAGGCGTCGCAGCCCGTCATGCCCGACTGGCCGGTGCTGTCCAGCGAGCAGGTGCATGAATGGGGCACTTACGTGGGCCAGGTGTTCGATCGCAACGGCCAGCTTGCGGCCAGTTCATGGCCGGCGCTGGCGCTGCCCCGGATTGCCGAGCCCGGCTTTCACGATGTCACGGCCAATGGACAGCCCTGGCGCGCCTATGTGGCGCAGTCGGCAGACGGCCGGCAGGTGCAGGTGGTGCAAAGCGGCAAGTTCCGCGCGCACCTGGCGGCCGGTCGGGCGCTGGGGGTGATTGCACCGGTGGTGGTGCTGCTGATCGTCTCGTCGCTGATCCTGTGGGTGGTGGTGGAGATGGTGTCGCGCGCCATTGGCGACATTGCACGCCAGGCAGCCCGGCAGGATGAGTACAACATTGCCGAGCTGCCGCTGTCGCATGTGCCGCGCGAGATCACCCCGCTGATCGTTTCATTCAACAGCCTGCTGGCCCGATTGCGCGATGCCTTCACCACGCAACGCCGTTTTGTGCAGGACGCCGCACACGAACTGCGTACCCCCATTGCAGCGATCGGCCTGCAGCTCGAGACGCTGCGTGGCGACGTGTGCTGCGGCGAGACGCAGGAGCGTTTCCGCCAGCTGGAGCAGGGCATCCAGCGCGCGCAGCGGCTGGTGGACCAGTTGCTGCGCCTGTCGCGGCAGGAGGCCGTCACGGGCGATGCAGCGCCCACGGAAGTGGACGTGTCGGCCGTGCTGCGCGAGAGCATCAATGGCCTGATCGTGCTGGCCGACCAGCGGCGCATCGACCTGGGCCTGCTGCCCACCACCGTCACCAGCGCACCGCTGCGCTGTCCGGCAGCGGACCTGCGCAGCGTTGTTGACAACCTGATCGAAAACGCCCTGCGCTACACGCCTGAGGGCGGTGTGGTGGACGTGCGGCTGGCGCAGGAAGGCGGCAAGCTGGTGGTGGAAGTCATCGACAGTGGTCCCGGCATTCCACTCGAGCTCATGGAGCGCGTGTTCGACCGCTTCTTCCGCGTGCCGGGCACCGGCGCACGTGGCAGCGGTCTGGGCCTGGCCATTGCACGCAGTGTGGCCCAGCGCTGCGGCCTGCGCATCTCGCTGCGCAACCGCGACGACGCCAGCGGCCTGGTGGCGCGCGTTGAAACGGCCTGATACAGGCCATCTCATTCAGGGCTAAGACTCCCCTCAGTGACCGCTAATTTGGCGCTCCTACATTCATATCACCGGAACACACCGGTGTCTCCAAATCAAGTAACTCACTGAAAGGTCCCCATCATGAACAAGTCTTCCGCCCTCATCGCCATCGCCGCTTTCGCTACCCTGGCCTCTACTGCGGTTCGCGCCGAAAGCCCGGACGCGACCACGCAGTTTGCGCTGCAGTCCGAAGGCAACCGCACCCGTGCCGAAGTCATGGCCGAAGCCGCCACGGTGGCCAAGACCCGCAGCACCGAACCGGCCGGCTCGCGTGTGGCAGCGCCCGTCAAGTCCACCATCGACTCGGCAACGGTGCGTGCCCAGGCTGCGCAAGCCCTGCGTCTGGGCCAGATCCCGAGCGGCGAACTGAGCCTGTAAGCCCTGCCGCGGCCACCCGGCCGCTGCCCGGACCCGCGATAATCCGGTCTTGAAAGTCGCATGAGCGCCCCTAACTCAGGGGCGTTTTCATTTTGTCCGGTTCCCTTCCCTACAAGACCATGAGCAAGCAAACCCTGTCGTTCCAGGCCGAAGTCGCACAGCTTCTGCACCTCGTCACCCACTCGCTGTATTCCAACAAGGAGATCTTTCTTCGTGAACTGATCTCCAACGCGTCGGACGCCTGCGACAAGCTGCGCTTCGAGGCGCTCAACAACAACGCCCTGTATGAAGACGCGCCCAACCTCGAGGTCCGCGTCAGTTTCGACAAGGACGCCAGGACGCTGACCATTGCCGACAACGGCATCGGCCTGAGCCAGCAGGAGGCCATTGACAACCTCGGCACGATTGCCAAGAGCGGCACGCGCGAATTCATGGGCAAGCTCAGTGGCGACCAGAAGGCGGACGCCCAGCTCATCGGCCAGTTCGGCGTGGGCTTTTACTCGGGCTTCATCGTGGCCGACCGGATCACGGTCGAGTCGCGCCGCGCCGGGCTACCGGTCGCCGAGGGAGTGCGCTGGATCAGCGGTGGCACCGGCGACTTCGAGGTCGAGACCATCGAGCGCGCCGCGCGCGGCACCAGCGTGACGCTGCACCTGCGCGACGACGCACTCGACTACCTGAGCGCCTGGAAGCTCAAGGACATCATCGGCAAGTACTCCGATCACATTGCCCTGCCCATCCGGATGGAGAAGGAGGAGTGGAAGGACGGCGAGAACGACCAGCCTGGCGCCATGGTCAAGACTGGCGAATGGGAGACCGTGAACCAGGCCAGCGCGCTGTGGACGCGGCCCAAGAAGGACATCACCGACGAGCAGTACGCCGAGTTCTACAAGGCCATCAGCCACGACTTTGAAGCGCCGCTGGCCTGGAGCCACAACCGCGTGGAAGGCAGCAGCGAGTACACCCAATTGCTGTTCATCCCGACCAAGGCGCCGTTTGACCTGTGGAACCGCGACAAGAAGGCCGGCGTCAAGCTGTATGTCAAGCGCGTCTTCATCATGGACGACGCCGAGGCGCTGATGCCCACCTACCTGCGCTTCGTCAAGGGCGTGATCGACTCGGCCGACCTCCCGCTCAATGTGAGCCGCGAGCTGCTGCAGGAAAGCCGCGACGTCAAGGCCATTCGCGACGGCTCCACCAAGCGGGTGCTGTCGATGCTGGAAGACCTGGCCAAGCAGGAGAAGGCGGAAGACGCCTCGGTCGATGAGAAGGCCAAGTACGGCAAGTTCTACGCCGAATTCGGCGCCGTGCTCAAGGAAGGCCTGGGCGAGGATTTCGCCAACCGCGAGCGCCTGGCCAAACTGCTGCGCTTTGCCTCGACCCAATCCGACACCGTGAGCGTGTCGCTGGCCGACTACAAGGCCCGGATGAGGGAGGGCCAGGAGGCCATCTACTACATCACCGCCGACACGCTGGCTGCAGCGAAGAACAGCCCGCAGATCGAGGTGTTCCGCAAGAAGGGCATCGAGGTGCTGCTCATGGCCGACCGCGTGGACGAATGGGCGCTGAGTTTTCTGACCGAGTTTGACGGCACGCCGCTGCAAAGCGTGGCCAAGGGCGCGGTCGATTTGGGCAAGCTGCAGGACGAGGCCGAGAAGAAGGCCGCCGAGGAGACGGCTGAAGCGTTCAAGCCCGTGCTGGCCAGGCTCAAGGAAGCGCTGAAAGACAAGGCCGAAGACGTGCGCGTGACCACGCGGCTGGTGGACTCACCGGCCTGCCTGGTGGTCAAGGACCAGGGCATGAGCCTGCAGCTGGCGCGCATGCTCAAGGCGGCGGGTCAGGCGGCGCCCGAGGTCAAGCCGGTGCTGGAAGTGAATGCCGAGCACGCGCTGGTGAAGAAGCTCGACGGCTCGGTGCATTTCAACGATCTGGCCCACATCCTGTTTGACCAGGCGCTGCTGGCCGAAGGCGGCTTGCCGGACGATCCGGCCGCCTATGTAAAGCGGGTGAACGCGTTGTTGGCATAGCGCCTGCCTCCTACAATGCCCGCATGGTGACACGCGGGCTTCTGGCGGGGCTGATGCTGGTGCTGGCCGGTTGCGGCGGCGCAGACCGCGCTGCTGTATCGGCCGCTGATGTGCCAGCCGGCGCCGCACCTGCTGCGCCGCAGGACGCGCCGCCCTTGCGCACCGGCCCCACGCCTCCCCAGGCGCCCACCAGCCTAGACGGGCTGGGCACCCCGGCCGCGCCAGACGCCCGGCCCCCCCAGGCTGACAGTGGCTACTCGCTGGACGTGAGCCAGCGCGAAGCCGTGCGGCTGTTCTACAAAACCGTGTTTGCATCGTCGTCCAACCTGGCCAGCGGCTGGACGGGCAATGCCGCTGCCTGCGCGGCAGGCGACACCACAGCCGACTACAAGGCCGCCACGCTGCGGCGCATCAACTGGTTCCGTGCCATGGCCGGCGTGCCAGCCAGCGTGCAGCTGGACGACACGTTCAATGCGAAGGCGCAACAGGCGGCACTGATGATGGCGGCCAACAACCAGCTCAGCCACACCCCGCCCGCCAGCTGGGCCTGCTACAGCGCCGTGGGCGCCGAGGCGGCGGCCAAGTCCAACCTGGCGCTGGGCCGTGCCGGGGCCGACAGCGTGGCCGAGGGCTACATGCGCGACAGCGGCGCCAACAACGCGGCGGTTGGCCACCGGCGCTGGCTGCTGTACCCGCAAACCCAGCGGATGGGGACCGGCGATGCCGATGGCAGCGTCAAGGCCAATGCGCTCTGGGTGTTTGACGCCAATATCGCCGGCCCCCGCCCTTCGGTACGCGACGACTTCGTGGCCTGGCCGCCGGCCGGCTACGTGCCGCATGCCACGCTGTACCCGCGCTGGAGCTTCTCGTACCCGCAGGCCGACTTTTCCGCCGCCAGCGTGGCGATGACGGAAGACGGTGCGCCCCTGGCCACGCGGCTGGAGGCGGTGAGCAATGGCGCGGGCGAGAACACGCTGGTGTGGTTCCCCGGCAGCTATGCCGACGGCATGAACTGGGCCCGCCCCGCGGGCGACACCGTGTACCGCGTGACGGTGAGCAATGTGCGTGTGGGCGGCGTGGTGCGCAGCTTCAGCTACACGGTGGTGGTGTTTGATGCCGATGTGGCCACCAGCAGCATCACCCTTGCGGGCAGCAGCGCCGTACAGGCGGGCCAGGCCGCCCCCTACAGCTTTGCGGCCCAGCCCGGCGCCACCGGCTACCAGTGGCGCAGCCTGGGCGTGACCCCCTTCAACCTGGCCGACGGCGCCGAGGCCGGCAGCGGCAACTTCAGCGTGGCCACCAGCGCCGCCTACGACGTGGTGGTCAATGGCGTGTCTGCCACGGGTGCGCGGTCGTTTCATCTGGCCCACACCCAGGCCACCGACCAGACCCTGCTGCTCAACGCCGTGCTGGTACCCGGCGCCAGCGGTGTGCTGCAGTTCAGCAGCCGGCTCGGGCTGGCCTCGCCGTCGCAGCTGGCGCTGGTGGAACTGTCGCAGGACGATGGTGCGAGCTGGGTCGCCCTGTTCCAGCAGGCCGGGCAGCAAAGCGGCACCACCAGCAACTTTGGCGAAACCGGCTTCAGCACCAAAACCATTTCGCTGGCGCCCTACGCGGGCCGCACCATCCGCCTGCGCTGGCGCTACGCCTTCAGCAGTGGCAGTTTCTACCCGCAGGCCTCGGCCGGCATCGGCTGGTACGTGGACGACATCACGCTGACCGGCGTGGACACGCTGGCCGCCGCTGGAACGCCGGCGGAGATCGCATCACCGGCGTTCAGCTTCACGGGCAGCAGTGCCGGCACCGTGTTGCTGCAGGCGCGGGCCGGCATGTTCGGCTACTGGGGGGACTGGTCGGCCGCGCGCACCGTGAGCGTCAGCGCCGGCGCAGTGTCCATCGCCGGGGCTGACTGCCTGTTCAACTGGGCCGAGCGCAACCACCCGGCACTGTTTGCGCCGTCCGGCGCTGCGTCGGCCACCAGCGCACCGTATTACTACCGCTTCTATGCCGGCACGCGGGCCTACCTGGGGGTGTCTACGGTGGATGGCAATGTGTACTACCTGGCCGGCAACCGGCTGGACAACGTCGGTCCGCTGGCCAGCTGGCGCGTGACCGCAGGATGCAATTCATGAAGCAAGGCTTTGTTTGCCTGGCCTGCACGGTGGCGCTGGCGGGCTGCAGTTCGGTGGGCGTCGGCATCAGCGTGCCCATCGGCCCCATCTCCATCGGGGTTGGCGTTGGTTCCGGGGGCGTGAGCGGCAGCGTGGGGGTCTCGGCCGGCGGTGTGGGCGGCTCGGTCGGCGTGTCGGCGGGCTCGGGCGGGTTGAGCGGCAATGTGGGCGCCAACGCCGGGCCGCTGAGTGCGGGCGTGGGCGTCAACGCCCAAGGGCAGGCCAACGGCTCGGTCGGCGTGGGCGGCAATGTGTCGGTCGGGCCGGCCACGGTGGGCATCAGCGGCAGCACCGGGGCGGTGTTGTCGCCTTCGCTGCCCAACGCCCAGCGTCAGCGAGGCGCGGGCGACCAGGTGGCGCCCTGAGGCGCCAGAATCATCCTGCGCATATGCAAAATCGGGCTGTAGCCCGCACGGGGATTGCGTAAGGCGCTATGAAAAACGTAGCAAATAGGAACTTGCTTTTTCCTGCTTGGTGACAAGTTCTTGATCAACATGCGCGAAGCGCCAACAGGTCTTGGTGGGTTTTCCACCAAGACCTGTTGTAGCTCCCTCTCTCACCCCGGATAGCTACACTCAGCCAAACACCTGGACGTCGACGCTGCCGGTTGTAGCTCCCTCTCTCACCCCGGATAGCTACACTTTGTACAGGCCGCGGTAGTCCACCGCTTTGGTTGTAGCTCCCTCTCTCACCCCGGATAGCTACACTCAAAAACATGTCGCCCCACAGCAAAACTGGGTTGTAGCTCCCTCTCTCACCCCGGATAGCTACACTTTAACGGCGCTGGCGGTGTGCGTCACCAAGGTTGTAGCTCCCTCTCTCACCCCGGATAGCTACACTGGGGAGTTACGCGGTTACACGGTTACGCACGTTGTAGCTCCCTCTCTCACCCCGGATAGCTACACTGGCGCGCTCGTTCTTTTCTCAACCATGGATGTTGTAGCTCCCTCTCTCACCCCGGATAGCTACACTCGCACATGCAGGATCAGGTCTGCGCGCTCGGTTGTAGCTCCCTCTCTCACCCCGGATAGCTACACTTCCAGCAGCAAGGCTGTCGCACCACGCACAGTTGTAGCTCCCTCTCTCACCCCGGATAGCTACACTTGCGCGTGATTTTTAACGTCAGACTTAATCGTTGTAGCTCCCTCTCTCACCCCGGATAGCTACACTGCGGCCAGCCGGGCTTAGTTGTAGCTCCCTCTCACCCCGGATAGCTACACTAACAGGTAGCCGGAAACAGCGCAGGTAGCTCCCTCTCTCACCCCGGATAGCTACACTCGACCCGCCCGAAACCCGCTCCAGGCCTTGCTTGGAGCGGGTTTTCTTTAGGAAAACTGGCCTCAAAACAGCACGATCTGGGCGGCATTGACCTTCTTTTCCTGAAAAAGCGGGAGGCCGACGAGCAGTTTCATGCCCGCGTACTGCTTCTCCGTCACAGTCATAACGCGGATCGACCCTTCCGGCGGAAGGTTGGCCACCAAGCGTTTCATATGCTTTTCTTCTGCGTCATTGCCATTCAGGATGCGCCCATACACGGAAAACTGGATCATGTCGTAGCCGTCGTTCAGCAAGAAGCGTCGGAACTGGGTGTACGCCCGGCGCTCGGCTTTGGTGACCACGGGCAGATCAAAGAAGACCATCATGCGCATGAATCGCCTCGTTTCCCGGCTCATGGCAGGCCGCGCTACATCTCGTGCCGACGCTGATTGAGACCGATCAGCCGTGGCATTTCGAGCACCTGCTCGCTGCCGCCGTCATACATGCGCACGAGAGACTCGGCAGCCTGCTCGACTGAAGCCAGCACACTCATAACGCCGCGCGGCATTGCTATGTCAACATTTAGCAGCCCGACCAGCGCCACTTTGTCGGCAGGGGTCAGCTCCACAGTGTTGTCGGTTTTGCGATTGGTTGCCACATACAAGTCAACGACTGAACGGTAGGGTTCGATCAGGTCATCTGCCAAATTGAAAGCGTTTAGTTCGCTGGCGTGAAAGATGCCAATGGTCGGCAACAGGCCGTGTGCCACAAGCGCGCGTGCGCATGCGCCGCGCATGACGGCGTAACCGTAGTCGAGCGCTGCGTTGGCCCAGCCGTCTTGCGCACGTGTGAAGCTGCGCCCCATTACCTGCGGAAAGTAGTAAGCGCTGGCCTGCGCCTCCATGTTCCCAGTGTCCCCAGACCGCACGCGCCGTGCATAGGACTCCAGCCGCTCATGATCCCCCGCGTTAAGTGCCTTCATGCAAAAAGCCTGATTGCGAATTTTGGCTTGCACAATGTTGGCCCAAGCGCGCTTGCCGGTAGGTTTGTCCAGGTCAAGTTGGAGGCGCAGCATGCGAGTGGCCCGGCTGTGGCTCTGGAACGGCAGGAAGACACCGCTGGGCTGGTGGTTGTCGCCCGTGGCGTACAGCCCAATGCCATATTCCGCACATGCAGATAGCACGGGGTGCGTCAACGTGATCTCGCGGTTGTTCAGCACGATGACGGCAATGTCTTCAAATGGCACGCGCGCAGACTGTTCCTGCTCGACGACCAGCGCGAAATGCTCGCGCTTGAGCTTGGCGGGTTGGCTGATAACGACGCTACGCCAGACCACGGCGGCTTTCCTTGGGTGCGGCGTGCCTACGGCCGAGCGCATCGACATGGAGCTTTTTAATTGACTTAGCGGTCTTTGCACCGATGCCTCGTATCAATCCATCTTTGCCTACTGCCTGGCTGCGATCGTGAGCCCAAAGACTCACCGCGCCTGTTGACCGATCGCAACCGGCGTAATAGCCAAGGTAAGTTTCGCTTTTCAGCGTTATCTCCAGCAGGTCGCAGGGATACACGGAGAAGAGAAACTCATCATCACGTACATCCGTCCACTCATCCTCGTCTTTGTAAGCATTGATGGCCTTGTTCGGTAGCCCCACCGCTTTGTGGTGCACATAAACGGGCACCAAGTGAAACTTCCCGGCCTTCGCAAAAAAATCTACTCGGAGCATGCTGTCGTTCTTCGCGATGCCGCCTCGGATGGGTATGCCGCTCAGCTTGTCAATCTCAAGCGTTACTGTTCTCACGACCGGACCGGTTGGGTTGCCTTCTTTATCAGGCTTGCGTAGTGGGTTATCCGCTGGAAAGGCTTTATCCCCTTTCCCGCCGTGTGCTTCCAGCCGTGCCCGAATGGCTGCGTACAGTCTTTCATTTCGGTGCTTGTCGACGAGGCGGTCAAGGTCTTTCAGATTCAAACTGGAAAGCGGTACCTTCTGCGTGACTCCGCCTTGGATTGCCAAGCGCCGGGGCTGCGCGTAGATCGTTTCTTTGTGTACGGCGCCGCCATTGCGTCGCTGCGGTGCGCGGGATACAAACAATGTCCGAACGTTCTCAATCGCGAGGGACGTGTAACTCCCCAGCTTCGTAAGTTCCTCACGCAGCACTCCGATGTCGTCCGTCTTCAGCCTCAGCATCACCTCCGTACGGAATTGCTGCCAAGGGTCAGGAAAATGCTCCGCGAGGCGCTGATGAGCTGTTGCGTTGATGATTTCCCCGGTCTCTGGATCGGCGAAGCCCTCGCGCATGTGCTCCAGTTCCTTTTTTCTCGCATAGTCCGCCAGCCGCTTCACCATTGCATGGCTACACGCTGCCACGACTACTGCATCCAGGGCATGGTGCCGATCGCTTTCGTCACGTACCTTTATCAGGCCCCAGCGGGCGCGCAGAAAACCGGTGAGTTGGCCATTCAAGACCACACAGCGCTTGTTATCGCTACCGTCGGACAACTGCAGAAACTGCTCGACGTAGTTCTTAAAGAACTTACAGATGTAGCGAGTGTCATTCAGGTTACGGTCCTTGAAAGAGCTGGATTCTTCAACGCCAAAGTTCTTGCGAAGCAGGCGGCTGCGCTTCGCCTGCCGGTAGGCTTTGTTCCCTTCCACCCAAGCAACGAAGCTGCGCCAGCGCTCGGAATCGCTGGCGCCATCCAGATACTCGTAGGGCGTCCTGTTACCTTTGTTCTGGTTTTCACGCGTCAGGACGAGCACTTTATTGCTTTTGCTGTCGTCATAGCTCCGTGAGTAGGGCAGGGCGTGATCGACCTGCACGTAACTCGCGTCATGGACTACCCTGTTCAGGTCAAGCGCTTCCAAAGAATAGGCGCATTTGCCATGTTGCTCGCGGTAAAGCAACCACTTCTCGAACTCCACACCGCTCGGACGACGCCCAAAGTCACCTGCGAACTGCTCCCTAGCCTTTTCGTTGCGGTCGCGATACTCGTCCTGAAGTTTCTTGATGTCGCGCCTTTCATCCATCGGTCGAGACAGGTCACGAGCCATCTCGATATGGACAGACGATGGCGAGCCATACTCCTGGATGAGCGCATTGACCACCTTGCGTGCTTGATTGAGTGCGCGCAAGACCACCGGGTTGCGCGGGACATCCACGTCTTGCCGGAACTTCATCCGACCGGCTGCATCCCGACCCTCATACAGCGGGGGCAAAAATTTGTGACCACCAGTGGCTGCGACGAAGCGTTGGCTGTGATGACCATACTCTGGAATCATGGCAACCGCCTCGTCGTAGCGGTAACCGAGTTCCATCAGCGGCACAATCTGACGGAGAGCCTTGAGTGAGAGCGAGTGAAATTTGTCGAACCGGATGCCAAGCAGAGCGTCAATCGTGCGCTGACCTCCGGGAAGGGCAAGTTTTGACAATTCGGCTCGAACCTCGTCGTCGTCCTTGTAGACGCTTAGCACCCACGCAATGGCGTCCAACAGGAGCGGTTTACCCTCCAGGGCGGCGATTGAGATCTGGTTCCACTCGGATTTCAGATCGGCGCGCGTCAGGGTCCGACGCACTTCGTGCCAGGCGGTTAGCTTGACCAGCGGTTGGTCTTCCGGGTCTTTGGCCTTCTCCTCTTCTCTTTGTTTGCTACTTGGATAAGCCAAGCCACCAAAGCGGAATGACTCGGGCAATTGGTTCGCTTTGACCAGCGCACTACGCAAGGTCTTGTAGGTGAACTTCTCGCCCGACTGATATGGCAGCAGCAATGCGAAGTTGCGCTCTTTGTCGTTCAGTGGCCTTGAAACTCCGTCAACGATCACTCGTAGGTTGTTCAGCCTTGTGAGCCATACATGGCGTTCTGCGGTGAAGCTGGCCTTGGGTGCCCGGTGTTCGCCTTTTTCGAACGTACAGTGCCCAAGCATCTTGAGCAAGTCTTTACCGGAGAGCGCTGGCTTTTGAGACCAGAACAGCCCTCCGCGTTTGTCGTCACTGCCGCGCAGTGCGTGCTCAAGCTCTATCGTCGCATTCGGGTTTCCAAGTGCCCGCTGCGCGACAAATAGTGTCTGCAACTCTTCGTCGAGCAAAACCCTTGACAAAGCCTTGTCGTAGTCTCCGCGCTTGTTGCGCTGTGCTTCAGGGAATTCGGCCAGCACCATTTCCGCTGCCGTGCGGTACTTCTTCTCCTCCATCAGCTTCTTTGTGTGTGCGAGCCCAGCCTTGACTCGGCCGCCTTCACCCTTGGCGTCTTCTTCTGCTTTACGCTCCTCGGCTCGGCTGATCCAGTGAAAACCGCGATGCTTGCAAAGGTGATAGATCACACGCGCCCACTCCACGGACGTCAATAGTCTTTCGAGGCCTGCAACCCGCAACGTCCAGGTTGAATCGGTGAAGTTGGGCTGTGACTTCAGAAACTCGGCCGACTCAATCAGCCCGTGTCGCTTTAGCAGGCGCGATAGTTTGGTGAGTCGCCAGGCTCGGCGCCAAAGCCGGCGACGCAAGAGACGTGCTGTGCGTCTTTGCAAGTTCAAGGACTCGCCCTTGTCGGGTGTCTCAGCCTTGTCGAAGGCGCGGACGCCAAGGTCAATGATTCTGTTGTCCGAGATGACCGCCCAGCCAACGGAAGCAATGCCGATATCCAAGCCGAAAGTGAACGGTCCTTCACTGGCGACAGGGCTTTTCCCGATCTGCGGGTTGTTTTCCATTTCTGAGTCCTCTAGAATTCGCCCCGTTGTAGTTATCCGGGGTGAGAGCCGTTGCTGCAATAAGAATCTCGCGAGAGATTCGTATCCAGAAGCCCGCCGGGGAAACCCGGCGGGTTTTCTCTTTGGCCTTCTAGTTATTGGCGGGACTTGTGTCAATCCGGATCGGGCCGGGCGTTAAAAAGTCACAACAATCCTGGCTGCGCAATGGAATGCCGTGACGGCGTGAGTTGGATTGCTTGGCGAGCCCGTGGGGTACCTACACCACCAGCGCCGGTTCCGCCATCGCCTCGATCTGCTCTTCCAGCATCTGCACCTGGCCCTGCCAGTAGTCGCTGCTGCCGAACCACGGGAATGCCGCCGGGAAGGCCGGGTCGTCCCAGCGGCGGGCCAGCCACGCGCTGTAGTGGATCAGCCGCAGCGTGCGCAGCGGCTCGATGAGTACCAGCTCGGCACGGTTGAATTCGCGAAACTGCTCGTAGCCGTCCACCAGCGCGCCCAGCTGGCGCTGGCGCTGGGCGCGGTCGCCGTCCAGCAGCATCCACAGGTCCTGCACCGCGGGGCCCATGCGGGCATCGTCCAGGTCCACGAAGTGCGGGCCCTGGCCGGGCGTCCACGGGATGTTGCCGGGGTGGCAGTCCCCATGCAGGCGGATGGGATCAAATTGGCCTCCAGCCCTCATGGAATCTGCGTGAGGCGCTATCAAATTTATAGCGGTTTCACAGGCGACCGTCCAGGCGCCCTGCACGTCCAGCGGCACCCTCTGGTGTGTCAGCAGCCAGTCGCGCGGCTCGGTGGCAAAGGTCTGCAGGTCCAGCGCGCCGCGGTGGGCAAAGGGCCGCGCCGCGCCCACGGTGTGGATGCGGGCCAGAAAGCGGCCAATCCATTCCAGCACCTCGTCGTCGTCCAGCTCGGGGCGGCGCCCGCCGTGGCGCGGGCTCACGCTGAAGCCGAAGCCGGCATGCTGGTGCAGGGTCTTGCCGCCGATCACCAGCGGGCCCACCGCCGGCACTTCGGCGGCCATCAGCTCGGCGGCGAAGGCGTGCTCTTCCAGGATTTGTGCCTCGCTCCAGCGCTGCGGACGGTAGAACTTGGCCACCACGGCGCCATGGCCCTGGCAGGGGTCTTCCAGGTGCGCCAGGTACACGCGGTTTTCGTAAGAACTCAAGGCCATCAGGCGGCCGTCGCCCTGCAGGCCCACGCTGGCCAGTGCGTCCATCACCACATCCGGGGTGAGCGTTTCGTAGGGGTGGCGCGTGAGGGTCATGCGCCTGATTGTCAGGCTTCGGCCAGCTCGGCGAAGGGAAGGGCCTGTTTGACCAGCAGCACACTGCAGGGGGCGTCCATCACCACCCGCATGGGCACGGTGGCCACCAGCCGCTGCATCTGCAGACCATGGGTGGCCGCGCCCAGCACCAGCAGGCTGACATGGTTGCCGCGCGCATAGGCCACCAGCGCGGCGGCAACGTCGCCCGATTCGATGATGTGATACGACACCTGATGGTCTTCCAGATGGACGCCCTGTGCCCACTGCCGCAGCCGCTCCAGGTGGTGGCGGTGGGCTTCGGTTTCGTCCTGCGCGGCGTCGCGGGGCGCCAGCACGCTCACACAGGCCAGCCGGGCGCCAGGGCGGATGCCGAGCGAGCGGTTGACGGCCTGGCGCAGCGAGTACAGCGTGGCGTCGCTGGCGTCCTTGTAGGGCACAGCCACCATCACGATCGGCACTTCGCCAATCTGCTGCGCGGGCAGCGGGCTGGGTGCGTACTGCATGCCGGCCGCCTTGAACCAGCGCCGCAGGTGGGTGCGCCAGGGCGTGCCGCGTCGCCGTGCGCCGCGCTCACCCACCTGCACCTGGTCGGGGTGCCCGAGCTCAAACGCCAGATGGGCAGCCGACGGGTAGCGTTGTGCGGCTTCAGCCTCCAGGCAGCGCAGGATCACTTCCTGCAGCCAGGGCGGCACGGCGGGGTTGCGCACGCATGGCGGCACCGGGTCCATCCACAGGCGCTGGCGCAGGCCACCGGTGGTGGCAGGCTCGCCAAAGGGCAGCTCGCCGGTGGCAAGCTCGTACAGCATGACGCCAATCGCGAAGATGTCGCTGCGCGGGTCCCCGCGAACACCGACCACCTGCTCCGGCGCCATCCAGGCGGGCGAGCCGATGGCCGGGCGCAATTCCTCGGCCAGCAGGTCGGGGTAATGGGCGTGCCAGCTCAGGCCAAAGTCCAGCAGCACGGCGCTGCCGTCCGGGCGCAGCAGGACGTTGGCGGGCTTCAGGTCCAGGTGCACCGCGTTTTGCTGGTGCAGGCTGTGCGCGGCCTGCGCCATGGCCTGGCCCAGCCGGGCAATGGTGGCGGCATCGGGGCGCTGGCCGGTTTGCACGGCGTCGTCCAGCCAGTGTTGCAGGGTTCGGCCCTGGATGTACTCCATCACGAGGTAGGGCAGGCGGCCCAGGTCGCCCGCCGCCACAAAGCGTGGCACATGTTCGCCCCCCAGCACCTGCATGAGCTGGTGCTCGACTTCAAAGCCCACGATGTTCTCGGCGCCGTCGTCGCTGGCCATGCGCGGCACCTTCATGGCCATGGCAAAGCCGGGGTCAGGCCTGCCGTCGGCGTAGTGCACGCGGTAAATGTGGGCCATGCCGCCGGCGTGAATGATCTCGCCGATGACAAAACCGTCCAGGACGGTGCCGGATTCCAGCAGTTTCATCGCCCCTCCTCGAGTCGGCTCGCAAAGTACTCCGGCTGGCCCGCGCGGCGCACCGCCGCTGCGGCGGCGCGGTGGTCGTAGCCTACGCGGTGGAAGGTCAGCCGGCATTGCGCCGCGTCAAACAACGCATACATGGCCCGCGTATCGCCGTCGCGTGGCTGCCCCACCGAGCCGACCGTGGCCAGCCACTGGCGGTGCAGGGGCACCGGCACCGCAACGCCGGGTGTGGGCACAAATTCCATCAGTCCGCGTCCGCTGCCGCGGTAATACAGGCGCTGGTGGTGAACATGCCCGCCCAGCACATGGCGCACGCCTTCGCCGGCGCCGTCCAGGCTGCGCGCGGCGCGTTGTGCGTTGTCCACGTAGTGCCAGTCGGCGGGCGCGTCGGCACTGGCATGCACCAGCAGGGCGCTGCCCAGCGCTGCCGTGAGTGGCAGGCCGGCCAGGAAGCGCCGCTGGCCGGCGTCGAGCTGGGCATGGGTCCAGGCGGCCGTCTGGTCACCTGTGGTGCTTGCCTGTGCCGGCGGTGTCACCGCCAGGTCGTCGTGGTTTCCGCGCAGCACGGTGGCGCCGGCTGCGGCCAGCTCGATGGCCGTGTCCACCACGGCGGCCGGTTCGGCGCCATAGCCCACCAGGTCGCCCAGCAAGGCGTACCGTGTGGCACCTTCGGCGTGGGCATGGTCCAGGCAGGCCTGCAGCGCGCGCAGGTTGGCGTGGATGTCCGACAGCAGGGCCAGCTTCATGCCGGGCATCATGGGCCGCGAAGCTGATGCCAGGCTTGCGCTGGATCAGTTCAGCGTCATGACGTGCCCGAGGGCCGGATCGCCACGACCGGCCAGCACTTCTGCGTACGCGGCCTGCACGGCCTGCGGGCCCTGGTGCCGCGCCACCGTGAGCCAGGGCGCCGCGGGGTTGCTGGCCTTGGCGGCAAAGGCCTGCCAGGCCTGCACCAGACGCTGGCCGAGGCCCGCCGCACCCCAGTCGGCATTGCGCTTCTTGATCTGCGCTGGCGCAAAGAACAGGGTGGCGCGCGGGCCGGGCAGGTCTTTGGCGCTGCCAAGCTGTTCCACATGCGTGCCACCGATCGAGCAGCTGTAGCGCAGGCCGGCAAAGCGGGTGTGGATCTGGCGGCGCAGATCGGCGTTGCCGGCAAAGTCCACGTAGGCGCAGGCCGCATCGGCGCTCATCTGGTCCAGCTGGTCGTAGGTCAGCACCCGCGTGTAGCAGCCCAGGCGTTCGCAAAACGCCGTGTTGCCGGGCGACGTCAGCCCCACCACCTCAATGCCCGGGCGTTGCGCCAGCTGGAAGGCCGTGCCATAGGCGGTCTTGCTGGACGCGCTGGACAGCAGCATGACGCTGGCGCCAAAAAAGTCGTTGTCGGCGAAAAAATCATCGATCAGCCACGAGGTGATGAACAGCGGCCGCAGCAGGGCCTGGACGGCTTCCGTGTCGGGCGTGTAGAACGGATCGCGGTTGCAGCGCAGCACCTGGTTGTACACCGCGTGCAGGTTCGCGCGGTGCGCCGCACCATCGCTGAAGCCGGCTTCCGTGAGCCGAGTGGGCTGCAGCACTGCGCTGCTGGCCATGGGCCAGTAGCCGTACAGCCGCTCGCCTGCGGCCACACCCGGGTGCAGGCTCTGGACCACGGTGGCAAAGCCCCACACCGGCACGATGCCCCAGCCGTCTTCGCCAGTCGGCCAGAACTGCCAGTAATTCATGGCATCGCCAAAGGCCGCGTAGGTGATGTTGTTGGACGTGAGCGCGAACGATTCGACGCGGACGCGCACCTGGCCGTCGGCCAGCGGCGCATCGTCGCTGGTGCGCAGGCGGGTTTCGGTGATTTTGTCCTTTCGGACCAGCAGGGTGGTGGTGCTCATGGCCCGAACCATACGGCAGTGGCCGGCTCGGCCGCCGTCACACAAGCGACTGTGGAGCGCGCCTCCACAGTCTGCTCAAACTTGTCGTGAAATCAGCCGCCAGAGTGGGGGCAGTCCATCACCGGAGAGCCCTCATGACCTACGCCAAACCACTTTCCTGGCAAGACAACCTGACCGGTCCGGTGACGCGGCGCAATGCGGCCGGACGCCTGATCGCCCGTGACTGGTACCGCCATGGCCTGCGCGACGGCGTATCCCTGCGCTGGGACGACGCCGGGCGCCTGGTGATGCTGTGCGAATACGTGGCCGGAAAGCGGCACGGCCGCCGTCTGGCCTGGTGGCCCAACGGACAGCCGCGCTTTGAGTGCCACTATCGCCATGGTCAGCCCTGGGGCGAGGCGCGGCACTGGTTCGAGGACGGCACGCTGCAGTTTGTCAGCTGCGTGCCCCTGGTGCCGGATCAGACGAGGGTGATGGTCACGTCGATGTTGCCGCGCGTGGCGTTGGAGTACGGGCACACCTGATGCGCAGCGTCCACCAGCGCCTGGGCTGCGGCGCGATCCATGCCCGGCAGGTTCACGTTCAGGCGGGCGGCGATGCCGTAGGCGTTGGGAATGGGGCCGAGGTCGACTTCGGCGTCAATCGACAGGTCCGCCGGCAGGCTGACCTTCATCTTGCCCGCGACGGCTTTCATCGCGCCAATGAAGCAGGCCGAATAGCCGGCGGCGAACAGCTGCTCGGGGTTGGTGCCGGTGCCCGAGGTGCCGGGCGACGACAGCGTCACATCGAGGCGACCGTCGCTGGTCCTGGAGGCGCCGTCGCGGCCGCCGGTGGTGTGGGCCTTGGCGGTGTAGAGAACTTTTTCGAGTTTGGTCATGGTGGTTCCTTGAAGTTGAAGCGATCAGGCCGTCAGGCGCTGACGCAGGGCTTGCACCTGCTGGGTGAGTGAAATCAGTTCGGGGATGGAGCACTGCGTGGCACTGAGCACGCAGCCCGGAATTCTTGCGGCGCGGGCCTTGAGCTTGCGGCCCGCAGCGGTGAGGGTGACATGAACCCGCCGCTCGTCCTGCACGTCACGGATGCGGGCCACCAGGCCAGCGGCTTCCAGCCGCTTGAGCAACGGCGTCAGCGTGCCGGAGTCCAGCGACAGGCGGTCGCCCAGCTCGGACACCATCACCCCGTCCTGCTCCCAAAGCACCAGCATGGCCAGGTACTGCGGGTAGGTCAGGCCGAGCTCGTCGAGCAATGGCTTGTAGAGCCTGGTCATGGCCAGCGACGCCGAATACAGGGCAAAGCACAGCTGGTTGTCCAGCAGCAGGGCCTCATCCGGGGTGAACTTTTGCGTTGCCATGACTGAATTATAGCGTCAAATTAAATTGTGTGCAATTTATATGGTGATGCCAACGCAGCGACTGGCTTCGGGCGGGTTCAGCGGCCCGTGAACCGGGCGGGGCGCTTGTCGATGAAGGACCGCACGCCCTCGGCAGCGTCCTCGCTGGCGGACAGGCGTTGCTGGGTGGCGATGAATTCATCCATGGCGGCCAGCGGCCCGTGTTCCACCGCCTTGAGCGCATTCAGGCGTGTGGCCACCACCGCCAGCGGAGCCTGCTCGGCAATCGCCTGTGCAATTCGCAGCGCCTCCTCCAACACCGTGGTCGCAGGAACCACTTTTTGCACAAAGTTCAGCCGCAGCGCTTCGTCTGCGCCAAATTCGTCGCCCGTCAGCAGGTGCAGCATTGCATTGCCGAGCCCCGCGCGTTCCGCCATGCGCAGCGTGGCGCCGCCCGTGGCCATGATGCCGCGCTTGACCTCCAGTTGCGAGAACCGGCAGTCGTCCGCCGCCACCACGATATCGGCCGCCAGCATGAGTTCGATGCCCAGCGTGTAGGTGATGCCCTTGACGGCCACCACCATGGGCTTGGTACGCCGCCGGTAACCCGGCGTGCCCAGGTCGGTCGGCTCCACCAACCCCGGCGGCACCGCCTTCTCCCCGCTGCGCATCAGGGGCGCGATGGTCGGCAGATCCAGTCCGGCGGTGAAGTGGTCACCGAACGCGTGCAGCACCCCCACGCGCAGTGCCGGGTCGTCGTCCAGCAGGGTGTAGGCCTCGCCCAGCTCGCGGAACATGCGCGGTGTGAAGCCATTGCGTTTGGCCGGCCGGTTGATGCCGATCAGCAGCAGCGCGCCACGGCGTTCGGTAACGATCGTGCCTTCGGGGGGAGCGGTGTTCATGCGCCGCATGCTAGCGGCGGCACCGGCCCCGTGGCATCACGTGGGCGACAGCAGTGAATCCTGAGCCAGGGTGTCAGCTGGCTCGTCTGCGGTCTGGGGCACCGGGACCGCCAGCATCACGTCGTCCAGCATGTCGTCCAGCAGCATCAGGTCGCGGTACACACCCAGCGGCAGCAGCGGCGGGCCCATGGCGCGGACGCGCATCTCGTGCTCGCCCAGCAGCCAGCGCAGGATCCACATGCGCGCAGGCCGGTAGGGCCATTGCCCGGCAATGCCGGCGCACAGGTGCTCGTCGTCCAGCAACTGCGCGTCGGCCGTGGACGGCGTCGCCCACAGTGGTGCGTTTTGTCCGAACCGGGCCCGGAAGGCATCGCGCGCCACCTCCCATTCGTGTTCCAGGTCGAGCTGGCGGTAGAGCTCGCGCAGCTCCAGAAACACCCAGGGGCTGGTGTAACGGAAATCCACCAGGTGCTGCTGGAGCAGCAGCACGGCGGCGACATGGTCCCCACGCTTGCGGCGGCGCTCCAGCTTCTGTTGCAACTGGTGCAGGTCGATCAGCGTCGCCTCGCGCCGGGAGTTGGTCTCGCCGATGGCCGTCACGTAGATCGCGCGGGCGCTTTCGGCCGGGTTGGGGCTGTCCGGAAGGATGTCGTCCAGCGTGTTGACTTTGGTCACGATGGAGGAGGCCGCCGGTTGCACGTCTGCCCACAACACGGAGTCCTGCTCACGCCGGGTGCGACGGCGCTCGATCAGCCAGCCCAGGCTGGCCACCGCCGCCAGCGCGCCCAGGCTCACCGTGAGGGGCAGCATGCCGGTGGATGACGACGTCTGCCGAAGCGCTTCCACCTGGGAGGCGATGGCACTCTGGGCCGAGGAAATCAGCGCGGGTGGCGGGTCGGGCTGGCGCGGTGCTGAAGGTGCGGCTGGCCCGCCGGTGTGCGAATCGCGTGGTACCGGCACCCGGGCCAGCGCCGGGCTGAGGCGAAGTGCGGGTGCCTGCGCGTCAGGCGACAACCCGGGCTCGGGGGTTTCGCTGGATTCCATGGTGCCTGCCGGTTCGCCGAGGGGATGCGTCAGTAGCCGTACACGCCACGGCCGCTCTTGCGCCCCAGGCGGCCCGCCGCGACCATTTCCTTCAGCAGCGGGCAGGGGCGGTACTTGCTGTCGCCAAACTCGGCCAGGTAGACCTCCATCACGGCCAGGCACACGTCCAGCCCGATCATGTCGGCCAGCGCCAGCGGCCCGATCGGCTGGTTGCAGCCGAGCTTCATGCCGGCGTCAATGTCTTCAGGCGTGGCCAGTCCTTCCGCCAGCACAAAAAACGCTTCGTTGATCATGGGCACCAGAATGCGGTTGACCACGAAACCGGGCGCGTTCTTGACGGTGATCGGGGACTTGCCCAGAGCTTCAGCCAGTGCCTTGACGGTGTCGTGCGTGGCGTCACTGGTCTGAAGACCCTGGATGATTTCCACCAGGGCCATCATTGGCACGGGGTTGAAGAAGTGCATTCCGATGAAGCGGTCTGCGCGCGACGTGGTCGCTGCCAGCCGGGTGATGGAGATGGACGAGGTGTTGGATGCGATGATCACGTCCGGCGCCACCAGGGCGTCCAGCTGCTGGAGGATGCGCACCTTGAGATCGACATTCTCGGTCGCGGCTTCGATCACGATCTGCGCTGTCTTGAGCGCCGCATAGTCGGTGCTGCCCGTGATGCGTGCCAGCGCTGCGGCTTTGTCGGCTTCGCCGATCTTTTCCTTTTTGACCAGCCTGTCCAGGCTGCCAGCCACGGTGGCCAGCCCCTTGCTGACGGCCGCCTCTGAAATATCGACCATGACCGCCTGGATGCCGGCGACCGCACAGGCCTGGGCAATGCCGTTGCCCATCGTGCCCGCGCCCACGATGCCCACCACACGAACCGAGTTCATCATCTGCAAACCTCGTTGAAGCAATTGCCCAAAAGTTCTAATCTTACTGGCAGCTGACACGGTCGCACCAGCGAATGCCCGACTTTCCGGGGTAAGGTACGCGCTGCAAGGAACAGCACAAGACAAGGAGACCCGCATGGCGGACTACATCATCATCGGCGGCGGCTCGGCCGGTTGTGTCCTTGCGGCCCGGCTGAGCGAGGACCCGACGGTACAGGTGACACTGCTCGAAGCCGGTCCGCCAGACAGCAGCGTGCTGATCCACTGCCCCGCCGGACTGGCCCTGCTGGCCAAGAACGGGCAGGCCAACTGGGCATTCCAGACGGTGCCGCAGCCCGGGCTGAATGGCCGGCGCGGCTACCAGCCGCGTGGCAAGGTGCTGGGCGGCTCCAGTTCGGTCAACGCCATGATTTACGCGCGTGGCCACCAGCGTGACTACGATCATTGGGCTGAACAGGGCAATGCCGGCTGGGCCTGGGCAGAAGTGTTGCCCTACTTCAAGCGTGCTGAGCACAACGAGCGGGGTGCTGACGACTGGCACGGCACCGGTGGCCCGCTCAACGTCAGGGACCTGACCACGCCCAACCGCTTCGGTCCGGTGTTCGTGGAGGCTGGCGTGCAGGCCGGCTATCCGCGCAACAACGATTTCAACGGGGCCGACCAGGAGGGCGTGGGCATGTACCAGGTGACCCACCGCAACGGCGAGCGCTTCAGCGCCGCCAAGGCCTATCTCACGCCGAACCTCGGGCGCGCCAACCTGCAGGTCATCACGGGCGCGCACACCACGCGGATTCTGCTGGAGGGGCGGCGTGCGGTGGGCGTCGAATACCGCCAGGACGGTCAGCTCAGGCAGATCAGGGCCTCGCGCGAGGTGCTGCTGTGTGCCGGGGCGTTGCAGTCGCCGCAGTTGCTCATGCTGTCGGGTATTGGCCCGGGCCCACACTTGCAGCAGCATGGCGTGACGGTGGTGCATGACCTGCCCGGCGTGGGGCAGCACCTGCACGACCACGTGGACGTGGTGCAGGTCGTCCACGCGCCGCACCTGAAGGACCTGTTCGGCCTGTCGCTGTCCGGCATGGTGCGCGCCGTCAAGGGCATCTTTGAGTGGCGAAACTTCCGCACCGGCATGCTCACCACCAACTTTGCCGAGGCGGGGGGGTTCATCCGCAGCCAGCCGGGTGAAGAACTGCCCGACCTGCAATTTCACTTTGTCATCGGCAAGCTGGTGGACCATGGCCGCAAAACGGTGTTTGGCCATGGCTATTCGTGCCATGTCTGCCTGTTGCGGCCTGCCAGCCGGGGCAGCGTCATGCTGGCCAGTGCAGATGCCATGCAGGCACCGCTGATTGATCCGGCCTTCCTCGCGGAACGTGATGACATGGACCGCATGGTTCGGGGGTTCAAGCTGATGCGGCGGCTGCTGCAGCAGCCGGCGCTGGCGGGCTACCGTGGCCAGGAACTGCCAGTGTCGGCCCGTGCGCAGACGGACGAACAGATCGAGCAGTTCATCCGCAACCACGGCGACACCATCTATCACCCGGTGGGTTCGTGCCGCATGGGCAATGGCCCGACCGATGTGGTGGACGCCCGGCTGCGCGTCCACGGCCTGCAGGGGCTGCGGGTGGTCGACGCATCGATCATGCCGCGCATCGTCGGGGGCAATACCAACGCGCCGACCATCATGATTGCGGAAAAGGCGGCCGACATGATCCGCGTCGGCTGATGCTGTGATGCAGTTCACAGGGCGGCAGAAATTAAGGTTTCTTTAGCAAACGCTTAAGCAATTCTTAGCGGCGCGCGAGCGCTGATTGTTCGAGACTTCTTTCCATGGCAGCGCATGGTGCGCGGCCCATCCAAAGGAAAGAAAACCATGAACATCGATTCAGAGGAAATGCAACAGGTTGCCGCCGCTGCGGCGCCGCGTGTGGACATGTACGCCGGCATCCACAAGGCGCTGCGCGCCGCGATGGCGGACACCTTGCTCGCCGTTGGCCGCATGGATTGCGACGATGCGATGGAGCTGGCCCGTACCACCGGACGCGTGATGGAACTGCTGGACTTCTGTGCCTCGCACCTGAAGCATGAAAACGATTTCGTGCATGCCGCTATCGAGGCGCGTGCGCCAGGTGCCAGCGCTGCTGTGGCGCATGACCATGACGAACATGTCGCCCACATCGGGCAACTCTGCGGTGCGGCGGCGGCGCTCCTGAACCTTGCACCCGCCGACCGCGCCCGCGCCGCCCACCGGCTCTACAGCGAACTTGCGTTGTTCATCGCTGCAAACTTCCAGCACATGCATGTGGAGGAAACCGCCCACAACGCCGTGCTCTGGGCCCGCTATACCGACGCCGAACTGATCGACATCCACAATGCACTGGTCGCTTCGATTCCGCCGCAGGAGATGATGTTCACTGCGCGCTGGCTGGTTCCGTTCATGAACCCGGCCGAGCGCACCGCCCTGCTGGCCGACATGCAGGCCCACGCACCGGCACCGGCGTTTGACGCGATCCTGGACACCGTGCGCCCGCACCTGGACACCCATGAGTGGGCCAAGCTGGCCCGCAGCCTCGGCCTGCCGCCGGTGCCGGGGCTGGTGACGGCTTAGGCTTCCTGCAGCGCCACCGGGCGCAGCACGGCCAGGCGGAAGCGCCCGCGGCCGGTTTTCTCGATGCGCACGAAAGGACTGTGCTCGACCAGCCGTCGCTGCAGCAGCAGCAGCCGGGCTTCAAGGTTGTCGCTGACGTCCGGCAGCCCGATGGAAGCATCGAGGCGCAGCTCCCGGTTGCTGAATTCGGTCCGGCCGTGCTGCTGGAAATCCCTGAGCAGCTTCCAGAAAATGGCGCCCGCCACACCCTTGATCAGGTAGGTGTCATTGATGAACACGCTGCTGTTGGCCGGGAAGTACCGCACCTGCACGGTGGCGCCGGTGGCCGCCTGCAGTGCTCCCGGCGCGGCAGTTGCGGGCTCGGCCAGCTCGGTACCGGTCTGGATCAGGTCTACAGCCGCGCCCAGGTGGCCGGCGATCGCCACCAGCATGTCCTCGTCCTCGAAGCTGAATTGCAGGTCGTTCGGGCTTTCCACGAACAGCACGCCCAGCAGGCGCCCTGTCGAGACGATCGGCACCGCCAGCTGGCTGTGCGGCTCCGCGAGGCCCGGGTAGGGGATGTCGGTGGCCGGCTCGATGTCGGGGACGTTGGCGTACAGGCTGCGGCGCATGGCGCGGCTGTACAGGTACGCGCTCGTCATGTGGCCGATGCGAACAGGCGTGCGTTCGCGCGCAGCGACGCCAATGACGCCTTCGCCGATTTCGATTTCAGAGCCCACGCCCGATGTCGCATAGCCGCAGCTGGCCACGGTGTAGAGCCGCTGGCTGGAGGCGTCGAGCATCAGCACCATGGCGTGACGGATGCCCAGGTGATCAGCCAGGCCGGCCAGTGTGGTGTTGAGCAGGTCATCCAGCGCAGTGCAGCGGGCCATGCGCTCGCTGCAGCGGCGCACGGCGTTGAGCAAGCCGGTGCGCGGGGCGGGTGCGGCCAGCGGGTCGCCAGGGACGGCCTCGATCTGCTGGACTTCATACACATCCGAGCCCAGCAGGCGGAACACACCCGCCATTCCGCTGTGCGAGGCAATGCCGGCGAGCTGCGCCTTCATCTGTTCAAACAGCGCGCCGGATGTTTCCGTGCGAAGGTAGCGGATGTGCAGCCGGTAGAAGGCCGCCGTCATCGGGTGCAATACCAGCACCGTGGCCACCGGGTTGGAAAGGATGTTCTTGCGCGTTGTGTTGAAGAACTGGAACGACAGCGCCACATGCCGCCCGTCCACGTAATACACCTGTGAGATGTAGGCGATGTTGGGGGTGCCGTCGGCCGCGCAGGTGGCCATGATGGCGGGGATGGCGCCTTCAAAGCAGGGGCGGATGGCGTCCAGCGTCTGCGGATTCATGGCCGTCCACCGGGAAGGGCGGCTCCTGCCTGTGGCCCGGGCGTCTGGTTGAACGCCTGCTCGGGCGCAAAAGTCACGGCCAGCAGGTCGTCCAGCTGGTGCGCCAGCATGGCGCGGGTCATCACCGGCGGAATGCCAATGCGCTGGAGTTCATGTTCCATGGACAGCCGGTACCGCTGGAGCACCGGCAGGTCCGCAGGCGTCGCGGGCCGAATGTTCGCGCTGCGCGCCTTGATCTGGACGGTTCGGTGCGATGCGGGCTCGCTGAACACCACGGCCAGCTGGCCTGTCGCCGCCACGTCCTGCAGTACCTGGCGCGCCTGCTGCCGGGAAAGATAGACCGTGATCCGGTGCCCGTCACCCGTCACCTCGCAGCCGACCGCCCGCATGAGGCTGGGGCGGTTGGCCAGGTCGCGTGAGCCGACGATGGTCGAGACGCCACGCGTCATCATCTCAAGCAGGTCGGCTGGCAACTGCGCGAGGGGGGTGCTCATCGGCGTTCAGGCCTTGAAGCGCTTTCGGGTCAGGGCCAGTGCCAGCCAGAACGCGCCTGTCGCATACACCACCAGCACCAGCGCACTGCGCCATGGATGGGCCGGCCACTGGTCCATGAACAAGGGGCGCACCAGCTCGACGGCATTGGTCAGCGGCAGCCAGTCGGACACCACGCGCACCACCGGCGGCAGCTGCTCGCGTGGAAAAAACACGCCGGACAGGAACATCATCGGTGTGAGGAACAGCGTGAAGTAGTAGGTAAAGAAATCGTAGCCCTTGGCCAGTGCGTTGAAGACAAGCGCAATGCAGCTGAAGGTGATGCCCACGCCCAGCAGCACCGGCCAGGCCAGCAGCAGCTTGGGCGCGTAGCTGATGCCCAGTGCCAGCATCACGCCCAGAATGGCCGTGACGGTGAAGATGGCCTTGAAGGCTGCCCACAGCATTTCGGCCATGACCACGTTGTCAAGGCTCACCGGCGCGTTCATGATGCCGTCCCAGGTTTTCTGTACATGCATGCGCGAGAAGGCGGAGTACAGCGCCTCGAAGCTCGCCGCGTTCATGGCGCTCATGCAGATGGAACCGCTGGCCAGAAACAGGATGTAGGGCACCTGAGTGGCACCCGCCGGGCTTTGCACGGTCACCTGTCCGACCAGCGCGCCCATGCCGTAGCCAAAGGCCACCAGCCACATCAGGGGCTCGGCAATGTTGCCCACCAGGCTGGGAATGGCCAGCTTCTTCCACACCAGCAGGTTGCGCAGGAACACCGGCCACCAGCGGGCCGACAGGTCTGGCACGCGCCAGATGGATGGATTGACGGCGCTCATTCAGCCATCCTCCCGTATCTGGCGGCCTGTGAGCTTGAGGAACAGGTCCTCCAGGTTCGCGGGCCGATGCAACGTGCGCAGCTTGGGCCGGGAGGCCAGGGTATCCAGCAGGGGGCGCGCGTCCTGGGTGTAGAAGAACACGGTTTCACCGCTGACTTCCACCCGCGCGGCCAGCACCTTGAGCGCCGGGTCTTGTGCCAGCGCCAGCGCGCCCTGGCCATAGGCTTCCACCACATCGGGCTCCAGGTGTTGGGCAATCAGGTCACGCGGTGTGCCTTCGGCAATCTTGTTGCCGTGGTCCAGCACCAGCAGGCGGGAGCACAGGCGCTCGGCCTCGTCCATGAAATGGGTGGTCAGCAGGATGCTCTTGCCTTGTTGCAGCAGCGCCTGCAGCCGTTCCCACATCAGGTGGCGGGCCTGCGGGTCCAGTCCGGTCGTGGGCTCGTCCAGCAGCAGCAAACGCGGGTCATTGACCAGGGCCCGGGCCAGCGAGAGCCGGCGTTTCATGCCGCCGGACAGCTCGCCCGGCTTGGCCTTGGCCTTGTGCGACAGCGCCGCAAAGTCCAGCAGCTGGGGAATGCGCTCGCGGATCCGGGCATCGGCCATGCCGAAGTAGCGTCCATAGACCAGCAGGTTTTCCTCGCAGGTGAAGTCCGGGTCCAGCGTGTCCATCTGGCTCACAACGCCGAGTTGCGCCTTGATGGCCAGCGCGTCGCGGGGCATCTGCAGACTGGGCGTGCTGCCGTCGCCCAGGTACCAGATGCGGCCGGCGTCTGGCGCCGTCAGGCCCAGGCACATGCGGACGGTGGTGGTCTTGCCGGCACCGTTGGGGCCGATCACGCCCAGGCACTCACCGGGCGCAATGGCGAACGACAGGTCATTCACGACGGCGGTGTTGCCATAGCGCTTGCTCAGGTGCTGTGCTTCAAACAGGGGAGTTGGCATGGCTGGTATTGTGTCGCAGCTAGAATTTTTGCATTCCCAACGAAAGCATTCACGTGTCTGACCGTCTGGCGGTGCTGCCGCAATACCTGTTGCCCAAGCGGGCCCTCACCGTGCTGGCCGGCAAAATTGCAGGGGCACAGGCGGGTGGCCTGACGCACGCCATCATCCGCCGCTTCGTCGCGCGCTACGGCGTGAACATGGCCGAGGCGGCTGACCCGCGCATCGAAAGCTATGCCAGCTTCAACGACTTTTTTACGCGGCCGCTGAAGCCGGGCGCCCGGCCACTGGCCGATGCGCGCTGGGTCTGCCCGGTCGACGGCGCCATCAGCCAGTTTGGCGCCATCGAACGCGACCAGATTTTCCAGGCCAAGGGCCACCACTACAGCACCCAGGCGCTGGTGGGTGGCGATGCCGCGCTGGCAGCGCAGTTTGAAAGCGGCAGCTTTGCCACGCTGTACCTGAGCCCGAAGGACTACCACCGCATCCACATGCCCTGTGCCGGGCGGCTGATGCGCATGGTTCATGTGCCGGGCGACCTGTTTTCCGTCAACCCGACCACGGCGCGCGGCGTGCCCGGCCTGTTCGCGCGCAACGAACGTGTGGTCTGTGTGTTTGACACGCCCGATGGCCCATTTGTGAATGTGCTGGTGGGTGCCACCATCGTGGGCAGCATGGCCACCGTCTGGCATGGCGTGGTCAACCCGCCACGTCCTGGTGCGGTGCGCAGCTGGACCTATGACGACCAGACCATCATCTTCAACCCCGGCGACGAAATGGGCCGCTTTCTGCTGGGGTCCACCGTGGTGATGCTCTGGCCGCGCAATACCATCCAGTTCAACCCCGCGTGGCAACCTGGCCGCGCCATCCGCCTCGGCGAAGCCATGGGCAACCCCGTTTGAGAGATTGATCATGACCACCCTTGGAACCCCCCTGTCGCCCCACGCCACCAAAGTCATGCTGCTGGGCAGCGGCGAGCTGGGCAAGGAAGTGCTGATCGCCCTGCAGCGCCTGGGCGTGGAAACGATTGCAGTAGACCGTTACGAGAATGCGCCCGGCCAGCAGGTGGCGCACCACGCGCGCACCATCACCATGAGCGACCCGGCGCAGCTGAAAGCGCTGATTGAAGCCGAGCGCCCGCACCTGGTGGTGCCCGAGATTGAAGCCATTGCCACGCCCATGCTGCAGGAGCTGGAAGCTGCCGGGGTGGTGCGCGTGATTCCGACCGCCCGGGCGGCGCGCCTGACGATGGACCGCGAAGGCATCCGACGCCTGGCCGCGGAGACCCTGGGCCTGCCCACCAGCCCTTACAAGTTCTGCGACTCACTGGCGGAGCTGCAGGCCGCGATCGACGGTGAGAACGGACAAGGGGTGGGCTACCCCTGCATCGTCAAGCCGGTGATGAGCAGCAGCGGCAAGGGCCAGAGCAGGATCGACAGCCCCGCCGATGTGCAGAAAGCCTGGGACTACGCCATGGCGGGGGGCCGCGTGAGCCATGGCCGCGTGATCGTGGAAGGCTTCATCGACTTTGATTACGAAATCACCCAGCTCACGGTGCGGGCGCTGGGCACCGAAGGGCAGGTAGAGACGCACTTCTGTGACCCGATCGGCCACATCCAGGTCAGCGGCGACTACGTGGAAAGCTGGCAACCGCACCCGATGACGCCCGCGGCGCTGCAGAAGTCACGCGAGATTGCCAAGGCAGTGACCGACAACCTCGGCGAGGGGCTGGACGGAAAGCCCTCCGGGCTGGGCCTGTTCGGCGTCGAGCTGTTTGTGAAGGGCGACATGGTGTGGTTCAGTGAAGTCAGCCCCCGGCCGCATGACACCGGCATGGTGACGATGATCACCCAGTGGCAAAACGAGTTCGAGCTGCACGCCCGTGCCATCCTGGGCCTGCCGGTCAGCACCGCCCTCAAGAGTCCCGGCGCCAGCGCCGTGGTCTACGGTGGTGTGGACGCGCAGGGCATTGTGTTTGACGGGGTGGACGAGGCGCTGCGCGTGCCGAACACCGAGCTGCGTCTGTTTGGCAAACCCGAGAGCTTTGCCAAGCGTCGCATGGGCGTGGCGCTGGCGTTTGACGCCGATGTGGAAAAGGCGCGCGTTGCCGCCAAGCTGGCGGCCAGCAAGGTCAGTCCACGCAAGGCCTGAGCCGCTTTCCTATTGAAACGCGACTTCCGCAAAACTGCGCAGCTTGCGGCTGTGCAGCCGCTCCACGCCGCCCGAACGCAGGATTTCAATGGCCCGCATGCCGATGCGCAGGTGCTGGTCCACGCGTTCCCGATAGAAGTGGTTGGCCATGCCGGGCAGCTTGATCTCACCGTGCAGCGGCTTGTCGCTCACACACAGCAGGGTGCCGTAGGGCACGCGGAAGCGAAAGCCGTTGGCGGCGATGGTGGCGCTTTCCATGTCCAGCGCCACGGCCCGGCTCTGGCTGAAGCGGCGCTGCGGCTGGTTGTGAGGCAGCAGTTCCCAGTTGCGGTTGTCGGTGCTGGCCACGGTGCCAGTGCGCATGATGCGTTTCAGGTCAGCCCCGCGCACCTGGGTCACGTCTTCCACCGCCTGCTCCAGCGCCAGCTGGATTTCGGCCAGCGCCGGAATCGGCACCCACAGCGGCAGTTCTTCATCGAGCACGTGGTCTTCGCGCACGTAGGCGTGGGCCAGCACGTAGTCGCCCAGCTGCTGGCTGTTGCGCAGGCCGGCGCAGTGGCCCAGCATCATCCAGGCGTGCGGCCGCAGCACGGCAATGTGGTCGGTGATGGTCTTGGCGTTGGCCGGGCCGACGCCGATGTTCACCATGGTGATGCCGCTGCGGTCGGCCCGCATCAGGTGGTAGGCCGGCATTTGCGGCAGGCGCGGCGGCGGCGTGCCGAGCGCGTCGGCCGGTTCCGCAGGCAGACCGGTGCGGCGAGTCACCACGTTGCCAGGTTCGACGAAGGCGATGTATTCGCTGTCGAGTTTGCGCATCTCCTCGTGTCCCAGCCGCACGAACTCGTCAATGTAGAACTGGTAGTTGGTGAACAGCACGAAGTTCTGGAACCAGTCCGGCGCCGTGCCGGTGTAGTGGCGCAGCCGGTGCAGTGAATAGTCCACCCGCGCGGCCGTGAACAGGCTCAACGGCTGGGCATCACCGGGGCGGGGTTCCCAGGTGCCGTTGGCGATGCCATCGTCCATGGCGCCCAGGTCGGGCAGATCGAACACGTCACGCATCAGCAGGCGGCGCTGCGCGTCCAGCGTGCCCTCGATGTGGTCGTGCTCGGCAAACGAAAAATGCACGGGAATCGGATGGGTGCTGGTGCCCACTTCCAGCTCCACCCCGTGGTTTCGCAGCAGCAGGCCGAACTGCTCCAGGTAGTAGTCGCCATAGAGATCCGGGCGGGTGAGGGTGGTTTCATAGCGCCCCGGGCCGGCCACAAAGCCATAGCTCAGCTGGGCGGCTTCCTGCGGGCTCAGGCGCGCCACGGTGTCGGTGTGGATGCGTACAAACGGGTAGCAGGCACGCACGTGGCCCGGCAGCGTGTCGCCCGCCACAAAGCGCTGCATGGCCTCCCGCAGGTGCCCGATCTGCTGGGCATAAATGGCACGCACCTGGGCCAGGGCGGCGGCGGCGTCGCGGTAGCGGGTGGGGGCAATGAAAGGGGGCAGATACGGCATGGCTGGATTGTGCAATGGGTCACGCCCGGTGGCGATTGGGCACAGTGTCAGACAAATTCCTACAAGCGCTTACGTCCATGGCCGACTGCGTACTGACGGGGCTTTTCCCTACAGTGGTTACATCTCGACAGGAGCCCCGAACATGACAACAAGCAGCCTTTTGCGCGCTAACCCCTTCGCCCTGATGGTGGAGCCGCAACGCGTGCAGGACGCCATTGCCTGCTCCAAATCGTTGAACCAGCTTCGCAACCGCAAATGCCACCCGCTGGACCGCGAGGTGATACGCAGCGCCAGTGCCGAGCTGGCAGCCTGGGATGGCAAGATCGACCGCAAGACCCGGTACCTCGCCCCGGAAGAGGCAGCACCGCATCCGGTGGCGGACGAGCCGATTCCTGACCTGATCGGCTGATCCGCCGCTGTTTCAGCCGGCGACGGGCGTACGCATCGTCACAAATTCCTCGGCCGCGGTCGGGTGAATGCCCACCGTGCTGTCGAACACGGCCTTGGTCGCGCCGGCCTTCATGGCCACGGCAAAACCCTGGACCACTTCACCCGCGTCCGGACCGACCATGTGCAGGCCGACCACGCGGTCGGTGGCGGTCTCCACCACGAGTTTCATGAAGGTGCGCTCGGCGCTGCCCGACAGGGTGTGCTTCAGCGGCTTGAAATCGGTCTTGAACACGGTCACCTGGCCAAACCGGGCCCGGGCATCGGCCTCGCCATAGCCCACGGTGCCGACGTTGGGGTGGGTGAAGACGGCTGTGGGAATGAACTCGTACCCCATCTGCCGCTGTCCAGTGCCGAACAGGTGGTCTACCAGTGCCATGGCCTCGCCCAGCGCCACGGGCGTGAGCTGGATGCGCGCCGTCACGTCGCCCAGCGCGTGGATCGAAGGCACCGACGTCTGGTACTGCGCATTCACTTCGATGGCGCCGTTGTGGCGCTGTGCCACGCCCAGCGCCTCCAGGCCGAGGCCGGCCACGCGGGGCACGCGCCCCGTCGCGTACAGCACGGCATCGACGGTCAGGTGGCTGCCGTCACCCAGCGTTGCCTGAAGACCCTTGGGTGTTCTTGCGATGGCCTGCACCTGTGTCTGCACGCGCAGATCCACCCCGGCTCGTACCATCTCGGCAGCGACGAAATGCCGTACGTCCGCATCAAAGCCGCGCAGCACCTGTTCGCCGCGGTACAGCTGGGTCACCTGGCTGCCCAGGCCGTGGAAGATGGAAGCAAATTCACAGGCGATGTAGCCGCCGCCCACCACCAGCAGGCGCCCGGGAAACGGGGTCAGGTCGAACATGTCGTCCGAGGTGAGCACCAGCTCGCGGCCAGGCACGTCGGGCACCACAGGCCGGCCACCGGTCGCCACCAAGATGTGTTGCGCGGTGAAGGTCTGGTCGCCAACCCGCACGGCATGGGCGTCTGCCAGCGTGGCCCAACCCCGCAGCAACGTCACCCCGGCGCCAACCAGCAGGCTCTGGTAAACGCCATTCAGGCGCGTGATCTCGGCGCGCCGGTTGGCCTGGAGCGTGGCCCAGTCAAAGCGCGGCGGGGCAAGCTGCCAGCCAAACCCGTTCGCCTGGTCGAAGTCCTGCGCGAAATGCGCGGCATAGCTGTAGAGCTTTTTGGGAATGCAGCCCACGTTCACGCAGGTGCCACCCAGGGCACCCGCTTCCGCCAGCGCCACGCGGGCGCCGCGCTGGGCTGCCATGCGCGCTGCGCGCACGCCGCCGCTGCCGCCGCCGATGACGAACAGGTCGTAGTCAAAGTTGCCCATGTTCACCTTTCCTGCACGGGACCCTGCCCGTTGCCGCAAGAATAGGTGAAATGAACGGTCAGCGTGCTGCGCGGCCGGCAGGCCTCAGCCGCCGACCGCGCGCAACGGCGGTGCGGTGCGGTGCGATTGCGGGTCGATTTGCGCCGTGGGCAGCTGGTAGGCGCGGTCGTCGAACAGGTCCACGCCGCACATCAGGGTCTCGATCCAGTCAAAAAAGTCGTTGATGGCCTTTGGCCCCTTGATGGGCGCGCCGTGTTGGGGCACCAGCATCGAGATGTCCAGTTGCCGCGCCATCCGGGCCCACAGGCGCAGGATCTTGTTGGACACCATGTAGCGGCGGTGAAAGCCTTCCATCAGCGGAATGTGCGGAGCCAGATCGGTCACGAACTTCGTGGCCTGCTGGCCCGACATCAGCGATACCCCGAGGTCGCCAGTGAACAGGATCCTGCTGACCGGATCGTAAAAATGGAAGTTGCCCTCCGAATGCATGAAGTGTGCGGGCAGCAGCCACAGCTCGCTGTCGCCCAGCGGCAGCTTGCCGCCGGCATCGGGAACGCCGATCACGCGGCCCACCGTCTTGCCCACCTTGGTGAAGTGCGGCGCAAAGCGCTCCCAGATGCGGGATATCACGAGCTTGGCCTGGGTGCCGGTCATCCAGCGGTCGAGCGAGGCAATGATGTCCGGGTCGGCATGGGATGCAATGAGATAGCTGAGCTTCTGTGGCGGGAAGTAGCGCGTCATCGTGAGCGACAGCTCGTTGTACGCCAGGTTTCCGCCCGGGTCGATGATGGCGCCGGTACCGTGGTCCACGATCAGGAACTGGTTGGCCTGGACGGCCTGGCCGTCTTCCTCGATGAGGTCGGTGAACATCAGGCATACGTGATGTTCGTTGCGGAAGAGTTCGATCGACATGGCGGCGCAGGGTGTTGGTTGGCGTCCGGGAACTGTAAAAGCGCGAGGCCCCGCGCCACTTGATACATGTCAAGCCGTGCTGCCACCGGTTACACGGGTCATCGCTATCATCGGTTCATGACACTTCTGTCGCAGGCCTCGCGCCATGCCTCCCGGTCGCTGCAAGGCATTGCCCGAGCGCCGCTGCGCTGGGCACAGGCCTGCTGGCGCGTGCTGCACTTTGGCGCCCTGATCCTTGCGCTGGCCATCACGCCGTCCAGTTACCGCCGCGAGAACCGGCAGGCGATGGCGCGGCACCTGTACATGGACACGGTGCCGCTGTTGCCCTGGTTCACGCTGCTCAGTGCGGTCATCAGCCTGGTGCTCACGCGCATCGTGGTGGTCACGGCCATCAGCTATGGCCTGACCCAGTACGCGCTCGAGATGCTCATCCGGGTGCTGGTGCTGGAACTCATTCCGCTGACGGCGGCGCTGTTTGTGGCCTTGCGCTGCACCATTCCGCACGGCGCAGACCTGGCGGCGATGCGCCGTGACGGCACGCTGGACGCATTGCGCCGCCAGGGCATTGATCCGGTCGGGCGCGAACTGCTGCCGCGGGTGGTGGCGGGGGTGTTTTCCACCACCATGCTGGCCGCGCTGAGCTGCGTGGTGGCCATGGTCCTGGCCTACATCGGCGTGTACGGCTTTACCTGGGCCGGTTTGCCGGGCTACACGCGCATGTTTGGCCAGGTGTTCAACCCGGCCGTCACGCTGGTGTTCGGCCTCAAGACGGCACTGTTCAGCCTGGCGGTATCGCTCATGCCGATGGCCGGTGGCCTGTATGAAAGCACCGGTGACGGGTCGCGCACCAGCGCAGAGCTGCAGGGGCTGGTGCGCGTGTTCGCGGTGCTGCTGCTGATCGAGCTGGCGTCGCTGGTGGGCAATTACTATTGACGGGCCATGACTGAACCTGAAGACCACCCCCTGCCGCCCCCGGTGGCCCATGTCGAGTTCAAGGCGTTCCTGCTGCTGGTGTTCATGGCGCTGCTGATCGGCGCGTCCACGCTCTACCTTCTGTATGCCCGTGGCGCCTTCGAGGCCACCCAGCGGCTGGTGCTGGTGTCGGATGACTCCGAGGGCGTGGTGGTGGGCATGAACCTGACCTTCTCCGGCTTTCCGATCGGGCGCGTCAGCCGCATCGAGCTGGCCGACGACGGCAATGCCCGCATCCTGGTGGACGTGCCGAAGAAGGACGCGCACTGGTTGCGCAAGTCCAGCGTATTCACGCTGGTGCGCGGCGTGGTCGGCAGCACCAACATCCGCGCCTATACCGGGGTACTGACCGACCCGCCGCTGGAAGACGGCGCCGTGCGGACGGTGCTGCGCGGCGACACGGCGGCCGAGATTCCCAAAGTCATTGCCTCGGCGCGCGAACTGCTGGAGAACCTCAATGCGCTGGCGGCCAGGGACGGGCCCCTCGGTGCCAGCCTGGCAAATGTGCAGGCCCTGACCGAAAAGCTCAACGGCCCGCGCGGCGCCCTGGGCGTCCTGACGGGCAACGAGGCCGACGCGCAGAAGATCATGGCCGCGCTGGACCGTACCAATTCGCTGCTGGCGCGGCTCGATGGGCTGGCGCTGAAGGCCGATGGCATGGTGACCAAAGCCGACGCCCAGGTGTTCGGCCCCGACGGTGTGATGCGTGACGTGAAGGCCGCCATCGGGCAGGTGAACGCCCTGCTGGCCGACTCGCGCGAGAGCCTGAAGAAGATGGACGCGGTGCTGGTGGAGGCCAAAGCGGTGGGCGCCAATGCCCGCGTCGCCACCGAAGACCTGGGCACCCTGCGCGGTGAGGTGGAGGCGAACCTGCGCAAGGTGGAAGGCCTGATCAACGAGATCAACCGGAAATGGCCCTTCGCCCGCGACACGGAGATCAAGCTGCCATGAACCGATACCGGTCTTTGCTCGTGCTGGCGGCGCTGCTGGCGGGCTGCAGTACCCAGCCGCCCACGCCCGACTGGCAAGTGGAAGCGCACGGTGCGCTGGAGCGCTTCTCCAGCGCCTATCTGCGTGGCGATGCCCGCGTGGAAGCAGCCGAGTTCGCGCGGGCGCGCAGCGCCGTGGCCAGCACCGGGCGGCTGGACTTGCTGGCCCGCGCCGAACTCACACGCTGCGCTGTGCGTGTGGCCAGTCTGGTGCTGGAGCCCTGCGCCGGGTTCGACGCCCTGCGCGCTGACGCCGCGCCACCCGAGCGGGCGTATGCCGACTATCTGGCGGCGCGGGTGCAGCCGCAGGACGTGCCGTTGCTGCCGGCGGCGCACCGCAGCGCCGCTGCGGGCGATACGCAGGCCGTGAAGGCGGTGGCCGACCCGCTGGCGCGGCTGGTGGCGGCTGGTGTGCTGTTCCAGGCTGGCCGTGCCAGCCCCGACCTGCTGGCGCTGGCGGTGGACACGGCGAGCGCCCAGGGCTGGCGTCGGCCGCTGCTGGCCTGGCTGGGTGTGCAGGCCCGCCGGGCCGAGGCCGCCGGTGCGGTCGATGAGGCGGCACGCATCCGCCGGCGCATGGCGCTGGTGGATGGTGGCCGCTGATGTACAGGCCACGGCCTTGAGACAAAATGAGCCACGAGCCGCTTGCAGACTGCGTAAAGCGCTATAAAAATAATAGCGAATGGGGGTATGCCTTCAACGCCGTGGTCGCGAAGAGGGCCGTTCATAATGGCTGCCTCGAACGTCATTCGCGAAAGAATCCACACATGAAGCTCCTCACAACCGCTGCCGCGCTGCTCGCCTGGAGCCTGGCCCCCGCGGCCCTGGCCCAGAGCACGCCCGTCACCACCAGAAGCGGGCTGGTGTACCAGTCCCTGAAGGACGGCACGGGCGCCACGCCTGTGGCGACCGATGTGGTGCGCGTGCACTACCGTGGCACCTTCCAGGACGGCCGCGAGTTCGACAGCTCGTTCAAGCGAGGGGAGCCCACCGAGTTCCCGCTGAACCGCGTCATCCCGTGCTGGACGGAGGGCGTGCAGCTCATGAAGCCGGGCGGCAAGGCCAGACTCACCTGCCCGCCCGCCATTGCCTACGGCGAGCGCGGGGCTGGCAACGTGATTCCGCCCAACGCCACGCTCAATTTCGAGATCGAGCTGATCGCCGTCAAACGCTGACGCCAGGCGTCGCCGCGCCGTTGCGGCCTTTCGTGCCGCCGATAATGGGTGATGACCTCGCCCGACTTCCAAACGCTGCCTCTCAACCCCGCCATGCAGGCCAACCTGCAGGCGCTGGGCTACCTGCAGATGACGCCCATCCAGGTCGCGGCCTTGCCGGCTGCACTGCTTGGCAAGGACCTGATCGCGCAGGCCATGACGGGCAGCGGCAAGACTGCGGCTTTTGCACTGGCGCTGCTGGCCAACCTGAATCCGCGCCGCTTTGCGGTGCAGGCGCTGGTGCTGTGCCCCACGCGCGAACTGGCCGACCAGGTCACCACCGAAATCCGCCGACTGGCGCGCGCCGAAGAAAACATCAAGGTCGTCACGCTGTGCGGCGGCGTGCCGCTGCGCGCGCAGGTGGCCAGCCTGGAGCACGGAGCGCACATCGTGGTGGGCACGCCGGGGCGCATCATGGATCACCTGGAACGCCAGCACCTGGATCTGTCAGCCCTGAACACCCTGGTGCTGGATGAGGCCGACCGGATGCTGGACATGGGCTTCTTTGACGACATTGCCACCGTCGCGCGCCAGTGCCCGAAGGCGCGCCAGACGCTGCTGTTTTCGGCCACTTATCCCGATGGCATCGCAAAGCTCAGCGCGCAGTTCATGCGCGAGCCGCAGACCATCAAGGTGGAGGCGCAGCACACCACGGGCAGCATCCGCCAGCGCTGGTATGAAGTGAAGCAGAGCGAGCGCCTGCATGCGGTGAGCCTGCTGCTCAACCACTTCCGGCCCGCCAGCACGCTGGCGTTCTGCAACACCAAGGCCCAATGCCGCGACCTGGTCGCCGTGCTTCAGGCGCAGGGCTTCAGTGCGCTGGCGCTGTACGGCGAGCTGGAGCAGCGCGAGCGCGACCAGGTGCTGGTGCGGTTTGCCAACCGCAGCTGCTCGGTGCTGGTGGCCACGGACGTGGCCGCGCGCGGGCTGGACATTGCGCAGCTGGAAGCCGTCATCAACGTGGACATTCCGCCAGACCCCGAAGTCCACATCCACCGCATTGGCCGCACCGGCCGTGCCGGCGGCGAAGGCCTGGCGCTGAGCCTGGCCAGCCTGGATGAAATGGGCAGCGTGGGCAGGATCGAGCAGATGCAGGGCCGCGAGAGCGAGTGGCACCCCCTGGCCGAGCTGGTGCCGGCCGCCGGGCAGCCGCTGCGCCCGCCGATGGCCACGCTGCAGATCGTGGGCGGCCGCAAGGAGAAGATCCGCGCAGGCGACGTGCTGGGGGCGCTGACGGGCGAAGCGGGCTTTGCCAAAGAGCAGATTGGCAAGATCAACGTCAACGAGTTCTCCACCTATGTGGCAGTGGAGCGTGCGATTGCGCCAGAGGCGGTGCGCCGGCTCAACGGCGGACGCATCAAGGGCAAGAGCGTGAAGGTGCGCCTGCTCGACGACTGAAATGACCTTGCTGGCGCTGCCCCCGGAGGTGGCTGCACTGGGTGCGGCGCTGGGCTGTGGGCTGCTGATCGGCATTGAACGCGAGCGGCGCAAGGGCACGGGCCCTGGCCGCGCGCTGGCCGGGGTACGCAGCTTTGCGCTGGCGTGTGTGGCCGGTGCCGCCTGCATGTTGCTGGGCGGGCTGTGGCTGTCGCTGGTGGGGGCGGCCTTCATTGCAGCGCTGGGCGTGGTGGCCTATGCGCGCGACCGTTCCGGGGACCCGGGCGTCACCACGGAAATCGCGCTGCTGCTCACCTTTGTGATTGGCGCGCTCTGTACCACCGACCTGGCGCTGGCCGCGGCCCTGGCGGTGGTGGTGACGGTGCTGCTGGCCGCACGCGAACACATGCACCGGTTTGCCAACCAGTGGTTGCGCCAGGGCGAGGTGCGCGACGGGCTGTTGCTGGGCGCGCTGGCGCTGATCGCCGTGCCGCTGTTGCCGGATCACGCTTACTGGGGCCCTGTGCTCAACCCGCGCACCCTCGCCACCCTGCTGGCGCTGTTGCTGGCGATCCAGACGCTGGCGCATCTGGCGCAGCGCCTGCTGAAAACCCGTCATGCGCTGATGCTGTCATCACTGGCCTCCGGCTTTGTCTCGAGCACGGCCACCATCGCCACGCTGGGCGCGCAGGTGCGCCAAGGGCGCGCGGATGCGCCGGTGATGGCCGGCGCGGCGTTGCTCAGCTGCGTGGCCACGCTGTTGCAGCTGCTGGCGGTGGCCGCAGCGGTGCAGCCGCGCTGGCTGGCCGTGCTGGGCTTGCCCTTGCTGGCTGGTGCGCTGCTGGTGGGGCTGTGGGGCGGCTGGATGGTGCGCCAGGCACTGGCGTCGGCGCCGATGCAAGGGCCTGCGGCGGCCGCGGCGGCGGACGAGACGGCGCCCATGTTCAGTCTGCGCGTGGCGGCCACGGTGGCGGCGCTGCTCACGGGCATGCAGGCGCTGGTGCATGGGCTGAAACTCTGGCTGGGCGACCCAGGGCTGCTGGCCAGCAGCATGCTGGCGGCGCTGCTGGATCTGCATGCAGCGGCTGCGGCGGTGATGGTGCAAGGCCCGCCAGACCGTTCGGGCGTGGGGGGCCTGATGCTGGCGATGGGGGTACACGCCCTGAGCAAGCTAGCGACCGGCTGGGTCAGCGGGGGTCTGACCTACGCCCGGGCACTGGCGCCGGGGCTGTTGCTCCATACCGCTGGGGTCGTCGGCCTGCTGGCATGGCAGGGCTTGTCATGACGCAGCGGCAGGCGGCCCTCTTCCTGCTGCTGGGGGCACTGCATGCAGGGGCGCAGCCGGCTGCGCCGGTCTGGCCCGACACACCGGAGGGCCGCCAGTTCCTGCGGCGTGTGCAGGAGCTGGCGGTGCTCTATGGCGAGTCGAGCGGGCTCGATGAAAAAGGCTTCCTGATCGAGACCCGTGACCTGGGCGTCACCCGCCCGGGCTGCCACCGCGTGACGGCGCGCATCAGTCTGGCCGGTGTGCCGGTCCGCGAGGAAACTGTCGAACTGTGCAAGCCATGAGCATGAGACCGGCCCGCAGCCCGCAACCATATTGCGTGAAGCGCTATGAAAATAATAGCAATTCAGGAGGGAGCACCGGCTGATGGAATGGGCCCTGGTGCTGTTGCTCGGGGGTGTGGCCGGCACGGTGGGCGGCGTGCTGGGCTTCGGCACGTCCATCATGCTGATGCCGGCGCTGGTGATGGTGTTCGGCCCGCGCGAGGCGGTGCCCATCATGGCGGTGGCCAGCATCATGGCGAATGCCTCGCGCGTGGCGGTGTGGTGGCGCGAGGTGGACTGGCCGGCGGTGGCCGCCTACAGCGTGACCGCCGTGCCGGCCGCCATGCTGGGCGCCGCCACGCTGTTGCGCTTGCCACCGGGTGTGGTGGAACTGGTGCTGGGCGTGTTCTTCATCGCCATGATTCCGGCGCGCCGCTGGATGGCGCGCCAACCGTGGCGGCTTCGGCTGCCGCACCTGGCGCTGGTGGGCGCCTGCATTGGTTTCATCACCGGCATTGTGGTCAGCACCGGGCCCATCAATGCGCCGTTCTTCCTGGCCTACGGGCTGGTCAAGGGCGCCTACCTGTCGACCGAGGCACTGGGCTCACTGGCGGTGTACCTCGCGAAGGCCGCCACTTTCCGGGGCCTTGGGGCATTGCCATGGACGTCGGTGGTCAAGGGGCTGATCATTGGCAGCAGCATCATGGCGGGCTCGGTGCTGGCCAGGCGGATGGTGCTGAAGCTCGACGCCGACCGCTTCCGTTTGCTGATCGAAGGCCTGTTGCTGGTGGCCGGCCTCACCATGCTGTGGGCGGCCCTGAAATGAAAAAGCCCGGGGCCTTTCGACTCCGGGCTTGAAGCGGTAAACCGCTGGCCTTACGGCTTGCTGGCCGTGGGGAACGGCCAGGCGGCCTGCGGGTTCAGAGTGGTCTGAGCCGCGGGGGCTGCCGGGGCAGGGGCTGCTTTGGCAGCAGGTTTGGCAGCGGGCTTTTTCGCTGCTTTCTTCGCAGCGGGCTTTTTCGCTGCTTTCTTGGCGGCGGGCTTCTTGGCTGCAGCCTTTTTCGCAGGGGCCTTCTTGGCGGCGGCCTTCTTCGCCGGAGCCTTCTTCGCTACCTTCTTGGCAGCGGGCTTCTTGGCTGCCGGCTTCTTGGCGGCGACCTTCTTGGCAGCGGGCTTCTTGGCCGCTACTTTTTTGGCCGGGGCCTTCTTCGCCGGAGCCTTCTTGGCGGCCGGCTTCTTCGCTGCTACCTTCTTTGCCGGGGCCTTCTTGGCGGCCGGCTTCTTCGCTGCGGCCTTCTTGGCGGCCGGTTTCTTTGCAGTTGCCATTTTCTTTCTCCTAATCAAGTTGATCAACATCAACCAAAGAAGCACTCCGTGCCTGTTGGGGGCACAAAGCGATCCATGGGGTTGGGCCTGTCGCCCAGCCACATGAACACCGTAGCCCGTGCTGCACCCGGCTCTGCGGCCAGGTTGTCAGTGCGGGCGAATCTCAACATCGCAGTTGTCTTGCTCAGTCCCAGGAAAGCGCGCCACCCGACTGGTACTCAATCACGCGGGTTTCGAAGAAGTTGCGCTCTTTCTTCAGGTCAATCATTTCGCTCATCCAGGGGAACGGGTTGGTCTCGTTCGGGAAGAGCTCTTCCAGGCCGATCTGCGTGGCGCGACGGTTCGCGATGTAGCGCAGATAGCCCTTGAACATGGAGGCGTTCATGCCGAGCACGCCACGCGGCATGGTGTCTTCGGCGTAGCGGTATTCGAGCTCGACGGCCTTCTGGAACAGTGCCTTGATCTCGGTCTTGAACTCGGCTGTCCACAGGTGCGGGTTCTCGAGCTTGAGCTGGTTGATCAGGTCGATGCCGAAATTGCAGTGCATGGACTCGTCGCGCAGGATGTACTGGTACTGCTCGGCAGCACCGGTCATCTTGTTCTGGCGGCCCAGCGCGAGGATCTGGGTGAAGCCCACGTAGAAGAACAGCCCTTCCATCAGGCAGGCAAAGACGATCAGGCTCTTCAGCAGCTTCTGGTCAGCCTCGGGCGTGCCGGTGTGGAAGTTCGGGTCCATGATCGCTTCAATGAAGGGGATCAGGAACTCGTCCTTGTCGCGGATCGACTGCACTTCGTTGTAGGCGTTGAAGATCTCGGACTCGTCCAGGCCCAGCGACTCCACGATGTACTGGTAGGCGTGGGTGTGGATGGCTTCTTCAAAGGCCTGGCGCAGCAGGAACTGGCGGCATTCCGGGGCCGTGATGTGGCGATAGGTGCCCAGCACGATGTTGTTGGCGGCCAGCGAGTCGGCGGTGACAAAGAAGCCGAGGTTTCGCTTGACGATGCGGCGCTCGTCCTCGGTCAGGCCGTTCGGGTCTTTCCACAACGCGATGTCGCGCGTCATGTTCACTTCCTGCGGCATCCAGTGGTTGGCGCAGGTCGCCAGGTATTTTTCCCAGGCCCACTTGTACTTGAACGGCACCAGCTGGTTGACGTCGGTCTGGCCATTGATGATGCGCTTGTCCGCTGCATTGACGCGGCGGTGGCCGCTGGCCGGCTTGGCCGCCACACGGGCTGCAACAGGCAGGACAGCGCCGTCGTCAAGTGTGCGCAGTGCGGGTTGGGTGGAGACGGGAGCGGGCTGCAAATGAAGTGAAGCGTCCACCTCGCGGCTGCTGAAAGAACCGCTTTGCAGTGAGTTTGGCGATGAGGGCTTGACTTCTTCGTCCCAGGTCAACATAAGTTTTCCAATGCGTGAATTATGTGAGCAGCGATGCGAAATGAAAAGTGTTCATTCACATCGCCGCTGTTTTGTGTTGCTCTATTGCATCGACCTTGCGTTGCACATGCGCGTGGATTACTGGCACGCCTCGCAGGTCGGGTCGTCGATCGCGCAGAACTTGATGTCGGTCGCGGGCGTTGCGTTCATCTGGGCCTGCGCTGCCGCGGCCGCCGCCTCCAGTGCACTCATGCCGCCTTGCGCTGCGCCACCCGATGACACCGCGTTGAGGCGGCCCGACGTGACAGTGGATTTCTCGGTGTGCGTGGCGCTGATGGTGCGCAGGTAGTAGGTGGTCTTCAGGCCGCGCAGCCACGCGAGCTTGTAGGTGTCGTCCAGCTTCTTGCCGGAAACGCCTGCCATGTAGATGTTCAGGCTCTGCGCCTGGTCAATCCACTTCTGCCGGCGTGCCGCCGCTTCCACCAGCCAGGTGGTTTCGACTTCGAACGCGGTGGCGTACAGCGCCTTGACTTCCTGCGGCACGCGGTCGATCGGGCGCAGCGAGCCGTCAAAGTGCTTGAGGTCCATGACCATCACGTCGTCCCACAGGCCGAGGCGCTTGAGGTCGCGCACCAGGTAGTGGTTGATGACGGTGAACTCACCCGACAGGTTGGACTTGACCGAGAGGTTGCCGAAGCAGGGCTCGATGGACGCGTCCACACCAATGATGTTGGAGATGGTGGCCGTGGGGGCGATCGCCACGCAGTTGGAGTTGCGCATGCCGTCCGCAGCAATCTTCTTGCGCAGCGCGTCCCAGTCCAGGGTGGCGGACCGGTCCACTTCCACGTAGCCGCCACGGGCCTGGGCCAGCAGGTCCAGGGTGTCCAGCGGCAGGATGCCCTTGTCCCACAGCGAACCCTTGTAGCTGGAGTACTTGCCGCGCTCGCGGGCCAGCTCGGTCGAGGCCCAGTAGGCGTGGTAGCACACGGCTTCCATGGACTGGTCGGCGAACTCCACGGCCTGCTGCGAGGCATAGGGAATGCGCAGCTCGTACAGCGCGTCCTGGAAGCCCATGACACCCAGACCCACCGGGCGGTGGCGCAGGTTGGAGTCGCGCGCCTTCTTGACGGCGTAATAGTTGATGTCGATCACGTTGTCGAGCATCCGCATCGCCGTGGTGATGGTGCGCTTGAGCTTGTCCTGGTCGACCTTACCGTCCTTCAGGTGCTGCAGCAGATTCACCGAACCCAGGTTGCAGACGGCGGTTTCCTCGTCGCTGGTGTTGAGGGTGATTTCGGTGCACAGGTTGGACGAGTGCACCACGCCGGCGTGTTGCTGCGGGCTGCGGACGTTGCAGGCATCCTTGAAGGTGATCCAGGGATGGCCGGTTTCAAACAGCATGGTGAGCATCTTGCGCCACAGGTCGGCGGCCGGCACCGTCTTGGACGGCTTGATCTCGCCGCGGCGTGCCTTTTCCTCGTAAGCCACATAGGCCTTCTCGAAGTCGGCCCCGAACAGGTCGTGCAGGTCGGGCACGTTGGACGGCGAGAACAGCGTCCACTCGCCCTTTTCCATGACCCGGCGCATGAACAGGTCAGGAATCCAGTTGGCGGTGTTCATGTCGTGCGTGCGGCGGCGGTCATCGCCGGTGTTCTTGCGCAGCTCGAGGAATTCCTCGATATCCAGGTGCCAGGTTTCCAGGTAGGTGCAGACGGCGCCCTTGCGCTTGCCGCCCTGGTTGACGGCCACGGCCGTGTCGTTGACCACCTTCAGGAACGGCACAACACCCTGCGACTCGCCGTTGGTGCCCTTGATATGGCTGCCGAGCGCGCGCACGCGGGTCCAGTCGTTGCCCAGGCCGCCGGCGAATTTGGACAGCAGCGCGTTTTCCTTGATGGACTCGTAGATGCCGTCCAGGTCATCGGGCACGGTGGTCAGGTAGCAGCTGGACAGCTGCGAGCGCAGCGTGCCGGCATTGAACAGCGTGGGGGTGCTGGACATGAAATCGAACGAGGACAGCACCTCGTAGAACTCGATGGCGCGGGCTTCGCGGTCGATCTCGTTGAGTGCCAGGCCCATGGCCACCCGCATGAAGAAGGCCTGCGGCAGCTCGATGCGGGTCTTGCGCACATGCAGGAAATAGCGGTCGTACAGGGTCTGCAGGCCAAGGTAGTCGAACTTGAGATCACGCTCGGCCTTGAGTGCAGCGCCCAGGCGCTTCAGGTCGAACTGCAGCAGCTTTTCGTCCAGCAGCTCGTTGTCCACGCCCTTCTTGATGAAGCCGGGGAAGTAGTCAGCGTAGGCATCCTTCATGTCTGCGGGTGCGATGTCACGTGCCAGCACTTCCTTGAAGATGGTGTGCAGCAGCAGCCGGGCGGTGGCGTAGGTGTAGTCGGGGTCCTTCTCGATCAGCGTGCGGGCGGCAAGGATCGACGCCTTGTAGACCTCGTCCATGGGCACGCCGTCGTACAGGTTGCGCATGGTCTCGGCAACGATGGGATCGGGCTTGACGTCGGCGCCCAGGCCGGCACAGGCCGATTCGATCAGGCCCTTGAGCTGGTTGACGTCAAGGGCGACTCGCTGGCCGCCATCCAGCACATGCAGCACCGGCGCCTTGGGCGCTTCCTGCACATTCTGGCGCGCCCGCTCCTGGGTGCGGCGCTCGCGGTAGAGCACGTAGGCCCGGGCAATCTCGTGGTGGCCGCCACGCATCAGGCCGAGTTCCACCTGATCCTGCACATCTTCAATATGGAAGGTTCCGCCGCCGGGGCGCGAGCGCACCAGTGCGCGGATCACGGCCTGGGTCAGCTGGTCCACGGTTTCACGCACGCTGGCCGAGGCCGCGCCCTGCGTACCATGCACGGCCAGGAAGGCCTTCATCATCGCGATGGCGATCTTGTTGGGCTCAAAAGGCACCACGGCCCCGTTGCGCCGGATGATCTGGTAGTTGGACAGGGGGTTGGTTGCCGGGTTGCCGGTCGGGTCGGTGCCACGCGTGGCGGGCACGGGGATATGGGGGGTGACAGTTTCGTTCAAGGCAATCTGCATTGTTTCCTCTTCTTTCGCGTTTTTTGTTGGGCGGCTGCAGGGCGGGTGTCCGGCGCCGGGTCGTGTTTCTGGCCGTCTCTGCGGCGCACCGGTGGACACTATATCTAGGGTCTGGGGTGATTACAAGCCACTACGGGTAGTGTATCGCCGCCGATACAGATGCTTACCGTTGCGGTGCAAAAAATTGATCCGGCGCAAGGCTTTTTGGCGCCGCCATGCGTGCTCAGTCGCCAGCCCGCAGGTGCACCGATTCGGGGAAAAAGTGCGAAGGCCAGGCCAGCGCGTCGTGCAGCCGCTGCCAGGCGAAACCGGGTCCCGGGTCCTGCTTGCGCCCGGGTGCGACATGCTCGTGCCCTGCCACGTGGGCAATCGGGTAGCGTTGCGCAATCGCGGCACACAGCCCGGCCAGCGTTTCATACTGTGCATCCTCGAACTGGTCGCCTTCCAGGCCTTCGAGCTCGATGCCCACAGAGTCGTCATTGCAGTTGTCGCGACCCCGGTAGTGCGATGTGCCGGCATGCCAGGCCCGTGCGTCGCAGCTGGCGAACTGCCACAGCTCGCCGCCGCGGCGGATGTAGAAGTGCGACGACACCTGCAGCCCCTCGATCTGCCGGAAGTACGGATGGGCCTGCCAGTCCAGGCCGTTGGTGAACAGCCGCTGCACCTGGTCCCCCCCATACTGGCCAGGCGGCAAGCTGATGGAGTGCAGAACGATCAGGTCAATGGTAGCGCCTGCAGGCCGTTCGCCCACGTTGGGGGAGGGCAGCCGCCTTGCGTGGGCATACCAGCCGTCACGCCAGAGTCCGCCACGATCAGCTGGCGGCTTCTTCATGGGGCTCATCGCCGCAAGGCATGGCGATCCCCAGCCGCGCGATGCGGTAGCGGATCTGCCGAAGGCTCAAGCCCAGACGGTTGGCGGCTGCCGTGCGGTTGAAGCCGCTGTCCTGCAGGGCCCGCACCAGGATGTCGCGCTCCTGCTGGTCCAGCCACGCTTGCAGGTCCTCGGGAATGGCGGCCGGGCTGGCCGCAGCGGGGGCTGCGGCCACGGGCAGCGAGGCGGGCACCGGGGCTGGCTCCGCTGCGGCCAGCCCGGGCGCTGCCGTCGGTGCAGGCGCCTGTGTCGGGGCAAAGTCCACCTGCAGCTCATCGCCATCACTGAGCGCCACCGCGCGGTGCAGCAGGTTTTCCAGCTCGCGTACATTGCCCGGCAGCGGCATGGCACAGAGCTGGTCCAGCACGGCGGGCGAGAGGGCCGGCACTGGCATGCCGGACTCGGCCGCGATGCGGGCCAGCAGGGCCTCGCACAGCGCCGGCAAGTCGCTGCGGCGCTCACGCAACGGTGGCACCACGATCTCGATCACATTGAGGCGGTAGTAAAGATCCTGGCGGAACCGGCCGGCATGCACATCGGCGGCAAGATCCTTGTGCGTGGCACTGACGACACGTACGTCCACCGAGTCTTCCTGGGTGGAGCCCAGCGACCGGACCTGCCGTTCCTGGATGGCGCGCAGCAGCTTGGACTGCATGGTCAGCGGCAGGTCTCCGATTTCGTCGAGGAACAGGGTGCCGCCCCGCGCCGCCTGAAAGTAGCCCTCGCGGTCGGCTGTGGCACCGGTGTAGGACCCCTTGCGGGCGCCGAAGAATTCTGCTTCCAGAAGGTTTTCCGGGATGGCGCTGCAGTTGACCGCGACAAAGGGCCCGTCTGCCCGGTGGCTGCAGGCATGCAGGGCGCGCGCCGCAAGCTCCTTGCCGGTGCCGGACTCTCCACGCACCAGCACCGGCGCCATGCTCCGGGCGACCTTGCCGATACGCTCCTTGACGGCCCGCATGGCCGGCGAGTCACCGACCAGCCGCTTGAGCGCACTGCCTGCGTCAGTACCGCGTTCAGCGGCTTGCGTGGCCCGGCCGTTGCCCGCCCGCGCCGGCCGCGGAGCGGCCGTGCCCTGGACGGCCGACGCCACTACGGCACGAAACTGCTTCAGGTCTACCGGTTTGGTCAGGTAGTCGAATGCACCCGCCTTCAGAGCCTCCACCGCATTCTCGGCCGACCCGTAGGCCGTCATCACGATGCAGCGCTCGGGTCGTTGCTGTCGTTGCAGGCCCCGCAACAGCTCGAGCCCAAGGCCGTCGGGCAGCCGCATGTCCGTGATGATGGCGTCGAACTTCCCCGTGTCGAGCAGGTGGCGTGCTTCGGACAGGTCGGCGGCAGCCTCCACCCGGTAGCCCTCGCGCAGCAGGGTGAGTTCGTACAGCGTGCGCAGATCGGGCTCGTCGTCAACGATCAGCACATGGGGCGAAGCGGGGTGAGTGGCCATCAGGAACCGATTGTGGCAAATGACGGTGCCGCGGCCTGTTCCGTGGTGTCGGCGCGGAAAGCGACAAAAAACTCGTTGCCCGGTGTGGGCACGTCCTGTCGCTGCCGCTCGGCACGCTGGTAACCGATCAGCGCACCGTGACGCTCGCACAGTTCGCGGCAGATGTACAGGCCCAGGCCGCTGGAGCGGCTTTCCGAGGAGAAGAACGGCTCGAACAGGTGGCGTTGCACGCTGTGTTCCAGTGGCTGGCCGTCGCTCCACACGCGCAGGCCGGGCCGGGCCGACGTGGCGGCCTCGGTTGTGACACAGATGGCGCCCGGAATCCGGCTTGCGTAGCGCAGCGCGTTGTCCAGCAGGTTGACCAGCACGCGGCGCAAGTGGTCGGGTTCGAACACCACTTGCTGCCCTGCGGCGCGCAGATCCAGGTTCAGTGTCTCGGCGCATGCCGACTGGCGCGACCAGTCGGTGCAGACCTGGCGCACTGCATCGTCCAGCCGGACGACCGCTGGCGACAGGCGCGCACCGTCGTGCTGGACCCGCGAAATGTTGAGCACCTCATCGACAATCTGCGCCAGGCGCTGGGCGTTCTGGCGCACCATCAGCGTGAGCTTTTTCTGGCCCGGCTCGGACAGGTCTTCATCGAGCAGGGCGTTGGCCTGCATGATGGCGGCCAGCGGGTTGCGGATCTCGTGCGCCACAGCCGCCGACATGCGGCCCATGGCTGCGAGCTTCTCGGTGCGCAGCCGCGCTTCCATCTCGCGCAGGTCCTCGAGGAACATCACACACAGGCTTTCGCTGCCGGCATCGTGCGTCGCGGTCAGACGGGTGCGTACGTGGATGCGGCGCGGCGCCTGGGTTGCCTCGATCAACCCGACATCGGCCACCTGCGCGGTGCGCAGCAGAAACGTCTGGCGGGCCAGGTCGGCCAGCGGTTGCCATACCGCCTCGGCTGTCAGCGCGAAGGGCAGGGGCCGGCCCGGGTTGGCGCTGGTGAGCAGGCGCTGCGCGGCGGGGTTGGCCGCGCGCACCGTGCCACCGTCGTCCACCACCAGCACGCCATCGGCCAGCGCCTCGATCACCAGTTCATTGACTTCCGTCTGCACACGGGCCATCTGCTGGCTGCGCTGGGCCCGCTGCTCTTCACGTGCCAGCCGGGATGCCAGCTGGTTGGCCAGCAGCGCCACAATGAAAAACCCGGTGCCGGTTAGGCCTGACTGGAGGAAGCGCGAGGTGGATTCGCTGTGCAGCAGCACCTGCCAGGCATCGATCAGCAGCAGCAGGGTGATGGCGGCGGCGGTGCCAAGCGCCAGCAGCAGGGAGCCGAGGACCGATGCCAGCAGCACCGGCAGTGCAAACAGCGGGATGTAGCTGATGCCGCCCGCCTGGAGGAACTGCAGCACCGAAAACGCAATCAGGTCGACCCCGATGGTGGACACCCACTGCGCATCAAAGGTCTGGCCCGGAGGCCGCGGCTTGCCGAAGGCGCGCAGGAAAAGGGTCGCCGCGAGGTAGCTTGCACACATCAACACCAGCCAGCCCTCGGCCGGTCGCGGTGCGACAAGGTAGGTGGCGCCCAGCAATGCCAGCAGCACCAGCGCGATCATCACGCGCGCGGTCATGAATCCGCGCCACAGCCGGGAGAAGGCCGAGTCTTCGGGTGTCAACTCCCGCAGACCGAACCAGGAGGCCAGCGCGTTGGGATCAGCCATGACACAGCCTCACGAACCCGCACGAAGGCGATGTTCGTCGCTGCAGTAGAAGCCTTCCGGCCCAGCCAGAGCATCGGCCCGCGGCAGGTGCACCGAACAGGTGGCGCATCGGACCATGTCCTCGGGCGCGTCGGCTTTGGCAGCGGGCTTGCGCGGCGGGGATGATGCCTTGCGGTTGCTGCGCCATACATGGACGGCGATCAGCACCACGGCCAGCACCAGCAGGTATTTCATGAGGCCCGCCCCAGCACCACTTCCAGCACAAAGCGCGAGCCCACATAGGCCAGCAGCAGCAGCAGCGAGCCGACATACAGCACGCGCACTGCCTTGCGGCCGCGCCAGCCGAACCGTGCCCGCCCCAGCAGCAGCACCAGGAACGCCAGCCAGGAAAGCACCGAGAACACTGTCTTGTGGTCCCATTTCCAGACGCGCCCGGCGCCGTACAGCTGTTCGGTGAACAGCAGGCCCGCCAGCAGGGTGGCGGACAGCAGCACGAAGCCGGCCTGCACGAACCGGAAGGTCAGGCGCTCCAGTGTCAGCAGGGGCAGCCCGGTCGAATGCGGTTCGGCGGCGAGACGGATCTCGCGTTCGGCACGCATCATCAGCCAGGCGTGTACCACGGCAGCGGCGAACAGGCCATATGACGCGATTCCGAGCGCCCAGTGCAGTGGCAGCCATGGCGAGGCGGACATGTGCAATGCCGCGCCGGGAAACACCAATGCCACCAGCACGGTGGCGGCACCCAGGCCGGACAGTGCGGCCAGCGCGTTGAGCTGCGGGAACAGCCGGCTTTCAATGGCGTAGACGGTCAGTACCAGCCAGGCCGTGACCGACAGGGCTGGTGCAAACCCGAAGCGCGGCGTGTCACCCAGCAGGCTCCAGGCCAGCGCAATGGCATGCAGCGCCCAGGCGGCGATCAAGGCCGTGCGCAGGCCGGCGCTGGACAGCCGCGCAGCCGCCAGCGCCGGGGTGGCGTAGGCGGCCACGGCCGCCAGCGACAGCGCGGCGCCCACGGGGGATACACTGGCTAGAATCATTCCCACAGTTTAGCCTTTCGCTGCCGGACACTGCAGCCCGCTCATGGCCTCCGCCCTCTCAGACAAACTCTCCCGCCTGGTCAAGGAAATCCGTGGCCAGGCTCGCATCACCGAAGCCAACGTGCAGGACATGCTGCGCGAGGTGCGCATGGCCCTGCTGGAAGCCGACGTGGCCCTTCCGGTGGTGCGCGACTTCATCGCACGGGTCAAGGACAAGGCGCTCGGCCAGGAGGTGCTGGGTTCGCTGTCGCCCGGACAGGCGCTGGTGGGCATCGTCAGCCGCGAACTCTCCGCCACCATGGGCGAGGGCGTCAGCGACATCAACCTCGCAGCGCAGCCGCCAGCGGTGATCCTGATGGCCGGCCTGCAGGGCGCCGGCAAGACCACCACCACCGGCAAGCTGGCCAGGCACCTGATTGAAAAGCGCAAGAAGAAGGTGCTGACAGTGTCGGGCGACGTGTACCGCCCTGCCGCCATCGAGCAGCTCAGGACGGTGACGGCGCAAGCCGGCGCCGAATGGTTTCCGAGCACGGCTGACCAGAAACCGGTGGACATCGCGCACGCCGCACTGGACTATGCGCGCAAGCATTTCTTTGACGTGCTGCTGGTGGACACGGCCGGCCGCCTGGCCATTGATGAAGCGCTGATGCGCGAGATCAAGGACCTGCACGCCGCCCTGAACCCGGTGGAAACACTGTTCGTGGTGGACGCCATGCAGGGCCAGGACGCGGTCAACACGGCAAAGGCCTTCAAGGAGGCATTGCCGCTGACCGGCATCATCCTGACCAAGACTGACGGCGACTCGCGCGGCGGCGCGGCACTGTCCGTGCGGCAGATCACCGGCGCGCCGATCAAGTTTGCCGGTACCAGCGAGAAGCTCGATGGCCTCGAGGTATTTGACGCCGAGCGCCATGCCGGGCGCATTCTGGGCATGGGCGACATCGTGGCGCTGGTCGAGCAGGTCACGGCGGGCGTGGACATGGAGGCCGCCCAGAAGCTGGCGGCCAAGGTCAAGAGCGGCAGCGGGTTTGACCTCAATGACTTCCTTGGCCAGATCCAGCAGATGAAAAGCATGGGCGGCCTGTCCAGCCTGATGGACAAGATGCCGGCGCAGATGCAGGCCAAGGCCGGCCAGGTGGACATGGACAAGGCCGAGCGCGACGTGCGCCGCAAGGAAGGCATCATCCAGAGCATGACGCCGCTGGAGCGGCGCAAGCCCGAACTCATCAAGGCCACACGCAAGCGCCGCATTGCCGCCGGCGCCGGCGTGCAGGTTCAGGAAGTGAACCGCCTGCTCAATGAATTCGAGCAGATGCAGGGCATGATGAAGAAGATGAAGGGCGCGGGCATGATGAAAATGATCAAGCGCATGGGGGGCATGAAGGGCATGCCCAAGATGCCCTTCTAGCGTTCGCGCCTGCGTTCGCCCTAAACCGTTTCTGCGGTCAGCACCTCGCCGCGCAGCGAGTGCGGGTAGGCCCCGGTGATCGTCACGTCCACCATCTGCCCGACCAGCCGGGGGTGGCCGCGGAAATTCACCACCCGGTTGCATTCGGTGCGGCCTGCCAGCTCGTCGGCATTCTTGCGCGACGGGCCTTCCACCAGGATGCGCTGCACCGTGCCGACGCGCTCGGCGCTGAAGCGCCGGATATTGGCCTCGATCACCGCCTGCACCTGCTGCAGCCGCGCCAGCTTCACTGCATGCGGCGTGTCGTCGTGCAGGTTGGCCGCCGGCGTGCCGGGGCGGGGGCTGAAGATGAAGCTGAAGCTGTTGTCGAACTGCACGTCGTCGATCAGCTTCATCATCCTGGCGAAGTCGTCATCGGTCTCGCCCGGGAAGCCGACAATGAAATCGCTGCTCATGGCCATGTCGGGGCGGATGGCACGCAGTTTGCGCACCGTGCTCTTGTATTCCATGGCGGTGTAGCCGCGCTTCATGGCCATGAGAATGCGGTCGCTGCCATGCTGCACCGGCAGGTGCAGGTGGCTCACCAGCTTGGGAACCCGCGCGTACACATCGATCAGCCGCTGCGTGAATTCATTGGGGTGGCTGGTGGTGTAGCGGATGCGCTCGATGCCCGGGATGTCAGCCACGTACTCGATCAGCAGGGCAAAGTCGGCAATGTCGGCGGTGGTGCCCATGGCGCCGCGGTAGGCGTTGACGTTCTGCCCCAGCAGCGTGACCTCGCGCACGCCCTGTTCGGCCAGGCCGGCGATCTCGGCCAGCACTTCGTCAAACGGCCGCGAGACTTCCTCGCCCCGGGTGTAGGGCACCACGCAATAGCTGCAGTACTTGCTGCAGCCTTCCATGATGCTCACGAACGCGGTGGCGCCGTCCACCCGTGCGGGCGGCAGGTGGTCGAACTTTTCGATCTCGGGGAAGCTGATGTCCACCTGCGGCCGCATCTGCCGCGCCCGCTCGGCCAGCAGGTCCGGCAGGCGGTGCAGCGTCTGGGGGCCGAACACCACGTCCACATACGGCGCGCGCTTGATGATTTCGGCGCCTTCCTGGCTGGCGACGCAGCCGCCCACACCGATCAGCACGCCCTTCTTCTTGAGGTGCTGCACCCGGCCCAGGTCACTGAAGACCTTCTCCTGCGCCTTTTCCCGCACCGAGCAGGTGTTGAACAGGATCAGGTCGGCCTCGTCCACGTTCTGCGTCGGCTCGTAGCCCTGCGCGGCGTTCATCACGTCCACCATCTTGTCCGAGTCGTACTCGTTCATCTGGCAGCCAAAGGTTTTGATGAAGACTTTCTTGCCCATGGCGGCTCCTCAGCGGCGGGCGCCAAAGATGATGGCGAGCAATTCGGCAAAGCGCTTGTAGCCCTGCGCGTCGCCAGTGTTGACGCCGCCGAGCTTCTCGGCCTCCTGGGGTGTCAGCACCCAGGCCTCGTGGATCAGGCCGGCGGCGTCGCGCCGGTAGACCACGGGCAGCGTCTGCCCGACCGCGCTGCCCGACATCAGCAGCAGGTTGTTGGTGTTGCGGATGCGCGCACCGGGGGACAGCCGGTCGGGCTTGCCGTCCAGCGTGACGTCCGGTGGCTGGGTGATGACCAGGTTGCCGAGCCGTACATCGGCGGGCACGTCCCGGCGCAAGGCCTGGGCATCAGCTTGTGAGGGGAAAATGGCTGTAGCCCCCGCCAATACTGCGCAGAGCGCTATCAAAAATGTAGCAATTGCAGGTTTGCAGCGGTTCATGGTGTATGTCCAGAGGCTGTCAATGTAAAAAGGCACTGTGGGTCACAGTGCCTTGGGGGTCAACGCCGCGAGGCGTTGCGAATCTGGTGGCGCTTCACGGATTCGAACCGCGGACCTGTGGATTATGATTCCATCGCTCTAACCGACTGAGCTAAAGCGCCGAGCCCATGATTATAGCCAAACGGCCGCGGCGCGCTGCTTCGGTCAGCCGGTTTTCTTCACGTAGGAGCCGCACCACCCGGTGGCACTGACCTGCTTGCCGGCGAACAGCGGGCAGGGCCCGGCGGCGGCGCCGGCAGTGCCCTGGTAAAGCGCGCAATTGCCGCAGGCCTGGCCGCTGGCGTGTTTCGGGTACTTGGCTTTGTCCACCCGGGCTGCATCGGCCACATAGCCCAGGGCCACGGCTGCGGCCTCTTTCTCGTCCACCATCGGGCCGGCTGCCACTGGCGCAGCGGCAGGCGCCGGCATGGGGGCGGCGGCCGGGGCAGGCGCCGGTGCAGCCGCAGGCGGGGAGGCCGGGGCGGCGGCTGGCGGTGGGGCCTTGTCGGAGCAGGCGCCCAGCAGCAAGGCGCCCGAGGCGGGCAGGATCTGGATGAAGTGGCGGCGGGTGGTCATGGCTGGGGCTCCTGGGGCGTGTCCGGGCTGGCTGCGGGCATCGCAACCTGGCGACCGTGCACCGTGGTGCCCAGTGACCATACAGGAATCTGGCGCCGATGGGGGCCTATTCGTGTGTAAACGCAGCCTTGCGTTTGTTCACAAACGCATCCATGCCCTCTTTCTGGTCGCGGGTGGCAAACAGTGCGTGGAACAGCCGGCGCTCGAACATCACGCCGTCGCTCAGACCCGACTCGAACGCCCGGTTGACCGATTCCTTCGCCGCCATCACCGCGATCTGCGAGAAGTCGCTGATCATCAGCGCAGCGCCCAGAGCTTCTTCCATGAGCTTGTCCAGCGGCACCACGCGGCTGACCAGCCCGGCCCGCTCGGCCTCGGTGGCGTCCATCATGCGGCCGGTGAGGGCCATGTCCATGGCCTTGGCCTTGCCCACCGCGCGCGGAAGCCGCTGCGTGCCGCCGGCGCCGGGGATGATGCCCAGCTTGATCTCCGGCTGGCCGAATCGGGCGTTGTCCGCCGCGATGATGAAGTCGCACATCATGGCCAGCTCGCAGCCGCCGCCCAGCGCAAAGCCGCTGACCGCGGCGATCACCGGCTTGCGCACGCTTCGAATGGTTTCCCAGTTGCGGGTGATGTAGTCGCCCTTGTAGACGTCGGCAAAGCTGTAGGTCGCCATGGCGCCGATGTCGGCGCCTGCGGCAAAGGCCTTTTCGGTCCCGGTGACGATCATGCAGCCGATGGCCGGATCGGCGTCAAAGGCCTTGAGCGCGGCGCCCAGTTCGTCCATCAGCTGGTTGTTCAGCGCATTGAGCTGCTTGGGCCGGTTCAGCGTGACGACGCCAACCTTGCCGCCCTCGGTGCGCACTTCAATCATTTCGTAGGCCACGGTGACTCCTCATTTCTGTTGGAATGGGCGACTATACCCAAGGGAAAACATTAACCAACCGATCGGTCGGTTAATGATAGATTCCACAGCAGGAGACACTTTTCATGACCGAACCGACTGTTCTGTACAGCGCCCGGGGCGCCGTGGCGCTCGTCACACTCAACCGCCCGCAGGCGCTCAACAGCTTCACCCGCCAGATGCACAAGGACCTGTGGGCCGCACTCGACCAGGCCGAAGCGGACGCCTCCATCCGCGCGCTGGTGCTGACCGGTGCCGGTCGCGGCTTTTGCGCCGGTGCCGACCTGGCGGAGTTTGACTTCGCGCCCGGACCCGGTCTGGTGGAGCGCGCCGACCCGGGTCCGGTCATCGATCAGGCGTTCAACCCCACGGCGCGGCGCCTGCAGAACCTGCGCATGCCGACCATCGCAGCCGTCAACGGTGTGGCCGCCGGCGCCGGCGCCTCGCTGGCCATGACCTGCGACATCGCCATTGCCGCTGCAGGCGCGAGCTTCATCCAGGCCTTCAGCAAGATCGGGCTGATTCCGGACGCCGGCAGCACCTGGCTGCTGCCGCGTCGCGTGGGCATGGCGCGTGCCATGGCGCTGGCCATGACGGGCGACAAATTGCCCGCGGCGCTGGCCAAAGAGTGGGGCCTGATCTGGGACGTGGTGGAAGGCGGGACCGACGAATGTGTGGCCGCGGCCCTGGCCATGGCAGAAAAGCTGGCCGCGATGCCGACCAAGGCGCTGGTGGCCACGCGCCACATCCTGCAGGGCAGTGCCACCCGCAGTTTCACCGAGCAGCTGGACGTGGAGCGTGACACGCAGTCCGCCATGGGCCGCACGCATGACTACATCGAGGGCGTGATGGCTTTCCGCGAAAAGCGCCCGGCGCAGTTCAGGGGCGAATGATGGAGTCGATCGAACGGGCCCGCAAGGTGGGCGAGGCCATGTGGGCCCACGACACGGCCAGCAAGGACACCATGGGCATGGAACTGGTGAGCTGCGAGCCCGGCCGGGCCGTGCTGCGCATGCAGGTGCGTGAACGGCACCTCAACGGCCACAGGATCTGCCACGGCGGTTTCATCTTCACGCTGGCCGACTCCACCTTTGCCTTTGCCTGCAACAGCCACAACAAGGTCACCGTGGCGGCCGGCTGCAGCATTGAATTCCTCAAGCCCGGCCAGCTCGGCGACGTGCTGACCTGCGAGGGCGTGGAACAGGTGCTGCAGGGCCGCCATGGCATCTACGACATGAAGGTCAGCAACCAGCGCGGCGAGGTGGTGGCCATGTTCCGTGGCAAGAGCGCCAGCATTGCCGGCACCGTGGTGCCCGAGGAGACCGAATGAAAAAGAGTTTTGCACTGGAGCCGATTGAAAAGGCCAGCATCGACGAATTGCGCGGCCTGCAGCTCAAGCGGCTGCGCGCCACGCTGCGCCATGCGTACGCCCACTCGCCCGTGTACCGCGCCAAGTTCGACGCGGCGGGCGTGCACCCGGACGACTGCCACACGCTGGCCGACCTGGCGAAGTTCCCCTTCACCACCAAGAAGGATCTGCGCGACAGCTACCCGTTTGGCATGTTTGCCGTGCCACGCGAGCAGTGCGCGCGCATCCACGCTTCCAGCGGCACCACCGGCAAGCCGACAGTGGTGGGCTACACGCAGAAGGACATCGACACCTGGGCCCATGTGATGGCGCGCAGCATCCGCGCCAGCGGTGCCCGCCCCGGTGACCTGGTGCATGTGAGCTACGGCTACGGCCTGTTCACCGGCGGGCTGGGCGCGCACTACGGCGCAGAGCGGCTGGGCCTGACGGTGGTGCCGTTCGGCGGCGGCCAGACCGAGCGCCAGGTGCAGCTGATATGCGACTTCAGGCCCGACATCATCATGGTCACGCCCAGCTACATGCTGGCGATTGCCGACGAATTCGAGCGCCAGGGTCTCAAGCCCGCCGAATCCAGCCTGCGGCTGGGCATTTTTGGCGCCGAGCCCTGGACCAACGACATGCGGCTGGCGATTGAGCAGCGCATGGGCATGGACGCGGTGGACATCTATGGCCTGAGCGAAGTCATGGGCCCCGGCGTGGCCAACGAGTGCGTGGAAACCAAGGACGGCCCGACCATCTGGGAAGACCATTTCTACCCCGAGATCATCGACCCCGAGACGGGCGAGCCCGTGCCCGACGGCGAGATCGGCGAGCTGGTGTTCACCAGCCTGACCAAGGAAGCGCTGCCGATCATCCGCTACCGCACGCGCGACCTGACGCGCCTGCTGCCCGGCACGGCGCGCACCATGCGCCGCATGGAAAAAATCACCGGCCGCAGCGACGACATGATGATCGTGCGGGGCGTCAACGTGTTTCCCACGCAGATCGAGGAGTTGATCCTGAAGCGGCCCGAGCTGGCGCCGCACTACCTGTGCATCCTGACGCGTGAAGGCCCGCTGGACGCGCTGACGGTAGCCGTGGAAACGCGGCACGGCGTTGCATCCGACGGCGAGCAGGCGCATGCGGCGGCCGCCCAGCTCGCGCACGACATCAAGACCTACATCGGCACCAGCGCCAAGATCGAGCTACGGCCCGAGGGCGGCGTCGAGCGCAGCCTCGGCAAGGCGAAACGCGTGCAGGACCTGCGGGGCAAGTGACCATCACTTCTGCTCTATCCGGTCCACCAGCAGGTCGAGGTGGATCTCGCTGCCCTGGTTGATGCGGATGCGCACCGGCAGGTACTGCAGCGCGGGTGCAAACCACATCTCCGCCGTGATGTTGCCGCGCGGGTTGGCAATCGGCCGCGGTTTCAGGTGGAATGCGTCGATCACGCCCAGCGTCGGCGTTTGCAGCGGCACGCGTTCGACCACGTCGTAGGTCCATTCGTCCACCGCGCCCGGGCGCGCCATCCAGAAGCGCACGGCCTCGCCCACCGCCAGCGGCTGCTGGCCGCTGGCGAACCGGTGGCTGAGCGCGACGAACTGGCTCGCCGTGTCCTGCACGCCGGCTGGTCGCGGCAGCTCGCGGCCGTCCTCGAACGTGATCCGCTCGGGCCCGAGCCGGGCGTGCCGGCGGCGGCTGCCCCGCAGTTCCTCGTAGGCCGCGGGTTGCAGTTCCGCAGGTGTCACGTCGCCCTGGCTGGTCATGCGCAGGCTCACAAACGGGCCGATGTCGATCTCGATGCGTACCTGGTAGCGGCTGTCCTCGCGCTGCCATTGCACGCGGGCCTCGCCCTGCAACTCGCCGCGAAACCAGCCGCTGAGCCGGTAGCGGATGCGCGTGTCCACCGGCCAGCCGGCCAGCGGATCCGTGGCCGGGGTTTCAGGGGCGGTGGCAGCCTCCGGCGCGCTCACCGGCATGGCCGCCGGCGCCATGTCGGCCACCGTCACGGTGGCCGCGCCAGCATCGCTGGTGCTGGCGGGCGCGGAGTCCGATGCTGGAGTTGCTATCAATTCGATAGCGGTCTGCGCAGTTTCCGGGCGGGTTGCAGGCCGATTTGGCCTGGACGATGGGCTGGTGACAGCGACCGGCGGGGTTTGCGGCTGCAGCAGCCGCGTGAACACCGGCGTGGCCATCGGCAGCAGCCGGTCGGGCCGCGGCACGACGCTCGCCAGCCAGTGCAGCAGCGCCGCATGCACCGCCAACACCAGCACGATGCTGGCGATCAGTCCCGTGCGGCGAGCCACGGCCTGGCCAGCGCGGCGTCGCGCAGCGCCAGCCGCCAGGTGGTGGCGGCGCCCGGCAGCGCCAGTGGCAGCCGCAACAGCCGGCGGTCGCGCGCCACCAGCGCTGTCACCGACTTGTGGGTGCCGGCGTAGAACAGCAGGTCGTCCAGTTTGCCCAAGCGCCAGCTGCTGCCGCCGGCCTCGACCCCCAGCCACTCGTCGCCGGCGGCCAGGCCAGCCTTCTCGGCGGCCCCCCCGCGCAGCACGGTCTTGACCTGGATGGCCCCATTGCTCTCGGCGACCCGCAGTCCCAGGCGTTGTGCCAGCTGCGCCGGTTCGTCCGTGACGGCCACGCCGTGGTGGTGCAGCAGCTCGCGCAAGGGCATCTCGCGCGTGCCATGGACCCACTGGGCCAGTTCCCGCTTGAAGGAACGGCCGCCGAGGGACTGCAGCACGGCGGCAAAGTCGTCTTCGGTCATGGGCCCGCCGGCGCAGCGCGCCCACAGTCCGCGCATCACCGCGTCCAGCGTGGTGCGGCTTTCCCGGCGCAGCGTCAGGTCAAAGCACAAGGCTACGAGCGCGCCCTTGGTGTAGTAGCTCACCGTGGCGTTGGGCGTATTTTCGTCCTGCCGGTAGTACTTGACCCAGGCGTCAAAGCTGGCCTGCGCGACCGACTGCAGCTCACGCCCCGGGGTCTGCATCACCTGGTTGATTGTCTTGTTCAGCAGCTTCAGATAGCCGGCGTCGTCCAGCAGCCCGGCGCGGCGCAGCAGCAGGTCGTCGTAGTAACTGGTGAAGCCCTCGAAGAACCACAGCAGGGACGTGTAGTTTTCGCGGCCGTAGTCGTAGCGTGCGAACTCGGCCGGGCGCAGGCGCTTGACGTTCCAGGTGTGGAAGTACTCGTGGCTGATCAGCCCCAGCAGTGTGGTGTAGCCCTCGCTTGTGCGCGCATCCCCCAGGCGTGGCAGGTCGCGCCGGGACGCGATCAGGGCGGTGGAGTTGCGATGCTCCAGCCCGCCGTAGCCATCGTCCACCGTGTTCAGCATGAACACGTAGTTTTGATGTGGCGGCTTTTTTGCGCCATGCCAGAAACGGATGGCCTGTTCGCAGATGCGGCGTGTGTCGGCCAGCAGCCGGGCGCCATCGAACGAACCGGCGGCGCCCGCCACCACAAAACGGTGCGGCACGCCGGCTGCACGGAAGGTACCGCTCCAGAACCGGCCCATCTCCACCGGGCTGTCCGCCAGCGCGTCATAGCTGGCCGCGGCGTAGCGGCCGAACCCCTTCTTGTTGATCTTGTGGGGTGTGAGCCCGGTGGCGACTTCCCAGCCGGCCAGGCCGTCGGGTGCCACCAGCTCCAGCACGTGGGGCGCATCGTCCTGGCCCTCTACGCGCAGGCACAGGCTGGTGCCATTGAAGAATCCGCGGTCGGCGTCCAGCCAGGCGGTGCGCACCGAGTTGTCCAGCGCATAGACCTCGTACTGCAGCTGCAACGGCTGCGCGGGATCGACGTCGACCGACCAGCTGCATTTGTCCAGCTGCTGCAGCGCCCGCGGTCGGCTGCCCTGGCGGGCCTGCAGCTGCTGCAGGTTTTTGGAGAACTCCCGCACCAGGTAGCTGCCAGGGATCCATACCGGCAGGGTCAGCCGCTGCACGGCGGCCGGTCGGTACACGGTCAGCGTGACGCGGAACAGATGGGCGTGCGCACTGGCAACTTCAACGCGGTAGTGAACGCCCGCCGGAACACTGGTTTTCTTGCTCGAGGCCATGGGCTCACTATACGCAAGCCATGGCGCCGGTCAGGGGTGCCGGGTTACTTGGCTTCCGCCAGGAACTTCTCGACCTGCTGTGAATTGATGGCGCCCGGCACGCGCGAGCCATCGGCAAAGATCAGTGTGGGCGTGCCGGTGATCTTGTGCTTGCGGCCGAACTCGATGTTGCGCGTCAGCGCGGTGGCGTCACAGCTGGCGGCGGCCGGGGCCTGGTCGCGCACCATCCAGTCGAGCCAGGCCTTGGCCTTGTCCTTCGCGCACCAGATGTTGCGCGACTTGTCGGTCGAGTCCTGGCTCAGGATCGGATACAGGAAAAGGTACACCGTGACGTTGTCCACCTTCTGCAGGTCGCGCTCGAAGCGCTTGCAGTAGCCGCAGTTCGGGTCTTCAAACACCGCGAGCTTGCGCTTGCCGTTGCCGCGCACCATGACAAAGGCATCCTTCAGCGGCAGGCTGTCGAAAGCCACGGCCGTGAGCTTGTCGATGCGCTCCTCGGTCAGGTTGCGGCGCTGCTTGGTGTCAATCAGGCTGCCCTGGATGATGAAGTTGCCCTCGGCATCGGTGTACAGGATCTCGGTGCCATTGACCCGCACTTCCCAGAGGCCGGGCATCGGGCTTTTGGTGATCTCGTCAATCGCCTGCAGTTGCGGCACGCGTTCGGCCAGGTTCTTGCGGATGGTGGCTTCCTGGGCCAGCGCTGTCACGCCGATGGCCAGCAGCGCCGCTGCCAGCATGGTCTTGATGATGTTCATGGTGTTTCCGTTGCGCATTGCTGCGCCGTTGGTCCTCGTGTCTCAGTTCAGCCCCATCGCCCGGCGGGCCACCCATTGCTTGAGTGGGCCGCTGCGTTCAAATCCATTCATGCCCCAGTTGCGCAGCGTCTGGCCCGGCGCACTGTCATCGGCAAACAGCAGCTGCAGCCCGTCGGTCGAGGCGCCCAGCAGCAGCACGTCGGCCTTGCGCGCCCGTTCATAGCGACGCAGCAGCTTCTCATCCCCGACCGAACGCCAGTACTCGCGTTCGCGCAACACGTTGGCCAGCGCCTGCACATCGGCCAGGCCGAGGTTGAGTCCCTGGCCTGACAGCGGATGCACCGAGTGGGCTGCGTCCCCGGCCAGTGCCCAGCCCGGACCGCACCAGCGGCTGGCCCGCGCGAGCTGCAGTGGCCAGGCCGCGCGGGCACTGATCAATGACAGCTTGCCCAGGGCCCCGCGGCTCATGGTTTCCAGCCTTGCGGTGAATTCTTCCGGCGCCAGCGCCAGCACCTCTGACGCCCGCGCCTCCGGTACAGACCAGACCAGCGCCACCGAGTTCCCCGAGGGCTGCGACAACGGCAAAAAAGCCAGAATCTCGCCTCCGCCGAACCATTGGCGGGCGGTAAAGGTATGGGGTTTTTCACAGTCCAGTCGCGCGGCGACGCCATGCTGGCCATACGGTGTGACGTCAAAGTGCACGCCGAACTCGGCCCTTGTCGTGCTGGCGCGGCCTTCGCACACCACGGTGAGGGCGGCTGGCCGCGGCTGGTCCAGCAACTCAATCAGCGGCTGGTAGCGCACGGCTTCGGCCAGGCTGGCCTCCAGGGCGGGTACATCCACGATCCAGGCCAGCGCTTCCACGCCCTGTTCGGCGGCCGTGAAGCGCACCTCGCCGCCGTTGTCTCCATGCACCTGCATCGTCTGGACCGGCGTGGCGTGCTGTGCGGCTGGCCAGGCCCGCAATGACGCCAGCAGCTGTCGCGATGCCGCGTTGAGCGCGTAGGCGCGCACATCACCGCCCGACGTGCCGGGCGCGGCCGACTGGACCAGCCCCACCCGCAGGCGTTCGCCCGCCAGCAGCAGGGCCAGCGTGCGTCCGACGATGCCGGCGCCCCGAATGCAGACGTCAATGGTTGCGCTCATGCAGGGAATTGTAGGAGGCGGGCACAATACGAGCCCCGACCCTGCGAGGAATCCCTGTGAGCGCCGCCCCATCCGATGTCCATGGCCGCATTTCGAGGCTTTTCATCTACCCCGTGAAATCCTGCGGGGGCGTGGAACTCCAGGAGGCGGTGCTGACAGAGACCGGGCTTGAATTCGACCGCGCCTGGATGGTGGTGGACGAACAGGGTGAGTTTGTCAGCCAGCGCGAACTGCCCCGCATGGCATTGATCGTGCCCAAAATGCGTTTCCATGACATGGTGCTGCGGGCGCCCGGCATGCTGGCGCTGCACATTGCGCTGGACGCGGTGGAGCAGCCCTGCAAGGTACGGGTCTGGGACGATGAAGTCAGCGCCTACGACATGGGCGACACGGCGGCGCAGTGGTTCTCGGACTTTCTCGGCCAGAAGCTCCGTCTGGCGCGTTTTGACCCCGATGTCCGCCGCCTGTCCAGCCTGCAGTGGACTCGTGGCGTGGAGGCGTTGAACCAGTTCTCCGACGGCTACCCCCTGCTGGTGGCCAGTGAAGCCTCGCTCGACGGGCTGAATGCACGGCTGGCCAACGCCGGGCACGCCCCCGTGGGCATCGAGCGGTTTCGCCCCAACGTCGTGCTGGTCGGTGTGGAGGCGCATGACGAAGACCGTTTGGCCAGCCTGCGCATTGACACCGGCGATGCCCCTGTCGAGCTGCTGCCCGTGAAGCCCTGCGCCCGTTGTCCCATCCCCAATGTCGACCCGGCCACCGGGCAAAGCAGCCCCGCAGTGGGCGATGCCCTGCAGGCCTACCGGCAGGACGCGCGCCTGAACGGTGCTGTCACCTTTGGCATGAACGTGATTGTCACGGCGGGCCTGGAACAGGTGCTGCGCGTGGGCCAGCCGGTGGCGGGGAACTACGCGTTCGACTGAGCCGGATGTTCCTGGCCGCTGGTCTGCATCAGCGAGCTGTCGTCAGCGCCATGCATCGAGCTTTGTTCCACGGGCATGCGTTCGGTGGATTCGGGCTCCACGAAGCGGATCGGCCGCCGGGTGCGCGATGACATGCTGCCCAGCAGTGCCGCCAGCGCTTCGGTCAGTGCCGGGGCTTCCATGGGGCGTTCGCCCATCAGCACGGCGGCCACGTGGAACTGCAATGTGACCTCTGGCTTGAGCCCCTTGAGCGGCATCAAGCCGGCCGCAATCAGGCGGGCCGCGCGGTCGGCGACGGCCGAGCGTGATGACACGCCCTCCAGGATCAGGCCGAACCGTGCCTCGCCGACACGGCTGACGGTGTCCACATCGCGCAGCAGGCGGCGCAGCTTGATGACGCTGCGCAGCAGGCTCCGCTCGGCGACGGACACGCCATAGAAGCTCTTGATGCGCGGGTAGTTGACCAGGTCGATGTAGACGACGGCTGCGTCCTGCTGGTCCCGCTTGTAGCGGGCGACCACCTGGCGCAGCCGGTCGTGGAACAGGTGGGGTGCCAGCAGGCCGGTCAGGGCGTCCTGGCTGGACAGCGCCAGTTCCCGGATCTGCGCGCCGTGGCGTTCGCGCGAACGGATGCTCAGGGCCACCAGCAGCAGCGGCACCTCCAGCGCGGCGCCCAGCACCACGGCGTATTGCGTACCGAAGGAGATCGGCAGCAGCCCGAAGATGCGCAGCACCACCAGCAACACCGACAGGCCCAGCGGAATGTAGGCCCCCAGCACCCACAGGCCCACCACGTCGCCACGCCGCCAGGCCAGCCAGGCGATCCAGATGTTGGTGACCGCCGCCATGCCGACATAAACCCCCACCATGACCAGACCGACCGGCTTGGGTGAAACCAGGAACGCAACCGCCAGTGCGCCGCCACACCAGCCCATCCAGGCCACCAGCCGGTCCAGCCAGACCAGGCGGGCCGACACTCCGGCCAGATGCCGCACGAACAGCAGCGCTGCGCCACCGGCCAGCACCGCCAGCACGCCCTGCGAGGCGTCGGTCCAGAACCCGCTGCTGCTCCATAGCAGGTGGCCTGCCACGCCGGTATAGGCGGCCACGGCCAGCGTCATGATGGAGGCATAGGCCGAGTACCAGGCGTAGGCCGCGTCGCGGTACACCCACGATTGCGCCAGGCAGGCTGCGATCAGCAGCACCAGCGCGCCATAGGCCATGCCCAGGCCCATGTATTCCATCTGGATGCGCTGGCCGTGGGCGGTGTCCGTGGTCAGCCGCACGGGCAGGCTGATGGGCGTGACGTGGCGCAGCCGCACGTACACGTCGCGGGCCTGGCCGGGCGGCAGGTCGAGGCGAAACACCGGGTAGCGCCCGGGCTCGGGCCAGCTGCTGACGGCCAGCGTGTCGCCGGCGGTCTGGGCCTGCCACTGGCCGCGCGCGTCCTGCTGGTACACCGTGGCCAGGTCCAGCACCGGGATCGGAAACTCCATGAGCCACCGGTCCTGCTGGCCGGCCGGTCGCTCCAGCCGGAAGTGCAGCCAGAGTGCACCGGTGTCCCCCATGGTGTAGATCAGCCCTTCGCGCTGCGGCTGGAACCGCGCCACAGCGCCGCGCGCCACCTGGTCGATCGTTGCGGTTCCGCCGGCATCCAGCCAGTGATGGCCGAGCACTTCGGCCTCGATCGTGCCGGCCGCGTCGTTGAGCTGCACCGTTGCGGCGCGGGGTGTCTGCGCCGAGGCCAGGGCGACCATGCCAAGTACCAGTGCCAGGCCCGCCGCGCGCAGCACCCGCACACCCGCCCCCCAGGCGCATGCGACGCATCGCATACACTTGCCGGCTTGATTTTCGGGAACTGTCATGAGCTTGAAGTGCGGCATTGTAGGCCTGCCCAACGTCGGAAAATCCACCCTGTTCAACGCCTTGACCAAGGCAGGCATTGCGGCGGAGAACTACCCGTTTTGCACGATTGAACCGAACGTGGGCATCGTCGAGCTGCCAGACCCGAGGCTCGCGAAACTCGCCGAAATTGTCAAGCCCGAACGCGTGGTGCCGGCCATCGTCGAATTTGTCGACATTGCCGGGTTGGTGGCGGGTGCCAGCAAGGGCGAGGGGCTGGGCAACCAGTTTCTGGCACACATCCGCGAGACCGACGCCATTGTGAACGTGGTGCGCTGCTTCGACGACCCCAACGTGATTCACGTGGCGGGACGGGTGGACCCGGTGGCTGACATCGAGGTGATCCAGACCGAGCTCTGCCTTGCCGACCTGGGCACCGTGGACAAGGCCCTGCAGCGCTATACCAAGGCGGCCAAGTCGGGCAACGACAAGGAGGCCGCGAAGCTGGTGCAGGTGCTCACGCGGGTGCAGGCGGCCCTCAATGAAGGACAGCCCGCGCGGGCGCTGTCTTTCAGCGACGAGGAAAAGGCGCTGCTCAAGCCGCTGTGCCTGATCACCGCCAAATCGGCCATGTTTGTCGGCAACGTCGACGAAACCGGGTTCGAGAACAACCCGTACCTGGACCGCCTTCGCGAATACGCGGCATCGCAAAACGCTCCCGTGGTGGCGATCTGCGCCAAGATGGAAGCCGAGATGGCCGACATGGGTGATGAAGACAAGCAGATGTTCCTGGCCGAAATCGGTCAGGACGAACCCGGCCTGAACCGGCTGATCCGCGCGGCGTTCAAGCTGCTGGGCCTGCAGACTTACTTCACCGCCGGCGTGAAGGAAGTTCGGGCCTGGACCATTCACATTGGCGACACCGCCCCGCAGGCGGCCGGTGTGATCCACACCGACTTCGAGCGCGGCTTCATCCGGGCCCAGACCATCGCCTTTGACGACTACATCGCGTACAAGGGCGAGCAGGGTGCCAAGGACGCGGGCCGCATGCGCAGCGAAGGCAAGGAATATGTGGTCAAGGACGGCGACGTGCTGAACTTCCTGTTCAACGTCTGAGGCCGCCGCGCCTCAGGACGGGAACACATACAGCAGCGCTGCCGTCATCACCAGGTAGCGCAGGAACTTGCCGATCAGCATGTAGCCAAGGCAAGACCAGAACGGAAACCTGAGCCAGCCCGCCACGGCGCACAGCGGGTCGCCCACGGCAGGCAGCCAGGCGAGCAGGCAGGCACGGGGCCCGAGCTTTTCCAGCCAGGCCAGCGCGCGCAAATGGGTGGCCGATCGGCCGTATTTGTTGACCACCTTGTGCGCGCCGTAGCCCATCCACCAGTCCACCGCGCCGCCCAGTGTGTTGCCGGCGGTGGCCACCAGGATGGCAGGCCAGAACAATGAAGGATTGAGCTTGACCAGGCCGAACACGGCAGGCTCGGAGCCCATGGGCAGCAGCGTTGCCGAGACGAAGGACACCACGAACACCGTGCTCAGGCCGAATCTGGGCAGCGCCAGCAGTACCAGCAGATGTTCGAGCCAGGCTTCCATGGATGGCGTCCAGTATAGGCAGGCGCTGGCGCTGCCGGATTTCAATTGCTGAAATTTTGAGCAGCTACAATCGTGCCTCATTTTTCAGCAGCCCGCGCTTTCCACTCCCATGCACATCGGCCCCCATCTCCTGGCGAACAACCTGTTCGCCGCACCGATGGCGGGCGTGACAGACCGGCCGTTCCGCCAACTGTGCCGGAAGCTGGGCGCGGGCTACGCCGTCAGCGAAATGGTGACGTCGCGGCGCGAACTCTGGAACAGCCTGAAGACCTCGCGCCGTGCCGACCACACGGGTGAGCCGGGTCCTGTTGCGGTGCAAATTGCCGGCACGGACGCCGCGATGATGGCCGAGGCGGCCGCCTACAACATTGACCGTGGCGCACAGATCATTGACATCAACATGGGCTGCCCGGCCAAGAAGGTCTGCAACAAGTGGGCTGGCTCGGCCCTGATGCAGGACGAAGCGCTGGCCCTGCAGATTGTCGAGGCCGTGGTGGCCGCGTGTGCGCCACGCGGCGTGCCGGTGACGCTCAAGATGCGAACGGGCTGGTGCCAGGCGCAACGCAATGCGGTGACGCTGGCCCGGTTGTTCGAGCGTGCGGGTGTGCAGATGCTCACCGTGCACGGCCGCACGCGGGAGCAGGGCTACAAGGGCGAGGCCGAGTACGACACGATCGCCGCCGTGAAAGACGCTGTGCGCGTGCCGGTGGTGGCCAACGGCGACATCACCACGCCGCAAAAAGCCCGGGCCGTGCTGGCCCGCACCGGCGCCGATGCGCTGATGATCGGCCGCGCTGCCCAGGGACGGCCCTGGATCTTCCGCGAGGTGGCGCATTTCCTGGCCACCGGCACCGAGCTGGCGCCGCCGCTGGTGGCCGAGGTCCGGCGCGTGCTGCTGGACCACCTGCAGGACCACTATGCGCTGTACGGCGAATTCACCGGCGTGCGCAGCGCGCGCAAACACATTGGCTGGTATGTGAGGGCGCTGCCCGGTGGCGAAGCCTTTCGTGCCCGCATCAACCTGCTGGAAGACAGCAGGGCCCAGTGGCAGGCCGTAGCGGATTTCCTTGACGAACTGGGCCAGCGGATGGACCGCATGCCAGCCGCTGCCGCAGCGGGCCTGGGCCTGGATGAAACGGTGGAAGCAAGCGCATGAGCAAAAAGCAGATTGAAGAATGCGTGCGCGCAAGCCTTGAGGGGTACTTCAAGGATTTGCGGGGCACCGAGCCCGACGGCATGTATGACATGCTGGTCAAGGTTGTGGAGAAGCCGTTGCTCGAAGTGGTGATGGCCCGGGCCGACAACAACCAGTCCAAGGCCGCCGAATGGCTGGGTCTGAACCGCAACACCTTGCGCAAGAAACTCGTCGAACACAAACTCATCAAATGAACGCACTCATCTCCGTCTCTGACAAAACCGGCGTCGTCGAACTGGCGCGCGCGCTGCACGCCATGGGCATCGGCCTCATTTCCACGGGTGGCACCGCAAAACTGCTGGCCGAGCAGGGACTGCCCGTGACGGAGGTGGCGGAAGTCACCGGCTTCCCCGAGATGCTGGACGGCCGCGTCAAGACGCTGCATCCGAAGGTGCATGGCGGACTGCTGGCGCGCCGCGACCTGCCGGCTCACATGGCGGCGCTGAAGGCGCATGGGATCGACACCATCGACCTGCTGGTGGTCAACCTCTACCCGTTCGAGGCAACGGTGGCCAGGGCCGGTTGCACGCTGGAGGATGCCATCGAGAACATCGACATCGGCGGCCCGGCCATGGTGCGCAGTGCGGCCAAGAACTGGAAGGATGTGGCGGTGCTGACCGATGCCTCGCAGTACCCGGGCGTGCTGGATGAACTCAAGGCCAGTGGCACGCTCAGTGACCAGACAAAGTTTGCGCTGGCGGTGGCAGCGTTCAACCGCATCAGCAACTACGATGCGGCGATCAGCGACTACCTCTCGGGCATCCAGGCCGACGGCAGCCACTCGCTGTTCCCGGGCCAGGCCAATGGCCGCTTTGTGAAGCTGCAGGACCTGCGCTATGGCGAGAACCCGCACCAGCAGGCCGCGTTCTATCGCGACCTGTACCCGGCCCCCGGCTCGCTGGTCACGGCCCGGCAACTGCAGGGCAAGGAACTGAGCTACAACAATATCGCCGACGCGGATGCCGCCTGGGAATGCGTCAAGAGCTTCGACACGCCGGCCTGCGTGATCGTCAAGCACGCCAACCCGTGTGGCGTGGCCGTGGGCCCGGATGCGCTGGCGGCGTACACCAAGGCGTTCAAGACCGACCCCACATCGGCCTTCGGCGGCATCATTGCGCTGAACCGCACGCTGGACGGCGCGGCCGCCCAGGCCATCAGCCAGCAGTTCGTCGAGGTGCTGATGGCGCCCGCATTCACCGCCAAGGCGCTCGAAGTGTTCAAGGCCAAGGTCAATGTGCGCATCCTGCAGATCGATTTGCCACCGGGCGGCAAGACCGACTGGGACAACGGCCGCAACCTGATGGACGTCAAGCGCGTGGGCTCGGGCCTGCTGATGCAGACGGCCGACAACAAGGTGCTTTCGCTCGCCGACCTCAAGGTGGTGACCAAAAAGGCGCCCACACCGCAGCAGTTGCAGGACCTGCTGTTTGCCTGGACGGTGGCCAAGTACGTCAAGTCCAACGCCATCGTGTTCTGCAAGGACGGCATGACCATGGGGGTGGGCGCTGGTCAGATGAGCCGGCTGGATTCTGCGCGCATCGCCAGCATCAAGGCCGGGCACGCCGGCCTGTCGCTGGCGGGGACGGTGGTGGCCAGCGACGCTTTCTTTCCGTTCCGCGACGGGCTGGACGTGGTGGTGGACGCGGGCGCCGACTGCGTCATCCAGCCAGGGGGCTCGATGCGCGACCAGGAAGTCATCGCCGCTGCCGACGAGCGCGGCGTGGCCATGGTCTTTTCAGGGGTGCGGCATTTCCGCCACTGAGATCGGGCGAAACGGCTGTAGCCCGCGCCGGTACTGCGTAAGGCGCTATTGAATTTATAGCGACTTGAAGATGGCTGCTGCGGCTGCCACCGTCTCTGCGATATCGGCGTCGGAGTGCGCGCCGCTCACAAAGCCGGCTTCGTACAGCGCCGGCGCGATGTAAACGCCACGGTCCAGCAGGCCGTGGAACAGGGTGTTGAACCGGGCGCCGTCGCTCTTCATCACAGCCGGGTAGTTTTGCGGCAACGCGTCCAGCAGGAAAAAGCCGAACATGCCCCCTTCGCAGTCGGCACTGAAGGCCACGCCTTCGCTGCGGGCGGCGGTGCTCAGGCCATCGACCAGCTTGCGCGTTTTGGCGGACAGCGCATCAAAGAAGCCCGGCTTGCGGATCTCGCGCAGCGTGGCCAGCCCGCAGGCGGTGGCCACCGGATTACCCGACAACGTGCCCGCCTGGTAGACCGGGCCCAGCGGCGCCAGCTGCTCCATCACGGCGCGCGAGCCGCCAAAGGCGGCCAGAGGCATGCCGCCGCCGATGACCTTGCCAAGAACCGTGATGTCGGGCCGGAAGCCCGGCAGGGCTTTGGCGTAAACGCTCTGCGCGCTGCCCAGCGCCACGCGGAAGCCCGTCATCACCTCGTCAAACGCCAGCAACGCGCCGTACTCGGTGCACAGCTCCCGGCAGCGTTTCATGAAGGGCACACTGGCCCGCACGAAATTCATGTTGCCCGCGATCGGTTCGATCATCAGGCAGGCGATCTCCTTGCCGTGCAGCGCGAACGCCTCTTCCAGCTGGGACACGTTGTTGTACTCCAGCACCAGGGTGTGCTGCACTACTTCGGGCGGCACGCCGGCACTGGTCGGGTTGCCGAAGGTCGCCAGGCCCGAGCCGGCCTTGACCAGCAGCGCATCGGCGTGGCCGTGGTAGCAGCCCTCGAACTTGATGAGCTTGCTGCGCCCGGTGGCGCCGCGCGCGAGGCGGATGGCGCTCATCGCCGCTTCGGTGCCGGAGCTGACCAGCCGCACCATGTCCATGGACGGGACCAGGCCAAGGATTTCTTCGGCCAGTTCGATTTCGCGCTCGGTCGGCGCGCCATACGAGAAGCCTTCCAGCACGGCCTTCTGCACAGCCTCCACCACGGCAGGGTGACCATGGCCCAGGATCATCGGCCCCCAGGAGCCGATGTAGTCGATGTGGCGTTTGCCGTTGGCATCCCAGAAGTAGGCGCCCTGCGCGCGCTGCACAAACCGCGGCGTGCCGCCGACGGCACGGAAGGCGCGGACCGGGGAATTCACGCCCCCCGGAATGGTCTTGCGGGCACGGTCAAAGAGTTGCTGGTTGCGGTCGGTGTCAGTGCTTGGTGTCATGGGGTGGCATGTCGAAGCCCTGCAGGGCTTCCATCTGGTCGTTGGCGGCTTCGTCGCCGGTGTCGGGCTGGGCCCAGAACAGGCGGTCGGGAATCACGTTGCCCATGCCCGGGCGGAAGCCCGAATCGAGGCAGCGGTCGAGGTAGCTCAGCGCTTCGGTGGCCGCGGCGGCCAGGTCGCTGCCACTGGCGATCAGGGCCGCCAGTGCGGCCGACAGCGTGTCGCCCGCGCCCGAGAACACGGCATCAAAGCGCTCGAACTTCTCGCTGCCGAGGACGGTTTGCGGGGTGGCCAGCACGTTGTCGATGAACTGGTCGGGCAGCGGAATGCCCGTGACGAGCGTGTACGGCACCCCCAGTTCCGAGGCCGCCTTGGCAATGTCGCGCGCGGTCGGGCTGCGGTCGCTGCCCCAGTCGGGCAGCAGCCAGCGCCAAAGGGTGCTGTGGTTTCCTACCAACACGGTGGTCTGCGGCAGCAGGAGCTCGCGGAAGGCGTCCAGGTACAGGTCAATCTGGCCCTCGTTCCACCACGACAGGTTGGGCATGTAGGCGACCAGCGGCACATCGGCATAGTCCGCGGCAATTTCGGCAACCGCGGAGATGTTCTCCGGCCCGCCGACGAAGCCGACCTTGATGACCTGCACCGGGACATCTTCCAGGATGGTGCGCGCCTGCTCGGATACCGACTCCTCGTCGAAGGCGAAATGGTCCAGGATCTCGGCCGTGTCACGCGTGTAGGCACCCGTGACCACCGGCAGTGCATGGGCGCCTACCGAGGCAATCGCCGTCACGTCGCCGGCCAGGCCGCCAGCGCCGCTGGGGTCATTTGCATTGAACACCAAGACGCACGCCGGGCTCTCGCCGTCGGCTTCGTCGCCGGGCGCGGCACCGGTTGGCGCGGCAGGGGAATTGGGGTTTGTCATAGGCCTGATCTCAACAGTGGCGGCGGCTTGCGCGCGGCTCGTTCGCAGTGCCTCGATACAATCGTTGCATTCTATGCGAAGGCCCTTTAAGCTGTGACCGAAACTAAAACTTGGATGTGTCTGATCTGCGGGTGGATCTACGATGAAGCCAGCGGAGCCCCTGATCATGGTATCGCGCCCGGAACGCCGTGGGCTGCGGTGCCGATGAACTGGACCTGCCCTGAATGCGGGGCGCGCAAGGAAGATTTTGAGATGGTTCAGATCTGAGGTAGCCGCATGGCGGGATGCGCGGCCCGACGTCGTTGAAAGAATGAGGAGCAGCGTCAAGTGAGCACGAACGGATCAGGCTTCAAGGTCCTGGTGATTGACGACAGCAACACCATACGCCGCAGCGCCGAGATTTTCCTCAAGCAGGGCGGCCACGAAGTCATGCTCGCCGAGGACGGCTTCGACGCGCTGGCGAAGGTCAATGACTACCTGCCCAACCTGATCTTCTGCGACATCCTCATGCCCCGTCTGGATGGTTACCAGACATGCGCCATCATCAAGCGCAACGCGAAATTCGCGTCCGTGCCGGTGGTGATGCTGTCATCCAAGGACGGCGTTTTCGACAAGGCGAGGGGTCGCATGGTTGGCTCCCAGGATTACCTGACAAAGCCGTTCACCAAGGACCAGCTGCTGCAGACCGTGCTGCAGTTTGGTGCACAACAACAAGGAGTAGCGTGATGCCCATTCACAAGGTACTGGTCGTGGACGATTCCAAGACCGAATTGATGTTCATGACGGATTTGCTGCAGAAGAACGGCTTTACCGTGAAGACTGCGGAAAACGCCGAGGATGCCTTCCGCCGCCTGGCCGAAGAAAAACCCGACCTGATCCTGATGGACGTGGTGATGCCCGGACAGAACGGCTTCCAGCTCACCCGTGCCATCACCCGCGACCCCCTGTACGCAGACGTGCCGATCATCATGTGCACCAGCAAGAATCAGGAAACCGATCGCGTCTGGGGCATGCGCCAGGGCGCGCGTGACTACATCACCAAACCGGTGGACGCTGACGAGTTGATGGCCAAGATCAAGGCGCTGAGCTGATCCGCCGCCGTCACCCATAACGCATGGCCAACAGAGAAGCACTCCGCGAACTTCAAAGCCGCCTGGCCACCCGGCTGCAGGCGGCCCGAACCGAGGGCGTGGCGGCTGCGTGGCTCGCCGTGGAGGCTGCCGGTGCCCGTTACCTGTTTCCGCTGAGCCAGTCCGGGGAAATCTTCCCCTGGGCCAGCGCGCAGCCCGTGCCGTACACGCAGCCCTGGTTCCTCGGCGTCGCCAACCTGCGCGGCGGCCTCTATGGCGTGGTGGACCTGGCAAGCTTTGTCACGGGCAGTTCGCCAGGCATGCGCTCGGAGCTGGCGCGTTCCGAGTCGCGCCTGGTCGCGCTCAATGCACTGCTTGACATCAATTGCGCCCTGCTGATTGACCGGCTTGCTGGCCTGCGCAACGCCGAAGCGTTTACCTCGTCCAGCGAGCCGCCCGCAGGCTCGCCGGCTTACTTCGGCTCCGGCTTTGTCGATGCCAATGGTGCGTACTGGCAGGAAATCAACCTGCAGACGCTGTCGCAACAACCCCAATTCCTGAGCATCAGCGCGTAGGCGCGCTTCAGTTTTCCCGGAAGGCTGCATCATGTCCGTCGTTGACCAACTCACCAAACTGTTCTCCAAGAAGAAACCTGCCGAGACCGAGGCCGACCTCAGTCTTGGCATGCCGGATGGCTCCATGGACCCGTTGGCAACCGGTGCCATGGAAGCGTCGGGCAACACCACCACGGCCATGACGGTCGAGCCCGAGCGGCCCGATGACGCACCGGCAAGCCGGATGGCTGGCGAAGATGAGATGGCAGGCCAGCCGCCCGTGGAAGATGCAGAACTGGTGTCGGTTCCGCTGCTGGGACGCCGGACCATTGTTCAGCACCAGCGGATCCTGTTCATCTTGCTGGCCTTCTCGCTGGTGGTGCTGGGTGCGGTGACCGTATTCGCGCTGAATCAGGCCGACCGGGTCGCCCAGCAGGTGGCCGGTACCGGGCAGTCGCTGATGCAGTCGCAACGCCTTGCAAAATCGGTATCACAGGCGCTGGTGGGCTCGGCCCAGGCGTTTCCGGACGTGAAGGAGAGCGCGGACGTGCTGGCCAAGACCGTGCGCGGCCTGTCGGCGGGTGACGACCAGCTGCGCCTGCAGCCGGTCAGCGCCGAACTGCTGGAAGACGTGAACAAGATCACGCCGCTGATGGAGCGGGCCGAAAAGAACGCCGGCACCGTGATGGGCCAGCAGAAGATCCTGACGCAGGTGGGCAACGCCCTGCGGACCATCAACCGGCAGTCCTCTGACCTGCTGGAAATTGCGGAGACGGTGTCGTCGCTCAAGCTGCAGCAAAACGCCGCGCCGGCAGAAATTTCCGCCGCCGGCCAGCTGGTGATGTTGACGCAGCGCATCGGCAAATCAGCCAACGAATTCCTGACGATGGAGGGTGTGTCGCCCGAGGCGGTGTTCCTGCTGGGCAAGGACCTGAACTCCTTCAAGGAAATTGCCCAGGGCCTGCTGGATGGCAGCCCGGAGCTGCGTCTGGCCGGCTCCAAGGACGAACAGACCCGCGAGCGGCTTGATGCGCTGTTGAAGTTGTACGAGCAGACGCGTACCCAGGCGGGTGCCATTCTGGGCAACCTGCAGGGCCTGGTGTCTGCGCGGGAGGCGCAGGCCGCGATCATTGCCGACTCCGAGCCGCTGCGTCGTGCGCTGGAAGACCTGCAGGGCAAGCTGTCGGCCCAGACCGGTCTGGGTGCCGGTGCACTGGCGGCACTTGCGATCTCTGCCGTGTTCGCCATTCTCTGTGCCGTGGGCCTGGCCTATGTTCAGCTGCAGGACAGCCGCAAGCGCCAGATCGTTGCCGAACAGCAGCGACTCGAAGCCGAGAGCCAGGAGCAGGAAGCCAAGCGCGTGAACGACGCCAACCAGGCGGCCATTTTGCGCTTGATGAACGAATTGCAGACAGTGGCTGAAGGCGACCTGACACAGGAAGCGACGGTGACCGAAGACATCACCGGCGCCATCGCCGACTCGGTGAACTACACGGTGGAAGAACTTCGCCAGCTGGTGGGCAACGTGCAGAACACGGCGACCCGGGTGGCGCAGACGACGGCCCAGGTGGAAAGCACATCCACCGAGCTGCTGGCGGCATCCACCGAGCAGCTGCGCGAGATTCGCGAAACCGGCCAGTCCGTGCTCGACATGGCAGGCCGAATCAACCAGGTGTCCGGACAAGCCCAGGAGTCGGCCCAGGTGGCCCGCCAATCCCTGATGGCAGCCGAGTCCGGTTTGCAGGCTGTGCAGAACGCCATCGGCGGCATGAACTCCATCCGCGACCAGATCCAGGAAACCTCCAAGCGCATCAAGCGGCTGGGCGAATCGTCGCAGGAGATTGGTGAAATCACGGAACTGATCTCCGACATTACCGAACAGACGAACGTGCTGGCCCTGAACGCTGCCATCCAGGCGGCGTCAGCCGGTGAAGCCGGGCGAGGCTTCTCGGTGGTGGCGGAAGAAGTGCAGCGGCTGGCCGAGCGCTCCGCTGACGCTACGCGGCAGATTTCGGCGCTGGTGAAGGCCATTCAGACGGACACGCAGGACGCGGTGGCCGCCATGGAACGCTCGACGCAGGGTGTGGTGGAAGGGGCCAAACTGTCTGACAACGCCGGTACCGCCCTGACCGAGATTGACCAGGTGTCGCGAAAACTCGCTGACCTGATTGAGCAGATTTCGAACTCGGCGTCGAAGGAAGCCGAATCCGCCAACGTGGTGGCCGGCAACATCCAGCACATTTTCGCGGTGACGGAGCAGACCGGAGAAGGTACGCGTTCCACGGCGCAGCAGGTGCGGGAGCTGTCACGCATGGCCGAGGAACTTCGCCAGTCGGTGTCGCGGTTCAAGATCGCATGAACTGGGCTCCCCCCCGAAGCGCCTTCGGCGCCTCCCCCGTAAGGGGGCGTCACCTGCAGCCCGGCGAAGCCGGCTCTGCGGTGGCACGGGCAAATTCACGGTCACGTACGCGGCAAGGGTAGGCCATGGAAGCAGGAACCGATCTTGATCTGGCGGTGAACGACCTCGGGCCCCTGGCCTGGGTGCTGGATGAACTGCGCAAGTCGCTCGAGACAGCGTCCAGCGCACTGCGGCGATTCGTGCGCGATGCCGACCAGGCACGGGGCTCGGACCTCGGTTCGGTGGACGGTGGCCATCTGCGCATCGCCCGGCAGCAGTTGCACCAGGCCGTGGGCGCGCTGGAGATGGTGGGGCTGGCCGCGCCGGCCCACATGCTGCGGGCGATGGAAGCCGCTGCCCAGAAGTTCGTGGAGCGGCCCGAGCTGTGCAGTGAGGCTTCGGCCGCCAAGATTGAACGTGCCGGCTTCGCGCTGACGGACTACCTGGAGGCTGTGCTTCTGGGCAAGCCTGTGTCCGCAGTGGCGCTGTTTCCGCAGTACCGGGACGTGCAGGAGCTGGCTGGCGCCGACCGCGTGCATCCCGCAGACCTCTGGGCCTTTGAATGGCGCTGGACCGAGCCCGAGGTGGCCTTGCCGCAGGACGCTCTGGCCTATGACGCCACCACACGTTCGCGCATGGACCAGTCCGTCCTGAAGGTGGTCAAGAGCGGCGACGCCCAGGCGGCGCACGGTCTCGTCAACCTCAGCCTGGGGCTGGCGGCCGGGCAGACACCGCGACAGCCGCGCATTTTCTGGAAGATTGCCGCTGCATATTTCGAGGCCTTGTCGCTCGGACTGCTGAGCGCCGACCTGTATGTCAAACGCGCCGCCTCGCGCGTGTTGATGCAATATGCGGCGCTGGCCAAGGGCGAGTTCGGGGTGTCGGACCGGCTGGCGCAGGATCTGCTGTTCTTTTGCGCCATGGGCGCACCAGCGCGCGAATCGGACGCACCGGCCCTGGCGGCGGTGCGCCGGGCCTGGAACCTCGGACGCTTCAGTCCGGTGGACTACATGACGCCCCAGTTCGGCCGGTTTGACCCGGTGCTGCTGGCCCAGGCCCGCAAGCGCATCACGGCCGCCAAGGAAACCTGGTCGGCGCTGTCGGGCGGCGACGTCAACAAGCTCAAGGGCGTGGCAGACCAGTTCAGCCTGGTGACAGACTCCCTCGTGAAGCTGCATCCGGCCAGCGGCGGCCTGGCACAGGCCCTGAACAGTGCCATGGAAGCGACCGTGCGCTCCGGCCAGCCGCCTTCCACCGAGCTCGCCATGGAAGTGGCGACCGCCATCCTGTACCTTGAGGCAGCGTTCGAAGACCTTGACCCGTCGGACACGCAGCTGGCCGCTCGCACCTCGCGCCTGGCCGAGCGCCTCGAGCATGTACGCGCCGGGGGACAGCCCGAGGCCCTTGAGGCCTGGATGGAAGAGCTGTACCGCCGGGTCAGTGACCGGCAGACCATGGGCAGTGTGGTGGGGGAACTGCGCTCGACCCTGTCCGAGCTGGAAAAGCTGCTGGACCAGTTCTTCCGCAATCCGCAGGACAAGTCACCCTTGCGCGATGCGCCGACGCAGTTGTCGCAGATGCGGGGCGTGTTGTCGGTGCTTGGCCTGGACCAGGCTTCACAGGCCGTCTTGCGCATGCGTGACAGTGTCGAGCAGATCCTGGTGACCGAAATTGACGAGGCGAAGGCCCGCGCCGCCGGCACCTTTGACAAACTCGGCAACAACCTGGGCGCGCTTGGCTTCCTGATTGACATGCTGAGCTACCAGCCCGCGCTGGCAAAGAAGCTGTTTGCCTATGACGACAGTACGGGCGAGCTTCGGCCGCTGATGGGCCGTACCGCAGCGCCCGTCGCCGATCACAGCCTCGATGAACCGGCGGATGACTCGCTGTCCCAGGATGTCATGTCGGTGGTCAGTGGCGCCGGTGCCGGCGACGCGGGCGATGCGCTGTCGATGAAGCTCGACACCATTGCCACCCAGGCGGTGCTGGCAGAGCAGCCGGGCCTCGCGCATTCGGCACGCGAAGTCGCCGCGGCCATTTCGGCCCACGACGCCGGCGCGACGACGGCCGCACTGAGCAACCTTGCCGCCGCAGTGCAGCCGGTGTCGCCGGCACCCGCACCGGCGGCGGGCAGTGACGTGGACATTGAAGAGGATGACCTGCGCGACATCTTCCTGGAGGAAGCCCGCGAAGTGGTGCAAAACGGCCTGACGGCCATTGCGGCGCTGGACAGCGACCCCGGCAATCTGGGCGAGATGACCACGCTGCGCCGTGCGTTCCACACGCTCAAGGGCAGCTCCCGCATGGTGGGGCTTACCGAGTTCGGTGAAGCGGCATGGTCCATGGAGCAGTTGCTCAACACCTGGCTGGCAGACCAGAAGCCGGCAACCGACGAACTGCGCAGCCTGAGTGGCGATGCCATGCGGGCGTTTGGTCGCTGGACTGAAGACATCGCCACGGGTGTTGACGCTGGCTGGAAGGCCGGCGTTTTCCGTGCGTCTGCCGAGGGGTTGCGGCTGGAGGGCCGCGTGGTACCGCTGGCCCTGCCGGAAGCGACCGTTGCGGTGGAAACGCTGCCCGCGGTACAACCACTGCCCGCGGTGGACCCGCTGGCCAACCTGTTTGATGACCTCCCCGCCGTGGCAGCTACTGCCGAACCTGTGGCAACGCCTGGCCCGGCACCCTCGGCGGAGGTGGACCCGTTTGCCTTTGATCTCGGATCGGCCGACATCGAAGTGGCCGAGGCCGCGGCCATGCCGGGCTCGGACCTCGGCGCGGACTTCAATTTCGACATCCCGGCAGTGACCGACAGTCCGGCAGCGGTGGCTGCCACGCCCGCAGAGCCCGCCCCGGTGGCGGCGGTGGCCGACCTGCCCATGGAAATTGATGGCATTGACTTTGACAGCCTGTCGGCTGTGTCGGGCATGGCTGAATCCGCGCCCGTCACCGCTGCCGTGCCGGAGCCCCTGCCGGACTTTGACCTGCCCGAGCTTACGGCGCCGGAACCGGCGCCCGTGGCCGAGCCCGCGGCGGTTGCAGCGGCGGCTGATGAACAGGTCAAGGTGATAGGCTCGCTGCGCATCGGCATTCCGCTTTACAACGTTTACCTCAATGAAGCCGACGAATGGATTCGCCGCCTCAGTACCGAGCTGACCGAATGGTCGCTGGAGCTCAACCAGCCGGTCCCGGACTCCACGGTGGGCTTGGCCCATGCGCTGGCCGGCAGTTCGGCCACTGTCGGCTTCCATGCGCTGTCGGAGATGGCGCGTGCGCTTGAAAATGCCCTGCTGCAGGCACAGCCGCAGTCGCGGGGCCTGCCGGCGCAAGCCGAGGCCTTCATGGCGGCCGCCGAAGACATCCGGCGCCTGCTGCACCAGTTTGCGGCGGGCTTCCTGAAGGAGCCTGATCCTCAGGTGTTGCAGGCGCTGCTGGCGCTCAAGGAGCTCGACATCCCGCCGGAACTGCTCGAAACGCCGGAGCCGCCCGAGCCCGTCGTCAGCGACCCGGATGTCTTCGACGTTCCCGATTTCTCGATGACTGCCGCGCTCGCGGGTGCGGCGGTCACTGACAAGCCCGTGGCGCCGGCTGAACTGCCGCCCGAGGTGCCCGCAGCAGCAATGCCGCCTGCGCAGGATCTGCCGGTGGCCGACTTGCCGCCCGTGGCGGCGCCTGCGGTGCAAACCCCGTTCGTCATGGCCGAGCCGGCACCGCTGCAGCCTGCACCACCGCAGCGTGCAGCCGCGTTCCAGGACATTGGCGACGAAGACGACGACTTCGACGTCACCGATGCGATCGACCAGGACCTCTTCCCGATCTTCGAAGAAGAGGCGGTTGAACTGATGCCGCAGCTCGGGGGTGCATTGCGCCAATGGGCCGCGCGCCCCGACAACCGCGGTGCCCGCGAGGAAGTGCTGCGTGCCCTGCACACGCTCAAGGGCAGCGCACGTCTGGCGGGTGCGTTGCGCCTGGGTGAAATGGCGCACCGCATGGAGTCCGAGATCGAGCAGCTCGACGCCGGACCGCAGGCGGGCGACCTCGAGCCCTTGCTGCACCGCTTTGACGGCCTGCAGGCGAACTTCGATACCTTGCGCGCCACCGGGGGCGTGTCGGCGCCCGTGGCGGACGCGTCGCCCGCCCACGCCGCCGCGGTCGAGCCTGCGGCGGTTGCCGACGCACCGGCACAGCGTGCGATGGTGGCCCTGCCGGCGACCTCGGTGCTGGCGCCGATGCGTGCCGCCGCCAACCAGGCGGTGCGCGTGCGTTCGCAGCTGCTGGACCGCCTGGTCAATCAGGCCGGTGAAGTGATGATCACGCGCTCGCGCCTGGAGGCCGAGCTCAACCAGCTGCGCGGCTCGCTCAACGACCTGACCGGTAACCTGGACCGCTTGCGCTCGCAGCTGCGCGACATCGAGCTGCAGGCGGAGTCCCAGATGCAGTCACGGCTGGCACAGGCCAAGGACTCGGCCGCCGGCTTCGACCCGCTGGAGTTCGACCGCTTCACCCGCGTGCAGGAACTCACGCGCATGATGGCCGAGTCGGTGAACGACGTGGCCACCGTGCAGCGCAACCTGCAGCGCACGGTGGAAGCCACCGAAGACGACCTGATCGCCCAGGCGCGCCAGACGCGCGAGCTGCAGCGTGACCTGCTGCGCACCCGCATGGTGGAGTTCGAGGGCATTTCCGACCGCCTGTACCGGGTGGTGCGCCAGGCCGGCAAGGACGCCGGCAAGCAGGTGAAGCTCGACATCACCGGCGGCTCGATCGAAATGGACCGCGGCGTGCTGGACCGCATGACGCCGGCGTTTGAACACCTGCTGCGCAACTGCGTGGCCCACGGCATTGAAGACCCGGCGCAGCGCATGCAGGCTGGCAAGGACCCGGTGGGCACCATCCTCATTGGCCTGCACCAGGAAGGCAACGACGTGTCAGTGGAATTCCGCGACGACGGCGCCGGCCTGAACGTGCCGCGCATCCGTGAAAAGGCATTGCAGCAGGGCCTGATCGCCCCGGATCAGGCGCTCAGTGATGCCGAAGCGGCCAACCTGATCTTCATGCCAGGCTTCTCGACCGCCACACAGGTGACCGAGCTGTCGGGCCGCGGCATCGGCATGGACGTGGTGCGCGCCGAAGTCAACGCGCTCGGCGGCCGGATCGAAACCACCACCGAAGCCGGCAGGGGCACCAACTTCAAGCTGGTGCTTCCGCTGACCACGGCGGTGACGCAGGTGGTGATGCTGCGCACGGGGAGCCTGTCGATTGGCGTTCCCGCCAACGTGGTTGAAATCGTGCGGCGCGCCACGGCGAAGGAGCTGCAGCAGGCCTACAACAGCGGCACCTTCGAGGTGGCGGGTGAGTCGCTGCCGTTCTACTGGTCGGGCGCCCTGCTGCAATCCTCGGCACGCAGCAATGAGCCGCAGGGCAAAACGCTGCCGGTGGTCATCTTCCGAAGCGCTGCGCAGCGCATTGCGGTGCACGTGGACGAAGTGCTGGGCAACCAGGAAGTGGTGGTGAAGAACCTCGGGCCGCAGCTGGCACGCCTGCCCGGCCTGGCCGGCATGACGGTGTTGGCGTCTGGTGCCGTGGTGCTGATCTACAACCCGGTGGCACTGAGCACCGTGTACGGCGAGCAGGCCCGCCGCCTGAGCGCCGACGAGGCGCAGCCCGAGATGCTGGAGCAGGCCGGTGGGGTGCTGGCCGAGCCTGGCCAGGCCCTGGCGCCGGTCCAGCCGGTGATGGCCGCGCCACCGCAGATTCCGCTGGTGATGGTGGTGGACGATTCCATCACCGTGCGCCGCGTGACACAGCGCCTGCTGCAGCGCGAAGGCTACCGGGTCGTGCTGGCCGCCGATGGACTGCAGGCACTGGAGCGCCTGGCCGACGAACTGCCCACCGTGGTGCTGTCCGACATTGAAATGCCGCGTATGGACGGCTTTGACCTGGCCCGCAACATCCGTGGCGACGAGCGCCTCAAGCACCTGCCCATCATCATGATCACCTCGCGCATTGCTGAAAAGCACCGGGAGCACGCGATGGAGCTGGGCGTCAACAACTACCTTGGCAAGCCGTACTCGGAAGAGGAGTTGTTGAGTCTGGTGCGTCACTACTGTGGCACCGAGGTTGCAGCCTGATCGGGCTGTAACCCGCACCAATACTGCGTGAGGCGCTACGGTTTTTGTAGCAATTCGGGTGTCTTCCTCACAACGGCATAGCGCTGGAGCGTGCGCTCGCGCGCCTCGTCATGGCGCACCACGCGGTGCGGGTAGGTCTTGCCCAGCGCCACACCGGCGGCCATCAGCTCCATCGGCTTCGCGTCCCAGGGCGCATGCAGCGCGGCGTCGGGCAGCCTGGCCAGTTCGGGCAGGTAGCGGCGGATGAACTTGCCCTGGGCGTCGAACTTCTCGCTCTGGCTGGTCGGGTTGAAGATGCGGAAGTACGGCTGCGCGTCACAGCCGCTGGAGCTCGCCCATTGCCAGCCCCCGTTGTTGGCGGACAGGTCGAAGTCGTTGAGCTTGAGCGCGAAGTACCGCTCGCCCCAGCGCCAGTCCAGCCCGAGGTCCTTGCACAGGAAGCTGGCCACCACCATGCGCAGGCGGTTGTGCATGTAGCCGGTCTGGTTGATCTGGGCCATCGCGGCGTCCACGATCGGGTAGCCGGTGCGGCCCTCGCACCAGGCCTTGAACAGCGCCTCGGCCTCCTCACCCTGTTCCCAGGCGATTGCGTCGTATTCGGGCTTGAAGCTGCGGCTCTGGCCATCCGGTGCGTTGGCCACATGCGGAAAGTTGGCCAGGATCTGGAAGTAAAAGTCGCGCCAGATCAGCTCGCCCAGCCACACCGCGGCCCCGGCGTTGCCCTGCAGCGCCAGCGGGTGGGCCCGCGCCGCGAGCTGACGCACCGACACCGTGCCAAAACGCAGGTGCACGCTCAGGTAGCTCGGCCCCTTGACGGCGGGGAAGTTGCGCGTGTCTTCATAGCGGTCGATGCGTTCCAGGAACTCGTCGAACAGCCGCTGGCCACCACGGGCACCGGTGGGAATCTTCAGCGCCGCCAGGTTGGTCGGTGCAAAGCCGATGTCCTCCAGCGTGGGCACCGGCTGGCGCAGCGCCTCGGGCCGCGGCGCCAGTGCCTGCTGGTAGCGGGCCACCGGGTAGGGCTTGAGGTAGAACGCATCCGCCTTCTTGAGCCAGGCATTCTTGTAGGGCGTGAACACGCCATAGGGCTTGCCGGCATGCGTCAGCAGTTCGTCGCGCTCGAAGATCACCTGGTCCTTGGCGGTGTGAAAGGCCACGCCGGCGGCGGCCAGCGCGTCGCGTACTTGTGCGTCGCGCGCCAGGGCCTGCGGCTCGTAGTCGTGGTTGGTGAACACGGCCTGTACGCCGAGTTCGTGCGCCAGCCGCGGCAGCTCGTCGGCCGCCCAAGCGTGGCGAACGATCAGCCCGCCGCCGGCGTGACCGCAGCGCGCGCGCAGGTCGGCGTCGAGCTCCACCAGCGATTCACGGATGAACTCCACGCGCCGGTCCTCGCGCGGCAGGGCGTCCAGGATGCTGCGGTCAAACACAAACACGCAGTGCACCTGGGCGCAGGCCTTCAGCGCCTGGTACAGCGCGGCGTTGTCGTCGCAGCGCAGGTCGCGGCGGAACCACATCAGGCCGCTGGGGTAAGTCTTGTCCATGGGAATCATCCGTCGCCGGTGCGCGCCCGGCGGGCGAGCGTAAAATCGCGGCATGCCACCGGATTCTGCCCCCATCAACCTGACGCATCACTTCCTGATTGCGATGCCCGGGCTGGAGGATGAGGCTTTTGCCAATAGCGTGGTTTACCTGTGCGAGCATAGCGAGCGCGGCGCGCTCGGGCTGGTGATCAACAAACCCAGCGACATCAATCTCAAGAGCCTGTTTGACAAGGTCGAGCTGCCGCTGCGGCGCGACGACCTGTCGCACACCCCGGTGTTCCAGGGCGGCCCGGTGCAGACCGAGCGCGGTTTTGTGCTGCACGAGCCGATTTTTGCCGGTGACGCTGCACCCAATGAGTCGGTGTATGCGTCCACCATGACCATCCCCGGAGGGCTGGAAATGACGACGTCCAAGGACGTGCTGGAGGCCCTGTCCACCGGTGCCGGCCCGCGCAAGGTGCTGGTGTCGCTGGGCTATTCGGCGTGGGGCGAGGGCCAGCTGGAATCCGAGCTGGCCGAGAACAGCTGGCTGACCGTAGGCGCCGACCCGGCCGTGATCTTTGACACACCGGTCGAGCAGCGCTACGCGCGCGCGCTCAAGCTGCTGGGCCTGGAAGCCTGGATGCTGTCGCCCGATGCGGGGCACGCCTGATGGGCACGCCCGTGCTCGACGTCCCCCTTCACCTCCAGACTTTTCTAGCTTTTGACTTTGGCCTGAAGCGCACCGGCGTGGCCAGCGGCAACCGTCTGTTGCGCAGCGCCGAGCCGCGCGGCACCGTCCGCGCCGAGGGCGACGCACGCTGGCCGCTGCTGGAAAAGCACATCCGCGACTGGCAGCCCGACGCACTGGTGGTGGGCGTGCCCTTTCACCCTGACGGTGCCAGCCACGACAATACGCAGCGCGCGCGCCGCTTTGCGCGCCAGCTGCACGGGCGCTTCGGCCTGCCGGTGTTCGAGGTGGACGAGCGCTACAGCACCACCGAGGCGCTGGAGGCGGGTGCCCGCGACGCCGATGCCGCGGCCGCCTGCATCATTCTTGAACAGTTCTTGAGGAGCCTGCCATGACCAGTCTCGTGCTTGACGCCGAGGCCCTGTACCGCGAACTGCTGCGCGGGGTGAAGGCACTGCGTGCCACCGGCGACGCCCGGCTCGTGGGCGTCACCTCCGGCGGCGCCTGGCTGGCCGAGCGGCTGCAGAAAGACCTGGGCTTGCCCGGCAGCGCGGGCGTGATTTCATCGGCCATGCACCGCGACGACTTCTCGCGCCGCGGCCTGGCCGCTGCCGCCCAGCAGACCCAGCTGGACTTTGACGTGAACGGCACGCACGTGATCCTGCTGGACGACGTGCTGTACACCGGCCGCACCATCCGCGCCGTGCTCAACGAGCTGTTTGACTACGGCCGCCCCGCCAGCGTGCGGCTGGCCGTGCTGGTGGACCGCGGCGGACGCGAGCTGCCGGTGGAAGCCGACTTTGCCGCCGCCCGCGTGGCGCTGCCGGCCGGCCAGTCGCTGGCGCTGGCGCGCAGTGCGGACGGCCGCTTCAGCTTCCAGGTGGAACAGAAATCCGAGGACGCCTGACCATGCTCTACAAACGCAACCCCCAGCTCAACAAGAACGGTGAACTCATTCACCTGCTGTCCATTGAAGGGCTGCCCAAAGACATCGTCACCCACATCCTGGACACCGCCGCCAACTTTGTGAGCGTGAACGACCGTGAAGTGAAGAAGGTGCCGCTGCTGCGCGGCAAGAGCGTGTTCAACCTGTTCTTCGAGAACAGCACCCGCACCCGCACCACCTTCGAGATTGCGGCCACGCGTCTGAGCGCCGACGTGATCAACCTTGACATCGCGCGCAGCTCTGCCGCCAAGGGCGAGAGCCTGCTGGACACCATCGCCAACCTGAGCGCGATGGCCGCCGACCTGTTTGTGGTGCGCCACAGCGAAAGCGGCGCGCCCTACCTGATTGCCCAGCATGTGGCGCCCCATGTGCACGTGATCAACGCCGGCGACGGGCGCCATGCGCACCCGACGCAGGGGCTGCTAGACATGTACACCATCCGGCACTACAAGAAGGATTTTTCCAACCTCACCGTGGCCATCGTGGGCGACGTGCTGCACTCGCGCGTGGCCCGCTCCGACATCCACGCGCTGACCACCCTGGGCTGTGCCGAGGTGCGGGTGGTGGGCCCCAAGACGCTGGTGCCTGGCGACATGGCGCAGATGGGTGTGCGGGTGTGCCACACACTGGAAGAGGGCATCAAGGGCTGCGACGTGGTGATCATGCTGCGGCTGCAAAACGAGCGCATGAGCGGCGCGCTGCTGCCCAGCAGCCAGGAGTTCTTCAAGAGCTTCGGTTTGACGCCCGAGAAGCTGCAGCTGGCCAAGCCCGACGCCATCGTCATGCACCCGGGCCCCATCAACCGTGGGGTGGAGATTGACTCTGCCGTGGTGGACGGCAAGCAGAGCGTGATCCTGCCGCAGGTCACCTTCGGCATCGCGGTGCGCATGGCCGTGATGGGCATCGTCGCGGGGAACGAGGCATAACACCATGAAGATCCTCATCAAGAACGGCCGCGTGATCGACCCGGCCAGCAACTTCGACGCGATTGCCGATGTGGCCATCGCAGCCGGGCGCATCCTCGCCATCGGCACCGTCGCCGCCGACTTTGCGCCCAACAAGACGATCGACGCCACCGGCTGCATCGTCGCGCCGGGCCTGGTGGACCTGGCCGCCCGCCTGCGCGAGCCTGGCCATGAGCACGAGGGCATGCTCGAGAGCGAAATGGCCGCTGCCGTGGCCGGCGGCGTGACCAGCCTCGTCTGCCCGCCCGATACCGACCCGGTGCTCGATGAGCCGGGCCTGGTGGAGATGCTCAAGATGCGCGCCGAAAAGCTGCACCAGGCGCGCGTGTTCCCGCTGGGGGCGCTCACGCGCGGGCTGGCGGGCGAAGTGCTGACCGAAATGGCCGAGCTCACCGAAGCCGGCTGCGTGGGCTTCAGCCAGGCCGAGGTGGCGCTGGCCAACACCCAGGTGCTGCAGCGCGCCCTGCAGTACGCCAGCACCTATGGCTACACCGTTTGGCTGCGCCCGCAGGAGCTGTGGCTGGGCAAGGGCGTGGCCGCCAGCGGAGCGCTGGCCACCCGGCTGGGCCTGAGCGGTGTGCCGGTGGCGGCCGAGACGATTGCGCTGCACACCATCTTCGAGCTGATGCGTGCCACCAGCGCCCGCGTGCATCTTTGCCGCATCAGCAGCGCCCCGGGTGTGGCGCTGGTGCGCCAGGCGAAGGACGAAGGCCTGCCCGTGAGCTGCGACATCAGCATCAATTCGCTGCACCTGACCGACACTGACATCGGCTACTTTGACAGCCGCATGCGGCTGAACCCGCCGTTGCGCCAGCAGCGCGACCGCGACGCCTTGCGCGAGGGCCTGGCCGACGGCACCATCGACGCGCTGGTGAGCGACCACACACCGGTGGACGAAGACGCCAAGACGCTGCCCTTTGCCGAGGCGGAGCCCGGCGCCACCGGGCTCGAGCTGCTGCTGGGCCTGGCGCTCAAGTGGGGCCAGGAAAGCGGCGTGGGCCTGACGCGCGCACTGGCCGTGCTGACCAGCGAGCCCGCGCGCGTGCTGGGCAACGCCCTGGGCACGCTGCAGGCCAGCGCCGGGCAACTGGTGGCTGGCGGCGTGGCCGACCTGTGCGTGCTGGACCCGCAGGCCGACTGGACCGTCCGGTCCGACGCGCTGCGCAGCCAGGGCAAGCACACGCCGTTTTCCGGCTACGAGCTGCCCGGCCGCGTGCGCTGCACCATCGTGGGCGGGCACATTGCGTTCGAGGGCTGGGGCCGGGCCTGAATGAAATCACTGGCCGCGGGCTGGAAGCTGCTGCGCGCGCTGTGGCATGCGGTGGCGGGCTGGCTCACCATCGTGCTGGTGTTCCCACGCCTGCTGCCCGACCAGCGCAACATCCGCGTGCAGGTGTGGGCGCGGCAGATGCTGGCAGTGCTGGGCATCGACCTGCAAACCCATGGCACGCCGCCTGCGCACGGTCCCATGCTGCTGGTGGCCAACCATATCTCGTGGCTGGACATCCTGGTCATGCACGCAGCGCGGCATTGCCGCTTTGTGTCCAAGAGCGAGGTGCGGCGCTGGCCGCTGATCGGCACCTTGTCCACCGGCGCGGGCACGCTGTACATCGAGCGCGAGTCGCGCCGTGACGCCATGCGCGTGGTGCACCAGATGGCCGACGCGCTGAAGGCGGGCGACATCCTGGCGGTGTTCCCCGAGGGCACCACCAGCGACGGCGTGAGCCTGCTGCCATTCCACGCCAACCTGATCCAGGCCGCCATCTCGGCCGGCGCGCCGGTGCAGCCGGTGGCGCTGAGCTTCATCGACGTGGCCACCGGCCAGCCCAGCCTGGCGCCCTGCTACATCAACGACGACACCCTGTTCGGCTCCATCTGGCGCACCCTCACCGCCCCGCGCATCGCCGCCGTGGTGACCTATGGCGAGCCCCAGCCCGCCGAAGGCCGTGAGCGCCGGGTTTGGGCGGCGGAGTTGCGGGCTGAAGTGATGCGCCTGCGCGGGTAAAGTTGCTATTATTTTTATAGCGGCTTGCAAATGTTTTGTGCGGGCTGCAGGCTGATTTGGCTTGAATTTCGGGTGCTTCAAGCTGGCGCCACTCCACCTTGGTTGGCCAGCGCGCCGGGCGTCCGCACCGTGTCGACTCCACATCTCGCGGGCGCCTGCTTCTGGTCCGCCATCGTCATGGCGTCAACATGATGGCTGGCACTCAACCTCTGTGGCAACCGCGAACAGCTCCGTCGCCCCGCTGCAGCCACCCGTCACGCCTGCGAGTGGCGTGGATCGGCAAGACAATACTGGCAACGCTATGTATACGTTTACGCTTGACACCAACTGCATCTTTGCGCTCGAAGAGTCGCAGCGAATTGACCGATTGCCCGTACTGCAGATCGTCGAAGCGCATTTGCAGAAGCGTGCTTCGGTAGGTCTAGTAGCGATATCAGCATCCGAGCGCCAGCGAGGCGGGAAACCGCTGGAGAATTTCCGGCAGTTCAAAGATCGCATAGCCGAGCTCGGGCTAGGAAGTCTAGAAATTCTCATCCCGATGATGTACTGGGATGTCACATTCTGGGATTTTTCTGTCTGGGCGGACGAGACGATGGAAGACTTGGAGCGGCAGATTCACGAAGTCTTGTTTCCGGCAGTGGGGTTCACGTGGGCTGAGCATTGCGAGCAAACAGGCATGCGGCCAAGCGACATCAATGTCAGCCCCAAGTGGCTGAACGCCAAATGTGATGTTCAAGTGTTTTGGAGTCATGTATTCCACAAGCGCGATGTTTTCGTAACGTCTGACTTGAACTTTCACGCTGTGACCAAGAAGGAGCGGCTGGAATCGCTTGGTAACTGCCGAATTGAGATGCCCAGTGTCGCCGCGACTCTTTGCTAAATTGGTTCTTTGCAGTCTGAGCAAGGTCCCGCGGGCGTGGCGGGTGGCTGCAGCGTGGCGACGGAGCTGTTCGCGGTTGCCACAGAGGTTGAGGGCCAGCCATCACGTTGACGTGACGATGATGGCGAACCAATAGCAGACACCCGCGAGATGTGGAGTCGACACGGTGCGGACGCCCGGCGCGCTGGCCAACCAGGGCTGAGTGGCGCCAGCTTGAAACGCAAGCCTTCGGCAAGCCCAGGCCGAACGGGATACAGATCGACTCAGCTTTAGCAGTCAGTCAAAACGCTATAAAAATAATAGCGCCTTACGCAATATCTATGCGGGCTGCAGCCGGTTTTGGCATTGAAACCACCTGCTCCTGCGCGCCTTTCTCCTCTTTGCACGGCATCTGGCACAGCTCGTTGTGGTTCACCGGGCAGGCGCGGTTGAAGGTGACCACGTGGTCCACCTGGGCGCGGATGCCGATCCACTCACCGACCTTGTGGTCGTGGTGGCTGGGCACATGGGCCAGCACGGTCTCGCCCGTGGCCAGGCGCAGCGTGTAGAGAAACTCCGAGCCGCGGAACGACTTGCGCAGGATCTCGGCCTTCACCGGTGCGTCGTCGTCGTGCACGATGTCGTCGGCGCGCAGCAGCACGTCGCACTCGCCGGACGCAAACGCGCAGGGCAGGGGGCACTCGGCTACATCGGTCAGCTCACCCAGCGGCGTCTGCACCACCACCTGGTTGTTCACTTCGCGCAGCGTGGCCGGCGTGAACACGCCGTGGCCAATGAAGTCGGCCACAAAGCGCGTGGCCGGGCGGTGGTACAGCGTGTACGCGTCGTCCCATTGGTGTAGCCGGCCCTCGTGCATCACGCCAATCGCGTCGCCAATCGCAAACGCTTCCATCTGGTCGTGCGTGACAAACAGCGCTGTGGCCTGCGCGGCCTTCAGGATGCCGCGCACCTCGTGCGCCAGGCGCTCGCGCAGGTCCACGTCGAGGTTGGAAAACGGCTCGTCCAGCAGCAGCAGCTGGGGCCGCGGCGCCAGCGCGCGGGCCAGCGCCACGCGCTGCTGCTGGCCGCCCGACAGCTCGTGTGGAAAGCGTTGCTGGCTGCCGTCCAGCCCCACCAGCGCCAGCACCTCGGCCACGCGGGCCTTGCGCTCGGGCCTGGGCAGGTGGTGGATGCCGAAGCCCACGTTGTGCGCCACGTCCAGGTGCGGAAATAGCGCGTAGTCCTGGAACACCATGCCGATGCGACGCTGCTCGGGTGGCAGGCTCTGGCCAGCGCTGCCCACCACCGTGCCCGAGAGCTTGATCTCCCCCGCCGCCACCGGCTCCAGCCCGGCCACGGCGCGCAGCAGCGTGGTCTTGCCGCAGCCCGAGGGGCCGATCAGCACGCCGATGTCGCCCGCGCGCAGGCCGAACGACACGTCGTCCACCGCCGGGCGGCTGCGACCGGGGTACTGAACACGAAGCTTGGCAACCTCCAGGTACATGCGAACCATTGTAGATGCTTACAATTCTCATTTGCATTGCAAGGCCCGATTGCCCATGCCCGCGCGCCGGCTCCAGTCCCTGTTGTTGTTGATCCTGGCGGTGGTGCTCACGCTGCCGGTGCTGGCCGTGCTCGCGTCGTGGTTCCAGTGGAACGCACAAAGCGGGCAGATCCTGGGCGAGATGGCCCGCACCGTGCTGCCCGACTACGCGTGGACCACGCTGCGCCTGTGCGTGCTGGTGGGCCTGGGTGTGGCGCTGGTGGGCGGGGCCACGGCGGCGGCGGTAACGCTGTTTGACTTTCCCGGGCGCAAGACTTTCGAGTGGGCACTGCTGCTGCCACTGGCCATGCCCGCCTATGTGGTGGCCTATGCCTACACCGACTTCCTGCAGTTCAGCGGCCCGCTGCAAACCGCGCTGCGGTCCACCTTCGGGCTGGAAAGCCGGGTGTTTCCCGAGGTGCGCAGCGTGGGCGGTGCCGCCTGGGTGTTCATCTTCTCGCTCTACCCCTATGTGTACCTGCTGGCGCGCACGGCGCTGAGCGAGCGCGCCGCGCACCTGATGGAAGCCGCCCGCCTGCTCGGCGCGCCGCTGTCGCGCCGCATCCGCCGCGTGGCGCTGCCGCTGGCGCGGCCGGCGGTGGCCGCGGGCGTGGCGCTGGCACTGATGGAGACGCTGGCGGACTTTGGTGTCTCCAGCTACTTCGGCATCCAGACCTTCACCACCGGCATCTACAAGGCCTGGCTGTCGATGGACAACCGCGTGGCCGCGGCCCAGCTTGCGACCGTGCTGCTGCTGGTGGTGGCGGTGCTGCTGCAGCTGGAGCAGCGGGCGCAGCGGCGCATGCGCTTTGCCGCCGGGCGCGGCGCGCGCGCCGGCTCGGCCGAGGCGCAGCCGGTGCGCCTGCGCGGCCGGCGCCTGGCGCTGGCGTGGCTGGTGTGTGCCGCGCCGGTGCTGATGGGGTTTGTGCTGCCGGTGCTGTTCATGCTGCGCCCGCTGGCAGCCGACTGGTCGGTGCTGCCCTGGGACCGCTTTGTGCAATGGGCCTTCAACAGCGTGCGGCTGGGCGCCATCAGCGCGGCACTGGCCGTGGCGTTGGCGCTGCTGCTGGGCTGGAGCCTGCGCCGCGCGCCGGATGCGCTCACGCGCGGTGTGGTGCAGCTCGCCAGCCTGGGCTATGCGGTGCCGGGCGCGGTCATTGTGGTGGGGCTGCTGCTGCCCGTGGGCTGGCTGCAGCAGGCCGCACCCGGCACCAGCGCGGGCTACTGGGTCACGGCCACGGTGCTGGGCGTGGTCTGGGCCTACCTGGTGCGTTTTTGCGCGGTGGCGTTGCAGTCGGTGCAAAGCGGCTATTCGCGCATCCCGGCCAGCTTTGACGATTCGGCCCGCATGCTGGGCACCACGGGTTTTGGCCTGATGACGCGGGTGCACTGGCCGCTGCTCAAGCGCTCCACCGCCGCCGCAGCGCTGCTGGTGTTTGTGGACGTGATGAAGGAGCTGCCCGCCACCATGGTGCTGCGCCCCTTCAACACCGACACGCTGGCCGTGGTGGCCTACCAGCTCGCGCGCGACGAGCGGCTGGGCGAGGCGGCCTTGCCGTCGCTGGCGCTGGTGCTGGTGGGTTTGTTGCCGGTGGTGCTGCTGAGCCGGACGCTGCGGGCGCCGGCGCGTTGAGCGGGCGCGATACAAGCCTGGCGCCCCGACAGGAACCGCACTTCCCTCTGTAAACTGAAGGCAAGGGGCCGATGTGCCCCCAAATGTGCCCCCAGACCACAGAGGTGACCCATGAAACTGACCGACACGAAGCTGCGCAGCCTGACAAAGCCGGGGAAGTACTTTGACGGCGGCGGCCTGTATCTGGAGCTGACAGCCGCTGGCGGCCGTTACTGGCGCGTGAAGTACCGCGCCGGGGGCAAGGAAAAGCGCCTGGCGCTGGGGGTGTACCCGGCCGTCAGCCTGAAGGACGCGCGGGACAAGCTGGCCGAAGCCCGCAAGGCGCTGCAGGCGGGCACCGACCCGGGCGAGCTGCGCAAGGAAGCCAAGGCCAAAGCCCAGCACGAGGCCGCGAACTCGCTGGAAGCGGTGGCCCGCGACTGGCTGAAGCACCAGGCAGGCAAGTGGGAGCCTGTCACGCTGGCCCGCATCACGGCATCCCTGGAGGCCGATATTTTCCCCACGCTGGGGGCTCGCCCGATGGCATCGCTCAAGGCCCGCGACGTGCGCGACGCAGTGAAGGCCATCGAGAAGCGCGGCGCTGCCGACCAGGCGGGCCGCGTGTTGCAGCGGGTGAAGGCGATCTTTCGCTACGCGGTGACACACGAGCGCATCGACAGCAACCCCATGTTGGACCTGATGCCCGCTGAGGTGCTGAAGCCGCGCCATGTGCAGCACCGGCCCGCGCTGGCAGATCGGGAGCTGCCTGAGTTCCTGGCCAAGCTGGCGAGCTATGACGGTGACCCGCACACGGTGCAGGCGCTGCGCCTGCTGATGTTGACGGCCGTTCGCCCTGGCGAGGTGCGGGGTGCCCGCTGGGCAGAGTTCGACCTTGAGGCCGCGCAGTGGCGCATTCCGGCAGAGCGCATGAAGATGCGCACCGAGCACCTTGTGCCACTGTCCACGCAGGCCCTGGAGGTGCTACGCACCATGCAGCCCCTGACCGGGGAGCGTGATCTTGTGTTCCCCAGCCCGTTCTACCCGAGCAAGCCATTGAGCGAAAACACATTCAACAGTGCAATGGCCCGCATGGGCTACAAGGGCACGGCCACAGCGCACGGCTTCAGGGCCTTGTTTTCCACCGTGGCCAATGAATGCGGCTGGAACCCTGATGTGATCGAGCGCCAGCTCGCGCACGCTGAGCGCAACGAAGTCCGGGCGGCCTACCACCGGTCCACCTACCTGCAAGACCGAACGAAGCTGCTCCAGTGGTGGGCGGACTATCTCGACGGCCGCAAGGCTGGCAACGTGGTCAAACTCCCGAAACGAGCCGCCTGATACGGGGCAAGGCAGCGGGTGTGCATGCGCATGCAATGGTCACGTCTCGTGTATTCCCGCCCAAAGTGCGGGGACAGTGGGGACAAAGCTGCTGTTTCCAGCATTGGCGCGGCTTTACGGCATGCAGGGCAGCGGGGACACGGAGGGGACAGTTTGGGGACGAAGTGGGGACAGGAACCTATATAGATGAATGCTCAATCACTCATTCAGTTATCTCCGCCCCGCTGCTATCCGGCTGGCGTATCGCTGAGGCGCATCACCTTGGGCATTGCAGGACTTTGCAGGAATTTCGCGCGAAAGGGCCTTCCCTTGGGGCCTTCCCCCCGGCCCGCGCCCGCAACCGAACACGCCTTACCCGGCGGCGATAGCCGGGCAAAAAAGACGGGGCCGGGCGGTGCGGTAACACCCCCAGCCCCTGACCACCCAAGCACAACGGAGGTGCCTCAATGGCTACTGTGAATCCTACCCGTCCCCGCACCGCTGCCAGAAGGCGGCGCCCTGGCCCTGATTTGAGCGCTACGGCCGATGGAAAGGGGGAGCCGACCTCAGGGGCAGCGACTGCCCTGCATACCGACCAGGCCGCCGATCTGCCCATGCCCCATTACCACGCCCCGCCCGGCGTGCTGTCGCTACGCCATCGCATGGCGAAGCACGAGCTGGCGGTAGTTGATGCAGCCTTCGCCATCTTGGGGCGCTACTTACGCGAGCCGGGCAAGCTCTGCAATCATTCGGAAGCTGTGGAGCAATACTTGCGGCTAGCTTTGATGGGGGAGGCGCGGGAACTGTTCGCAGTGCTCTACCTGGACGGGCAGCATCGGGCCATAGCATTTGAAACCCTGTTCATAGGGACACTTCACGAATGCTCAGTCCCACCCCGCGAGGTAGTAATGTCAGCCATGAGGCACGGCGCAGCAGGTGTGGTGCTGGCTCACAATCACCCCAATGGGACTAAACACCCTAGCCAGAAGGACCTTCATTTGACGGAGACACTCAGAGCCGCGCTCGCACTAGTTGATGTACGCGTGCTCGATCATGTGATCGTTGCCGGGGAAGGGACAGAGTGCTTTTCGCGGCTGGGTATCTTGTAGGAGCAGAGCAGTTTTTTGCCTAGCCTGGGCTACTTCTCCATGGCGAAAAGCTGGATGCCCTCGCCAGCGTGGCAGAACATCTTGTGAGGGTTGCACTATGAAAGTGGCCAATGTCAACGCAACCGGATCAGTATGCAGAGTTTGAAAAAGCATTCAGGCAGGCGAGAGGCGGACCACGGGGGCGATTGAACAAGCTCCCGGATGAAGCGACACGTAACGCTGAGCTTGAAAGGGAATACAAAGATGCGAGGGACGGACCTTGGGAGCGATTGAACAAGCTGGCCGCCGAAGCGATACAGCACCAGGGCAGGTGTGAGCGAGATGCTAAGCATTTCCTAGGCCTTTACTGGGGAGGAAGTAATCCAAAGCAGCCCCAAATTGAGCTTGAAGAAATGAGAATTTGGCTGGAAAAGAATCAGCCATTAGACCGGTGGTTTTTGATAAATCTAATTGAGCTTGCAGGCAAAAAAGCACTTGCACTTGGTTACTCAGCGCACAAAGCCGCTATAGCAAGTGCAAAGAACGCACATCCCCGCGCATGGGTTGTTGAGCAATGGCGCGACCGAAAAGACAAGAACCAGAGTAAGGCGTCATTTGCTCGGCAGCATGCCAGTCTTGTGAAAAACAAATTCAAAGTTAGTGTGAGTGCAGACACTATCGCTAGGGACTGGATTCCAAAGAGCTTATGAGCCAGCTAGCAAACCACGTGGTTTGCTAGCTGGCCGCATTGTCGCTTCGCCGCCTGCACGAGAACATCCGCAGATGTTCAACCACATAGGTAGCAAGCGATGCAAGCAAATCCGAGTAACGCCGGTCAATCGGAGCGTTTGCTCCGGCTCCCCGAGGTCATGGCGCGTGTCGGCCTTAGCCGCAGTGCCATCTACGAAGCCATCGCCAGCGGCAAATTTCCGCACGGCTTGAAGCTGTCCCGGCGGGCAGTTGCGTGGAGTTCCAAAGCCATTGATGAATGGATTGCCGGGCGCATCCAAGCCGGGGGCAAATGATGGCCGCAGTCACCGGCAACCTGTCTGGCATGCCTCTGGCTGGCCCGGGCCTTGGAGCGCAGGCCCCCGCCTACTTGCACGCCCTGCATGGGCAAATGGCCAGCCACCGCAATGAAGTGTTTGCGGTAGCTTTCCTGGATGGGCAAGACGGCTTGATCGGCTGCGAGACGATGTTTTACGGCACAGCAGAGACGGTGCTTGTCAACGTGCTGGAAGTCGCAAGGGCTGCGCTGCGCTACGGGGCGGCGGCAATCGCGGTAGCGCACAACCACCCTTTGGGCTGCCCCAAGCCTTCAGCCGTTGACGTACGGTTTACCCGCCGACTGATGCTCGTCATGACGATTGCAGGCATGCCCTTGAAAGACCATTTCATTGTCACGCCTGGCGCCGTGCATTCAATGCTGACGCAAGGCCCCTGGCCGCTGCCGTTGGAGGAGTTTGCTTCGTTGATGGGCTACGGCGAAAGCCCCGAGCCTTGCGCATGTGAATTGGGGCAGTGTGCGGGCCTGCATGCGCGTGCAACAGGGGCAGCAACATGACTGCACTCACGGATGCCCAGCGCCTGGCGTTACTGACCCATGCCGCTGCATTGCTCCACATCAACGACCAAAGCCGAATCGTGATTGATGGCTCTGCGCCGGACGTGGCCGAGTTGGGCGGGCGTGCCCTGCGAATCATCTTTGAGCCCCCCGGAGTGGTACGAGTCTATGAGCGACACACCGGGCAGCTTTTGGCTGAGTGCGAACCCGGCCAGCTCTGCAAGCCTGTGCGTACCGCCCGCACTGGCGCACCCTGACACAGTGGCCCCGTTGGGGCGCGTGTACCGCGTAGCCCGGAATTTGCCGAGCTACGCATTGACTTCACCCTTTATCAACCAATGAGGTAACCACGATGTTTGACTTCCTGACACTTAAAAATTCTGTTGAGGCTATCCGCGAAAAGCACCACAAGCTGCACCGCGAGCGTGAGGTCCTGCGAGCTGAAATCAATGCCGTTCGTCATGCACCGATCAATCGGGCGGACGTTGTGGAGTTGGTGGAGCAATGGATTCAGCGCACGCAAACCGGATTCAACGAGGCAATTACTGGCAGGCTTGCGCAGCTCTACAGATCGAACCAGGCAGGCCCGCACAAGGCTGGATTCCTCGGGCTGGTTTCCCCAGCCGGGGACCAACTCCCTGTTGGCGCAGTTGATAGCCTGTTGTGCGCCATGTTTAGCGATCAACTCCGCCTGGCCATGCATGCCGCAATTGAACGGATGCCGCAGCCCGGCGAGGGCCTGAAGGCAGCAGAGCGTGCAAAGAAGCTGGCTGACCTGGAGGCGCGGAACAAGGCACTGACCCAAGATATTGAAAAAATTGCCAAGGATGCCGCAGACGCAGGCATTGACCTCTGAAGCCGCCTATCGCACACGGTGCACGCGCGGCACCGTGTGCGATAGGTGCCGCCCCAGCGCTTCGCACCGACTCATTCCATGACCCACCACATCACGCCTGAGCTGATTCGTGCTGCTTTGGCGCACATTCCGGCGAACCTGGCTCGCGACGAATGGGCACGTATCGGCATGGCCATCAAGTCCGAGTTCCCGGACGAAGCCGGATTCGCCCTGTTTGACGAGTGGAGCGCAACGGCGGACGGCTATACCGCCAAGGCCACGCGCACCACCTGGCGCAGCATCAAGGCAGGCGGGGGCGTCACTGTGGGCACCTTGTTGCACGAAGCCAAGGCCCGGGGCTTTGAGGTGCATGCGCCTGCACAACCGCACACCGGCCCATCGGACACACGCCAGACCCGCCAGCGGGTAGAGCGTGCGCAGGCAGACGAAGCCCGCAGGCGGGCCGCGCAAGCCGCTGCAGCGCAAGAAGCTGCCCAGCTCTGGCAGGCCGCCAGCGAGACGGGCGTAAGCCCCTACCTAGCCCGCAAGGGTGTGCAACCCTACGGCGTGCGCTTTGCGCCCGGTGGCTGGCTGCTGGTGCCTGTACGTGACGAATCCAGCACGCTGCACAACCTGCAGCGCATCGCCCCCGACAAGCCCGCAGGCGATGCGCCAGACAAGCTGTTTCTGGCGGGGGGCCGCAAGTCCGGGCTGTGGCACATGCTGGGGGAACCTGCTGGCGCTGGCGTGGTGCTGGTGGCAGAGGGCTACGCCACGGCCGCCAGCCTGCACCAGGCCACGGGCTACCCGGCGGCGGTGGCCTTTGATGCAGGCAACCTGCAGCACGTAGCCCGGGCGCTGCGCAAGCTGTACCCAGCCGCATTGCTGGTGCTGTGCGGGGACGACGACAAGGCCACAGCCCAGCGCACCGGCAAGAACCCGGGCCGCGACAAGGCGACGACCGCAGCTCGCGCAGTGCGCGGGCTGGCCGTGTTCCCGAATGCGCTGCCTGACGATGGCAGCGACTTCAACGACATGCACCAGGCGCACGGCCTGCAGGCCGTGCAAGCCTGCATTGCCGCTGCGATGGACGCGCACCAGGCACAGCAAGCCAAAGCCAACAGCAAGCCACTGGCGCAGGCAGGCGAGGCCGCTGCGCTGGATGTGTTCGACGTTCAGGACTCAGGCGTGTGGTTTGTGGGCGTGGAGCAAGACGGCAAGCGCCGGCCGCCTGAGTGGGTGTGCTCCCGGCTTGACGTGGTGGCACTCACGCGCGATCAGGACGGCAGCGGCTGGGGCTACCTGCTGACCTTTGCCGACCCGCTGGGCCATGCCAAGCAATGGGCCATGCCCGCCCGCATGCTGTCGGGCGACGGCGGCGAATACCGCGCCGCGCTGCTGAACATGGGCCTTCGCATCGCATCCAGCCCCAAGGCCCGCAACCTGCTGACGCAGTACATCCAGACCCGCGCCCCGGCAGAGTTCGCCCAATGCACCGACCGTATAGGCTGGCACGGCACCGCCTTTGTGCTGCCCCGTGAGACGGTGGGCGACGATGCCGAGCGCATCGTGTTCCAGACCGAAAACGCCATTGAAAACACGTTCAAGGTGAAGGGCACGCCCGAGCTGTGGCGTGACCGTGTGGGCAAGCTGTGCGCCGGTAATTCGCGGCTGGTGTTCGCGGTGGCCAGCGCCTTTGCAGGCCCGCTGTTGCGCCCCGCTGGCATGGAAAGCGGGGGCTTTCACTTCCGGGGGGATTCATCCAGCGGCAAGACCACGGCATTGAAGCTGGCCGCCAGCGTGTACGGCGGGGCGAGCTACCTGCAGCGCTGGCGCACCACAGATAACGCCCTGGAGGCGATTGCAGCCCAGCACAGCGACGTGCTGCTGATTCTGGACGAGCTGGCGCAGGTGGACCCCAAGACCGCAGGGGAGTGCGCCTACATGCTGGCCAATGAACAGAGCAAGGCACGCAGCACCCGCACCGGCATGCCCCGCGCTCGGCTGGCCTGGCGGCTGCTGTTCCTGTCGGCCGGGGAGCTGGGCTTGGCAGACCACATGGCAGAGGGGATGAAGCGCACCCGCACCGGGCAAGAGGTGCGCATGGCCGACATACCCGCCGATGCTGGCGCCGGCATGGGCGCTTTCGAGAACCTGCACGGGCATGAGGGCGGGGCTGCATTCGCCCGGCACATCACCCGCGAAGCGATGGCCTGCTACGGCGCACCAGGCCGGGCTTTCATTGAATGGGCCTGTACCCATGCAGACACGCTGGCCAGACGCACCCGGGAGGCGCTGGCGGTGCTGGTGGGCAAGCTGGTGCCCGACGCTGCATCGGGGCAAGTGCAGCGCGTGGGGGCGCGGTTTGCGCTGGTGGGTGTGGCTGGCGAGCTGGCCACCGAGGCGGGGCTGACCGGCTGGGCCAAAGGCGAGAGCGAGGCCGCAGCCCGGGCTTGTTTCAATGCCTGGCTTGCATCGCGCGGGGGCATTGGCAATGGTGAAGTGGTGGCCATGCTCAGGCAGGTGCGCCGCTTTCTCGATGCGCATGCAGAGGGCCGCTTTGCCATGTGGCACAGAAGCGCGGACGATCATGCACCCAAGACGCTTCAGCGGGCAGGTGTTCGCCGCATGCTGAATGCAGATGGTGAGCCGATCAAGACCAACAACCAGCACGGCGCAGAGTTTGGCGACCGCATGCCCGCAGCCCTGGGTGAAGGCGTGAGCTTTGAATACTTCATCTTGGCTGAAACATTCCGGGCAGAGGTTTGCGCAGGCTTTGACTATCAGGCCGTGTGCCGCGTGCTACTTGACCATGGGTGCCTCGTGCCAGACAAAGGCCGCACCTTTGACGCAAAGCCACGCCTGCCCGGCATTGGCTTGGCTCGCTGCTACCGTATCCCGCCCGCTATCTTCGGCCTTGATCTGTAGGCGGGTCATTGCCCGGCCCCGTACCTATAGACGTGGCGGGCCGCCGATGGGCGGCGGGGTGGAAACTATCTCGCGCTCCGAATAGAGGTGTACCGCTTACCAGACAGCATACAGGCCACAGGCCACAGGCCACAGGGCACAGGCCACAGGGCACAGGGCACAGGGCACAGGGCACAGGGCACAGGGCACAGGGCACAGGGCACAGGGCACAGGGCACAGGGCACAGGGCACAGGGCACAGGGCACAGGGCACAGGCACAGGCACAGGCACAGGCACAGGCACAGGCACAGGGGTGCTGGCTTTGAGTAGCCGGGTAGAGCGGTGCGGTGAAAGGTGCGCCCGTGGTGTCCGAGAGCACGCGCACACGGGGGCACATGCAATAGCCGGGAGGGGGCACACACTCCCAATTGCGGGGGCACCAGGCCGCGCCAACTACTCACCCAGCACGCTACTGGCCACCAAGCCGGGCGGGAAATTTGTCCCCACTGTCCCCACGACTTCGCCTGTTGTCCCCGCAGGGTATGGGGACAAGATTTTTCAATGATGACAAGGGGTTACGGTTGTTTTGAGCACTTGTCCCCACTGTCCCCGCAAAAAAAGATCAGGAACCCGAAGCGCCATAGGGTCAGCCTGAATCCGGGCGCTTTCGCGCCGGGCCTCTGAGCTGTGCTCGCTCGCCTGGCTGGCTGGCTGGCCCGACCTGCATGCCGAGCAAGGGTGTCACTAGGGCTGCTTCGGATGCCCGCTGGCGCTTTGGCGTCTCGATGCGATAGCCCTTGCCCCTGGGGGAAAAGGTACTCCTGGCGGGTTTGCCGGGCGGGTAGATTTGGCCACGTTCGCCCGGGAGGTGTGCGGTGCTGCCCGGGGGGTTATATCTAGAGGGGGCTGGTGAGTAGATGGGCAGAGGCTGAGCGATCAGGCCGGGAGACGCTACAAGATGCCCCCAAAACTAAATCCTATGCCCCCAAACATGCCCCCAAGTGCCCCCGGATGATGGCATACTTGCCCGGACGTTACAGGACAAGAAAATCTTGTCCTCAGAGGGAAAATGATTGAATGTGGAGCTTGGCGGGCTGCTTTGGCCGATGATGTGGCGCCCCCGACAGGAATCGAACCTGTATCTAGCGCTTAGGAGGCGCTCGTTCTATCCATTGAACTACGGCGGCGGTGCCCCGGATTCTATTCGGTGGCCCGCCGCGCCCCGGGGCCTCACTTCTTACGTTTGGCGGCCGCTGCCGGGTCCACTGTCGTTCTGGACGGCGCGACCGCGCCGTCCACCGACAGCCGGCCACCGCCGCCCAGGCCCTGGCCCTGCACGCGTTGCGGCTTGTAGTTGCGAACAGCCTTCACCATCTGGTTGTAGGCGTCGGCAAAGGCCGCGGCCACCACCTTGCCCTGCTCGGTGTTGGAATACGCGCCGGCACCGGCCCCGCCTGAGGCGCCGCGCAGCACGCCCGCAAGGTTGAAGTCCATCTTGGCGGCACTGCCTTCGGCTGCTGCTACCTGAACGCCTGAACGGTTGTCCACCAGCGTCAGCATGGCGGTGGCTTCCTTGCTTTGCAGGCCACCGCTCAGGCGCGCCAGGTTCGGGTTGGCGGCACCCGCCAGTGCGCCCACGATGCCGGCCATGCCACCGGCATTGCTGTTGCTGAACACCACCTCGGGTGACAGCGCGTAGTCCGACGCGACCATCTGCCCCTGGCCGAAGTTGCTGCCCTGGCGCATTTCGCCCGACGACATGATGTTGCGCTCGCGTTCAATCGCGCGCATGCCGGCGGCGCTGCGCTCCACCACCAGGAAGCAGTTGGACTGCTGCACCATCAGGCGCAGCAGGTTGGCCGTGGGTGGCAGGCGGTATTCGTCGCGAAGAATGGTGTACCAGCCGGCGTTGAGGTTCTCCACCAGCGCCAGCGTGCCCAGCGGCGAATCGCACTTTTCCAGCTGGGTGCTGGCCCCGGTGCTGGCGTCGCCACCGGCGGCGCCGGTGGTGGTGTTGTTGGTGCCGCCGCCTTGCTGGATGGCGGTGAGGTTGGTCAGGCGCGAGGCCATGTTGGTGGTTTCGCAACCGGCCAGCAGCAGCGCGGTGGCCGCAAGCGCGGCCGGGTGGATCATCCGGTACTTCTTCAAGACTTTCCCCTGAGTGAAAGCCGCGGATGCTATCGGTCAACCTGGCGCCCTTTAATAGCACCAAAGGGCAGTTTGCCCCCTTGCTGACAAAGAGTTACTTGCTCAGCAGGCGCATGGCCTCTTCCAGGCCCTTGATGGTCAGCGGGTACATGCGGTTGTTCACTAGTTGCTGGATCACGCTGATGCTCTGGCGGTACTGCCACACGCCCTGCGGTTCGGGGTTGATCCAGGCGAACTTGGGGAAGGCATTGGTCAGCCGCTGCAGCCATTCGGCACCGGCTTCCTCGTTGTTGTATTCCACGCTGCCGCCGGGCTGCAGGATCTCGTAGGGGCTCATGGTGGCGTCGCCGATGAAGATGAGCTTGTAGTCCTTGTTGTACTTGCGGATGATGTCCCAGGTGGCGAACTTCTCGCTAAAGCGGCGGCGGTTGTTCTTCCACATGAAGTCGTACACGCAGTTGTGGAAGTAATAAAACTCCATGTGCTTGAACTCGGTCTTGGCGGCCGAGAACATTTCTTCCACCCGCGCAATGTGCTCGTCCATGGTGCCGCCCACGTCCATCAGCAGCAGCACCTTGACGTTGTTGTGGCGCTCGGGCCGCATCTTGATGTCCAGCCAGCCGGCGTTGGCGGCGGTGGAGCGGATAGTGTCGTCCAGGTCCAGCTCGTCTTCGTGGCCCTCGCGCGCGAACTTGCGCAGGCGGCGCAGTGCCACCTTGATGTTTCGCGTGCCCAGCTCCTGCTGGTCGTCGTAGTCCTTGTAGGCGCGCTGGTCCCACACCTTCACCGCGCTCTTGTTGCGGCCCTTTTCCTGGCCGATGCGGATGCCCTGCGGGTTGAAGCCATTGGCACCAAACGGGCTGGTGCCCCCGGTGCCGATCATGCGGTTGCCGCCTTCGTGGCGCTCCTTCTGCTCTTCAAAGCGCTTCTTCAGCGTCTCCATGAGCTCGTCCCAGCCCATCTTCTCGATCTTGGCCTTTTCCTCGGGGCTGAGTTCCAGCTCCAGGTTCTTGCGCAGCCACTCGAGCGGGATGTCTTTCGTGAAGTCCGCCACCATCTCCACACCCTTGAAGTAGGCGGCGAAGGCGCGGTCAAACTTGTCGTAGTGCTTCTCGTCCTTCACCAGCGTGGTGCGGCTGAGGTAGTAGAAGTCGTCGATCTTGTAGCTGTCGTCGCTGGTCGGGCCCACCACGCCGGCCTTCAGCGCTTCCATCAGCGTCAGGTATTCCTTGACCGAGACCGGCAGCTTGGCGCTGCGCAGGGTGTAGAAGAAGTCGATCAGCATCGCAGTCTCCTTGGGGCTTCAGGCGCGGGGCTTGTCCAGCAGGTAGTTCAGCTGCGCCTTGACTTCGGGCCACTCGCCCGAACGCAGGCTGTACATCACGGTGTCGCGGATGGTGCCGTCGCGGCGCAGCGCATGGCCGCGGATCACGCCATCCTTGCGTGCGCCCAGCCGCTCGATGGCGGCCTGGGAGGCAAAGTTGAAGTTGTCGGTGCGCCAGCCCACCACATGGCAACCCAGCGTGTCAAAGGCGTGACCCATCATCAGCAGCTTGCAGGTGGTGTTGACATGGGTGCGCTGGCAGCGCCTGGCGTACCAGGTGTAGCCAATCTCCACGCGCTTCACCGCAGGCAGGATGTCGTGGTAACTGGTCGTGCCCAGCACGGTGCCGGTGGCTGCGTCCGTCACGGCAAAGGCCACGCGCTTGCCTTCGGCGTACATCTGCAGTGCGTCTTCAATGTACTTGCGGGTCTGGCCCGGCTCGGGGACCGAGGTGACGCGGATGTTCCACAGCTCGCCATCGGCCGCCGCCGCGGCGAGGCCGGCCTCGTGCGACAGGTCCAGCGGTACCAGCCGGATGCCGCGGGCTGACAGGGTGACAGGTTCCACAAACGCCATGACTGGACTCACACCTTCTTCATTCGTTGCTGCGGGCGGCGCGGCTGCGGCGCCACCGCCGGGCCAGTTGCAGGCCCAGCCCGCCGCCAATGCCCACCAGCGCGATGCCGGCAATGCTGGCATTGGTGTAGCCCGCCGGATCGAACACGTCAAGGCCCAGCACCCTGCCAATCCAGAAACCCAGCAGCGCGCCACCGACGAAACCGGTGGCGTCCGACAGGCCCTCGAGCAGCGCCTGGTTCATCGGTTGTGGCGCTGCATGAAGACCAGCTTCTCGAACAGCGTCACGTCCTGTTCGTTCTTGAGCAGCGCGCCCACCAGGGGTGGCACGGCGACCTTGTCATCCTTGCTCTGCAGGGCCTCCAGCGGGATGTCTTCGGCCACCAGCAGCTTGAGCCAGTCCAGCAGCTCGCTGGTGCTGGGCTTTTTCTTCAGGCCCGGCAGGTTGCGCACGTCGTAAAACGTCTTCATTGCGGCCGTCAGCAGCTCTTTTTTCAGGCCGGGGAAATGCACGTCCACGATCTGCTGCATGGTGGCGGCATCGGGGAACTTGATGTAGTGGAAGAAGCAGCGGCGCAGAAAGGCGTCGGGCAGTTCCTTCTCGTTGTTGGAGGTGATGAACACCAGCGGGCGGTGTTTGGCACGCACCAGTTCCCGCGTTTCGTAGCAGTAGAACTCCATGCGGTCGATTTCACGCAGCAGGTCGTTCGGGAACTCGATGTCGGCCTTGTCGATCTCGTCGATCAGCAGCGCCACCGGCTGCTCGGCCGTGAAGGCCTGCCACAGCACACCCTTGACGATGTAGTTGTGGATGTCCTTGACCTTTTCGTCCCCGAGCTGGGAGTCGCGCAGGCGGCTGACGGCGTCGTACTCGTACAGGCCCTGCTGGGCCTTGGTGGTGGACTTGATGTGCCACTGCAGCAGCGGCATGCCCAGGGTCTGGGCCACTTCTTCGGCCAGCATGGTCTTGCCGGTCCCCGGCTCCCCCTTGACCAGCAGGGGGCGCTGGAGGGTGATGGCGGCGTTGACCGCGAGCATCAGGTCCTGTGTGGCAACGTAGTTCTGGGAGCCTTGAAACTTCATGGGAGGTGCTGTTCAGGGAATGGGGGTGGTGCCGGATATAATCAAAGGTTGATTACGACTGTGAAATCTCTCTGGATTGTGCGCGCAAAATGAACAAGTTGTTGACCACGATGTTTGCCCTGGCTGTCGCTTGCGTGACGGCTGTCTCCCATGCCCAGGAAGTCAAGGGTGACGCGAAGGCGGGCGAGAAAAAGATCGCCATGTGCATTGGCTGCCACGGCATCAAGGGCTACCAGGCCAGCTTCCCCGAGATTCACAAGGTGCCCATGATTTCCGGCCAGGGCGCCAAGTACATCGTGGCGGCGCTCAATGCCTACAAGAAGGGCGAGCGCAAGCACCCCACGATGCGCGGCATTGCGGAGTCCCTGAGCGACCAGGACATGGCCGATGTGGCGGCGTTCTACAGCACCCACGGGGTCGTCGAAGGCGCCACGCTCCCGGCCAAGCCCTCGAAGCAGCCCAGCCCCCAGGTGGATGCGTTGCTCAAGAAGGCAGCTTGCGCCTCCTGCCACGGTGAAAACTTCGCCAAGCCGATCGATCCGAGCTACCCCAAGATTGCAGGCCAGCACGCCGACTACCTGTTTGTCGCCCTCAAGTCGTACAAGACCGAGGGCGGCGCGACGCTGGGCCGCTCCAACGGCGTCATGGGCGGCATCGCCAAGCAGTTCAGCAATGCCGAACTCAAGGCCCTGGCCAACTACATCGGCTCGCTGGAAGGCGACCTCAAGACCGTGCCGGAGCGCCGGTTCCGCTGATCAGGCAACCGCTTCGCTCCAATGACAAAACAAAGCCCCGCACCTGCGGGGCTTTGTCCTTGAGGCCCTGCGGGGCTAGTTTGTCGCGCGGCGTTGCACGCAGTCGATGTAGGCCTGCCCGTCGGGCGGCCGGCCGGCACGCTGGCTCTCCCAGAGCATCCGGCCCAGACACTCCATGGCTTCGTGGTGGGCCTCGTGCAGCGAGTCGCGCCGCGCGGCCAGCAGCTCCACTGCCTGGCGGATGCCGTGGGGCTGGTCGATCGAGCACTGCTCGCTGATCGACAGGTGCATGGACAGGTGCAGGAACGGGTTGGTGCGGCCGTCGTCGCCGGCGTACTGCCGCGCCAGGGCGGCATCCACATCGGCCAGGTCGGCGTGGTACTCCGGGTGCTCGGCAATCCACTGGCTTGCCAGCGTTTCCAGTGCTTCCAGCGGTGCGCCGGCACGGGCTTTGGCATGGACTGAACAGAAGAAGCGCCGGACATCGGCCTGGCTGGGAGCGAACATGGGCGCCGAGCGTAGCACGTGCCCGGCGGTGACAGCGACTCGGGGCGCGGTCCTACGTGCCTGGCCCTGCGTGGCGCCCACCATGGCGATCACCAGAACTCAAAGGAAAAAATCCATGAACGCAGCAAAAATTGCCGGCATCGTCCTGATCGTGCTGGGCCTCGCGGGCTTCATGACCGGGGGCTTCAGCTTCACCAAGGAAACCACCAAGGCCGAAATCGGCCCGCTGCAGCTCAAGGTGGAGGAAAAGCGCAACGTCAACGTGCCGCAATGGCTGAGCCTGGGCGCCATCGTGATCGGCGGCGTGGTGCTTGTGATGGGTTTTCGCAAGCCCTGACGCGGCGGCGACCCGGTCGCCCGCGGGCTTTGTCCGGTGGTGCTGCACGTGGCAGCGTCCCGGGGGTATAAACAGCACAGGCCGACCTTCAGGCCTGCCCCCGCACAAGAGACAAGCCCATGATCAACAAGATCGCCGCCTCCGTGGCGGATGCCATGGCCGGCATCCCGGACGGTGCCACCGTCATGATTGGCGGGTTCGGTACCGCCGGCATACCCAACGAACTGATCGACGGCCTGATCGCCCAGGGCGCCCGCGACCTCACGGTGGTCAACAACAACGCGGGCAACGGTGACACCGGCCTGGCCGCGCTGCTGGCCACCGGCCGTGTGCGCAAGATCATCTGCAGCTTTCCGCGCCAGGCCGACAGCCATGTGTTCGACGCGCTGTACCGCAGCGGCAGGATCGAGCTGGAGCTGGTGCCCCAGGGCAACCTGTCCGAGCGCATCCGCGCGGCGGGCGCCGGCATCGGGGCCTTCTTCACGCCCACCGGCTTTGGCACCGCGCTGGCGGCGGGCAAGGAGACGCGCGAAATCAATGGCCGCCCCTATGTGCTCGAATATCCGATTCATGGCGATGTCGCCCTCATCAAGGCCGAGCGGGGTGACCGCTGGGGCAACCTGACCTACCGCAAGACGGCGCGCAACTTCGGCCCCAGCATGGCCATGGCCTGCCAGCGCACCATCGCCAGCGTGCATGAAGTGGTCGCACTCGGCGCGCTGGACCCGGAAACCATCGTGACCCCGGCCATCTTCGTGAGCCACGTCGTGCAGGTCGAACGCCAGGCCACGCAGGCGGGCGGATTCAGGAAGGCGGCCTGAGCATGGCCTACACCCCACGCACCAAGGACCAGCTGGCCGCCCGGGTGGCGCAGGACATTCCCGAAGGCGCCACCGTCAATCTGGGCATTGGCCAACCCACGCTGGTGGCCAACCACATCCCGGCCAGCCGGGAGGTGCTGCTGCACAGCGAAAACGGCCTGCTCGGCATGGGTCCTGCACCGGCGCCCGGCGCGGAGGACTACGACCTCATCAACGCCGGCAAGCAGCCGGTGACGCTGCTGCCCGGCGGCTCGTACTTCCACCACACCGACAGCTTTGCCATGATGCGCGGCGGCCACCTGGACATCTGCGTGCTGGGCGCCTTCCAGGTCAGCGAGCGTGGCGACCTGGCCAACTGGCACACCGGCGAGCAGGACGCCATCCCTGCCGTGGGCGGTGCCATGGACCTGGCGGTCGGCGCACGCCAGACCTGGGTGATGATGGACCTGTTGACCAAACAGGGCGCCAGCAAGATCGTGCGCGAATGCAATTACCCGCTGACCGGGCTGGCCTGCGTCAAGCGCATCTACACCGACCTGGCCACGCTCGACGTGACCCCCGCCGGACTGCGCTGCGTGGACCGTGTGGAAGGCCTGAGCCACGACGCGCTGGAACAGCTGCTGGGCCTGCGCGTACTGGCCTGAAGTACCACCATTTCATATCTTTCGAGGAGACCCTGCATGACCCAAGCCTTCATCTGTGACGCCATCCGGACACCCTTCGGCCGCTACGGCGGCGCCCTCAGCAGCGTGCGCACGGACGACCTGGGCGCCATCCCGCTCAAGGCGCTGATGGCGCGCAACCCCAAGGTGGACTGGGCGGCCGTGACCGACGTGATCTTCGGCTGCGCCAACCAGGCCGGCGAAGACAACCGCAACGTGGCCCACATGGCCAGTCTGCTGGCCGGGCTGCCGATCGACGTACCCGGAGCCACCATCAACCGCCTGTGTGGCTCGGGCCTGGACGCCGTGGGCACGGCGGCGCGCGCCATCCGCGCGGGCGAGGCCACGATGATGATCGCCGGTGGCGTGGAGAGCATGAGCCGCGCGCCCTTCGTGATGCCCAAGGCCGAGAGTGCCTTCAGTCGCGCCAATGCGGTGTACGACACCACCATCGGCTGGCGCTTCGTCAACAAGCTCATGAAGGAAAAGTACGGCGTGGACGCCATGCCCGAGACGGCCGAAAACGTGGCGACCGACTTCGGCATTGAGCGCGAGGCCCAGGACCGGATGGCGCTGGCCAGCCAGATGAAGGCCGTGGCCGCGCAGAAGGCTGGCCACCTGGCGCGTGAAATCACGCCCGTGACCATTCCCCAGAAAAAGGGCGACCCGGTGGTGGTGAGCCAGGACGAGCACCCGCGGGAAACCTCGCTTGAGGCGCTGGCAAAACTCAAGGGCGTGGTGCGCCCCGACGGCACGGTCACCGCCGGCAACGCCTCGGGCGTGAACGACGGCGCCTGTGCCCTGCTGCTGGCCGACGAAGCCACCGCCGCCCGCAACGGCCTGACGCCGCGGGCGCGGGTGGTGGGCATGGCGACGGCTGGCGTGGCGCCGCGCATCATGGGCATCGGCCCTGCACCGGCCACGCTCAAGGTGCTGGCGCTCACCGGCCTGACGCTTGACCAGATCGACGTGATCGAGCTCAACGAGGCGTTTGCCGCCCAGGGCCTGGCCGTGCTGCGCCAGCTGGGCCTGAAGGACGACGACGCGCGCGTCAACCGCTGGGGCGGCGCGATTGCGCTGGGTCACCCGCTGGGTGCCAGCGGTGCGCGCCTGGCGACCACTGCCGTCAGCCAGTTGCACGCCATCGGCGGCCGCTACGCGCTGTGCACCATGTGCATTGGCGTGGGGCAGGGCATTGCGGTGGTGCTGGAGCGCGTGTGAACGCCATTGCCAGCGCCGGCGGTTGAGGGCTACAGTCGGTTGTCAAAAAACATTTCAACAGGAGACACCCCATGCTGCATCGCCGTTCCATTCTTGAAACCACCGCCACGTTGGGCCTTGGCGCACTGGCGGGCTGTGCCCTGCCGGGCACCGCCACCCAGGGCCCCCGCACGCCTTTTGCGGTGCCCGACACTTTCATCCCCATCGCGGGCAGCGACATGCAGTTTCCGGTGCGCCGCATCTATTGCATTGGGCGCAACTACCGGGCCCACGCCATCGAAATGGGCTCCAACCCCGACCGCGAGCCACCGTTCTTCTTCCAGAAGCCGACCGACGCCGTGCAGAACGTGGCGCCCGGCACTGTGGCGGACCATCCCTATCCCAGCCTGACCCGGAACTACCACTATGAGGTCGAGCTGGTGGCCGGGCTGCACAAGGGCGGTCGCGACATTCCGGTGGACCGCGCGCTGGACCACGTGTATGCCTACGCCCTGGGCCTGGACATGACCCGGCGTGACCTGCAGCGCGCCATGGGCGACGAAAAGAAGCCCTGGGAAATCGGCAAGAGCTTTGACCGTTCCGCGCCGGTCGGCCCGCTGCACCCGGTCAGCCAGGTGGGCCACTTCAGCAAGGGCGGCATCTGGCTCAAGGTCAACGGCGTGACCAAGCAGAACGCCAACCTGAGCCAGATGATCTGGAGCGTGGCAGAGCAGATCTCCCGGCTGTCGCAGGCCAACGAACTGTTCCCTGGCGACATCATCTATTCAGGCACGCCCGAGAACGTGGGTCCGGTGGTGCGGGGCGACGTGATCGAGTGCCACATTGACGGCCTGCCGAACCTGAGCGTGCGGATCGTCTGAGGGTTCGCCGCCGTCCGGACAACGCTACAGGTTGCCGGCGAACAGGCGGCGCACCACCATGTCCCTGAGGCTGTGCGCCTCGGCCAGGCCCAGGCGCTCCAGGTAGGCCCGGGGCGCGTCCTTGCCCTCCCACAGGCTGCGCAGCGCCAGCTGCACGAACTCGGCGGGGTGGTGGCTGGCGTGTTTGAGCTTCTTCAGTGCGCGCACGATGTGCAGCTCGTCGTCCGTCAGGTCGGTGCCGAAAGGGAAGTCGGGCAGCAGCCCGGCCTCGGCCCAGGGCTTGAGCCTGTCTTCCAGCGCCTGCGGAAGGTTCTGCCGGTAGCGGTCGGGCAGCACCCAGTGTGCGTCCAGCTTGCCGTGGGCCTTGGCCTGGCGCACCAGTTCGTCCTGGAAGCGCGAGTCTGCCACCGCGATGAGCCGCTTGATGACTTCACCGTCCGGCTGGCCTCGCAGGTCGGCCACGCCGTATTCGGTGACGATGATGTCGCGCAGGTGGCGCGGAATGGTGACGTGGCCGTAGTTCCAGACAATGCTGCTTTTCAGGCCGTCCTTGTTGTCGTGGGTGGCGCGCAGCATCATCACCAGGCGTGCGTCGGGCAGCGCATGGGCCATGGCCACGAAGTTGTATTGCCCGCCCACGCCACTGATCACCTGGCCCGACTCCAGCGCGTCGGACGCTGCCGCGCCCAGCAGCGTGACGATCATGGTGGTGTTCATGAACCGCGCCTTGCGCCGTTGCGCGCGTTTCAGGGCGCCCTGGCCTTTCTGCTCGGAATACAGCTGGTTGATGAAGTCGATGCGCGTCATGTCGATCTTCGCCAGCTCCTGTGGCGGCATGGTGCGCAGCCGCTCGTAGAAGTCGCGCGGACCCAGGAAGAAGCCGCCCGTCATGAAAATGCCGTGCGCCAGCCGCTTGCCCAGCATCTGGTCCTGCAGCACCGCCAGGCCTGAGGTGTCGTGCAGGTCGGCGCTGCAGCGGTGGGTGTCGCGCACCAGCTCGCCGCCTTGCAGCGTCACCTCGGCGCGCAGCACGCCCCAGTGCCGCAGCCAGGCCACGTCCGCTTCGCGCAGCGGCGAGCCGATGCGTCCCTCCTCGAGCAGCGCGCGCAGCGTGTGCAGGTTCACGGTGTCGGGTGCGATGCGGCCCTCGTTGATGAGCCGCTGCAGGGTTTCGTCACCGTACACCTCGCGCCGGATGATGCCGGCCTCGATCAGCTTGAGGAAGCCGTTGACAAACATCTCCGAACAACCGTACAGGCCCTGCTCGAAGCGGCCTGTCTCGCGGCCTGCCAGGCCGTCGGGGCACAGGCTGTCCAGGATCTGGCGGTACTCGGCGCTGTGGCGGTCGCGCACGATCAGGGCCTGGCCAATCGCGTCACCCAGCGAGCCAATGCCGATCTGCAGCGTGCCGCCATCGGCCACGAGGCTGCTGGCGTGCAGGCCGATGGCATAGTCGGCCGCGCTCACCTTGTTGTTGGGCGGCGCAAACAGCGCGTGCGTGCCGGCCGGGTCGGTGACCACCAGGTCGAAGAAGCCGGGGCCGACTTCGGCGCCATTGGGCATGAAGGGCATTTGCTGGTTGACCACGCCAATCTTCAGCAGGGGCAGGCCGGCCTCGGCCAGCTTTTCCACCACCTCGAACACCACGTCGGGGTTGCTCGACAGGCTCAGCCGCAGCGCGTCGCCTTCGCCCCGCGCGGCCACGGCCTGCGCGATCACGTTCATGCCCTGCACCGCCATGTCGCGTGCCACGAAGGTGTAGTTGGTGGAGATGTAGCCCTGCTGCGCCACGGCGTTGCCCACATAGTCGCCGGTCTTCATGAAGAACTCGTGCACCTCCACGTTGGGCGGCAGCTGGTGGGCGCGCAGGTCCTTCACGTAGTCCAGGTCGGGGTAGTCGCCGAACACGCGCGCCACCAGTGGCGCCAGGAAATGCTGCTCCAGCTCGCTGTTGCCGACCGGCTTTTCCAGCGACAGCGCCGTGATGATGCGCAGCCGCCGCGCCGGGTTGGCCTTGATGCGGCGGTACAGCGCGTTGACAAACGGGTTGGGCTTGCCGATCGCCAGCGGGATGCCCAGCACGATGTCGCCGGGCACGGTGTCCAGCACATGGTCGACGGCGGCGGCAATGGAATCCATCATCAAGGGGGCAGGCATGGTGTCTCCAGTGTGGTATTCCGGCAGGGTAGCCCGGCCGGCGGGGCCAGCGCTTGACATGGCGCAAACCCGCGGTGTTACGGCCGCGTTACGCCCGTTACTGCAGCGGCGCGGCGCATGGGTTCGCCAGCACACTGACGCTGCACCGGCGGGCGGCCTAAGCTGGGTTTCACGTGCCGGCCGGTCGCACCCTGCGCCCCGCCGTTGCCGCGTGACGCTGCAAGGACACCCCATGAATTACCAGGAACAAGACACCTACGGCATGTACAAGCGCCGCACCGACGGTGGCCCGGGCCCGGGCCTGATGGGTGCCAACACCCTGGACGGCAACGACGTCTACAACCGGCAGGACCAGGACCTGGGCGACATCAAGGAAATCATGCTCGACATGGCCACCGGCCGCGTGGCCTATGCCGTGCTGTCGTACGGCGGCTTTCTGGGCATGGGCAACAAGCTGTTTGCCGTGCCCTGGAAGGCGCTGACGCTGGACACGGCCAACAAGCGCTTCGTGCTCGACGTGGCGCAGGAGCGGCTGGAGTCCGCGCCCGGCTTCGACAAGGACCAGTGGCCGGACATGGCCGATACCACCTGGGCCAAGGAAGTGCACGAACACTACGGCGTCACCCCGTACTCGGACGGCCGCGTCTGACCATGCGGACGGTTGCTGCAGACGCTATGAATTTGATAGCGCCTCACGCAGTATTCATGCGGGCTGAAGACCTGAAAGAGCATCTGGTAACAGTTGCGCGGGCGCTGTGCGGTGCGCTGGGCCTGCGGCTCCGGTAGACTGCGCGCCTTTCGGGCCCGCTCCCGCGGGCCTGGCAGCAGGGGCAAGCAATGCAGCTGGACGCGGTTCATGCCGACATGGAGAGTTTTGCAGCCGCGGACAGCGTGGACGCACTGACCGCGCTGTGCCGCGACAAGGCCCGGGCGCTGGGCTTCGACTCGTTCGTGTATGCGCTTCGGGTGCCCACCGACTTTGCCGACGCCCGCCTGATCATGATCGACGGCTACCCGCCGGGATGGGTCAGCCACTACATGGGCGAGGCGTTCTACGACATCGACCCGGTCATGAAGTACTGCGCCGACCACGTGATCCCGCTGCAGTGGAGCGACATCGCCGCCGCGCCGGGCGACACCGGCCACCGCGTCATGAACGAGGCGGCGGCGTTTGGCCTGCGCGCCGGCATTTCCATGCCGATCCACAGCCCGCAGGGCGAATTTGGCGTGCTGAGCTTTGCCCTGGACGCGGCCAGCCCCCATGCCAGCGACGTGACGCGCCACGCCCTGCCGCGCATCCAGCTGCTGGCCGCCTACCTGCACGAGGCGGTGCGCCGCGTCTCGGGCCGGGGCCAGGGCGTCCAGGGCCGCACGCTGACCGAACGCGAGCGTGAATGCCTGCGCTGGGCGGCCGACGGCAAGACCTCGTCCGAGATCGCGCAGATCCTGAACATGGCCGAAAGCACGGCCAACTTCCATCTGCGCAACGCCATGCTCAAGCTGGATGTGAGCAACCGCCAGCACGCCGTGGCCAAGGCCGCGCTGCAGGGGCTCATCCACCCCCGGCCGTTCTGACGCCGACCTGTCAGATCTGCCAGTAGACGGCGCGCCGGGCCCGCGCTCCAATCAGCCCCCATGAACAACCTGGCGGCCGTCTCGGCCATTGTGGTGCTGGCCGGCGTGGCTGGCAGCGTAAGCACCGACGCATTGCAGCCCGACGTGGGCGGCATCAGCTTTGTGGTGCAGGGCAAAAGCTATGACGAACTGTGGGCAGCCGCCGAACAGGCGCTGGGCACCGACATGCGCGTGGTGGTCAGCCACAAGGCCAGCGGCGCCCTCAAGGCGCGCACCGGCGCGGCGCCGGTCGGCAAGGTGGTGGGCATCTTCATCCAACCGCCGCTGCCAAGGGCGCGCGAATACACGGTGAACATTGTGAGCCGCAAGCCGTTTCAGGCGCTGCGCCCGGGGCACGACAGCGAGCCGCAGGTGGCGCGCGACTTCATGGCCGCGCTGGAGCCTGCCGGGCATGGCGGTGCAGCAGCGCCTGCGCTGTTGCCGCGCTGAGCGCAAAGCCCAGCATCAGCCAGCCCAGGTTGACGGCGCCGTCGTGGCGCACCAGCCCCACCGCATAGCCGCCCGCCGCGCCCAGCAGCTGCTGCATCACGCCGGCCACCGCCGCGGCCGAGCCGGCCAGCGCCGGCAGCAGGCTCACGGTGCCCGTCAATGCCGGCGGGACCAGCAGTCCATGGCCAATGCCCAGAAAGATCAGCGGCAAGGAAAACGCCAGCGGCGTGTTCACGCCCGCCAGTCCCAGTGCCAGCAGCAGCACGATGGCGCTGAGGGTGAAAGCCTGGCCCGCCTGCATCATGCGGCGGTCGCCCAGCCGGTGTACCAGCCGGCTGGTGGCAAAGTTGCCGGCGATGTAGGCCAGCGGCACACACATGATGTAGTAGCCCACGCGGTCGGGCCCCACGCCGTAGCTGCCCAGCACCAGCGGCGCGCCACCGAGGAAGGTGTAGAACGTGGCCGTGGTCATGGACAGCAGCAGCACGTAGAGGATGAACGCCGGCTCGCGCGCCAGCCGCGCGTAGGCGGCGAGCATGGCACCCAACCAGTGCGGCTGCACGCCGGCCGGCTTCTCGTGGGCGGGCAGGCCGTACCAGGCGGCGGCCAGCAGCAGGACGGCCAGCACCGTCATCACCCAGAAGTTGGCCTGCCAGCCCAGCGCCACGTGCAGCTGCCCGCCCAGCACCGTGGCGGCGGGCGGGCACAGGCCCATGGCCATGCCGATCCAGGCCATCACGCGGGTGCGCTCGGGGCCGTGGAACAGGTCCTGCACCATCGCGCGGCCCACCACCATGCCCGCAGCGCTGCCGGCACCCTGCAGCACCCGCGCCGCCGTGAGCGTTGGCAAGTCGGGCGCCAGCGCGCCCAGCAGCGACCCCAGCCCCGCCAGCGACAGGCCCGCCATCAACACCTTCTTGCGGCCCAGCCGGTCCGACAGCGGGCCATACAGCAGCTGCAGGCAGCCATAGGCCACCACGTAGCCACTGAAGGTGAGCTGCACCGCCGCCTGGCTGGCGTCAAACAGCGCGCCCCATTGCTGCATCGACGGGATGCAGATGGTCATGGCCAGCAGGCCGAAGGCGAGCTGGCCAATCAGCGTGGCAATCAGCAGGGCGTGGGAGGCGGGTGGGTGGGGCATGTTGGCGGGCGTGACTGAACCCCGGACTATAGAGGCGCTCTTCTAGAATGCGCCGGTGCCCAAGTCAAATTCGAAGCCCGCTCCAGCACCAGCGCGCAAGGCGCGGCTGTCCACCGACAGCTCGCCGTACTACCAGCTCTGGGTGTTGACCAACCTCACCGCCAAACCGTTCGCCAGCCTGTTTGGAAACCGGTTCAACCTGAACCTCACAGAGTGGCGCGTCATGCTCACCATTGCCGACCACCCGGGCATCTCGGCGCAGGCGCTGTCGGACTACTGCGGGCTCGACAAGATGAGCATTTCGCGCGTTGTGCGCAGCCTTGAAGCGCAGGGCCGGCTCATGCGGGAGGGCAACGAGTCGGACCGTCGCATGCTGCACCTCTACCTCACGGACGATGGCTGGGCGGTTTACGACGAAATCGCCAGGGCGGCGCTGGAGCGCGAAAAGAACGTCTACGCGGCCCTGAGCCGGGACGAGCTCCGCTCGCTGCACGACATGCTGGCAAGGCTGTCAGCGCGCGCACGCGAGGGCTGACCGCCGGTCAGTTGAAGCCGTAGAGCTCGGCCTGGCCCGTGTCTGCGCAGAGGGCCGGCCCCTCTGCCCAGGCCAGCAGGGAGCAACCGAAGCGGCTCGCCAATGTCACGGTGCTGCCAGGTTCGATCACGACGATCGCTGGCCCTGCGACAAGCCTGCCGTTGACCTGGAGGTCGCCCGCCAGCACGAACAGGTCGGTCAGTGCGCTGTGCTGAAGCGTCATGGCCGTGCCCGGCCACAGGTTCAACCCGCACAGGCGGTGGTTGTCGCCCGTGCCGGCATAGTCGAATACCGGCCGGCGGCTCACACCGGCGAACCGCGTGGCCACCACCACGGTTGTGTCCAGCGCAATGGTGATGTCGGGTGGCGTCTCCGGTCGCGGGTTGCTGACCACGGACTGCCCCGCGTGCGGATGGATGGCCAGGTCCCCTTGCGGGATCACGACCGGGCCCTCCAGGCGCGATATCAGCGTGCAACCGGAATACGTCACGGCGTCATGGGTCGCACCGGCCAGGTTGATGCCCACACTGCCCTCCCGTGTGGTGGTCTGGTAGTCCGTCAGGGAGCCTGAAAGAAAGTAGCTGCTGGCCGTGCCCAGATGCTGGTGCACGCCGGAGCGGCTCATCGGATCGAAGGCGATGAGGCCCAGGAACAGGCCGGCACCTTCATCGCGCCGGATGGCCTTTTCCCGGGCCGTGCCGCGCGGTGTTTCACGCCAGGGCAGGGCTTCGAGGTCGTAGGCATAGACGCCCGGGGACAGGGCGCCGGAGACAGAGTCAATGACTGCGTTCATGGTCTTCCTAAGGGTTTGCGAGTATGTCTGGCCATTGCCGTCATATAGTAACGAACGTTACTATATATGCAACTGGAGACAAACCCTTGCCTGCTTCGGACAGCCCTCGCAAAGTATTCGCCGTCACGGGTGGCGCCAGCGGCATTGGCGCCGCCGCCGTGGCGCTGCTGGCGTCGCGTGGCCATGCGGTGGTGGTGATGGATGTGCAGCCACCCGCCAGCACGCCGGCGGGCGACGTGCGCTTCATCCGGACCGACGTGGCCGACGAGGCGTCGGTCCGGAGCGCTTTTGCTGACATCGATGCAGCGGGCGGCGGCCTGGCGGCGCTGGTCAACAGCGCCGGGGTGGAGTCGAAGTTCCTGCTCGCGTCCATGACGTTGCAGGCCTGGGAGCGGGTGCAGCGCATCAACCTGACCGGCACGCTGCTGTGCCTGCAGGCGGCGGCGGGCCTCATGCGGCGCCAGGGTGGCGGCGCCATCGTGAATGTGGCGTCCATCGCCGGCAAGCGCATGTCCTATTCGGGCGATGCCGCCTACACCTCATCGAAGAGTGCCGTGCTGGGGCTGACGCGGCATGCCGCTTTCGAGCTTGCGGCAGACGGCATCCGCGTCAACGCGGTGTGCCCGGGCCCCACGCTCACACCCATGATCACCCGCAACCTCGGCGCCGAACGCATTGCGGCGGTGGCCCGCACCGTGCCCATGGGGCGCTGGGTCCAGGCCAGCGACATTGCCAATGCCATCGAGTTTCTGGCCACCGACGCATCTGCCATGTGCACCGGCATTGCCCTGGACGTCGACGGCGGTGTGCTGGTGTCCAACGGCAGTGCCTATGCCGACTACTTCGCTGCGCGCCAGTAACGTGCTTCATCCCAAGGAGACATTCATGAAAAAGCTGCTTTCCGTTCTTTCCCTTGCGCTGGCCCTCGGCGCGTCCGGCGTGTCGGCCCAGACCACGTTGCGCATGGCCTACGTGGCGCCGCCACCCGTGTGGGGCCCGATTGCCGACCGCTTTGCCCAGGAGGTTGCGGAGCGGACCAGGGGTGAAGTGAAAATCCAGTCGTTCGGCGCGGGACAGCTGGGCAGCCTGCCGCAGAACTACGCCGGGCTGCGGACCGGCCAGATTGACATGATGCTGGCCGACACCGGCACCCTGTCGCTGGCCAAGGGCGGAAAGGATTTCAACGCCCTGTTCGCGCCCTACGTGTTCCGCGACCACGGCCATTTCCGTGCCTTCATGGGCTCGCAGACTTTCCGTGACATGCTGGCCCCCGTGGAACAGGATGCAGGCTTCAAGTACGTGGGCTACGTGTCGGACCGCACGCCGCGCCAGCTGACCACGGGAAACCGCAAGGTGTTGAAGGTGGAAGACATGAAGGGGCTGAAAGTGCGCGTGCCCGAGACACCGACCATTCTCGAGGTGATGAAGGCCTGGGGCGCCGCGCCCACGCCGGTCCCGGCCTCCGAACTGTACCTGGCGCTCAAGCAGGGACTGGTGGACGGGCAGGACAATGGCTTTGACGCCATCGCGGGCGCCAAGTACCACGAGGTCCAGAAGTACGCCATGCGCATTGACTACATCCAGTCGGGCCTGATGGTGCTGATGGCGGCAGACCGCTGGAAGCGGCTCAGTCCGGCGCAGCAAAAGGCCCTGACCGACGCCGCCACCGAAACCGAAAAGTGGGCCAGCAAGCTCACCTGGGAGTCGTCGGAGAAGGCCATGGCCACCATCAAGGCCGCCGGCATGGAAGTCATCGAACCCGACCTGGCGCCGTTTCGCAGGGTGGCTGAGGAGGTGACGCGCAGGTTTGATGGCGACCTGTGGCAAAAAGGCACGGTCGAAAAAATCCAGGCGGTACGTTGAACATGCTCCGCTGGCTGGACCGTCTGGTTGAAACCCTCCTGGGGGTGGTGCTGGCGGTGCTGGTGCTGGTGGGCGTCGGCCAGGTGCTGGGCCGGCTGCTGTTTTCCAACCCGCTGGCCTGGGCGCTGGAGGCCAGCATCGTGCTGCTGGTATGGGCCACCATGCTGGCCGGCTATGTGGGTGTGCGCCGCAACAGCCACCTCTCGGCCGACTTTGCAGGCATTGCGTTTTCAGCCCGCACGCGCTGGCGGCTGGAACTGGCAGGGCTGCTGCTGTGCGTCGGCTTCACACTGACCTACGGCTGGGTCAGCTTCCGCGTGATTGATGCGATGGACGGCATTCCGTTCGCCGCGCTGCCGGTAGGCCAGCCCGTTCTGTACTGGTCATTGCCCGTCAGTGCGGCCCTGATGGTGGTGGCGTTTGTCCAGCGCCTTCGCGCGCACTGGGCGCTGCGCCCGACGGGGGTCTGACGTGCAGCAGTTCCTGATGTTCGGCCTGCTCATGGGTGCCTTTCTGGGCTTCGCGCTGGTGGGCGTGCCGGTCTTCTTTGCGATGGGGCTGGCCTCACTGGTGTTCATCGCGCTGTCGGCGGGTGCCGTGCCGGTCAGCGTGGTGGCATCGTCGCTGGTGCAGGGCATTGATTCCTTCGCCTTCCTGGCCATCCCGTTCTTCTTCCTGGCCGGCGAGCTCATGAACACGGGCGGCATCACCGCGCGCCTGCTGGCGCTGGCCAATGCCCTGGTGGGGCATATCCGGGGCGGCATGTCGCATGTAGCGGTGCTGGCCAGCATGATCTTCTCCGGCGTCTCCGGCTCTGCTGTGGCCGATGCCTCGGCCATCGGCTCGTCCCTGATTCCGGCCATGAAGGAGCAGGGGTACCCGCCGGCCTACGCCGCGGCGGTGGTGGCCGCCGCTGCCACGATGGGGCCGATCATTCCGCCGTCCATCGCCTTCGTGGTGTATGCGCTGGTGAGTGAGGTGTCGGTGGGCAAGCTGTTCCTGGCGGGTGCCGTGCCCGGCCTGCTGATGGGCGCCTACCTGCTGGTCACGTGCAGCATCGTGGCGCGACGGCGCGGCTTCCCGTTCAGCGCACGTGCGTCGGCCCGCCAGCGCTGGCATGCGCTGAAGGATGCGCTGCCGGCACTGGCCATGCCCCTGATCATCCTGGGCGGCATCGTCGGAGGGGTGACCACCTCGACCGAGGCGGGCGTGGCCGCGGCTGTCTATGCGCTGCTGGTCGGAAAGTTCCTTTACCGTGAACTCAGCTGGCGCCAGATCGCGCGCATCACGCAGGAGTCGATGGTCAACTCCGGCATCATTTTGCTGACCATCGCGGCGTCCGGCATCTTCTCGTGGCTGGTCGCCAACATGGCCATTGGCGAAACACTGGCCAGGGGCATGCTGGCCCTGACCGACAGCCGTTGGGCCATGCTGGCGCTGATCAACGTGGTGCTGCTGCTCTGGGGGCTGGCTCTGGAGCCGGCGGTGGCGCTGGTGACATTGGTGCCAGTGCTGGTGCCTATCGCCAATGCCTACCAGATTGACCTGGTTCACCTTGGCGTGGTGGTGGTGCTCAACCTCATGATCGGCCAGCTCACGCCGCCGTCCGGCGTCATCACCTTCCTCACGGCGCAGCTGGCCGGCGCCCCGTTGAGCGAAGTCTTCCGGCAGGCCTTGCCGTTCACCATCACGCTGCTGCTGGTGCTGGTGCTGGTGACCTTTGTACCGGCGCTCTCGCTCTGGCTCCCAGGCGTTTTGATGCCGTAGCCCGCGCCAATACTGCGTGAGGCGCTACAAAAAAAGGAGCGTCTTGGCGGCCGGCCACAGATCGGTTCCAATCGGGGCCTACCGACAAGACACCGAGGAGCCGCGTCTTGAAACTCAAAAAAATCGCCCTGGGCCTGCTGGCCGCCCTCGCCGTGGCCGGCACGGCCGGCTGGTTCAGCCTGGACAAGGAAACCCGCGGCCTGCTGGCCGCGCTGCCCACCAACCGCGACCTGCTGTTCTGGAGCGAGCGCCAGCGCGACGCGGCCTTCCGCGCGCTGGACCGCCTGCCAGTGCTGGCCAAGTGGCGTGTCATCGAGCCCGCCGTCCAGCCCCGTCCGCTGCCGCCCGGGCCGCCGCTGAAGCTGCCGCTGGACCTGGACGCCTACATGGCGGGCCAGCGCAGCGCGGCGCTGCTGATCGTGCACAACGGCAAGCTGCGGCTGGAGCGCTACGGCCTGGGCTTTGACGCCGCCGGACGATGGACCAGCTTTTCGGTGGCCAAGTCGTTCACCTCCACCCTGGTGGGCGCCGCGCTGCGCGACGGCCACATCAGGAGCATGGACGACAAGGTGAGCGACTACATCCCGCAGATGAAGGGCTCCGCCTACGACGCGGTCAGCATCCGCCAGCTGCTGACCATGACCTCGGGCGTGAAGTGGAATGAAGACTACGCCGACCCGAACGCCGATGTGGCGAAGTTCAACAACCACAAGCCCGACGATGGCAGTGACGCGCTGGTGAGCTACATGCGCCAGCTGCCGCGCGAGGTGCCGGCCGGCACCCGCTGGCTCTACAGCACCGGCGAGACCAACCTGGTGGGTGTGCTGGTCAGCCAGGCCGTGAAGAAGCCCCTGTCGCAGTACCTGCAGGAAAAGCTGTGGCAGCCATTGGGCATGGAGCAGCAGGCCACCTGGATCCTGAGCCGCACGGGGCATGAGATCAGCGGCTGCTGCATCCAGGCCGCAGCGCGCGACTATGCCCGCTTTGGCCAGTTCATCGCCGACGGCGCGCGCATCAATGGCCAGAGCCTGGTGCCCGACGGCTGGCTGGCCGAAGCCACCACCGCGCGCACGCCCATCGGCCAGCCCGGGCGCGGCTATGGCTACCAGTGGTGGACCTACGACGACGGCACCTTTGCCGCGCGCGGCATCTTCGGCCAGGGCATCTTCATCGACCCGCAGCGCAAGCTGGTGATCGTTTCCAACGCCAACTGGGCCGGCGGCGCCCGCGACCCGGTGGCCAGCGAAGCACGTGAAGCGTTCTACCGGGCGGTTCAGAAGGCGGTGGATGCAGAGGCGGGAGTGGTGGCCGCGAAGTGAGGCGGTGCAGGGGGCGTCCTGGGCTCCGCCACGGGCAGCGCCAGAAAGAACCGCACCATCTCGGCTGAAGCGTCCGGTCCGGATGGATCGGTATGGGCGACGCGCTGGTCGCCGCCCGACCAGGCATGGCCGCCGCCATGCAGCGTCCATGATTCCACCCGCGCCTGGCCGGCTTCGTCGGCATGCACGGTGCGGCTGAACTTGCGCCCGTCAGGCACTTCACCCGCGTGCTCGCGGGTGCTCAGCCCGTGCTGCCCGGGCTGGGCGCTGTGCGCCGTGCGCGCCTGCTGCACGAGCTGTTGCGCATTGCTGTGCTGCACGGTGCGGTCGCGGTCGCCATGGAAGACGATGGTGGGCATGGGCTGGGTGGCGCGTTGCGGTCGGTGCGGCCGGCCCTTCATGGCCGCGAGCGCCGAGAGCAGGTCGTTCGCACTGCCGTAGGCGAGGCCCGAATGTGCGCCCACACCGGCAAACAGTGTGGGGTAGGCCTCACCCATCACCACCGCCATGGCGGCACCCGCCGACAGCCCGACGATGAACACGCGGCGTGGGTTGGCGTGCTGATTGCGCACCACCTTGCGCACGATGCCGGCAATCAGGGCGGGCTCGCCGGCTTCGTGCCCGGGGTCGGGCGGGTTGAACCAGTTCCAGCAGCGCGCCATGTTGGCGTAGGCCGACTGCTTGGGGTACACCACCAGAAACCCGTGCATGTCAGCCAGGCGGTTCATGCGGGTGGCCGTGGCAAAGTCGTTGGCCGACTGGGTGCAGCCGTGCAGCATCACCACCAGCGGCAGGGCTGCGCGGTGGCCAGTGCGGGGCACGTAAAGCTTGTAGGCCCGCTCGCCCGCGGGGCTGCTGAACCGGTGCGTCTTGAAGGTGCCAGGCGCCAGGGCAGGCGCTGCGGGCAAGGGCTGTGTCATGGGAATCCTTCCAGAGGTGGGTAGGCAAATGCCTGCCTGTCCAGTCTGGGGTCGCGGCCAGCAGATGCGTGTCGGCCCACGGCGCGACTGCATGAAACAGGGCCCGGGTGTGGCGTCGCGGCACAGGGTGGGCGAGCGCACAGACGCTGCGGCAGCCGGTGGTTATGTTGAGGTGTGACGCAAGCCACCTGCCACCGGATCTTCCGGCGCTGCAACCTTCACCAGGACCACCATGATCAACGAAATCAACCAGACCAATACCATCCCCAACGCCAATGGCAGCACCGTGCCCGACGCCGTCAACTCCGTGAACCGCGTGGTCCAGGGCGCCCACCAGGCGATCGACCGCTTCGCCAGCAGCACCACGCCCCAGGTGCAGCACCTGGCCGAGACAGTGGTGGAAGCCAAGGACGCGCTGCGCGACAAGGCGGCCCAGCTGGGCGACGGCTGGTACGACATGACCGAGAGCCTGCGCGACCGCGTGCGCGCCCGGCCGCTGACCGCCTTGGCCTGTGCCGCGGCCCTGGGCATGCTGGTCGCCCGTCTGCGCGGCTGAACCGGCGCTACAGCTTGACCGAGGCGCGTTCGCCCATCGCGGCGCGCCAGCGCACCAGGTGCGGGTGCTGCTCGCCCGGCTTGACCTTGACCACGCGCGCAAAGTCCACCGCCACCACGGCCGTGATGTCGGCGATGCTGAACTGGCCGGCGGCGATGAAGTCGCGGCCTGCGAGCCGCTCGTTCAGCGTGGCAAAAAAATGCTGCACGCGGGCCAGCCCGCGCTGCGCCAGCGCCGGGATCTGCGCGTAGTCCACCGGGCCGGGCAGGGCGCGGTTGGCCATGGCCGGGGAGCTGTTGCGCAGGGCCTCGGCAATCGCTACCAGGCCTTCAAACTCCACGCGCCACTGCCAGCTCGCAATCTCGGCCTTGTCCAGCGGCGTGCGGCCCAGCAGCGGCGGACTGGGGAAACGCGCCTCAAGGTAGGCCGCGATGGCCGCGTTGTCCGTCAGCACCGCGCCGTCTTCGGTCACCAGGGCGGGCACAGTGCACAACGGGTTGATTGCGCGGAATGCCTCGCCCAGTTGTTCGCCATTTTTCAGGTCCACCTGAACGGTGTGGTGCGCAATGCCCTTTTCCGCCAGCAGCATGCGCGCACGGCGCGGGCTGGGGGCGGTGGCGCAGTCGCACAGCGTGAGCATGGCGGCCGTCATGGCGCCAGCTTGTCCTGCGTTTTGGTGTCGAAATCGCTTGCGTCGTGCCGCTCGTGCAACTGGCTGGACGGCTCGCCCTGCACGCGGTTGACCATGCGCCCGCGCCGGGCGGCCGGGCGCTGCGCGATCTCGTCGGCCCAGCGCACCACGTGGGTGTAGGTGTGCACCTGCAGGAACTCGCCCGCGCCATACAGCAGGCCCTTGGCGAGCTGCCCGTACCAGGGCCAGATGGCCATGTCGGCAATGGTGTAGTCGTCACCGGCCACGTAGCGCGTCTCGGCCAGCCGGCGGTCGAGCACGTCCATCTGGCGCTTGACTTCCATGGCGTAGCGGTCGATGGCGTAGCGGATTTTCTCGGGTGCGTAGGCATAGAAATGGCCGAAGCCGCCGCCCAGGAAGGGCGCGCTGCCCATCTGCCAGAACAGCCAGCTCAGGGTTTCGGCGCGCGCGGCGCCCCCGGCGGGCAGGAAGGCGCCGAATTTCTCCGCCAGGTAGACCAGGATGGCGCCCGACTCGAACACGCGTACCGGTTCAGCGCCGCTGTGGTCCACCAGCACCGGAATCTTGGAGTTGGGGTTGGCGGCCACAAAGCCGCTGCCAAACTGCTCGCCTTCGTTGATGCGCACCAGCCAGGCGTCGTATTCGGCGCCGCTGTGGCCGGCGGCCAGCAGCTCTTCGAGCATCACCGTCACCTTGACGCCGTTGGGCGTGCCCAGTGAATACAGCTGCAGCGGGTGCTTGCCCACGGGCAGTGGCTTGTCGTGCGTGGGGCCGGCCACCGGGCGGTTGATGTTGGCAAAGCGCCCGCCATTGCCGGGTGGCGGTGTCCAGATGTTCGGGGGGGTGTAGGGCGTGGTGTCGTTCATGCATCCAATGGTGCCCGGTTTCGCGCGGTCTTGCACACGGGGCACCGGGCCCGGGTGGAGAATGGGGCTTTGTACCTGACCAGGCCCCGCCATGACCACCCCCACCCCTTTCGAGCTGTATGCCTTCTGGCGCTCGTCCGCCACGTTCCGCGTGCGGGTGGCGCTCAACCTCAAGGGCCTGTCGGCGCAGGAACACCAGGTGAACCTGGAAGCGGGCGAGCAGCGCAGCGACGCGTTTCTCCAGATCAATCCCCTGGGGGGCATTCCGGCGCTGCGCGAGGCCGGACACCCGCCGATCACCCAGTCGGTGGCGATTCTGGAGTTTCTGGACGAGTACCAGCCGCAGCCACCGCTGCTGCCAGCCGACCTGCACGGGCGGGCGCGGGTGCGCTCGCTCACGGGCATGCTGGTGTCGGACACGCACCCGCTGGTGACGCCGCGCATCCGAAAGTACCTGGCCGCCAACGCCGGCTTTGACGATGCCGCCTGGCGCGCCTGGCAGACGCAGTGGTTTGGCACCGGGCTGGCCGCGGTGGAGCAGCGCCTGGCCCGGGAAAGCGCGACCGGCCGCTACTGCCATGGCGACACCGTCACCATGGCCGACATCTGTCTGGCCAGCATCCTGGCGGTGATGCGGGTGTTCAGGATCGCGCCGCAGGACACCCCCACCATTGACCGCATCATGCAGGCCTGTGATGCCCATCCGGCTTTCCAGCAGGCCGCACCGATGCGGCAGACCGGCGCACCCGCCGCTTAGGGCATTTTCCTAAGCGCGCTACGACAGTGCCCTACCCGTTTGCCGTGGGCCAGTGCCAGACTTCTTTTGGGCTTTTCCGTTTGAAGATCTGGAGGTGTCATGGAGCCAATGACCGGGTTGCTCTACAAATCCGTTGCCGCCCGAACGCTGGCGCCGCTCGAGACCGAGCTGCTGCTGCGCAAGGCCCGCATCCGCAACACACGCGAGCGGCTGTCGGGTGTGCTGCTCTACTCCGACTACTTCTTCATGCAGTACCTGGAGGGCCCGACCGGGGCGGTGAATCGTCTGTATGACGAGATTGCACGTGATCCGCGGCACCGCGCGGTTCAGGTGCTGTGGCACGAGCCGGTGACCCACCGGGAGTTTGCCGAATGGTCCATGGCCTACCGCCCCCTGCTCACGACCGATGCCGCCGTCGAGGCGCGGTGCTGGCTGCTCGGCAGCGCACCGGAGCCGTCGCAGCTTGGCGTGCCGCGCCAGATGCTGCTGAAATTCCTGGATACCGGGCGTGTCAAGCCAGCGCTCTATGATCTGGGCACATGACCTGCCTGCCCGGGTGATCCTTGGCCTTTCCGCTGATCACCGACCCGCTCTTCTACGCCGTCGCCATTCCTGCCGTGCTGCTGCTGGGCATCAGCAAGAGCGGCTTTGGCGCAGGCTTCGGGTCGCTCGCCGTGCCACTGATGGCGCTGGTGGTCACGGTGCCGCAGGCAGCGGCCATCCTGATGCCGGTGCTGCTGGTGATGGACTTGCTCGGCATGGCTGCCTACCGCAAGGACCTGGACCGTACCCTGCTGAAATTCCTGATTCCGTGCGCGCTGGTGGGCACGGTGGTTGGCACGCTGCTGTTCAAGGTGCTGGACGCGAAGCTGGTGGCCGGGCTGGTGGGCGCGGTCACGCTGCTGTTCCTGGCGCAGCGCCTGCTGTTTCCGCCCAGGGCGGACCACCCGCCGCCGCCGCGCTGGCTGGGTGCGCTGCTCACCGCCACGGCCGGCTTCACCAGCTTCATTGCCCACGCCGGCGGGCCGCCGCTGAACGCCTACCTGATCCCGCTGAAGCTCAAGCCCGTGGTGTTCACGGCCACGGTGGCGTTCCTGTTCTTTTTTGTGAACCTGAGCAAATGGATTCCCTACGCCTGGCTCGGTCTGCTGGACATGCGCAACCTGGCGACCTCCATCGTGCTGCTGCCGCTGGCACCGGTGGGCGTGCTGGTGGGCGTGCGCATTGCGCGGCGCATCAACCCGGTGCTGTTTTACCGTTTCATCTACGCCGGCATGTTCCTCACGGGCTGCAAGCTAGTATGGGACGGCTTCTCCCATTTGCTATGAATTTCATAGCGCCTTGCGCAGCATCGGCGAGGGCTGCAGCCTGATTTGATCAAGCTTCAGTGGGGAGTTGTGCTGCCAGCGCGGCCAGCAGCGCACCCAGTGTGGTCTCCAGTGTGGCGAGGTGGGCTGCAATCTCGTGCGGTGCCTGCGCCACGCGCAGGGCGTGTTCCAGCGCCGCAGCGCGGTCCTGCACCTGCGTGGCGCCCAGGTTGGCCGCCACGCCCTTGGTGGTGTGGGCCAGCCGTTCGGCGGTGGCCATGTCGCCTGCGGCCAGTGCGGTGCGGATTTGCTGCGGCACGGTGGCCTGCCCGGCGACAAAGCGGCGCAGCATGGCCAGGTACAGGCTAGTTTTGCCGGCCATGCGCTGCAGGCCCAGCACGGTGTCCAGCCCCTGGATGCCGTGCGGCAGGCCGGAGGCGGCCTGCCGCAGCGTGGCGCGTCCCATGCGCTCGCCCGAGGCCGGTGCGCCGCGGCGCGGACGGATCCAGCGCAGCAGCACACTGCGCAGTTCCTGCGGGTCGATCGGCTTGACCAGAAAGTCGCTCATGCCGGCATTCAGGCACTTGCGGCGGTCCTGCGCCATGGCATTGGCCGTCATGGCCACGATGGGCAAGTGCTCCAGCGCGTCGATGTGCCGGATGGCGCGCGTGGCCGTCACGCCGTCCATCACGGGCATCTGCATGTCCATGAACACCAGGTCGTAGGGGCGTTGCTGCACGAGGTGCAGTGCGATCTCGCCGTTGTCGGCCACGTCCACCTGAAGGCCCGCGTCCTGCAGCAGTTCGCGTGCCACCTGCTGGTTGATATCGTTGTCTTCCACCAGCAGGATGCGTGCGCCTGTGAGGGCGGCCAGCGCGCTGTCGATGGTGGCCGTACCGCCACCGTGGCTGGCGCCTGCCGCGCTGGCCGCAGCGGCCGGGGCCGGCTCGCCGCGCCGCCCGCCCAGCGCGGTGATGGTGGTGTCAAACAGGATCGACGGGTTCACCGGCTTGACTAGCACCTGGGCAATGCACGCGGTGTCGGGGTCGCCAGCCATTTCCTCGCGGCCAAAGGCCGTGACCATCAGGAACATGGGCGCAGCGGCCAGCCCCAGGGCCCGGATGCGGCGCGCGGTTTCCAGCCCGTCCATGCCGGGCATGCGCCAGTCGAGGTAGACGATGTCAAACGGCTGGCCCTCGCGCGCGGCCTGCGCCACCGCCGCCACCGCTTCCGTGCCGCTGGCAGCCTCGGCAGTCACAAAGGTCATGCTCTGCAGCATGTCGGCCAGCACGGCGCGGGCATGTTCGTTGTCGTCCACCACCAGTGCGCGGCGGCCGCGCAGGTCGGGGTTGGGCATCAGCCGCGGCTGCAGCGCCTGGCCAATGCCCAGCCGCGCACTGAACCAGAAGGTGCTGCCCTTGCCGTATTCGCTGTGGACGCCCACGTCGCCGCCCATCAGGTGTGCCAGCTTCTTGCTGATGGCCAGACCCAGGCCGGTGCCGCCAAAGCGGCGGGTGGTCGAGGTGTCGGCCTGTGAAAAGCTCTGGAACAGTCGGCCCTGCTGCTCGGGCGTGAGGCCGATGCCGGTGTCCTGCACGCGAAAGTGCAGCAACACGTCGGTGTCGGTGCGCTCGCTGGCGCGCACCGAGATCATGACTTCGCCGCGCTCTGTGAACTTCACCGCGTTGTTGGCGTAGTTCAGCAGGATCTGGCCGAGCCGCAGCGCGTCGCCCACCAGATTGGGTGGCACGTCGGGCGCCACCTCGAACACCAGTTCGAGCCCCTTGGCGTGGCATTTCTCGCTGATCAGGCTGGCGGTGTTGTCGAGCAGCGTTTCCAGGGTGAAATCGGCGCGCTCCAGGTCGAGCTTGCCGGCTTCTACCTTGGAGAAGTCCAGGATGTCGTTGATCACGCCCAGCAGGTGCTGGCCGGATGTCTGCACCTTGCTGATGTAGTCGCGCTGGCGCGGCGTCAGTTCGGTCTTCAGCACCAGGTGCGACAGGCCGATGATGGCGTTCATGGGCGTACGGATTTCGTGGCTCATGTTCGCCAGGAAGTCCGACTTCATGCGCGTGGCGTCCTCGGCCAGTTCCTTGGCGCGCTGCAGCTCTTCCTCGAACCGGCGGCTGGCCGTGATGTCGCGGCTGATGCCCAGCAGGCCCTGGGGCTCGCCGTTTTCGTCCCACAGCGGCGAGATGCGCGTTTGCAGCAGCATGCGCTGGCCGTCGGGCGTCTGCACCCAGTATTCGGCCGTTTCCTCGCGCAGTGTGCGCAGCACCAGGTCGTCGCGCGCCTGGATGACGCTGGCGCGCTCCGGCGGGAACAGGTCGTGACAGGTCAGGCCCCGCAGCGCTTCCACCGGCTTGCCCACCAGCGCTGCATAGGCCGTGTTGCAGCCGAGGTAGCGGCCCTGGCGGTCCTTGTAGAAGATGATGTCCGACATCGAGTTGATCAGCGACGCCAGCGTCGCGGCCTGCCGCTTGCGGGCCTGTTCGGCCTGCTGCTGCTCGGTGATGTCGCGCACATTGATGATGTACACGCCGTGCGCAGCGGTCTCGGTCTTGTACGCCTGGATGCGCACGTCGCGCAGCACGCCGTCCTTGCGCCGGTGCTGCGTGACGAAGCTGACTGGCTTGTTGTGCCCGCGCAGTGCGTCGTCCAGCGCTGCCAGGCTGTCGTCGCCGAACTGCATGTCGTACTCGCTGATGCGCATGCCCAGCAGTTCCTCAAGGTCGTAGCCCAGGTGACGGCAGGCGGCCGGGTTGGCGTAGGTGACCTCGGCGCTGTCGCGGTCGATTCAGAACATCGGCGGCGAATTCTCCAGCACCAGGTGGTTGAACAGCATCTTCTGCTCGTACTGCACGCGCAGCGTGATGTCACGGAAGGTGATGACGCTGCCCACGCACTGGCCGTGCACCCGCTGGGGCAGCACATGGCGCTCCAGCACGCGGCCGTCGAGCAGTTCGATCAGGCTCAGGTCCTCGCTGTCGGGGTGCTGGCGTCGCTGCTCGATGTGGGCCAGCAGGTCGGCCGGGTCCTTCACGCGCGTGCACTGGAACTCCACCAGCGATTGCGCGTTCATGTCACACAGCCGGTCTTCGGGAATGCCCCACAGCTCCACAAAACGGATGTTGTAGTAGATCGAGTTGTCCGAACACTGCAGCGTGAGGATGCCATCGTTGGTGGCATCCAGCGTGGACACCAGCTGCTCGTGCGAGACGCGCAGCAGCGCCAGTTCGCGCTCGCGGAGGTCCAGCCGGCGTTCCGCCCGCTGCAGCCGCTTGCGGCTGTCGGCCAGTGCCTGCTGCAGGCGGTGCAATTCGTCCCCGGTGCCGGGCGTGGGCGGCGCAGACTGCGCCAGCGCAGCAGAAAGTTCGTCGGGGGCTCGGTCCATGGTCGCTCCTCGGGGAGTGCACCCATGAGACCACCGGGCCCTGGCGGCCGGTTAGGAAAATTGCCTAAGTGGCTTGGGGAAATCGGCCGGTCAGTGCCCGTCCCAGCCTGGCGCCCGGGCTTCGCCGCGGGCCAGGCGGGCCTGCCGCTCGGCACGCTCGCGTGCCATCTGCTCTTCCAGTTGCTGGCGGCCCTGGCGGGCCACGGCGATCAGCTTGGCGCGGTCCTTGTGGTGCACGTACATCTGCTCGAACAGCTCGATGTTGTGCTGGCGGAAGCGCATGGCATGCTGGCGTGCCTCGTGGGGGGTGTGGCCCAGCAGCTCCAGCACGGTGCGTGCGCTGCGCAGGCTGGACTCGAACAGCTCGCGCTCCACATGCAGAACGCCCCGGTCGCGCAGCGCGTTCCAGTGCGTCACGTCACGGGCCCGTGCCACGATCTGCAGGTTGGGAAAGTGCGCCTGTGCGATGTCCACGATCTCCAGCGACTGTTCCGGGCTGTCCACCGCCACCACCAGCAGCCGGGCGTCGGCCGCACCGGCCGTGCGCAGCAGGTCGAGCCGGGTGGCGTCGCCGTAGAACACTTGGTAGCCGAAGGTGCGTGCGGCGTCCACCATCTCGGCGTCGTGGTCGAGCACGGTGGCCCGGATGCCCTGCGCTGACAGCATGCGCCCGATGATCTGGCCGTAGCGGCCGAAGCCGGCAATGATGATGGCGGCGTCCTGGGGTTCGGACAGCTCTTCCATGGTTGTGACGTTGCAGTTGGCAAAACGCGGCAGCAGCAGCTTGTCCACCAGCACCAGCAGCAGCGGGCTCAGCAGCATCGAAATGGCCACCGCACCGATCAGCAGCGAGGCGGTTTCGGCCGGGAACACCCGGGCCCCGGCAGCGGCCTGAAACACCACGAACGCAAACTCGCCGCCTTGCGCCAGCAGCAGGGTGAACACCGGCCGCTCCTGGAACGGCACCCCCATCAGGCGCGCCAGCCCGTAGATCACCACGCCCTTGACGGCCAGGAAACCCAGCACCACCAGCGCCATCAGGCCCGGGGATTTCATCAGCACCCCGAAGTCGATGCTCATGCCGACCGCCATGAAGAACAGGCCGAGCAACAGGCCCTTGAAGGGCTCGATGTCGGTCTCCAGCTCGCGGCGGTACTCGCTCTCGGCCAGCAGCACGCCGGCCAGGAAGGCGCCCAGCGCCATCGACAGGCCGACCAGCTGCATCAGTGCGGCAATGGCCACCACCAGCAGCAGCGAGGCGGCGGTGAAGATTTCAGGGGTGTCGCTCTTGGCGATCCAGCGCAGCGCCGGGCGCAGCAGCAGCCGGCCACCCAGCACGATGCCGGCAATCACGCCGATGATCTTGGCCGCCTCCAGCCAGCGGCTCGCGTCCGCGGCGCCGTCTGCAGCACCGGCGGCCACACCCAGCAGCGGCAGCAGTGCCAGGATCGGAATGGCCGCCACGTCCTGGAACAGCAGGATCGAGAAGCCCGCCTGCCCGCTGGTGGTGGGCAGCAGGTTGCGCTCGCCCATCACCTGCAGGGCAATGGCGGTCGATGACAGTGCCAGCCCCAGCGCGGCCACCAGGGCGATCTTCCAGGGCACGCCCGCTGCCCAGGCCACGGCGAACAGCAGCGCGGTGCAGCCCAGCACCTGGGCACTGCCCCAGCCAAAGATCGGCCGGCGCAGGTTCCACAGGCGCTTGGGCTCGAGCTCCAGCCCCACCAGAAACAGCATCAGCACCACGCCGAACTCGGCAAAGTGCAGGATGTCTTCCACATTGGTGACCAGCCCCAGCCCCCAGGGCCCGATGGCAATCCCGGCGGCCAGATAGCCGATGATGGCGCCCAGGCCCAGCGCTTTGGACAGCGGCACCGCCAGCACGGCAGCGCCCAGATAAATGAGGCTGTTGGTCAGCCAGGCGGGTGCGTGTTCCACGGGTCAGCTCTCCTCGGCGGGACGGTCGGTGACGGGCACTTCGCAGGCCGGGCTGCTGTCCATGCCGTCCAGCTCGGGCCACTGCGGATAGCGGGCCAGGCGCTCGCGGAACACCGCCACATGGGCGGCGACCTCGGCGTCGCTGACCCGGTGGGCGCCATGCAGCAGCAACGGTGGCAGAAAGCGCATGCCGCACAGCGCGGCGGTCTGTTCGTAGGGTGGCAGGAAGGCGTCAAAAAAGTAGCGGTTGTAGCCCTGCGGATGGTAGGAATCCTCCGGCCCGCCGGTGGTGGCCACCAGCCAGAGGTCCTTGCCCCGCAGCGCGGTACCGCCAGTGCCATAGGCCCAGCCCCAGGTCAGCACCTCGTCCAGCCAGAGCTTGAGCAGCGCCGGCATGGAGTACCACTGCACGGGGTGCAGCAGCACCAGCAGTTGAGCGCCTGCCAGGCGGGCCTGCTCGGCCGGCATGTCGATGGCGTAGTCGGGGTAGCGCGCGTACAGGTCGAGCGCCTGCACCCCCGGCACCGCCTGCGCGGCCTCGAACAGCGGGCGGTTGACGCGCGACTCGCGCCAGTTGGGGTGGGCCGCCAGCACATGGACCGGGGCCGGCAGGGGGGTGGTGGCGAGCGCTTGCATACCGCTAACATAGCGCAACTGCGGAAGTCGATCGCAAGCCCCCTTCATTTCAAAGGAGCTTCACATGCCAGTTGTGGTTGTTGCCAATCCCAAGGGCGGTGTCGGGAAGTCCACCCTCTCCACCAACATTGCGGGCTACTTTGCCAGCCAGGGCCATGCCGTGATGCTGGGCGACGCCGACCGCCAGCAGTCGTCGGCGCTGTGGCTGGGGCTGCGCCCGCCTGAGGCGCGCCGCATCCAGAGCTGGGACTTCAGCACCGACAACATTGCCAGGCCCCCCAAAGGCACCACCCATGTGGTGCTGGATACCCCGGCGGGCCTGCACGGCAAGCTGTTCCGCGAGGCACTGAAGCTGGCCGACAAGGTGCTGGTGCCGCTGCAACCCAGCGTGTTTGACATCTTTGCCACCCGCGCCTTCCTGGACGAACTGGCCGAGCACCGCAAGGCCTCGCAGATGCAGGTGGGCATCGTGGGCATGCGGGTGGACTCGCGCACCATCGCGGCCGACAAGCTGCACGCGTTTGTGGACAGCCTGGGCCTGCCGGTGCTGGGCTACCTGCGCCACACGCAGAACTACATCCATCTCGCGGCGCGCGGCCTGACGCTGTTTGATGTGGCGCCGGGCCGGGTCGAGCGCGACCTGGAGCAGTGGCAGGGCATCTGTCACTGGCTCGACAAGTAGGCGCGCCGCCTGCCGCTACATTGGCGGCATGAAAACCTTCCAGACCCTTTCCGACCTGGCGGCCCTTGTGGGCCAGGACGTGGCCACCAGCGACTGGCTGACCATCACGCAGGAGCAGGTCAACCAGTTTGCGCAGGCCACCGGCGACCACCAGTGGATCCATGTGGATGTGGCGCGGGCTACGGACGGGCCGTTTGGTGCGCCGATTGCGCATGGCTTCCTCACGTTGTCGCTGATCCCGAAGTTTTTCGAGACATCGATTGACATCGTCCAGTCGCGCATGGGGGTGAATTACGGCCTGAACAAGGTGCGCTTCACCGCACCGGTGCCGGTGGGCAGCCGGCTGCGCGCCCACATGAAGCTGCTGGCCTGCGAGCCGATTGACAACGACGGCATGCAGATGACCTGGGGCGTGACGATCGAGCGCGAGGGCGTGGCCAAGCCGGTGTGCGTGGCCGAATCGCTGTCGCGCCGTTACCCCTGAAGCTTCCGGCCCCCAATGAAAAAAGCCCGCGCTGCGGGCTTTTTTGTTGGCGCGGGGCGCGGGCCGGATTACATCAGGCTGGCTTCGCCGTTGGGGATCATGCCGGCGCGCAGGGCGCTGGCGGCTTCGGCGCGAACGTCAGCGCGCGACAGGCCGGACTGGCTGACTTCCAGCACGCCGGTGCTGCCATTGCCGATCTTCACCGGGTTGCGGGCTTCGGCCTGCACTTCGGCGCGGCTGCGCTGGCTTTCCACCTTGATGGAGAACTGCGAGCCGTCGGCTTCGTCGGCGTGGGCGCCGAAAGCGGCAAAAGCGGACAGGGCGGTGACGGCGAGGATGCGAGCGGTTTTCATGGATGAGTCCTTTCAGAACACAGTGGGTTGAACAAACCTCGACGGGGAGGCCGGCTGGCTTCTGGTTCGTCGATGAGTGGACTTTACGCAGTGTCGCCACCAATGAAAACTACTCAGTCATCAATTGAACATTGCAGTATTTGCAATAATGGATTTATTTGTATCAAATCTGTTGCAATATGGACCGCTTGCTCGCGATGAAGATTTTTCGCCACGTAGTGGACGACGGCGGCTTTGCCGCGGCCGCCCGCACGCTGGATTTGTCGCCTGCGGCCGTGACGCGCATGGTGGCTGCGCTGGAGACGCAGCTGGGGGCGCGGCTGCTGCAGCGCACCACCCGCAAGCTGGCGCTGACGGACGTGGGCGAGGCCTACCTGCACCGGGTCCGCAACATCCTGCATGAGGTGGAAGACGCCGAGTCCGAAGTGGCCACCAGCACGCGCGAACTGCAGGGCACGCTGCATGTGCTGGCCACGCCGGTGCTGGCGTCGTACTTCCTGTCGCCGCGCATTGCCACCTGGCAGGCACGCCACCCTCGGGTGGTGCTGGACCTGGCGATCGACCCGTTCCCTCAGTCGCGCATCGAGGAGTTTGACGTGACCTTCCTGGTGGTGGACGAGGGCTTCGACGCCGACATCGTGGCCCGCCCGCTGGCCACCACCGACTGGATTGCCTGTGCCGCGCCCGACCACCTGGCGCGCGCCGGCACGCCGCAGACCCCGCAGGACCTGCTGGCCCACCCCTACCTGAAGTTCCAGTGGCCGCAGAACTCGGGCCACAGCGGCCGCCGCACCCGGCTGGTGCCGGCCGCAGGCGACGGCGCGCCCGCCGAGCTGGACTGGCCGGCGGCCTTGCAGACGACGAGCTTTGACGTGCTGCTGCGGACAGCGCTCGACGGGGCGGGCATCACCTTCCTGTCGCGCCTGCTGGTGGCGCCACACCTGGCGCGCGGCACGCTGGTGCATGTGCTGCCCGACTGGATGTTCGGCCGCTTCACCATCTATGCCGCGCTGCCCACACGCAAGTTCATGCCTGCGCGCACCCGGGCGTTTCTGGACTTCCTGGCCGAATTCGCACCGGCGCCGGGCTAGGCCCCGGCAAAGCCGTTTTGCCGCCAGGCTTCGAACACCGTCACCGCCACGGCGTTGGACAGGTTCAGGCTGCGCTGGCCGGCGCGCATGGGCAGGCGGAGCTGCTGCGCCGGGGCAAAGCGCTCGCGCAGGGCAGGCGCCAGGCCCCGGGTTTCGGCGCCGAATACCAGCCAGTCGCCCGGTGCAAAGGCCACCTCGTGCACCCGCCGCGTGCCGTGCGTGGTCATGGCGAACAGGCGCGTGGGGGCGGGCTGCATGGCGTCGATGAATGCCGGCCAGCTGGCGTGGCGGCGCACCTCGGCGTACTCGTGATAGTCCAGCCCGGCCCGGCGCATGTGCCGGTCGTCCATCGAAAAGCCCAGCGGCTCGACCAGGTGCAGGGCGCAGCCGGTGTTGGCTGCCAGCCGGATCACGTTGCCGGTGTTGGGCGGGATTTCAGGCTCGACCAGAACGATGTTGAACATGGGGCGCTATTGTGCGGCGCCGGGCTCGTCGGTGCGTGCCAGCACCAGCGCCGTGACATGGACCGCACCGGCCTCGCGCAGCACCCTGGCGGCGGCGTGCAGTGAAGCGCCGCTGGTCATCACGTCGTCCACCAGCACCACGCGCTGGCCCCGCAGGCTGCTGCGGCGCAGTGGATCCAGTGCAAAAGCACCCTGCACGTTGCGCAGGCGTTCGGCCCGCGGCAGGCTGTGCTGGGCCGGCGTGTCCCGCGTGCGCAGCAGCAAGGTGGCGTCGGTCTTGTCCGGCGCCAGCCGGCGTGCCAGCAGCAGGGCCTGGTTGAAGCCGCGCCCGCGCAGCCGAGGCGGCGCCAGTGGCATGGGCAGCACCCGGTCGCAGGCGTCCAGTGCGGGCTCCACCCAGGGCGTGCTGCGCATCAGCATGGCAAATGCGCGGGCCCAGCCGGCTTCGTCGTTGAACTTGAAGCGCGCGATGCAGCCTGACCACGGGTAGCCGTAGGCCACGGCGGCCAGGCACGCGTCCAGCGGCGGCGGCGTGCGCCGGCACGCCCCGCATTGCCGCAGGCCCGCGGGGACTGGCAGCGCACAGGTGGCGCAGCGCGCAACGGGCTGCGCAAAGCGTGCCACGCAGGCCTCGCACAGTGGCTGCGCCGGCCAGGCGTGGCAGACCTCACAGCGGCCCGGCACGGCCAGCGAAGCCCTTGCAAGCAGTGCACGGAACATCGGCTCAATATACTCGGCGCTCACCTGCGCAGTACCCATGGCCGACGACCGCCCTCCCACCATTGACCCGCCGGCGGCCGCCCGCTGGGCGCAGGCGGCGCCCGCGCATTCGCCCTGGCTGCACGAGGAAGTGGCCCGGCGCATGGAAGACCGCCTTCAGTGGATCCGGCTCACGCCCACAGCCTGGGCCCACTGGGCGCCGGTGCGCGGCGGCTTGCAGGCCCATGCCCTGGTGGCAAAACGCTACCCCGCTTCTGACTGCTTTGTGGTCGAAGCCCGCGCCGAAGCTGCGCAAGCCGCTATGAAATTCATAGCAAAGCCGTTGTGGAGTCCGGCCCGCTGGACCGGTGGCAAGACCCGTTTCAGCGCACCCCCCGACGGCGCGGTGCAGATGCTGTGGGCCAACATGGCGCTGCACATGGCACCAGCGCCGCAGGCGCTGATGGCGCAATGGCACCGGGCGCTGGCCACCGACGGCTTCCTGATGTTTTCCGCGCTGGGGCCCGACACGCTGCGCGAACTGCGGGCGCTGTACGCGCAGCTGGGCTGGCCGCCGCCCGCGCACGAGTTCACCGACATGCACGACTGGGGCGACATGCTGGTGCAGGCCGGCTTTGCCGAGCCGGTGATGGACATGGAGCGCATCACCCTGACCTGGGCATCGCCCGAGCGGCTGCTGGCGGAACTGCGCGAACTGGGCGCCAACCTGCACCCGCAGCGTTTTGCGGCCTTGCGGGGCCGCGGCTGGCGGCGCTCGCTGGAGCGCGCGCTGGCCGCGCGGCTGGCCAGCCCCGCCCATGATGGCCGGCTGGCATTGACGTTCGAGATCATCTATGGCCACGCGCTCAAGCCGGCTCCGCGGGTGCGCGTGGCCAGTGAAAGCGCGGTTTCCCTGCGCGACATGCGGGCCCTGCTGCAAGGCGGTGGCAAGCCCCGGTAAAAGTCTCAGGATTGGACACTCCCCGGTGGGCGGGAGGCCCGGCAAGCCGCGCTACAATCGCAGACTGTGTAAGTTTGGGCATCCTCCCGCGTGAGGCAGTGCTCGGGCCCGGGGCCCGCGCTGCCAACTGTGAGCTTCACCCGTGTCGAACCTTGTTTACCGCTTCGCCACCGTCTCGGGCCGGAACATCCACTGGTTCTTGAAACGCAACTGCTCGGTCACACCGGTCCAGTTGGGCTGGCTGTATGCCTCGCTGTGCGTGGTGTCGCTCGGAATCGGGACATTCTTCTGGTTCCAGGGGGCCAAACTGATCCTGCCTTTCGCCTGGCTTGAACTGGCGGCGGTGGGCGCGGCATTCCTTGTGTATGCACGGCATGCGACCGACGGCGAGAAGATCTCGCTGCAGGGGCAGCAGCTGGTGGTGGAGCTGGAAAGCGCTGGCAAGCTGGAGCGCGCCGAGTTCGACCGCGAATGGGTCCGGGTGGAGCCCAGCGCAGGCGACCGGTCGCTGATTGCGCTGTCGGCCCGGGGTCGTTCAGTGAACGTGGGGCGCTATGTGCGCCCCGAACTGCGCCCCGCGCTGGCGCGAGAGATTCGGATGGCCTTGCGCTCGGCGTGAGGCACGATGGTTAATTTGAGGCAATGAAGAAGTGAACACGATGAAGAGCATTTCCAGCAAATTGGCTTCTCTGCTGCTGAATCTGGGTGTTGCCGCAGGCGCCTGGGTTTCGACCGCGGCCTGGGCTGTCAACGACCTGCCCGGCGGGCCCGCAGTGCGCCAGCTCAACCTGCATCCGCCGGTGACGCGGATCGCGGAAGAACAGCACTGGCTGCACTGGTTCATGATGATCCTGTGCACGGTGATCTTCATCGCCGTGTTTGCCGTCATGTTCTATTCGATCTGGAAGCACCGCAAGTCGGTGGGCCACAAGCCGGCCAACTTCCACGAGTCGGTCACCGTGGAAATCATCTGGACGGTCATTCCGTTCATCATCGTGATCCTGATGGCGCTGCCCGCCACCAAGGTGCTGGTGGCCTCCAAGGACACCACCAACGCCGACCTGACGATCAAGGCCACCGGCTACCAGTGGAAATGGGGTTACGACTACCTCAAGGGCGAAGGTGAAGGCATTGGCTTCATCTCCACGCTGGACAGCACCCACCGCGAAATGTCCAACAACGGCGCCAAGGGCGATGTGCCGGACAACTACCTGCTCAAGGTGGACAACCCGCTGGTGGTGCCGGTGGGCAAGAAGGTCCGCATCATCACCACCGCCAACGACGTGATCCATGCCTTCGCCGTGCCGGCCTTCGGCATCAAGCAGGACGCGATCCCCGGCTTCGTGCGCGACACCTGGTTCCGTGCCGAGAAGACCGGCGACTTCTACGGTCAGTGCCAGGAGCTGTGCGGCAAGGAACACGCCTACATGCCCATCCACGTGAAGGTGGTGACGGCCGAAGAGTACGCCAAGTGGGTGGACGGCGAAAAGAAGAAGATGGCCGCCAAGCAGGACGACCCTTCCAAGGTCTGGACGCTGGACGACATCCTGAAGCGTGGCGAAAAGGTCTATGCCGCCAACTGCGCTGCCTGCCACCAGGCCAATGGCAAGGGTGCCGGCCCGATCAAGCCGCTGGACGGCGCCGCCGTGGTGCTGGACGCCGACAAGAACAAGACGATTGCCGTGCTGCTGAACGGCCAGAACAACGGCGCCATGCCCGCCTGGAAGCAGCTGAGCGACACCGACATTGCCGCCGTGATCAGCTATGCCAAGAACAACTGGTCCAACAAGACTGGCCAGGTGGTGCAGCCCGCTGACGTGCTGGCCCAGCGCAAGTAAGCCCCGGCGAAACGGATACAGAAGGAAATCAAGATGAGTGCAGTCCTCGACCATCACGACCACGCCCACGACGATCACCATGACCACGCGCCTTCGGGCTGGCGCCGCTGGGTCTATGCCACCAACCACAAGGACATCGGGACGCTGTACCTGCTGTTCGCGTTCTTCATGCTGATGTTCGGCGGCGTGCTGGCACTGCTGATCCGCGCCGAGCTGTTCCAGCCCGGCCTGCAGGTCGTGAACCCCGAGCTGTTCAACCAGCTCACCACCATGCACGGCCTGATCATGGTGTTCGGCGCCATCATGCCGGCCTTTGTGGGCTTCGCGAACTGGATGATCCCGCTGCAGATCGGTGCGGCCGACATGGCTTTCGCCCGCATGAACAACTTCAGCTTCTGGCTGATGATCCCGGCCGGCCTGATGCTGGCCGGCTCCTTCTTCATGCCCGGTGGCGCGCCCGCCGCGGGCTGGACGCTGTACGCACCGCTGACCCTGCAGATGGGCCCGTCCATGGACGCCGGCATCTTTGCCATGCACATCCTGGGTGCCAGCTCGATCATGGGCTCGATCAACATCATCGTGACCATCCTGAACATGCGCGCGCCCGGCATGACGCTCATGAAGATGCCGATGTTCTGCTGGACCTGGCTGATCACGGCCTACCTGCTGATCGCCGTGATGCCCGTGCTGGCCGGCGCCATCACCATGACGCTGACAGACCGCCACTTCGGCACCAGCTTCTTCAACCCCGCCGGTGGCGGCGACCCGGTGATGTACCAGCACATCTTCTGGTTCTTCGGCCACCCCGAGGTGTACATCATGATCCTGCCGGCCTTCGGCATCATCAGCCAGATCGTGCCGGCCTTCAGCCGCAAGAAGCTGTTCGGCTATGCCTCCATGGTGTATGCCACCAGCTCGATCGCCATCCTGAGCTTCATCGTCTGGGCGCACCACATGTTCACCACCGGCATGCCAGTGACGGGCCAGCTGTTCTTCATGTACGCCACGATGCTGATTGCCGTGCCCACGGCCGTGAAGATCTTCAACTGGATCGCCACCATGTGGCAGGGCTCGATGACGTTTGAAACGCCGATGCTGTTCGCGGTGGGCTTCATCTTCGTGTTCACCATGGGTGGCTTCACCGGCCTGATCCTGGCCATGGCGCCGATCGACATCCAGCTGCAGGACACCTACTACGTGGTGGCGCACTTCCATTACGTGCTGGTGGCTGGCTCGCTGTACGCGCTGTTCGCCGGCTACTACTACTGGGCGCCGAAGTGGACGGGCGTGATGTACAACGAAGCGCGCGGCAAGATCCACTTTTGGTGGAGCCTGATTGCCTTCAACATCACCTTCTTCCCGATGCACTTCCTGGGCCTGGCCGGCATGCCGCGCCGCTACGCCGACTACCCGATGCAGTTCGCCGATTTCAATGCAGTGGCGTCGGTGGGTGCGTTTGCCTTCGGTCTGGCGCAGGTGTACTTCTTCTTCTTCATCGTGCTGCCCACCATGCGTGGCAAGGGCGAGAAGGCCTCGCAAAAGCCCTGGGAAGCCGCAGAAGGCCTGGAATGGGAAGTGCCGTCCCCGGCGCCGTTCCACACCTTCGAGACGCCGCCCAAGCTGGACGCCACCGCCACCAAGGTCGTCGGCTGAACACCATGGCCAGCACGCCCGAGCAAAAGAAGAGCAACCTGCGCATGGCGCTGATCCTCGCGTCCGTGGCCGCGGTGTTCTTCATCGGGTTCATGGTCAAGATGGTCCTGCTGTCCTCGCGCTGACCGGTCCGTACCATGAGCCTTCGCAGCGCCAACATCCGCATGGTCGGCAAGCTGGTCGTCGTCACGGCCGGCATGTTCGCCTTCGGCTACGCGCTGGTGCCCCTGTACAAGGCCATCTGCGAGATGACCGGCATCAACATCCTGTCGCTGTCCGAGCGGCAGGTCCCGGGGGGTGGCACGGCCGGGCGCGACGTGAAGTTGCCGGCCAATACCCAGGTCGACACCAGCCGGACCATCACCGTGGAGTTTGACGCCAACGCGCGCGGGCCCTGGCAGTTCAAGCCGGCGCAGCGTTCGGTGCAGGTGCACCCGGGCCAGCTCACCACCGTGATGTACGAATTCCAGAATACGCAGAACCGCCGCATGGCCGCGCAGGCCATCCCGAGCTACGCGCCCAACCAGGCGGCGGCGCATTTCAACAAGCTGGAATGCTTCTGCTTCAACCAGTACACGCTGGAGCCGGGCGAGAAGAAGCAGTGGCCGGTGGCTTTCGTGATCGACCCGAAGCTGTCGAAAGACGTCACCACCATCACGCTGTCGTACACCTTCTTTGAAGTGGGTGGCAAAACGCCGCCGGCGCCGACGGCGGCGATTGCCGTGCAGCCGCCGGCACCCACCGCCGACGCGACGGCAGTGCTCAAGGGCGGAGTGGGCTCATGAACGCGCCCTCCGCCAAACCATCGTTCCTGCGCACGGTCAAGACCGTGGCCTGGTCCTTCATCGGGATCCGCAAGAACAGCGAATACAAGCAGGACCTGGCACAGGCCAACCCGTTTCACATCATCGCCGTGGGCATTGGCGCCGCGGTGCTGCTGGTGGTCGGGTTGATGGTGCTGGTCAACTGGGTGGTCTGACCGGCCGCCGCAGGATTCAAGGGAAATCGAGAGAGAGTCAGGAGCAGATATGAGTACCACCGCCCACGGCACCACGCCTTATTACTTCGTGCCCCAACCGTCGCGCCATCCTGTCATGGCCGCGATCGGCCTGTTCTTCGTGATCCTGGGCGCCGGCCAGTGGATCAACGGCGCGGGCTGGGGCATGTATTCGCTGTTCTTCGGACTGGCCTGGTGGCTGTTCGTGCTGTACCAGTGGTTCAGCGAGTCCATCGCCGAAAGCGAAGGCGGCCAGTACGGCCACAAGATCGATGTCTCGTTCCGCTGGAGCATGAGCTGGTTCATCTTCTCGGAAGTGATGTTCTTCGGCGCCTTCTTCACCGCACTGTGGTGGGCCCGTGCCCACTCGGTGCCGGCACTGGGCAGCCTGGAAAACGCGCTGCTGTGGCCCGACTTCAAGGCCGTCTGGCCGAGCGTCGCCGCCGGCATGACCGCCTCGCCGGCCGGCATCGTGGAGCCGTTCCAGACCATGGGCCCGTTCTGGCTGCCCACCATCAACACCGCGCTGCTGCTGACCTCGGGCGTGACGCTCACCATTGCCCACCACGCCCTGCGTGAAAACCAGCGCGGCAAGACCATCGCCTTCATGTGGCTCACGGTGTTGCTGGGCGTGACCTTCCTGTGCGTGCAGGGCTACGAATACTTCCACGCCTACAGCGACCTGAACCTCAAGCTCTCGTCCGGTGTCTATGGCTCGACCTTCTTCATGCTGACCGGCTTCCACGGCTTCCACGTGTTCGTGGGCATGCTGATGCTGCTGTTCATCACGCTGCGCCTCATGAAGGGCCACTTCACGCCCGACCGGCATTTCGGTTTCGAAGGTGCCGCCTGGTACTGGCACTTTGTGGACGTGGTCTGGCTCGGCCTGTATGTGCTCGTCTACTGGATGTAAGCACGCCACCCACGAAAAAAGCGCCGTGAGGCGCTTTTTTTGTTGGGGCCGGTTCCAGGCCTATTTGCCTGCGGGCAGGCCCGTGGGCTGGATGTAGCCCAACTTCCAGGCCAGCAGGATGCAGACAAACAGCAGGATCGAAAACCCCACACGGAACGCCAGCGCGCGGGCCATGTGGCTGGTCTTGGCCTTGCCGCCACGGCCGTCCTTCATCATGAAAAAAAGCGCCGTGCCCAGGCTGCCCAGGATGGCGACAAACGCAAACGCAACCAGATATGTCATGGGGGGGATTATCCCGTGACGCCCGCCCGCCTGCGTTCGCCGCGCTTCTGGCTGATCACGCTGGCAGCCCTGGCCGCCATGCTGGCGACCCTGTCGCTGGGTTTCTGGCAGCTGTCCCGGGCCAGCCAGAAGGAGGCCCTGCAGGCCGCCACCGACGCGAGAAAAGGGCTTCCAGCCCTCGACAACACTGCGCTGGCTGCTATCAAAAACGTAGCAGATGAATTGCACCGGCCGGTCCGCCTGCAGGGCCGCTGGCTGCCGCAGCACAGCGTGTACCTCGACAACCGGCAAATGAATGGCAAACCCGGCTTTCATGTGCTGACCCCGCTGGTGCTGGACGGCAGCGGCGTCGTGGTGCTGGTGCAGCGGGGCTGGGTACCCCGAAATTTTGTGAACCGGGAACAGCTGCCAGCGGTGCAGTCGCCCACAGGTGTGGTGGGGGTGGAGGGTCGCCTCGCTGCGGCGCCGCCCCGGCTCTACGAATTCCAGGGCGCCGCGCCGGCGCCGGGGTCTTCCGTCATCCGGCAAAATCTGGACTTGGCCGCTTTCAGCGCCGAGACCCGCCTGCCGCTGGTGCCCTTCACCGTGCTGCAGCTTGGCGCGGCGTCCGACGGCCTGCTGCGCGACTGGCCCGAAGCTGCCAGCGGCACCGGCAAGCACTACGGTTACGCATTTCAATGGTTCGGGCTTAGCGGCCTGCTCACTGTCCTTTATGTCTGGTTCCAATTCATCGCGCCCTGGCGCTCCCGCCGTGCAGCCGCCCGGCGCGCTTGACGAGCCGCTGGGCCTGACCGTGCATTCGCTGCCCACGCCGCAGGAGGCGATCGGTGGCGAGGCGCAGCGCACCGTGCGCGGGCGCTGGAAGATGCTGGCCGTGCTGCTGGTGTGCGCGGCACCCGTCATTGCGTCGTACTTCACCTACTACGTGGTGCGTCCCGAGGGACGACGCAACTATGGCGAGCTGATCGACCCGCAGCGCCCGCTGCCGGCGCTGCCCACGGTGGCGCTGGACGGCACGGCGGGCCAGCTGCCCGCGCTCAAGGGCCAGTGGCTGCTGATCAGCGTGGCGGGCGGTGCCTGCGACGCCACCTGCGAAAAACACCTGTACCTGCAGCGCCAGCTGCGCGAAGGCCTGGGCAAGGACAAGGACCGGCTCGACTGGGTCTGGCTGGTGCCCGACGACGCACCGGTCAAGCCCGAGCTGCGGCCCGCCATCCAGCAGGCCACCGTGCTGCGGGTGGACGCGGCGCGGCTTGCCCAGTGGCTGGTGCCGGGCCCGGGCCGCGCCTTGCGCGACCACCTGTACGTGGTGGACCCGCTGGGCAACTGGATGATGCGCTTCCCGGCCGTCAACCTGGACGCCCAGGTGGACACGGCGTCGGCGGCGAAGATCAAGCGCGACCTGGAGCGGCTGATGCGCGCCTCCGCGTCGTGGGACCAGGTGGGGCGGCCCTGATGGACAGCCAGCCCCTGTACGACTTTGCGCCGGTGGCGCGGCTCATGCTCATGGGCGTGGTCATCGCGCTCGGGCCGCTGGCCTGGGTCTGGCTGCGCAACCGCGACGCCTCGCCCGCGCGCCGCCTGCGTTCGCTGACGCTGCTGACGCTGTTCCTCACGTTCGACCTGGTGTTGTTCGGCGCCTTCACGCGCCTGACCGACTCCGGCCTGGGCTGCCCCGACTGGCCCGGCTGCTACGGCAACGCCAGCCCCGTCGGCGCGCGGGCCGAAATCACGGCCGCGCAGACTGCCATGCCCACTGGCCCGGTGACGCACGGCAAGGCCTGGATCGAGATGATCCACCGCTACCTGGCCACCGGGGTGGGCGTGTTGATCCTCACGCTGGCCGTCACCACCTGGCTGCAGCGCAAACGCAACCAGGGTGGTGTGCCGGTCAACCCCTGGTGGCCCACGCTGACCTTGCTCTGGGTCTGCATGCAAGGCGCGTTTGGCGCGCTCACCGTGACGATGAAGCTGTTTCCCGCCATCGTCACGCTGCACCTGCTGGGCGGGCTGGCGCTGCTGGCGCTGCTGTGCGTACAGTCGGTGCGCTATTCGCAGGCCTGGCGCGAAACGGCGCCGGTGCCGCTGTCGGCCAGCACCCGCTGGCTGCTCATCGGCACCTTTGCGGCGCTGTGGGCCCAGGTGGCGCTGGGCGGCTGGGTCAGCACCAACTATGCGGTGCTGGCCTGCAACGAGTTCCCCACCTGCCAGGGCAGCTGGTGGCCGCACATGGAGTTTGCCGACGGCTTCACGGTCTGGCGCGAACTCGGCATGACCGCCCGCGGCGACCACATCGGCTTTGGCGCGCTCACCGCCATCCACTACACCCACCGGCTGGCGGCCTACGCCGTGTTCGCGCTGCTGGGCTGGCTGGCGTGGCGGCTGCGCCATGTGCACGCGCTGCGCACCCAGGCCCGCTGGATCGCCGGGCTGGCGCTGTGGCAGTTTGTCACCGGCCTGTCCAACGTGGTGCTGGGCTGGCCGCTGGTGGCGGCCGTGTCGCACACCGGTGGCGCCGCCGCCCTGGTGGTGGTGCTGACCTGGGCCCTGTGTGAAAGCCGCTTCGCCGCCAACACCGTGAGCGCCTCCAACCTCAACGCGTCGAGGTTGTCGGCATGAGCCGCCCGGCCGCTCCGAAGGCTCATAGCACCGCAGCCCGCAGGGCGGAGGTTACCCAATGAGCGCTGCTGCGAACGCCCTCAAGCCGCCGTCGCGCATCCGGCAGTTCAACGCGCTGACCAAGCCGCGCGTGATCCAGCTCATCGTGTTCTGTGCCCTGATCGGCATGGTGCTGGCCGTGCCCGGGGTGCCGGGCTGGGCCGAACTGCGGCTGGGCCTGACCGCCTGCGTCGGCATCTGGCTGGTGGCGGGCGCCGCCGCCGCCTTCAACTGCATTGTGGAAAAGGGCATTGACGCGAAGATGAAGCGCACGTCCTGGCGGCCTACCGCCCAGGGCGAGCTGAGCGACTGGCAGACGCTGCTGTTCTCGGCCGTGCTGTGCGCCATCGGCTCCTGGCTGCTCTATGTGTGGGTCAACCCGCTGACGATGTGGCTGACGTTTGCCACCTTCGTGGGCTACGCCGTGATCTACACCGTGATCCTGAAGCCGCTGACGCCGCAGAACATCGTGATCGGCGGCGCCTCGGGCGCCATGCCACCGGTGCTGGGCTGGGCCGCCATGACGGGCGACGTCGGCCCCGAGGCCCTGATCCTGTTCCTCATCATCTTCCTGTGGACACCCCCGCACTTCTGGGCGCTGGCGCTGTACCGGGTGGAGGACTACCGCAAGTCCGGCCTGCCGATGTTGCCGGTGACGCATGGCAACGAGTTCACGCGGCTGCAGATCCTGCTGTACACGCTGGTGCTGTTTGCCGCCTGCCTGATGCCCTTTGCCTACGGCATGAGCTCCTGGCTGTACCTGGCGGCCGCGGTGGCGCTGAGCGTGGGCTTCTGCTGGTACGGCTGGCGGCTGTGGCGCCAGTACTCCGACACGCTGGCGCGCCAGACTTTCCGTTTTTCCCTCTGGCACCTGAGCCTGCTGTTCGCGGCCCTGCTGCTGGACCACTATATTTTCTGAGGTCACATGCAACGTCGTTTTGCTATCAAATTCATAGCGGCTTGCGCAGTATCGACGGGGGCTGCAGCCGTTTTGAGTGCCTGTTCCGAGCAGAAAATGCAGTTCCGCGCCGTGGACATCACGGGCGCCGAGTACGCACGCGACTTTGCGCTGACCGACCACAACGGCCAGCCGCGCAGCATCAAGGACTTTGCCGGCAAGGTGGTGGTGGTGTTCTTCGGCTTCACCCAGTGCCCTGATGTCTGCCCCACGGCCATGGCCGAGCTGGCCGAAGTCAGGCGCACGCTGGGCAAGGACGGCGAGCGCGTGCAGGGCCTGTTCATCACGGTGGACCCGGAGCGCGACACGCCCGAGGTGCTGAAGGCCTACATGACCAATTTCGACCCGTCGTTCCTGGCACTGCGCGGCACGCCCGAACAGCTGGCCACGGTGGCGAAAGACTTCAAGGTCTACTACAAAAAGGTCGAGGGCAAGACACCCACCAGCTACAGCATGGACCATTCGGCCGGCAGCTTTGTCTACGACACGCAGGGCCGCATCCGCCTGTACACCCGCTACGGCACGGGGGCGCAGGCGCTGGCGGACGACATCCGGCTGCTGTTGAAGGCGGCTTGAGCATGGTGGCGCACCTGCTGGGCCGCAAGGGCGCCGCCAGGATTGCGCTGATTCCGCCTGAGGTGCTGGACGCGCTCAACGCGGGCCGGCTGCCCACTGTCAACCTCAATGAGTTCCTCGCGCTGGACCTGCCGCGACTGACCCGCGCGGTGGCACAGCAGATCGGCCTTGACCCGAACGCCGAGGCACTGGCTGACACGCTGGCCATGCTGGGCGCCTTCAAGCCCATGAAGCGGCACCTGCATGTGGCCCGCGCGCTGTACGAGCTGACCGCCCCGCGCGCCGACCGTGACGCCGTCGCCACCCGCCTGGCCCGCCACCCGAGCGACGTGGCACGCTGCTGGGCCACCCACTGGGTGATGTTCTCGCCACTGCCGCTGCCGGACAAGCTGGCCGCGGTGCGCTGCTTTGCGGCGGACCCGCACTTTGGCGTGCGCGAAATGGCCTGGATGGCGGTGCGCGACGAAGTGGCCGGCGCACTGGACGAGGCGCTGGCGCTGCTGGCGCCGTGGGTGCGCGATGCGGACGAGAACATTCGCCGCTTTGCGAGCGAACTCACGCGCCCGCGCGGCGTCTGGTGTGCCCAGATTGAGGCGCTGAAGGCCGAGCCCTGGCGCGGCCTGCCGCTGCTGGTGCCGCTGCGCGCCGACCCCAGCCGCTACGTGCAGAACTCGGTGGCCAACTGGCTCAACGACGCCAGCAAGACCCAGCCGCAGTGGGTTGATGCGCTGTGCGAGCGCTGGCTGGCCGAGTCGCCGGTGCCCGAGACGGCCTACATCGTCCGGCGGGCCCGGCGCAGTCTGGGCGGGACCTGAGCCGGCGCGCCCGGCCCGCTCAGAAGTTGGCGGTGCGGATCGCCTTGCGCGTCTCGGGCGTCATCTCGTTCACCAGGCCCAGCAACCAGTCCAGTGCCTGGCTGGCGTCGTGCGCCTTGTCCGGCAGCATGGCGATGGCCACCTGGAACTTCAACACCACGCCCGCGGGCAAGGCATCGGACTCGCGCAGACCGCTGGCGATCACGCGTGTGGCCACCGACTGGGCCGTCACGTCCGTGGTCGGGCCGTCGAGCAGCAACGCGAAATGGTGGTCGTCCACCCGCGCGGCGAGGTCCACGTCGGTGATGGCGCGGCGCAGCCGCGACGCTGCCAGCACCAGGGCGCGGTCGCCTGCGTCCCGGCCATGTTGCGCCACGATGGCGTCGTGGTTGGCCAGCCGCACTACCAGCAGCGCACAGGCATGGGCCTGGCTGCGCGCCCGGGCCAGCGAGCCGTCCAGCCGCAGCAGCAGCGAACGGCTGTGTGCCAGGCCGGTGAGTGCGTCGGTGCGGGCCAGTGCCGCCGCGCGCACCTGCGCCTCGCGCCGGCGGGTGCCGTGCAGGCTCAGCGCATAGAACAGGATCGGCATTTCCAGCGCCGCGCCAATCGACAGGCCGTACCGCGTGAGCGGGCTGGTCGGGATCAGGTTGAGCCCGCGCGCCAGGGGGAACAGGGCCATCACCAGCACCGGCAGGAAGCCCAGCGCGATCAGCTTGATCGACGGGTCGTCCCCCTGCGTCCAGACCAGTGCGATCAGCGCGACGATCAGCGCCAGGGCCAGCAGCGTCAGCAGCATCAAGGCCGTGAACGTGGGGCGCGACTTCAGCGCGGTGTCCAGCGTCACCGCCACCAGCAGCGCCATGATCATGACCCAGACCACGCCGTCCAGCCGGCGCGAGAAGCGGGCTGGCTCGGTGACCATGCGCACGAACCACAGCCCGACGGCCGACGAAATGCCGGGCAGCACGAACGTGGCGTTGGCATTCCAGGTGAGCCAGCTGTCCCACACATGCTGGGCTCCCACGCCCAGGTAGGCCAGCTGGCCCACACCCAGCGCTGCCACGTACGCCGCGTAGGCGGCAAAGGTGCGGTCGCGGAAGGCCACCGCGTTGGCCGCCGCCACCACGGTGATCAGCGTGGCCAGGCCGAAATAGGCGCCCAGCAGGAACTGCTCGCGCTCGCGCGAGACGCTCAGCGCGGCCTGGCTGGCAATCACGATGGGGGTGGCGAAATTCACCCGTGCGTGCTCGACGCGCAGCCAGTAGCGCACCACCTCGCTGCCGGTGTGTGCGCGCAGCTCGAAGGTCGGGAAGCGTCCAGGCAGGGGCCAGGCTGAGACCGGGCGCGTGTCGCCAGCCTCCTGCACCACCCAGGCGCCGTCGGCCCCGCGGTACATCAGCTGCACCCGGTCCACGCCGGACGAACCCAGCTCCAGGAACCAATGCCCTTCCTGGGGCATGGCCACGTCAAACCGCAGCCACAGCGCCTTGCCGTCAATGTTGTACTGGCGCCCCGCATCGCGCGTGGCCCAGGGCAGGTTGGCGCCCAGTTCGATCTGCTCGACCGTGGCCTGGCCGGTCGGATCCACCCAGTACACGCTGCGCCCGTCCAGCGACACCACCGAGGCACGGCTGTCCAGCGTGATGGGGCCGGGCATGTCCTGTGCGAACGCCGCCGTACCGCAGGCCAGCAGCCACAGCAGCACGGCAAGAAAGCGTTGCAGGCGGTTCACCCGGGCATTGTTACAAAAAGGCCCGGTCAAAACCGGGCCCCGGGGCAAAAAGTGGCGCGTCCGGCGCCAGGCGTCAGGCGTAGGCGGCCAGCGCCTTCTTCATCTTCTTCATGGCGGCCACCTCGATCTGGCGGATGCGCTCGGCGCTCACGCCGTACTCGGCCGCCAGGTCGTGCAGCGTCAGGCCGCCCGAGCCGTCGTCATTGACCTTGAGCCAACGCTCCTCCACGATGCGGCGGCTGCGCGCATCGAGCGATTCCAGTGCCGTGGCAATGCCGTCGGTGGCTAGGACGTCGCGCTGGTGCGACTCCATCACCGCCGTCGGTTCGTGGCTGGCGTCGGCCAGGTAGGCGATGGGGCCGTAGGCTTCCTCGCCATCGTCGCCGGGGGTCGGGTCCAGCATCACGTCGCCGCCGGACATGCGCGTTTCCATCTCGATGACTTCCTCGCGCTTGACGTTCAGCTCCCTGGCCATCACGTCGATCTGTGCGTCCGTCAGCGTGTCGCGGTGGGTCTCGACGTCGGCGTCGTCCTTGAAGCCCTGCTTCATCGAGCGCAGGTTGAAGAACAGCTTGCGCTGGGCCTTGGTGGTGGCCACCTTGACCATGCGCCAGTTCTTCAGGATGTATTCATGGATCTCGGCCTTGATCCAGTGGAGCGCGTAGCTCACCAGGCGCACGCCCTGGTCGGGGTCAAAGCGCTTCACGGCCTTCATCAGGCCGATGTTGCCTTCCTGAATGAGGTCGCCATGGGGCAGGCCGTAGCCCAGGTATTTGCGCGACACCGACACCACCAGGCGCAGGTGCGAGAGCACCAGCTTTCCGGCAGCTTCGATGTCGTTGTGGTCCTTGAGTTTGCGCGCGAAGGCCTGCTCTTCTTCGAGCGTGAGCATCGGCAGCCGGTTCACGGCCGAGATGTAGGCGTCCAGGTTGCCCAGCGGGGGCACCACGGCCCAGGGGTTGGCAACGGTCAGCGCGGCGGTGGCGGAAGATCCAGTTTGAAGAGTCATACCAGAATTCCTTTCTTCATATAGGAAGTATTTTAGCACTCCATTGGAGAGAGTGCCAAACAACAAGTTCCCCTCGCAGGGAATCCAATTTCTTAAGGGTAAGCCCCCAGTCTTAGCCGGGCATGAGCGGCCCGGGTCTTGCGGCACCATCGGCCCATGGCTGCTGACACCACGCTACTTTCCATCGTCACGACCCTGCCTGGGCGAGAGCAGGCGCTGGCCATGGCCCGTGCCGCCGTGGAGGCCCGGCTGGCGGCCTGCGCCCAGGTGGACGAGGCCGCCATCACCTCGGTCTACCGCTGGCAGGGCGACACCTGCGAGTCTGCCGAATGGCGCCTGACCTTCAAGACCCTGCCGCGATGTGAGCCCGCACTACGGGCGCTGGTGGCCGGGCTGCACCCCTATGAAGTGCCCCAGTGGATTGCTACAAAAATGATAGCTGATCACGCCTATCTGGCGTGGGTTGCAGGCGAATTGGTGCCTCAAGAACCAGCTTGAAGCCGACTATTCCCGCAGCACCACCGGCGCCAGCGCATCCCCCTGCGGCAGCACCTGGCCAATCGCCGCTGCGTGCGGATAGCCAGCTTCGCGCAGGGCCGCGATGCAGGCGTCCGCCCGGTCAGCGGGCACGCTGGCCAGCAGGCCGCCCGCGGTTTGGGGGTCAAACAGCAGGGCGTAGCGCGGGTGGGCCACAAATTCGGCCTGGTTGCGCAAGGCCCGGCGCAGCCGTACGTTGGCTGGCGCCAGCGAGCTGGTGATGCCGGCCGCCAGACATTCTTCGGCCCCTGCCAGCACCGGCAGGGCCGCCAGCACCAGCTCCGCGTCCACGCCCGACGGCTGGGTCATTTCCACCAGATGGCCCAGCAGGCCGAAGCCGGTGACGTCGGTACAGGCGGTGGCGCCATGGGCCAGCAACACCTGCGCCGCGCGCTGGCTGGATTGCACCATCGCGTCCAGCGCGGCGTGCACCCAGCGGCCTCTGGCCGCGTGCCGCGCATGGGCGGCCATCAGCGTGCCGGTGCCCAGCGGCTTGGTCAGCAACAGCATGTCGCCGGGCCGCATGCCGCCCTTGCGCAACACCGTGCCCAGGGTGTCGTCGATCAGGCCGTTGACGGCAAACCCCAGGGCCAGCTCGCGGCCTTCGCCCGTGTGGCCGCCCACCAGGGCGCAGCCCGCAGCGTTCAGTACCTCGACAGCGCCGCGCATCATCTGGAACAGCAGGTCCTCGACCTTGCTCTCCAGCCCCGGCGGCACCGTCACCACCGCGGTGGCGGACTGTGGCTCGGCGCCCATGGCAAACAGGTCGCCCAACGCATGGTTGGCCGCGACCCTGCCAAAGGTGTACGGGTCGTCAATGAAGGCGCGGAAAAAGTCCACCGTGTGCACCAGGGCCTTGCCCGGCGGCACCCGCACCACGGCGGCGTCGTCGGGCGCGTGCAGGCCAATCAGCACATCGGTGCGGTCCACCGGCTGCAGGGCGCCCAAAGCGCGCGACAGCACCGTGGCCCCCACCTTGGCGCCGCAGCCGCCGCAGCGCATGGCCATGGCCGAGACGGCCTGCTGCGATTCTTCCGCTGTCAGTGCCAGCGCGGCGGCGGGCGGCGCGGTGCGGGCGGGCGTCATGGGCGGCAGTTCATTGAAGCGCCGCATGAAGCGCCGGTCGATCCAGTCCTTCCAGTGCCAGACCCAGCCGCCGGCTGCGCCCAGCACCGCCAGGCCACGCCCGCGCGAGGCCACAGCGTGGCGATCGCCGGTGCTGATCAGCGCCAGCCAGTGGCGTTGCGGCCGCCAGGAGCGCAGCGCCTCGCCCCGTGCGGCGCGGCGCAGGTTGTCGGCCAGCGGGCCGCCCATGCGCACCGCGAACACGCCGGCTTTTTCCAGCGCGCGGGGCTCGAAGGCCGCGATGTCGCCGGCTGCAAACACGCGCGGGTCATTCACGCTTTGCAGTTGCGCATTGACGCGGATGAAGCCGGCTGCGTCCAGCGCCAGGCCACTGCCCTGCAGCCAGGCCGGGCCGCCGGCCTGCGTCACCCACATGATTTCATCAGCGGCGAAGGTCTCGCCCGCGCGGGTGGTGAGCGTGCCGGCCGCCACCGAGGCGACCGCAGCACCACAGTGCAGCTGCACGCCGCGTTGCCGCAGCACCTGCGTGAAATGCGCACGCACCCAGGGGTTGTGCGTGGGCATCAGCTCGGCGTCCCGGGTGAACAGGTGGAAGCGCAGCGCGTCCGGGTTGCGGCCCAGCGCGCGCAGCTCGTGGCGCAGGCGGTACTGCATCGCCAGTGTCAGCTCCACGCCGCCCGCACCTCCGCCCACCACCCCTATCGTCAGCGGCCCGCTGCGTGCCGGGTGGCGCACGCGCTCCAGCAGCGCCAGCCAGCGCTCGTTGAACTGCTGGATGGGCTTGACCGGCACCGTGTGCTCGGTGGCCCCCGGTACCTGGCCCACCTGCGGGGTCGAGCCGATGTTGATGGCACACAGGTCATACGGCACGGCCGGCCGCTGGCGGCACAGCACCTTGCCGGCGGCACGGTCGATGCCGACCACCTCGTCGCGGTAAAAGCGCGCGCCGGCAAAGGCGGCCAGCCGCGGCAGGTCGATGTGGACCTCGTCAAAGCTGTAGTGGCCCGCGATGTAGCCCGGCAGCATGCCGGAATAAGGCGTGTCCACCGTGTTGCAGATGACGGTGAGCCGCACGCCGGGCTCGGGCTTCATGGCAAATCGGCGCAGCACACCCACATGGGCGTGGCCACCGCCCACCAGCACGATGTCGCGCAGCACCGGTTGTTCAGACGACTGCATTCAGGGTTTCAGGCGGGGCAGGTGGAAAAGCCTGCATGCTCTCACATCAACGCGCTGCCCAGTACACCGCGAAACGTTGCTGCGGGTCGGTCCACGCCCGAGCGCCGTGAAAGCCCGCGTCCTGCAACAGGGTCTCAAAGCCCGCCATCGTCCACTTGTAGGCGTTCTCCGTATGGATGCGCTCGCCTGTGGCAAAGGCGCGCACGCCGCCCGGCCAGCGCACCGTCAGTGCCCGCTGCGCTTCCAGGTGCATCTCGATGCGCGACAGCGCCGTGTTGAACAGCGCCACATGGCGCCAGTCGGCCAGCGCGAAGTCGGTGCCGGCCAGCCGGTTGATGTGCGGCAGCAGGTTGCGGTTGAAAGCGGCCGTCACGCCCAGTGCGTCGTCGTAGGCGGCCTCCAGCTCGGCCGTGTCCTTGACCAGGTCCACGCCGATCAGCAGGCCACTGCCCGGTGCCGGCCCGCAGGCCGCATGCACACTGCGCAGAAAGCCCAGCGCCTGCACCGGCGTGAAGTTGCCAATGCTGGAGCCCGGGTAGAACAGCACCCGCGGCGCTGCCGCGTCGTCCAGCGTGCCCGGCAGCGCCAGCCCGGCGGAAAAGTCCAGCCCCACGCCCACCATGTCCAGCGCCGGGTAGCGGTACTGCAGCGTTTGCAGGGCGTCGCGCAGAAAGTCCACCGAAATGTCCACGGCCACGTAGCGCGCCGGTGCCAGCAGGTCAAACAGGCTGGCAGCCTTGGCGCAGTTGCCTGCGCCCAGGTCGATCAGGGTGGCGCCGCGCGGCAGGCAGGCCGCCAGCGCAGCGCCCTGCGCGGCCAGGATGGCGGCTTCGGTCCGGGTGGGGTAGTACTCGGGCAGCGCGGTGATGGCCTCGAACAGGCGCGAGCCCAGCGCGTCGTACAGGTACTTGGGCGAAGTGCGCGCCGGTGTGGCCAGCAGGCCGGCCAGCAGCTCCTGGCGCACCGCGTCGCGGTCTTCATGGTGGAGCTGGAAAAACCGGGGTGTGTTCATGGTGTCAGGGCGTGATCTTCAGGTCGCCGATGTAGCCCAGGCTGCGGCCGGCGGTGTTGTCGGCGTCGGCGCCAATCACCACGGCGATGGCGGGTGGCAGCTGGCGGGCCTCGTCGCCAAAGGCACGCAGGAAGTCGGCCGCCAGCGTGCGCTGGTGGTTTTGCCACTGGCCCGTTGCGCTGCCCAGGCCGTCGGCCACCATGAAGCGGACGCGGCGTGAATAGGCATTGGGCAGCACCGTGCCGGGCGCGAGTGCCGGGTCCCACACGTAGCACAGCGTGGCCGCCGGCAGCTTCTCGCCCGAGACTGCGCGCGCCAGCCGCAACACCGTGCGCTCGCCCAGTGGCAGTGCGTCCAGCGGCAGATCGAACATCACGCAGAGCTTCAGGGCCACATCGTCGCCGTCCTTGCGGCGCAGGTCGGCGGCCTGCAGCGGCTGGTCCAGCCGCCAGCGCCAGGCCAGCGTGGCCTGGGGGCCCGGCACCCAGGGACGGATGTCATGCACCAGCGTGCCGTAGGAGCGGTCGGTGGCCAGTTGCGCCACGCGCGTGCCGTCCACTTCGGTCAGCGTGATGCGCGCCAGCGGCGCCTTGTCCTGCGGCAGCCCGACCGCGCGCCAGGGCGCGGGCGGCTGCGTGCCGGGGGCCGAAGAAAACGCCGCCAGCACCGGCGCCAGACCCTCGACGTTTTGAGAAAATATGGCTGCAGGCCCCGCCAATGCTGCGCATGCCGCTATCAAATATGTAGCAATTCGGAGGCGATGGTGAGTCATCCGCGCTTCCAGTCGTGGTACTTGCGCACCCAATCCAGCAGCCGGTGCGGCTGGTGGGCGCGCTTCCACTCGCCGGCGGCGTATTTGTTGGCCTCCGACAGCGTAGGGTAGGTGTGGATGGTGCCCAGCATCTTGTTGAGCCCCAGCCCGTGCTTCATGGCCAGCACGTATTCGGCCAGCAGGTCGCCGGCATGGGTGCCCACAATCGTCACGCCCAGGATGCGGTCCTTGCCCGGTACCGTGAGCACTTTCACAAAGCCATGGGCCTCGCTGTCGGCAATGGCGCGGTCCAGATCGTCGATGCCGTACTTCGTGACTTCGTACGGGATGTTCTTTTCCTTCGCTTCCTGCTCGTTCAGGCCCACGCGTGCGACTTCCGGGTCAATGAAGGTAGCCCAGGGAATCACGGAATAGTCGGCCTTGAACTTCTTGAAGTCGCCGAACAGCGCGTTCACCGCCGCGTACCAGGCCTGGTGCGCGGCGGTGTGGGTGAACTGGAACGGCCCGGCCACGTCGCCCGCCGCATAGATGTTGGGGTACAGCGTCTGCAGGTATTCGTTGGTTTCCACCGTGCGCTGGGCGGGGATGCCCAGTTCCTCCAGCCCGTAGCCCGTCAGGCGCGCTGCGCGGCCGACGGCGCACAGCAGCTCGTCAAAGGCGATGCGTTTTTCCTGGCCCTGGTGTTCCACCACCAGCACTTTCTGGTCACTGTCACGCTCGCAGCGCAGCGCCTTGTGGCCGGTCAGCACCTGCACGCCGTCGGCCGTGAGGGCGTCGCGCGCCAGGGCCGAGACTTCCTCGTCTTCACGGGCCATGATGCGCGGCGCCATTTCCACCTGCGTCACCTCCGAACCCAGCCGGGCAAAGCTCTGGGCCAGCTCGCAGCCGATCGGCCCGCCGCCCAGCACCACCAGGCGGCGCGGCACCTCGTCGAGGTTGGCAAAGGTGTCCCACAGCGTGTCGCTGGTGACGTAGCCCACTTCGTTGAGCCCGGGCAGTGGCGGCACCAGCGGGCGTGCCCCGGCGGCGATGACGATGTTGCGGGTGGTCAGCACCTGCTTGCCGCCGTCATTCAATGCGATCTCCACCGTCCAGGGATTGACGATCTTCGCGTAGCCCTGCAGGACCTCCACCCCGAGGCCGGCGTAACGCTCCACGCTGTCGTGCGGCGCGATGGCGGCAATCACCGCGTGAATGCGTGCCATGACGGCCCGGAAGCTGAAGCCCGGCGTGCTGTCGTTCAGCCCGTAGCGGTGGCCGTGGCGCATCTGGTGCGCGAGCTTGGCGCTTTTGATGAGTGCCTTGCTGGGCACGCAGCCGTAGTTCAGGCAGTCGCCTCCCATCTTGTGCGCCTCCACCAGCGTGACCTTGGCCTTCACGGCGGCGGCGATGTAGGCCGACACCAGGCCGCCCGCACCCGCGCCGATGACGATCAGGTTTCGGTCGAAGCGGCGTGGCCGCACGGCCCGCCACTTTGCATAGACCTTGCGCTTTTGCACCGCTTCGACGATGCGGCGGGCGATCAGCGGAAACACCCCCAGCAGCACAAAGCTGCCCAGCAGCCCCGGTGACAGGATGCCCTGCAGCGAATCAAGCCGGGCCAGCTGTGTGCCGGCGTTCACGAACACGGCGGTGCCCGCCAGCATCCCGAGCTGGCTCACGCCGTAGAAGGTCAGGGCACGCATCTGCGTCAGGCCCATGACCAGGTTGATCACAAAAAACGGCACCACCGGGATGAGGCGCATGGTGAACAGGTAGAAGGCGCCGTCTTTCTCGATGCCGCGGTTGACCTCGGCCAGCCGGTTGCCGAAGCGCGCCTCGATGCTGTCGCGCAGCACGAAGCGCGCCGCCAGAAACGCCAGCGTCGCGCCTGCGCTGGAGGCAAACGACACGATCAGCAGACCCCAGCCAAGACCGAAGATGGCGCCACCGGCGAGCGTGAGGATCACCGCACCCGGCAACGACAGCGCGGTGGCCACGACGTACACCGCAAAGTAGATGGCGCCGACTGCAAACGGCTGGCGCTGGTACAGGCCGGCGAGGGTGGCCTGGCTTTGCTTCAGGTAGTCCAGGGTCAGGTAGCGGCCGAGGTCCAGCGCGATGAAAGTGATGACGGCGGCCACCACCAGCAACAGCACGACCAGTTTTTTGGGGTTCATGGGTTCTCCGGCAGGATGATGGTGACGGCGGTGCCGTGGCCTTCGCGGCTGTCGATCTCAACGCTGCCGCCATGCAGCTCGGCGATGCGCTTGACGATGGCCAGGCCCAGGCCCTTGCCGCCCTCGCCGGTGGCGGGGGCAGTGGACGCGCGGGCCTGGTAGAAGCGGTCAAACAGGTGCGGCTGCGCGGCCAGCGCGATGCCGGGGCCGGTGTCGCGCACCGTCAGGCGCACCTGGCCCGCGTCAGCCCGGGCCGTGAGCGTGATGCGCCCGCCTGCCGGGCAGAACTTGAGCGCGTTGTCCACCAGGTTGGCCAGTGCGCGCTCCAGCAGCTCGTTGTCCACCACCGCCACCACCGGGCCGTCCGGTTCCTCGGCCTCCAGCGCGACGCCGTGCGCGCTGGCGCGGCTGGCGAACCGCATCGCGACGTCGTTCAACAGCTCGGCCATGTCCAGCCCGCTGGTGCGCAGCGTGAAGGCGGGCTCGTCGAGCTGGGCCAGGTCGCCCAGTGAGCGGACCAGCCGCGCGGCATTGTGGGTATTGCGCAGCGCCACCGTGACCAGTTCGCGGTTGCCCGCCTGCGCGCCGGGTTCGTCCCAGCGGTTTTGCAGGGTTTCCAGGCAGGCGGCGGTGGCGGTCAGTGGCGAGCGCAGGTCGTGCGACAGGTTGCTCACCCCTTCGCGGCGGAAATGGTCGAGCCGGCGCAAGGTGGTCCACTGGGTGCGCAGGGTTTGCAACATGGCGTCCATGCCGCGTGCGAGCTGGCCGAATTCGTCGCGCGCTTCAGTGCCCGGAACAATGCGCAGCGCGGGCGGTGCCGCGTCGGGGGCGCTGTCGCCCAGGCCGTCACGCGTCACGGCCGCCACGGCCGTGGTCAGCCGCGCCAGCGGGCGGGTGATGGTGACCGTCACCCACACGGCCAGCACCGCCATGCCCACCACCAGCAGCAGGATCATCATGAGCCCCGGCTGCGCCAGCGTGCCCAGCAGCGTGGCGACCCGGTCACGGCTGAACGGCATGGGCTGGCACACCAGGTACAGGAAGCCGTCTGCATTGGCGGCCGGCCGGATGGCCTGCTCCACCAGCGCCCGCGCGGCGACGATCGCGGGCCGGGTGGGGTTGGTCGGGTCGGTGCCCATGATGTAGGTCATGGGCTTGGGGTCCAGCGCATCGCGCACGGGCGCCAGCGGCACGCGGTAGTCGGTCGCGATGCCGGTGTCGCCCGACGAGGCCAGCACACGGCCCTGGGTGTCCAGCAGGTACAGGTGCACGTCCGGCTCGTACAGCACCAGACTGCGCAGGAACGTGGCCACCTGGTCGGGTTGCCGCCGGTACACCTCCAGCAGCTCCGGGTGCTGGCGGGACACGCGCTGAAGGAACGCGTGGCCGCGCTGGTAGGCCGACTCGTACTCAAACCGCTGGAATGCCAGCACCATGGTGACCACCACGCCGATGGCGGTCAGCAGGCCTGCCAGCAGGATGGTCAGCGCGATCTTGAGGCGAACGCTCATGCTGGCGGAATGTCCCGCATCCGGTAGCCCGCGCCGCGCACCGTGAGGATGATTTCCGGTCGCAGCGGGTCGGCTTCCAGCTTGGCGCGCACGCGGTTGATGTGGGTGGTGACGGTGTGTTCATACCCGTCGTGGCTGTAGCCCCAGACGGCATTGAGCAGCTGGCCACGCGAAAACACCCGCCCCGGGTGGCGTGCAAAGTACAGCAGCAGGTCAAACTCGAGCGCGGTGAACTCCACCGCCACGCCGCGCAGCCGCACCTGGCGCTTGGCCGGCTGGATCTCGACCTCGCCGTTGGCAATCACGGCATCGGCCTGGGCCGCGTCGGGCGCGCTGGCGGCGCGCACCAACTCGGCGCGGCGCAGCAGTGCCTTGACCCGCGCCAGCAGCTCGGCCACCGAGAACGGCTTGGTCAGGTAATCGTCGGCGCCCAGCTCCAGGCCGAGCACGCGGTCGAGCTCGGTGGACTTGGCCGTGAGCATCAGGATCGGCGTGGTGGAGCCGCGCGCGCGCAGGGCCTTGCACACGTCCAGGCCGTCCAGCCGGGGCATCATCAGGTCCAGCACCAGCAGGTCGGCGGGCCGCTGGCTGTGTGCGGCCAGCGCCTCGCTGCCGTCCACCGCCTCGGCGACCTCATAGCCGGCGCCGCGCAGGTTCAGCGCCAGCAGGTCGCGGATGTCGGTCTGGTCTTCGGCGATCAGGATGCGTTTCATGGGGTCCATGCCGGGCAGTCGGGCCCGTGGCGGCTTTCTTACCCGATTGTTATCCAGTTGTGATGTGGCGTGAGGCTGGCGTGAGGATGCGGCGCGACAGTCAGGCTTCACCCCACCCAAGGATGCCCCATGAAGAACCCGACCGAAGCCCTGCTGGACCTGGAATGCGCCGTGGACGCCAGCGCCCTCTACCCGCACCGCGACTACCTGCTGCGCGTGGCCCGGCGCAAGCTGCGCGACATGGCGCTGGCCGAGGACGCGGTGCACGACGTGTTCGAGGCCGTGCTGTCGGGCAAGGCCCGCTTTGGCGGCCGCAGCGCACTGCGTTCCTGGCTCACGGGCGTGCTGCTGCACAAGGTGACCGACCTGCAGCGCCAGGGCATGCGCTACTGCACGCTGGACACCCCGTACGACGGGGACGACGACGCGCCATCCAGCGACGTGGCCTGCGAAGCCGCGCGTCCCGAGGAGCACGCCGAACAGCGCGAGCGGCTGGCGCAGGTGCTGGCACGCATCGAACAGCTGCCCGCGGCGCTGCGCGACGTGATGCATTGGCGTGTGCTGCAGGACGAAGGCACCGAGTCGGTGTGCGAGCGGTTGGGCATCACGGCCGACAGCATGTTCGTGCGCCTGCATCGCGCGCGCCGGCAGCTCGCCATGGCGTGACCCGGTAGCATTCGGGCCTGATGCCTGAAGCCCCGCCTGACCGATTGTTGACCGCGCTCGCCGCTGCGCTGCAGGCGGCCGGCAGCCCCTGGGCTTCAGTGCCGCTGGAACCCCTGAAGGACAAGGGCCTGGCGCATGACCATGTGCGGCTGGTGGGCACCGGCGTGCTGGCACGCATTCCCAAGCAGAGCCAGATGCAGCTGGCCGCGCAGGCCAACCTGGCATACCAGTGCGCCTGCTTTGAACGCGCGGCCGCCAGCGGCCATACGCCGCGGCTGCATGCCGTGCTGCCGCCTTCGGCACACCTGCCGCGGGGCGCCCTGCTGGTGCAGGAGATCGAAGGCCGCAGCGCCCGGCTGCCGCAGGACCTGCCTGCCATCGTGCAGGCACTGGCCGCCGTGCATGCGCTGCCCCTGCCCGCCGGGGCCGCGCGTGCGCCATTGCGCGACGACGCCGACCCCTTGCAGGCCCTGCACGATGAAATCGGGGCCCAGGCGACCCACCTGGCCGCCGCGGGGGTGGCAGCGCCCGTGCACGCCGCGATCCTGGAAGAACAGGCCCGGCTGCAACGCGCCTGTGCTGCGCGCCCGCGGCCGCCGCGCCACCTGGTGGCGTTTGATGGCCATCCGGGCAACTTTGTGGTGCGCGCCGACGGGGGTGCGGTGCTGGTCGACCTGGAAAAGTGCCGCTACAGCTACCCGGGGCTGGACCTGGCCCATGCCACGCTTTACACCTCCACCACCTGGGACGTCGACAGCCATGCCGTGCTGTCCCTGGCCGAGGTGCAAGGCGCGTACGCCGTCTGGGCGCAGGCCGTGGGCGATGCCGCTGCACAGGCCGCACGTCCCTGGCTGGTGCCGCTGCGTCGCGCGATGTGGCTGTGGTCGGTGACCTGGTGCGCCAAGTGGCGCGTGTTGTCGGGCGCCGCCGCCGGCACCCGCCCCGACGGCGAAGACTGGTCGGCCGGTCGCAGCGACGCGGCCCTGGTGGCCCATGTGCGCGACCGCGTGACGCACTACCTCAGCCCGCCGGTGGTGGCGCAGATGCGTGCAGAGTTCGATGCGCTGGACGCCAGCTTCGCGCCATGAGCCTGCGCATCGTCATGCCCGTGCTCAACGAGGGCGCCGCGCTGGTGGCCCGGCTACAGGCATTGCAACCCTTGCGTGCGCGTGGCGTGGAACTGGTGGTGGTCGACGGTGGCAGCCGCGACGACACCGCCGCGCGGGCCGCGCCACTGGCCGACGATGTGCGGGTGGCGCCGCGTGGCCGGGCCGCCCAGATGAACGCCGGTGCCCGGGGCTGCCGGGCTCACGCGCTGCTGTTCCTGCATGCCGACACCATGCTGCCGCCCGATGCCGACGCGCAGGTGGCGCAGGCGCTGCAGCACCACGCCTGGGGCCGGTTCGATGTGCGGATTGATGGCACGCCCCGCCTGCTGCGTCTGGTGGCCTGGTTGATGAACGGGCGCTCCCGCGTCACCGGTGTGGCCACCGGCGACCAGGCGATGTTCGTGCGGCGCCGGGTGTTCGAGTCGCTTGGGGGCTTCGCGCCGATTGCGCTGATGGAAGACGTGGAACTCAGCACCCGGCTCAAGGCCGTGTCGGCACCGGCCTGCCTGCGTGCGCGTGTGGTCACCTCGGGCCGGCGCTGGGAACAGCACGGCGTCTGGCGCACCATCGCGCTGATGTGGCGGCTGCGTGCCGCCTACGCTGCGGGGGCGCCGCCCCATGGCCTGGCGCTGCAGTACGGCTACCGCCCGCGGGCGCCGGCTGCAGTGGCTGTGCTGGCCAAGGCGCCGGTGGCCGGCCTGGCCAAGACCCGCCTGATCCCCGCGCTCGGTGCGGCGGGGGCGGCGCGGGCGCAGCGCCGCCTGGCACTGCAGACGCTGGCCACGGTGCGCGCGGCCGCCACCGGGCCGATCACGCTGTGGTGCGCGCCCGATGGTCAGCACCGCTTCTTTCGCATGTTGCAGCAGCGCCAGGGCGTGGCCTGCGCCGACCAGCCGGCCGGCGATCTGGGGCGGCGCATGGACGCAGCGGTGCAAGCCCATTTCCGGCAGCGCAAGCCGCCACCCCTGCTGATCGTCGGCACCGACTGCCCGGTGCTCACCCCCGCGCACCTGCAGCAGGCGGCCGACGCGCTGCAGGACCATGACGCGGTGCTGATTCCGGCCGAAGACGGTGGCTATGTGCTGCTCGGCCTGCGCCGGCCGTTGCCGCAGGTGTTTGACGGTGTGGCCTGGAGCACACCGCATGTGCTGGCGCAAACCCGCGCGCAGCTGGCCGCTGCCGGTGCGCGCTGGGTGGAGCTGCCCGCGCTCTGGGACGTGGACGAACCCGCCGACTGGGCGCGGCTGCAGGCTCTGGCCGCCAGCGCATGATGGATTCCTTCAACAGGACTGTGGCATGACCCTTCACAACGACGACTGGTACCGCCAGCGCCTGGCCCCGCCCCGGGGCCCGGTGCGCCTGGTGATTGACACCGACACCGCCAACGAGATCGACGACCAGTTCGCACTGGCCTGGGCACTGCGCTGCCCGCAGCTCGATGTGGTGGCGGTGTATGCCGAGCCGTTTTCATTTGCGCACCGGCGCGCACAGCACCCCGACGCCCCGGCGGACGCAGCGCCCTTCAACCCGCCGGCCGTGGGCATGGAGCGCAGCTACCGGGAAGCGGTGAAGGTGTACGAGCTGCTGGGCCTGTCGCCGGCCGGCCGGGTGTTTCGCGGCAGCGCGGGCTACCTGCCCGGGCCCGGCCAGCCGCTGCACAGCGAGGCGGTGGATCATCTGATTGCCACCGCCCGTGAACACGCCCCCGGCGGTGCGCCCTTGTATGTGCTGGCGCTGGGCTGCGTGACCAACATCGCCAGCGCGTTGCTGCTCGCGCCCGACATTGCCGAGCGCATCGTCGTGGTGTGGACCAGCGGTTACCCCAGCCACGCGCCACAGGTCAACGACAGCTTCAACCTCGAGCAGGACATGGCCGCCAGCCGCTGGCTGCTGGACAGTGGCGTACCGCATGTGTACCTGCCCGGGTTTCATGTGGGCGCACAGCTGCGCCTGTCGCTGGCCGAAATGGAGCGCCATGTGCGCGGGCGCGGCGCCATCGGCGACTATTTGCACCAGCTGTTCACCGACAACCCCTTGTGGCCCATGCTGGGCATCGACGCCGCCACGATGCAGGCGCAGCCGCACAGCTGGGTGATCTGGGACGTGATCTGTGTGGCGTGGCTGGTCAACCCCGACTGGGTGCCGAGCGAGTTGGTGCGCACACCGCGGCTGGGCGACGACCGGCGCTGGCAGGCCGACGCGGGCCGCCACCTGATGCGCGAGGCCCATGGCGTGCAGCGCGACGCGATCTTCAACGCGCTGTTCGATGCGCTACCCTTGCCGGCCTGACCGAACCGCGAACCGCACCCTCCTCATGGACATTTTTTCCCTGGCGCTGCTGGCCGCCATTGCAGCCTGGTTTTACCGGCAGCGCGAACAGCGCCAGCGCGTGGTGCTGCTGGCCCGGACCCTGGGCCAGTTCCAGATTGAAAAGCACATGGAAACGCTGACCCAGGGCTACCTGCGGGCGCTGGGCGAGGCCGACGCGCAGCGGCGCGACCAGGTGTTCAGCCTGCTGCAGCAGACCGAGCAGGCGCTGGACGCCGAGTTCAGCCGATTTGTGATCGACTTCGCGCGGCTGGACGAGGCCGCCACCCGGGTCAGCAAGCTGCCGGTGTACCTGCCCGGCGCCACCCGCTGGCTGTCGCCGCTGACGTTCGACCTGCGCAAGCTGCTGGCGGTGCATGCCGCCGGCATCCGCTGCGCCGTGCAGGCCGCCGGCCAGCAGCCTGCGCGTGAGCGGGCCTTCACGCTGTCGGCCGAACTGTTCCTGATGCAGCACAGCTGCCACTGGTTCTGCCGGTCACGCACCATTGCCTCGGCGCGGCTGCTGGCGCGCCACCAGACGCCGCATGCGCAGGTGCTGGCATCGGTGTCGCCCGAAACGCGCAACGCCTACGCGGCACTGGTGGCCTGACGCCGCTCCGGCGCTTTGGAAGTGCTCCTGATTTGATAGCGCCTCACGCAGTATCCACGAGGGCTTCAGCGCATTTTTGCTTGAATTCAGTCCACCGCACGCTGGTCGGACTGCTGCCAGGTCCAGGCCACACCCAGACCGACGGACGCGCCGGTGGTCTGGCGCACCAGCGGGCTGGCCCTGTTGGCCGCGCCACTCACTGTTTCCAGCCGCGCAAAACCGAACAGCCGCCAGTCGGGTGCGAGCGCGCGTGACGCGCTGGCCGACAGGCGCCAGGCCACCAGCCCGCTTTCGGCCTGGTAGGCCGGGCGCGTGGCGGTGGCATAGCGCGGCGCCACGCCATAGAAGGTGTCGGCCAGCTTGCGGTTGGCAAACACGGCGCTGACGCTGGTGCTGTAGCGCCAGCCACTGGCCGTGCCACGTTCAAACTGCAGCTCGGGCTCGAACGACACCCCGCGTTGGGCGCCGCCGTCGCTCAGGTCATACACGCCGCGCACCGGCAGTTGTACGCGCCAGCGGCCACCCGCGGCCTCGCCCAGCTTCCAGGTCAGGCGCGGGCCGAACTCCATCAGCGTGCCCAGGTCGGGCATGCCGCGGCGCGCATCGATATCGTCCGCGCGGGACCCGAAGGCACCGGCCACGCCGATGTCCAGCTCCAGGTCCTGCGACTTGAAGGCCCGCAGGCCCAGCGTGTCGCGGTCGGCGCGCAGGAACTCGCCGCGGTAGATGAACCAGGGCAGCACCAGCGCGCGGTTGACCTGCTGCTCCGCGCCCGGGTAGGCCTGCTGGCTGACGGCGCCGCCGAACAGGCCCAGCTCCCACAAGGGCAGGGCGCTGCGGTCCTGGGCGGTGGCCAGGCCCGGAAGGGCGAGCAGGGTGACGAGGGCGTAGCGATGGGGCGGCATGGGCATGGCGTGTCCAGAACAAAGGTGCGCGAGCTTAGCCCGCCTTGAAAGGCCCTCAGCGGTTGTCGGCCAGCCGCTGCGCCAGGTAGCGCCGCAGCGCGGGCTCGGCCGTGAGGGCCAGCGCCCGTGCGTAGGCCTGCGCGGCCGCGGCACGCTGGCCATCCTGGGCCAGCAGGTGGGCCTGGGCGGCCCACCAGGGCTGGTGGGTCTGCAGCGGCGCGGCGTCCATCTGCGCCAGCGCCTGCAGGCCGCGTGCCGGCGCGCCATGGGCCTGCGCCAGGGCCAGCGCCCGGCCGATCTGCGCGCCCAGGGTGGGGGCCAGCGCCAGCAGGCGGTCATACAGCACCACGATGTCATGCCAGGGCACCCGGCCGCTGCGGGCCCGGTCGCAGTGCGCGGCCTGGATCGCGGCTTCGAGCTGGAACGGGCCGGGCGCGCCCAGGGCCGAGGCACGTGCCAGCCATTGGCCGGCCCGCGCGATCAGCGCCGCGTCCCAGCGGCGGGCGTCCTGCGCGTGCAGCGGCACGAATTCGCCTTGCGCGTCCAGCCGCGCCGGGCGCCGCGCCTCGCACAGCGTCAGCAGGGCCAGCAGGCCCAGGGCTTCGGGCTCGTCGGGCAACTGGGCGGCCACCAGCGCCGCGAGGTACTGCGCTTCGGTGGCCAGGTCGGTGTGGCGGTCGTCCGGTGCATGGCCCCAGTGCAGCGCGTAGGCGGCATAGATCGCCTCCAGCACCGCATGCACGCGGTGGGGCAGCTCGTCGGCCTGCGGCGCCTCAAAGCGGATGCCGGCCAGCTTGATCTTGGCCTTGGCCCGCACCAGCCGCTTGGTCATGGCCTCGGGCGAGACCAGAAAGGCCGACGCGATGCGCGCCGCCTCGACGCCCAGCACGGTCTGCAGCATCAGCGCCGCCCGCACGCTCGCGTCGATGGACGGGTGGGCGCACACGAACATCAGGCGCAGCCGGTCGTCGGGCACGGCCTCGGGCGTCTCGGCCGGGGTGTGCTCGTCGGGCCACAGCACGGTGAGCGTGGGGTCGCTGGCCAGCCGCTGGCGGCGCGCCGCCTGCAGCAGCTGGCGTTTGGCAGCGGTCAGCAACCAGCCCTCGGGCGAGGCGGGCACGCCGTCCACCGGCCAGCGCGCCAGCGCACTGGCAAAGGCCTCGCCCAGCGCGTCTTCGGCCGCCGCGATGTCGCGCCACTGCCAGGCCAGCCAGGCCACGAGGCGGCCGTAGCTGGCCTGTGCGGCGCGGGTGGCCGCCGCGTGCGCGTCGCGCGTGTCGGGCGGCGTCACGGCGTTACTGCGGTGGCCGGGCCACCGGCCGCACCTCGGTGCTGCCGCTCAGGCTGCTGGGGCTGCGCGCGGCCCAGTGCAGGGCCTCGTCGAGCGAGGCGACGTCGATGACGACGTAACCCGCCGCCATCTCCTTGGTCTCGGCAAACGGGCCGTCCTGCACCAGGCGCTGGCCGTCGCGCACGCGCACCGTGGTGGCCGTCCAGGGCGGGGCCAGCCGGTTGCCGCCGCGCATCACGCCGGCGGCAACCAGTTCGCCCATGTAGGCCTTCCAGGGTTCCAGGGCGGCCGGGCCGCGCACCGGGTCTTCGTGCAGCTCGATCACGTCGGCCGGCTGGTTGAAAGTGATGACGAATTCCATGGCGTTCTCCTTGTGTCGGGTTTCAATGCCAAGGCTTCAGGACGAGTTTGCCCGAAGTCTGGCGCGCTTCCATCTGGCGGTGGGCCTGCTCGGCCTGGGCCAGCGGCAGGGTGTGCAGGGCGGGCGGCCGGATCGCGCCCGACGCGACCGCGTCGACCAGTTCGCCCAGAGCCGCGCCTGCGGCCTGCGGCCGCGCCATGAACCAGCCGCCGATGTTGAAGGCAGTGAGCGATTGGTTGGGCGCCGGCGCGTAGAAAAAATGGTCCAGCGTGGTGGCGTCGAGCCGGGCGGGCTGGCCGCTGGCGGCACCGAACACCACGGCCCGGCCAAACGGGGCGAGCGCGCGCAGGCCCTCGGCCAGCAGCGGCCCGCCACCCGACTCCAGCAGCACGTCCACACCGCGGCCCTGTGTTGCTTGGTGCACCTCGTCGGCCCAGCCGTCGCGGCTGTAGTCCACCGCCACGTGGGCGCCGAGCGCTAGCGCGAGGTCGGCCTTGGCCCGGGTGCTGGCCGCGGCCACCACCAGACCAGCGCCCAGGTGCCGCGCCAGTTGCACCAGATAGCTGCCCACGGCACCGGCGGCCGCCGGCACCAGCACCGCGTCACCCGGTTGCAGGTGCGCCGATTCCTTGAGCAGCAGCATGGCCGTGCCGCCGGCAATGATCAGCGCGCAGGCCTGGTCGGCGCTCAGCCCCGGCGGCAGCGGGTTGACCTGCGGCGCGAACGCTAGCGCGTACTGCGCATAGCCGCCCTGGCCATCGCCACCCACGAGTGCAAACACTGGCTGGCCTTCGGCCAGCTGCGTCACACCCTCGCCCAGCGCGGCCACAGTGCCAGCGACTTCACCGCCCGGCACAAACGGCAGCGCGGTGGGAAAGGGGTAGGCGTCGCCCCGGCGGCGCTTGATGTCCGAGAAATTGACGGACGCCGATTCGACGCGGATCAACACCTGGCCGGGGCCCGGCTGCGGCACGGGCACGGTTTCGAGCCGGAGCTGGTCCGGCCCACCCTGGTGGCGGGCGCGCACAGCCTGCATGGTTCTGGGCAATGACATGGGGACTCCTTGGCAATTCATGGCGGCGCCGCACCGCGCGGCACCTGTGCATGGATGCGCGAGTCGGCCCGGAACGGACACGAAGTGCAGATGTCATGAAAAAATGGCTGTAGCCCGCATGCAAGCTGCGTGAAATGCTATCAAAAACATAGCGGGCGCGCCTGGTGCTGGTTGTCTGCGCCCAATAGTCTCGTCATCCTGACCTGCATCAAGGCGCACCGCGCAGGTGGGCGCCAAACTGCGGGCATGAGCACGTTTGACCACACCGGCCTGATCCAAAGCATCAACGAAGGCATGGCCCCCCTTCGCAAATCCCAACCCGACGCCATGCAAGGCTTCGGCCAGCTGGCCAAGGCCTCAATGGCCGAAGGCGCGCTGAGCACCAGGCACAAGGAGCTGATGGCGCTGGCCATTGGCATCACGCAGCACTGCTCGGGCTGCATCGCCTTTCACGTGAAGGCGCTGCACAAACTGGGCTGTACGCGTGCCGAACTGGACGAGATGTTGGCGGTTTGCGTCTACATGGGTGGCGGCCCGGCACTGATGTACGCGGCCGAGACCGTCAAGGCCTGGGAGGCCATGGTGCCTGCGATGCCCGTGGCCTGAACTATCATTGCGACCCATGTTCTCCCGCCAATCGCCCCCCGCTTCCAGCCTGTGACCGGCGCGCCCTGAGGCGCCCGCAGGTGCTGCCTGGCCTGATGCGCCAGCGCAGCCTGGACTGTTGCACCCGCGCCTGCGTGGCCCCGGGTGCCTTTGTGGGGAATTTTCGTGAATCAATCCTTTTCGTCCGCCCTGGCCTGGGGCGGTGTGGTGCTGGCTGGCGTGTTGTGGGGTGGCGGTGCGCTGGTGGCGCACGGCCTGCTGGGGCTGGGCATGTCGGCCTTGTCGCTGTCGCTCGCGCGGTTTGCGCTGGGCCTGCCCTTGCTGTGGTGGTGGCATGCGCGCCAGCCGGACGCGCAGGGGGCCTGGGCGGCGCTGCCGACGCGCCAGCGGTGGCTGGTGCTGGGCACCGGCGTGGCCATGGCGCTGAACGTGAGCTGCTGGTTTGCCGCCATTGGCTTGATGGGCGCAACGCTCCCGACCGTCATTTCCATCTGTTGTGCGCCGCTGTTGGTGGCGCTGGTGTCGGTGCTGCGCGGCTACGAACGCGCCACGCCGCGCCTGCTGCTCGCGTTGTGGGTCGCATTGGCCGGCGTGGTGCTGATCGTGCGGCCTGCCGACGGTTGGGCGCTGCCGGCGGGCCACGGGCTGGGGGTGGTGCTGTCATTGGCCTCGGCCGCTTTGCAGGCGGCGGTGGTGCTGGCCAATGCGCGCATGCCGGCCGGCCTGTCGCCCGTCACGGCGTCGGCCTGGGGCATGACGGCGGCCGCCCTGTGCATGGCGCTGCTGGTGCTGCCGCAGGGCATCACCTGGCCGCAGGGCGCCGCGGCCTGGCTGGGGGTGCTGTACACCGGTGTGGTGACCACGTCGGTGGCCTACCTGGTGTTTTCCTGGGGGGCGCGGCGCCTCTCGCCCACCGCGGCGGGGCTGGGCATTCTGGTGGAGCCGCTGGCCACGGCCCTGCTGGCGGCCTGGCTGCTGGCGCAGCCGCTCACGGCCCTGCAGTGGTTGGGCGGGGGCCTGCTGGGGCTGGCGCTGCTGGCGATGGCGCGGCGTTGAGGGCAGCACCGGCCGCCTGCTCGAATGCCTCGTGGGTGCTCATGCACACCTTGCCCTGCAGGCGCTGGCCCAGCTCGGTACCGCGCAGCCGGTCCATCACCGGGCCCTTGACCTCGGCCAGCGTGAACTCGATGCCCCGCGCGGCCAGGTTGCGCTCCATCTGGGTCAACACGCCGAGCGCGGTGGCATCGATCTGGTTGATGGCCGAGCAGATCAGCACCACCCGGCGCACGGAGGCGTCGCGTGCCAGCAGGGCCTCGATGCGGTCTTCCACCACCGTGGCATTGGCGAAGAACAGGCTTTCGTCGACCCGCACGGCCAGCAGGCCGGGCACGGTCTGCACCGCGTAACGCTCCACGTTGCGAAAGTGCTGCGTGCCCGGCAGGCGGCCCACCACCGCGATATGCGGGTGGGTGTTGCGCCAGACGATGGTGCCCAGCGAGAGCATCACCCCCAGCAGGATGCCCGCCTCGACGCCCAACAGCACCACACCGCCGGCCGTGGCCAGCAGCGACAGGGCATCGGCGCGGTCGTAGTGCCAGGCGTGGCGCAACGTGTCCAGGTCGATCAGTGATGTGACCGCGACGATGATGGTGGCCGCGAGAACCGCATGGGGCAGGTAAAAGAACCAGCCGGTCAGCGCGGCGATCACCACGGCCATCAGCACGGCCGAGATCACACCGGCCAGTGGTGTCTGCGCGCCTGCGGCAAAGTTGACGACCGAGCGCGCGAATCCGCCTGTCACCGGGTAGCCACCCGACAGGGCACTGGCCACATTGGCCGCGCCCAGGCCCAGCAGCTCGCGGTTGGGTGTGATGCGTTGCTGCCGCTTGAGCGCGAGTGATTGCGCCACCGACACGCTCTCGACAAAACCGACCAGCGAAATCAGCAGCGCCGGCAGCCACAGCTGACCCAGCGTGCCCATGCTGGGCATGGGCAGGCTTGGCTGGGGCAGGCCCTGTGGCACCGCACCGACCACACTCACGCCGACCGACTGGTCCAGCCGCAGCAGGCCGACCACGGCGGTCGATGCGATCACGGCCACCATCGGCGCCAGCTTGGCCAGCAGGTCGGCCGTCCTGGCGCCAAGACCGATGTACTCCAGCGCGCGCGCCATGTAGCGGCGTGCCGCCCACAGAAACAGCAGGCTGGCCAGGCCAATGGCCAATGTGACCGGTTGGGTCTGGGGCAGTGCCGTGGCCAAGCCGTGCAGCACCTGCAGCACGTCGCTGCCTGCGACCTTCACGCCCAGAATGTGTTTGAGCTGGCCCACCGCAATCAGCACGGCCGAGCCGGTGATGAACCCGCTGATAACCGGGTGGCTCAGGAAATACGCCAGAAACCCCAGTCGCAGCGCACCGAAGGCCAGCAGCATCACGCCCGACAGCAGCGACAACTGCATCGCCAGTGCCACGTACTCGGTCGAGCCCGCGGCGGCCAGCGGCTGCAGTGCGCTGGCCGTCATGAGCGAGGCCACCGCCACCGGGCCCACGGCCAGCGTCATGCTGGAGCCCAGCAGCGCGTAGGCGATGATTGGCAGGATGCTGGCGTACAGCCCCACCTCGGGTGGCAGCCCGGCCAGTAGCGCATAGGCCAGGCTTTGCGGGATCAGCATCACCGTGACGATGACACCGGCGGTGAGGTCACCGGCGAACCAGGCCGGCCGGTAGTGGCGCAACCAGTCAGGCAGCCAGCGCATCATGTGCCCGCTTGGCGACGCTCCAGCAGTTCGAACACCGCCATGCCGGCGAGCATGGCGATCACGAACACCACAGCTTTGGGCTGGCCCGCGCCGAGCGACACCAGCGCCGGGCCCGGGCAGAAGCCCGCCAGACCCCAGCCCGCGCCGAATACCAGGCCACCCACCACCAGGCGGCGGTCGATGTCGTTCGACTTGGGCAGGTGCAACGCGCCGCCCAGGAAGGTGCGGGTGCGCTTCCTGGCGATGGCAAACGCGAACACGCCCACCAGGATGGCGCCACCCATCACCAGCGCGAGCGACGGGTCCCACGGGCCAAACAGGTCGAGGAAGCCAATCACCTTGCCCGGATCGGTCATGCCCGAGAGGATCAGGCCGATGCCGAACAGCAGGCCCACGGCGAATTCAGTGATGCGATGTTGCATGGGGTATTCCTGGAACGGTGGTTCGACTCATGAGAAAGCGTGGCGAGCCAAATAGACGGTGACAAAGCCCGCGCCCATGAAGGCCAGTGTGGCCACCAGCGAACGCGGCGACAGGCGCGACAGGCCGCACACCCCGTGGCCGCTGGTGCAGCCCGAGCCGTAGCGGGTGCCCACACCGACCAGCAGGCCGGCGATGACCAGCGTGCCCCAGCCGGCGTCAATGCGCGGCGCGGTCGGGCCGGCCACCGCGAAGTACAGCAGCGGTGCCGCCAGCAGCCCGGCGAGGAAGGCCAGGCGCCAGGCTGTGTCGCCTTGGGACGGCCGCAACAGGCCGCCCAGAATGCTGCTGATGCCCAGGATGCGGCCGTTCACCAGAATGAACAGCGCCGAAGCCAGGCCCAGCAAAATGCCACCGGCCAGCGAAGCCCACGGCGTGAAATGGGTCCAGTCAATGGTCATGGCGCTTGCTCCTTGGGTTGCCACAAAACTGTGTGTAGAGAACGTTCAGTACCGCCAGGGTCTGCGGGCTGGCGATGCTGTAGTAGATGTTTTTTCCGTCGCGCCGGGTGTTGACCAGCCCTTCGTCGCGCAGCACGCCCAGCTGCTGGGACAGGGTGGGTTGCAGGATGCCGACCATCGCCTCCAGCTCGCCCACCCGCTGTTCCCCCTGGGTCAGCTGGCACAGCAGCAGCAGCCGGTCGGGGTTGGACAGCACCTTCATGAGCCGGCTGGCGGCGTCAGCCGACTGGCGCAGGACGTCGATGTCCATCACAGTGTCGGTTGGCATGCGGGGCTCCTGTTCAGTTAACTCGACGATAGTCTATTGATTAACAATATATTTGTCAATATACTATTCGCGTTGAAACCAATAAACGCCAAGGAGCGTCCATGAACCCCATCGTCAAAGGCTTTTTCGACCCGGCCACGTGGACCGTGAGCTACGTGGTCTATGACGAGGAAGGCGGCGGCTGCGCCATCGTGGATGCGGTGCTCGACTACGACCCGAAGTCCGGCCGTACCCGCACCACCTCGGCCGACCGGTTGGTCGCCTTCGTGCAGGAAAAGCGCCTCACGGTGCAATGGATCCTGGAAACCCACGCCCATGCCGACCACCTGTCGGCCGCGCATCACCTGCGCCACAGGCTGGGCGGCAAGATCGCCATCGGCGCGGCCATCACCCAGGTGCAGGACGTGTTCAAGCGCATCTTCAACCTCGAGCCCGAGTTCCGCCCTGACGGGCATCAGTTCGACCACCTGCTGCAGGATGGCGAGACATTTGCCATTGGCGGCCTCACCGCCAGGGCATTGGCGGTGCCTGGTCATACCCCGGCCTGCATGGCCTACCAGGTGGGCGACGCCGTGTTCGTGGGCGACACCCTGTTCATGCCCGATGTGGGCACGGCGCGTTGCGACTTTCCGGGCGGCAGCGCACCTGCGCTGTACCAGTCGGTGCGCCGGCTGCTGGCCTTGCCGGGCGACACGCGCCTGTTCATGTGCCACGACTACCCGCCGGCCGGGCGTGAGCCCGCGTGGGAAACCACCGTCTCCGCGCAGCGCGCGGGCAACATCCATGTGCACGACGGAGTGAGCGAGGACGACTTCGTGAGGATGCGCACCGCGCGCGACGCCACGCTGGACATGCCCGTGCTGATTCTGCCGTCGGTTCAGGTCAACATCCGGGCGGGCGAGATGCCGCCCGCCGAGGCCAACGGTGTGGCCTACCTGAAGATTCCGGTCAACGCGTTGTAGGCCCGGGGCCGGCCGCCGCCAGCAGCGCGTCGATCTGCTGGTCCTTCTCCTCCCACAGCGTGGCCAGCCAGCGGTGAAAGGTGCCGCGGAACTCCGCGTCGCCGTCGTAGTCACCCGCGGTGAATTCCGCCGGAATCGGCCGCTGCCGCGCCCGCACCACAATGCGCGGCGTGTGCCCGCACAGGAATTGCCAGAACTCCGGCACCCCATCGGGGTACACGATGGTCACGTCGACCAGCGAATGGAACTGGTCGCCCATCGCGTTGAGGGCCAACGCCAGTGCCCCGGCCTTGGGCTTGAGCAGGTGGCGGTACGGCGATGACTGCGCCTGGTGCTTGGCGGTGGTGAAGCGCGTGCCCTCGGCAAAGTTCATGACGCTGGTGGGCACCAGCGCGAATTTCTCGCAGGCGCGCCGCGTGGTTTCACGGTCCTGCCGGCGCAGGTCCGGGTTCTTGCGCATGGCGGCCTTGCCGTGGCGCTTCATGAAGGGGAAGTCCAGCGCCCACCAGGCCAGGCCGATCACCGGCACCCAGATCAGCTGCTGCTTCAGGAAGAACTTGAGCATCGGGATGCGCCGGTTCATCACATGCTGCAGCACGAAGATGTCCACCCACGACTGGTGGTTGCAGTTCACCAGGTACCAGCCGCGGTAGGCCAGCGTGTCCACGCCCTGCACGTCCCACGCGGTGCGCTGGGTCAGGCGCATCCAGCCACTGTTGCAGGCAATCCACGAGGTGGCGATGGCATTGAGCACCGGGTCCACGCGCTGGCGCACCGCGGCAAAGGGCAAGACCAGCTTCACCAGCGAGAGGGCGAACAGCAGCGCGCACCAGAACAGCGTGTTGATGACCAGCAGGCTGAAGGCAATGACACCCCGCACGGGGGCGGGCAGGAAACCTGGCATGGGGAGTACCGCAGTGAATGAGAAGCAGGCATTGTGACCGCAGGGCCGGGCCCGGACCTTGCGCACGGTCAGACCTCCTGCAAAGTAACATGCGCTGGATTCACCGGAAGGATTGACACATCATGGACGTGCGGGTCGAGCGCACCGGCGGGCTGCTGCGGGTAGAGATCACCGGGTCGATGGAACTGGGTGAATTTCTTGCTTTCATCCAGTCCACGGCGCCGCAGACGCGCGAGCATGGGGACCGGCTGGTGCTGGTGAACCTGCTGGGGCTGGCAGCGGACCTGAACCTCACCGGGCACCTGCTGCTGGGCAAGTACGTGGCCGAGCACCTGCCGCATGTGAGCAAGCTGGCCTCGGTGGTGCCGGCCGACAAGATCACCCGCATCAGCGAAAAGGCGGCCCGCGCGCAGGGCATGCAGCTCAGCGTGTTCGAGTCCGAAACCGCGGCGCTGGCCTGGCTGATGGCCGGTGAGCCGGCGGGCGTGCCCGTGCCGGTGCGCGGCGATGAGCCCCTGCTCGACCCCATCCGCAGTGCCTTCTGGGAAGCTTTCCGGCACCTGTTCCCGCCGCACGCGCAGGCCATCCAGCTGGCCAACGGCAGTCTGGCCATCTCGTGGGGCATGGCCAACCACCCGGATGCTCTCTACGGCATGTCGGCGCCGATCACGGTACGGTTCGAGCCGGCCCTGATCGACAGCATGCGGCTGGCCAGCGCCGAGCAGCGCAAGCGCATTGCCACCCACCAGGAGGCGGCTTTCCGCGCTGGCATGCTGGGGTATGACCCCTATGCCGCCGTGCCCAAGGCGCGCGTCATTGTGCTGGGATGAGCAGCACCAGCGCGCCTGCGTACAGCGCCGCACTCAGCAGCAGGCCCCGGAACGGCACACTGAACCAGTAGCGCCGGGCCAGCTGCACATAGGCCAGCAACAGCGCCAGACCGAGCGACAGCAGAAATGGCGAGCCCAGCAGCAGCGCGGGGTGAGCCACCGCCAGGTGGCCGTACACCAGCCCGAACAGCATGGCGCCATAGCTGTGGCTGGCGTTGAAGCCGATCCAGGCACGCCACATGGTGGTCTCGCGTGTCAGCACCGGCAGGCCGGTGTCCATGGCCTGGCGCAGCCTGGCGTCGCGCGGGTGCAGGCGGTTCCCATGGAAAGTGAACAGCAGGTGCACGCTGCCCAGCAGCAGGGTGACGGCGGCGCTGGCAGCCAGCAGCAGGGCGGGGGCAGGGAGCGACATGGAGTCCTTTCGGGGTGGCGGGCGACGGGTGGTACAACAATCTTGACAAGGAAAAGATGTGCATCATGCAGTGTGATGTTTCTCATGTCAAGATTGAGGCATGGCTGCACCCAAACCCCCACCCCGGCCGTACCACCACGGCAACCTGCGCGAGACGCTGCTGGCCGCTGCCGACGCCTTGCTGCCCGACCAGGGCCTGCAGGCCCTGACTTTGCGCGAGGTCGCGCGTGCGGCCGGTGTCTCCCACGCCGCGCCGTACCACCACTTCACCAATCTCGACGAACTGCTGGCCGCCGTCGCCGCGCGCTCTTTCGACGGGCTGACGCAGGCCATGGCATGTGCCGCCGCGCACCCTGACGCGCGCGAGGCCCTGCTGCGGGTCGGCGAGGCCTATGTCGGCCATGCATTGCGCCAGCCCGCCCACTTCCGTTTGATGTTCGGTCCGCTGCTGGCGCGCAAGGCCGAGTTCCCGCTGCTGGCCCGGTCGGCCCGCGAGTCGTTCGTGCTGCTGCTGGAAGCGGCCGAGCGCTATGCGCCGGGCGAAGGTGCGGCCTGGGCCCTGGCGGGCTGGTCGCTCGGCCACGGCTTTGCCCATCTTGCGATGGACGGCGCCCTTGAAGGCCTGCCGGTGCCGGCCAGCGCCGACGCGGCCATGGGCCGGCGGCTGCACGAATGGCTGCTGCCAGTGCGCGACACGGTGCGCAGGCCGTCGCGGGCAAAATCGGTCAAGCACCACAACACGGCTTCCTGACGGCTCCATGCTCAGCACCCCTACCCAACGCTCGCCCCTGCACACCCGTGCCATCACCTTCCGCGGCTACGCCCGCGACGATGGTCTGTGGGACCTCGAAGGCGAGTTGCACGACAGCAAGCACTACAGCTACGACAGCAGCCACGGCCCGGTGCTGGCCGGCACGCCCATTCACCACATGCACCTGCGCGTGACGGTGGACGACAGCTTCTGCATCCGCGCCATTGAGACCGCGATGGACAGCACCCCCTATGGCGAATGCAAGACGGCCGACGCGACGCTGCAGCGCATGGTGGGCCAGACCATGGGGCCGGGCTGGCGGCAGACCATTGACCGCTTTGTCGGCGGCGTGCAGGGCTGCACCCACCTGCGCGAACTGCTGTTCAACCTGGCCACCGCCGCGTTTCAGACCATTCCGCATGCCCGCGAGGTGCGCCGCCGCGAAGCCGGTGGCCCGCGCCACGAGGGCAGCGAACCGCCGTTCTACATGGGCAAGTGCATGACCTGGGACTTCAATGGCCCGGTGGTGGCGCGGGTGGCGCCGCAGTTCATCGGCTGGGTGAAGCCCCAGCGCTCATAGCAGCGGCGCGTTCACAGCCGCGTCAGGCGGCCCGGGTCGGCGACGTCGGTCTCGTCATGCGTGACCAGCAGCACCGGAATCTGCCGGGCGCGGACGGTGCTGAAGACAAACTCGCGCATGCGCTCGCGCAGGGCGGCGTCGAGCCGCGAGAACGGCTCGTCCAGCAGCAGCGCCTGGGGCTGCGCCAGCAACGCCCGCATGAGCGCCACACGGCCGCGCTGCCCGCCGGACAGGGTGGCCGGGTCGGCGTCGGCAAAGCCCGGCAGCTCCAGGTCGGCCAGCGCCTGGGCCACGGCCGCCTCGCGCGCAGCGCGCGGCCCTGGCGGCACGGCGAACAGCAGGTTTTCGCGTACCGTCATGTGGGCGAACAGCAGGTCGTCCTGGAACAGGATGCCCACCCGCCGCTGTTCGGTGGGCAGGCCCTCGACCCGCCGCCCGTTCAGCGTCACCCTGCCATCGAAGTCGAATGCCGGGGCCAGGGTGCCGCAGACGGCTGCCAGCAGGCTGGACTTGCCCGAGCCACTGGCGCCCATGACGGTGTGCACCACGCCGGGCGGCACCTGGATCGCGAGGTCGCGCAACAGCTCCCGGCCGTTCAGCGAAAGGCGTTTGATGTCCAGAGCCAGCGTCATGTCAGCCTCCGCCGAGCCGCCTCAAGGAGGCTGAAGCCCCCTCGGGGGGCAGCGAATGGAGTGAGCGTGGGGGCGTCATGTCATGATCGTCGCAAACCGCCGCGGGCGCCCGGCCCAGGCGGCAGCGGCAAACACCACTGCGGGCAACAGCCATTGCAGCCAGGCATAGGCCGCCGTCAGCGAGCGCTGGGCGCCGCTGGCCAGCGTCACGGCCTCCGTGGTGACGGTGTTGAAGCGGCCGGCGCCCACGAACAGCGTGGGCAGGAACTGCGCCACGCTCACGGCAAAACCGACGGCCAGCGCCGCGAGCAAGGCAGCCTTGAGCAGCGGCCATTTGACGCGCAGCAGAAAAGCCCAGTGCCCCTTGCGCAGGGATGCGGCAATCTGCGCATAGCGCGCGTCAAAGCCCTGGTAGGCCGGGCTCAGCGCAATCAGCACATAGGGCGCCGCGGCCAGGCTGTGCGCCAGCCACAGGCCGGGCCAGCGGGCGTCGATGCCCCAGGCCAGGCTCAGGCGGTGCAGGCCGACCACCCACAGCACCGAGGGCAGCAGCAGCGGCAGGTACACCAGCCGGCGCAGGCGGGCGTCCCACGCCGCCGGGGCGCATTCCAGCCAGGCCACGGCCCAGAGCAGGGCGGTCGCGCTGCTCGCCGTGGCCAGGGCCAGTGTGACCCACAGCGTGCGGGCGCTGGCCCCCACCGATTCCCAGCCTTGCAGGCTGAACGACACTGGCCAGAACTGGGGGAAAGGCCAGACGCCCGACACGCTGCCCACCGCCAGGGCCGCCAGCACCGCGCCATACGCGCCCGCCAGCGGCCACAGGTTCCAGGTGCGCGGTTGCGCGGGGCCGGGCCGGCCCCGCGTACCCCGCACCCAGCGCTGGCGCCAATGCAGCCAGCGCGTCAGTGCCCGCACTGCCAGGGCCGCCAGGCCCACCAGCGCCGCCAGCAGCCAGGCCGCGGCAGCACCCTGGGCGTTGAGCCCGGGGTCGGCGTCCAGCAGCCACTGCCATGCCAGCACCGCCAGGGTGGGTAGCGAGGTGGGGCCGATCACCAGCGCCATGTCCACCACCGTGAGGCTGTAGGCCAGCACGGCAATCAGCGGGCCGTTCAGGCGCGGCCAGAGCTGTGGCCACAGCACGCGCCACCAGGCGGCTTGCCGCGTGTAGCCCATGCTGCGCGCCGCGTCGAGTTCGCGCTCGAGCCGAGTGGCCGTGTCGGCGCGCTGCAGCTGGCTGGCCGCCGCCCAGAGCAGGAACGGCACCTCCTTGGCCACCAGCACGGCGATCAGGCCCAGGCCCCACGGGTCCTGCGTGGTGGGCCAGGGCGGTGGCGCCTCGAAGCCCGTGGCCCAGGGCGACAGCAGGCGCAACAGCCAGCCGCTGGGGGCGATCAGAAACGCCAGGCCAATGGCAAAGGCCGCGTGCGGCACCGCCAGCATGGGCGACAGCACCCGCACGCTGCGCTGCCACAGCGGCCCCGGGAAGCTGCCCGCCAGCAGCCAGGCCGTGAGCGCCACCGACAGGGCGGTGGCTGCGACACCGGTCCAGAGGGTCATGGCCAGGGCGCGCGGCCATTGCAGGTCCGCCCGCAGCCCCGCCCAGGCGCCCGGGTCCAGCGCGGCGCCGACGGCCGACAGCGTCACCCACAGCAGCGGCACCGCGATCAGCAGCGCCAGCAGCGCCGCGGTGACCTGGCGCTTTACTGGCCGTAGCGCCGCAGCCATTCACGCTCCAGCGGCTCGACCCAACTGCCGTGCGGCTCCAGGATGACGGGCACCGTCTGCTCCACCTGGCCGGGCGCGGGCCGGGTGCCGAAGCGGGCGCGCTCACTGGCGGGCAGCTTGTCCAGCGCCAGCACGGTCGGGTCGCCCCAGACGCTGATGTCCGCCTTGCGTGCCTGGGCTTCAGGCGACAGCAGAAAATTGATGAACACCTGCGCGCCCTCTTTGGCATTCGCGTTGAACGGAATGGCCAGGAAGTGGGTGTTGCCGATGGCCCCGCCCGCCATCTGCCAGGCGTACACCGTCTCGGCCTGGCGTTTGGCCGCCACCTCGTTGGCCGCTTCGTTGGGGTTGAAGGCCAGCGCGATCATCAGCTCGCCGTCGGCCACCATCTGGCGGATCGCCGCTGGCGTGGCCGGGAACTGCCGGCCGCTGCGCCACAGGTGCGGGTGCAGGGCGTCGAGGTATGACCACAAGGGCGCCGTGGCTGGCGCAAAGGCGTCGGGGGTGACTGGCTTGTAGAGGGCGCTGCGGTCCGCATTCAGCTCCACCAGCGCCTGCTTCAGGAAGGTGGTGCCAATGAAAGCCGGCGGGCGCGGGTAGCTCAGGCGCCCCGGGTTGGCGCGCGCGAAGTCGGCCAGCGCGGCCATGCTGCGCGGCGGGCTGGGCACACGCTTGCGGTCGGCGTACAGGGTGAACTGGGCCATGCCCCAGGGCGCCTCCAGCCCGTCCACCGGCTCCGAAAAGTCCATGCGCGTCGTCGGCTTGCCGATGACATCGACATACTGGAAACCGGGCAGGCTCTCGGCAAACGGGCCAAACAGCAGGCCTTCGCGCTTCATGGTGAGGAAGTTCTCGCCATTGATCCACACGGCATCCACCGTGCCCCCGCTGAGCTTGCCAGCGGCCTTTTCGCTGCGCACGCGCTTCACGGCTTCCGCTGTGTCGGTCAGCTTCACATGCTCGACCTGCACGCCATGGCGGCGGCTGACTTCGGCCGCCGCCCACTGGATGAACGCGTTGGTGCGGTCGCCGCCGCCCCAGGCGTTGAAGAACACCTTCTGGCCCCGCGCCCGCGCCTCGATGGTGGCCCAGGGTGTGCCGGTCTGGGCCCACAGCGGCAGGCTGGTGGTGGTGGCGATCAGGCCCAGGGCCTGGCGGCGGGAAACGAGCGGGTGGTTCATCGTACGGGGCAGCAAAGTGGCGTGGCAGTGACGGCAATACGTGGGTCGGCGCCGGCCGGATGTTCTTACCGCCGCGCTCAGGCCAGCAAGGCCTGAGCGAACTCGCGGGCGTTGAAGGTTTCCAGGTCTTCGAGCTTTTCGCCCACGCCAATGAAGTACACCGGCACCGGCCGTTCCTGTGAAATGGCGGCCAGCACGCCGCCCTTGGCAGTGCCGTCGAGCTTGGTGACGATCAGGCCGGTGAGCTGCAGCGCGTCGTCGAAGGCCTTGACCTGCGTCACTGCGTTCTGGCCGGTGTTGCCGTCAATCACCAGCAGCACCTCGTGCGGGGCGGTGGCATCGGCCTTGGTGACGACGCGCTTGATCTTCTTCAGCTCCTCCATCAGGTGCAACTGGGTGGGCAGGCGGCCGGCCGTGTCCACCAGCACCACGTCGCGGCCCCGGGCCTTGCCGGCGGCCACGGCGTCAAAGCTCACGGCGGCCGGGTCGCCGCCTTCCTGGCTGATGATTTCCACGGTGTTGCGGTCGGCCCAGACGCCGAGCTGCTCGCGCGCCGCCGCGCGGAAGGTGTCGGCCGCCGCCAGCAGCACCGTGGCGCCGTCGTTGGCCAGGTGCCTGGTGAGCTTGCCGATAGAGGTGGTCTTTCCCGCGCCATTGACGCCTGCCACCATGACCACAGTGGGCTTGTGCTCGCCGATCACCAGCGTCTTTTCCAGCGGCTTGAGCAGCTGCGTCAGGGCTTCAATGAGCAGGTTGCGCACCTGCACCGGGTGGTCGGCGCCGGTCTCGCGCACGCGGCGCTTCACGTCGTCCAGCAGTTGTTGCGTGGCCTTGACGCCGGTGTCGGCCATCAGCAGGGCGGACTCGAGCTCTTCGTAGAGTTCGTCGTCAATCTTCGCGCCGCTGAACACCGCCGAGATGCTGGAGCCGGTCTTGCGCAGGCCCGACTTGAGCTTGTCGATCCAGCGCTCGCGCTCGACGGCGGCAGGCGCCGCCTCGGGCACCTCGATCGGCGCCACCAGCGCACTGCCGATCAGCGCGCCCGCGGGTGGCGCCGCGGTGGCGGCAGGGCTGGGGGCTTTTTTGCGAAAGAAACTGAACATTGAGGCGCTTTTTAGAATCACACGATTCTATGAAACACCCCTTGTCGCGTCTGTTGGCGGTCTTTTCCCTGGCACTGCCGCTGTGCTTTGCGCCGTCCGCCGGCGCCCAGGCGCCTGCCAAAGTCGAGCAGTTCACCCTGCCCAACGGGTTGACGGTGATCGTCAAGCCCGACCGCCGGGCGCCGACGGCGGTGCACATGCTGTGGGTGCGCGTGGGCGCCATGGACGAGGTGGACGGCACCAGCGGCGTGGCCCATGTGCTGGAGCACATGATGTTCAAGGGCACGCCCGAGCTGGGCGTGGGCGAGTTCTCGCGCCGGGTCGCGGCCCTGGGCGGGCGTGAAAATGCCTTCACCGCGCGCGATTACACCGGCTACTTCCAGCAGATCCCGGCCGGCCGGCTGGAGGACGTGATGAAGCTCGAGGCCGACCGCTTTGCCCGCAACCAGTGGGCCGACGAGGAGTTCCGCAAGGAAATCGAGGTGGTCAAGGAAGAGCGCCGCCTGCGCACCGAAGACAGCCCCCGCGCGCTGCTGTACGAGCAGCTCAATGCGGCAGCGTTCATCGCTTCGCCCTACCGCCGCCCGATCGTGGGCTGGATGAGTGACCTGGACGCCATGACGCCGGCGGACGTGCGCGCCTTCTACCAGCAGTGGTACACACCCGCCAATGCCGCCGTGGTGGTGGCCGGCGATGTGGATGTGGCCGAGGTCCGGCGGCTGGCCGAGAAGTACTACGGCTCGGTGCCGGCGCGCGCCGTGCCACCGCGCAAGCCGCGCGCCGAGCCCGCCCAGCAGGGCATTCGCCGCATCGAGTTCAAGGCGCCCGCCGAGCAGGCCTATGTGGGGCTGGCCTTCAAGGTGCCGCAGCTGGCCACGTTCGAGCCGTCCGCCGAGGCCGATGACGCGCTGGCGCTGACGGTCCTTTCGGCGGTGCTGGACGGCTACACCGGTGCCCGCCTGGGCCGCGCACTGGAGCAGGGCCCTGACCGCGTGGCCGACAGTGCCGGCGCCTGGAACGGTCTGTGGGGCCGCGGCCCGCAGCTGTTTGTGCTGGACGGCGTGCCGGCGCCGGGCAAGACGCCCGAGCAGGTGGAAGCGGCGCTGCGCGAGCAGGTGGCACGCGTGGCCCGCGAGGGCGTGACCGAGGCCGAACTCAACCGCGTCAAGACCCGCTGGGTCGCGGGCGAGGTGTACAAGCTCGACTCGGTGATGAACCAGGCCCGCGAGCTGGGCAGCCAGTGGGCGCTGGGCTTGCCGCTGGATGCCGGCGAGCGGCTGATCCAGCGCCTGCGCGCCGTCACGGCGCAGCAGGTGCAGGCCGTGGCCGCCAAATACTTCGGCGACGACCAGCTCACCGTGGCGGTGCTGCGCCCGCAGCCGCCCGACAAGACCCGCAAGCCCCGTACACCGCCGCCCGGCTTTCGCCACTGACGCCTGAAGGCCATTCATGACATTCCGATTTGCTATCAAAAAAATAGCGCCTCACGCAGTATTGGCGGGGGTTTTGGGCCTTTTTGGCATGAGCCTTGGGCACGCGGCACTGCCCTTGCAGCAGTTTGCGTTGCCCAGTGGCGCGCAGGTGTGGCTGGCCGAAAGCCCCGGTATCCCGATGGTGGACGTGCAGATCGACTTCGACGCCGGCAGCCGCCGCGACCCGGCGGCGCAGGCCGGCCTGGCCAGCGCCACCGCGTCGATGATGTCCCGCGGCCTGCTGGCCCGCAGCGGCGAGCCGGCCCTGGACGAAAACGCCCTGAGCGAGGCCTGGGCCGATCTGGGTGCCTCGTTCGGCGGCAGCGCGGGCAGCGACCGCATGAGCTTCGGCCTGCGCTCGCTCACCTACCCCGACCTGCTGGCGCGCGCCGCCCGGCTGGCTGCACGCCAGCTGGCCGAGCCGGCGTTTCCGGCGGACATCTGGCAGCGCGACCGCGAACGCACCATCGCCTCGCTCAAGGAGGCCAACACGCGGCCGGCCACGCTGGCGGCGCAGACCTGGGCCAAAGCCGTGTACGGCGACCACCCCTACGGCCAGGAGATGACCGAAGCCACGCTGCAACGCATCAGCGTGGCAGACATGCAGGCGCTGCATGCGCGCATGCTGGTGCCCTGCCGGGCCAAGGTGAGCATCGTGGGGGCGGTCACGCGCGCACAGGCTGAAACACTGGTCAACACACTGCTGTCACGGCTGCCCGCCAGCACGCCGCAGCGCTGCGCACCGCTGCCGCCGGTGGCCGAGGTGGCGCCGCTGGCGCAGGCCAGCGAGCAGCGCCTGCCGTTCGAGTCGGCCCAGGCGCATGTGCTGATTGGCCAGCCCGGCTTTCGCCGGGCCGACCCGGATTACTTTCCACTGATCGTGGGCAACTACATCCTGGGCGGTGGCGGCTTTGTGTCACGCCTGAGCACCGAGGTGCGCGAAAAGCGCGGCCTGAGCTACAGCGTGTACAGCTACTTTGCACCTGGCCTGCACGCCGGCGCCTTCACCATCGGGCTGCAAACCCGGCCCGACCAGGCCACGCAGGCGGTACAGGTGGTGCGCGAGGTGCTGGAGCGGTTTGTGGCCGATGGCCCGACCGAGGCCGAACTCCAGGCCGCCAAGGACAACCTGGTGGGCGGCTTCGCGCTGCGCATCGACACCAACCGCAAGCTGCTGGACAACATTGCCGGCATCGCCTGGAACGGGCTGCCGCTGGACTACCTGAACACCTGGACCCAGCAGGTCAGCAAAGTGACCGTGGCCGACATCCGCGCGGCCGTGGCCCGCAAGCTGCAGCCCGCGCGCATGGCCACCGTGGTGGTCGGCGCTGCGCCCTGAGGCGGCCCGTACGCGTGAACAAGTCGACAAGCAGCGACACAGCGTGTCATAAGATGTAACGCATGCGTCTTTTGACTTGCGCTTGAAACCATCGCGCAGTACATAAAAGACATGGCCTCGCCGATGCGCGCCGGATGTGCCGGGCGCCCGCGGGTTACAGATTCAACATGTCGATACTCAAGAGTCTTTTTTCTTCGAAAGAGGCCCCGAAGTCGGGGCCCGAGACCGCGCCGGTCAAGATGAACCTTGAAGAGCGCATGGCGTTCCGCCGTGAAATGCTCTACGAGGCCATCAAGGTCACGATGCAGGCCAGCGGCATCCTGTCGGGCAGCTACAAGTTCCGTGTGGTGCGCAACGACAAGCGCGGCCACCAGTACTCGGTGATGATGGACCTGTCCACCGATTTCATGCACAACCGAGAGGGCCAGCCCGAGCAGCTCCACGCCGTGGGCGCAGCGCTGGCCAAAAATGCCATGCAGCGCTACGGGCTGGTTGTCAGTGGCGTTTACTGGCGCGTCAACGAGCAGATGCAGGGCTTTGACCGCAGCCGGCCTGAGCCCGCGCCCGCCGCCGCTGTGCCAGAGACGCTCACGCCGCGCCAGAAGTACGAACGTGCCACCGCCGAAGAGCTCGCCGCTTTCGAGGCGGCTTGGCAGAAGGGGCAGGAACTTCACGTGGGTGACCGCATCTATTCGTCGGACCTGGCCCCCCTGACCGGCGACACCAACGACGACGACAGCCGGCGCTGACCAGCCCGGCCTGCGCGGCACCGCCGTGTGGTGACGTGGCATAGTCGTGCCACCGGCACCGCGCCATGGCAGTCGAATCCAGCATGAAGACAGACCGAGCCGCGCCCTCCACGGCGCGCCATGAAATCCGCATCATTGGGGGCCAGTGGAAGCGCAGCAAGTTGCCGGTGGCCGACAAGCCCGGCCTGCGCCCCACGCCCGACCGGGTGCGCGAAACACTGTTCAACTGGCTCGGGCAGGACCTGACGGGCTGGCGCTGTGTGGATGCGTTTGCCGGCACCGGGGCCCTGGGCTTTGAAGCCGCTTCGCGCGGCGCGGCGGCGGTGCACATGTTCGAGCAGGACGCAGCGCTGGTAACCCAGTTGCGCGCGGTGCAGGCGCGCCTGTCGGCCAGCGCGGTGGTGGTGGCGCGCGGCGACGGCGTGGCCGGGCTGCGCAGCACCCCCGCGGGCTCGGCCGACCTGGTGTTTCTGGACCCGCCCTTTGCGGCCGACCTGTTTGACGACGCGCTGCGTGCCAGCGTGCCGGCGCTGGCGGCCACGGGCCTGGTGTACCTGGAGGCACCGCAGCCCTGGACGGACGAACGGCTCGCCCCCCTGGGCCTGTGCGTGCGGCGGCACCTGAAGGCGGGCGCCGTTCATGCCCACCTGCTGCAACGCGCGTCATAATGCGTCGCAACAAAACGGTTGAGGAGAGCCCATGGCCCATAACGTGATTGCCGTCTACCCCGGTACGTTCGACCCGATGACGCTGGGCCATGAAGACGTGGTGCGGCGGGCCACCCAGCTGTTTGACCGGGTCATCGTGGCGGTGGCGGCCGGGCACCACAAGAAAGCCATGTTCACGCTGCAGGAGCGCATCGAGATGGCGCGCGAAGTCGTCAAGGACTACCCGCAGGTGGAGGTGGAGAGTTTCTCGGGCCTGCTGCGCGACTTTGTGGTCGCGCGTGGCGGCAAGGCCATGGTGCGCGGCCTGCGCGCCGTGACCGACTTTGACTACGAGTTCCAGCTCGCCGGCATGAACCGCAGCCTGATGCCCGAAGTCGAGACGGTGTTCCTCACGCCCAGCGACAAGTTCCAGTTCATCAGCAGCACCTTTGTGCGCGAGATTGCCGTGCTCGGCGGCGAGGTGGACAAGTTCGTCTCGCCCACCGTCCAGCGGCGCCTGGCGGAGAAGGTGCGCAGCCTGGGCCGCGAATAGCGTCAGGCCACCCGCGCCAGCCACGCCGCCAGCGCGGCGTTCACTTCGGCGGGTTTTTCCATCGTCAGCATGTGGCCGCAGCGCGGCACCAGCACCAGCTCGGCACCGGGCACCAGCGCCGCAATCTCGTGCGAGCAGTCGGGCGGCGTCAGCTGGTCGGCGTCCCCACACATCACCAGCGTCGGGCAACGAAGCTGCGGCAAGTGCCGCCGTGCGTCGGGCCGGGCCATGATGGCGCGGTTCTGGCGGATCAGGCGCTCGGCGCCCGCGTCCAGCACAAATTCAAGATAAGTCTGCACAAGATGCGGCTCGCGCGCGTGGTCGGGGTGGAAGGCCAGCGCCACGTTGGGCTCGATCACCTCACGCACCTGCCCGCGTGCGAACTGCACGATGGCGCCTTCGCGCAGGGTGCGCATGTCGTCCGTCTCGGGCCGGGCGTTGGTGCCCAGCAGCGCCAGCGCGCGGATGCGCTGCGGCGCCTGGCGCGCGGCCTCCATGGCAATGATGCCGCCCATGGAGGCACCACAGAGCACCAGCTCGCCACCATGCTGCGCCAGCAAGGCCGCGGCCATGGCCTCGATGCTGTCTTCTTGCTGGTGCGCATCGGCCACGCGCGGGCGCCAGGGCGAGGCCAGCGCGTCCAGCTGGGCCTGCCACATGCGCGCATCGGCCGCGAGGCCGGGAATCAGGATCAACGAGCTCATGCGCCAATTCTGCCGGGATAATCGGGCATGACCGAGCTGATCCTGATCCGCCATGGCGAGACCGACATGAACCGCGAGCTGCGGTTCCAGGGCCAGGTGGATCCGCCGCTCAACGCCATCGGGCACGAGCAGGCGCGCCGCCTTGGGCAACGGCTGGCCGGTGCCATGGCCCATGGCTTGTACCTGAGCGACCTGCTGCGCACGCGCGAGACGGCGGCGCCCATTGCCAGCACCCTGGCCCTGCCCGGCGTGCCCGACCCGGCCCTGCGCGAGCAGGCCTTTGGCGCGGTGGACGGGCTGACGGTGGCCGACATCCAGGCGCGCTGGCCCGAGGCCTGGAGCCGCTGGACGGCGTTTGACCCGCTGTTTGCCATGCCCGGCGGCGGCGAAAGCACGCACGACTTTCATGCCCGGGTGATGGGCGCCTTTGCGCGCATCGCGGCGGCCCACGCCGGCCAGACCCTGGTGGTGGTGACGCACGGCGGTGTGCTCGACATGGTGTACCGCACCGCCATGGGCCTGGGCCTGAACGGCCCGCGCCAGAGCGAGATCCCAAACGCCGGGCTCAACCGGGTACGCATGGCCCCGGCCGGGCGGGTGGAGATTCTGGATTGGGCTGATACCCGGCACCTGGCCGATTTGCCGGCGCAGCCGACCTACGACCAGAAAAAAGTGTCGGCGGCTGACGCGGCTTGACGCGGTGCAACGGCTTTTTAGGGGCCTGGGGTTGTTGCGCCAATTGCTACTGATTTGATAGCAGCTTACGCAGTACTGGTGCGGACTGGAGGCCGAAATGGCATTGAAATCTGGTCCCGAACGGCACAGTTACCTGGATAGCGCCCATTCTTTGCGCTGGCCCGGAGACCGCAAAACTGGTAATCTAGTCAGCATGACCAGATTTACGGAGCCCTCCCATCAACCCTCCAAGCGCCCGGCCCCTGCGCCGGGACACTGGCTGCTGCAGGACGCCAAGGCGCGCTTCAGCGAGCTGGTGCGGCGCGTGCGCAGCGACGGGCCGCAGCATGTGACCGTGCATGGCCGCGACGAGGTGGTGGTGATCGCCGCTGAAGACTACCGGCGTTTGCAAGGCACCCAAACCGGCCAGGCTCTTGTTGCCGCTTTGCAGGCCTCGCCGCATCGGGACATTGAGCTTGCCCTTCCGGCCACCGAAGCCGCGCCCGTGCGGGACGTGAACCTGTGAAGGGCTACCTGCTGGACACCAACGTCCTGTCTGAGCTGCGGCGCCCGCGCCCGGAGCCAAGAGTTGTCTCGTTTGTAAGTGCGCAGCCGCTGGAGAGTCTTTTCGTCAGCGCCGTAACCTTTGCAGAAATCCGGTTTGGCATTGAACTGATAACGGATGCCCACAAACGCGCATCGCTCAATGACTGGCTGAACCTGCAGCTGAGGCCCATGTTTGAGAACCGCGCGCTGCCGATCACGGAAGACATCATGTTCAAGTGGCGGCTGCTGGTGGAGGAAGGACGCAAGACCGGGCACACGTTTTCGCAGCCCGACCTGATCATCGCGGCCACGGCGCTGCACCATGGACTGACTGTGGTTACGCGGGACAGCGGTGGGTATGAGAAGGCGGGGGTTTCGCTTGTTGATCCTTGGCGGGGATAGTCGATGTTGGCGTTACTGATAGCTACTGGATCTAATCGTTCGGCTTGCGACCAGCGGTCAACGTGGTAGGTCGAGCGTTTGCGATAGGCTGATTGCGGACAGATCGAGGTTCAGCTCATACGCCTGAACTCAACCCGATCCATCCCTTGAAATATAAGTTAGACCGCCTGCTTCGCAGTCTTGACAAGTAGGGCGGCCTTTAGTGGAGCCGCCGTTGCACTATCGCCTCCGCGTCCTCGCGCCGGGCATCGTGCTCATACGTCCTTACCAAGCCCATGAGCAACTTTGACGCGACGTAGGGGTGCGAATACTGGAGTGCCTCTGCCCAGCCTCGGTACTTGTCGGCGAGTTCGCGTTCTTGCGCACCACCTTCTCCTCTCCAATGGGCACCACGAGCGTTGAACTGGCCAGTTTGGACGCCTCGCATCATTGCGTCAGAGTGGATTTCTTCGAGCACATCCCGAACAGGTTCGCAGGGCCACACGCCGTCTGCGCCCACGGGCGCATGAGCGACAAGTTCCCCAATGTTGATGTCCGCGACTTCGAGACGTCCCAATCCCTCACAGGCGTTTCGCACAGCCTTGACCCAAACACGCAGGCCTTCTGTAGTTAGCTGACCTTGTTCATCGCGCCCCGGGAGTGTTTCAATGCCACTCAAGAGCTTGTATCCTTGCTCCGCGAAGTGTGTGATCTGCTCATCAGGCACCGAGAACTCAGCCGGGTCTGAGCCGCCGTCCCTTCTCTTGTACACGTACACGATTGCCTGCACATAAAGCTCGGGATGGGCTGCAACGTACGTCGCTAAATTGGGAATGCCGTAGTTGCCGGCACGCGTGTGCGGTTTCGCAAGAGCATCGATGTACAAGTACTCTAGCCCGGCTTTCTGGTCGAGAGTTAGCGCCGTACTATCGTTGATCCGCTCAAACGCTTTTTCGATGTAGTGCTGCTGAAGACGGAATTGACCTTCAGGCTCCTCACTGTCTTTCGCAATCGCGGTCATAAGACAAAAGAGCAACTCAGGATCGAACTTTTCAAGGTTGAATTGGGCGGAATGAAAGGCGGCTCGTGGTCGCTTGGCCGCTATCAAGCGGTCAAGCGCTTCCGCAGCCTCTTCCGTACTCTCGCGAACCCAATCTGGAAACACCTCGGTCCAGTATGTCCGCTGCGCGTGCTCCCGAAGTGCATCGACGCGGAGCCACGTTGAACGCCGGAACGGCGCACTAAGCAATACGCGTACGTAGTTCTCCTCGGAAAGATCGGCCGAGAGTCGATCTAGAAGGGCCTCGCGCTCAAGTGGATCGCTGCAGCCGGTGATGAGCCCAGCAATGAGTAAGCGGCGGGCATTCGCCGTACTCGGACGCTCTGGCGCTAGCGCGGCGCGGATCGCATTACTAATTCCGTGCAAATCTAGAATGCGCCCCGCATACAGGTAGCCAACATCGTAGTGCGCGTTGCCGTAATCCGCTAGATCGGCAACGCCGGCAGGTCCACGCGAGAGATGTACCTCGCGAAGCGCGTCGGTCCTGAGTGCAGCTACGCGTTCCTCGCGCTTCTCGTAGTCATGCGAGTCATCGACAAGTTCCTCGGCGGACTCTTCGACCCAGTGAGTTCGAAACAACCACTCGTGCTTCTGGAGAAGGTCGGCAGGTTCGAGTGCTTCGCGGACTCGCTTTGCAGACTCCGTAAGAACTATGAAGTCGTCATTGTTTGCCTGTGGCTTACCGCGTCGGGTGAGCAGCCGCTTGCGAATCTGCTCGCGAACGATCGCTTTGTCGCTGTCCGAAGCACTCGCAGCCCACGCTTCAATGATCGTCCATACACGCTCACGATCCGCGGCTGCCAAGCCAGGAAGGCAGTTCACCAAGTCACAGACCATGCCAGTCGTGTGACCATGCTTCCAGCCAAGCACCATTTCGACCACGTTGTGTACGAACGTCATGATCGGCGCCCAAGTAGACAACGGTTCGCCGTACCCATGGCCATCGTTCCTCCACTTTGGCTTATGGCTGTAGCTTCCGTGCTGCGGCCCTGTGCCTAGTTGATCGATGCACACGTTCCACGCGACCGCTGGGAATCGACCTGCAAGCTGCTGCAGTACCCTGAGGCGAATGTCATGGCTGGTTGCGGTCTGTGGCATCCACGCGCGAAATATTGCTTTAAGCGAGTTGATGGGGCGGTTCACCCAGTTGTCATTGATCTCAATCTGTGAGAGCTGCGCGAGAATGAGAGCTGCTCGCGGCATCGTCGCTGGGCTCCACGATAGCCCTTCAAGTGCCCAGAGAAGACCGGTACGTGGACACCCCCCTCCGAAGAGGCCTGCGCCCGCCGGGCGCATGAGACCGTATGTCTCCGGTACAACTTGCCGTAAGTCAGACTCAATAATGTCTAGGAACTCGTTCGGAGCCGCCTCGGCATACGCAGTGAGGTCGGTGTCGTTCGCTTCCAACAGGCGAGTCTTGAGCGGTGTGAGGAGTGCGCGCACGAGCTTTTGCGCCGCGACCTCACAGTCAAAGCCAAGACGATCAAAAAACAGGTGGTGGCCGTGAACTGAGAGCAGCACTAGCGTCTCAGCAATGCTCCTCCTGAGCGTTCCGGAGAATTCACGCGACTTCCCATGAATTGCAGCCGCCCATTGCTCTTCGTCGGGCAGATCGAGCTTCGGATCGTCTTCACCAAGCACAATGTGTGCGACGGTGAAGAATCGCTCTAGGTCTGTTCGGGTCACTTCCCCTGCGATCGCGAACAGGGCGTCAATCTTTGATGCGACGCCGCGGTAGTGGCCTGCGGACCACATCGGAGGATCATTGCCCTGCGCGAGCCGCTGACATGTCCGCTCAAGGAGCTCATATGGCATATCGCCGCCGAGAAGCGATAGCACTGTCTGGTCGGGAGGGCGGGTCGCGTTCCATGCGCCGACAAGCAAGAAGGGCACGAGCGATGACGCCGTGTGCACATCTGTTGCCCATTCTGGTAGCCGGACACCGGGCGTCCTCGCAAGTCGACGCCTGAGGACCGTGAGTGAACGGCCGGATTCGTTGTCGAGCCGAGTTACTTCATCTCGCGTATACCCAACCCCTTCGAGCGATGTCTTGAACTGCTCGTAGTTCAATGGCTCAAGCACAATATCTGGCTCGATGTTTGCCGCATTCCGAGGGTACACAACGATGCACCTAACGTTTTGTGAAAGCGATGCGAGGTCGCGCTCGACGGCGCGGTTGTGCACGACAGCGACAAACTGCGAGGTGCCTTGTGCCAGCTTCTTCGCGGTGCCGGGATCGTCAAACACTAGAACGCGGTCACGGAGTTCGACGATCTTTGGGTCAATTACGGTCTCAAAAAAGTGCGCAACGAAGGCCAGCGCTTCTTCGGTTGAGTCTGCCATTACCACGACCGGGCTATTGGAGTTCTGCGTAAGGCGTGCTAACAGAGTTTTCTTTGATCTTTCGATTGCATGCGAAAACAGGGAGCCCGGCAATGGAGGCTCCGCGACGTTGGCCCAATCGGACCAGCATTGCGACAGTGTTCGGACACCCAGGGAGGGTTTCCCGACTTCGTGCGCAAACCACAGCTGTGCAGCTATCGACTGTTCGATCCACTGTTCAAGATCGCTTGAGTCGTAGGCGCGCACGTCGCGCCACTCGTGTTTGACTCGCTTTAGGGCAGACCACTCGTTCTTGCCCGGCCAAGCACGGGGCGTCACGAATACGAACGTTAGTGCAGCGCGGTCGGCCTTGCTTGTCGCTTTCGTGCTCTTTGCATAGTCGCTCTCCGCCTTCGCTTTCGGATCTTCATTTGTTCCAAATTCCCAGCCAGACGAGCCGGCTGGAATCCAAGGCGTCCCTTCAGTGATATCAAGCTGGCCATCCCACCCAGGACGCTCGGCATCGTCATTGCCAGGGAAATCAAGGCTCGTGATACCACGTCCGGTTGAGTTCACCAGTGTCCGAAGAAGGACGGCGAAGCGGCTTCGCGCTTGGATGTTTCGAGATGCCCAGGCTTCGATGTCTCGTGCTTTGATGCCGAGGAACGGGACTGTGTACGGCGTTACTCCCGCCGCCACGTTCGCGGTACTTGTGGTTGCCGCATCAAATGCAGCTTGCATGTCAAGTAACCTCGCCGCTGGAAACCCGAACGCCGCTTCTATGCGGGTTGCCATTTCGGACGTAGTTGCGACATGTCCATTGAGGAAGTTGTTTAGCGCTGGGCGACTTACCCCCACGAGCTTTGCGGCTCGGACGACGCTCAAGCCTCTGGGGTTCAGCACTTTTGCGCGTACGAATACGCCGGGGTGAATGGGCGAGACCTCATGCCCGGCGTCAGTATCGAACTCGGTACGAGATGGTCCATTCATCGGGGCATTGTATTGTGTCGCGCTACACAGCACAATCCTAGAATCATCACCGGACAGCCGGACGGTAATTGTCGTTCTTGAACTGTCATTCCGCAATGCTTCCACCAACGACCGCTCTTGGGCAATAGCCCTCATTGATGGAGTCTGGCTCGGGAGAGCAACCTCTTGCCAGCTGTCATTTGGCTACCTAATGATGTATCCGCGCTATTTCACGAGCAAGCTGGCAACTGCAGTGACCAGCAACTGTGCGCCGAGAGGTGGTCTCGGGCAGTAGTGAAATCGCTATCAAAAACATAGCGCCTCACGCAGTATTGATAGGGGCTAGAGGCCAAAACTACTCACAACCTTGCCCGCAGAAACCGGGACAAATCTCGCTCAAGCCCCCGCGCGCGGAATCCCAAGCCGCTCTTCCACTAGGCCTGCCAACCTCCCCAACCGCCGCGACTCCGGCTGGCTGTTCGCCGCCTGCCGTAGCAGGTGCTGCGCGCCGCCGAGCTCGCCGCTGCGGCGCAGTGCGTTGATGTGGATCTGGGCAAACAGGTCGCGCTGGGCGTGGCTGCCGCCGATGGCCACCAGCCGGGGCAGGGCAGCCTCCAGGCCGGCCACGGCCTGCGGCCAGTCGCCGCGCGCATGGGCCAGAAGCGCCTGCGCGGCGGGTACGGCCACCTGTTGCCAGGCGGCGCGCTGTGGGTCGGTGGCCTGTGCGGCATGGGCCACGATGGCGCCCAGCAGGGTGTCGGCCTCGGGCCGGCCGGCACGCGCCAGGCCGTACAGGTACTGCAGGTCCAGAAACGGCAGCACCTGGTCTTGCACGCGCGCGGCCAGGTGCGTGGCCACGTCGTGCCAGCGCTCGCCCACATCCACGCCCGCCAGTTCCAGCCGCGCCAGCAGGGACACGGCGTTGATCTGGTCTTGCGAATAGTCCTTCACCACGCCCCACACCTGCGTGTCGTACAGGCGCAGCGCCTCCGCGTGGTCGTCCAGCTCCAGCGCAAACAGCGCCTGGTGCCACCAGTTGTGCGTGACCATGAAGGAGTTCAGCCCTGTCCAGGTGTCGCTCACGTCCGCCATGAAGGCCTGCCCTTCGCGGATGCGCCCCTGCGTCAGCATCACATGCGCCAGCGCGTGGTGGGCCCAGGGCTCCTTGCGCCGCAGCCGGATGGCGTGGCGCGCGGCAGCCTCGGCCTGCGGCAGCAGGTGGCACTGCTCCCAGGCAAAGGCCAGCATGCCGTGCAGGTAGGGCACATCGCCCGCCGCGGGCAGCGCCTGCAGTGCCATGCGCAGCATGGCCGGCGAGTTGCCCAGGTTGAACAGGTGGTACTGCCCGAGCTTGAGCGAGGCCAGGTCGCGCGGGCATTCACGCGCCTGCTCTTCGTGCAGGGCGATGGCGCGCAGGATGTCGCCGTTCACCCAGGCCTGCACGGCCTGCACAAACCGCTGTTCGCGGGGCGTGGCCTGCAGCGGTGACGCCAATGCCCGCGCGATGAACGGCCGGGCATTGCGCGGCCCTTCGCGCGACTCGGCAAACATGTGCAGCGCAGCGCAATACGCCTGTACCAGGGGACTGGGGTCCGTGTCGGCGGCGCTCAGGATGTTGACGGCCCGCGCCTCGCTGGCAATGAAGCCTTCCACAAAGTCGTCCAACGCGGCCAGGCTGTCTGGCTGCTGCAAGGTGACCGGGTTGCCCAGGCAGTCCTGCATGGCCGTGCTAGCGGGCGGGTGGTTCGGGCCAGGGGCGCTGCGCGTCGCGGATCAGCTCAAACGCCCGCGACACCTGCAGCACGCCCAAATCATCAAACCGCGCGCCGGCAATCTGCAGGCCAATGGGCAGGCCGCCCGTGGAGTAGCCGCAGTTGACGGACGCGGCCGGTTGCTCCGACATGTTGAACGGCACCGTAAAGGCAATGTGCTCCAGCGGGCGCAACGGGTCGTTGGTGGGGCCGGCCCATTCGGCCGGCGCGGGCAGGTTGGGGGATGTGGGCGAGATCACATAGTCAAACGCAGCGCAGGCCTTCACCGTGGCCAGCCGCGTCAGGTAGAACTGGTGCCCGGCGTGGAACACGGCCTCGCCGCTCATGCCGGCGGCACTGTCGGCCCAGGCCTGGATGTAGGGCAGCACGCGGGCCTTGCGCTGTGGCGGCAGTGCACCCAGGTCCACATGCGAGCGCATGCGCCAGAAGTGGTCCATGCCGTCGAGCATGTCGCGGGTCAGGAACGGGGCCATCGGTTCCACCTCGGCCCCCGCCTGCGCCAGCAGCCGGGCGGCGCGCTCCACGGCGGCGCGCACTTCGGGCTCCGCCGGCAGGCCGCAGCCGGCGTCCAGCAGCAGGCCGATGCGCAGGCCTTTGAGCTTGCGCACGCCCGCGTCAAAGCTGGCCCAGTCGATCGTCTGGTACGGCAGGCTCATGGTGTCGCGCGCATCGGGCAGGCTCAGCACCTGCATCATCGCGGCGGCGTCGGCCACGGTGCGCGTCATGGGGCCGGCCGCGCGGCCGGTGTAGGGCGGGTCAATCGGCACCCGGCCCAGGCTGGGCTTGAGGCCGAACACCCCGCACCAGCCCGCGGGCAGGCGGATGGAGCCGCCAATGTCGGTGCCCAGATGCAGCGGCCCGTAGCCCGCCGCGGCCGCGGAGCCCGCGCCAGCGCTGGAGCCACCGGGGGTTTTGCTCAGATCCCAGGGGTTGCGTGCCAGAGCATGAAAGCTCGACAGGCCCGACGACAGCATGCCGTAGTCGGGCATGGTGGTCTTGGCCACCAGCACCGCGCCGGCTTCGCGCAGGCGCGCCGCGGGCGGTGCATCGGCCGCCATGGGGCTGAGGTCGGTGGCGGCGGTGCCCAGCGGCATCGGGTCGCCTGCTGTGGCGATGTTGTCCTTCAGCGTCATGGGCACGCCGTCCAGCGCCGACAGTGGCTGGCCCGCACGCCAGCGCGCCTCGGACGCGCGGGCCTGTACCAGTGTGAGCTCGGGCCGCAGCAGGTAGGTGGCGCACAGCGCGGGCTCCCAGCGCGCCATGTGGTCCAGCACCGCTTGCGCCACCTCCACCGGTGACAGCGTGCCGGCCCGGTAGGCCCCGGCCAGTTCGGCCGCGCCGAGTTCGTTCAACCCCACGAGAGGGCGGACAGGTCGTTCACGAAGATCGGCATGTTGGCCCACAGGCCCTTGACGTTCTTGTTGGCCACCGTCACCCACTGGGGCTGGTACAGATAGCCGTGCACGGCGTCGTCGGCCACCAGGCGCTGGATGTCGCCCAGGATGCGGTTGCGTTCAGCGGCGTTGGCGGTCTGCTTGTACTTGTCGTACAGCGCGTTGAACTTGGTGGACTCGTAGTTCCAGTAGTAGCCGGGGCGCGAGAAGTTGCCCAGGTCAAACGGCTCCACGTGGGAAATGATGGTCAGGTCGTAGTTCTTGCTGCCGTAGGTGCCGCTGAGCCATTGCGCCCATTCCACGTTTTGCAGCTTGGCCTTGATGCCCACCTTGTCGAGCATGGAGGCAATCACCTCGCCGCCCTGGCGCGCATAAGGCGGCGGCGGCAGCGTGATGGTGAGCTCCAGGTTGCTGACGCCGGCTTCCTTGAGCAGGGCGCGGGCCTTGTCGGGGTCGTAGGCGTTGACCTTGGTCAGGTCCACATAGCCGGGGGCGCTGGGCACGTAGTAGCTGCCGATGGGCGAGCCATAGCCGTCGCCCGCACCCTGGATGACGGCCTTGCGGTCGATGGCCATGTTGATGGCGCGGCGCACCCGCACGTCGTCCAGCGGCTTCTTCTTGTTGTTGATGGCCAGGATGGTCTTGGCACGCGAGCCGCTGGCCATGACCTGGAATTTCGGGTTGGTCTTGAACTGCGGCACGCTGCGCGGCGTGACGCGCGGGAAGGCGTCCACGTCGCCGGCCAGCAGGGCCGCCACCTGCGCCGCCGGGTCGGCGATGAAGCGGAAGGTGGCGCGCTTGATCTTGATGGCGCCCGCATTGCGGTGCGCGTCCCACTTGCTGAGCGCCACCGACGAGCCCTTGACCCAGTTGTCCAGCTTGTAGGGGCCGGTGCCCACCGGCTTGGTGGCGTTGCCCTCGGCGCTCTTGGGCTCGACGATGATGGCCGTGGCCTGGCCCATGAGGAACAGGAAGTCGGGGTCGATTTCCTTGGTCAGCAGCACCACGGTGTTGTCATCGACCACCTGCGTGGTGATGGCGGCGAAGGTGCGCTTGTCCTTGTTGGTGCTTTTTTCGCCGCCCGCACGGTCAAACGAGAACTTGACGGCCTGGGCGTTGAACGGCTCGCCGTTCTGGAACTTCACGCCCTTGCGCAGCCGGAAGGTGTAGGTGCGCAGGTCGGGCGAGACCTCCCAGCTCTCGGCCAGCAGCGGCGACACGCTGCCGTCGGGGTTGATCTTGGTCAGCGTTTCGTAGATGTTGTAGAGCGTGACTTCTGCAATCGACGACGCGGCAGCGGCCGTCGGGTCCAGGCCCACCGGCTCCAGCGCCATGGCCAGCACGATGGAATCCTTCTTGCCCTGCGCCAGGGCGGCTTGCGGCAGGGTCAGCGGCACAGAGGCCAGGGCGGCGGTGGACAGCAGGGTGCGTCGGTTCAGCATGGTTCAACTCCAGGGAAAAGCCACTACAAAAAAATCGGGCCCGTCGGGGCGTGAGGCAACATCATCCGCGAGGTGGCGCCGGTTGCGCAAGCGGGATTTGCTTATCACCCAAAGGGCTATGGCGGCGCCGTTTCAGCCCCGGCTGGGCCTGCGGCACCGCCGCCAGCAGCGCGCGGGTGTACGGGTGCTCGGCCTCGCGGAACAGCTTCTCGGGCGGGCCCTGCTCGACGATGCGGCCTTGCCAGATGACGGCCACCTCGGGGCACAGGTGGTGCACCACGGCCAGGTCGTGGCTGATGAGCATGTAGGTCACGCCGAATTCGGCTTGCAGGTCCTGCATCAAATTGAGCACCTGGGCCTGCACCGAGACGTCCAGCGCACTCACGGGCTCGTCGGCCACGATCAGCCGGGGCCGGGTGATCAGGGCGCGGGCGATGGCAATGCGCTGGCGCTGGCCACCGGAAAACTCATGCGGGTATTTGTCGAGGTCACTGGCGCGCAGGCCCACCGAAGCCAGCACGTCGCTGGCGCGCTGGCGAAGCTCGGCGCGCGAGGCATTGCCCTGGGCGGCGAGCGGCTCGGTGACGATGCGCTCCACCGTCTGGCGCGGGTCCAGCGAGCCATACGGGTCCTGGAACACCATCTGGAAGTCGCGCCGCGCTGCGCGCAATTCCGCCGCAGGCAGGGTGTGCAAATCGCGGCCCAGCAGCTTGACGCTGCCGGCGGTGGGCTTGTCCAGCGCCATCACCAGCCGCGCCAGGGTGGACTTGCCCGAGCCGGATTCACCCACGATGCCGAGGCTGCGGCCGGCTTCGATGGTGAAACTCACCCCGTTGAGGGCCTTGACAGTGGGCGGCGGGCCCAGCAGCCGCTCGCGCGGCATCTGGTACTCGCGCACCAGGTTGTGGACTTCGAGCAGGGGTGCGGTCATGCGGCCTCTCCGCTGGCGGCGGCCACGGCCTCCAGCTGGCTGCAGCGAACGGCGTGCTCATCGCCCAGTTCCACCCGCGGCGGGGGCGTGTGCAGGCAAGCGTCCACCGTGAAGCTGCAACGCCCTGCAAACGGGCAGCCGGCAGGCAGGTCCACCAGCTCCGGCACAGTGCCGGCAATCGTCACCAGGCGCTGCCCGCGCGGTGCGTCCAGCCGGGGCCGGGCGCCGAACAGGCCGCGCGAATAGGGGTGCATGCGATGGGCAAACACGGTGTCGGTCGGGCCGCTTTCCACCACGCTGCCACCGTACATGACGAGCATGCGGTCCACGTTCTGGGCAATCACGCCCAGGTCGTGCGAAATCAGGATCAGGGCCATGCCACGCTCGGCCACCAGCTCGCTGATCAGGTCCAGAATCTGCTGCTGGATGGTCACGTCCAGCGCGGTGGTGGGCTCGTCGGCAATCAGCAGGTCGGGCCCGCAGGCCAGCGCCATGGCAATGGTGATGCGCTGGCGCTGCCCGCCCGAGAACTGGTGCGGATAGGCGTCAATGCGCCGCGCCGCGTCGGGGATGCCCACGCGGTCGAGCAGGGCGATGGCCTGCTTGCGCGCCTCGGCTGCCGACACGCCGCGGTGCAGGCGCAGTGGCTCGGCCACCTGGCGGCCGATGCTGTGTACCGGGTTCAGCGCGGTCATGGGCTCCTGGAAGATCATGCCGATGCGGTCGCCGCGGATGCGGCAGAGTTCGCTGTCTTTTTTGCCCACCAGCTCCTCGCCGTCGAAGCGGATGCTGCCGCTGACCTGCGCGCTCTCGGGCAGCAGGCCCATGAGCGACATGGCGGTGATGGATTTCCCGCAGCCCGACTCGCCGATCAGGCCGAGCGTTTCGCCGCGCGCCAGCGAGAAGCTCACACCGCGCACGGCCTCGGCCGGGCCGCGCTGGGTTTGCAGTCGCACATGCAGGTTGTTGACTTCGAGCAGGGCCATCAGCGCTTTCTGGCGAGTCGGGGATCGAGCAGGTCGCGCAGCCCGTCGCCCAGCAGGTTGAGACCCAGCACCGCCAGCGCAATGGCCACGCCCGGGAACACGGCCAGCAACGGGGCCTGGAACATCAGCGTCTGCGCCTCGCTGAGCATGCGGCCCCATGACGGCTGGGGCGGCTGGGTGCCCAGGCCCAGGTACGACAGCGCGGCCTCGGCCAGGATGGCAATGGCAAACCGGATGGTGGCCTGCACGATCAGCACCGACGCGATGTTGGGCAGCACATGCTCCACGGTGATGCTGAAGGCGCCCTTGCCGCAGGCCCGCGCCGCCTGCACGAATTCGCGCGACCAGATGGCGTTGGCCGAGGCGCGGGTGATGCGTGCGAAGGTGGGAATGTTGTAAATGCCGATGGCAATGATGGCGTTGACAATGCCGGCGCCAAACACCGCCGTCATCATGATGGCCGACAGGATGGCCGGGAACGCGAAGCTGAAGTCCGACAGCCGCATGATGAGCTCTTCCACCCAGCCACGGCGCGCTGCGGCCAGCAGGCCCAGCGCCGTGCCCACCACCAGGCCGATGCCCACCGCGATGACGCCCACCAGAATCGACGCACGCGCGCCCACCAGCAGCAGCGAAACAATGTCGCGGCCATATGGGTCGGTGCCCAGCCAGTGCTGGGCGCCGGGGGGCAGCAGCTTTTTGGACATCTCCACGTCGTAGGGCGACCAGGGCGTCCAGACCAGCGAGAGGCCCGCCATGGCCACCAGCAGCAGGGTGAGCACGGCACCAATGACAAAGGCGCGGTGCCCCAGGGCGCGCTTCCAGAAGCCGGGCACGGCCTGCGATGGCAAGGCGATGGTGGTCATATGTCGCTTGCCTTGACGCGCGGGTCGATCACGGCGTAGAGCACGTCCACGATGAAGTTGACGATGACCACCATGGCCGCCAGCAGCATCACGCAGTTGCGCACCACGATCACATCTCGGTTGGAGATGGACTGGAAGATCAGCCGGCCCAGGCCAGGCAGGTAGAACACGTTCTCCACCACGATGGTGCCGGCCAGCAGCTCGGCAAACTGCAGGCCCATCACGGTGATGACGGGGATCAGCGAGTTGCGCAGTACATGGCCCCAGAGCGTGGCGCGTTGCGACAGGCCCTTGGCGCGTGCAGTGCGCACGAAGTCTTCGCGCAGCACTTCCAGCACGGCGGAGCGCGTGATGCGCGCCAGGATGGCGGCCTGCACCACCGCCAGCGAGATGGCGGGCAGCAGCAACGCCCGCACGCCCTCGAACACGCCTTCTTCCCAGCCCGGGAAGCCACCGGCCGCAAACCATTTGAGGTGCACCGAGAACAGCAGGATCAGCAGGATGGCAAACCAGAAGTTGGGGATGGCAATGCCCACCTGCGTCAGGCCCATCAGGCCCACGTCGCCCAGCTTGTTGTGCCGGGCTGCGGCATAGATGCCGGCAGACAATGCCAGCACCGTCGTCAGCGCCATCGCCATGAAGGCGAGCGGAACGGTCACGGTCAGGCGCTCCAGCACCAGCTCGGACACCGGGGAACTGTAGGCGTAGCTCAGCCCGAGGTCGCCGCTCAGCAGCCCGGTGATCCAGTCCCAGTAGCGCTCGCTGGCGGGGCGGTCCAGCCCCAGCTTGGTGGCGAGCGCGGCCACCGCGTCGGGCGTGGCGTCCGGCCCCATGAGGATCTGGGCGGCATTGCCCGGAAGGATCTCAAGCACCAGGAAAACCACCACCGAGGCGCCCACCAGCGTCGCCAGCAGCGTGATGAAGCGCTTGAAAAGAAAAAGACTCATGGTTCAGGCGGCAAAGATACAGCAAGGGCGCCCGGGTCGAACGCGCGCCGCCTGGATGCCGTGCCGAGCTTATCCTGAAAATGCGGCGCGGCGGGCGGCACACCGTCCTGAACGGGACTTTAAATGAAAAGCGTCTGAAACCCGCACCAGAACTGCGTGAGGCGCTATCAAAAAGATAGCGACATTGAGCCTTTAGTTGCAGCTGCTGCAGCTTCGTCCAGGTAAATGGTGGTCACGCACGAAATGAGTATCAGATGCTCACAATAGTGACTTTGCGCCCGACTGGACGGGCAATACCGGCCCCGCCGTGATAATCCGCACATGGCCCTGATGATCACCGACGAATGCATCAATTGCGATGTGTGCGAACCCGAATGCCCCAACCAGGCCATTTACCTGGGCGAGGTCATTTACGAGATCGACCCCGCCCGATGCACCGAGTGCGTTGGCCATTTTGACGAACCGCAATGCGTGCAGGTGTGCCCGGTGGCCTGCATTCCGGTCAACCCCGCGCACCAGGAGAGCCGCGAAACCCTGATGCAGAAGTACCTGCGCCTCGCGGCAGTGCCGGCGCAGCGCCCGCCAGAGGCGGCTGCCTAAGCCTTGCCCGCTTTGTCTGCTGCCGCCTTCTTGGCGGCTTTCTTTTTGGTCTTGTCCTGCTTCGCCTTGGCGTCACCGGGTTTGGCGGGCGCAATCGCGGTGAAGTATTTGGGTTTCTCCGGCTTGGTCATGACGGCAGGCTTGCGGGTGTCCGCCTGCGCTTCCCTGGCCGGGGGAATGTAGGCGGGGGCGGCTTTGGCTTCCTGGGCCAGGCGTTCCTTCTCCAGTGCGGCGGCTGCCCTGGCGTCCCGTTGGGCTGCGGCGCCGGTCTGACGCTTCTGGTCAGTGGAGCGGGCATCGTCGGCGTCCACCACCGTGCCCCCGGCACAAGGCGCCTGGCTGTAGGTGTTGCCACACTTGTAGGCATTTTGGGCCAAAGCCCCCGTCATCGCTGCGTGAAGCGCTATGAAAATGATAGCAATCCGGATCATGGCTTGGACTCTCCTGCGGTGTTTTCAACACTGGCGGGCCGCGGTGGCTTGGGGCGGGGGGCCTTGTGGGTATGCACCACCAGCGTGGCTTTGTCCATTTCGCCAGCCAGCATGGCGGGGACCGCCTTGAGCGTGCGGTCAATGCAGGCCTCGATGGCTTCGCGCTGCTCGGGCGCCGGCTTCTTGAGCACCCAGTGGATGACTTCGGCCTTCACGCCCGGGTGGCCGATGCCCAGCCGCAACCGCCAGTAGTCGCCGGTGCCAAGCTGCGCGTGGATGTCGCGCAGGCCATTGTGGCCGGCATGGCTGCCACCAAACTTCAGCTTGGCCTGGCCGGGTACCACGTCGAGTTCGTCGTGGACCACCAGGATTTCATCCGGCTGGATCTTGAAGAATCGTGCCAGCGCGGCCACAGACTTTCCCGACAGGTTCATGAAGGTCTGCGGCTTCAGCAGCCAGACCGTTTGCCCGTGAACAGTGCCGCGTGCCACCAGCCCGTGGTAGCTGCGGTCTGCCACCCACGCGAGCTTGAGCTCGCGCGCCAGCACATCCACCCACCAGAAGCCGGCGTTGTGCCGGGTGGCTTCGTACTCGGTGCCCGGGTTGCCCAGACCGACAAACAGTTTGATCATGGCGGCAATGTTAAGGTGAAAAAAAGCCCGCATTCGCGGGCTTTCGGGAGCGTCCGCATCGCGGACAGGCGGGCCGGGATTACTTCTTGGCCGGGGCCTTGGCGTCCGCCTTCGCAGGGGCCTTGGCATCCGCCTTGGCCGGGGCCTTGGCATCGGCGGCCGGAGCGTCTGCAGCCGGAGCTGCTTCTTCTGCCACCGTCGCCACCACCGACACCAGCACCGGGTTGGCCTTGCCGTGGGTCACGGCCGTCACGCCCTTGGGCAGGGTGATCTCGTTCAGGTGCAGCGACACGCCCTTCTTCAGGCCCGACAGGTCCACTTCAATGAACTCCGGCAGGTTGGCCGGCAGGCACGAGATGTCCAGCTCGGTCATCACGTGGTTGACCACGCAATGCTCGAACTTCACGGCCTGCGATTCCTCGGCCTTCACATAGTGCAGCGGCACCTTCATGTGCAGCTTGGTCTTGGCATCCACGCGCTGGAAGTCGATGTGCTGCACCAGCTGCTTGTAGGGGTGGTACTGCACGTCGCGCAGCAGCACCTTGGTGGTCTTGCCGGCGAGTTCCATCTCCAGGATGGTCGAGTGGAAGGCTTCCTTCTTGAGGGCATGCCACAGCGCGTTGTGATCGAGCTCGATCAGTTGCGGCTGGCCTTCGCCACCATAGACGATGCCGGGGGTCTTGCCCGTATTGCGCAGACGGCGGCTCGCACCCGTACCCTGCTTTGCGCGCTCAAAAGCGACGAATTTCATAACGTACTCCATGAAGAGTCCACCGCGACCAGTGTGACTCCGGTTTCAACAATGGGCTCCGGCTGGAGCCCGCGAAATGCCTCAGAACAGGTTTTCCTGATCCGAGAACAAACTCATCACCGACTCGCCCTTGGCAATGCGCTGGATCGTCTCGGCGATCAGCGGCGCCACGGACAGCTGGCGGATTTTTTGGCACCCGTTGGCGGCTTCGCTCAGCGGGATGGTGTTGGTGACCACGACTTCATCGAGCGCCGAACCTTTGGCGATGCGCTCGATGGCGGGGCCCGAGAAGATCGGGTGCGTGCAGTAGGCGTAAACCTTCTTGGCGCCGCGTTCCTTCAACACTTCGGCGGCCTTCACCAGGGTGCCGGCGGTGTCAATCATGTCGTCCATGATCACGCAGTTGCGGCCGTCAATTTCGCCGATCACGTGCATCACTTCACTGACGTTGGCGCGCGGTCGGCGCTTGTCGATGATGGCCATGTCGCAGTTCAGCTGCTTGGCCAGCGCCCGGGCGCGCACCACGCCCCCCACGTCGGGCGAGACCACAATCAGGTCTTCGTAGTTCTTCTGCCGCAGGTCGCCCAGCAGTACCGGCGACGCGTAGATGTTGTCCACCGGGATGTCAAAAAAGCCCTGGATCTGGTCGGCGTGCAGGTCCATGGTCAGGACCCGGGCCACACCCACGGTCTGCAGCAGGTTGGCCACCACCTTGGCCGAGATCGGCACCCGCGCCGAGCGCGGCCGGCGGTCCTGGCGGGCGTAGCCGAAGTACGGGATGACGGCACTGATGCGCTCGGCCGACGCACGCTTGAGCGCGTCGACCATGATCAGCAGTTCCATCAGGTTTTCATTGGTCGGCGCACAGGTGGACTGCACCACGAACACGTCGCGCGCACGCACGTTCTGGTTGATCTCGACGGTTACTTCACCATCGGAGAAGCGGCCGACCTGGGCAGCGCCCAGCGAGATGCCAAGGTTCTTGGCGATCTCGGCGGCCAGGCCGGGATTGGCGTTGCCGGTGAAAACCACGAAATCGGGAGATGGAGCAGCCTGCATGAGGATCCCAGCGCGTTCTTACGTTTTTGCCTGTACGTCGAGACGTATTTGGCAGGGGAGAAAGGATTCGAACCTTTGCATGCCGGAATCAAAATCCGGTGCCTTAACCAGCTTGGCGACTCCCCTACACAGGTCAACAGCCAAAAGCTGCCAACCGATCATTCGTCGCTGGGTGCCCAACCCACCAGGGGATGAACATCCAAGTTGCTGCAAGACCTGGCCAGCCAACCCGTCGCCGGGGCCTGCAGAACCTGGTCTTGCCGCATTTGCGCAAACACCGCGCTGCCCGAGCCGGTCATCCGGCCTGCAAGCCCCTGCGACGCCAGCCACTCCAGGGCCTGCGTCACCGCGGGGCAAAGCCTCTGGGCGACGGGCTGCAGGTCGTTGTGGCCAAATCCGTAGGGATTTTGTTCAAACTCACCACTCGGGTTTGCAGCAAAGCCTGAAATTATAGCAGTTTCGGTGTCGCGTTTCAGCGCCGGGTCGCTGAATATCAACCGGGTTTCAAGCCCCTCGCGTGGTTTGACCACGGCAAAGCGTGCAGGCGGCAGCGTGAGCGGATGGATCATTTCGCCTATGCCTTCCACCAGCGCATTGTGTCCGCGCAGGAAAAAGGGCACGTCAGCCCCGAGTGCCAGGCCGATCTGCGTCAGCCGCGCCACCGGGAGGTTCAGCTGCCAGAGCCGGTTGAGCGCCAGCAGGCAGCTGGCCGCGTCCGACGAACCGCCGCCCATGCCGGCCTGGGCCGGCAAATGTTTGGCCACGCCGATATGGGCCCCCTGGGCTGTTCCGGTGGCCGCCTGCAGTGCCCGGGCCGCGCGCAGCACCAGGTCGTCTGGGGGCAGGGCGGTGGTGAGGTCCTCGCGGGTCAGTGCGCCGTCCGCACGCAGCTCGAAGTTCAGGGTGTCACACCAGTCGATCAGCATGAACACCGATTGCAGCAGGTGGTAGCCGTCGGCGCGCCGGCCGGTGATGTGCAGGAACAGGTTGAGTTTGCCCGGGGCCGGGACGTCGTACAGCGCACGCATGGGCCGATTATCGGCGCCGCCCTTCAGCGATCCAGCAGCACGCGCAGCTGGGCGGGCGGCGCGGGTTCCAGTCGCTGGGCTGTCAGCCGGCCCTCCCCCAGCGCGGACAGGTCGGCCTCCCATCCACCGGCACGGCTGGCGCGACCGGCCAGCCAGTCAAACAGGGCGGCCACCGGCAGCGCAGTGCCTGTGGCGTGAATGGACAGGGCCTCCAGCGATTCAAATTCGAGGGTCTGGGTGCCACTGCGCAGGCTGGCCGCCCCGGGAGCCCAGCGCAGCACCGCTGCCGTTCCGCCCAGCGGCGTGAACAGCGTGAGCTCGCCGGCCTGCGCGGTGCCCTTGAGTTCAAAGCTGGCGGAGAAGGCCTGGGGCGGCGTTGCGTCCAGCCGCACCGCCAGGCGGCCGGCCCAAGGGCCCTGATTCAAGGCATTTTGGTCTGCAACCCGCGCCGGTACTGCGCAGCCCGCTATCAAAAAAGTAGCAACCAGACAGGCTGCCGCGAGCCGCCTGTGCCGCCGCAGACTGCTCACGGCCGCACGCCGAAGCGCTTGAGGGTTTCCAGCAGCGTTTCGTTCTCGGCGTTCAGCAGCAGGCCTTCCTTCCAGATGGCCTGGGCCCGGTCCCGCTGGCCGAGACTCCAGAGCACCTCGCCCAGGTGAGCGGCGATCTCGGCGTCCGGCCGTGACTTGTAGGCGGCGTCGAGCAGCCGCAAGGCCTCGGCCTTGTTGCCCATTCGGAACTCGACCCAACCCAGGCTGTCGGTGATGAACGGGTCGCCCGGCGCAAACTCCAGCGCCTTTTGAATCAGCTGCCGCGCTTCCGGCAGGCGGATGTTGCGCTCGGCAAACGAGTAGCCCAGCGCGTTGTAGGCATGGTGGTAGTCGTGCTTGGTCGCAATGATCTGGCGCAGCAGCCGCTCCATTTCGGCGAGCCGGCCGGTTTTTTCGGCCAGCATGGCGAGGTCATAGGCGAGCTCGGTGTCCTTGGGGTCGCGCTCCACCGCCCTGGACAAAAGGTCGTAGGCGGCCTGGTTCTGCTTGCTGTCGCGCAGCAGCTGTACTTCGGCCATCAGCTTCAGGCGGGCGTCGGCCGCGTTGCGCTCGGGCAGCGCGCGCAGCAGCTGGCGGGCCTCCTCGACCTTGCCTTGCCGGGCGAGGATGGAGGCGCGGCGGTTTTGTGCGCTGACGAGGTCCTGCGCGTTTTCAATCCGGTCAAGCCAGGCTTCTGCGCCTGCGAAGTCGCGCCGCCGTTCGGCAATCTGGGCCAGCGACAAATACGCCTGGGCCAGGCCGCGGGAGCGCTCCTCGCTGGCAGGCCGGGCCTGCACCAGGTCCACATAGCGCTTGAGCGACGTTTCTGCTTCGCTGTACTGGTTGTCCTGTACCTGCAACGTGCCCTGCACCAGCCAGGCTTCGGCGAAGTCGGGGCGCTGCGCCGTCACCACCTTGAGTTGGCGGGCCGCCTCCGCGTAGCGCTGGGCGTCGAGCAATGCGCGCGCGTATGCCATGCGCAGTTCCGGCAGCGGCTGGCCCTCCATGTACTTGCGAACGATGGCCTCAGCCTGGGGCAGCTTCGGGTCCATCAGGTCCAGCGCCAGCAGCGCAGGCCCTTCGGCACGTGCGTCGGCGGTGTGGCCTTGCTGTGCTGCCGTGATCGCGCCGCTGGTGTCGCCCGCGGCCAGGCGCAGCCGGCCGATGGCGGTCCAGGCCGCCGATGCCGTGGGCGCCTGCTGCAGGTAGCTGGCAAGCGCCTGCTCGGCCACGCTGGCCGCGAGCTTGCGGTCGGCGGCGCGCGCGAAGTGGCGCGGTACGGCGCTGAGCGCGGCGTTGCGTTCGCCGGGCGGCGCAAGCGCAATGTCGGTGCGCAACACTTCGGCGCTGTCGGCCAGCCGGTTCAGCGCGATCAGGATCTGCATGACGAAGCGGTTGGCCTCGCGCGACTCGGGCTGCGCCTGCTTCCATGCGCGCGCTGCCTGCAACGCCGCGTCACCGGAACGGGCCTGGAACGCAATCTCTACAGCCCGCTGGTAGAGCTTGGCGTCATTGGTCTTGCGCGCCGCGTCCAGGATCAGCGAGAACCCTGCGCCGGGCTCATTGCCCCGGGCGTTCAGCTCACCGAGCAGCAGCTGGTAGAACAGTTCACCGTCGAGGGCCGAGTTGGCGGGGGGTGGGGCATCCGGTGTGTTGCCGGAGGTTTGTGCAAGGACCGGCGTGCAACCCAGGGCCGCCACAAGCGCCAGGGTCAGGGGGGTGAAGCGCAGCATCAACCCATAATAATCCAAGCCTGTTAACCCCTGCCGCCCATGCCTGAACTGCCCGAAGTCGAGGTCACCCGCCTGAGTTTTGCCCAGCGCATTGCGGGAGCGCGTGTCACGGGGGCGTGGCTGGGCAAGCCGCTGCGCTGGCCGCTGGGCATCGACCCGGCCCGGCTCGCCGGACGCACTGTCGTGCAGGTGCGCCGGCGCGGCAAGTACCTGTTGCTGGATCTGGACCAGGGCCTGGTGCTGCTGCATCTGGGCATGTCCGGCAGCCTTTATTTCCATGAACAGCCGCCCGGATTGCCGGGCACCCACGATCACTTTGATCTGGTGACGACGCGGGGCGTTCTTCGGCTCAACGATCCGCGCCGCTTCGGTGCCGTGGTGTACGCCGCAGACGAAGCCGATCCGGTGGCCGTCAAGCTGCTGGGCCGGCTCGGGGTGGAGCCGCTGACACCGCTATTCGACGCATCCGCCTTCCACGCCGCGCTGCGGCGCCGGCATGCCCCGATCAAGCAGGTGCTGCTGGCGGGCGACGTGGTGGTGGGTGTGGGCAACATCTATGCGTCGGAGGCGCTGTTCCTGGCCGGCATCCGGCCCACGCTGCGCGCTTCGCGCATCAGCCGGCCCCGTGCCTTGCGGCTGCACGCCGCCGTGCGCGACGTTCTGGCGCGTGCCGTTGAAAAGGGGGGCAGTACCCTGCGTGACTTCTCCAACGCGCAGGGCGAGTCCGGCTACTTCCAGCTGGAAGCCATGGTGTACGACCGGGCTGGGCAGCCGTGCCGGCAATGCGGCACGCCCATCAAGCTGATCCGGCAGGGGCAGCGGGCCACCTATTTCTGCACGCAATGCCAGAAGGCGTGAGGGGAGAATCGGGGCCGCAGTGTATATTTATGAGCTACCCGGAGACCAAGTGGGCCCTTCCTTCAACGAGCAGTTTGACCAGCATGGCGCATGGCGTCGCGAATTCGCGCTGCGCCTGAAACTGCTTTCCGAATGGATGAAAGACCATGAGCTGCTGGATTCCGCGGTGGAGGAGCGCCTGCGCCGCCTCGAACAGCAGATGCGCTCCGACAAGGTCATGGTCGCCTTTGTTGCGGAGTTCTCGCGCGGCAAGTCCGAGCTGATCAACGCGATTTTCTTTGCGGGCTACAAGCGCCGCATCATGCCGGCGAGTGCTGGTCGCACCACCATGTGTCCGACCGAGCTGGGCTATGACGCCGAGGTGCCACCATGCCTGCGTCTGCTGCCGATCGAGACGCGCCTGCAGCCACAGGCCCTCATGGAGTGGCGCATGGTGCCGGAAAAGTGGACCCGGGTTGACCTCGACGTCAACGACCCGGGCCAGCTGGCCAAAGCACTGGAGATGGTGGCCGAGATCCGCCGGGTGAGCAAGGACGAAGCGCGCGCGTTGGGTTTCTGGCACGACGAGGTGCCTGAAGACAACCCGATGGTGGACGCCGACGGGCTCGTGGAAGTGCCCAAATGGCGCCATGCGCTCATCAACATCGCCCATCCCCTGCTCAAGCAGGGTCTGGTGATCCTGGACACACCGGGCCTGAATGCGATCGGCGCCGAGCCGGAATTGACCGTGAACCTGATTCCGCAGGCGCACGCGGTGGTGTTCATCCTCGCCGCTGACACGGGCGTGACCAAGTCCGACCTTGCCATCTGGCGCGAGCACCTGATCACCGAGTCCACCAACACCGACTCGCGGCTGGTGGTGCTGAACAAGATCGACACCATGTGGGACGCGCTCAGCACGCCGGCCCAGGTGCAGGCGCAGATCGACCGCCAGCGCGCCACATCGGCCGAAATTCTGGGCCTGCCAAGGGAACAGGTGATTCCGGTGTCGGCGCAGAAGGGCCTGGTCGCCAAGGTCAACGACGACGAAGCACTGTTGCAGGCCAGCCAGTTGCCTGTGCTGGAGCGCGCGCTCGGCCAGGGCGTGATGGGGCAGCGCCAGAAAATTCTGCGCTCGGCCGTGGCGGGCGGGATTGCCGACCTGCGTGTGGAGGCGGGCCGTGCCCTCAACATCCGCCGCCGCGATCTGGCAGAGCAGATGCTGGAGCTCAAGGGCTTGCGCGGCAAGAACACGTCGGTGATCAAGCACATGCGCTCGCGCATCGAGCAGGAACAGGTCGACTTTGACGTGAGCGGCGCCAAGATCCATGCGGTGCGCTCGGTGCACCTTAAGCTGCTGCGCGAAGTGTTTGCCCTCCTGGGTACCAGCGCCCTGAAGGCCGAAATGCAGCAACTCACCACCGCGATGCGCCAGCCCGGCATCAAGCTGGGGGTGAAGAAGGCCTACGCGCAGACGTTTGAGCGACTGCGCCAGAGCCTGCGCAAGGCACAGTCGCTGAGCATCGAAATCCAGAACATGCTGGGCGGCACCTTCAACCAGCTCAATGCCGAGTACGGGTTTTCCTTGCAGGCGCCCAAAGAGCCTGACCTGGCGCGCTACGAGCGTGACCTGGACCTGGTAGAGCGCAGCCATGCCCAGTACCTGAGTGTGGGCAATACCTTGCGGCTGGCGCAGCCGGAGTTTGCCGACCGCCTCGTGCGTGCGCTCGCGACGCGGCTTCGCGTGGTGTACGAATCAGCGCTGGGCGAAGTGGAGTTGTGGAACAAGTCTGCCGCGGCCCAGCTGGACGCCCAGCTGCGCGAGCGCCGCCGAAACTTCGGCCGTCGCATCGAGGCGATCGAGCGCATCCAGCAGGCCGCAACCGGTCTTGACGACCGCATCGTGGAAATCGAGTCGCAGGAAGCCACCCTCAACCAGCTGGATGCCAAGCTCACCGACCTGACCGCCCACCTGATCGATACGCCGGCGGCGGGTGGCAGCGCCAACGACGACGCCCAACGCCAGACGGCATGACAGCGTTCGCGGGCCGGGTGGTGCGCTGGCAAGCCGCGCACGGACGCAACAACCTGCCCTGGCAAAACACCCGCGATCCTTACCGCGTCTGGCTGTCGGAGATCATGCTCCAGCAGACCCAGGTGACCACCGTGATCGACTACTTTGCGCGATTCCTGGCCCGGTTTCCGGACGTGGGCGCGCTGGCGGCGGCAGACCTGGACGAAGTGCTGGCGCTCTGGAGCGGGCTGGGCTACTACAGCCGCGCCCGCAACCTGCACCGCTGCGCGCAGCAGGTGATGAGCCTGCACGGTGGCGAGTTTCCGCGCCGCGCCGAACTGTTGCAGACGCTGCCCGGCATCGGCCGGTCAACGGCCGCAGCCATTGCGTCACTGTGCTTTGCCGAACGTGTGGCCATCATGGACGGCAACGTGAAGCGTGTGCTCACGCGTGTGCTTGGCTTTGCCGGCGACCTCGCGCTGCCTGCCAACGAACGGGCGCTGTGGGCGCAGGCCACCGCACTCCTTCCCACGACACGTCTGAACCAGTCCATGCCGCGTTACACCCAGGGTCTGATGGACCTGGGTGCCACGGTCTGCCTGCCCCGCAGGCCAAATTGCATGCTGTGTCCGGTCCAGCAGGACTGCGTGGCGCTGCGCGAGGGAGTGCCAGAGGATTACCCGGTCAGGACCCGCAAGCTCAAGCGCAGCGCACAGTCGTTGTGGCTGCTGCATGCCCGTACGTCGCAAGGCCATGTCTGGCTGCAAAAGCGCCCTGCATCCGGCGTCTGGGCCGGCCTGTACAGCCTGCCCGCGCATGAACACCGCGAATCGCTGGAAGCCACTGTGCCGCCAGCCTGTCGGGGACAGCTGGAGGATGCGCCCGTGTTTGTGCATGTGCTGACCCACAAGGACTTGCACCTGCACCCGGTTCGCGTGGAGTTGCCCGCCGGTGTCGAGCCGGGTGGAGGCGGCCGCTGGTACAGCGCGACGCAGTGGCCGGCGCTGGGTCTTCCTGCACCGGTTCGCAGGTTGCTGGAAGGCGGCTAGGCGCCCTGACGCGCGTCCAGCTCGCGGTGCCGGCGCAGCGTGACCCAGCGCTGGCTGAATGCTGAAGCGAGCTTTTCCACCAGATACACCGACCGGTGCTGGCCGCCTGTGCAGCCAATGGCAACGGTGACATAGCTGCGATGGTCGCGCGCCAGCAGGTCCAGCCAGTGGGCCATGAACATCTCGATATGCTCGAACATCTGCCGAACTTCCGGGCTTTGCTCGAGAAAATTCGCGACCGGCGCATCGCGCCCGGTCAGCGAGCGCAGTTCGGGCTCGTAGTGCGGGTTGGGCAGCATGCGGACGTCAAACACATAGTCGGCATCGACCGGGATGCCCCGCTTGAACGCGAACGACTCGAAGACCAGCGTCAGCTGGCTCTCGGGCGCCGAGATCAGGGACTTGACATAGCCCTGCAACTGCGATGACCGGATCAGGCTGGTGTCGATCACATGCGCCTGTTCACGCAGGTCGGCCAGCAGTTCGCGCTCCAGCTCGATGGCCTCGATCAGCGCATGCTGGTGTTGGGCTGCGTCACCCGTCACTTCCTTGCGCGACAACGGGTGGCGCCGCCGGGTTTCCGAGAACCTGTGAACCAGCGTCGCGGTGGCAGCGTCCAGAAACATGGGGCGCAGGTTCACCCCCTGCTTGCGCAGTTCGGCAAGTTGGTCCGGCACCAGGGGCAGGGACGACGCGCTGCGTACGTCCATGGCAATGGCGACACGGCTGGCGCGGTGCTGCTGCTCCAGCGCCACGAACGGCAGCAGCAGTTCGGGCGGCAGGTTGTCCACGCAGTAGTAGCCCGCGTCTTCCAGCGCATTGAGCGCCACCGACTTGCCGGAACCGGACATGCCGGTGATGAGCACCACTTCAATGGTCACGGCAACCCCAGCATTTCCTTGGCATGGGCCAGCGTGGTGCCGGACAGGCGTTCGCCCCCGAGCATGCGCGCCACTTCGGCCACGCGCTGCTCGCCGTGCACGGGTGCCACGCTGCTGGCGGTGCCGCCCGCATCGCTGTGCTTGGCCACCACCAGATGGTGGTCCGCGCAGGCGGCCACCTGCGGCAGGTGCGTGACCGCCAGTACCTGCCGGTCACGGCCCAGCTGCTTCATGAGCCGACCCACCGTTTCAGCCACGGCGCCACCCACACCAGAGTCCACCTCGTCGAAGATCAGCGTTTGGGCAGAGCCCAGCTGGCTGGTGGTCACGGCAATCGCCAGCGCAATGCGTGACAGCTCCCCGCCGGAGGCCACCTTGCCCACGGGGCGCGGCGTGCTGCCCGCATGGCCGGCGACGAGAAAGCCGATGTCTTCCAGACCGCTGGCGGTGGGCTGCGCTGCCTTTTCCAGGGCCACTTCGAAGCGGCCACCCTGCATGCCCAGGCCCTGCATGGCCTGGGTGATGGCTTTAGCCAGCTGAGGCGCGGCACGGTGGCGGGCCTTGGAGAGGCTTCGGGCTTCGGCCAGGTAGGCATCGGCAGCCTGCTTTTCGGCAGCCTCCAGCGCGGCCAGGTCGGCAGCGGCGTCCAGGCGTGCCAGCTCGTCCTTCCAGGCGGCGAGCAACCCCGGGAGTTCCGGTGGCGTGCGCTTGTACCGCCGGGCGAGCGATACCCAAAGCGACAGGCGCTCGTCCAGCTCCGCCAGCCGCTGCGGGTCCAGGTCGGTCCTGCGCTGCCACGCATGCAATGAATGCGCCGCGTCTTCCGCCTGCGCCAGGCTGGAGGCCAAAACCTCCGCCAAGCCGCCAAATTCGGGCGCAACGCGCTCCTGATTTTGTAGCAAGTGCAGGGCCTGGGAGAGTTTTCCCAGGGCGCCTCCGTCCTCGCCTTCGAGCAGATCCAGCGCGCCCTGCGCAGCGTCCAGCAGGTCCTGCGCGTTGGCCAGCAGGGCATGGCTGGCGTTCAGCTCATCCCATTCATCGGCGCCAGGGGCGAGTTTTTCCACTTCACCTATTTGCCACGCCAGACGCTCGCGTTCGCGTTGCAGGGAGTCCTGCGCTGCACGGGCGTCGGCCAGGGTTTTCTGGGCCAGTCGCCAGTGCTGCCAATGCTGGCCGATCGCGTGGGTGCTGACACCAGCGTAGCCGTCCAGCAGGGCGCGGACACTGTCAGGGCGGGTCAAACTTTGCCAGGCGTGCTGGCCATGGATGTCGACCAGATGCTCGCCCACTTCGCGCAACTGTGCGGCCGTGGCCGGGCTGCCGTTGATCCAGGCGCGGCTCTTGCCCTGGGTGTCCACGGTCCGGCGCAGCAGCAGGGAGTCGCCGGCATCCAGGCCGGCATCTTCCAGCCAGCGGGTCAGCGCGGGCGGCGCGTCGAACTCGGCTGCAATGTCCGCGCGGCTTGCGCCTTCGCGCACGGCCCCTGCCTCTGCGCGGGCGCCCAGCGCCAGCTGCAGCGCGTCAATCAGGATGGACTTGCCGGCCCCGGTTTCGCCGGTCAGCACGCTGAAGCCGGCAGACAGGTCAAGTTCAAGTTCACGCACGATCACAAAGTCGCGCAGGGTGATTCGTTTCAGGCTCATGGTTCAAGCAGTGTTCAGGCCACGCCCTCGTTCCAGTGCAGCTTGCGCCGCAGCGTGTCGAAATAGCTCCATCCTTTGGGATGCAGGAACCGGACATGGTGCTGGGACCGGCGCACGGTGATGCGGTCACCGTGCAGCAGTGAGGCCAGCGACTGCATGTCAAAGTTGGCGCTGGCATCGCGGCCCGACACCAGTTCGATGGCAATCTCTGCCGGGTCGGCCAGCACGATCGGACGGTTGGACAGGGTGTGCGGTGCGATCGGCACCAGCACCCAGCCGGGAATGGACGGATGCAGCAGCGGGCCGCCTGCTGACAGGGCGTAGGCGGTGGAGCCGGTGGGCGAAGCGATGATCAGTCCGTCGGCGCGCTGATTGGCCACAAAGTGGCCGTCCACCTCCACCCGCAGCTCCACCATGCCCGAAGTGGCGCCCCGATTGACCACGACGTCGTTCATGGCCAGCGCGTCAAATACGCAGTGACCGTCGCGCCAGACCTTGGCGTGCATCAGGCTGCGGTGGTCTTCCTCGTACTCTCCGCGGAGCATGGGCAGCAACACGCTGCGGTACTGGTCGAGCGAAATGTCGGCGATGAACCCCAGCCGCCCCTGGTTGATGCCAATCAGCGGCACACCATAGCGGGCCAGTTGCCGGCCGATGCCCAGCATGGTGCCGTCGCCACCCACCACAAGTCCGAGGTCGCACTGGGCACCGATTGCATCCACATTCAGGGCCGGGTAATGGGCAATGCCGCTGGCCTGTGCCGTGTCCTGTTCCAGCGCCACCTCGCAACCCTGGGCGGTCAGGAAATGGGCGATGTCCTCCAGTGCGGCCCGCGACGACATCGCGTTGGCACCGTGGTACTTGCCAATGAGCGCAACGTGGTGAAAACGGGATGTCATCCGCAAATTACATCATTAAAATGAAGCGATGCTCGATGATCGTGCCAAGTTGTTGCTCAAAGCGCTGGTCGAGCGCTACATCGCCGACGGCCAGCCCGTCGGTTCGCGCACGCTGTCCCGCGCCTCGGGGCTCGACCTGTCACCCGCGACCATCCGCAACGTGATGTCCGACCTGGAAGAGCTGGGCCTGATCGCGAGTCCGCACACCTCGGCCGGACGGATTCCCACGGCACGCGGCTACCGGCTGTTCGTGGACACCATGTTGACGGCGCAGCGTGAAGAGCTGGCTGCGCCCCGCCTCGTGGCGGACCAGCCGCAGAAGGTCATCACCAACGCCGCGCAGCTGCTGTCCAACCTGTCGCAGTTTGTGGGCGTGGTCATGGCGCCGCGACGCACGTCGGTGTTCCGGCATATCGAGTTCCTTCGCCTGTCCGAGCGGCGGCTGCTGGTCATCATTGTGTCGCCCGACGGTGACGTGCAGAACCGCGTGATCTTTACCGAGGCGGACTACACCCAGACGCAACTGGTGGAAGCGGCCAACTTCCTCAACGCCCACTATGCGGGTCTGGCAATTGAGCAGGTTCGGGAACGCCTCAGGAACGAGGTGGATACCCTCCGCGGCGAGATTGCGTCGCTGATGCAGGCGGCCGTGCAGGCGAGTTCAGAGGCACTGACGCAGGCGCAGGACGAGGTGGTGATTTCCGGTGAACGCAACCTGTTGGCGGTGAGCGACTTTTCCGGCGATCTGGGTCACCTGCGGCGCGCCTTCGAGCTGTTCGAGCAGAAAACCCTGCTGATGCGCCTGCTGGACGTCTCCAGCCGCGCGGAAGGCGTGCGCATCTACATCGGCGGCGAGAGCCAGGTCGTGCCGTTCGAGGAGCTTTCCATCGTGAGCGCACCGTACGAAGTGGACGGTCAGGTGGTGGGCACGCTGGGTGTGATCGGGCCCACACGAATGCCCTATGACCGGATGATCCAGATCGTGGACATCACGTCCAAGCTGGTCAGCAACGCCCTGAGCCACAACAAGTAGGCCCACTACAATCGTCGCTCGGTCGGGGGCGTTAGCTCAGTTGGTCAGAGCAGAGGACTCATAATCCTTTGGTCGTTGGTTCAAGTCCAACACGCCCTACCACCATGACGCCTGAAACCCTGCTTGCGTATTACGACAGCGGCCAGCTCTGGCCTGGCAATGTCGTTTTTTCCGACGTGGAAGATGCCTACCAGCGCCAGCTGGCCGTGCGACGCCTGCGGATCGCGCGCGGCGAATCGCCGCGCGGCTTCAAGATCGGCTTCACCAACCGCAGCATCTGGCCCCGCTACAACGTGTATGCCCCGATCTGGGGCACCGTGTGGGACACCACGCTGGCACATTGCCATGGTGTAGCGACGGTGGCGCTCGGAGCGAGCTGCCAACCCCGAATAGAACCCGAGGCGGTCTTTGGCATGGCGCGCACGCCACCGGCAGGAGCCACGCTCGCGCAGCTCTGGGATTGCCTGGACTGGGTGGCGCCGGGTTTCGAGGTGGTGCAGTCGCATTGCGCGGGGTGGAAGTTCGCCGCTGCCGATACGGTGGCTGACGCGGGCCTGCATGCTCGTCTGCTGGTCGGGCCACAGGTGTCCGTGCGGACGGTGGCGCGTGATGCCGTGTCCTTCAACCAGCAGTTGGCGGCCTGCGGGGTTCGCCTGTTGTGCGGCGACCAACCCATGGACCACGGGCAGGGCAGCGCAGTGCTGGACAGCCCGCTGCAGGCGCTGGCCCATTTTCTGACGGAGCTGCGACGGTGCCCGGGCGGCCCGGATCTGGTCGCGGGCGATGTGGTCACAACGGGCACCTGGACCGACGCCTTTCCAGTGGCGGCCGGCCAGACCTGGTCAGCCGAGTTCGGCACGCCGCTGTCGAGGCTGGAAGTCACATTCAAATAAGCTGTTATAATTGAAGGCTCAGCGGCTGTAGCTCAGTTGGATAGAGTACTTGGCTACGAACCAAGGGGTCGTGGGTTCGAATCCTGCCAGCCGCACCATACAGACAACGCCGTCAGCGCCATCGCTGACGGCGTTTTTCTTGGTGCTCAGCCGTTCAGACGGCGCGCCACCACCGCACCTGCAGCGGCGGCGAATGCGGTAACTGCACCGCCCCAAGCCATGTCCAGTGCGGCCAGGCCGGCGGGCCAGCCCTGCAGCACCGCCAGGTTGGTCAGGTCGTAAGTACCGTAGCAGAACAGGCCGAAGAGCCCGCCCCAGATGGCGGCGCGCGCCGGTTTGCGTGCCGGCCCGGGCGCCACGGCAAACAGCACCACCCCCACGGGATAGCCCAGGTAAAACAGTGCCGCTGGCCCCAGCCGGGGCTGGGGCGCCATCAAGTGTCCCATGCCCTGCTGATACCAGTCGCGTGCGATTCCCAACAGCCAGACCATGTCCAGCAGCAGGAGTGTCAGAAAAACGGCAAGGTAGATTGCCAGCAGGGTTTTCGGTTTTGCAGCGGCCATGCCGCATGGTACGCCCGCTATGCTTGACGCATGAGCAAGGCCTTCACGCGCGAGAGCGACCAGGAAGACGATGACGACATCGCGCCGCCAGGCGTACCGGCCGGCACGCGCAACTACATCACGCCACAGGGGTACGCGCGGCTGCGGGCGGAACTGCTGGACCTGATCGACAACGAGCGGCCCAAGGTGGTCGAGGCTGTGCATTGGGCCGCGCGCAACGGTGACCGTTCGGAAAATGGCGACTATCTCTACGGCAAGAAGCGCCTGCGCGAGATTGACCGGCGCATCCGGTTCCTGACCAAACGGCTTGAAATCGCGGAAGTGACCGATCCGGCTGTTCATCACGGCGAGGACCAGGTGTTCTTTGGCGCCACCGTCACCTATGCCGACGAGGCCGGCGTCGAGCGCTCCGTGACCATCCTGGGCATCGACGAGGCCGAAAGTGCCAAGGGGCAGGTGAGCTGGATTTCGCCGGTCGCGCGCGCCCTGCTCAAGACCCGCGAGGGAGATACAGCCCGTCTGGTCACGCCAGCCGGTACGCAGGACATCGAAGTCATTCGCGTCAGCTACCCCGCGCCGGGGCCGGGTTGACGTCAGTTGCCGGGGCTGGTGGGCAGGATGCGCCTTGCGCGCAGCACCGATGGCGTACGCTTGAGGTTGCGCAGCACCGACTCGAGGTGGGTCGTGTCCCGCACCGACACCACAAACCGCAGGTCGGTGGCGTCCTGCGCAGCTTCATCGCCCATGTCCACGTGGGTGATGTCGGCCTCCGCACTGGCGAGCGCCGCGGCAACGCGGGCGAGTACACCCTTGCCGTTGGACACCGTCACCAGCACGCCGGTTTCAAAGGCGCGCACAGGCTCGTCCGACCATTCGACGGCGATGAAACGCTCGCTGTCCTTGTACTGCAGGCGCCGGGCCACCGAACAGCCCGCCACATGGACGACCAGTCCCTCGCCGCGGCCCAGGTAGCCGACGATCTCGTCGCCCGGCAAGGGGCGGCAACACGGTGCGTACTGCACCGAGGCGTTTTCGCTGCCGTCCAGCGTCACGGCGCCCTGTGAAACGGTTTCGTGCGCGGTGTAGCGTTCGCGCGTCATCAACAGGGCGTCGGGTTTCTCGCCTTTTTCCGCGAGCAGCGTCATCAGGCGCTTGGCCACAATGCTGGCGATGCGCTTGCCCAGGCCCAGGTCTGTCAGCAGCTCGGCCCGGGTGCGGCTGCCCGTGAAGCGCAGCAGCTTTTCCCAGATGGCGTGATGGGCTTCGTCATCCTCGGGCAGCTTCTCCATGCCCTCGGCACGCAGGGCCTGGGTCAGCAGCTTGAGCCCCAGCTCCTGTGACTCGGCGTGCGCCATGGTCTTGAGGTGGTGGCGAATCTTGGACCGTGCGCGGCCTGTGCGGACGAAGCCGAGCCATGCCGGGTTGGGTGACGACACGGGCGCCGTGACCACCTCCACCACATCGCCGTTCTTCAATTCGGTGCGCAGCGGCACCTGCTCGCCGTTGATGCGCGCCGCCACCGTGTGGTCGCCCACATCGCTGTGAATCGCGTACGCGAAATCCACCACCGTGGCGCCGCGTGGCAACGCCATGATCTGGCTCTTCGGGGTGAACACATACACGGCGTCGGGAAACAGGTCGATCTTGACGTGGTCCCAGAACTCGGCGGCGTCGTGTGTCTCATGCTGGATGTCCAGCAGTGATTGCAGCCACTTGGTACCCAGCCGGTCGGTGTTCGCCCCGTCCGGCGTGCTGGCCTTGTAGAGCCAGTGCGCCGCCACGCCGGATTCCGCCACCAGGTGCATGGCTTCGGTGCGCATCTGGAATTCCACATTCACGCCCGATGGCCCTACCAGCGTGGTGTGCAGCGACTGGTAGCCGTTGAGTTTCGGGATCGCGATATGGTCCTTGAATTTGCCGGGCACCGGCTTGTACATCTGGTGCAGCACGCCCAGTGCGGTGTAGCAGTCGGTCACATCCGGCACGATCACGCGAAAGCCATAGATGTCGGTGACCTGCGCAAAGCTCAGATGCTTTTCGTCCATCTTCCGGTAGATCGAGTACAGCGTCTTCTCGCGCCCGGCGATCCGTACTTTCATGACATTGGCGTCAAAAGCAGCCTCCACCTCGCGTTGCACCTTCTGGATTAGGTCGCGCCGGCGGTTGCGCGCCTTGGTGACCGCCTTGCTCAGAACCTGGTGACGCCAGGGACGCAGATGGCGGAACGCCAGGTCCTGCAGTTCGCGGTAGGTCTGGTTCAGGCCCAGGCGGTGCGCGATCGGGGCGTAAATCTCCAGCGTCTCCGACGAAATCCGGGCCCATTTCTCGCGGGGCACGTCTTCCAGCGTGCGCATGTTGTGGGTGCGGTCTGCCAGCTTGATCAGGATCACCCGCACGTCACGCGCCATGGCCAGCAGCATCTTGCGGAACGACTCGGCCTGGTTTTCCTCGCGCGTGTTGAACTGCAGCTTGTCGAGCTTGGTCAGCCCGTCCACCAGTTCGGCCACGGGTGCGCCAAAGCGTTCGATCAACTCCGGCTTGGTGACGCCGCAGTCCTCAATGGCGTCGTGCAGCAGGGCGGCCATCAATGCCTGGGCGTCCAGTTTCCATTCGGCGCACTGGGAGGCCACGGCAATGGGGTGCGTGATGTAGGGCTCGCCACTCGCGCGAATCTGCCCCAGATGGGCTTCGTCGGCAAAGCGATAGGCGCGGCGGACCTGCTCGACGTCGGCAGGCTCCAGATAGTCAAGGCTGGCGGTGAGTGCGGCAAAACTGGCCGCCGCCGCGTTGGCCGCGGCAGGGCTGGGCTTGGCAGGGGGCTTGCCTTTGCCGGTTGGGGGACGAAGCACCGCACTCATGCATGCATGTTACCGCGCGCCCGCTGGAACCGCGTTGCCCAATAAAAAAGCACCGCAAGGCGGTGCTTTTCAGGGGTAACCGGGTATTGCCGGGTCAGCCGGGAACCTTCTTGAGCATTTCCAGGCCGATCTTGCCTTCGGCAATCTCGCGCAGGGCGGTTACACCCGGCTTGTTCTTGCTTTCGATCTTGGCGGCATGGCCCTGACTCAGCATGCGGGCACGGTAGGTGGCTGCCAGCACCAGCTGGAAACGGTTGGGGATTTTCTCAAGGCAGTCTTCAACGGTGATGCGGGCCATGGAACTCTCCGGTAAATCAGGTGATGTTGAGGGCTTTGAAGGTGTCAGCCCGGGCGCGGCGCTGGGCCGAATACTTGAGCCGCTGGGCATGAACGATGGCTTTAAGGTCGAAAAGCGCGCGCTCAAATAACTCGTTGATTATAACGAAGTCGAATTCCCTGGCCTGCGCCAGCTCCAGCGCGGCATTGCTCAGGCGCAGTTCGATCACATCAGGCGCGTCCTCGCCGCGTCGCTCCAGCCGGGAACGCAGTTCTTCCCAGCTCGGTGGCAGGATGAAGATCAGCACCGCGTTGGCAAAGATTTTCTTGATCTGGATGGCGCCCTGGAAGTCGATCTCGAGAATGACATCCGAACCTTGGGCGATGCGGTCTTCGATCGCCTTTTTGGAGGTTCCGTAGCGCTGGCCATGCACATGCGCCCATTCCAGAAAGGCGTCCCCCAGCACCATCGCATCAAATTCCTGCTGCGAGACAAAGAAGTACTCGCGGCCGTGCTTTTCCTGGCCGCGCGGCGCACGGGTGGTGTGCGACACCGAGGGCAATACCCGCGAGTCCAGCTCCATGAGCGCCTTGACCAGACTGGACTTGCCCGCCCCGCTCGGGGCCGCAACGACAAACAGGTTACCGGGGTAGTCCATAGGCGGGTCGGGCGGCGCCCTCATTCAATGTTCTGCACCTGCTCGCGCATCTGCTCGATCAGGACTTTCATGTCAACGGAAATGCGCGTGAGCTCCAGCGCAGCGGATTTCGAGCCCATGGTGTTGGCTTCGCGGTGCAACTCCTGGATCAGGAAATCAAGGCGCTTGCCGATTTCGCCGCCCTTGGCCGTGAGGCGTTCAATCTCGTCCAGGTGGGAACTGAGGCGGGTGATTTCCTCGGCCACGTCGATGCGGATGGCAAACGCCGTGGCCTCACTGAGCGCGCGGTCCTGGGCGGCCTCCGGCAGGACGGTGCCGTCCGCCAGGGCCATTGCTTCCTTCCAGCGCTCCAGAAACCGGGCGCGCTGCTGTTCAACCAGTTGCGGCACCAGCGGTACGGCCTGCTGCGCGAGCAACCGCAACTGCGCCAGGTGCCCCTGCAGCATGGCGGCCAACCGGGCGCCTTCGCGCTCGCGTGCGCCCAGCAGTTCCTTCAGCGTGGCTTTGGCCAGGGCCAGCAGGTCGTCCCCCAAATTGGCAGCGGCTGGCTCCTCTGCACCCGCCAGGCGCAAGACATCGGCCACGCTCAGCGGGCGCGATTCGGGCAACCAGCTGCGCACGCTGTCCTGCAGGCTGTTGAGGCGCTGCAGCAGGCGGGCTGAAGGCTCGGGCACGGTGCCCGGAGTGGAGCTTTCAATGGCGGCGCGTACCTCCACCTTGCCGCGCTTGAGCTTGGCCGTCAGCATTTCGCGCAACGCCGGCTCATGCTGACGCAACTCGTCCGGCAGACGGAACGACAAGTCCAGAAAGCGGCTGTTGACCGAGCGGATTTCCAGTCCCAGACGGCTGGGTGCGGGCGCTTTGGCGTCCGGTGCCGCGCTGGCGGGCGAGGCGCTTCTTTGGGCGCTCGCGTAGCCGGTCATGCTGTAAACTGGCATTGGATCGTTGTAGAGAATCGGTGAGGAGCTGCGGAGAATAACCGGGTTCCTGTTGACACAAGGCTCCCTCATTCCAAATTATGTCAAAGGTCAAACCCGCCCCGTTGCCGCCTGACACCGTGATCGGCGGCTACCGCGTGGTACGCAAGCTGTCGGCGGGTGGCTTCGGCGTGGTGTACCTGGCCGTGGACAACGAGGGCCAGCAAGTGGCCGTCAAGGAATACCTGCCGTCGTCCCTTGCATCCCGGGCGCCAGGCGAACTGCTGCCGCAGGTGCAGCCTGAAAAGCTGTCGCTGTACCGGCTCGGCCTCAAGAGTTTTTTTGAAGAAGGTCGCTCGCTCGCGCAGATCTCGCACGCTTCGGTGGTCAGCGTGCTCAACTTCTTCCGCGAGAACGAAACCGTCTACATGGTGATGAACTACCTGGAGGGCGCGACCCTGCAGGACTTCATCATCACCGCGCGCGAGCTCAAGAAGCAGAAGGTGTTTCGCGAGTCCACCATCCGCAGCCTGTTTGACGAGATCCTGCGCGGCTTGCGCATCGTGCACCAGCACAAGATGCTGCACCTGGACATCAAGCCCGCCAACATCTTCATCACCGACGACAACAAGGCCGTGATGATCGACTTCGGCGCCGCGCGCGAAGTGCTGTCCAAGGAAGGCAACTTCATTCGCCCGATGTACACGCCCGGCTTTGCAGCCCCCGAGATGTACCGGCGCGACTCCTCCATGGGCCCGTGGACCGACATCTACGCCATCGGTGCCTGCATCTACGCGTGCATGCAGGGCTATCCGCCCAACGACGCGCCGCAGCGGCTGGAAAAGGACCGCCTCGCCCTGGCGCTGTCGCGGCTTCGCGGGGTGTATTCCGACAACCTGATTGAAGTGGTCGAATGGTGCATGTCGCTCGACCCCTTGTCGCGGCCGCAGTCGGTGTTTGCCCTGCAGAAGGAGCTGAGCCGTGAAGGCGAGCGGCGTTACACCAAGCTGTCGGTCGGCGAGAAGATGCGCCTGCAATTCGACAACATGGTGACCGACGGCAAGAAGAACCTCAAGCGCGCCACCGGCTTCGGTGCCAAACTCAAATGAAATTCTCGGTCTTCCAGATCAGCCGCCGCGGTGGCCGCGAAAAGAACGAAGACCGCATGGGCTACTGCTACACGCGCGAGTCCGGCCTGTTTGTGCTGGCCGACGGCATGGGCGGCCACCCCGAGGGCGAAGTCGCCGCGCAGCTGGCACTGCAAACCATTTCGGCGCTGTACCAGAAGGAAGCGCGCCCTGTGGTGCGCGATGTGACCGAGTTCCTGTCGTCATCGCTCATGGCGGCGCATCACCAGATCATCCGCTACGCCAGCGAAAAGGGCATGCTCGACACCCCGCGCACCACCCTGGTGGCGGCGCTGGTGCAGGGCACCAGCGCAACCTGGGTGCATTGCGGCGACTCGCGCCTGTACGTGGTGCGCGACGGCGAGCTGCTCACGCGCACCCGCGACCATTCATACCTGGAACAGCAAAGCGCCGGTGTGATCCGCATGGACCGCATCAACCGCAACATCCTGTTCACCTGCCTCGGCTCGCCGACCAAGCCGGTGTTTGACGTGACCGGCCCGGTCATGCTGCAGCAGGGCGACAAGATCCTGCTGTGCTCCGACGGGCTGTGGGGCACGCTGCCCGATGCCGACATCGTGCGCCAGCTGAGCACGCAGTCGGTGTCCGACGCGGTACCCGAACTGGTGGAGCAGGCGCTGCGCCGCGGCGGCGAGCATTGCGACAACGTGACCGTGATCGCGCTGGAGTGGGAGACGCCGGACTCGTTCGAGTCCACCCGCGGCATTTCCACCGACAGCATCAGCGACGGCGTGTTTGCCTCGACCATCCAGGCCGGCGTGCTCGACACCGTGGTCGAAGACCTGGACGACGCCGCCATTGAGCGGTCGATCGCCGAAATCAACGAAGCCATCCGGCGTTCTGCCGAGCGAAAGGGCTGAATGAGCCAGTTTGAACGAAGCGGCGGGCGCGCCGCGGACCAGTTGCGCCCGGTGCGCCTGACGCGCCACTTCACCATCCACGCCGAAGGCTCGGTGCTGGTCGAATTCGGCCAGACCCGCGTGCTGTGCACCGCGTCGGTGGAAGAAAAAGTGCCCGGCCACAAAAAGGGCAGCGGTGAAGGCTGGGTCACGGCCGAATACGGCATGCTGCCGCGCGCCACCCACACCCGCGGCGACCGCGAGGCCGCGCGCGGCAAGCAAAGTGGTCGCACGCAGGAAATCCAGCGCCTGATCGGCCGCTCGATGCGCACGGTGTTTGACCTGCAAAAGCTTGGCGAACGCACCATCCACCTGGACTGCGACGTGCTGCAGGCCGACGGCGGGACGCGCACCGCCGCCATCACCGGCGCCTTTGTGGCGGCGCAGGACGCAGTGAACAAACTCATCGCGCAGGGCAAGCTGGCCGCGTCACCCATCCTGAGCCCGGTGGCGGCTGTGTCGGTGGGCATCGTGCAGGGCACGCCGCTGCTCGACCTGGAGTACACCGAAGATTCTGCCTGCGACACCGACATGAACGTGGTGATGACCGGCGCGGGCCACTTTGTGGAAGTGCAGGGCACCGCCGAGGGCGCGCCGTTTTCGCGCGCCGAGATGGACGCGCTGCTTGCCCTGGCCGAAAAAGGCATTGGCGAGCTGGTGCAGCTGCAGCAGCAGGCGCTATCAAATTAATAGCGCCTCACGCAATGTGGATGAGGGCTGGAGCCTGATTTGAAGCTTGTTTTGGCCTCCAACAATGCAGGAAAACTGGCTGAGCTGCAGGCCATGCTGGCGCCACTGGGCGTGTCGCTGGTGCGCCAGGCCGAGCTGGGCATCCCCGAGGCCGAGGAGCCCTACCGCACCTTTGTGGAAAACGCGCTGGCCAAGGCGCGCCATGCCGCTCGGCTGAGCGGCCTGCCCGCGCTGGCCGACGATGCCGGCCTGTGCGTGGACGCTTTCGGTGGCCTGCCAGGCGTGGACACCGCCTACTACGCCACGCAGTTCGGCTACGACAAGAGCGACGACAACAACGTGCGTGCGCTGCTGGAACAACTGAAGGGCCAGCCCAACCGCCGTGCAGCGCTGGTCAGCACACTGGTGGCGGTGCGCTCGCCCGACGACCCCGAACCCCTGATCTCCCAGGGCCGTGTGGTCGGCGAGATTGCCTCCGAGCCGGTGGGCAGCAACGGCTTCGGCTTTGACCCGGTCATGTTCATTCCCGCCTTCGGCAAGACGTTTGCGCAGCTGCCGGTGGAAGTGAAGAATGCCCACAGCCACCGCGGCAAGGCAGCACAGCAGATGCTGGCGCTGATCCGCGAGCAGTGGCTCCCGTGAAGGACATCCAGCACTACATGCGCCCCGGCACGCTGCAGCTGGGCGCGCTGCCACCGCTGTCCTTGTACGTTCACCTGCCCTGGTGCATCCGCAAATGCCCCTACTGTGACTTCAACTCACACGAGATGAAGGCCCAGGACATGCCCGAGCAGCGCTACATCGACGCGCTGGTTGCAGACCTCGAGGCGGCGCTGCCGCTGGTCTGGGGCCGAACCATCCACAGCATCTTCATTGGCGGCGGCACGCCCAGCCTTTTTTCGGCGCAGGCCATCGACCGGCTGCTGGGCGACCTCCGGGCCCGGCTGCGGCTGGAGCCCGATTGCGAAATCACGCTCGAGGCCAACCCCGGCACCTTCGAGAAAGACCGCTTCCGTGCCTTCCGCGCGGCGGGCGTCACGCGCCTGTCGGTGGGGGTGCAGAGCTTCAACGGTACGCACCTGCGGGCGCTGGGCCGCGTGCACGACCGGGCCCAGGCTATCGCGGCGGTGGAAGAGGCCGCACAGGCCTTTGACACCTTCAACCTGGACCTGATGTACGCGCTGCCGGGCCAGACGCCCGGCCAGCTGGACGCCGACCTGACGCAAGCCCTGGCGCTGGCGCCGCCGCACATCTCCATCTACCACCTGACCATCGAGCCCAACACCTACTTCGCCAAGTTTCCGCCCGCGGTACCGGAGGAAGACGCGGCCTACGCCATGCTTGACCGCATCACCGAGCGGGTGGGTGCGGCGGGCCTCGCGCGCTACGAGGTGTCGGCCTATGCCCGGCCGGGCCACCGCTGCTGGCACAACCTCAACTACTGGGAGTTTGGCGACTACCTGGGCATTGGCGCCGGCGCGCACAGCAAGCTGAGCTTTGCGCACCGCGTGGTGCGCCAGGTGCGCTATCGCGAGCCGAAGCTTTACATGGACAACGCACTTGCGGGCCAGGCCGTGGCGCAGGACGACGAAGTCGCGCGCGCCGACCTGCCGTTTGAATTCATGCTCAATGCGCTGCGGCTGAAAGACGGCTTTGCGCTGCAGCAGTTTTCAGAGCGCACCGGCTTGCCCGTCACCGCCATCCAGCAGGGGCTGGACGAGGCTGAAAAAAAGGGTTTGATCGAGCGCGACTTTGCACGCGTCAAACCCACGGCGCGGGGCTTTGACTTCTTGAGCGATCTGCAGGGGATGTTTCTGGCGGGCTGAGCAGCCCTGGCGGAAGCGGTGAGATTCGAACTCACGAACCCTTGCGGGTTGCCGGTTTTCAAGACCGGTGCAATCGACCACTCTGCCACGCTTCCAGCAGGCGCGATTCTACGCGGCCAGCAAGCCCTTGCGCTCGATGAAGGCCACCACCTCGGCCACGCCCGCGAGCGTCTTGAGGTTGGTCATCACATAGGGTTTGCCGCGCCGCATGCGCTGGGTGTCGGCTTCCATCACGTCGAGGTTGGCGCCCACGTGGGGCGCCAGGTCGGTCTTGTTGATGACGAACAGATCGCTCTTGGTGATGCCGGGGCCGCCCTTGCGCGGAATCTTCTCGCCCGCCGCCACGTCGATCACGTAGATCGTCAGGTCGCTCAGCTCGGGGCTGAAGGTGGCGGCCAGGTTGTCGCCGCCGCTTTCCACAAACACCACGTCGGCCTCGGGAAAGTCCACCAGCATGCGGTCGATGGCTTCGAGGTTGATCGACGCGTCCTCGCGGATGGCGGTGTGAGGGCAGCCGCCGGTTTCCACGCCCATGATGCGCTCGGCCGGCAGCGCGCCGCTCACCGTCAGGATGCGCTGGTCTTCCTTGGTGTAGATGTCGTTGGTAATGGCCACCAGGTCGTAGCGCTCGCGCATGGCCTTGCACAGCATTTCCAGCAGCGTGGTTTTGCCGGAGCCCACTGGGCCGCCGATGCCCACGCGCAAAGGGGGCAGTTTCTTGGTGCGATGGGCAATGTGGTGCAGCGTCATGATCGGAACAGTCGGGAGTATTGGGTTTCGTGGCGGGCCGATAGGATGGCCAGCATCGGGCTGAAGGCCTGCCGCGCATCGTCGCCCAGGCTCAGGGCATGGTCCACGGCGGCGGGGATTTCGCGGCTCAGGCGCAGCAGGATGCGCTGCCCCGCGCTCTGGCCCAGCGGCACGGCCTTGATGGCGGCCTGCATCATGTTCTCGGCCCAGCCGAAGGCAAAGGCCAGCAGCGTGTCGCGTGCGGGTGCGTTGCTGCTGGCGGCGGCCAGCGCATAGGCCACGGGGTAGGTGAGCGGAAAGGGCGCTTGTGCCGCCACGGCGGGCTCAATGGATTTGAGCCACTCCACCAGCGAGCGGCCCATCTGCTCGGTTTGCTGGCGCATCTCGCTGGTTTCGCGGGTCTGCAGCACCCAGTCGTTGAGCGCGGCCACGCGCGCGAGGTCGTTCGCGCGCCAGGCGGGCAGGGCTTGCGCCAGCACGGCCAGGTCGCCGCGCGCCAGGCCCAGGTGCAACTGGTCGGCCAGCCAGTCGGCTGCCTGCGCATCGGTGGTGACGAGGCCGTGCTCAATGGCCGCCTCCAGCCCCTCGGAATACGAAAAGCCGCCGATGGGCAGCGCCGGCGAGGCGAGCCAGATCAGCTGCAGCAGCGACGCGTCAGTGGTCGTGGTGCGCGTGGCCGTCATGGTCGTGGTGGTCGTGCCCGTGCCCGCCGTGGGCATGACCGTAGCCCGGTTGCGCGCTGTAGGCGCCGCCCTCAGGCTCGAACGCGGCCTCGGCCTCCTTCACGATCAGGTGCATGGCGCGCAGCATGTCGGCCAGCACATGGTCGGGCTCGATCTTCAGGTGGTCGGGCTTCAGCTCGATCGGCACATGGCGGTTGCCCAGGTGGTACGCGGCGCGCGTCAGGTCAAACGGCGTGCCATGCTGGGGGCAGTGGGTGATCACCAGCACCGGCTGTGGCGCCGCCTGCACGGTGATGAGCGAGCCGTCTTCGGCCACCAGCACGTCACCCCCGCGCACCACGGTGCCGCGCGGCAGGAACACGCCGACATGCCGGCCGTGCGAGTCGGTGGCGTCAAAGCGGCTCTTCTGGCGCACGTCCCAGTCCAGCGCGACGCTGGCGGCGCGCTTGAGCAGCACCGGCGAGAGTCCGGCGCCGCCGGGCAGCAGTTTGGAGGCCTGCAGCATCAGAACAGGAAGTAGCGCTGGGCCATCGGCAGCTCGGTGGCGGGCTCGCAGGTGAGCAGCTGGCCATCCGCACGCACGGCGTAGGTTTGCGGGTCGATTTCCATCTTCGGCACATAGCCGTTGTGGATCAGGTGCTGCTTGCGCACCTGGCGGATGTCCTTGACGGCGCTGACGTTCTTCGCCAGGCCAAACCGCTCCTTCACCCCCGCGTTGTATGCCGCGCCCGACACAAAGGTGAGCGAGCCGCGGGCCAGGGCGCCGCCATAGGCGCCGAACATCGGCCGGTAGTGCACCGGCTGGGGTGTGGGGATGGACGCATTCGGGTCGCCCATGGCCGCAAAGGCGATGAAACCACCCTTGAGGATGAGCGCCGGCTTGATGCCGAAGAACGCCGGCTTCCACACCACCAGGTCGGCCCACTTGCCGGGCTCGATGCTGCCCACCTCGTGGCGGATGCCGTGGGCGATGGCCGGGTTGATGGTGTACTTGGCGATGTAGCGCTTGGCGCGGAAGTTGTCGTTGCGCGCCGAGTCTTCGGCCAGGGCGCCGCGTTGCGCCTTCATCTTGTGCGCCGTCTGCCAGGTGCGGATGATCACCTCGCCCACACGGCCCATGGCCTGGCTGTCGCTGCTCATCATGCTGATGGCGCCCAGGTCGTGCAGGATGTCCTCCGCCGCGATGGTTTCCTTGCGGATGCGGCTTTCAGCGAAGGCCAGATCTTCCGCGATGGCCGGGTCCAGGTGGTGGCAGACCATCAGCATGTCCACATGCTCGTCCAGCGTGTTGCGGGTGTAGGGCATGGTGGGGTTGGTCGAGCTGGGCAGGAAGTTGGCCTCCCCCACCACGCGCAGGATGTCGGGCGCATGGCCGCCGCCCGCGCCTTCGGTGTGGAAGGCGCACAGCCCGCGGCCCTTGGTGGCCGCAATCGTGTCTTCCACAAAGCCCGACTCGTTGAGCGTGTCGGAATGGATGGCCACCTGCGTGTCGGTCGCGTCCGCCACGTCCAGGCAGTTGCTGATGGCCGCGGGCGTGGTGCCCCAGTCTTCGTGCAGCTTGAGGCCGATCACGCCGGCGTTGATCTGCTCGTGCAGCGCGGCCGGCAGCGAGGCATTGCCTTTGCCCAGAAAGCCCAGGTTCATCGGGAAGGCGTCGGCCGCCTGCAGCATCCGCTCGATGTTCCAGGGGCCGGGCGTGCAGGTGGTGGCAAAGGTACCGGTGGCCGGGCCGGTGCCGCCGCCCAGCATGGTGGTCACGCCGCTGGCCAGGGCTTCTTCGATCTGCTGCGGGCAGATGAAGTGGATGTGGCTGTCAATGCCGCCGGCGGTGACGATGTTGCCTTCGCAACTGATGATCTCCGTGCCGGGGCCGATGATCATGTCCACGCCGGGCTGGGTGTCGGGGTTTCCGGCCTTGCCAATGGCCACGATGCGACCGCCCTTGAGGCCGATGTCGGCCTTGACGATGCCCCAGTGGTCGATGATGAGCGCGTTGGTCAGCACGCAGTCCATCGCGCCCTCGGCCCGCGTTTTCTGCGACTGGGCCATGCCGTCGCGGATGGTCTTGCCGCCGCCGAACTTCACCTCTTCGCCGTAGCCACCCGCGCGCAGGGTGTAGTCGTCTTCCACCTCCACCACCAGGCCGGTGTCGGCCAGGCGCACCCGGTCGCCCGTGGTGGGGCCAAACATCTCGGCGTAGGCGCGTCGTCCAATCGTTGCCATCACAGTTTCCCCTGAACAAGGCCGCGAAAGCCGTACACCGTGCGCGCACCGCTGTAGTCCACCAGTTCCACCGTGCGCTGCTGGCCCGGCTCGAACCGCACCGCCGTGCCCGAGGCAATGTTCAGCCGCATGCCGCGCGCGGCGTCGCGGTCAAAGCGCAGGGCGCCATTGGTCTCGGCAAAGTGGTAGTGCGAGCCCACCTGGATCGGCCGGTCGGCGGTGTTTTGCACCACCACCGTGAGCGTGCGGCGGCCGGGGTTGAGCGCGTGCTCGCCGTCGTCGGTGAAAAGTTCGCCGGGGATCATGGCCGCCTCACTTGCGCGAAAGCCACAGCGCGACGGCCGCCAGCGCGACCACCACCACAAAGCCCAGCGTGTCGCTGGCGTGCCAGTGGCTGCCGCCCAGGCCGTGCCCTTCATGGGCAAAAACGGCTGTAGCCCCCGTCAATGCTGCGCAAGCCGCTATTAATTTTGTAGCAGTTGAAACCATGGCGTGGTGCCTCAAACGATGGGTTGGTGAACCGTGACGAGCTTGGTGCCGTCCGGGAAAGTGGCTTCGACCTGGATGTCCGGGATCATCTCGGCGATGCCGTCCATCACGTCGGCGCGCGTGAGCACGCTGCGGCCTTCGCTCATCAGCTGGGCCACGGTCTTGCCGTCGCGGGCCCCCTCCATCACGGCGGCGGAGATCAGCGCCACGGCCTCGGGGTAGTTGAGCTTGAGCCCGCGCGCCTTGCGGCGCTCGGCCAGCAGCGCGGCCGTGAAGATCAGCAGCTTGTCTTTTTCGCGGGGGGTGAGTTCCATGGCGGGCGTGTCGAGGGTGTCGGAAGATTATGTTGCAAACCCCATGCCGTGCCATACGCCCAATGGCGCAGCCCGGCATGAAACCTGCACCTTGGGGCTGTGAGCCCTGTCATCCCCATCGTCCCCGTGCCTGCCGGCGAGCAGGACGCGCCGCAGCGCGTGGTCAAGGTGCGGCGCGACTACAACAGCTGGGTGGCCAGCGAGACCATGGAAGACTACGCGCTGCGCTACACGCCGCAGCGCTTTCGCAAGTGGTCGGAATGGCGGGTGGCCAACACCGCGTTTGGCGCCGCCTCGTTCCTGATCCTGGAGGCGGTGGGCGCCACGCTGCTGGTGCAGTACGGCTTCATGAACGCCTTCTGGGCCATCGTCGCCACCGGGCTCATCATCTTCCTGGCGGGCCTGCCCATCAGTGTGTATGCCGCCCGCTACGGGGTGGACATGGACTTGCTGACGCGCGGCGCCGGCTTTGGCCACATCGGCTCCACCATCACCAGCCTGATCTACGCCTCCTTCACCTTCATCTTCTTTGCGCTGGAGGCCGCCGTCATGGCCTACGCGCTGGAACTGGCGCTGGGCATCCCGCCGAGCTGGGGCTACCTGATCTGCGCACTGGTGGTGATTCCGCTGGTCACGCACGGGGTGTCGGTCATCAGCCGGTTGCAGGTCTGGACGCAGCCGCTGTGGCTGGTGATGCTGATCGTGCCTTTTGTCTATGTGCTTATGCGCGACCCTGGTGCGTTTGCGGGCGTCACGCACTATATCGGTGAAAAAGGTGCGTCACCGACCTTCAATTTGCACCTGTTTGGTGCTGCACTCACGGTGGGTATTGCGCTCATCACCCAAATGGGGGAGCAGGCCGACTACCTGCGCTTCATGCCGGCCCCCACCGCGCAGACCCGTGGCCGCTGGTGGCTCGGGGTGCTGGCCGGCGGGCCGGGCTGGGTGATTCTGGGCGTCATCAAGATGCTGGGCGGTGCGCTGCTGGCTTACCTGGCCATCACCCACATGGTGCCGCTGGACCGCGCGGTGGACCCGAACCAGATGTACCTGGCGGCCTACGAATACGTGTTTCCGCACTATGGCTGGGCGGTGGCGGCCACGGCGGTGTTTGTGGTGGTGTCGCAGCTCAAGATCAACGTCACCAATGCGTACGCCGGCTCGCTGGCCTGGAGCAACTTCTTCTCGCGCGTGACGCACAGCCACCCGGGGCGCGTGGTGTGGGTGGTGTTCAACACGCTGATCGCCTTCATGCTGATGGAGATGAACGTGTTCCAGGCGCTGGGCGACGTGCTGGGGCTGTACTCCAACATCGCCATCGCCTGGATCATGGCGGTGGTGGCCGACCTCGTGGTCAACAAGCCGCTGGGCCTCTCGCCCAGGGGCATCGAGTTCAAGCGTGCCTATCTTTACGACATCAACCCGGTGGGCGTGGGCGCCATGGTGCTGGCCTCGGCCCTGTCGATCACCGCCCACCTGGGGCTGTTTGGCCCGCTGGCGCAGGCGTTCTCGGCCGTGATTGCCATGGCCACCGCGTTCGTGGCTGCGCCGCTGATCGCCTGGGCCACGCGCGGGCGCTACTACATCGCCCGGGCCGACGAGGCCCCGGCCGGGCCGGGCGACTATCAGCGGCTGGCGGTACGCCGCTGCGTCATCTGCGAGCGCGACTACGAAGGCCCGGACATGGCGCACTGCCCCGCCTACCAGGGCCCCATCTGTTCGCTGTGCTGCACGCTGGATGCGCGCTGTGGCGACCTGTGCAAACCGCACGCCAGCCTGTCGGCCCAGTGGTCGGGTGCGCTGCGCTGGCTGCTGCCCAAACGCATCTGGCCGTACCTGGACACCGGCCTCGGCCACTTCCTGCTGCTGATGCTGATCATCGTGCCGCTGCTGGCCACGGTGTTCGGCCTGCTGTACCACCAGGAACTGCGCGCACTGGCGGCGCTGGGCGAGAGTGCGGCCGACGGCACGCTGCGCTCCGGCTTCCTCAAGGCCTACATGGCGCTGCTGGTGATCGCCGGCATCGTGGCCTGGTGGCTGGTGCTGGCGCACAAGAGCCGTCAGGTGGCGCAGGAGGAGTCCAACCGCCAGACCCACCTGCTGATGCGCGAGATCGAGCTGCACCGGCAGACCGACGCCGCGCTGCAGACGGCCAAGCTGGCGGCCGAGCAGGCCAACCAGGCCAAGAGCCGCTACATCAGCGCCATCAGCCACGAGCTGCGCACGCCGCTCAACAGCATCCTGGGCTATGCGCAGTTGATGGGCGAAGACGCCGGCGTGCCCGCCCACCGCAAGCAGGCGGTGAATGTGATCAAGCGCGGTGGCGAGCACCTGCTGAGCCTGATCGAAGGCACGCTGGACATCGCCCGCATTGAGGCCGGCAA